>CALRTC020000028.1:0-86851 GCA_943371025.1 Hydrogenophaga intermedia
GAAATCCAACAACACCAACGCCGCCCACAATGGGCGGCGTTCCCTTTTCCACCGGCTCAACGCCGGTCTGACGCGGGGTGGAGCAGCCCGGTAGCTCGTCAGGCTCATAACCTGAAGGCCGCAGGTTCAAATCCTGCCCCCGCATCCAACAAAACGCTGCTAGATCAATGGTCTAGCGGCGTTTTGCCTTTCCGGGCCCGTGTCACCTGAAACCCCGCGGCGGCCTCCGCCCCCGGCTTTACCAGGCGTGGGAGCCCCGGGGCGGAAAGGCCAGGGAGAAGTTGACGTCATCCAGGGTCAGGTTCGGATTGTAGAAAGGGTCCGCATCCAGGATGCCGGCCCAGCGTTGCTTCATGTAGGCGATTTCCCGCATGAAGATCTCGAACTGATCTGGTTGCGTGGGCGCCCCACGGGACATAGATTCCAGGTGGTACAGTTCCGCGAACGGCGTCCAGATCACGCGATAACCCGCCTCGCGGATACGCAGGCAAAGGTCGACATCGTTGAAGCTGACCGCCAGATTATCCGCATCCAGGCCGCCCACCTGCTGAAAGACAGATTTCTGCATCACCATGCAGGCGCCGGTGACGCAGGAGAGTTCCTGCACCAGTTTCAGCCGCCCGAAATAGCCCGGATCATGCCGATCGGCAAACTTGAAATGATGATTGGCGACACCCAGGACCCCGGTGACGACCCCCGCATGCTGAATTCGTCCATCCGCGTAATAGAGCTTCGCCCCGACGACGCCCACGTCCGGTCTAATGGCATGGGAGACCATTTCCGACAGCCAATCGGGATGGATGACTTTGGTATCGTTATTGATCAATCCGATCAGATCGCCCTTAGCCAGGGCGACAGCGTGATTATTGATGGCGGAGTAATTGAAAGGCAGGTCATAGGGCACAACCCGCACCCGTGGATCGGCCGCCAGACTTACGAAATATTCCAGCGTTTCAGGCTCCCGGCTGCCATTGTCGACGATGAGGATGTCAAAGGCCGGATAGTCGGTCTTCTGTAACAGACCGTCGATACAGGGGCGCAAAAGATCGATCTTGTCCCGCGTCGGGATAATCAAGGTCACATGCGGGGCCGGGACCGGCAGCTGACGGACGACCCGGGTGAACCATTCCATGCCGGGGACCGGTTCGGCCTTCGCGACAATTCCGGTCCGGTCCAGGTGATCCTGGACGGCCCGCCGTGCAGCGGCAACCGCCCGGAGCAATGCCGTGCTGGAGAAGGATGCCGATCCCTGGAACACCCGCCAGTGATAAAGGATCTCTGGAATGTGGCGGATACGGTCGGCGGAGGTCCGTTCCGACGCGCGTAGAACCAGATCGTAATCCTGGCTGCCCTCGTACCCTTCCCGGAAGCCGCCGATGGTGCGCAGCAGGTCGGTCCGGTAGACCCCCAGATGGCTGACCATGTTCTGGCCAAGCAGCAGATCGGGGTTCCAATCCGATTTGAAATAGGCGCCATAGCGGCGGTTGTCGGCGTCGATCTTATCCTCGTCCGAATAGAGGATATCGGCCTGGGGATACCTTTTGATCTCCACCGCGACCCGGTACAGCGCGTGGGGAGGCATGATGTCATCATGGTCCATCAGGGCGACAAACGCCCCGGTCGCCATGGCCAGTGCGGTGTTCGACGCGGCTGAAATATTGCCATTGGTGGGCCTGAAGGCCAGCTTGATCCGTCGATCCCGTGCCGCATAATCGCTGAGAAGCGTCTTCACCGCCGGATCGGTCGAGGCATCGTCGGTGATGCACAATTCCCAATGGGGGTACAACTGCCCGACCACCGCGTCCAGTGCCTGACGCAGATGATCAACGGGCGGGTTGTAGACCGGCATCACAACGGAAATGACCGGCAGCTCAGTCAGCGACCGCACCTGCGCCCGGATCGCCGCCCGATCCCACTCATGCAGGGTGTCGTACAGGGCAACCCAGCGATCATAGGAACCCGGCACCCGCGCGCGCAGCGCCAAAGGCGTCCGCTCCCGACCGGCAATGTCCTGGCCGGTGGAACGCAAGGATTGCCACTGCCGGCGCCAGTCGCGCCCATAATGGCGGATCAGATGATAAAGCGCTTCGAGCTTGCTGATCTCACGGATCTGGAGCCTGGCGAGTTGGAAGCGGGCCGACCCGATGGTCGGTTCCAGCCGCAGCCCCACAATGTCGCGCGGCAGCACCAGCAACTGTTCCAGACGGCCATCCCGCACAGCCGGCAATGCAAAAGCACTCTGCTCGCCGAAGCCGTCGCCGGTATCGAAGCGCAGCATCGGCAGCAGCGTCCCCGAAGCCTTGGCCACCGTGAAGGAAAGCAGGCACCATCCACGCGGGGCCCGCTGCTGGCTGGAGCCCAGGAGCAGCTGTGGTGCGTCGCCTGTGCTCTCGCAGGGGAGCCCCTCCGGTCCGGCGGGACCGACGGTCATTTCCCGTGCCTGCCGGATGGTCAGGTGATGGATCACTGCCGGCCGGTAGATCATCGCCCGCTCCGGCAACAGGCGTCGGGCCGATCGCCCGACCCGGTCCAGCAGGCGGCGCACGGCGCGGACCGGTCGTGTCAATCGCCAGGAGGTTGATTGAACGAAGGCGATGATCTGCTGGTCGCGATCACGTATGGCCTGATCGCGATCGTGAACCATGGCAATGTGGGTCGCCAGCTTGCTGCTGGTATCCTGCAGGCGGCCTTGCAGAGCGGTGAGTTCCGCCCGCTGCCGCCGCCGCTCCTCCTCTTGCGCGTTGGTCAGGGCCGCGACCTGCCGGTCCCGCCCGTTCAACGCGGTTTCCAGCGCCCGGATGCCATCCTTCTGGCTCTGGATGGTGTGTTCCAGCGCCTGGATCACTCGCTCCCGTTCCCGGGACAGGTATCCATCCGTGATGCCATCGCCCAGCCTGGCAAAGAAGCCGCGGACCTGTTCACTGGCCATATCGTCATCGGCCTGCTGGGAAAACAGCCACCGCAGGTCGTCGTCAAGATCGTCGCCGACCGCCAGCACACCCAGTCCATGGGCGTGCAGGAAGGTGAAATGCGGTCGCCCGACGGTGATTTCTGCCCACAGTTTCCAGACGCCAAAGCCGGGCTGGTGCACATTGATATCATGGAAAAGGATGACCCCGCGCCGGCTCATCTTCGGCAGCCAGGTCTCGAAATCATGGCGCACGGCCTCATAGGTATGAAGCCCGTCAATGTGCAGCAGGTCGATGGACCCATCGGCGAAATGCGGCAGCGCCTCGTCGAAATGCATCTGCATCAGCCGCGAGAAGGCGCCATATCGCGGATCGTGATGGGCGGCCAGATCAGCCCGCACCTCGGGTCCATAAAGACCGGCCTGCGGATCGCCGGCCCAGGTATCAACCGCATGGCACGCCGTCGATATCCCCAGCGCCTGTACGGCCTGGCAGAAGGCGGAGTAGGAATTGCCACTATGGGTTCCCAACTCCACCAGGACTGCCGGGCGCAGCGCATCGACAATCCAGAACGCGAACGGGATATGACCCAACCATGATGGTGGGTGGACGACCCGGTCGGGAGTGATGAACGCGGCCGCGCGGCTCAGCCGCGAAAGATACTGCGGTTCACGATCAAACACAGACTGTGCCAAAAGCGATCTCCTCTCGACCCGCGCCCAATGATCCGCCCATGGCCGGCCGCACGGTAGCAGGAGCCCGGCCAATCTGGAAGCCGGAACCGGGGTTCACTTGTTTCCATATCGGAATGACTATTGCTGTCAGCCTGGTCCCCTTGACCCGGTCTTTGCGGGACGGCATGGCGATATCCGGCAGCGGCCCGGGCAGAAATCCCTGCATGCCGGCAGTTGCTCCCGCCCCCTGTTACAGATCGTTACAAAATCGTCCCCCCATGCCCCTGGACGGACAGGTGGGGTTTTCCTGCATAATGCCGCCGCTTATCCCTCCCCCCTGATGCGAAGGCTCCATGCTGCAGAAGATCCAGGCCGCCAAGGCCCTGTCCGCCCAGACCGCCCTTGACCGTCGACAGGTGCTGATGGGGGGTGCTGCCGGGATCGCCCTGGTGGCCCTGCCGAAGGGACCGGCTTTCGCTGCTGCCGATGCGGCCGCGCGCTTCCTGGACGGGCTGACCGATGACCTGCTGACCCGCTATCCGGAAAACACCACCCAGCTGGGGCTGGATAAGGACCGGCATGCCGGTGCGCGTGCCATGCTGGCCGACCGGTCCCTGGCCGGGATCGAGGCGCATCGCAAGGTGGTCGTGAAGCAGCTGGCCGCGGTGAAGGGGCTGGATCGCACAGGCCTGCCGTCCGACATGCAGGCCAATCTGGATGTGGCCCAGGCCTCGCTGGAACTGTCGGCGGAGGGGCACAGGTTCCGGTTCGGCGACATGGCACTGCTTAATCAGAGCTATTCCTATCGCAACAGCCCCTATGCGGTGGCCCAGAATGTCGGCGCCTTTGTCGAGGTGCCCGACTTCATGACCAGCCAGCATAAGATTGAGGCCAAGCCCGACGCCGATAGCTATCTGCAGCGCTTGTCGGCCTATGCCACCTGCCTGACGGATGAAACCGAGCGTCTGCGGCAGGAGGCAGGCCAGGGCATCAGCATGCCGGATTTCCTGCTGGACAAGGCCATCGGCCAGATGAAGGCCGCCCTGGCCCAGCCCGTGGCGCAGTGGGAAATCGTCGGTCATTACACCGAAGCCGCCGGCAAGCTGGGTCTGGGCAAGCCGGGTGAGGCCGCCACCATCGCCGAACAGAAGGTGCTGCCGGCCCTGCGCGCGCAATTGGCGGAGCTGGAACGGCAGCGGCAGACGGCGCGCAGCGATGCCGGCGTCTGGGCCCTGCCGCAGGGGGAGGCCTATTATGCCTGGGCCCTCAGCGCGGCCACCACGACCAAGCTGCCGCCGGATCAGGTCCATGCCATGGGGCTGGAACAGCTGGCCCAGCTGCAGGCCCGCATGGAGCCGCTGCTGCGTGCCCAGGGATTGACCCAGGGCACGGTGGGCGAGCGCATGGCCGCCCTGGGCCGTGACCCCAAGAACCTGTTCGAGAATTCCGACAAGGGCCGGGCCGACCTGCTGGCCTATCTGAACGGGTTGGTCGATGGCATCCGCAAGCGCATGCCCGACGCCTTCACCCAGCTGGTGCCCGGCAATCTGGTGGTCAAGCGTGTACCTGTTGCCATCGAGGCGGGCTCCCCCGGCGGCTATGCCAGTGCCGGGTCCATGGATGGCAAGCAGCCCGGCAGCTATTATATCAACCTGCGTGACCTGTCGATCTGGCCGCGCCATTCCCTGCCCACCTTGACCTATCATGAAGGCATCCCCGGCCATGTCTGGCAGGGTGAATACAGCTATAAACTGCCGCTGATCCGCAGCCTGCTAGCCTACAGCGCCTATACCGAGGGCTGGGCCCTTTATGCCGAACAGCTGGCCGACGAGCTGGGCGTCTATCAGGACAATCCGCTGGGGCAGCTGGGCTATCTGCAATCCATGGCCTTCCGTGCCTGCCGGCTGGTGGTGGATACGGGCCTGCATGCCAAGCGCTGGACCCGCGATCAGGCCATCAACTGGTTCGTTACGAATAACGGCTCGACCGCAGCCCAGGTCACGGCAGAGGTCGACCGTTACTGTTCCTGGCCGGGTCAGGCCTGTGCCTACAAGATCGGCCACACCCAGATCAACCGCGTGCGCGACGATCTGAAGGCCAAGCTGGGCAGCCGCTTTGATTTCCGCCGCTTCAACGATGCCCTGGTGATGACGGGCAATGTGCCGCTGAGCCGGCTGGGAGCGCTGGTGGAGGCACGCCTGACGGCCGCGTGATGGATGGGCCTTGCTGCCCCATGGTTGCCGGGTTATCCGTCGCTCTGCATGCAAAGCAACGGGTACCGGCCGGCCGGGCCCGTCGAAAACGCGTCAGGGAGGCCAAGTATTGATGGACACGCCGCATTCCATGTCCCGCCAGGATGTCCGCACCCTGGCGCTGGCCTCCCTGGGTGGGGCGCTGGAATTCTATGATTTCATCATCTTCGTCTATTTCGCCACCGTCATCGGGCAGCTGTTCTTTCCACCTGAACTGCCGGACTGGGTGAAGCAGCTGCAGACCTTCGGCGTGTTCGCGGCGGGGTATCTGGCCCGGCCGCTGGGCGGGATCATCATGGCGCATTTCGGCGACCGGCTGGGCCGCAAGCGCATGTTTACCCTGTCGATCCTGATGATGGCCCTGTCGACGCTCGGCATGGGTCTGTTGCCGACCTTCGCCCAGATCGGGCTGCTGGCACCGATGGCGCTGCTGGGGCTGCGCGTCTTGCAGGGGGCGGCCATCGGCGGCGAAGTGCCGGGCGCCTGGGTCTTCGTGGCAGAACATGTGCCGCCGGGCCGGGTGGGACTGGCCTGCGGGGCGGTCACCTGCGGCCTGACCATCGGTATCCTGCTGGGCTCCCTCGCCGCCACTGGCCTGAACATGGTTTTCAGTCCGGTCGACATTCTGGACCATGCCTGGCGCTTCCCGTTCCTGCTGGGCGGGGTCTTCGGCCTGATTTCCGTCTATCTGCGCCGCTGGCTGGAAGAAACGCCTGTCTTCAAGGCCCTGCAGGAACGCGAGGCCTTGTCGGATGAAATGCCGCTGCGCATCGTCATGCGTCAGCATGGGCGGGGGGTCGCCATTTCCATGGCGCTGACCGGCCTGCTGTCGGCGGGGATCATCGTCATGATCCTGATGACGCCGTCCATCCTGCAGAAGGCCTATGGGATTGATGCGGCTACGGCGCTGAAGGCCAACAGTGTGGCCACCTTCTTCCTGTCGATCGGCTGCATCCTGTCGGGCCTGATCATCGACCGGATCGGCGGTGCCCGTTTCTTCCTGTTCTTCAGCCCGTTGCTGGGCGGCATGGCACTGGTGCTGTTCCTGACCTTGCGTGTCGATCCGGCCTGGCTGTTCCCCGTGTATGGGCTGACGGGCCTGTCAGTCGGGGTCATCGGCGCCGTGCCCCATGTCATGGTGCATGCCTTCCCGGCGTCGGTCCGGTTCAGCGGCCTTTCCGCCTCCTACAATCTGGCCTATGCGGTGTTCGGCGGGCTGACGCCCATTGCCGTGACCATGATGATGCAGGTCAGCGCCCTGGCGCCCGCCTGGTACGTGGTGGCCTTCAGCATCGTGGGCATGGGTGTCGGGCTGGCGCTGCGTACCAGCCCCCGCTACGCGACGTGAGAGGACCCTTGGAGGCCAGCGACCGCTGGCCCGCGGGCTCGTGCCCGCGTAAGACAAGCCGCCGGATGGCGGCGCCCGGCGTTTGAGGGAAAATGCGACTATCAAGGGTCATGATTCATGACCCTTGATACTACGCGGCCGGCAGGGCGAAGCTGATCTGGGTGCCGCCATCGCGCGCCTGGGCCCAGAGCCGGCCACCATGCCGGCTGGCCAGCAGGGTGGCGAGATAGAGCCCCAGCCCCAGGCCGCCCGCCCCTGCCGTCAGGGGATCACCAGCGCGCAGGAAGGGGCGTCCCATGCCGGCCACCACCTCCGGCGGCAGGCCGGGCCCGTCATCGGCGACGGTGACCACCACCTGCCCCTCATCGCGCCTGCCCTCGATCCGGACATGTGAATGTTCGGGCGTGTGGCTGACGGCATTATCCAGCAGCGCAAACAGGATCTGTTGCAGGGCCGTCGGGTCGGCCTTGACCAGCAGCCCATCGGGTACCTGGTTATCCACGGCCGTGCGGCTCTGCTGGGCGCGTACGCGCGCCTGTCCGGCCACGCGCGCCACTTCCTCCCGCAGGTTCAGCGGTTCTGGGATCAGGGTCTGGCCGGCCTCCGCCTCTGCACAGGCGACGATGCCTTCCACCAGTTCCAGCAGGTTCTGGCCGGCCTGCGCGATCTCGCCGGCATAGTCGCGCACGCGGTCCGCATTCATTGGCAGGGCCGGGTCGCGCAGCATGTCGGCAAAACCGATGACCGCGTTGAGCGGTGTGCGCAGTTCGTGACTGACCGACGACAGGAACTGGCTTTTTGCCCGTTCCAGCGCCCGGCTTTCCATATTGGCCTGGCGCAGAGCCTCTGCCGCGGCCTCCCGCGCGCGCAACGCATCGGCGGTGCGGTCGGCCAACTGCCCGACCAGGACACGTACCGACAGGAACAGAATCAGGCCGGTGACCCCCACATAGAACAGACCCTTGGCGGTCTGGAAGGCCGACAGTTCAGTGGCATCGCCGAACATCGCCCCCGCCGTGCGGTCGGAGAAGACGATCCACAGCGTCGACACGGCAACGAAGACCAGGGTCACGCGCAAGGCCGCCCGATTGGGCGCCGAGGCAAGCCAGCGTACCGTGTCCATGGCGCCTCCGTGAAAGGGCCGCGATCAAGGGGAAGACAGGATACGGCACAATGAGGACGGGAAAAAGCCCGGAGAGCATCGAACCCAGATCAGGCTGCTTGATCCTGGACCCGCACCCGCGGCGCCCTGTAATCTGCCCACCATGACCCAGATGCAAGCGGCCCCGATCCGCCCCACCGATCCCAATGTGCTGCAACGCCTGGCCTCCGACCCGGAAAGTTCGGTCTGGGTGGGGGCGTCGGCCGGCACGGGCAAGACCAAGGTGCTGACCGACCGGGTGCTGCGCCTGATGCTGGCCGGCACGGACCCGTCGCGCATCCTCTGCCTGACCTTCACCAAGGCCGCCGCCGCAGAGATGGCCAACCGCATCGCGGAACGCCTGTCCGTCTGGGCGGTGGCGGACGAGGAACGGCTGCGCGCCAATCTGGCCGCGTTGACGGGGCACGAACCCTCACGGGCTGAGGTGACAGGGGCCCGCCGCCTGTTCGCACGGGTGCTGGACACGGCCGGCGGCATGAAGATCCAGACCATCCATGCCTTCTGCCAATCGCTGCTGCGCCGCTTCCCGCTGGAAGCCGGGCTGGCCCCCAATTTCGAGGTGATGGACGACCGCACGGCCGAAGAGTTACTTGCCGAAGCGAAACAATCAGTCCTTCTGGCTGGTCGTTACGAACCCGATGGAGTTCTGGCCCGCTCTGTGGAGCTGTTGACCAGTGCCGTCGCGGAGGATGAATTCAACGACCTGCTGGCCAGCCTGACAGCGGAGCGTGGTCGGCTGAAGCGCATCCTGGATGCCCAGGGCGGGCTGGAAGCTGCCATCGGGGCGCTGCGCGCCGGGCTGGGCGTGGCGGCGGAGGAGACGGACCTGTCCGTGCTGGCCCGCGCCTGTGCCAGCGACAGTCTGGACGAGATGGGCCTGCGCCGGGCCTGCGCCACGCTGGCCACGGGTCTTAAAGGTGACGTGGAACGCGGCATCGGCATCCAGGCCTGGCTGGATGCGGATGCGACGCGGCGGCTGAAGGGCTGGGCCGACTATCTGTCGCTGTACCTGACGGGAGACGGGGACCCGCGCAAGGTGCTGATGACCAAGAAGCCGTCGGAGGCTGATCCGATGGCGCTGGAGATCTTGCAGCGGGAGGCGGCGCGGCTGGTCGCGGTGACGCAGGAGCGTCGTCGTGTCGCCGTTGCCACCCATACCGCTGCCCTGCTGGCCCTGGGGGAGGCGCTGCTGGGCCGCTATCAGCGGCTGAAGGATGCGCGCGGCCTGCTGGATTTCGACGATCTGATCCTGGCGGCGTCCGACCTGCTGTCGGGCGGGGCGGGGGCGGATGCCTGCGCCTGGGTGCTGTTCAAACTGGATGGCGGCCTGGACCATGTGCTGATCGACGAGGCGCAGGACACCAATCCCGAACAATGGGCCGTTGTTTCCGCCATTGCAGAGGAATTCTTCGCCGGTCTGGGCGCGCGTGACGACCGGGTGCGCACCCTGTTCGTGGTGGGCGACGACAAGCAGTCGATCTTCAGTTTCCAGCGCGCGGACCCGGCCGAATTCGCCCGCATGCGCGGGCATTTCGATGCCAAGGTGAATGCCGCCCTGCGCACCTGGCGCGTTGTCGACCTGCAGACCAGCTTCCGGTCCGTGGGCGCCGTGCTGCGGGTGGTGGACAAGGTCTTCGCCACGGGTCTGGCGCGCGATGGTGTCGCCGCACCGGAGGTGGAGGTGCGGCACATTCCCCATCGCCGCGGCATGGCGGGGCGGGTGGAGATCTGGCCCCTGGTCAGCCCGCAGGACGCGACCGATCCCGACCCCTGGTCGCTGCCGCTGAAGCCCGAACAGGCGGACAAGCCCGTGGCCCGGCTGGCCGCCACCATGGCCGACCAGATCGCCCGCTGGCTGGCCGATGGCGAACGGCTGGTGTCGCGCAACCGGCCACTGCGGCCCGGCGACATCATGGTGCTGGTGCGCAGCCGCGACCAGTTCGTGGGCCACCTGGTCCGCGCGCTGAAGGATCGCGACGTGCCCGTGGCCGGCGTGGACCGCATGGTCCTGACCGAACAGCTGGCCGTGATGGACCTGATGGCCCTGGCCCGCTTCCTGGTCCTGCCCGAAGATGATCTGAACCTGGCCGTGCTGCTGAAATCACCGCTGGTCGGGCTGGATGAGGAGCAATTGTTCCAGGTGGCACACGGGCGGCCGGGGCGCCTGTGGGCGGCGCTGACGGAACGGGCCAAGAGTGATGAGAGGCTGTTCGCGGCCTGGGATTATCTGCGCGTCATCCTGAACGACACGGACTACCGGGCGCCGTACGAGCTGTTTGCCGGTGTCCTGTCCCGGCCCTGCCCGCCCGATCCGAAGGGGTCCGGCCGCCGCGCCATCCTGGCGAGGCTGGGGGCGGAGGCACAGGACCCGCTGGAGGAGTTCCTGACCGCCTGTCTGCTGTTCGAGCGCGAACATGTCGCCTCGCTGCAGGGCTTCCTGCAGTGGCTGGAGGCGTCGCAGGCGGAGGTGAAGCGCGAATTGGATACGGGCGGCGGCGACGGGCCGGGCCAGGTGCGCATCATGACGGTGCATGGATCGAAGGGCTTGCAGGCACCCATCGTCTTCCTGCCCGACACGATGCGCGAACCGGACAAGAGCCCCAAGATCCTGTGGCCGGAGAAACCCCTGACGGGGGAGGTGCTGACCGATCCTGGCCCGCCCTTGCCGCTCTATACTCCCCGCCGGGGGATGGAGGATGCGACGGCCGAGGCGCGACGGGCCGTTGCCAACCGCCGGCGCGATCAGGAATATCGCCGCCTGCTCTATGTCGCCCTGACCCGGGCAGAGGATCGGCTGATCGTCTGCGGCTGGGAACAGTTGCGCAAGACCGGCGGGGCCGGTTCCTGGTACCGGCTGATCGAGGGGGCGCTGGACGGGCTGGCCCAGCCGCAGCCCTTCGATTTCACCACGCTGTCGCCGGCCGGCTGGGCCGGGACAGGGCTGCTGCTGCATGAACCACAGACGGCGCCCGTGCCGGACGCCCCGCCAGCTGTGGCGGCGGCGGAAAGCGGCGTGGAACTGCCGGCCTGGGCCCTGGTGGCGGCCCCGCGCGATCCGTCCCCGTCCAAGCCGCTGGCCCCGTCGCAGCCGGACGCGCCGGAACCGGCCCTGCGCTCCCCCCTGGGCAGCGATGACGGCCTGCGCTTCAAGCGCGGCAACCTGATCCATACGTTGTTGCAGGTGCTGCCGGAGACGGAACCGGCGCGCTGGACCGATGTGGCGGCGGCGTGGCTGGCGCGGCCCGCCCATAATCTGACGCCGGCGCAGCAGGCGGAGATCGGGGCGGAAGCCCTGCGCGTGCTGACCGATCCGGCCTTTGCGCCGCTGTTCGGGCCCGGCAGCCGGGCGGAGGTGCCGCTGGTCGGCCTGGTCGGCGACCGGGCCCTGTCGGGCCGCATCGACCGGCTGTGCGTGGCGGAAGAATCAGTATGGATCGTCGATTACAAGACCAACCGCCCGCCGCCTCGGGAGGTGGACAAGGTGTCCGCCATCTATCTTCAGCAGATGGCCGCCTATCGCGCCGCCCTGCGCCGCATCTATCCGGGCAAGGCCGTGCGCTGCGTCCTGCTCTGGACCGACGGGCCGTTCACCATGGAACTGCCTGACGCGCTGCTGGACGGGCACGCGCCCTGAGGGGGGGCCGGGTTCAGCCCAGCACGGCCACGGCGATGTGATAGGCGATGAATGACATCGCATAGGCCAGCACCAGCAGATAGGCGAAGGTGCCGGCCATGAAGCGGGTGCTGTTGGTTTCGCGGCGGATGACGGCCAGCGTGCTGATGCATTGCGGGGCGAAGATGTACCAGACCAGGAAGGAAATGGCGGCCGGCAGGGTCCAGCTGTTCTGCAGGGTCGCCGCCAGCCCCTGGGCCAGCCCATCCTCGCTGTCCGCCGCGATGGAGTACACGGTGCCCAGCACGGCCACCGCCACCTCACGCGCGGCCATGCCGGGGATCAGGGCGATCACCATCTGCCAGCTGAACCCGATGGGCGCGAACAGGGGGGCCAGCGTGATGCCGATGATGCCGGCAAAGCTGTGGTTGATGCTGTCGGCCACGCCGCTGGGGCCGAAGGTCGACAGGACCCAGATGACGACCATGATGACGAAGATGATGCCGCCGGCCCGACGCAGGAAAATCTTGGCGCGTTCAAACAGGCCCAGCGCCAGATTGTGCAGCGACGGCATCTTGTAGGTCGGCAGTTCCATAACGAAACTGTCCACCTGCTCGGTATAGACGAAGCGCTTCAGCACGAAGGCGACCAGCAGGCCCGACAGCAGCGCCGCCATATAAAGGCCGAACATGACCAGCCCCTGCAGCCCGATCCCGCCCCCGATATCGCGGTTGGGCACGAAGGCGGCAATCAGCAGCGTATAGACCGGGATGCGGGCCGAACAGGTCATCAGCGGCGCCAGCAGGATGGTGGTCAGCCGGTCGGGCTTGTGCTCGATCGTGCGGGCCGCCATGACGCCGGGGATGGCGCAGGCGAAGGAGGAGAGCAGGGGGATGAAGCTCTTGCCATGCAGGCCCACCCCACCCATCAGCCGGTCCAGCAGGAAAGCCGCCCGCGCCATGTAGCCGCTGTCTTCCAGGATCAGGATGAAGAAATACAGCGTCAGGATCTGTGGCAGGAAGACGATGACCGATCCGACGCCGGCCACCAGCCCATCCACCAGGAAGCTGCGGAACAGGCCTTCCGGTAATTGTTCGGTCAGCCAGGAACCCAGGGCCGCCGCCGCCCCGTCGATCTGGTCCATCGGCCATTCCGACCAGGTGAAGACCGACTGGAAGACGAAGAACATCAGGCCGGCCAGGATCAGCAGACCCAGAACCGGATGCAGCAGCAGCCGGTCGATGGCATAGGTGGTGACGGGCGGCACACCATAGGCAATGCCGGCCTGATCCATCAGATCCATCACCCTGCGGTTCAGGCCGCGCAGTTGCGATGTTGTCGGCTCGTGCCAGTCCGGCGCGGGCACGGGGGCGGGCGGATCGGCCAGATGGCGGTCGATTTCCGCCAGCAGCGCCTCCATCCGGCCACCGCGTACGGCCACCGTCGGAATGACGGGAATGCCCAGAAGACGGGACAGTGCCACCGGGTCGATGCTGAATTTGCGGCGCTCGGCAATGTCGAACATGTTGAGCGCCAGGATCATGGGCACGCCCAGTTCCCGGGCTTCCAGCGCGAAGCGCAGATGCAGCTTCAGGTTCGTGGCATCAGCCACGCAGATCAGGAAGTCGGGCCGGCCGACATCAGCCAGCCGTCCCAGCAGCGCGTCACGCGTCACCGCCTCGTCCGGGCTGCGCGCGCGCAGGGAATAGGCGCCGGGCAGGTCCAGCAGGCGGCAGGCGCGACCCGCCGGGGTGGTGAAGCTGCCTTCCTTGCGCTCCACCGTCACGCCCGCGTAATTCGCCACTTTCTGGCGGCTGCCGGTCAGCCGATTGAACAGGGCGGACTTGCCGCAATTGGGCATGCCGGCGATGGCGATCAGCGGTGGATTGGCCATGATGCTCAGGCTTTATGCTCGATACCGATGGCGGCGGCGTCGCGGCGACGCAGCGCGATGACCCGGTCACCGGTGATACGGATGGCGATGGGGTCGCGGCCGACCGGCCCCTCGTGCAGCAGCGTCACGTCCATGCCTTCCTCAAGCCCCATTTCCAGAAGCTTGCGGGTCAGCGCGTCAGACGCGTCGATGGTACGGATCCGGGCCTGGTCGCCCCGGCGCATGTTGGACAGCTTCATGCCGACCTCCTTCACTATGAGCGGCCTAAGCCATCGCGAGTATGAATGCAAGTCACTCGCAAGTCGCAGAGGGAGGCCAAAACCCGCCGACACTGTGATGTGGCGGCAAAACCATATCCAACGCATTGATTTTGATCATTCGTTGTACAGGATTTCAGATCCGCCGCCGACATGCGGCGTGCTGACGCAAGGGGGCATCAGCCCTCGTCGCTCTCGTCGCCCTCGTCCGCCTCCCGCGGGCCGTGGCGGCGTTCCAGCAGGCCGTATTTGCGCAGATAGCCCCGGAACTGGTGGTAGTTCAGGCCAAGATCGCTTGCCGCCCGCTTCTGATGGAACTGGTTGCGTTCCAGGGCGTTGCGCAGCAGCGTCTTTTCATAATCCGCAACCAGACCCAGAAAATCGCACGGCCCCTCGGGCAGGCCGGGGCCGGGTGCTGCCGCTGGTGCGGGGGGCGGAAGCGTCGGCGCGCCGGCGGCCGGGACCGGCGGGGCGGCGAAGACGATCGGGGCGGGGCCCGTCTCGTCATAGATGGCCATCTGCTTGGGCCGCCAGGGCGACTGGAACGGGTCGAAATGGATGTCGGTGATGGGCGCTTCCGGATCGGCGGCGCGATAGACAGCCCGTTCCACCACATTCTTCAGTTCGCGCACATTGCCCGGCCAGTCATAGGCCAGCATCTGCTGCATGGCGTCCGTGGAAAAGCCGGGGAAGAAGGGGCGGCCCAGCTCGCGCACCATGGCGACCCCGAAATGCTCGGCCAGGACGGGGATATCCTCCGGCCGGGCGCGCATGGGCGGAATGGTGACCACGTCGAAGGACAGGCGATCCAGCAGGTCGGCGCGGAACTTGCCCTGGTCGGCCAGGCGCGGCAGGTCGGCATTGGTGGCGCCCACGACGCGCACATCGATCTGGATGGTGGTGTTGCCGCCCACCCGCTCGAATTCCCCATATTCGATGACGCGCAGGATCTTCTCCTGCACGCGCAGGGTGGCCGTCGCGATCTCGTCCAGGAACAGCGTACCGCCATCGGCCAGCTCAAACCGGCCGACATGGCGCTTGGCCGCCCCCGTGAAGGACCCGGCCTCGTGCCCGAACAGCTCCGTCTCCAGCAGCGTGTCGGAGAGTGCGGCACAGTTCAGCTTCACGAACGGCTTGTCCCAGCGCGGCGACAGGTAGTGCAGGCGGGCGGCGATCAGTTCCTTGCCCGTGCCGCGCTCCCCGATCACCAGGGTGGGGCGGTTCAGCGGGGCGGCCTGCGAGACATGTTCCATCAGCCCCAGGAAGGACGGGGCCTGACCGATAAGCGACGGGGGACTGACGGCGGGCGGCATGCGGTTCGGGGCTTTCGCGGTCGATGCTGACGCGCATCATAACGGCTGGTGGCGGATTTGGCGAGCGAGTGGTGGGAATCGCCAAACAATGGCAACGGCCCCATTGGCTGTGAGCCGGGTTGATGGCGCTGAAAGTTCTAACCCATTGATTTATAATAAATGATGGGATTGCTGCGGCACTTGGCACGCCCCTTGCTCTTATGTTCCCGACACCGGGGAATACAACAGACCGCAAGGAAGCCAGCGATGACCGACTTCACCTTCGACAACGGGATGGCCGATCAGCCGGCGAACAGCTACACCAAGTCCGCCGACGGGTTCTTCGCCCGTCACGCGGGCGGCATGTTCCAGGACCTCTTTGAGGATTTCCGGGCCGTGCCGGTTGAAGCCTGGATCATCCTTGCGGTTGCCACCGGTTTGAGCAACCTTTTCATTGCCCTTGCCTGAAGGAGAACCCGACATGGGCATCTTTTCCCGCCTCGGCGACATCGTCAATTCGAACATCAACGCCATCCTGGATCGCGCTGAGGACCCCGAAAAGCTGGTCCGCCTGATCATCCAGGAGATGGAAGACACCCTGGTCGAGGTCCGCACCTCCGCCGTCAAGACCGTCGCGGAGAAGAAGGAGATCGAACGCCGCCTGGCCGAGATCCGCCGCGAGTCGGAGGATTGGCAGCGCAAGGCAGAGTTCGCGCTGTCCAAGGACCGCGAAGATCTGGCCAAGGGGGCCCTGGTCACCAAGGCCAAGCTGGCGGAAGCGGCCGAGCAGATGGCTGGCGAGCTGTCCCGCCTGGACGCGGCCCTGGCCAAGACCAACGAGGATATCGGCGCGCTCCAGCAGAAGCTGGCCGATGCCAAGACCCGCGAAAAGGCCTTGATTGCGCGGCATAAAACCGCCACCAACCGGTTGAAGGTCCGCACCCAGCTTTATGACGACCGCATCACCGATGCCTTCTCCCGCTTTGAGCAGGTTGAGCGTAATCTGGATGTGCTGGAAGGTCGGTCGGAAGTGCTGGGCATGGGCCGTACCAAGAGCCTGGACGAGGAGATCGCCGAGCTGGAAGCCGAATCCAAGGTGGAGTCGGAACTGGCGGCGCTCAAGGCCAGGCTGGCGGCCAGGGATCAGCAGGGGTAACCCGCTACCGGGTGCCCCCGCTGGGGAATGCAGGGGGGCCACCCTTATTGGGCTGGGCCTTGGGAGAAGGGGGCAACAATGCCTGAAGGAGTATTCGTCGTCGCCATCATCTTCATGGTGATCGTGGCGCCCGTCTGGATCATCTTCCACTATGTGACGCGCTGGCGCATCGCCAAGACCTTGTCGGCCGATGACGAGCAGATGCTGTCGGAGCTGTGGCACAGCGCCAACAAGATGGAAGACCGCATCCGTCAGCTGGAAAAGATCCTGGATGCCGAGGCGCCGGGCTGGAGGGCGAAAGCATGAGCGATCGTCACGGGCCCGGCACCCCGCCACCCTTCCCCGGACGCGACCATTACCGGTCGCGCCGGGGCGGCGGCCCCGGCCGGAGCTGGGAACAGGAATATTTCGGCAAGCGCCCGGAGCAGAGCTGGGCGGACTATTTCGGCCTGGGGCCGAACATGTTGGGCGGCGGCTGCCGCTCGAACAAGCGTGGTACCGCCGGCCTGGCCGGCGACCACCAAGGGCCGATGGAGGACAGCATGGGCAGTTACTCTTCCACGCCGTACCGCCTGTGGCGTAGCCGCACCGACAGCAAGATCGCCGGCGTCTGCGGCGGCATCGCCGAATATGCCAATGTCGATGCCTGGATTGTCCGTCTGGGCTTCATCATCGGCTTCTTCTTCTTTCCGCCGGTGTTCCTGTTCGGCTACCCGATCCTGTGGTGGCTGCTGAAGGAACGGCCTGCCGGGCTGTATGAAAGCCGGGAGGAAGAAGTGTTCTGGCGCGATGTCGCCACCAAGCCGGACCAGACCCTGTCGGGCCTGCGCGGCAAGTTCCGCGACCTGGACCGTGACATCGGCAAGCTGGAAGGGTTCGTGGCGTCGCGCGAATATGATCTGCATCGCCAGTTCCGCGACCTGGAAAAGAAGTAAGGGTGGGGCTGCCCCCCGCCCGTCCCGTCCCCGTCCGCTCCAATCGCAGGGAAGGCCGATGAACGCCTATATGATCCCCGTTCTGGCGCTGCTGATCCCCATCGTGGCCATCATCGCCAAACATGTGCGCCGCTGGCATGAGATTGATATCCAGGCGGCCGAGGGCGATGTGGATCTGCGCCGCCGCTTCCGCGCGCTGGACGATATCGACCGTCGCGTGGCGGGGATGGAACGCTATGTCACCAGCCCCGAATTCCATCTGAACCGGCAGTTCCGCGACCTGGAACGCCCGTCCCCCTGATCCCGACCTTGCCGAAGGCGACACAAATGTTCAATTCGCCCTATATCATCCCGGTGATGGCGCTGCTGATCCCGATCGTCGCCATCGTCATGAAGCACCTGACCCAGATGCGGGCCATGCGTGTCGGTGGCCTGTCGGATGGGGCGGCGGCTGAACTGTCCGACCGCGCCGCCCGGCTGGAGGATCGCGTCCTGCAACTGGAAAAGATCCTGGATGCCGAGGCGCCCGGCTGGCGCGCCCGCGCCTGATCCCTGTTCTTCTTTCGCCAAGGGCGGCGTGCCCGACGGTATCCCGCACCTTATCCCAGAACCCGCCCCCGTCCCGGTAACGACCGGCAAACGGGTCGGCGGGTTATTTATTTGTCCTGATGGCAATTTTCAGGTGGCGAATATCGGTGGCATTCCTACATTGAAGATCAGAGGAAACGCTGCCAAGGGCCCGAAGAATGGCCACTTCAATCGAATTGACTTGTTCGCTTCCGCAATATTGCGCCGCAACATGGTCAATATCTGACGATATATGGCGAAATATATATTTCGTTCGGCGGCGGTTCGCCGACCATATATTGGTTATCGGCCCATTAACCATTATTTTTCTTTCGTCTCCACGCTGGAACAACAGCGCCCTGCCGGTGGGGCTGCTGCGACCGACCTGGCGTCAACGGCTGGCGCCCTTGACGGCCCTGCTGGCCCTGATCGCCCTGGCTGTGACGGCGAACAGCCCGGCGTCAGCCGCCCTGTCCTGGGATGGGGAGATGGAACCCCTGCCGCAGTACCGAACCTATTGCCAGACCTATGGCCCCAGGGACCCGGGCTGCCACGCCAGCCTGGGCGGGGAAGGCGGGGCGGAGAGGGGCCCTGACCGGCTGCCCGCGGCGGGCGACGCGACCTTGGGCATGGCCGTGGTGGTCCACCGCCAGGTCGTGGCCGACCTTCTGTACCGTACGGAGCGGCAGGATGTCTGGCAGGTGCTGGGCACGCTGGGCTCAGGCATGGAAGGGGACTGCGACGACGTGGTGATGACCACCATCTCCCGTCTGCTGCGTCGCGGCTTCCCGCGTGCGGCCCTGCGCGCCACGGTGGTCCGCCTGCCTGACGATGGCGGCTATCATCTGATCCTGGCAGTGCGGACCAGCCAGCCCGGCGGCCGGATGGTGGAACAGTTCCTGGATGACCGGCACCGCCGACCCCTGCGGGCGGAGGACCTGAAGGCACTGGGCTATCGTTTCGTGGCGCAGGAGGTGCCGGGGGGCCGAAAATGGCGCCGTGCCGCAGAGCGGACAGAAAATGAAAACGGCATCGACACGGCTGGTTGACGTTACGTAAGCTTGTGCCTATATCAGCCCCACGGATGGCTGGACCCTCGACCAAGGTCGTAATGGTCCCCCGGAGATGCCCGGAATTGCGGCATTGCCATTGCCGAACGATTCTCCGTTAACCCTTTATAAACCATGTTGCCCAATTTGGGGACGTTGCCTGCCCCAATACTGGGCAAATGCCCGTTTTCATTTGCAAACTGCCTTTGAATTGGGCGGCGGGCGATCGGGCTATTGGCTTTCCCCCTGGATTTAGCACATGCAATGCCGTGGCACGGAAGTTGCTGAAATGCTTCGCCGTATCAGGGTGATGTGTGCTTTTGCGCCGCAATGGCGCCATGCACCTCCGATGCTGATCGCATTGGTGCTCGCCCGTCGACAGACGCGAAGGATGACATGTCAAAGCATGCCGTAAGGGTCGCTGTCCGCAATGTCGTCAGGGTGGTGACGGTGCCGCCGCATTCCGTCAAGGGCCGCACCGGTTCCAGCGGCCCGACGTCCCGGCCGGAATCCGGTCCGCAATCGCAACTCTTGTCGGGTGTTTCATGGGATGATGGGCGCCGCGTCTGGCTGGTGCATCCCGCACCCGTGCCGGCGCGCGGCTGATACCGGAAACGACAGGATAACAAGGAGGAACAATGTTGAAGCGGTTGGGTGGTCTGCTGGTGCTGTGCGCAGCGCTGACGGCCTGTAACAAGGAAGAAGCCCGGGAGATCAAGCGGACGGATGTGCCGAATTTCCCGATTGCCTCCTCCGTGGTGGTGCCGGCCGGGTCCGACATCATTTATCTGTCCGGCACGACGCCGCCGGCGGTGAACAAGGAAGCGCCGGCCGGCAGCACGGAAGTGTTCGGCGATACCGAAACGCAGACGGTCAATGTCCTGACCCGCATCCAGGAAACGCTGAAGGCCCAGGGCCTGACCATGGGCGATGTGGTCCTGATGCATGTCTATCTGGTCGGCGACCCGGCCAAGGAAGGCAAGATGGATTTTGCCGGCATGATGGCCGGCTATACGAAGTTCTTCGGAACACCGGAGCAGCCCAACAAGCCGGCCCGCTCCACGGTGCAGATTTCCAGCCTGGTCGTGCCGGGCATGCTGGTGGAAATCGAAGTGGTGGCCGCCAAGGCCAAGAAGTGACCGAAAGGGCCGGCGGGGGCGTGGGAAAGCCCACCACCGGCCCTTTCGATTTCAACGAACCGCCGTCCGCTTTCGGGTAGGGACGGATGGCGGAACAGGGGCCGGAGGCCCGCACGACCGGATAACCGGCGGCGGGGTCGGACCCCGAGAAAGGCTCCCGGCAAACGGGACCATCATCCGGGAAGAAACGCAGCCGAGGAGGAGAAGCAACAACCGAGTTGAACAGGGGACCTCTCATGCAGGTAAATAACAGCAAGCCGGCCATCCGCGCTTTCGCGCGCAAAGCCGCTCTGGGCATTCTGTGCACGACCAGCCTGCTGCCGCTGATGGCGATGCCGGCCGCCGCCGAAACCGCCGAGATTGAAGAGATCATCGTGACCGGTACGCGCGTCGCAAACCGCACCGCGACCGAAAGCCTGGCGCCTATCGACGTGCTGGGGGCGGGTGACCTGGAAAAGCAGGCCTATACGGACACCAACGACATTCTGCGTACCCTGGTGCCGTCCTTCAATGTCAGCCGTAACGGCATTTCCGACGGTTCCACCTTCGTGCGTCCGCCGACGCTGCGTGGCCTGCCGCCCGACCAGACGCTGGTGCTGGTCAATGGCAAGCGTCGCCATCGTTCGGCCCTGGTGCAGCTGTCGGGTGGTGCGCTGGCCGCCGGCGCCCAGGCGTCCGACCTGTCGCAGATCCCGTCCATCGCCATCAAGCAGGTGGAAGTGCTGCGCGACGGTGCCGCCGCCCAGTATGGTTCCGACGCCATCGCCGGTGTGGTGAATTTCCAGCTGAAGAACGCGTCGGAAGGCGGCTCGGCCCAGCTGCAATATGGTTCCACCTATGAAGGCGACGGCGACAATATGAAGGCGGCCGCCAATGTCGGCCTGCCGCTGGGCCCCAACGGCTTCTTCAACCTGTCGGCCGAATATACGCAGGGCGACCCGACCAACCGTGGTGTCCAGGATCCGCGCGCGCCCACCGCGAAGAAGGACCTGGCCATGAACTGGGGCGACCCGGATGCCGAGGCCAAGCGCGTCTTCTTCAATTCCGGCATTGACCTGACCGATACGCAGTCGATCTATCTGTTCGGCAATTACGGCCATTCCAAGTCGAACGGCTCCTTCTATTACCGTCCGCCATCGTCCACCCACGCCGTGAACGGCCCCGTCATGCCGGTGGCCGGCGATCCGAACGGCTTCTCCTTCGTCGAATGGTTCCCGCTGGGCTTCACCCCGCGCTTCTATGGCGATGTGAAGGATGCCTCGCTGGTTGGCGGTTTCAAGCATGAGCTGGAAAGCGGCCTGACCTACAATATCAGCGGCTCCTTCGGCCGCAGCCAGATCGATTACGACCTGAAGAACACCGTGAATCCGTCCATGGGTCCCGACAGCCCGACGGAATTCTATGTCGGTCGTCTGGTCCAGGAAGAAGAGAACATCAATATCGACCTAGCCTATCCGGTCGAGGTCGGCCTGGCCAGCCCGATGAACGTGGCCTTCGGTACCGAACTGCGCCGCGAATTGTATGAGATCGGCCCCGGCGACACCGCCTCCTATACGGTCGGCAAGTATGTGTCCTTCGTCGATGTCGTCACCAAGCAGCTGACGGCCATGCCCATCGGCTCCAACGGCTATCCGGGCTTCCGTCCGGAGGATTCGGGCGAGTTCAAGCGCGACAACATCGCCTTCTATCTCGACACCGAAACCGACGTGACCGAGCAGTTCACGGTGGGTGCCGCCGCCCGGTACGAGGATTTCGACTATTTCGGTTCGACCTTCAACTGGAAGGTCAGCGGCCGTTACGACTTTACCGACGAATTCGCTGTTCGCGGTTCGGTCAATACCGGCTTCCGCGCGCCGACGCCGGGCCAGTCGCAGACCTCTTCGGTGCAGACCTATTTCCCGGCCGGCTCCTCCAACCCGGTCGCCCGCGGCACCTATCCGGCTTCCAGCACCGTGGCCCAGTATTTCGGCGCCAAGGCGCTGTCGGAAGAAAAGAGCACGAACTTCGCCGGCGGTATCGTCGCCCATGTGGCCGATATCAACGTCACCCTGGACTATTACAACATCAAGGTGAAGGACCGCATCGCGCTGTCGGGTGACTTCACCCCCAGTGCTGCCGACAAGGTCAAGCTGGCAGCACTGGGCGTGCCCGGTGCCTCCACCCTGGGCGCCGTCAACTACTTCACCAACGCGTTTGACACCCGCACCCAGGGTATCGACTTCGTCGCCAACACCACGGTGCCGGTCGGTGACGGCAAGGTCGATCTGACGGCGGCCATGAACTACAACAAGACCAAGGTGCTCTATCGTGACGCCTCGGTCATCGACGACACGCGCAAGGCCGACCTGGAAAAGCAGCTGCCGAAATATCGCGGCAATTTCAGTGCACAGTACACGCTGGACGCCTTCTCCATCCTGGGTCGCGCCAGCTATTACAGCAAGTGGACGGATACGGCCAACTACGCCAAGACCTTTGGGTCGGAATGGCTGTTCGACGCCGAGGCCTCGTACGATCTGTATGAGAACATGAATATCGCGGTTGGTGTGCAGAACCTGTTCGACAATTATCCGGACAAGGTCGATGCCCTGGCGGGCGGCGGTTACGCCGTGGGTCAGGTCTATCCTGACACCTCGCCGCTCGGTTACAATGGCGGCACCTATTATGTCCGCCTGACCGTGACCTTCTAAGCGTATCCGAGCATGAACCGGGCCGGCCCACCGGAAGGGGCCGGCCCGGTTTCGGTTTCCCGGCAGATTCCGATTCGCGCTCCGGCCCGGCGGGCAGGAAGGCGGGACGGTGCCGATGCTTCCCTCCCCTTAGAGGCGATGATGGTTGCAACAACAAATTTGCCCCCGCGCGGCCGGATGACCCGGCGTGAGCTGCTGGCCATGATCGGCACAGCGGCCGGCAGTTCCGTCATGTATCAGGCGGCGACCTCGCTGGGTTATGCGGCGGAATCGGAATTCAAGGGCCCGCCCAACCTGTCCGGTGCGCCCAAGGGCACCTCGGTCCTGATCTTAGGCGCCGGCTGGGCAGGGCTGGTTGCGGCCTATGAATTGGGCAAGGCCGGCTACAATGTGAAGGTGCTGGAATATCGTGACCGGCCGGGTGGACGCGCCTGGACGCTGCGTGGCGGCGATACCTATACCGAACTGGGCGGCTTCACCCAGAAGGTGGGTTTCGACAAGGACCTGTACCTGAATCCCGGCCCCTGGCGCATTCCCTACCATCATCGCGGCGTGCTGCATTACTACCACGAGCTGGGCGTGCCGCTGGAGCCGTTCTTCCAGATCAATTACAACGCCTATGTCCATTCCAAGGATGCGTTCGGCGGCAAGCCGCAGCGTTATCGCCACGTCCTGGCCGATTTCAACGGCCATGTCGCCGAACTGCTGGCCAAGCTGGGTCACAAGGGCGGCCTGGACGGCTATGTCACCAAGGAAGACCAGGAAAAGCTGCTGGAAGCGCTGCAGGACTGGGGCGCCCTGGACGATAACTATGCCTACACGGCCAATCCGGAGACCAGCAACCGCCGCGGTTTCGAAAAGGATCCGGGCGGCGGGCCCAATGGCATGCCGGTCCCGTCACAGCCCATCGGCTTCTCCCAACTGATGCAGTCCGGTTTGTGGCGGTCCATCGGTTCGGGCTCGGGCTATGAATTCCAGACGGCTTTGTTCCAGCCCGTGGGCGGCATGGATGCCGGTCCGCGCGCCCTGGCTGAAAAGGTGAAGGACAAGATCACCTACAATGCCAAGGTGACGGAGATCGCCCAGGATGGCGGCGGCGTCACCGTCAGCTATGTCGACGCGCAGAAGGGCGGGGCGGTCCAGACGGCCAAGGCCGACTGGTGCTTCTGCACCATCCCGCTGTCGATCCTGTCCCAGATCAAGAAGAACGTGTCGTCGGAGATGGAAGCGGCCATCAATGCCGTTCCCTATGAAGCGGCGTTCAAGGTCGGCCTGCAGTTCAAGCGCCGGTTCTGGGAGCAGGATGAGGAGATCTATGGCGGTATCACCTATACCGACCTGCCCATCTCCGTCATCGGCTATCCCAACAGCCTGTATGGGTCCAAGGGCAAGGGCGTGCTGTTGGGCGCCTATCCCTGGGGGCCATTCGCCTATGAATTCACGGCCATGGCGCCGGAGGACCGGATCAAGAAGTGCCTGGAATTCGGCGCGCAGATCCACCCGCAATATCTGAAGGAATTCGATAACGGCGTGGCCGTGGCCTGGCACCGGGTGCCCTGGACGCTGGGCTGTTTCGGGTCCTGGACGGAAAAGACGCGGGCCGAGCATTACCAGAACCTGTGCAAGATCGACGGGCGCATGGTGCTGGCGGGTGAACATGTCTCCTACCTGCCGGCCTGGCAGGAAGGGGCCGTGCAATCCTCGCTGGACGCCATCAGCCGTCTGCACCAGCGCATCACGAAGAAATGATCTTCACGCGTCCCGGTTCGTGAACAGCGTCCGACCCCGTTACGACCGGGGGCCGGCACCATCCTTGTCCTTAAGGAGAGACGCGATGCGCACCCGCATCCTTTCCGCCTTCGCCCTGTCGCTGGCCCTGCTGGGGCCGGCGGCCGGTACCGCCATGGCCCAGCGCACGGATGCGCAGACCAGTGGCTTCGCCGATGCCCGCCGCTTCGCCTATCAGAATGGCGAGCAGCTCTATAAAGCCATCTGCCAGGGTTGCCACATGCCTGATGGCAAGGGGGCGACCGGGGCCGGCACCTACCCGGCTCTGGCCGCCAATTCCAATCTGGAGGCCGGGTCCTATCCTATCCACATGATTGTCAACGGCCAGCGGGCCATGCCATCGTTCCATTATCTCAGCGATGATCAGGTGGCGGCCGTCGTCAACTATGTCCGGACCCATTTCGGGAACAGCTACAAGGACGCGGTGACGCCAAAGGATGTGAAGGATATGCGCCCCGCCCATGAGTGATGAACCCATCCTGCGTCTGGCCAGTGCGGCCGATCGACCGGCCCTGGAGGCGCTGTTGGAACGGTCCGTGCGGGATCTGAGCCGGGACTATTACAGCCCGGCCCAGATCGACGGCTCCCTGAGGGCGATCTTCGGCATTGACGGCACGCTGATTGCCGACGGCACCTATTTTGTGGTCATGGTCGGCGACCGCTATGCCGCCTGTGGTGGCTGGAGCCGGCGGCGTACCTTGTTCGGCGGGGATCAGGCGGCGGGTCGGTCACCCGAACTGCTGGACCCGGCCGTGGATGCAGCCAAGATCCGGGCCTTCTTTGTCGATCCTGCCTTTGCCCGGCGCGGCATCGCCAGCCTGATGATGCGCACGGCTGAACAGGCGGCTCTGGCCGAGGGATTCAAAAGCCTGGAACTGATGGCGACCCTGCCGGGGGTGCCGCTTTACAAGGCGCTGGGCTTCACGGCCACCGGCAGCCATGCCGAGAAGCTGGCTGACGGCAATGTCATTCCCTTCGTGCCCATGCGCAAGCTGATCGGGTAGGGGGGGCGGCAGGGCGTCAGCGGCGCAGACCCCGGCACAGGTCCAGATATTCCGGATGGTCGGGTGTCAGCCAGCCGTGACGGATCAGGAAATCGATCACGGTCAGGTTGACGTTAAATTTCCAGTCGTCGCTGTCGCGCACGCTGGCCGCGACGCGGTCCAGCGGCCACAGTTCAAACCGTTCCACCTCCCCGTCGCTGTTCACGGGTGTGAAATCGGCCGGCAGTTCCAGATCATAAAGGAACAGGATGTCGGGCTTCAGCCCCTTGTCCTGTTCCATCAGATAGCTGATCGATCCCACGGGCACGGCCTTCGTCGCCAGATCGGGCGGCAGCGACGCTTCCTCGCCGGCTTCCTTGATCAGGTTTTCCGTCAGGCTCAACCCGGCGGGCTGTCCGCCGGCAACCAGATTGTCATACTGGCCGGGGGCGACGGCGCGGTCCAGGGCCCGTCTGGCGACCCAGAGATGCAGGCCGTCCGGACGGCGTACATACCCGTTCACATGCAGCCCATAGGCGGTGACGCCGAAATAGGGCACGTAGGCCCGGTCGATATTCATCAGGGCCGGTCGGCCCCAGCCTTCGGCCACAGCATACATCTCCTGCCGCGGACGGGGCAGCAGCTTGGCCGCCGCCAGCGGGCGCAGGGCCAGATCCAGGGCCTGGGTCCGTTCCGCCGGATCGGTCAGGGACGGATTAAGGCCGATGCCGTCCCCCTCCGCCACGAACACCGGGCCAAGCTTCAACAGCAGGTCGCGCAGGGGCGTCCGCACATGCCCGACCCGGACGCCGCCAACATGGAAGGGCCGGAAATCGGACAGGTCATGGGCGTTGCAGGTCCGCACATGGCGCAGGAAGCCACTGCTGCCGGGCTGGTCGAACATCACGCGGCCTCCGCCTGTCGGGTAACGGGGGGATGGGTGGCCCGGCGCAAGGCCCAGGCGGCGATCAGCCCGGCCAGGACCAGCATGGAAGCCCCGAAATAGAAGGGCATGCCGGGGATATCGAAGCTGGCACCGTCGGCCGTGAAACGGGCAAACAGCTCCGCCCCGATCAGCGGGGCCAGGATGAAGGTCAGGCTCTGCACGCTGGCAAAGGCGCCCTGCACCGTGCCCTGCTCATCCGCCCCCACCGACCGCGCCACCACGCTCTGCACTGCCGGCGAACTGATGCCGCCCATGGCATGCACGATGATGAAGCCGTAGAAGGGGATGGTGGAAGCCACGGTGCCATAGCCGGCATAGGCCGTCGCCTCCAGCAGAATGCCGGTCAGCGCCGTGCGCGCTTCGCCCAGCCGTCGCACGATGGCGCCGATCAGGCCGCCCTGCACGATGGCCGTGGCCAGACCGACGGCGGCCAGTGACAGGCCGTTATCCAGCTCGCTCCAGCCGAAGCGCTTGGTGGTGTACAGCACCCAGACCGTCTGCATGACGCCGAAGGCCAGCACCATGCAGGTGCGCGATGCCGCCAGCCCGGCTACGGCCGGGTGCCGGGTCAGCGCCTTCAGGCTGCCCACGGGATTGGCGCGGCCCCAGCTGAAGGCGCGGCGGTTGGCGGGCGCCAGCGACTCGGGCAGGACGAGCAGGCCGTACAGGAAATTGGCCCCCGCCAGCCCGGCTGCGACCATGAAGGGCAGGCGCAGGCTCATTTCACCCAGCAGCCCGCCCATGGCCGGGCCGGCGATGAAGCCCACACCGAACGCGGCGCCCATCATGCCGAAATTCCTGGCCCGGTTTTCCGGCCCGCTGACATCGGCGATATAGGCATTGGCCGCCGTGATGTTGGCGGCCGTCAGGCCGGCGATCAGGCGGGCGACCAGCAACCAGCCCAGGCCGGGTGCAAAGGCCATGAACAGCTGGTCGATGCCGGCCCCGGCAACAGAGGCCAGAATGATCTTCCGCCGTCCGAACCGGTCGGACAGGGCGCCCAGGATGGGCGCGAAGACGAACTGCATGATGGAGAAGCTGGCCATCATGATGCCCATCCACCAGGCGGCCGATGCCTCGTCCCCGGCAAATTGCCGCACCAGGGCCGGCACGACGGGAATGACCAGGCCAAAGGTCAGCACATCCAGGAAGACGGTGACCAGAATGAAGGGGATACCGGCCTGGCGGCGGGGCTTGGCGGCATCGGATAAGGGTGCGGACATGCGGGCTCCGGCGGACTGCGGCCGCGGCCTCTATAACAGATGCCGGGCGTGGAGTCCCGACCGGCGCGATTTGGTCCATCTTGCCCCTGTGCGGGCCGGGCCTTCCGCGCTATATCTCCCGTCCATGAGCGGATTCCTGATCTTCCTCATGGTGCTCGCCATGATCGCCACGCTGGGTGTGCTGGTGATCGGGCTGTTCGCCATGGCACGCGGTGGCGACTTCAACGCCAAGTATGGCAACCGGCTGATGTGGTGGCGCATCCGCCTGCAGGTGGCGGCCGTGGTTCTGTTCGCCCTGGTCTTCCTGGCTTCCTGATCCCACCCGACAGCAGAGGGCTTCCATCATGGTCCGCCTGACCCGTATCTATACCCGTGGCGGTGACCAGGGGCAGACCTCGCTGGGGGACGGCAGCCGCGTGCCCAAACATGCGCTGCGCGTTGCCGCCTATGGCACGGTGGATGAAGCCAACGCCATCCTGGGCATCGCCCGTCTGCATACGGGGACCGTCGGGGCCGATGCCGCGCTGGCCGATGCAGACGCCATGCTGGGCCACATCCAGAACGACCTGTTCGACCTGGGGGCTGATCTCTGCACCCCGGAAATGGAAAATCCCCCTTACCCGCCGCTGCGCATCATTGATGTCCAGGTTGACCGGCTGGAGGCGGAGATCGACCGCATGAATGCGGAACTGGCCCCGCTGAACAGCTTCATCCTGCCCGGCGGCCGATCCGCCGCCGCCTATCTGCACCAGGCCCGCACCGTGGTGCGCCGGGCGGAGCGGGAAATGACCGAACTGGCGCTGCACGAAGCCGTTGGCGCGCCCGCCCTCAAATATATCAATCGCCTGTCTGATCATTTGTTCGTGCTGGGCCGTTGGCTGAATGACAAGGGTGCCGCCGACGTGCTGTGGGTGCCCGGTCTGACGCGGGGCTGAGGCCCCGGGCAATGCGGCAAATCCCCTTGAAATCCGCCGATGTTGCGGTATCTTCCCATTACGTAAAGGGAAGATTGGGGTGCTGGTCGAATGATTGATTTCGGTAACGAAGTTTCATAATTCCGTTACAGGACGCATTCTATTGACATGTGCAGCGCAGCAATCCTAAGGTCCGAGCCCGAATTTGCGGGCTGGACGGCAGGCTTTGGTTGCCCAATCTTAGGCCCCGGTCGAAGAATGGCTGAATGCCGGAGTGAATGGGCGGGGACCATCCACCGCCTGGTATCATGCGAGGGGATCGCCAATGAAAGTACTGGTCGCCGTGAAGCGGGTTGTTGATTACAACGTCAAGATCCGCGTGAAGCCCGACAATAGCGGTGTCGAGCTTGCGAATGTGAAGATGTCGATGAACCCGTTTGACGAGATCGCGGTTGAAGAAGCCGTGCGGTTGAAGGAAGCGGGCAAGGCGACGGAGATCGTGGTCGTTTCGATCGGGCCCGCGGGCGCGCAGGAGACGATCCGCACGGCGCTGGCCATGGGCGGCGACCGTGGGGTGCTGGTGCAGACCGACGCCGAGGTGCAGCCGCTGGCCGTTGCAAAGCTGCTGAAGGCCGTGGTGGCCAAGGAGAGCCCGGATCTGGTGATCCTGGGCAAGCAGGCCATCGACGATGACAGCAACCAGACGGGCCAGGCTTTGGCCGCCTTGCTGGGCTGGGGCCAGGGCACGTTTGCGTCCAAGGTGGCGCCGGCCGATGGCAAGGTTGCCGTGACGCGTGAGATCGATGGCGGTCTGGAGACGGTGGAACTGAAGCTGCCGGCCGTGGTCACCACCGACCTGCGCCTGAACGAGCCGCGCTATGCCTCGCTGCCCAACATCATGAAGGCCAAGAAGAAGCCGATCGAGACGGTGGCCCCGGACGCGCTGGGCGTGGACATCACGCCGCGCCTGACCACGCTGAAGGTGACGGAGCCGGCCAAGCGCAAGGGCGGCGTGAAGGTCGCCAGCGTGGAAGAGCTGGTCGCCAAGCTGCGCGACGAAGCCCGCGTCATCTGATCCGCCAACCGTCTTCAAAGGATAAGCAACATGAGCATTCTGGTTGTTGCCGAGCCCTCGACGGGCGCGGTGAAGAAGCCGACCCTGACGACGCTGGGGGCGGCTGCCAAGATCGGTGGGCAGACGCATGTGCTGGTCGCCGGTGTAGGTGTGGGCGAGGCGGGTGCCGCCGCTTCCAAGGCCGCCGGCGTGGCCAAGGCGCTGGTCGCCGACAGTGCCGAATATGCCCACCCGCTGGCCGAGAATTTCGCGCCGCTGGTGGTGGCCGCCGTGAAGGCGGGTGGTTACAGCCATGTGCTGTTCACCGCCACCACCTTCGGCAAGAACCTGGCCCCGCGCGTGGCGGCCCTGCTGGATGTGCAGCAGATCAGCGAGATCAGCGGCGTCATTGATGCCGACACGTTCGAACGCCCGATCTATGCCGGCAACGCCATTGCCACGGTGAAGTCGTCGGACGCGATCAAGGTCATCACCGTGCGCGGCACGGCGTTCGAGGCGGCGGCGGAAGCCGGTGGTGCGGGGGCGGTGGAAGCCATCGCCGCCACGGGTGACGCCGGCCTGTCGACCTTCGTGTCGGCCGAACTGACCAAGTCGGAACGTCCGGAACTGACCTCCGCCCGCGTCATCGTCTCGGGCGGTCGCGGCATGCAGTCGGGCGACAATTTCGTGCTGCTGGATGCCTTGGCCGACAAGCTGGGTGCGGCCGTCGGTGCGTCGCGCGCGGCGGTGGATGCCGGTTTCGTGCCCAACGATTACCAGGTCGGCCAGACCGGCAAGATCGTGGCCCCGGAACTGTACATCGCCGTCGGCATCAGCGGCGCCATCCAGCACCTGGCCGGCATGAAGGACAGCAAGGTCATCGTCGCCATCAACAAGGATGAAGAGGCGCCGATGTTCCAGGTGGCCGATTACGGCATCGTCGGCGACCTGTTCAAGCTGGTCCCCGAACTGACCGCCGCACTGGGGTGATCCATGCGGCCGCACGCGGACGGTTAAACCGTCCGCGTGCGACGCCGGCTTCATCATATACGACAAATGTCGCGTAGGGCCCCGGGCCTGGACATGCGACACTGGGCTGATCCCAGGTTTCAACCCGTCATGGGGACTGCGATGATCGAGAAAGTGGGCGTTATCGGCGCCGGTCAGATGGGCAGCGGCATCGCGCAGGTCTGCGCCGTGGCTGGCATTTCCGTGGCGATCTCTGACATCAATGCCGAACAGCTGACCAAGTCGCTGGCGGGCATCGCCAAGAACCTTGACCGCCAGATCGCCAAGGGCAAGCTGACGGCCGCTGACAAGGATGCGGCCATGGCCCGCATCGCCACCTCCACCGACCTGTCCGTGTTCAAGGACAGCGACCTGGTGATCGAGGCGGCGACCGAGTCGGAAGACGTCAAGCGCCTGATCCTGAAGGCGCTGGTGCCCAACCTGTCGCCCACGGCGATCATTGCCACCAACACCAGTTCGATCAGCATCACCCGGCTGGCCGCCTCCACCGACCGGCCCGAAAAATTCATCGGCATGCATTTCATGAATCCGGTGCCGGTGATGCAGCTGGTGGAGATCATCCGCGGCATCGCCACGGATGACGAGACTTTCCAGCTGATCAAGGCGCTGACGGTCAAGCTGGGCAAGACGGCGGCCATTGCCGAGGATTTCCCGGCCTTCATCGTCAACCGCATCCTGCTGCCGATGATCAACGAAGCTGTCTATACCCTGTATGAGGGTGTGGGTGGGGTTGAAGCCATCGACACGGCCATGAAGCTGGGCGCCAACCACCCGATGGGCCCGCTGGAGCTGGCGGATTTCATCGGCCTGGATACGTGTCTGTCCATCATGCAGGTGCTGTATGAAGGCCTGGCCGACAGCAAGTACCGTCCCTGCCCGCTGATGGTGAAATATGTCGAGGCAGGCTGGCTGGGCCGCAAGGTCGGCCGCGGCTTCTATGACTATTCCGGCCCGACCCCGCGCCCGACGCGCTGAACGGTCTGGTGGGGATCAGGTTACGATGACGGCCCGGCATGACCGGGCCGTTTCTTTTTGGCATGCAGGCAAGCGGCCCTGCGGCTTATGCGCAATGCTACTTAATAAAACATAACAGACGCCATTTTCTGTTTTATGTATCATTCCCCACAGTCGATCCAGGCTCCCACATCGCCCGATGCAACGGCAGCCTGCTAAGCCTTTGTCCGGAGGCGGGAATGTGGAAAATTCTCCTGTTGGCATTTCTGCTGCTGGTGACCACAGGGGCGGCGCTGGCAGACACCCAGGAATGCCCATCATATACCCGGATTGCGGGCAGTGCCTTCGCCAACGACATGGCAAAGTCATCGACCGGAAGCAGATATCGGTACCTGTCGGATGGGGTCTGGGAGGTGCGGTGCTTGGCCTTCACCAGCCGGTTGGACCTGAGCAACCGGACTCTGCCGAAAAGCTGGCGGTTCGACCATGTCGTCTTCTGCCGTGGCCTGCGGGCTGAAGGTCTGCATGTCGAAGGCGATCTGCAATTCCGGACGGTATCCGTTGGACATGCGGGTGATGAAAAAAAATCCGGCGGCCCCTGTGCCGGTATCTCCGGCATGCCGGAACCCAGAAGCAACCAGGGTCTGAAATGCGCGGACGGAGACGGTTGCTATATCACCCCTGCTGGGCTTGATCCCGGCATCAAGCCAATCCCTTCGGCCTTCCATGAATTGTTCAAGCTGGATGGGTTCGGCTCCTCGGGTGCCTTGGTCCTGGCGGGGGCCAGAATCGATGGAGATCTCATCTTCACGGGTTCTCAGATTGACACTTTGGCGATGGAGCGTGCGCAAGTCGCGAAGGCGATCACGCTCGAGTACAGTCACGTGGGTCTGGTCCAGCAGGTCGATGTGAAGGCAAAGGGCATAATTTCCAATGCATCGCGAATTAATGTCTTAAATGCAAGTTCGGCAGAGACTGAGGCGGCTTTTATTGTTGTGGGTGGATCAATTATAGGAAATCTAGACTTGAGCCGGGCTGTAATTGGAAGTGATGTTTATGTAGCTGGCAGCACCATTGGATTGGGCAAGCTTCAGGCGGCGAAGGTCGGCCATCAGTTCTGGATGGGAGGCAACAAGGACAATCCACTTCCCATCCTGCGCCTGATGATGGCCGGAATGAAGGCGGAGGCCTTGATCATCAGCCATATCCGCTCGCTTTGCACGGTCGATGGTCGGGACATGCAGATTGGCGGGCAAGCCATGCTGACCGACAGTCAGCTCTGGGATGGTTTGACCCTGACCGGCAGTCATTTCAACGCCAGTCTTGCATTGGAAAGATTGGGTGGCGGCGTCTCCGATTTTCGAATTCCCAAACTGAAGGCCGCCGACAAGCATCTCTGTCCCGCCCTGGCGGAGGAGTGGGCGGCCATGGATCTGGGACATGGTCAGAACAGTCTGCGGGCCGAAAAGCTTGAGGTTCGAGGGGACCTTCGTCTGCTGGGATCGAAATTTCGGGATGTGCATATGCGGGCGGTGACCATCGTTCGCGATCTGGACCTGCGTGATGCCCGAACGGACAAGGGGCGCCTCCTGGATACCAGCGTCGGTGGGGTCCTGGATGATAAGGGCTTCTGGGGTGGATTGCGAAGCGGGGACCTGCGTGGCTTTCAGGTCAAGCGCTACAGCCTGCCCTCGGGTGATGACCTGGAGCCCAAGGAGATCGCTGACCGGAACTTTGAACGGCGCGGTGCGGCCTGGTGGGCCAAGCATCTGAAGCAGCGCGCAAGCGTCGGACGCGGTGCGCAACCCGACGGGGACTTCTTCATTGGACCTTACATGATGATCGCAGACCACATGCAGGCCGCCGGAATGGAGGACGAAGCCGATGTGCTGCGGCACGAAGGCCGCTACCAGGAACTGTGGCACATGGAAATGAGCCTGAAAAAGGTTCTGGCCTTTCTCTCCTGGGCGATGGTTGGGTTCGGTTATGCGCCACAACTGATCTTGGTCTGGTTTCTGGGGACCTTCGCCCTTGCCATGGCCATTTCTGTCCCGGCCCTGAGATCAAAACCGAATCTGGTGGGGCAGTCCCTGGTATGGGCGTGCGCGGGCCTCCTGCTTGCCAGGCTTTCGCCCCTGTTCGCGGCAGATAAGGCCTTTGAGCAGCCGGAAATTCTGCCGCCACGGGTTCGCGTTGCCATCATTATCCTGCGGCTTACGGCCTTGGCAATGGTTGTGGCCCTGGGTTCTGAATTGTCGGGCATGTTAACGCGCCCGACCTAAGGTGATGTCTGGGCGCGGCCCTCCGCCGCGACATCTTCGCTGCCCAATCCCCTCCCGGCGATGTTAGGCTATATCCAGGCTGTGATGGCGGACGGAGATCATTGTGCGATTTGTCGCGGGGCGTTGCCTTTACGTAAGCCTGCTGGCTGCGTTCCTCGCCTTCACTATTCTTCCCGCAGATGCCAAGACCTTCGCCACGGCGCTGCAACAGCGCCTCAATATCGGTGTCGACACGCCGGAAACCGACCGCGACAGCCAGGATCTGCTGACCCTGGGGCGCTTTTATGAAAAGCGCCAGTTCGCGCCGGCCTGGCTGGAACAGGGCAAGCCGGCGGCGCGGGCCGGATTGCTGCTGGCCGCCTTGCAGAAGGCGGGGCAGGAAGGGCTGAACCCCTCCGATTATGGCGTGGCCCGCATCACCAATCTGATGGAACGCGGCGACAGCCCCGATGCCCTGGCGGAATTGGAGGTGCTGCTGTCGCACGGGGCCCTGGATTACGGGCGGGATCTGGCCACAGGCCGGCTGGCCCCCATGGCGATCGACAGCGAGCTTTACGTGGAAAAGCGCGAGATCGACGTCCTGACCCTGCTGAACCGGCTGGCAACTGTGCCCGATCCGGGGGCAGAGCTGGCGGCATTGCCGCCGCACCGGTCGGAATATCAGCGCCTGAAGGCGGCCTTGCAGCAGTATCGCGAACTGGCGGCGGCAGGCGGGTGGAAGTCCGTACCGGTCACCGACATTTCCCTGAAGCCCGGTGGCAATGACGAACGGCTGCCGGCGCTGCGCGCCCGTCTGCGGGTGACGGGGGAGTTGCCGGCTGACGTGCCTGTGCCGTCCGACCCCACCCTGTTCGACGAGGCGACGATTGAGGCGCTGAAGAAGTTCCAGGCCCGCCACGGGCTGGAGCCGGACGGGGTGCTGGGCCGGCAGACGCTGCTGGCGCTGAATATCACGGCCGAGCAGCGCGTGGTCCAGGTGGCGCTGAACATGGAGCGCTGGCGCTGGATGCCCATCGACATGGGCCGTTCCTACATCCTGGTCAATCTGGCGGCCTTTCAGCTGTCGATCTTCGACCAGGGGCAGGTGGTGCATGAGGCGCGGGTGGTGGTGGGGACCAGCAACACGCGCACGCCCGTCTTCTCCCGCAAGATGACCTATCTGGAGGTCAATCCCTATTGGCATGTGCCGGCCAAGATCGTGCGGGACGAGATTTTGCCCAAGGCCAGGCACGACCCTTCCTATCTGACCAAGCAGGGATATGAGTTGCTGTCCGACTGGACGGAACAGGCTGTCCCCGTTGATCCACGGACATTGGACTGGGCGCACATGGGCGGCCTGCGCTATCGCGTGCGCCAGGTGCCGGGTGACAAGAACAGCCTGGGCCGCGTCAAGATGATGTTCCCCAATGAATTCGACGTCTATCTGCACGATACGCCGTCGAAGAACCTGTTCAACCGCGCCAACCGCACCTTCAGCCATGGCTGTATCCGGGTGGAGCATCCGTTCGACGTGGCGGAGACGATCCTGCGCCTGACAGGCACCAAGGACTGGGACCGCCCCCGCCTGGATGAAGCGCTGGCCACCAACCAGCGCACCATCGTCCGGCTGAAGCAGCCCATCCCCATCCATATCGTCTATGTCACCGCCTTTGTCGGCGATGACGGGACCGTCAATTTCCGGTCCGACATCTATGGTCGCGACCGCAAGCTGGCCACGGCCATGCGCGCATCCCGGGTGAAATGGGACGCGGTGGAGGCGGAGGCACGCCTGGCGCCCGGCGGGGCGGCGGCGGGCAAGGGTGAAAAGGTCCCGCAATGATGAAGTCCTTGTAAACGGGTTGATATTAAACGCCGCAGGGGCGGATTTCCGCTTGCACCGGCCGGGTCGATCTGCCATCACTGCAATTGTGTCCTGCTTGTGACGCAGGTGCATTTGACGAAATCAGGAAAGAGAGTGTCCCCGGCGCAACGGACGCGGGGGGTGCGGACGGCGAGAGGGGAGTTTGGGGCATGGTGGCACGGCCGAACATGATCGACCTGACCATTCAGAACACGCCCCCGGACTCCCAGCCCCGTTCCCCATTGAACCTGAACCTTGAACAGCCGACCGGCCGCCGCGGCTTCCTGCGGGGCCTGGGTGGGTTGTTTCTGGGCGCCGGCGCTGCTGTCGCCGCCCCCACCATCCTGACCAATCCCGCCGATGCCGCGCCGGTCAGCATGCCGCGCCGCCAGCTTTCCTTTGTGTCGCTGCACACGAACGAGCGCCTGAAGGTCACCTATTTCAACAACGGTTCCTATGACCGCTCGGCCCTGCGCGACGTCAACCATATGCTGCGCGACTGGCGTACGGGTGAAGTCGGGGCGATGGATCCCAAGCTGCTGGACCTGCTGTTCCAGTTGCATCAGCGCCTGCGCACGGAAGAGCCGTTCCATGTGATTTCCGGCTATCGCTGCCCGCAGACCAACGCCATGCTGGCGTCACGGTCCGAAGGGGTGGCGACCAAGAGCCTGCACATGGAAGGCAAGGCCATCGACATCACCATGCCGGGCCGTCAGCTGACCCGCATCCGTCAGGAAGCCGCCAATCTGAAGCTGGGTGGTGTCGGCATCTACAGCAAGACGGGCTTCGTGCATGTCGATACCGGTCGCGTCCGCTACTGGGGCGCTTAGTCAAATGCGTGTCTGGGCTCCACGGGGGCCCGGTTTTCGGCTGATAAGATTCTGAATTCCGGTAAGGCCCTGACGGCATCGCTGTCAGGGCCTTTTTGTTTCCAATATCTGCGAAGTATCGATTGGAATTCAAAGCGAAGCGACAGGGTGCCGGGCCCGAATCCCTTCTTTATGATTAATAATCAGTAAATACATAAAACTTTACGGAAAAATCATTTCCGAGATATCGGATTTTCCGATATTCGTCCAATTGGAAACGTGTTACGCCTTTAGTCCAGGTGACAAGCAGGCGACCTATGCACCCAAAGAGTGCAGGGAGCGCGACCCCATACCCAAATGGCAGGAGAGAGCAGATGTCCCTCGCGAACTGGCGTATCATTCACAAGCTGTTTCTGCTCATCGGCGTGTTGAGCCTGGTGACCGTCTTTGTGGCGATCACAGGGGTCGCGGGCATATCCGAGCTTGGCGATGCCACCGACCGTGTGCAGCAAACCGGCGGTGAGGCATTGCTGGGATCGAGGATCAATCAGAATGTGGTCGCCTTGAACCGGGCCGAATATCAGATGGCCGTCGATCCGCAGCAGGCGGAAGGCGTACTGAAGATCATCACGGAGCAGCGCGACCAGCTGATTGAGCGCCTGGCGACCCTGCGGTTGACGGCAAACAAGGACCAGCTGCGGCTGTTGGACGGGCTTGAACGCGAACTGAAAGCCTATTTGCCGGAGCTGGAAGGCACGATTGCCACGGTCCGCCGCAATGCCACGCGGGTCACCTTGAGCGAGGCCCAGAAGGAGATCCGGGATTCGGTAATCGACTCCCACGAGGTGGCGAACCGTCTGCAACAGGCGGCACGGGAATATTTCAACTACTCCAACGACCGATCCGGAGAAATTGCCAAGGAAGCAGCAGATCTGGCGCACACCACCCGCGTCACCATGCTGACCGTGGCCATTGCCGGTGTGCTGGGCGGCATTGTCATCGGCTGGCTGGTTGCCACCTTGACCATCACGCGGCCCATCGGCCAGTCGGTGGAAAGCCTGAACAAACTGGCCGCGGGCGACCTGACCACGCAAATCCACGGCGTCGGCCGCAAGGACGAGGTGGGCTTGGTCGCGGCCGGGCTGCAGATCTTCAAGGACAACCTCATTCGTGCGAGGCAGGTCGAACAGGAAGCCAAGGAGGCGGAACTGCGCGCGGCCGAGGAACGTCGCGCCGCCATGCTGAAACTGGCCGATGAGTTCGAGAGCAGCGTCAAGGGTGTGGTCGAGTCGGTCACCTCCTCCGCCGTCGAACTGCAATCCAGTGCGCAGAGCATGACGGCCATCGCCACCCAGACAAACCAGCAGGCGGGGGCCGTGGCCGCTGCCACGGAGCAGGCTGCCGCCAACGTGCAGACAGTGGCGTCAGCGACCGAGGAGCTGGGCAGCTCCATCCAGGAAATCGCCCGCCAGGTGTCGGAATCCTCCCAGATTTCCAAGGAGGCGGAACGCGAGGCGAACCAGACCAACCAGACCGTCGCTTCCCTGGCCGAAACGGCGCAGCGCATCGGCACCGTCGTCAAGCTGATCTCCGACATTGCCAGCCAGACCAACCTGCTGGCCCTGAACGCGACGATCGAGGCGGCCCGTGCCGGGGAAGCCGGCAAGGGCTTCGCCGTCGTGGCCTCTGAAGTGAAAAGCCTGGCCACGCAGACGGCGAAGGCAACAGAGGAGATCGGGGCTCAGATCGCCGCCGTGCAGAGCCAGACGACGGCGGCCGTCACCGCCATCGGCGCCATCAGCGGCACAGTCACGCGCCTGTCGGAAATCGCCGGCTCCATCGCCTCGGCTGTGGAGGAGCAATCCGCCGCCACGCGGGAGATTGGCCGCAATGTTCAGCAGGCGGCTGAAGGCACCGCGGAAGTGTCCAGCAACATCACGGGCGTCTCCAGCGCTGCGGGTGAGGCCGGGAGTGCCGCGTCACAGGTGCTGGCCGCCGCCGGCACCCTGTCGCAGGAAGCCAATCATCTTCAGCGCGAGGTGGACCGGTTCATCACCCGTGTGCGTCAGGGGTGATTTGATGCGCCCATTCCCGGTGGCCGGTGCGGATCGATCGCACCGGCCCCTTTGCCGGCCTGCCACCGCCGACTGGAAATCTGTTAGGCTGCCTCATCGTCGTCCTTTGCGGAGAAGGTGCGGGCATGGCGGGTTGGTTGCGGTCGGTGGCGGCTTTCAATGTCGCCTTCGCCTGCTGGACCGGAACGGTCGCGGCGGCGCCGGATGTCACAGACAGATTTCACCACGCGCTGGAACAGGCGGCAGCGGCCCTGCCCAGCAGCCCCGGCATCGCCGTCCGGGTCTATGCCCCGCGCCATGGGATTGACTGGCGGTCCGCCGTTGGCATGGCCGACCCCAAATCCGGCACGCCCCTGTCCCCCGATCAGCCCTTCCGGGTGGCCAGCGTCACCAAGATCTTCGTCGGTGCCGCCATCCTGCGGTTGGCGGAGGATGGGCGGGTAGCGCTGTCGCAGCCCATCGATCGGCTGGTATCGCCGGAGACGCGGCACCTGCTTCAGTCGGGTGGCTATGATCCGCACTACATCACGGTGCGGCAGCTGATGGACCATACCAGCGGCATCCGCGACTTTTACGACGATCCCAATTACGAGCAATCCATGCTGGCCCATCCCCAGCGTCGCTGGACCCGGCACGAACAGATCGCCATCGCGATGAAGGCCGGCTCTGCCTATGGCAAGCCGGGCGAGCGGTTCCATTACGCCGACACCGGCTATTCCATTTTGGGGGAGATCCTGGAACGGACGACCGGCCAACCCATGGCGGCGGCGCTGCGCAGCCTGTTGCCCTTCGACAGGCTGGGCTTGACGTCCACATGGCTGGAAAGCCTGGAGCCGCCGCCACCTGGTGCGAAGCCGCGCAGCCATCAGTTCGTGGGCGACATCGACATGACCGCGGCCGACCCTTCCTATGATCTCTACGGCGCGGGCGGCCTTGTCTCCACTGTGGATGATCTGTCCCGCTTCTTTCGCGCGATCTTCCGGGGGCAGGTGTTCCGCGATCCGGCCACCCTGGCTTCAGGCCTGGTCATGCAGGTGGCCGAAACGGGCGAGGGCTATGGCGGGCGCCTTCGACCGGCCCTGTTCGCTCCGGAAAAGGTGGGGCCGCATGCCTGCTTGGGGCAGGGGGGCTATTACGGGACGATGGTCGTGCATTGTCCGGCCCTTGACCTGACGATCGTCTTCAACGCCAATACCGCCGACACGGACAGCTTCGGGGTTGCCGAGGGTTTCATGGCCGCTGTGGGTGACGCGCTGGGGACCGAACCGGTGGCCGACGCCGCCTTGGCCATGCGACCGCAATGATGGGCGCTGCTGACTCTATGGTTCAGCAGATTTTCCGAGCCCGCCATCTGTGGGCGGAGTTCGAAAATCTGCTTAGAATGGGGTTGCTGATGGGAACGGATCCTGTGGGGACCCGGTTGCTGCTGGCCGGCGGGATGCTGGTGCTGGCCCTCTGCCTGCCGTCCGTCGCGGCGGCGGCCCAGAAGGCCCATGCTGCGGCAGCGGCCATGGCCGCCCCCGCCGCTCCGCCGGTGCCGCAGAGTCTGCGCACACCCGGGCGCGGGCCGGCCGATCCCATCGGTTCCTATGCCAATGGCTGTGTGCGCGGCGCCGTGGAGCTGCCGGCGCAGGGGGATGGGTATCAGGTGATGAACCTGTCCCGTCGCCGCAACTACGGCCATCCCGCGCTGCTGTCCTACCTGCACGATCTGGCGCAGCGCACGACGGGACAGGGGCTGGGCCGGCTGGCCATCGGCGACCTGGGGATGGTGCGGGGCGGGCGCATGCCGACGGGCCATGCCAGTCATCAGATGGGCCTGGATGCCGATGTCTGGTTCGTGCTGGACCTGCCACCGCTTTCCCCCGCAGAGCGGGAGCGGGAAGATTTCGCCAGCATGGTGGACGCCAAGGCCCAGCGCGTGGACGCAACCCGGTTCGGCCCGGCCCAGGTGCGGTTGCTGCAGCTGGCGGCTGATGATGCCCGCGTGGCCCGCATTTTCGTGAACCCGGCCATCAAGCTGGCCTTGTGCGAACAGGTGACGGGCGACCGCGACTGGCTGCGCAAGGTCCGCCCCTGGTTCGGTCACGCCGCCCATTTCCATGTGCGCCTGACCTGCCCGGCCGGGGCTGCCCATTGCGAGGCGCAGGAAGAGCCGCCGCCCGGCGATGGCTGTGGTGCCGAGCTGATGAGCTGGTTTGCCCCACCCCCGCCCGTCACCACCCCGCCCGGCCCGCCCAAGCCGCCGCCCCCGCCGCCGGACGCCTGTCTGGCGCTTTATGCGGAGCCGTGAAACACAAAGTCCCCGCCGGATATTCTCGGCGGGGGCTTTGTTTTCGTGGATTATCGGCGGTGATCCGATCACACGTCCAGGTTCGCCACCTTCAGGGCGTTTTCCTGGATGAAGGCGCGGCGGGGTTCGACCACGTCGCCCATCAGGGTGCTGAACACGTCCTCTGCATCCTCGGTATGGTTGACCTTGACCTGCAGCAGCGACCGGTTGGTGGGGTCCAGCGTGGTTTCCCACAGCTGGTCGGGGTTCATTTCGCCCAGACCCTTGTAGCGCTGGATGGTCAGGCCGTGGCGGCCCTGGTCGATGACCCCTTCGAACAGGGAAGCCGGGCCGGTGACCGTGCGCAGATCCTTGACGCGGTGGCGCAGGGTGGCGGTGGCCGTATAGGTGGCGGCCAGATGGTCCTGCATCGCGTCCAGACGCCGGGCCTCCACGCTTTTCAGCAGGTCGGCATCCAGCACATGGCGATGGGTGACGCCGCGGCGGGTGCGGGCCAGGATCAGACCATCCTGATCGGCCGTGCCCGTCCAGCCACCGATGGCGGCGGCCGTGGCGTCGGCGGCCATGGCATCGCCGGCCGCGATGGCGCGGTCATGGGCCAGGGTGTTCAGACGCTCGGCCACCGTCGCGGCCAGATTGGCGGCGCGGGCCGGGTCGTCCAGCAGTTTGGCTGACAGGGCGCCGATGATGGCGGCCTGCTCAACGACGTCGCGGTTGCCGGCCTTGCGGGCCAGGGCCTGCAGGGCGGATCGGGCGGCGCGGGCCTGTTCGACCAGACCACGCAGATCATCGCCACCCCGGGCGCTGCCATCGGCCCCGATCAGGAACACGTCGTCCGTGCCCTGATTGATCAGGTAATCCTCCAGCGCGCGATCATCCTTCAGGTACCGTTCCTTGGCCGTGCCGCGCTTCACGCGGTACAGCGGCGGCTGCGCGATGTAGAGATAGCCCTTCTCGATAATGTCGGGCATCTGCCGGTAGAAGAAAGTCAGCAGCAGGGTGCGGATATGGGCGCCGTCGACATCGGCGTCCGTCATGATGATGATCTTGTGGTACCGGGCCTTTTCGATATTGAACTCGTCCCGGCCGATGCCGGTGCCCAGTGCTGCGATCAACGTGCCGATCTCGGCCGAGGACAGCATCTTGTCGAAACGCGCCCGCTCCACATTCAGGATCTTGCCGCGCAGGGGCAGGATGGCCTGGTTCTGGCGCGACCGGCCCTGCTTGGCGGAACCGCCGGCGCTGTCACCTTCCACGATGAACAGTTCGGACAAGGCCGGGTCGCGCTCCTGACAGTCGGCCAGCTTGCCGGGCAGGCTGGCCATGTCCAGGGCACCCTTGCGGCGGGTCAGCTCGCGGGCCTTGCGGGCGGCTTCACGCGCGGCGGCGGCTTCCACCACCTTGCCCACGATCTTGCGGGCGTCGGCGGGATGCTCCTCAAACCAGGTGGAGAGCGCGTCGGCGCAGATCGCCTCCACCACCGGCCGCACCTCGGACGAGACCAGCTTGTCCTTGGTCTGGCTGGAGAATTTCGGGTCCGGCACCTTGACGGAGATGATGCAGGTCAGGCCCTCGCGCATGTCGTCGCCCGACAGCGCCACCTTCTCCTTCTTCAGGATGCCGCTTTCTTCCGCATATTTGTTGACGGTGCGGGTCAGGGCGGCGCGGAAGCCGGCCAGATGGGTGCCGCCATCACGCTGCGGGATGTTGTTGGTGAAGCACAGCGTCGTCTCGTGATAGCTGTCGTTCCACTGCAACGACACTTCCACGCCGATGGGCACGCCGGCCTCCGACGCGCGCTCGGCCTTGGCATAGATGCCGGGCTTGTGCAGGGGGGTCTTGGACCGGTCCAGATAGGCGACAAACGCCTCCAGCCCACCCTCGTAATACAGCTCGACTGTCTTCGGCTCCACCCCGCGTGCATCGGTGAAGATGATCAGTACGCCGGAATTGAGGAAGGCCAGTTCGCGCAGGCGATGTTCCAGGGTCTGGAAATCGAAATCGGTCTTGGTGAAGGTGGCCTTGGACGGCAGGAAGGTGACTTCCGTTCCGGTCAGGGACTGACCGGCGCGCCGGCCTTCCGTCACGACGGGGGCGGAGCCGACATCGGCCAGCGGCGCCACGGCATCGCCATGGGCGAAACGCATTTCCCAGACGCGGCCCAGGCGCCAGATGCGCAGGTCCAGCACCTCCGACAGGGCGTTCACGACGGACACGCCCACGCCGTGCAGGCCGCCGGACACCTTGTAGCTGTTCTGGTCAAATTTGCCGCCGGCATGCAACTGGGTCATGATGACCTCCGCTGCCGACACGCCTTCTTCCTTGTGGATGTCCACGGGGATACCGCGGCCATTGTCGCGCACGGTCACCGACCCGTCGGCATTCAAGCGCACATCCACCCGGTCGGCGTGCCCGGCCAGCGCCTCGTCGATGGCGTTGTCCACCACCTCATACACCATATGGTGCAGGCCCGACCCGTCATCGGTGTCGCCGATATACATGCCGGGACGTTTACGGACGGCATCCAGGCCCTTCAGTACCTTGATACTGCTGGCGCCATAGGCTTCGGCAGCGGCTTCGGGGTCAATGGCGGGGGTGGCGTTGGGGATATCGGACATGAACTCGGATCTGTGATAAAGAGCGGCTAACGCACGGAAAACTGCCGCGACTATACTTCATCCCTGGCCGGAAAGGGCGCGAAAAATTCCCTTGCCCTGGCAGGCTGCCGGATGATTCGGTATGCCCCCAATGATCAGAATGGGCGGCATGAAATGGCCCTGGCACTGGCTTCTCGGGGATGATGGCATGACCAATGGTTTGCGTACCCTGTTGCATCCCCATGACCCGGCCCTGCTGCTTTCCGCCATCCGGGAGAACCGGCGCCTGCATCTGCCGGGGGGGAGCGCCCCCTATTTCCAGCAATTGCTGTCCTGGGACATGCTGCCGGCGTTGATCACGGAGGAACGCATCACGGCGGCCACCACTCGGGTCGTCCGTCAGGGACGTGACATCCCGGTGGAAATGTATATGCAGCGTCATCCGACGCTGAAGCGCAGGGTGGTTGACACGCGCGCGCTGCAATCGCTCTGCGATCAGGGCGTCAGCCTTGTCTTCAATAACATTCATCGGCACTTCACCCGCATAGCGGCGCTGAATGTCATGCTGGAGCGGCATCTGGGTGCCAACGTCCAGACCAACTGCTATGCAAGCTTTGCCAGGCAGGCTGCCTTCAAGACGCATTGGGACAATCATGATGTGCTGATCCTTCAGGTCTATGGCGCCAAGCGTTGGTTCTGTTACGGGCAATTGCATCGCTACCCGTTGGCGGAAACACATGATCTGGAACATGTCCCGCCGGGCGACCCGGAATGGCAGACCGTAATGGAACCCGGCGACATGCTGTATCTGCCCCGTGGGGATGCCCACAGGGCTGAACTGCTGCACGATGGGGGGCGTTCGCTGCACCTGACGATCGGGATCAAGCCGGCGGCGGGGATCGATGCGGTCATCTGGGCCCTTCGGCAGGCTTTGTCCCAGGAAGAAGAACTGCGCCGCGACGTCTCTCCGCTTTCCGACATGGACGAACTTGGCCAGCAGGAAGCGGCATTGCGCGCGGTCCTGCTGCGCCTGGCCGACCGGCTTGATCTGTCCACTTTTCTGGCAGGTGGCCACTGGCTGCAAGGTTCGCGTCTGGCCCCGATCAATCTGGGTCTGGATGACCTGTCCGCGCCCGAGACGGTGCTGATGCCTGTGCAGCGCCGGGGGGGGACAGCCGGCGGGACAGCGAAGATGACGGCGGATGAAACCGCAGTGCTGTCCCTGCTGCTGGCAGAAGATATGCTCAGTGTCGGCGCCTTGCAGGGGCGACTGGCCGAATGGGCCCCTGACCGGGTCGGTGCCGCCGTTCGGGGCTTGGCGGGGAAGTCCCTGATCTATGTGTTTGCATCGTAAGGGTGGATACCAGCGCCGGCGGGCGTTTCCAATCCCAAGCGCGACGCATCGACATCATCGGGGGGCGTGACGGTCAGGCGGCCGTTGGCCACGGTGAAATGCTGCGCTCCGGTGCCAAGCCCCCTGAAGGTTGTGGCATCGGTGCCGGTCAGCCAGGCCTGGCTGCCAGTGGCAAGGATTTCGTCGAACAGGGCCTGACGCCGGCCTTCATCCAGATGGGCGGCCACCTCGTCCAGCAGCAGCAGCGGGGCCGTGCCGGTCTCCGCCCGCATCAGGCGGGCATTGGCCAGCACGATGGCGATCAGCAGGGCCTTCTGTTCGCCGGTACTGCCCAGTTCGGCGGGCATATCCTTGGCCCGGTAGGTGACGGACAGGTCTGACCGGTGCGGACCGATGGTGGCGCCACCGGCGGCGGCATCGGCCCGCCGCCCTTCGGCCAGGGCCGTGCGGAAGGCGTCCTCCGCCTCCAGTGCCGGGCGGCCGGCCAGCATTGCATCCACAGCACCGGTGATGGTGATGCCGGGGGCGGGGAAGGGGCCGACACCCTGGGCGGCGGCGGATTCCAGCCGGCGGGCCATGTCGGCGCGGGCGGCGGCCACGGCGATACCGGTTTCCGCCATCTGCCCTTCCAGTGCTGACAGCCAGGCGGGATCGACCGGCCCTTCACGCAGGATGCGGGCGCGTTCCCGCAGCGCGTTTTCATATTTGGTCAGGCGGCCGGCATGACCGGGATCGAACCCAAAGACCAGCCGGTCCAGGAACCGCCGTCGCCCCGCCGATCCTTCCAGGAACAGCCGGTCCATCTGCGGCGTCAGCCAGACGACAGAGATATGGTCAGCCAGGGCGATCTGGCCCTTGGCCGGTCGGCCGTCAATATGGACCAGGCGGCGCTCGCTTTCCCCGCCGGCCGGGTCGCGGCCTGTACCGATCTCCACCGGCCCGGCCGGGGTGATGACGCTCGCGGCGATGGCCCAGCCGGGGCCGCCCGTCCAGTCCGCGGCCGAACTGTCGCCGATGCGTTCCACCTCCGACAGCTTGGCCCGGCGCATGCCGCGGCCCGGCGCCAGAAAGCTGACGGCTTCCAGGATGTTGGTCTTGCCGGCGCCGTTATCCCCCGTCAGCACGACGGGCCGCGCATCGCATTCCAGGCGCGCGCTGGCATAGGACCGGAACCGGGTCACCGTCAGGCGGGTGACGGCCAGGGTTGGGAGGGGGTGCATCAGGATGACACGCCGCGAATGCAGATGATGGGGGGCAAATCAGTGCCTTCCAGCCTCAGCCAGGCTTTGTCTGTCGTCATTGCCGGTGTGTTCCGGTGAAGTGCCAGGGCAAGGCAGGACCGGTCACCTAACGACAAGCCTGCGCTGCGCGTCAGCTTTCGCAGACCGGCAGAGCGAGCAGCCTGCTCGGCATCGAAATCGACAATCTCGATGCCCAATCCCCGAATTGTGTTTTGCGCATTCTCCAGCGTGATTCCCCATTCCGTCATCTTGGCCAGCGCTTCTGCGAAGTTCACTGACGACATGCAGGCAGCAGGCAGAGCCGCTTCAACCTGTTCTGCCCCCGGCTCCCGCAACAGCAGAGCCAGCAAAGCCGAACAATCCAGAACGGGGTCATTCATGATCAGCGGCAGCCCGACGCTCTGCGATCAACTCGTCTGCAAGGCTGACCCCTTCAGGAACGAACTGACGGACGTAGTCCTGCGCCCGCCTTATCGCTACCGAAATGGGTTCAAGAACGACAGTGCCATCGACAAGGCGGGCCACGACGCGGCCCCCGTCCGGTATGCCCAAGGCCGCACGCATGCTGGACGGGATCACCACGCGCCCGTTGGGGGCGATCGTGAGGTTGGCATGAGAAGTCGATGGCATGATGCACCTGTGCGTGTCACATTTTCAGAATGTGACATTGCGATGCTTAATGTCAATTATTGCCCGGCCGGCAACCCCGCGTCATTCGCTCCGGTCATCGTGACGTGCGATGCGCAGCGTGGCGCCATCAGGCCGGGCGATTTCGACGATGGTTTCCAGCCGTGTCAGGCGGCGGTCATGGTCGGCGATGGCCTTTACGGCTTCCCGTCGCAATTCGCCCACCGTGGCATCCAGCCTCTGCACCTTTTCTTCAATCAGGACGATGGTTTTCAGGCCGCTCAGAATCTTGTCGCCAAAGCTCATTCGGGTTGCCCCTTGCGCAAGCCGGCCAAGGCCGCCTCTGCCTCGGCGAGGGAGTGGTCCAGGTGACCCAGGATGCGAGGGGCCGCATCGTTAAGCGCAGACAGCAACGCCTCGATCTCCTCCCGATTGTCGATCAGGTCATCATCCGCGACGCGGCGGCGCACGAATTCAGAGGTCGTGATGCCCAGGCGTCGGGCCTGCGCATCCAACCTTGTCTTTTCTGCCGGGGTCATCTGCACCACCAGCCGTGCCGTCGCCGCCATCATCATCTCCTATGTCCATGGCATGGACATAGGATGCGCCTCTGGCGAAAGCATGGCAAGCGGGCGGAAAAGAGAAACGCCCCGGCCGGGGGTCCGGTCGGGGCGTTCGTGGCAGCGGGTCAGTGGACCGGGTTATCACACGCGCATCGGCATCAGCACATACAGGGCCGATGCGTCTTCGGCATCGCGGACGATGGTGGGCGAGCCGCCATCAGCCATCTGGAAGCGGGCCTTGCCGCTTTCGATCTGACCGGTGATGTCCAGCAGGTAACGGCTGTTGAAGCCGATTTCCAGGGGCGTGTTGGTGTAATCCACTTCCAGCTCTTCCGTGGCTGACCCGGCCTCGGCGGAGGTGGCGGAGAGCGTCAGTACCTGCTGGCCCAGCGACAGCTTCACGGCCCGCGACTTCTCCGTGGAGATGGTGGCCACACGGTCGACGGCGGCGGCAAAGGCCTTGGAATTGACCTCCAGCACCTTGTCATTGCCGGCCGGGATCACGCGCTCATAATCCGGGAAGGTGCCGTCGATCAGCTTGCTGGTCAGCACGATGCTGTCAAAGGCGAAGCGGACCTTGGTCTCCGACAGCTGCACCTCGATCCCGCCCGCAACCTCGTCCAGCAGCTTGCGCACTTCCAGGACGGTCTTGCGCGGCACGATCACGCCGGGGATGGCGGTTGCACCTTCGGGCAGGGGCACTTCCACCCGGGCCAGACGATGGCCGTCCGTGGCCACGGCGCGCAGGGCCGGGGCTTCGTTGCCCTTGGGCTTGGTGGCGTGGACATAGATACCGTTCAGGTAATAACGGGTCTCTTCCGTGCTGATGGCGAATTTCGTGCGGTCGATCAGGGCCTTCAGCTCGCTGGCGGTCAGCGTGAAGCTGTGGGCCAGATCGCCCTGGGCCATCTGCGGGAAATCATCCACCGGCAGGGTGCCCAGACGGAAGTTGGAACGACCCGACCGCAGGGTCAGCACGTCACCCGTGGCGTCCAGTTCCACCTGGCTGCCATCGGGCAGCTTGCGGGCGATGTCATACAGCGTGTGGGCCGGGGCCGTGGCCGACCCGGCGCGGGCGATTTCCACCGGCACGCTTTCGACGATTTCCAGATCCATGTCGGTCGCGGTCAGCGAAAGTTCGCCATTTTCCGCGCGCAGCAGAACATTGGACAGGACCGGGATGGTGTTACGCCGTTCGACAACGCTCTGCACATGCCCGAGGGAGCGAAGCAGGGCGGCACGTTCGATGATGATCTTCATCCTGGGTCCGGTTGGCTATGGTTCCCGGCCGGCAACAGGCCGCCGAAAACCTGGGCGTTGCTGTCAATCCCCCTTCCGGCTACCCGAAAGGGGGCCGTATCATAACATAAGACATCGGACATAACAGGGGTTTACTGCACGTCCCCCCCCACTGTCTGATGGACAGGTCGGGTCAGGCAGTGGCCGGCCGGCGGGGATAGGGCAGCCGCGGCGGCAGCCGGTGATGGATGGCGGCATAGACCACCATGGCGGCCGCCCCGCCGATGGCGATGCCCAGCAGTTCCGGTGCCGGCACGGCTGATCCGGCCATCACGACGGGCAAGGCGCCTGCCGGGGGATGGGTCAGGCGGGCCACCGACATGGCTGTGATGGCCAGACCGACGCTCACACCCACCACCCACCATTCGGCCGGCAGCAGCAGATGGGTGGCATAGGAGATGATGGCCGCCAGCAGGTATCCACCCACGACATTGACTGGCTGTGCCAGCGGACTGCCGGCCTGCGCGAACAGCAGCACCGCCGTGGCCCCGAACGGGGCCAGCAGAAGCGGCAGATGCGTCACCCCGGACAGCCAGCCGGCCGCCGCGATGGCAATGGCGGCCCCCAATCCGGCCTTCACATGCATGGACAGATGCGGATGGCGCTGTTCGTGACGGACCAAAAGGTGACGCGGCATGGTAATCCTGTGCGGCCGGTGCTGGTTTTTAACTGTGCATGTTGTGCCGCTTTTTTGGTCGTAAATTGCCTGATTTGCAATCATGCTTCCGGAGGACACTCATTTGCCGATCCTGCATGACACGCCCGCATTCCTGTGCGTACCCGGAAAACATCCGATATCGGTATTGTCGGGGCGGTGTGGCAAGGATCGGGAACGGTGATGCGACGATTGCTGATTTGCGGATTGCTGGTCCTGGGGACGCTGCTGGGCCTGGCCGGCACCGATCTTGTCCTGCCCATGTTGCCGACCCTGGCGGCCTGGCCTGATGGCGGACCGTCACGGGCGCAACTGGTGGTCGCCGCCTATGTCGGTGGGGCGGTCGCCGGCCTGCTGCTGTTCGGGGCGTTGTCCGCCCAGATCGACCGGCGCTGGCTGCTGCTGGGGGCTGTGGCTGCCTTCGGCCTGCTTAATCTGGCCGCCGCCGGCGCCCGGGATCTGGATCTGCTGATCCTGCTGCGCCTTTTGCAGGGGATTGCCGGCAGTGCCCCGGCCGTTTTCGCCCCCGGCATCATCCGTCGCCTGTTTGATGAGATCGGGGCTATGCGCGCCCTGGCGGCGCTGGGCAGCATCGAAGCGCTGGCCCCTGGGGTGGCGCCCCTGGCCGGTGCGGCGCTGATTGCCTGGGGCGGCTGGCAAGCCCCATTCCTTACCCTGGCTCTGCTGGCGCTGCTGGTGGTGGCAACGTTGGCAGGGGGACTGCGGCTGCTGCCGGGCGGGCTGTGCCCGGAAAGGACGGGCGGATCTTACCGGCGGCTTCTGTCCGATCCCGTGTTCCTGCGCTATGCCGTTTCACAGGCCTGTGTGTTGGGCGGCCTGCTGATCTTCGTGTTCGGGGCGCCGCTGACCATCACCCTGACCATGGGTGGCGAGATGACGGATTTCATCCGCCTGCAGGCCATCGGCGTCACCCTGTTTGCGGTAACCGCCAATGTCACGGGATCGCTGGTCAGGCGTTTCGGGGCGGAGCGCATGATCCTGACCGGCACCTGGCTGGCCTTCCTGGCCGGCGTGGCCATGCTGATCCATGGGCTGGTGGGTGGGGGGCCGGTCTGGGTGCTGTCGCTGCTGTTCGCGCCGATGAATATCGGTCTGGGTCTGCGCGGGCCACCGGGATTTCTGCGCGCCGTCATGGCGGGCCGGGGGGATGATGACCGGGCCTCCGCCCTGGTCATCCTGTTCATTCTGGGCACGGCGGCCGGGGGCACGGCGCTGCTGGCCCCCGTCATCACGCTGGGTCTTCCGGCGCTGGCAACGGGTGTGGTTCTGGTGCAGGGCCTGGGCCTGCTGGCCCTGCTGCTGCCCCGGTTGCCCGACTGATCTTGTGCCGGGGCACCGATTGCCGCACCCTGATCGGGCCGCTGGGTGGGAAAGGACACGCATGGTCTGGGGTATCGGTCTGGGGCGAAGGCTGGCGCAATGGCGTCAGGCGGGGCTGATCGACGCGCAGACGGCCGAACGGATCGCCGCGTTCGAGGCGGCGAACGGTCGTCCGCGTCTGGCGCTGGCGCTGGGCGTACTGGGGGCCTTCACCATCGGGGTGGGCATCGTCGCCATCATCGCCGCCAACTGGGACGCCATCCCTGTCGGCCTGCGCCTGGGGCTGCATGTGCTTATCAATCTGGGTCTGGGCGGCGCTGTCTGGCATTGGTCGGGGCGGCGGGAACCGGGCCTGTCCACCCGGGTGGAAGGGGGCGTGCTGCTGCTGTCGCTGTCCACCCTGGCCCTGATTGCCCATGTGGGGCAGAGCTTCCAGTTGCAGGGCAGCGCGGCGGGCCTGCTGGGCGGCTGGCTGCTGCTGGCGAGCCCGTTCACGTTCGTGCTGGCTCGCAGTGGCATGAACCGTTGGGTCTGGACCCTGGGCCTGTTCAGCTGGGCCGGGGCCCTGGCGGTCGATCATTGGGAATGGCTGCAGGATCATCGTCTGCTGACGACCATGCTGGTCTTGGTTGTGCTGGCGCTGCATGGCTCACGCGCTGCCTGCCCGCCGTTGCCGCCGGTCTGGGCGCGGCATGCGGGGCAGGTGGCGCTGGGTGCTGCCGTGCTGGTGCTCAGCATCATGCTGCTGATCCTGGCCCCCTTGCTGGACGAGGCCGGCACGGCGGCGGAACAGACCGATGCGCTGCTGGGGGCAGTTTTCGGGGTCGTGACCTTGACGGGATCGCAGGCACTGATCCCGGCCGACCGGCGGGGCGTGCGTGCTGGCTGGGGCGTGGCCCTGATCCTGGCACCGCCGCTTGCCATCCTGCCTGTGCTGGTTGATGGCGTGCCGGGGGCCATCATCACCGGGGCGGCCTTCTGCCTCTATTGGATCGGCCTGGCGCGGCTCGCCCTGCTGACGCAGCGCACGGGCCTGTTCCGGCTGGCTGTCGCCCTGGTGGCGGCACGGGTCTTCGTCGCCTATCTGGACGCGGCGGGCGGGTTGATGGCGACGGGGTTGGGTCTGGTGCTGGCCGGGCTGGTGCTGATCACGCTGGGCTTTGCCGCCCGGCGCGCCGTAGCCTGGGGCGCAGCGCAGAAGGCGGGAGACCGTCCATGAAAAGATCGCTGCTGCGATTGGCCCTGCTGCTGCTGCCGACCCTGGTCCTGACGGGCTGGGCGCTGTCCATTCCCTGGTTGCGGGCGGGACAGCCGGAGATGCGGGTACGGCTGGTCGGATACGACCCGCGCGACCTGCTGCGCGGACATTATCTGCTGGCACGGCTGGATATCGAAAACCTGCCGCCCGGCCGCTATGGTGAACATGACTGCATCTGCCTGCTTGCACCCGATCATGGCACCGGGCGTCCCGGCTTTACGCCGCTGCAATCCTGTGCGACCGAGGTTTTGGCGGCCTGCCCGTTGCCGTTGGCCGATCCGGGGCGGGAACTGCGCCTCTACCAGCCGGCGCAAAGCGCTCAGCGCCTGGAAGCGCTGCTGCGTGACGGCAAGGCAATGGTCGATGTCCGCTTGCGGTTCGACGGGGCCGGCGGTGTTGCCCTGGATGATCTGCGCGTTGATGGCAAACAGGTGGACCAGATCACGGAAGGGGAACGTTGATGGTGCGGGTGGGAAAATTGATTCGGGTTGAGGTGGCCCTGACCCACCTGAGCGGCTTTCTGGAACAGTTCGGCGAGAATATGCGTCAAAGCCGTCTTGAACCCGGCTGCCTGCAGTTCCACGCCGCCCGAAGCCCCGAGGAGGAAGGGACGGGCGGCCCGGCCATCTTCCATGTCTGGGAGGAGTTCGTGGATGCCGCTGCCGTGGCCGCCCATGCCGACAGCCCGCATTTCCGCCGCTGGAACGAATGGCGTGCCGAACAGGGCGATGCCGTCATTCGCAAGGGGGTGATGACGGTGCCGCTGACCCTGGATTGAGGCTGGCCGGATCCTCCCCCGCCCAGCCACAAGCGGCCAGGGCTGCGCGCATATGGGGCGGGACGGGGGCCGTGACGGTGACCGGCGGCTTCGTCGCCTGGATGGGCACGGTGATGGCGCGCGAATGCAGGTGCAGCGCGTCGCCCACCTTCCCCGGCGTTCCCGGTGGCAGATAGATGGGATCGCCCAGCAGCGGGTGCCCCAGATGCTGCATATGCACGCGGATCTGGTGGGTGCGGCCCGTCTTGGGGTTCAGTTCCATGAAGGCGACGGGGCCGATGCCGGGCAGTTCCCCCCGCCCGCGCACGCGCCACAGCGTCACCGACGGCTGGCCATTTTCCTTGTCGATGACCATGCGCCAGCCGCGTCTGGCGTCGCTGACCTTGGTCAGGCCGGCATCGATCTTGCCGCTATTGTCGGCCGGATGGCCCAGGACGATGGCCCAATAGGTCTTTGCCACCTTGCCTTCCTGGAACAGGATGCCCAGTCGGCGCAGCGCCTTGGGATGGCGGCCCAGGATCAGGCAGCCGGACGTGTCGCGGTCCAGCCGGTGGGCCAGCGACGGCGGCTTGGGAAAGCCGAAGCGCAGGGCATCGAAATGCCGTTCCAGATTGTCGCCCTTGCCTTTGGCCATGTCGGGCCCGGCATGCACGGCGATCCCCGCCGGCTTGTCCAGCACCAGCATCAAGCCGTCGCGGTACAGCAGGCGGGAAAGAAGATCGTCAGCGTTCATAGAGGGGTCGGGCCATACAGGGTGGGAAAACAAGGCCCCATCCGCCCTGCGGCGCGGCCACCAGCAAGGCGACCACCCGTCGGACCAATGGCAATATGACAAGCAGGGTGGGGAAGGCCACAGCCCAGGACAAACCCCAGTTCTGAAGCCACAGCCATTGTACGCCGTCGACGAAACCCACACTGCGCAGGGTGGCGATGGCCGATACGACGCAGGTCATGAAGATCGACAGGACAAATGGCATGACGATGGCAGCATACCGCGTCGGCAGTTTGCGAATCCGGAAATGCCGCCTTGTGCCGTAAGGCGTCGCCTTCATGGTGTTGTTTATCATTTTACGCTCTCCTTTCCCCGCCCCGCCGTAGCCGTCGCACAAGTACCGGCAGGGACCACGCTGTCAGGCAGGGTCCTGTTGGTACGTTGGCTGACGTAAACGCTTACGGCGACTTGCGGCAAGGGCAAGCGCGACCCTTGTATAGCCTGCGCTCCCGCCTTCTTGCAAGGCCGCGCAGGTCCCAAAACAAACGAGGCGCCCGATGAAGGGCGCCTCGCTGTCGGGGGCGGGACGGAAACCGTCCCGCCCGTCGATGATCAAATGATCAATGCACTTCCGACCACAGACGGCGCTTCGCGGCATACATGATGCCGGCGAAGAAGGTCAGGAAGATGATGACCATCAGACCGACGCGGCGACGCTCGTCCAGCTTGGGCTCGGCAGCCCAGGCCAGGAAGGTCGTCACGTCATGGGCCTGCTGGGCGATCGTGGCCTTGGTGCCGTCGGCATAGGTCACGCCATCTTCGAACAGCGGCTGCGGCATCGCGATGGCGTTGCCGGGGAAGTACTTGTTGTAGTTGCTGCCTGACGGCAGCTCATGGCCGGCCGGAGCCTCGCCATAGCCGGTCAGGATCGCATAGACATAGTTCTCGAAGCCCGAGCGGGCCTTCACGATCAGCGACAGGTCCGGCGGCGCCTTGCCGCCATTGGCGGCGGCCGCGGCCTGGTTGTTCGGGAAGGGGCTCTTGAAGCGATCGGCCGGCAGACCGGGGCGGGTGAACATCTCACCCTGGTCGTTCGGGCCGTCGGTGATTTCCACCGAAGCCGCGATGGCCTTCACTTCTTCCTCGTTGAAACCGATGTCGTGCAGGTTGCGGTACGACAGCAGATGCGCGGAGTGGCAGGCGGAGCAGACTTCCTTGTAGACCTGGAAACCACGCTGAACGGCAGCGTAGTCGTAGGTCTTGAAGAAGGACAGGAAGCTGTTCACGCCACCATGGGCCCATTCCTGCTCGGGCAGGTGGGTGTCACCGGAGGCCTGGGCACCGGCGGTCAGACCGGCGATGGACAGGACGCCTGCGGCGATGAGGGTACGAAGACGACGCATTAGGCCTTCTCCATCACTTGGGCGTGGCAGCGGCGCCGCCACCCAGGACCGGGTTGGCGATGCTGGCCGGCAGCGGGAGGGGCTTCTCGATCCGGCCGATGATCGGCAGGGCCAGGAAGAACGCGAAATACATGACGGTGCCCAACTGACCGATCAGCACATAGGGCTGTTCAGCCGGCTTGCCACCCGCATAGCCCAGCATCAGGAAGGCCGGGACCAGGCAGAGCAGCACCCACCACTTGAAGATCGGGCGGAAACGGGCCGAACGAACCGGCGACGTATCCAGCCAGGGCAGCACGAACATGATGGCGATGGAGCCGAACATGGCCAGCACGCCGCCCAGCTTGGCCGGGATCAGCACCACGTCGGTAAAGGGCAGGCTGACGGCAAACGTGATCGAACGCAGGATCGCGTAGAACGGCAGGAAGTACCATTCGGGCACGATATGCGCCGGCGTCACCAGCGGGTCGGCCGGAATGTAATTGTCCGGGTGACCCAGATAGTTCGGGGCGAAGAACACGAAGGCGCTGAAGACGATCAGGAAGACGACAACGCCGAAAATGTCCTTGGTCGTGTAGTACGGATGGAACGGCAGCGTGTCCTGCGGGCCCTTCGGCTCGATGCCCAGCGGGTTGTTGGACCCGGTCTGGTGGAAGGCGGCGACGTGCAGGAACACGACCGCGATCAGCACGAACGGCAGCAGGAAGTGCAGCGCGAAGAAGCGGTTCAGGGTCGGGTTGTCGACCGAGAAACCACCCCACAGCAGCGTCACGACGCTCTCACCCACCACCGGGATGGCCGAGAACAGGTTCGTGATCACCGTGGCGCCCCAGAAGGACATCTGACCCCAGGGCAGCACGTAGCCCATGAAGGCGGTGCCCATCATCAGCAGCAGGATGATGACGCCGAAGATCCACACCATCTCGCGCGGGCCCTTGTAGGAGCCGTAATAGACGCCGCGGAAAATGTGGATATAGACGGCGATGAAGAACATCGACGCGCCGTTGGCGTGCAGATAGCGGATGAACCAGCCCCAATTCACGTCGCGCATGATGCGCTCGACGCTGTCAAAGGCCAGACCCGTGTTGTTGGTGTAGTGCATCGCCAGCACGACACCGGACAGGATCATGGTAATCAGCACCACCATGGCGATGGCGCCGAAATTCCAGAAGTAATTGAAGTTACGCGGAGTCGGGAAAACCCCGTACTCCTTGCTCATCATCGTGAAGATCGGCAGGCGCTGGTCGATCCAGTTCACTACCGGGTTCTCGAAATTGGACTGTGGGGCGTGAGCCATCTGGCACTCCCTGACTGGATCTGTTCTTAGCCGATCTTGACGCGGGTGTCGGTCAGGAACTTGTATTCCGGCACGGCCAGGTTCTTGGGCGCGGGGCCCTTGCGGATGCGGCCGGAGGTGTCGTAGTGCGAGCCGTGGCAGGGGCAGAACCACCCGCCAAAGTCACCGCGTGCTTCGCCCGAGGACGTGCCCAGCGGAATGCAGCCCAGATGGGTGCAGACGCCGACCAGGATCAGCCAGTTGTCCTTGCCTTCCTTCACGCGCTCCTGATCGGCCTGGGGGTCGATCATTTCGGCGGGCTTGACGGCGCGGGCGGTCTCGACCTCTTCCGTGGTGCGGTTGCGGATGAACACCGGCTTGCCGCGCCACATGGCCTTGATGGCCTGGCCCGACTGGATCGGCGACAGGTCGACCTCGATCGACGCCAGAGCCAGCGTGTCGGCAGCGGGGTTAAGGCTGTGGATGAAGGGCCACAGGGCGGTGACGGCACCAACGCCACCCATGGCGGCGCCAGCCAGATAGATGAAATCACGGCGGGTCTGGCCGTCGCCCGCATGCATGGTGTCCGCCATACCTCTCGTCTCCTCAAAGAGCGAACCGGGCGTGGCCCCCAACGGACCCGCGCCCCGACTGGAACGACTTGGTTTTATTGGCCCGGCGGGGGCCGGGCCGAATTGGTTCTTGTCCGCCCGCATCCCCCATCCCATCTATGGCATCTCGCATCGCCCGCAAGGGTGCGGGTCCGGCGCGGCCGAGGAACAGCCAACACGAACGGTGCGGCCGGAGAATCCCCCGGTCGCGGATGATCGATATACATGCCCCGCCAACGGTTGGGAAGCGCATGCTTCTGGACAATCTGTCGCGTGGGGGCATCGATCACCCGGCACGAACGCATAGCCGCAGACTTGCATCGTCGCGCGTTTGGGAATATCCCTGATTTCACAGCGGTGCGGACGTGCATTGTTGGCATTGCCCAGCCCCAATTCGCATAAATCCATGCGGCGTTGGCCGCACCGACCGACGGGAATTGTCCCTTGACGGAAAAGCTGACGGAACAGCCAGTGACCGCCCTTCCCCTGTCCGGCCGCACCGTGCTGCTGATCGTGGCGGGGGGGATTGCGGCCTACAAGACGCCTGATCTGGTCCGCCGTCTGCGCGAGCGCGGCGCGGCCGTGCGCGTGGTCCTGACCGATGGCGGGGCGAAGTTCGTGACGCCGCTGACCCTGCAGGCCGTGTCGGAAGACAAAGTCTATCAGGATCTCTGGTCGCTGACCGACGAGTCGACCATGGGGCATATCCAACTGTCCCGCGCGGCGGATGTGGTGCTGGTGGCGCCGGCCACGGCCAATATCCTGGCCCGCATGGCCCATGGTCTGGCCGATGATCTGGCGACCACGGTGCTGCTGGCCACCGACAAGCCCGTGCTGGTGGCGCCGGCCATGAATGTGCGCATGTATGAACATGCCGCCACCCAGGCCAATCTGACCCTGCTGGCATCGCGCGGGGTCGGCATCATCGGCCCCGATGACGGGGCCATGGCCTGTGGCGAATATGGCCCGGGCCGCATGGTGGAACCGCTGGCCATCGTGGCCCGGCTGGTCGATTGGTTCGCCCAGCGTGACGCGCCCAAGCCGCTGGCCGGACGCCATGCCCTGGTGACCAGCGGGCCCACGCATGAACCGATCGACCCCGTGCGTTATATCGCCAACCGGTCCAGCGGCAAGCAGGGCCATGCCGTGGCCGCCGCACTGGCCGCTTTGGGCGCGCGGGTGACCCTGGTCAGCGGGCCTGTGCGCCTGCCCGATCCGGCCGGGGTGAAGGTGGCGCCCGTGGAAACGGCGGCGGAGATGCTGGCGGCCTGTCAGGCAGCATTGCCGGCCGATATCTTCGTTGCCGCTGCCGCCGTCGCTGACTGGCGCGTCGATGGGGCGGCGGGGCAGAAGCTGAAGAAGGATGGTGGCGGCCCGCCCAGCCTGAAACTGGCGGAAAATCCCGACATCCTGGCCACCCTGTCGGTCGCCGGCCCGCAACGCCCGACCCTTGTCATTGGTTTTGCTGCCGAAACGAATGATGTGGTGGCCTATGCGCGGGCCAAGCGGCTGCGCAAGGGTTGCGACTGGATCGTGGCCAATGATGTGTCGCCTGCCACCGGCACCTTTGGTGGCGACCGCAATTCCGTGCATGTCATCCGCGCCGATGGGGCGGAGGAAGCATGGACCGACCTGCCAAAAGCGGAGGTGGCGGCCCGTCTGGCCGCCGCCATCGCCAGTCATTTCGAAAACGGAAAGAAATAAGAATGTCAGAGATCAGCATTTCCATCCGCCGTCTGCCGCATGGCGCCGATCTGGCCCTGCCTTCCTATGCCACGGCCCTGTCGGCCGGCATGGACCTTCTGGCTGCCGTGGCGGCCCCCATTGTGCTGGCGCCCGGCGCCCGCGCCCTGGTGCCCACGGGCATTGCCATCGCCTTGCCGGCGGGGTTCGAGGCGCAGGTGCGCCCCCGGTCCGGCCTGGCGCTGAAGAATGGCATCACCGTCCTGAACAGCCCCGGCACCATTGATGCCGATTACCGGGGCGAGGTGGGGGTGATCCTGACCAACCAGTCCGACCTGCCCTTCACCGTCGAACGCGGCATGCGCATCGCCCAGATGGTGATCGCGCGGCATGAGCGCGCGGTGTGGACCGAGGTGGAAAGCCTGGACGAGACGGAACGCGGGGCCGGTGGCTTCGGTTCCACGGGCATCAAGACGACCGGCACGAAAGGGTGAGGCCAGACCATGCTGCGCATATCCAAGAAACTGATGTTCGCCATCGAGACGGTGCTGGACATTGCCTACAATGCCGGCTCCGCCCCGGTGCAGTCGGCCGAGATCACCCAGCGCCAGGGCATTCCCAAGCGTTATCTTGAACAGGTGCTGCAGGCCCTGGTCCGGGCCGGCGTCCTGGCCGGCGTGCGCGGGCCCAAGGGCGGCTACCGCTTGGCCAAGGAACGCCGCCGCATCACGGTGGCGGAGATCGTGCGCGTCGTCCGCGCCCTGGAACAGGCCACCGACCCGATTGAGGAGGAGGTGGGCGCCGAACTGGGCCGCCAGGTCGTCCGCCCGCTTTGGGCCGAATTGCAGGAAGAGGTGATGGCGCGCCTGGAACAGACCAGCATCGAGGATCTGTGCGTGCGTGCCCATCAGGCCGGTGTGGCCAGTGAAGCGGCGTCCAAGCTGGATTTCAGCATTTGATCGTTCCGATCAAATGCTGCTTTCGCGTTCCCTCAGGCGCCGGGCGGCGGCATCCGCCGCCTTGGCTTACGCGACCATGGGGTCGCGGGCGCTCAATGCGCCAACCAACCTTGCAGGTTGGTAGACTGCTTTGACACCGCCGGTCGCGCCCTATATACACATCATTGACCCGGTATTTCCGATAAATACCACAATGGAGATGTGAAATGTCCGCCAGCCCTGAATTCCGTGGCAAGATCTATGACAGCATCCTGGACACGATCGGCGCCACGCCGCTGGTGCGGCTGAACCGGCTGGCGGCCAAGCATGGCGTCGTCGCCGATGTCGTCGCCAAGCTGGAATTCTTCAATCCGTTGTCCAGCGTGAAGGACCGCATCGGCAAGGCCCTGATCGAAGCGGCCGAGGCCGATGGCAAGATCGCGCCCGACCGCACCGTCCTGATCGAGCCGACATCGGGCAATACCGGCATCGCGCTGGCCTTCGTCGCCGCCGCCAAGGGCTATCGCCTGATCCTGACCATGCCGGAAAGCATGTCGATCGAACGGCGCAAGATGCTGAAGCTGCTGGGCGCCGAACTGGTGCTGACGCCAGCCCCGCAGGGCATGAAGGGCGCCATTGCCAAGGCGGAAGAACTGGTGGCCGCCACGCCCGGCGCCTATCTGCTGCAGCAATTCAAGAACCCGGCCAATCCGGCCATCCACCGCGCCACGACGGCCGAGGAAATCTGGAACGACACGGCGGGCAAGGCCGACATCCTGATTTCCGGTGTCGGCACCGGCGGCACCCTGACGGGCGTGGCCCAGGTGCTGAAGCAGCGCAAGCCCGGCTTCAAGGTCGTGGCGGTGGAGCCGGAGGACAGCCCCGTCCTGTCCGGCGGCCTGCCCGGCCCGCACAAGATCCAGGGCATCGGCGCCGGCTTCGTGCCCGACATCCTGGACAAGAACCTGATCGACGAGGTGCTGCGCATCTCCAACGTCCGCGCCTTTGAACTGTCGCGTGAGGCGGCGCGGACGGAAGGTATCGCGGCCGGCATCTCGTCGGGTGCGGCCCTGGCCGCCGCGTTCGAGGTGGGCGCACGGGCCGAGAACAAGGGCAAGCTGATCGTCGTCATCCTGCCCAGCTTTGCCGAACGCTACCTGTCGACGGCCCTGTTCGAGGGGTTGGAGTAACGGATGTGGACGGGGTGCGGCCGGGCTGCCGGCCCTACCCCGTCCGATATTGCCAATATTAACTGTTGCATCATCCTCACGACTTACTAGCATCAGCAGCAGGAGACGTCGTGAGGGGCAGATGCGCCTTGTAATTGTGTCTGCTATTGCCGCCTGCGTGCTCGGGACCCTGCCGGTTCTGGCGCAGATCGATTCGTCGGCGAGCCGTATCCCGGTGCCGTTGCGGGGCACCGTCGCCGGGTTCGATTTCAAGTGCAATGGCAACCGATCGTACCCGGATATCGAAGCCAGGGGTGAGCGTGAAGGGTGGGTGAACCTGCGATTTACCTCGAAGGCCGATGGCAGCATTGCCGATATTGAGGTGATGAACCTTTTCGGCAGTCAGGATTTCGCCGAAGCGGCGGTGCGCGGCCTGGGGAAGTGCCGGATCATCAATCCACAACTGGAAAATGGCATTGCGGTGGATACCGCGAACGTCCCGTTTCGCTTTTTCTACAGGATCATGGCGCCGGACCGTCGGGGGACGCCCGGAATCGCCGCGCAGATGCAGACAGTGCAAGGCCTTATCGCCGCCGGCGATCTGAACGGGGCGGACGCGGCCCTGGATAAGGCCGAAGCCGACAGCACCCGCCTTTACGAATTTGCCAATATCTTGTTGCGGCGCGCGGCGATTATCGCCAAACGCGGCCGGCCCGACATGGCGCTTCGCTATATTGAGCAGATTCCGGGGGACTCCGTGTTGGCCACGGCCGAACGGGTTGAGCTTCTGCGGACGCGGCTGGGCCTGGAATTGTCCCTGGGGCTGGCTGCCGCCGCCGAGCAGACGGTAGAAAAATTGCAGCAGGCGGGGGGCGATCTGAAGGGAGATCCCTTGCAGGACGCGCTGACGCGGTTGCGCGCGATCCGTCAATCCGGTCAGCCGCTGGCCGTGTCCGGCCGCATTCCGGCCGAATGCCGGCCCTTTGTCTGTGATCCGGCCCGGCCGGACTGGTCCTATATCCCCAGCCATCGCACGCTGTCGCTGACCGATGTGAAGGGGCGGGTGGACACGGTATCCATCCGCTGTGATCGCAAGACATACGCGGCAAAGGCCGCGGCGGATGTCACCTGGACCATTCCCGCCAAATGGGGGAACTGCCGTTTCTCGGTCAGTGGTGAACCGGGAACGACCTTCACCCTGATTGACGAGACGCCGCCCGGATAAACGGGAAACGGAAGGGCTGGTGCAGAAGGCGGGGCGCTGGGTAGGATCGGCGCCATGACCCCCGACGACCTGCGCACCCTGGCCCTGGCCAACCCCGTGAACGCCGCTATCCTGGAGAGGCTGCCCGCCCTGGGACTGGATCAGGCTTTCCTGGTGGCGGGCTGTCTCTATCAGGCCGTCTGGAACCACCGTGATGGAAAAGCCGCCGGCTGGGGCGTCAAGGATTACGACATTTTCTATTTTGATGCCGATACCAGCTACGCGGCGGAGGATGTTGCCATCCGTCGGGCCGCCGCCCTGTTTGCCGATCTGGGGGTGGAGGTTGAACTGCGCAATCAGGCGCGGGTTCATCTCTGGTATCCGCAGCGCTTCGGTCGGGCCATCCGGCCGCTGACCAGCACGCGTGACGGGATCGAGGGGTTTCTGGTCCAATGCACCTGCATCGGCCTGGCCCCGGACGGCACGGTTCATGCCCCCTATGGGCTGACAGATCTGGCAGCCGGTATCCTGCGCCCCAATCCCCGCACGGACAATCCGCCCCAGTACCGGGCCAAGGTCGAAAGCTATGTCGCGCGCTGGCCCTGGTTGCGGGAAGGGTAGGGGGAACAAACCACTGCGTCGGACTGTTCAGCCTTTGTCCGCCGGCATTGCCCGGCATCGTGAAGAGAGGCTGTCATGAAGAAGCGCCCCCTGGCCGTTGCCGCCCCCCTGCTGCTGTCACTGCTGGCCCTGTCTGCCTGCAATACGGTGGAAGGGGTCGGCAAGGACGTGAAGTCCGGCGGCAAGGCCATCGAGAACACGGCCCAGGATGCCAAGAACAAATAGGACCCGGCAGGGGCGCGGGCCCGGCCGGGTCCCTCGCGGGTCGCAGCCGGGTCGCTGACGGTCGGAACCTGGGGCCGGTCCACCCGCCCCAGGTTCAACCTGTCTGTCAGTGCAGTGTCTTGGCCTGACCCCAGGCGCTTTCGCCGGCGGCCGGCATGGGACCATGGGCCGGTTCGCCCTGGATCAGCAGGCCATCCGCGTTGGCATCCACCTTGACCGGCGTGCCGGGCGCGACCCTTCCTTCCAGGATGCGGCTGGCCAGCGGGTTCTGAAGCTCCCGCTGGATCACCCGCTTCAGCGGCCGGGCGCCATAGACGGGGTCATAGCCCTTTTCCGCCAGCCATTCCTTGGCCGCCGGGGTCAGTTCCAGGGCCAGCTCCCGGTCGGCCAGCATCTTGGTCAGGCGACCCAGCTGCACCTCCACGATCCCCGTCATATTGCCGCGCGACAGGCGGTGGAAGATCAGGATTTCGTCCAGACGGTTCAGGAATTCCGGCCGGAAGGACCCACGCACCACTTCCATCACCTGCGCCCGCGCCGCCGAACTATCCTCCCCATCCGGCAGGCTGGCCAGATATTCGGAACCGAGGTTGGAGGTCATGATGATCAGCGTGTTGCGGAAATCCACCGTGCGGCCCTGACCATCGGTCAGACGGCCGTCATCCAGCACCTGCAGCAGGATGTTGAACACGTCGGGATGGGCCTTCTCCACCTCGTCGAACAGCACGACCTGATAGGGCCGGCGGCGCACGGCTTCCGTCAGGGCGCCGCCCTCGTCATACCCGACATAGCCCGGGGGCGCGCCGATCATACGGCTGACCGCGTGCTTTTCCATATATTCGGACATGTCGAGCCGGACCATCGCCGTCTCGTCGTCGAACAGGAACTCCGCGAGGGCTTTTGTCAGTTCCGTCTTGCCGACACCCGTAGGCCCTAAGAACAGGAAGCTGCCGATGGGGCGGTTGGGGTCCTGCAACCCGGCGCGCGACCGGCGGACGGCGTTGGCCACGGCCACGACCGCTTCCTCCTGCCCGATGACGCGGCTGCCCAGATGGCTTTCCATCTTCAACAGCTTCTCACGCTCGCCGGTCAGCATCTTGTCCATGGGGATGCCGGTCCAGCGGCTGACCACGGATGCGATATCCTGTTCGTGAACGGCCTCGTTCAGCATGCGGTTCTGGCTGGCGGCCTCGGCATTGACCAGACGCTTCTCCAGGTCCGGGATGCGGCCATAGGTGATCTCACCCGCCCGGGCCCAGTCGCCCGACCGCTGCGCCTGTTCCAGTTCGGCCCTGGCGCGGTCCAGTTCCTCCTTCAGCTTCTGGGCACTGGTCAGCGTGTCCTTTTCCGCCTGCCATTGCGCGGTCAGGGTCCCGGACTTCTGCTCCAGCTCGGCCAACTCGCCTTCCAGCTTCTCCAGCCGGTCCTTCGATGCCTGGTCGGTCTCCCGCTTCAGCGCCTCGCGCTCGATCTTCAACTGGATGATGCGGCGGTCCAGCTCGTCGATGGCTTCCGGCTTGCTGTCCACGATCATGCGCAGGCGGCTGGCCGCCTCGTCGATCAGGTCGATGGCCTTGTCGGGCAGGAACCGGTCGGTGATATAGCGGTTGGACAGCGTGGCGGCCGACACGATGGCGCTGTCGGTGATACGCACGCCGTGGTGCAGTTCATACTTCTCCTTCAGCCCGCGCAGGATGGAGATCGTGTCCTCTACCGTCGGCTCGGCCACGAACACGGGCTGGAACCGGCGGGCCAGCGCCGCGTCCTTCTCGATATATTTGCGATATTCGTCCAGCGTCGTGGCGCCCACGCAATGCAGTTCACCGCGCGACAAAGCGGGCTTCAGCATGTTGGACGCGTCCATGGCGCCATCGGCCTTGCCGGCCCCGACCAGGGTATGCAACTCGTCGATGAAGACAATGACCTCACCCGCCGCCGACTGGATTTCCGACAGCACGGCCTTCAGCCGTTCCTCGAACTCGCCCCGGAACTTGGCACCGGCCACCAGGGCGCCCAGGTCCAGCGACAGCAGTCGCTTGGACTTCAGTCCCTCCGGCACGTCGCCATTGATGATGCGCAGCGCCAGCCCTTCGACGATGGCGGTCTTGCCCACACCGGGTTCGCCGATCAGCACGGGGTTGTTCTTGGTGCGGCGGGCCAGCACCTGGATGGTGCGGCGGATTTCCTCGTCACGGCCGATGACGGGGTCCAGCTTGCCGTCGCGCGCGGCCTGGGTCAGGTCGCGGGCGTACTTCTTCAGGGCGTCATAGCCCTGTTCGGCCGACGCGCTGTCGGCCGTGCGGCCCTTGCGCAGGCTGTTGATGGCTTCGTTCAGCTTCTGCGGCGTCACGCCGGCATCGGAAAGGGCCTTGGCAGCGTCCGTCCCGGTGGTCAGGGTCAGGGCCAGCAGCAGCCGTTCGACGGTGACGAAGCTGTCCCCGGCCTTCTTGGCCAGTTCAGACGCCTGATCGAAGACGCGGGCCAGTTCGCGGGTCACGAAAAGCTGCGTGCCCCCACCACCTTCCACCTTGGGCAGCTTGCGCAGGGCTGCATCGACGCCGGCTTCCGCTGTCTTGGCAGTGCCGCCCGCGCTGGCGATCAGGTTGGCGGCCATGCCCTCCTGGTCTTCCAGCAGCGCCTTCAGAAGATGTTCGGGCGTGAGCTGCTGATGGCCGGCGCGCACCGCCGCCCCCTGCGCCGCCTGGATGAAACCCTGGGCGCGTTCGGTGTAATTCTTGAAGTCCATATTCATATGCTCCCCAACATTGCCCCCATCGTCCCCGCTGGGCCCGACGAATGCGATGATCCACGTCATGTGCGATCCGGGAGGATCGATTTGGATGTGGGGCGGGGTGATGGTGGTCACAAGGGGATCGTGACGCGAAAAGTTGCAGCCGCTATCCTGTCCTGATGGATACGCCCCGCTATCACCTGTTCGACACGGCCCTTGGCCCCTGCGGCATCGCCTGGGGTCCCGATGGTCTGCTGGCCGTGCGCCTGCCGGCCGTGGAGGGGGGCGATCTGGCCAGCCGCCTGCGCAAGGCCGTACCGGGGGCGGAGCCAGGGGAACCGGACGCGGCCACCGCCGCCGCCATCGCCGGCATCCGGGCGCTGCTGTCGGGGGAAAAGCGGGACCTGCTGGAAGTGCGGCTGGACATGGCCGCCACCGGCCCCTTCGACCGCGCCGTCTATGCCATTGCGCGGGCCATCCCGCCCGGGCGCACCCTGACCTATGGCGAGGTGGGTAAGCGTCTGCCGCCGGACGTGCTGGGTACCATGCCGCCGCATACCGTCCCCCGCGCCGTGGGCCAGTCGCTGGGCCGCAATCCCTGGCCCATCGTGGTGCCCTGTCACCGGGTCATGGCGGCCGGTGGCGGCACGGGCGGCTTTTCAGCACCCGGTGGGGTGGATACCAAACTGACCCTGCTGCGCATCGAGGGGGCGGCGCTGCCTGCCCAGCAACTGGGCCTGTTCTGATGTTTCCGTCACCGAACATCTGCCATGAAATCAAATTACCGAAATCACCCGTTGGATATGTTGCGTTGCGACCTGTCCAATGGGTAATCTATGGGCATCATGTCCGCCACGCTCGACGCCATCCATTATTATCCGGTCAAGGGGCTTTCGGCCCAGACGCTGACGCAGGTTTCCCTGACGCCCGGCGGCTGCCTGCCACATGACCGCCGTTTCGCCATCCTGCACCGGGCGACGCAGTTCGACCCGCTGGAACCGGCCTGGAAGCCTAAGACGAATTTCCTGGTCCTGCTGCGGGATGAGAAGCTGGCCACCCTGCAGGCGGATTTCGATCCCGACACCTGCATGCTGGAACTGAAGCGCGGCGGCAAGCGTGTGGCACGCGGGCGGATCGATACGGCCACGGGCCGGCTGCTGATCGATCAGTTCCTGTCGGCCTATATGACCGGTGCCGCCGTGCCCGGCCCCTACAAGATTGTGGAAAGCCCCGGCCATAATTTCACCGACATCCCGGACAAGGCCGTGTCCCTGATCAATCTGGCCTCGGTCAAGGATATCGAGCGGGTGACGCAGCGCCCTGTCGATCCCCTGCGTTTCCGCGCCAACCTGCATCTGGCGGGGCTGGCCCCCTGGGCGGAGATGGCGTGGGTCGACAAGCGCATCGCCATCGGCGACACGGTGCTGTCCGTGTTCAAGACCACCACCCGCTGTGCAGCGGTGGAGGTGAACCCCGCCAATGGCGAACGTGACATGGCCCTGCTGAAGGCGCTGAAAAGCGGTTTCGATCATGTCGTCTGCGGCGTCTATGCCCGCGTGGAACAGGGCGGCACCATTAAGGCCGGCGATCCCGTGCGCTTGCTGGATTAATGCCCCCTGGGATGAAGGCCTTCCGTAACGGAAACTGCCTCAGCCCACCTCTGCGCACGCACACTATGGCCCTCGGCCCCATCTCATGCTAATCAGCCCGCTTCAGTGCCAAGGGCGGAACAGTCACGTCGATGCATTTCCTGGAATTCGAAAAGCCGATCGCGGAGCTGGAATCCAAGATCGAGGAGCTGCGCCACCTTGCCGATGGCGGCGACCTGAACATCGCTGACGAGGTGAAGAAGCTTCAGGACAAGGTGGACAAGCTGCTGCGCGCCACCTATGCCAAGCTGACCCCGGCGCAGAAGGTGCAGGTGGCACGCCACCCCAACCGGCCGCATTGCCTTGACTATGTCGAGGCGCTGATCACCGACTTCACGCCGCTGGCCGGCGATCGCCTGTTCGGGGAGGATCGCGCCGTCATCGGCGGGCTGGGCCGTTTCCGCGGCCGTTCCGTCGTCGTGATCGGGCAGGAAAAGGGTAACGATACCGAAAGCCGCGTGCGGCACAATTTCGGCATGGCCAAGCCTGAGGGCTATCGCAAGGCCCAGCGCCTGATGGCCATGGCCGACCGGTTCGGCCTGCCCGTGATCTCGCTGGTCGATACGGCCGGCGCCTTCCCCGGTGTGTCGGCCGAAGAACGCGGTCAGGCGGAAGCCATCGCCAAGTCAATCGAAAGCTGCCTGCGTCTGACCGTGCCCATGGTGTCGACCATCATCGGCGAGGGCGGATCGGGCGGGGCCATTGCCATCGCTGCCGCCGACCGCGTGCTGATGCTGGAACATTCGATCTATTCGGTGATTTCGCCGGAAGGCTGCGCGTCGATCCTGTGGCGGTCGGCCACCAATGCCGCCGATGCCGCCCAGGCCCTGCGCCTGACGGCACAGGACCTGAAGGAACTGGGCGTCATCGACCGTGTGGTGATGGAGCCGATCGGCGGTGCCCATCGCCGCCAGGAAGAGACGATCAGCGCCCTGGGCAACGCCATCGAGGATGCGCTGGAAGGTCTGCGCGGCCAGGACGGTGCCACGCTGCGCCAGAACCGCCGCCAGAAGTTCCTGGATATGGGCCAGAAGGGCCTGGGCTGACGCCCCGACCTTTTGCATGCGGTACGAATAAAGGGCAGGTTGGCGCGTCCAACCTGCCCTTTTTCTTGGGCCCCCGCCTCAATCAATCGAAGCGGAAGCCCGACAGGGCCGTGCGCATCACGACCTCGCCATAGATCTTCCGTCCCGGTTCGGTGCTGGCCCCTGCCGCCACCATCAGCGGCAGCAGATGTTCCTCCCGCGGGTGTGAGAAACGGCCGCCCGGCGCCTGCGCCCAGCCGGCCAGGGCCTGGGCCCGACCAGCCGCATCCTGTTCCACAGCCCCGGTCAGCCAGGCGTCGAAGGCCTGCGACATGGGCGTGGCGCGCGGGTCGCCATAGGCGCGCATGTTATGGAAGCTCATGCCCGAGCCGACGATCAGCACGCCTTCGTCGCGCAGGGGCGCCAGGGCTTTACCGGCCGCGACATGCAGGGCCGGGTCCAGCGACCGGTCCAGCGCCATTTCCACCACGGGAATATCGGCATCGGGGAAGGCCACCTTCAGCGGGATGAAAACGCCATGGTCCAGGCCGCGATCGGCATCGACCTTGGCCGCAAAGCCGGCCTTGGTCAGCAGGTCCACGGCACGGGCCGCCAGTTCCGGCGCCCCGGGCGCGTCATAGCGCAGTTCATAGGTGTGGGCCGGAAAGCCGTAATAATCATAGAACAGTGACGGCGCCTTGGCGGATGTGAAGGCGAAGCCCTTTTCCTCCCAATGGCCGGACACGACCAGGATGGCCGTGGGCCGTTCCGGCAGGCTGTCGGCCAGATGGCGCAGGAAATCGCCCATACCCTTCCACATGCCGTGCGGGTCATCCATGAAGAAGCAGGGCCCACCCCCATGGGGGATGAACAGGGCGGGCTGGCGGTGCGCGGTCATCAAATCCTCCGCAGACAGGGTGTCTGTTTCTCAAGACCTAAGATAGGCACGCGGTCCCGCCAGATAACTGATAATGTTTTGTAGAAGATCATCTGATTATCTGATGGAGTTGCGGCGATGGATGCCCTGTCGCTGGACCAGTTCCTGGTCTTCGTCACGGTCGCCGATGCGGGCGGCTTTTCCGCTGCCGCCCGACAGCTGAACCGCGCGCAATCGGCTGTCACCTACAGCATCGCCAAGCTGGAGGATCAGGTGCAGGTGACGCTGTTCGACCGCAGCGCCTATCGCCCGGTCTTGAGCCCGGCGGGTGCGGCCCTGCTGTCGCGCGCCCGGCGGGTGCTGGCGGAGGTGGACGCCTTCCGCGCCCAGGCGGTGGGGTTGCGCCGGGGGCTGGAGGCGGAACTGGCCATCGTCATCGACAGCATGGTGCCCATGACCCTGGCCGTGTCCATGCTGGGCGGGTTGCAGCGGCAATTCCCGTCGGTGCGCACCCGGGTGCTGGTGGAAACGTTGGGGGCGGCATCCCAGGCGGTGATCGGCGGGGCGGCGGAAATCGGCATCGTCACGGCCTTTGCCAGCGACACGCCGGCCCTGGTCCGCGCACCGATCGGGGAAATCGGGCTGGTGCCGGTGGCGGCCCCCGCCCATCCGCTGGCCAGTCTGGCCCGATCCCTGACGGAAGATGATCTGCGCGACCATCTGCAACTGGTGCTGACCGACCGGTCGGAGATGACGGAAGGACGGGATTACGGTGTCGCCGCCACCACCACCTGGCGCATCGCCGATCTGGGGGCCAAGCACGCGTTGCTGTTGGCGGGACTGGGCTGGGGCAGCATGCCGCTGCACATGGTGCAGGCCGATATCGCGGCGGGGCGGCTGGTGACCTTGCCCGTACGTAGCTGGGACGGGGCCGCCGGCATGCCGCGCCTGCCGCTGGTCACCATCCGCCGCGCCGATCAGGCCCCGGGGCCGGCCGGGCAATGGTTCCTGGAACAGGCCGAACGGACGGGCGTGCAAGGGCTGTAACCCCCCGCTCTCCCTCAGTGAAAATTCCGCCCCTCCCCAAACACCTGGGCGGGAATGGCATCGGGCAGGGGGATGTCGTTGGCGGGCGCCCCGCCGGGGCTCAGGGCCGACAGGTGCGATGACAGGTCGAACAGCCGGTCGGCCACGACATGGATCACCTCGCCCTCCCGCTGCAACCGCCCGCGCACGCCCATCAGGGTGGCCGTCATCAGGGTACGGCGGTTGCGTTCCATCACCGATGGCCAGACGACCAGATTGGCGATGCCCATCTCATCCTCCAGCGTCACGAAGATGACGCCCGATGCTGTGCCCGGCCGCTGCCGCACCAGGGTCAGGCCGGCGACGGTGACCATGGTGCCGGGCTTGGCATGGCGCAGCGCCTCCGTCGTGCCCATGCCCAGCCCCGTCATGGCGGGGCGCAGCAGGGCCAGCGGGTGGGAACGCAGGGTCAGGGACAGGGTGCGATAGTCCGTCCAGACCTGTTCGCCCAGGCTCATGGCCGGCAATTCCACCTCCGGTTCGTCCCCCATATCGACGGGCGGGCGGTTGTCGCCCAGGCGGCGGGACAGGTCGGCCGCCTGGAACAAGGGCAGCGGCTTGCCGCCCAGGCGCTTCACCTCCCACAGAGCCTGGCGTCGGTCCTGGCCCAGACTGGCGAAGACGTCGGCATCGGCCAGCCGTTCCAGCACACCGACGGGCAGGCCGGTGCGCCGCCACAGGTCGCGGATCGTGTCATAACCACCGGCCCGTTCGCGCGCGATGGCGATGGCCGCATCTTCGCGCATGCCTTTCACCTGCCGAAACCCTAGGCGCAGGGCCGGGCCGCCGCGCCCTTCCTCCAGCGTGCAATCCCATTCCGACCGGTTGATATCGACGGGCCGCACCTCCACCCGATGCTCCACCGCGTCGCGCACGATCTGGGCCGGCTGGTAGAAACCCATGGGCTGGCTGTTCAGCAGGGCGCAGGCGAAGATGGCCGGGTGGTGGCATTTCAGCCAGGAGGAGGCGTAGGCAAGCTGCGCGAAGCTGACGGCATGGCTTTCCGGGAAGCCATAGCTGCCGAAACCTTCGATCTGCTTGAAGCAACGGGCGGCATAGTCGGGATCATAGCCCCGGCCGATCATGCCCTGGATGAATTCCGCCTTGAATGCCTCCACCCCGCCCGTCTTCTTGAAGGTGGCCATGGCCCGGCGCAACTGGTCCGCCCGGCCGGGGGAGAAACCGGCGGCGACAATGGCCATGCGCATGGCCTGTTCCTGGAACAACGGCACGCCCAGGGTCCGGCCCAGCACTTCTTCCAATTCCGGTTTGGGATAGGTGACAGGTTCGTCCCCCCGGCGACGGCGCAGATAGGGATGCACCATGTCGCCCTGGATGGGACCGGGCCGGACGATGGCCACCTCGATCACCAGATCATAGAATATACGTGGGCGCAGGCGGGGCAGCATGGACATCTGCGCCCGGCTTTCGATCTGGAACACGCCGATCGTGTCGGCCCGGCAGATCATGTCATAGGTGTCCCGGTCCCCATCGGGGATGTCGGTCAGGGCCAGCGGCCGGCCCAGGCGCTGGCCCAGCATGTCCAGCCCCCGGCGCAGGCAGGACAGCATGCCCAGCGCCAGCACATCGATCTTCAGCAGGCCCAGCGCCTCCACATCATCCTTGTCCCATTCGACGACGGTGCGGTCCTCCATGGCCGCATTCTCGATGGGGACCAGTTCGTCCAGGCGCGACCGGGAAATGACGAAGCCGCCCACATGCTGCGAAAGATGCCGGGGAAAGCCGCGCAGGTCATAGGCCAAGTCCATGCACAGGGTCAGCAGCGGGTCGGACGGGTCCAGTCCCGCCTCCCGCGCCACGCCTTCATGGCTGATGCCATGGCGGTTCCAGCCCAGACGGACCAGGGCGCCGATGACATCGTCCGACAGGCCCAGCACCTTGCCCACCTCCCGGATGGCCATGCGGGAGCGGTAGCAGATGACGGTGGCCACCAGTCCGGCATGGTCACGGCCATACTTGGTGTAGATGTACTGCATCACCTCCTCCCGCCGCTCATGCTCGAAATCGACATCGATGTCGGGCGGTTCGCCGCGCTCCTTGGAGATGAAGCGTTCGATCAGCAGGTCGTTGATGGTGGGATCGACGGACGTGATGCCCAGGCAGTAGCAGACGGCGGAATTGGCCGCCGATCCCCGCCCCTGGCAGAGGATGTCGCGCGACCGGGCGAAGCGCACAATGTCATGCACCGTCAGGAAATAGGGCGCGTAGTCCAGTTCCCCGATCAGGGTGAATTCATATTCCAGCAGCTTTCGCACCTTTTCCGGCACGCCCTGCGGATAAAACCGCTGTGCCCCTTCCAGGGCCAGCCTTTCCATCTCCTGCTGCGGGGTCAGGCCCGACGGGATGGGGTCAATGGGATAGTCATAGCGCAGTTCGTCCATGCTGAAGCGGCAGCGATCGGCGATGGCGACGGAATTGGCCAGCGCGTCGGGCCGGTCGGCGAACAGGGCCGCCATGGCCTCGGCCGGCTTGGGATAATGTTCGGCATGGGGCGACAGGGTGCGGCCGGCATCGGCCAGGGTCCGGCCATGGCGGATGCAGGTCAGGATATCGTGCAGCCGCTGCCGGTCCGGATGGTGATAACGCACATCCTGCGTGGCCAGCAGTCCCACCCCCATCCGGTCGGCCAGTTCCCCCAGCCGCAGCAGGCGTGACCGGTCATATCCCTGGTAAAGCGGGGCCACGGCCAGATAGAGCCCCGCCGCCGGCAGCGCCCTGAACCGCTCCAGCTGTCGGGCCAGTTCCTCCAGCCGCCGGGGCGTCGCGCGGCCTTCAGGCGCCAGCACGGACAGGATCTGCCCTTCCGCCGCGTCGGCCAGATCGGCCAGGGTCAGGTGGCATTCCCCCTTGCCGCCCCGCCGCTTGCCCCGCGTCAGCAGCCGCGTCAACCGTCCATAGGCGGCGCGGTCGGTCGGGTGGCACAGCACGGGCGGCGCGTCGGACAGCGTCAGCCGGCAGCCCACCACCAGCCTTATCCGCTGCTGCTTGCAGGCCGTGTGCATGCGCACGGCCCCGGCCAGCGTGTCATGGTCGGTGATGGCGATGGCCCGCCGGCCCAGGGATGCGGCGGCCAGCACCAGTTCATGTGGGTGGGATCCTGCGCGCAGGAAACTGAAATTGCTGGTGACCTGCAGGTCGGCATAGGCGGGGCCGGTCATGCGCACAGCCCGTGCAGATACCAATGGCCCCGGTCATCGGCCGTGCGGAACAGCCAGACGCGGCGGCCATCGGCCAGTTGCGCGCGGTAATAATCCCGCGTCGGGCCGGTGCGGGCCCGCCACCAGTCGGGGCGGATGCGTTCCGGCCCCTCCAGCCAGTCCAGGCGCAAGGGCCGCCCGCGCCAGGACAGCAGGGCAGGTTCCGCCACCTCCACCCGCTCCGGCGGATGCAGCAGCAGCAGGGGCCGCGGCCCCTCCATCCGCCAGATGCGGGTGCGGGTGGGCGTGGGCCGGCGGGGCGCCGCCTTGGGCCAGGGCTTCCTGGCCCCGTCGCCCCCATCCTCTCCCGCGTCCCGTTCCGGGCGGGCCAGGGGGGAAGGGGCCAGAGGGGCAGGGGCGGGGTCCAGCGGCAACTCCGGTCCCTCCATCTCCCCGGTCAGTTCCATGATCCGTTCCGGCCGATGCGTGTCGCGGGGGCAGGGGCGGCCCACCCGATCTTCCCCCAGCCGGTTGACCAGCCGGTCCAGCAGGGCGGTCAGGGCGAAGGCATCGCCCCCGCCCACGGCCAGCCCCGCCTGTTCGGCCGTGAAGGCATCGGTGGAGGTCGCCTGCATCTCCATCATCTCGATCCCGAAGCCGGGTTCCACCTGATCGAACCGTTCGCGGAACAGCTTCAGCAGGGAGGGCGCGTCGCGGCTGGGCCGGGCGGCGCCGATGGTCACGGACTGCACACTGGCATCGGTGCGAAAACAGGTCAGCAGCAGCCGGCGCGCGCCCCGGCCCGCCCCTTCCAGCCGGACGCACAGATCGCGCAGCAGCGACAGGGTCGCCGCCTCGATCGCGTCGCGCGTGGCGATGGGTTCGGCAAAGGACAGACGCACACGCCAGAGCGGCGGTGCGGCCTGCGGTGCCACGGGTTCGGCTGACAGGCCCAGCATGCGGTCGAGCCGACGGCCGATGCCCGTGCCATAGCGGGCCGTCAGCGGGGCCCGGTGCTGCCGGTGTGCATCGCCCACCCGCACCAGCCCCACCCGCGCCAGATCGGCCACCAGCCCGTCATCCAGGCGCAGGGCCGCCATGGGCAGGGGCAGAAGCTGTGTCCAGGCGCGCTTGCCTTCCGGCAGGATAGGGTCGGACCCGGCGGGCCGATGCCGGGCCCAGCCCCAGGCGGCGGCCGGCCCGTCGCCCAGCCCCAGATGATGGGTGAAGCCGGCCTTGCCCAGCCGGGCCGACAGGTCGGCCAGCAGGCCCGCCTCCCCACCCCAGAGATGGGCACAGCCCGTGATGTCCAGGATCAGCCCGTCCGGCCCGTCGCTGGCGGCCTGTGGCGTGTAGCGCTGGGCCCAGACGGCCAGCCGGGCCAATGCGGAACGGTCGGCGGCGGGATCAGCCTCCATGGCGACCAGCCCCGGTGCCAGGGCGCGGGCATCGGCCAGCAGCAGGCCGGGCCGCAACCCGTCCGCCGAAGCCAGCGGGTCCACGGCATGAAGCCGGATGCCGCCCTGTCCCGCCAGGGTCAGGACCAGCGGGCCCGTCAGCTTCTGATCCCTATTCCGCCGCCGCCACTGGTCCGTCGGCCAGCGGCTGAGCCAGACGGAGACGAAACGCCGTGTCATCCCACGCGACCTCCCACGAACCCGATCCCCCGCCCCGTGCCCGCAGCAGCGTGACGGTCCAGCGCGGCCCCCCACCGTCTTCATGCGGGGGGCGGTCGCGCGCCGATGTGACCCGCCAGCGGGTCAGTGCCGTGGAAGGCGGCGGTCGGGCCAGCGGCGGCAGGATCAGGATGCCCAGCATCCCGCCATCCTCTGCCGCCAGTTGCAGCCGCCGCCCCGGCACGGGCCCGGGCAGGAAGCCATCGCCGATGACGGCGGCCAGGGGACGGCAGCGCAACGCCTCCTCCACCGCCCACAGCGCATCATCCAGGCTGTCGGGCCGGATCAGGATCAGGCGCGACGGGTCCAGACCCATCGCTGCCAGCCCCGGCCCATAGGGCATGTCGGCCAGGCCCAGCGCATCCCCCCGGTCACGCAGCCGGCACCAGAGGATCGGGCCATCCCCTGCCAGCCCCGACAGCAGGGAGGCGACATAGCCATGCGCCGCCGCATCCCCCGGTGCCGGCCAGAATTCATGCATCCCGCCCCGCACCAGCCCGCCGCCCGGCAGGGCCGCGTCCAGCGCGCCATGGCCCAGCGACAGTGCCGTCCTTCCCTTGGGCGGGCGGATGCGGTCCATGATGGACAGCCGCTCCCGCAGGGCGGCGATGGTGGGGATGGTCTCGGTCATGGGGTAATTGTTCCTGTTTTGTTCTGTTTGGCAAGTGCTGAATCTGGCATCCGGGGGTGCCAGCGGTTAGAACTGGCTGCCCCTTCCTGACAGGACACGCCCCCATGCCCCATATCGGCGCCCTTTCCCTGCTGGTCCGCGATTATGACGAGGCCATTGCCTGGTATCGCGACAAGCTGGGCTTCACCCTGGTGGCCGATGATGATCTGGGTGGGGGCAAGCGCTGGGTGCTGGTGGCCCCGCCGGGTGCCACCGAATCGCGCCTGCTGCTGGCCAGGGCGTCGGGGCCGGAACAGCAGGCCGCCATCGGCAACCAGGCCGGTGGCCGCGTCTTCCTGTTCCTGCATAGCGACGATTTCGTCCGCGACCATGCCGCCATGGTCGCCGCCGGCGTCACCTTCCTGGAAGAACCGCGGCACGAGACCTATGGCAGCGTCGCCGTGTTCCAGGATCTGTACGGCAACAAATGGGATTTATTGCAATTACGTTAACCATATTGCTCACGTCCTTTGCCCATTTCGCAGGCGCAGCATTCATCTGTGCGCCCGCAAAACGGTTATTTCCCGGACAATCCCGACATTCGTCGCCCTGGCACAGGGATTGCTGAAATCCGGACCGGGGTGGCGCCACGATGGCGCCCTTCAACCGGGCCGATGACGGCCCACCGGGACAATGGCGTCCGAACAGCCAGGCTGACCGCCTGGACTGTTCGGACGCCTTTTTTTATGGGAGCCTTTCATGACCAAGAAGAACAAGGCGTCATCCGCATCCCTTCGTCAGCGCACCCTGGCCGGTCTGTCGCTGGCGCTCTGCCTCACCTGCCTGCCGGCACAGGCGGCCGACCTGACCGATGCCTTCACCAATGGCAAGTTCCTGCTGGACGCCCGCTACCGGTTCGAGGATGTGGATCAGGCCGGGCTGCCGCAAGGCGCACAGGCCCATACAATGCGGGCGCGTGTCGGCTATCAGACGGCGGCCGTGCAGGGCCTGTCGCTGCTGGCGGAGATGGAGGGCGTGGCCCATCTGAACGGTGCCTTCAATGACAGCATCAACGGCAAGACCAAGCGCCCGTTGATCACCGACCCGGACGGCGCGGAACTGAACCGCCTGCAACTGGATTACACGGGCCTGCCCGGCACCCAGGTCACCCTGGGTCGCCAGCGCATCAACCTGGACAATCAGCGCTTCATCGGCGCCGTCGGCTTCCGCCAGAATGAACAGACCTTCGACGCCCTGCGGGTGGTCAACAAGAGCATCCCCAATGTCGAGTTGAACTATGCCCTGGTTACCCAGGTGAACCGCATCTTCGGCAATGAAAGCCCGCAGGGTGAGTATGAGGGCACGTCCCACCTGCTGAACGCCGCCGTCACCCTGGCGCCTGTGGGCAAGATCACGGGCTATGCCTATTTCCTGGACCTGAACGAACAGCCGCTGCTGACCACGCGCACCGTGGGCGCGCGGCTGGCGGGCAAGCAGACGCTGGGGACGGTGACCCTGGCTTATGTCGGCGAATATGCCCACCAGACCGACTACAAGCATAATCCCCGTAATATCGCGCTGGATTATCTGGCGGGTGAACTGACGGGCAGCATCGGCGGCACGGGCCTGACCGTCGGCGTCGAGTCGCTGGAAGGCGACGGGGTGCGCGGCTTCGCCACGCCGCTGGCCACGCTGCACAAGTTCCAGGGCTATGCCGATGCCTTCCTGACCACGCCCGCCAATGGCGTCGTCGACACCTATGGCAAGTTGGGCCATGACGCCAAGCTGACCTGGGGCCGCATCACCGGCCTGTCGACCGCCCTCTGGTACCATGATTTTGAGGCGGAGCGCGGCGGGGCCAGGCAGGGCACGGAATGGGATGCCGAACTGGCCCTGAAATTCGGGCCGAAGATCACGGCGGGCGTGAAATATGCCGATTTTGACGGGCGCGGGGCGCTTGCCGACCGGCGCAAGATCTGGCTGTCGGTCGATTATGTGATGTGATGAAAAAAGGGGGAGGCGGATCGAACGACCCACCTCCCCCTTTTTTTGACTGCGCAGCTTACTTCCAGCCGGCCCGATCCATGATCTTCAGGGCTTCGGCATTGTTTTCGCCATAGATGGCTGCATTCAGGCTGTCGCGCTTGAACTCGCCCCAGGCGGCCACCGTCGCATGCGAGGGGATGCCGGCCACGACGGGGAATTCGAAATTGGCCTCCGCGAAGATCTTCTGCGCCTCCGGGGTGGACAGAAACTCCAGGAATTTCACGGCATTGGCGCGGTTGGGGGCGTATTTGGCCACGCCGGCACCGGAGATGTTCATGTGCGTGCCGCGATCCCCCTGATTGGGGAAGAACAGGCCCGCCTTTTCCGCCGCCGCCTTTTCCGCCGGGTTGGTCGAATTCAGCATGCGGGCGAAATAATAGGTGTTGGAGATGGCGACATCGCCTTCTCCCGCCGCCACAGCCTTGATCTGATCGATATCGCCGCCCTGCGGCTTGCGGGCAAAATTGCCAGCCAGGCCCTTGGCCCAGGCTTCCGTCTTCTCCGCACCATGGGCAGCCAGAATGGAGCCGGTCAGCGACTGATTGTAGACGCTGGTGGAACTGCGGACCAGGACGCGGCCCTTCCATTTCGGATCGGCCAGATCCTCATAGGTCGACAGGTCCGACGGCTTCACCGTGGCCTTGTTATAGATGATGACACGGGCGCGGGCCGACAGGCCAAACCAGTAACCGTCCTTTTCGCGATAGGCGGCGGGCACCGTCTTTTCCAGCACGGCACTTTTCACCGCTTGCAGCACGTCGGCATTCTGCGCGCGCCACAGGCGGCCGGCATCCACAGCCAGCAGCACATCGGCCGGGCTGTTACGCCCTTCGGCCTTCAGCCGTTCGATCAGCTCGTCATCCTTGCCTTCGATGACATTGACCTGGATGCCCGTCTGTTTCTCGAAGGCGGCGTAGAGCAACTTGTCGGCGTCGTAATGGCGCGAGGAATAGATGTTCACCTCCGCCGCTTGCGCCCGCGCGGCCGGTCCCGCAATGAGGGACAGACCCAGACCGGCACCCAGCAGGGGCAGGGCCAGCGATCGCAGCAGCGTGCGGCGGAAAAACATCTTCATCTTCTTCGGCTCCTGGCGACAGTGCCGGCCGTGCGGCCGGGGCGATAGATCCAGCCAAGCGGCGGGGACTGCCCGATATGTCGGCAGCCATCCGGTCGCTGTCAAGATGCCAATGAGAGCCATTCGCATAGTATGGCGAGAGGCAGTTGGCCGTTGAGAATCATTTGCAATTGCGAATGACTCGCAATAAGCTTCTTCCATCAACCCCGAAGATGGAGGCGTCAATGAATGGCGAAGCCCTGTGGTGGCCAGATCTGGCAGCGGCGGCACCCGGCACGGCACCGGCACCAGATCCCGACAGCCACGCGGCCCGCGTCGCGTCGCTGACCGAACAGCAGGCCGGCGGCACCGTCTTCACCCTGTCGCGGGGGGAACAATTGCTGCTCTGGTCGGCGCGGCGCTGGCGTCATGGGCGGTTCCGCTGGCAGGAGGTGGAGCTGGAGTTCCGGCGCCTGCTGCCCGGTGGCTGGGCCGATGCCCTGCTGGCCTGGGAAGAGGCGCTGGAGCAATTGCATCTCTATCCTGCCGGGCGACCCGATATCGGCAATGGCTGCCGCTCCGCCCTGTCGCTGGATGAACGCGCCTTGCTGACCATTCTGGCCGTTCTGCAACGGCCGCGCAGCCGTCTGTCGCCCGGTCTGTTGCTGGCCCGGCTGCTTCCTCCGGCCCGTCGCCGCGACCTGGCGGCACCCCTGCTGACGCTGGCAACCTGCCTGTCGCTGGGGGCGGTCACGCTGCCGCTGCGCGGACCCAGCCCCTTCACGGAACCCGGTCGGGATTATCCATATCGATGACACAGACATTGCCCAGCAGCCGGGTGGCGCGGATGCGCAGCCGGTGGTCGGGCCCGAAGGGAAAGCGCCCGGACCCGGCCAGGCGCGGGGCCGCATCCTGCCCGACCAGGAACGGTGCCACGGCCAGACGCAGATGGTGGAAAGCGCCATCGGCCAGGAACCGTGTCAGCAGTTCCGTCCCCCCTTCCACCAGCAGACGGCGCACGCCCAATGCCGAAAGGCGGTCCAGGATGGCGCGGCTGTCCGTCCCGTCCAGACCCGCCACGGTCGCCACATTGCCCAGTCGCGCCCGCGTGGCGGCCAGCACCGGTTCAGGGCACAGGACCACCCGCTCCCCACCCCGGGTGAAGAAGGCGGACGCCGGGTCCAGTTCACCTGTGCGCGTGACCGTCACCTTCAAAGGATGGTCGGGCAATCCCGCCTGCCGGCGGCGTTCCAGCAGGTCCGGATAGCGCACGGTCAGGCGTGGCGCGTCCCGCCGCACGGTACCGGCGCCGACCAGAATGGCGTCGCACTCTGCCCGCAGGCCATGCATGTCGCGGCAATCCTCCTCGCTGGACAGAACCAGCGGCCTGCTGCCGCCAACCATGTCGATATGGCCATCCAGTGACATGCAGGCCGACAGATGCACCCGTTCCATGCGCCCCTTCATCCTTGTCGTTGCAGAAAGGGTGGGGCGCGATGCGACCCCGTCCAGTACCGGTATCCGATCAACGGCCCATTTCCTCCCTCATCCCCTTTCAAGCGAACGGATCAGGCCAACCGATCGTTCCCCGACGGCCGATGCCCGCATCGGCTGCGGACAAAGGACCGGCGCTGTTGCCGGAACGCCGGCGGAAAAAGCGATTGCCGCATTTCAGTGCAAAAGCATAGATGATCCCCCAGGCAGTCGCGTGCAATTGACTTCGCCGTGACCAGATCGTAATGACGCCAACGCGTTTTCAGTCAGGATGCAAGGGGCACTTTTCATGAAGATTTGGACCATTCCCACGAAAATTTGCGCCTTGGCCGGCCTGTCCCTGCTTCTGGCCGGCAATGTTGCTGCCCCCGCCCGGTCGGAAGAGGTGAAGTTGCGTGCCGACAGCTGGTGCCCCTACAATTGCGCGCCGGGCGTGCGTCCCGGCTATCTTGTTGAAATCGCCAAGGCGGCGCTGGAGTCGTCTGGCCACAAGGTCGATTATGCGCTGATGCCATGGACGGACGCGCTGGCGGCCACCCGCGCCGGTACCGTGACTGCCGCCGTGGGGGCCACGCATGAAGAAGCGGGCGATCTGATCTATCCAAAGACGCCGATGGGTCTGTCCAGCCCGACGCTGGTCATCCGCAAGGGCAAGGAAACCAAGGATTTCAAGATCACCAACCTTGAATCACTGAAGAGCCTGCGCTTTGGTTCGATCAAGGACTATTTCTACAGCGACGCCGTCAACGCCTTCATCGACGCCAACAAGGGTTCGCCCAACATGGTGCAGGTGTCGGGCGACGATGTGACCGAGGAACTGGTCAACCTGCTGATTGATGGCAAGATCGACGCCATGGTCGAAGACAGCAACGTGATCGATTTCCTGCTGGAATCGAAGGGCTATCGCAACCTGTTCACCTATCATTCTCTGGGCGACCAGTCGGAAGTGTCCATCGGCTTCTCACCCAAGGATCCGAACAGCGCCACCTATGTGAAGCTGATCGACACCAAGATGGTGGAGTTGCGCAAGAGCGGGCAGCTGGCCACCATCCTGGCCAAATACGGGGTGCGCGACTGGCAGCCGTGACCGGTCCTTGCGTGGTGAATATAAAAGGCCCCCGCCGGATATCGGCGGGGGCCTTTTATATTCATGTTCCCTCAAACGCCGGGCGCCAACTCCGTTGGCTTGGCTTACGCCGCACGCGCGGCGGGCCGGCGGTCGCCAGCCTGCAATCGCTTTTGATCGTAACCGATCAAAAGCGATTTTCATGTTCCCCCAAGCACAGGGCGAACGCATCCGCCACGGGGGGGGGGAGGCTAATCAGGCGCTGGTGTTCACATGCCCGCCGACATCGCCCTTGGCGACGCCGACAATGGCTTCGCGCAGCAGGCGGCCATGGATCGTGTAGCCAGCCTGCAGCACCTGCACCACGGTGCCCGCGGGCTTACCCGTATTCTCGATCTCCATCATGATCTGATGGAAGTTCGGGTCGGCCGGGGCGCCCAGCGCCTCCACCTTGGCAATGCCGGCGCGATCGAAGGCGGCCAGCAACTGGCGCTCCGTCGCTTCCACGCCCGTCAGCAGGTTGCCGACGGCCTGGTTGCTCTCACGCACGTCGGGGGCCACCGCTTCCACGGCGCGGCGCAGATTGTCCGCCACGGCCAGCAGTTCCTTGGCGAACTTGGAAACGGCATATTTGGACGTGTCCTCGCGCTCCCGCTCGGCGCGGCGGCGCACATTCTCGGTCTCGGCCAGGGCGCGCAGAATCTGGTCTTTCAGGGATGCGACCTCCGCCTCCAGCTGGGCGACGCGGGCCGGATCGGCCGCGGCCTCGGACGCCGGATTGACCGTTTCGGCGGCGGCGCTGGTGTCGCTGTCGTGGGTATTGATCGTATCGGTCATAGCGGATCGAGCCTTCGGAATTTACCTGGTGCGGGCGCCGGACAAGGGGTGGATGCCCGGCGGCCCCCTGGTTTAGGCGGGATTAAACATTCTGTCGAGAGTGTCCACCCAGAAATAGGGTCGGACCCCCATGGCCCGCAAGGGGTCAGCCCATCAACCGGCCGATGACCTTGGCGGTATAATCGACCATGGGAATGATGCGGGCGTAATTGATGCGGGTGGGACCGATGACGCCGATGGCACCGACGATCTGGTCCTTGGTGTTGGCATAGGGGCTGACGATCATCGAACAGCCGGCATGGGAAAACAGGTTGTTCTCCGCCCCGATGAAGATCTGCACACCCTCCGCCTTGCCGGTCGCGTCCAGCATCTTCACCATCTGCTCACGCGTTTCCAGCGCTTCGAACAGGGACCGGATGCGTTCCAGGTCGGAAATGGCGGTGACATCCTCCAGCAGCCTGGCCTGACCGCGCACGATCAGATAGCCCTGGCTGCCCCGCGCCCCGGACCAGGTGGCCAGCCCCGTCTCCACGACCTTGCGGGTCAGTTCGTCCAGCTGGGTCTTCTGCTCCTCCATCTCCTTCTGGATGAAGGCGCGGGCTTCCGACAGGGTGCGGCCGACGACGCGGGCATTCAGATAGTTGGACGCCATCTGCAGGGCCGATGGCGGCAGGCCCGTGGACACCTCCACCACCCGGTTTTCCACCAGCCCATCCTCCGTTACCAGCACGACCAGGGCGCGGCCGGGCGACAGGTTGACGAACTCGATATGCTTCAGCGGCCGGTCGGTCTTGGGCGCCAGCACCAGCCCCGCGCAGGACGACAGGCCCGACAGCAGGTTCGTCGCCTCCTCCAGCACCTCCGGCACGGAACGGCCACGGGCGGAACAGGTGACCTCGATATCCTCCCGCTCCCGCTCCGTCAGATCGCCCACCTCCAGCAAGCCATTGACGAACAGGCGCAGGCCGGCATCGGTGGGCACGCGCCCAGCCGAGGTGTGGGGAGCCATCAGCAGGCCCAGCTCCTCCAGGTCGGCCATGACATTGCGGATGGTCGCCGGCGACAGGCTGGCGGACAGGCGGCGCGACAGGGTCCGCGACCCCACCGGTTCACCCGTCTGGACATAGGCTTCGACGATCTGGCGGAAAATTTCCCGCGACCGCTGGTTCAGCTCGCTGATCATCCGGCCCTTCGGGTTCCTTCCGTGACGCGACAGGCAAAAGAGTAGTGGGGGCGGCGGTGCAAATCAATGGAGCGACGCTGGCCGTCGGGATGGACGAAGGGGCGTCGCCATTGCTAAGAGGAATGGCTTTCAAAGATCGTGACAAGAACGGAAGAGCCACCATGTCCCGCCCGTCCGGCCGTCTGGCCGACCAGCTGCGCATCGTCAGCCTGGAAACCAATTTCTCCCGCCATGCCGAAGGTTCCTGCCTGGTGAAGTTCGGCGACACGCATGTGCTGTGCACCGCCAGCGTGGATGAGAAGGTGCCACCCTTCCTGCGCGGCAAGGGCCAGGGCTGGGTGACGGCCGAATATGGCATGCTGCCCCGGTCCACCCATACCCGCACCGACCGTGAGGCCGCCAAGGGCAAGCAGTCCGGCCGCACGCAGGAGATCCAGCGCCTGATCGGCCGGTCTTTGCGCGCCGTCACCGACCTGAAGGCCATGGGCGAGGTGCAGATCAAGGTCGATTGCGACGTCATCCAGGCCGATGGCGGCACCCGCACGGCCAGCATCACCGGCGCCTATGTCGCCCTGCATCTGGCCTTCCAGCATCTGGTGCGCATCGGCACCCTGGCCCATATCCCCCTGATCGATCAGGTGGCCGCCATTTCCTGCGGTCTGTACCAGGGCGAACCTGTCCTGGACCTGGATTATGCCGAAGACAGCAATGCCGGTGCCGACGCCAATTTCGTGCTGACCGGCAAGGGCGGCATCGTGGAAATCCAGGGCACGGCCGAGGACAAGCCGTTCGAGGAAGCCGAGTTCATGGCCCTGATGGCCCTGGCCCGCAAGGGGATCGGCGAACTGACGGTGCTGCAGCGCCAGGCGCTGGGGCTGTAACCCGCCAAGTCGTGTAGGGTCACATGCTGCGGCGTACCGCAGCATGTGACGAGGGTTCCTCATAGCCTCCGGCCGTCCCGCAGGTTAAATTCGCCAACGGTCGGGAGCCGCCGCCAGCCGCGACCCCGTTGGCTTGCCCCCCATTTAATTCTATAGTCAAGCGCACGCCCTCTACCGTTCGAGATTGTCATGCAGACCGCAGACCCCGCCGCCTCATCGACAACCAAGACGCCCAAACGAGCGGTGCGGACCAAGGCCGAGCGCGACTGGCTGGAACGCAACCGCGAGGCACTGGAAAGCTCCAACGCCTATGTTGACGCCCACGGGCTGCCGCTGGAACACCAGCGGCTGTTCTGATGGCGCGCTTCGAGATTTTTGCCAACAAGGGCGGTCCGGGATATCTGCTGGATGTGCAGGCAGATCTTTTGCGCGGGTTGAATACGCGCGTCGTCGTGCCGCTGCTGCCAAAGGATCTGGCGCCGAAACCGGCCACCCGCTTGAACCCGACATTCCTGTTGGACGGGACCGAATATGTGATGGCGACACAGTTTCTGGCTGCGGTCCCCTTGAACGTGCTGGGCACACCCCTTCACAATTTGTCCCACCAGGACACCGCCATCACCGCCGCCTTGGACTTCCTTTTTGGCGGAATCTGACCGGAGCCCCCATGACCATCCCCCGCCCCTTCACCGGCGACACGCTGGTGATCGCCACCCACAACAAGGGTAAGGTGCCGGAGATCGCGGCCCTGCTGAAGGAGCATGTCTCCCGCTTCCCCAGCGCCGGCGAGCTGGGCCTGGGGGAGCCGGAGGAGACGGAGACGACCTATATCGGCAATGCCATGCTGAAGGCGCGGGCGGCTGCCGTGGCTTCGGGCCGGCCGGCGCTGGCCGATGACAGCGGCCTGTCGGTGGAAGGGCTGGGCGGCGATCCCGGCGTCTATTCCGCGCGCTGGGCCGGGCCGACCAAGGATTTCACGCTGGCCATGGAAAAGGTGCGCACGGCGCTGGCGGCATCACCTGACCGCAAGGGCGACCGCGCCGCCTTCATCTGTGCCCTGGCGCTGGCCTGGCCCGACGGGCATGTGGAGGCGGTGGAAGGCCGATTCGAAGGGCGGTTGACCTTCCCGGCACGCGGCACCCGCGGCTTTGGCTATGATCCGATCTTCATTCCCGACGGATACGACATCACCTGCGGGGAGATGGATCCCGACCTGAAGCACAAGATCAGCCACCGCGCCGATGCCTTTGCCAAGCTGAAGGCGCGGTGCTTTATTTCTGCGGTGAAATGACTCGGCAGCGTCACAATGTTCGCGTATTGTTCCCATCACGCCCGGTGCTGTACCGGAGCAGGAATTGGGGGAAACAATGATCGGATATGTGACGCTGGGCACCAACGACCTGGCGCGGGCCGCCACCTTCTATGACGCCATTGCCAAGGAACTGGGCACCGGCCGGATGATGGAATTCCCCACCGGCATCGCCTGGGGCACGCCCAATGGCGGGGCCGGTGTGGCGCTGATGAAGCCCTATGACGGCAACCCGGCCACGGTCGGCAACGGCGTCATGGTGGCGTTCGAGGCGAAGGACCAGGATCAGGTGAAGCGGCTTTATGATCTGGCCCTGTCGCTGGGCGGCACCTGCGAGGGCCCGCCGGGCCCGCGCGGCGACAGCTTCTATGCCGCCTATTTCCGCGATCCGGACGGCAACAAGCTGAACGCCTTCCTGATGACGGCTGCCGGCTGATCCGGCACCCTGTCGTCGGGCCAATTTCCCCCGGTGGGCGCCGGTCCACCGGGGGGCATGCCGTTGCTGCCTTCGCCCGATGCTGCCATGCTGACGGCCAATGACAAGAACGGCTGGGGCAGCGGGGAAAACATGATCCTGTCGACGATGGATGCGCCGTCGGGTTTTCGCATCGTGCGTCATCTGGGGCTGGTGCAGGGCAGCACGGTCCGGTCCAAGCATCTGGGCCGGGATATCATGGCCGGCCTGAAGGAACTGGTGGGCGGGGAACTGCGCGGCTACACCGAACTGCTGAACGAAGCGCGGGAAGAAGCGACGGCCCGCATGCGGGCAGCGGCCGAAGAGTTGGGCGCCAATGCCGTCCTGTCCGTCCGTTATGGTACGGCCAATATCGGCAGCGGGGCGGCGGAGGTGCTGGCCTATGGCACGGCCGTTGAGCTGGCGCCCGAAGCGGACATGCCCCCGCCATGAACAGCCAGACCGTCATCGACTGGCTGCTGTTCTGGTTCACCTTCGACTGGACACAGTTCGGTGCCGGTTGGTGGGCCGTTCTGGTCATCGCCTTCATCCTGCTGTTCAACTGCCTGTTCGTGCTGATCGGGATCGGGCATGAACGCCGCCATGACCGGCGGCTGGCGGAGGCCGGGCGGGTGCTGGCCGGTATCCTGCTGCTGCCCGGTCCGCCACCGGCGGGAACAGGTGGGCGGCCGCATCTGGTCCAGGCCGAAGTGGTAATGTCACCGGCACCGCTGGGCCTTTTCCATGCCCGCATCCGCCGCCTTTTGGGCGGCCGGTTGATCCATGATCAGCGGCTGGTGGAGCGCGCGCGACGGGAAGTGCTGATGCGGCTGCGTGAACAGGTGCAGGCGCTGGGAGCGGGGGTCGCCGCCGGGCTGGAGATCACCCATGTGGCCTTTGGCAAGCATCAGGTCGGCGTCATGGCCACGGCCACGGCATTGGTGGGGGCCGCGGCCGGCGCACCGGCTGTGGGCGTGACGGAGGCCGTGGGCACATTGCCGCCGCGGTCCCGCCGGGAACTGGCCCTGGCCGTCAT
>CALRTC020000029.1:0-82931 GCA_943371025.1 Hydrogenophaga intermedia
CTTTCGCGGGGGAGGCAATGAGGGTGGGGGAGGCAGTGAGGGTGGGGGAGGCAGTGAGGGTGGGGGAGGCAGTGAGGGTGGGGGAGGCAGTGAGGGTGGGGGAGGCAGTGAGGGTGGTGAGGGTGGGGGAGGCAATGAGGGTGGGGCAGGGAAGTTGGCAAGGAGAGCCAGGGGGGCTTCCCCCCATCACCCCTGGGTAACGGGGATGGTCAGGAAGGCGGTGGCGTCGCCGCGCTTCACCTGGACCAGGGCGTTCTTGCGGCCGGCCTTGAATGCTGCCTTCACCTGGGCGGCCACGTCGCCCGGCTGGTTGACGGGGTTGTTGTTGACGGATGTGATGATGTCGCCGGGACGCAAGCCCTCCACCCCGTCGCCCACATCCAGGACGACAACGCCGGTCGCGTCATCGGCCAGACGCAGACGCTGGCGCCAGGGGCCGGTCAGGCTGGACAGTTTCAGGCCGGCCACTTCTTCGCCTTCCTGCTTCTGCACCTCGTTCCGGGCCAGACGCTGCTGCGGCTGGCCGGGGGCCTGTTCGACGGCCACGGTCAGGGTCTTTTCCTTGCCATCGCGCCAGACGGCCAGATCCAGTTTGCTGCCGGGCTTGACCATGCCGACATTGCGGGCCAGATCACGGGTGTCCTTGATGGGCTTGCCACCGACCGACAGCACCACGTCACCCGCCTTCAGGCCGGCCTTTTCCGCCGGGCTTTTCGGTTCCACCGCCGCGATCAGGGCGCCGCCTTCCTTGGCCAGGCCCAGACTGTCGGCAAATTCCTTGGTGACCGCCTGCAGGTTCACGCCCAGCCAGCCGCGCTCCACCTTGCCATCCTGCTTCAGCGCTTCCACCACGGGCTTGGCCAGGTTGGACGGGATGGCGAAGCCGATGCCGACCGACCCGCCATTGGGGGTGAAGATGGCCGTGTTGATGCCGATCACCTCTCCGCCCAAATTGAAGGTGGGGCCGCCGGAATTGCCGGAATTGATGGAGGCATCCAGCTGCAGGTAATCATCATAGGGGCCGGAGCCGATATTGCGCGACCGGGCCGAGACGATGCCCGCCGTCACCGTGCCGCCCAGACCGAACGGATTGCCCACGGCCACGGCCACATCGCCCACGCGCACCTTGTCGCTGTCGGCGAATTTCAGGGCGGGCAGCGGCTTGTCGGTCTTCACCTTCAGTACGGCCAGATCGGTGCGTTCATCCTCGCCGATGATTTCCGCCTCCCGTTCCGTCCCGTCACTGAAGGAGATGGTGACCTGATCGGCGTCGGCGATGACATGGCGGTTGGTGACGACATAGCCTGTGCTGTCGAAGACGAAGCCGGAGCCCAGCGCCCGGGCCACGGGGGCGCCACGGCCTTCGCCGCGGCCACCCTGACCCGGCAGGCCCGGCACGCCGAAGCGGCGCAGGAATTCCTCGAACCCCGGCGGCAGATCGCGGGCATTGGCGCGGGTCGGGGCCGTCTGGGCGGCGGTGATGGTCACCACGGCGGGCGACACACGCTCCACCAGATCGGCGACACCGCCATTGGCCATCACTTCCGCCGGGGCCGCATGGGCGGTCTGGATCGTCGCGGGGGCCAGCAGGGCGGTACCGGCCAGCAGGGCCATGGCCAGATTGCGGCGGAAGCTCCGTGCGGTGGCAAGCGACATCTTGGTCTCCATTCTTTACTGCCTGGGGCACCGGTTCTGGCCGGTCCCGATTTCGATGGTTGCAGCCTGACATGGGTCTGCCCACAGGGTCCTGACAGGCGCATGAATTTGCTGTCATCAACAACAGGGGGCCGATTGTCGGTTCATCGGCCCGGGATTCAAGGGGTGGACAGATGAAACTTTGTTCATCTTCCCGAAAGGTGGCTGTCAGCGGGCCGAAGATAAGGTGCAGTCATGGATCGACGGGCACCCGAGCCCCACACCCCCCGCCCCTCGGTCCATATGAGAGGTTGGCGGGGACCGCTTCCCCACTCTCCGGTCCCCGCCGCACCCCTCTTGGCAGCAGTACATCGTAGTCTCTCTCGTCCCCTGTGGCCGGGCGGCCCCCACCGCCCGGCCATATCTTTTTTGATGTTCCCTCAGAGAGCACAGAGGCGAAAGCTCGCACAAAGGTGCCTTCCCCGCGAAAGCGGGGATCCAGGGGGGATTATCCCAGCGCTTTGGTGCCCCTGGCCCCTGGACCCCCGCTTTCGCGGGGGAGGCACGTAGGGTGCGATTGGCTAAGTTAGCGCCTATGCGCTTTCGCGGGGGAGGCGGGGAAAAGCAGGGGACAAGCCAAGGCCACAGGAACGACGCTTGGGTGCCCTTGGCCCCTGGACCCCCGCTTTCGCGGGGGAGGCACGTAGGGTGCGATTGGCTAGGTTAGCGCCTATGCGCTTTCGCGGGGAAAGCGGGGGGGCAGGGGGATAGGAAGCCAGAGCCATGAGGGAAGAACATCAACAGGCGACGGCGTTTGTCTTCCCCACCCGTCCCGGTTTAGGATGCGCGCATCATGAAGATCCTTGTCATCGAAGACGACCGCGCCACCGCCGATTATCTGGTCAAAGGCCTGAAAGAGGCCGGGCATGTGGTGGACCATGCCGATAATGGCCGCGACGGGCTGTTCCTGGCGGCCAGCGAGCCCTATGACGCGCTGATCGTGGACCGTATGCTGCCCGGCCGTGACGGGCTGTCGCTGCTGGAGGTGCTGCGCACCACGGGCAATGACACGCCGGCCCTGGTCCTGTCGGCGCTGGGCAGCGTCGATGACCGGGTGAAGGGGTTGCGTGCCGGGGCCGATGATTACCTGACCAAGCCCTTTGCCTTTGCCGAGCTGCTGGCCCGGCTGGAGGTGATGCAGCGCCGGTCGCGCGGCGGGGCGGCGGCCCCCGTCACCAAATTGCAGATCGCCGATCTGGAGATGGATCTGCTGGCGCGCAGCGTGAAGCGGGCGGGCAAGACCGTCGACCTGCTGCCGCGCGAATTCCAGCTGCTGGAATATCTGATCCGCAATGCCGGCAATGTGGTGACGCGCACCATGCTGCTGGAAAATGTCTGGGATTATCATTTCGATCCGCAGACCAATGTCATCGACGTGCATATCGCCCGGCTGCGCCAGAAGATCGACAAGGACCATCCGGTCCCCCTGATCCATACGGTGCGCGGGGCGGGATATGTGATCCGTGAGTAGGTTCAGCTTCCTGCGCAGCACGTCATTCCTGCGCACCACGTCCTTCCGGCTGGCGGCCTTCCATCTGGGGCTGTTCACCCTGTCGGTGGTGGTGGTGCTGGCCGTCGTCTACTGGTTCACGGCCGGTTTCATCAACCGCCACACGGAAGAAACCGTGCTGCGCGAGGTGGAGGAACTGAACCAGGCGCTGACCGAGCGGGGGCGCATCGGCCTGCTGCGTCTGGTGTCGGAACGCGCATCCGACGGGCGCACGGACATGATCTATGCCCTGACCACGCCCAGCTACGACATCATCGCCGGCAACCTGGCCAACTGGCCGGCCGGCGACGCCGCCCCCGGTTGGGTGGAATTCGACATCAAGGCCCGCAGCGATCCCGGCCGCAAACGCCAGGCCGTGGCCGTGATCATTCCCGTGCCTGATGTGGGCTGGCTGCTGGTCGGGCATGACATGACCGACCGTTACCTGCTGCGCGGCCAGTTGCTGACGGGCCTGATCTGGGCCGTGTCACTGGCGCTGGCCGTGGGCACGGTGGGGGCCGTGTTCATGAGCCGGCGCGTGGCCGAGCGGATCGAGAGCATCAACCGCACCATCGACCGCATCACGGCCGGTTCCTTTGCCGACCGCATGGATGTGACCGGGTCGGGCGATGAGATCGACCGGCTGGTCATGAAGCTGAACCGCATGCTGGACGAGATCGGCCGGCTGATGCTGGGCATGCGGCAGGTGACGGACAATGTCGCCCATGACCTGCGCACGCCGCTGTCGCGCCTGCGGGCGCGCCTGGAACTGGCGCAGCGGGATGAGACGCTGTCGGATGGGCAATATACCACCCTGGAACAGGCGATCGGGGAGATCGACCGGCTGCTGGGCGTGTTCAACGCCATTCTGACCATCGCGGCGGCGGAGACGGGCCGGGCCCGCACCGATTTCGAACCGGTCGATCTGGCCGTGCTGGCGGCGGAGGTGGCGGAGCTTTACACGCCCCTGGCCGAGGAACGCGGCCTGACCATGGATGTGTCTGCCCCGGCCGCCGTGATGGTGCAGGGCAGCCGCCAATTGCTGGCCCAGTTGATCAGCAACCTGATCGAGAATGCCGTGAAATACAGCCCCGAACAGGGGCATGTGGCCGTGTCCGCCGGGCTGGATGCCGGCCGCCCCCTGCTGTCGGTGGCCGACCAGGGACCGGGCATTCCGGCCGATCAACGCGACAAGGTGCTGGAACGGTTCGTGCGGCTGGAAGCCCATCGCGGCACGCCGGGCCATGGGCTGGGCCTGTCGCTGGTGGCGGCCGTGGCCCGCCTGCATGATGCCAACCTGACCCTGACGGATGCGCGCGAGGATGCGACGGCACCGGGCTTGAAGGTGGAACTGCGGTTTCCGGGGTGAGGGGGGGCCCGTCCAAAGGTTGACGCGGGTGAGGGCGGACGGTCTCCCGGTCAGGCAGCGGCCGGGAACCAGCGGTTACCCATCCAGTTTTCCGCCGCGCGGCGGATCCGGTCGGGATAGTCCGCCACGGGGGGCAGCAGCAGGGGCAGGTGCAGACGCGCCACGGTTTCGCGCACGCCATCCCAGGTCAGCGGCAGGCCCCACAGCCGTGCATGCCGGGCGATTTCCATCTCCTGCCCCCAGAAATAAATCTGCCGGGGGCGGCAGTTTTCCGCCATGCGCCGCACCTCCTCCACCCGGCCGTCATTCATCAGCGGCTGCCAGATATCGGGCATCAGCAGATCAACGGGCAGGTCCGGCACATAGTCATAGGCGCTGGCATTGACGATGCGGATCTTGGCCCGCGCATCGTCCGGCAACTGCTCCAGCACCTTCAATGCCGCGATCATTTCCAGCACATCGGTCGACAATTCCACCACGGTCACGGCGGTGACGGCCGGGTTCAGCGCCGTGGCGGCCGCACACCAGCCCATGCCCATGCCCATGATCACCACATGACCCGCCGCGTGGAGACAGCCCAGCTCCTGGCTTTCAATCTCCATCGGGGTCATCGACATCCAGGTTTCGGTCACGCCGTCCGGGCGCAGGCGCAGCAGGGCGGCCATGTCCGTGACCAGCATGGCCGGGCTCCAATAGCCTTTGCACAGCACCATCCCCGCCTTCTGGATGCGCCAGGGGCCAATCTCCATCGCGGCATAGTGCGGGATGAAAAGCGGGGGATGGTAGATGTTCATGGGGTGCGCTTCTTCCTGTGGTTGCTGTGGTTCTATACCCTAACAGGGGCGATGTTTCAGGGGGGAAGCATTTTTCTGTTGACGTATAGGGATAATAATCCTATATCTGAACTCACCAAGGCCCGAGCTGTACCCAAGGCGAACCGCCGGTGGCCGTGCCTGGTCGTATCGTCCCCGTTGGCCTGACAGTTTCACTGGCGCCGGCAACCATTGATATCAATGGTCGGCAGCCAATGAGCCGGCTTATGGCCCCCCCACCCAATCGCTGCCCGACATGCGGCCGGACCCTTCCGGCAACCGCGACGGCTGCCCCGACAATAGGAATGAGGTCGCAGGATGTCCATCGACATCGAGAAGTCGTTCGTCAAGCAGTACGAACGCGAAGTGCATGAGGCCTATCAGCGCCTGGGCTCCAAGCTGCGGGCCACGGTCCGGTCCAAGAATAATGTGCAGGGCGCCACCACCGTTTTCCAGAAGGTGGGCAAGGGTGTGGCCAGCACCAAGTCGCGCCATGGCAATGTGCCGGTGATGAACCTGGACCATGGCACCGTGGAATGCGCGCTGGCCGATTATTATGCCGGCGACTGGGTCGACAAGCTGGACGAGCTGAAGACCAACATGGATGAACGCACCGTCATCGCCAATGCCGGCGCCTATGCGCTGGGCCGCAAGACGGATGAGCTGATCATCGCCAGTCTGAATGCCGGCGGCAATGTTGCCGGGGCCGACACGGACGGGCTGACCAAGGACAAGGTGCTGACGGCGTTCGAGATGCTGGGCGCGGCCGATGTGCCCGATGATGGCCAGCGTCACGCCATCGTCGGCTGGAAGCAGTGGAGCCAGCTGCTGGGCATTCCGGAATTCGCCAATGCCGACTATGTGGGCGTGGACGAGCTGCCCTGGCGCGGAACGCAGGCCAAGCGCTGGCTGGGCACGCTGTGGATGCCGCATTCGGGCCTGACGCTGGGGGCCGGTGCCGTCCGCCTGTGCCACTGGTACCACAAGACGGCCGTGGGCCATGCCAGCGGGTCGGACGTGTCCTCCGACATCACCTGGCACGGCGACCGGGCGGCGCATTTCGTCAACAACATGATGTCGCAGGGCGCCTGCCTGATCGACGCCACGGGGGTCGTGACCCTGCGCTGCAAGGAATAAGCGAAGTCTTTGCGTTCCCTCAGGCGCCGGGCGGGCGCATCCGCGCCCTTGGCTTACGCCGCATGTGCGGCGGGCCGGCGGTCGCCGGAGTTGTTTTTGTTCCCTCAGGCGCCGGGCGGGCGCATCCGCGCCCTTGGCTTACGCGCCATGTGGCGCGGGCCGGCGGTCGCCGGCCTGGGACGGCATCGGTCAACACCGATGCCGTCGGTGCAGGACACCAGACGCTGCGTCTGCTTCCCTTTTTTCGAAGGAACCAAGCCCATGTCCTATCAGTCGCGGGACCTGTCGGTCCTTGCCTATGCCAATGGTTTCACGCTCTGGCATTACGCCAGCGCCGATGCCCACACCGCCGTGCGCGTCACGGGCTATTTCAACGCGGCCAGCCATATGGTGCGTGTCGGCGACATGATCCTGGCCAATACCGGCGTCGGTGGCACGCCCGTCACCGGCATCCTGCTGGTCAATGCCAATGCCGGCGGGGTGGTCGATACGGCCGACCTGACCGTCATCGGGGCCAGCGATACCGATTGAGGTTTGCCGGGCCTGCGCTGAAGCGGCTCTTTCCCTTTCCCATCAAAGGATAACCCCATGGCCTATTCCGCTGTCGGGCTGTGCGCCCGTGCGCTTTTGAAGGTCGGGGCCGGCCCGATCACGTCGTTCCAGGACGGCACGGCCGAAGCGGAACTGGCCGCTTCCCTCTATGCCCCCACCCGCGATGCCCTGCTGGCAGCATATGGCTGGAGCTTTGCCACCCGTCAGGTGGGGCTGGTGCGGCGGGTGGAGGTGCCGGCCGCCGATTTTGCCCATGGCTTCGCCCTGCCGGATGATTTCCTGCGGGCGCTGTCGCTGGGCAGCGGCGGCCGGGGGCGGGGCCTGTCCTATCGCATCCAGGGGACGGACGTGCTGGCCGATGCCGAGGCCGTCACCCTGACCTATGTCGCCCGCGTCGCCGAGGCGGGGTTCCCCGCCTTTTTCGATGCGGCCCTAATCGCCCGGCTGGCGGCGGAATTCTGTGTGCCGCTGACGGAGAACACGGCCCGCGCCGAAATTCTGCAAAAGGCGGCGGAGGCGGAGTTCCGCCGGGCCCGGCTGACCGATGCCAGCCAGGACAGCCAGGACGGATTTGAAGATTTCTCCCTGATCGAGGCGCGATTGTCATGAGCCGGCTGAAATCGGTGAAAACCAGCTTCACGGGCGGCTGCGTCAGCCCGGACCTGCTGGGCCGCGGCGACCTGGCCGCGTTCGAGAATGGGGCGCTGGCCCTGACCAATGTGCTGATCGAACCCACGGGCGGGGTGCGCCGCCGGCCGGGCACGGGCCATATTGCGACCGTGCCGGGGCCGGGGCGGATGATCGCGTTCGCCTTCAGCACCGAACAGACGCATCTGCTGGTCCTGACCGACCGGATGCTGACCGTGTTCGGCGATGATGCGGTGCAGGCGGTGCTGCCCACGCCCTGGACGGGCGAGCAGCTGGGCAATCTGAACTGGGCGCAGAGCGGCGACGTGCTGCTGGTCTGCCATCCCGAGGTGGAGCCGCGGCGCATCAGCCGGCGGGGGGCGGGGCAATGGACCCTGGAGCCCTGGGCCTTCGCCGAAGAGGCGGGGCGGCCGCGCATCCCCTTCTACCGCTTTGCCGAGGCCGGCATCACCATCACCCCGTCGGGTGTGACGGGGCGGGTGAGGCTGCGGGCGTCGGCCCCCATTTTCGGGCCCGATCATGAGGGGGCGCCGTTCCGCCTGCATCGCAAGCCGGGGCGCATCGCCATCGTCCGCTCCACCACCGAGGCGGAGATGGACCTGGCCGACACGCTGCCCCACACCAATCCCACGGCGGACTGGGACGAGGCTTCGTTCAGCCAGCGGCGCGGCTGGCCCCTGTCCGTCGCCTTCCATCAGGACCGGCTGGTCATCGGCGGGTCGCGCGACCTGCCCAACCGGCTCTGGCTGTCGAAATCGGGCGACCTGTTCAATTTCGACCTGGGCGAGGGGGAGGATGACAGCGCCATTGAATTCGCCATCCTGTCGGACGAGGTGAACCCCATCCGCGCCGTCTATTCCGGTCGGCATCTGCAGGTGTTCACCAGCGGCGGGGAATGGGCCGTGACGGGCCAGCCTTTGACGCCCGCCGCCATCCGCCTGGACCGGCAGACCCGCATCGGCAGTGTGACCGACCGCAACATCCCGCCGCAGGAGGTGGATGGCGGCACCCTGTTCGCGGCCGCCGACGGGTCGATCCGCGATTTCCTGTGGACCGACCTGGAACAATCCTATTCGGCCGCCGACATCACGCTGACAACGCGGCCCATCCTGCCCGGCACCGTCGATCTGGAATATGACCGGCGGCGCCGGCTGCTGTTGGCGGTGCAGGCGGACGGGACGCTGGCCGTGCTGACGCTTTACCGCAATGAACAGATCCGCGCCTGGACGCGGGTGGAGACGGCGGGGCGCATCCTGTCCACAGCCCTGGTGGGCGACCGGCTGTACTGGCTGGTCGACCGCGACGGGCGGGTGGGGGTGGAGGTCTGGGACGATGACCTTTACGTCGATGCCGGGCTGGCGGGGCAGGTGGCGACGCCAACCCGCCGCTGGGCGGGGCTGGAGCATCTGGACGGGCGTCCGGTCGCCGTGCTGGCTGACGGGGCCGTGGTTCAGGCCGCCCCGCCGGCTGCCGGGCGCATCCGGTTGCGCATGGCCGCGGCCAAGGTGCAGGCGGGGCTGGCCTTTACCCATGAGATCGAACCCATGCCGCCCAATCTGCTGGCGGCGGAGGGACAGGGACGGCGCGCGCGCCTGCTGGCGGTGACCTTCCGGCTGAAGGACACGCCCGCGCTGCGCGCCGACCTGGGGCGGGGGCCGGTGGAGGTGCCGTTGCGGCGCGCCACCGGCCCCGCGCTGATGAACGCACCGGCCCCCGCCTTTACCGGCGACCGGCGGCTGACGACCCTGGGCTGGTCATCCAGCCGGGCTGAACCGCCCTGGCGCATCGCGGAGGACCGGCCGCTGCCCTTCACCCTGCTGTCCGTCACCCATGAGCTGAAGGTGAATGAATAATGGGAGGCATCACCACACCCGTCCTGGCCACGCTGGGCGCCGTCAACAAGGTGGAACGTGCCGTCAAGGGCACCAAGAGCCTGCTGGGCGGCGGGTCCAAGGCCAGGCGCCGGGAACGCGAACAGCTGGAGGCCGAGCAGGCGGCGGAGACGGCCGACCTGACCGCCCGGCAGGAGGCCGACCGGGCGGACCTGCAACGAGAGAATGCCCGTGAGGCCGAGCGTATCCAGGCCGAAAGCGACATCGCCGAGGCCAAGCGCAAACGGTCGGTGCGGCAGGAAACGGGCAGCCTGCGCGCGCAACTGGGTGCCCAGGGTATCAGCAGCGGCGATGGATCGGGCGAGGCGCTGATCCTGGGCCGGCTGAACGCGGCCGAGGAGGAGCGCCAGGGTGCCGCCCGCCTGGACGCGCTGAAACGCGCCGCGCTGAGCGACGAGGAAGAGGCGCTGAACCGGCGCAACCTGCTGGAACTGACGCGGGCTCAGGAGAAGCAGCGGCTGGAGCGGCTGGCGCGGGGGGTGTAGGGGGGCTCCGCCTCCCGCCTTTTTTTCCGTCATCCCGGCGAAAGCCGGGACCCAGGGGCCACAAGATCAACCGTCTTCTCAGCGGTGATCGCCGCGGCTGTCAGGTCGGGCCCCTGACTCCTGGGTCCCGGCTTTCGCCGGGATGACGGGAGTAAATCTGCGTCCTTCCCGCATCCCCATCCCCCCATAAATCCGAGGTACCCCCATGACCACCGCCCCTGTTCCGGCGGCGAGCCCTGTTGCGCACTATGTTGCCGATGGGGTCGCAAGCCGTTTTTCCTTTGCCTTTGCCGTCTATAGCGCCGGCGACCTGCTGCTTTACCTGGATGCCGCCCCGCATACCTCCGGCTTCATGCTGGAAGGGCTGGGCGATCCGGCCGGGGGGGCGGTGCAGTTTGATGCGGCCCCGGCGGCCGGCACCATCGTCACCATCGAGCGCCGGGTGGCGCTGGACCGGCAGGCCGATTTCCTGGAAAGCGGGCCGCTGGCGGCGAAAAGCCTGAATGAACAGCTGAACCGCCTGACCGCCATGGTCCAGCAGCTGGCCGCCGATCAGGCGCGCATGCTGAAGGCGCCGGGGACGGACCTGCCCGCCTCCAGCCTGCTGCCCGACCGCACCTTGCGCGCCGGCAAGGCCCTGGGTTTCGATGCCAATGGCAATCCCGTGGCGCTCGCCCCCAGTGCCGTGCCGGCCACGGGGATGGTGGCCGCATTGGGGGCGGGGGCCGTCAGCCGGGCCGTGCCGGACAAGCTGCGCGATCTGGTCTCCGTCCGCGATTTCGGCGCGTCGGGTGACGGGATCAGCGATGATACCAACGCCATCCTGGCCGCCCTGGCCGCGCACCGGTCGGTGTTTGTGCCGGCCGGCACCTATCGCACCTCCGCCCCCATCATTCTGGGCTATGGCCAGACGCTTTATGGCGAAGGGGAGAGCAGCATCATCCAGGCGCGTGCGGCTGCGTTCGACCCCGTCAATCTGCCGACCTATCCCAGCGGGTTCAATGCCGTGGAGCTGGTCGATGGCTATGCCGGCCTGCGGGACCTGCGCATTGTCGGCGGGGCCACGGGGGTGAAGATCTATGGCCGCGACGGGCCGGCCGTGAAGAATGTGGTGGAGAATCTGTCCATCTGGGATGCCATCAACGGCGTCGTCCTGGACGGCTATACCGACACCGACCGGCCCTGTTACTGGAACCATGTGGCCCGCGTGCTGGTGGCGCGGCCGCAGGCGCATGGCGTGCTGCTGACCGTGGAAGGGGACGGCGACACGCCCAATGCCAACAAGTTCCAGGATGTGCGCGTCTATTCCCTGTCCGCCCCCATCAGCGGCTGCGGGTTTTTCATTTCGGCCGGGCGGTTCAATAACAGCTTCACCGATTGCGAGGCGAACCTGCATCCGGGCGGACAGGCGTGCCTGCGCCTGGGGGCGGCCACCGATCAGAACCTGATCGTCAATTTCTATGCCGAAAGCCTGGGCGCGCTGCCCGGCATCCGCATCGACAATGGCAGCCAGAATACCAGCATCGTCAATCTGTTCAGCGCCACGGGCGGGCAGCCCATCTGGGACACGTCGGCCACGCGCGCCTACACGACCATCAATGCCGGATATCCGCTGCGCAACCTGCTGAAGGAAACCCATATCACCGACCTGCGGGTGGAGGGGTTCAGCGTCGATACCAATTATGTGGAGCCGGCCAGCGGCGGGCTGGTCCAGGCCGACCTGACATCGACCACGCATCTGGTGTCGGCCTTTGGCGGGGCTGTCGAATTCCGCCTGCCCAAGGCCGACACGGCCAATGGCCGCATCCTGCATATCAAGAAGACGGACAGCAGCGCCCATGCCGTCAGCGTCACGGAGCTGGGCGGGCCGGGGCCGGACGGGCGGCCGGTGCTGCTGTCATCGCGCTATGACCATGTGTCGGTCGTGTCCAATGGTGCTGGATGGTGGGTGACGGCGCGGACGGGACAGCCGGGCAATGCCGAATTCCGGGACGAGGCCGGCCTGTTCGAACCTGACCTGATGAAGGACCTGTATCTGGTCAGCGGGGCCGCCGGGGATGTGGAGGTGCGCCTGCCCAGCCCATCCGCCATCCAGGCCGTGGGAAGGCGCGTCACCATCAAGAAGTCCGACAGTTCCGCCGGGCTGGTGACGGTCACGGCGGCCACGGGCACGGGGCCCGACGGGCGCGTCTGGAAACTGGCCAAGCAGCATGAGCAGGTGACGGTCTTTTCCAACGGGGCCGGATGGTGGGTGACGTCGGCCAGCCGCCCGCCGGCCACGGTGCAGTTCCATGAGGCGGCGGGCCTGTTCCAGCCCGATCTGGGGGCCGAACATTATCTGGTGTCGGCCTTTGCCGGGCCCGTCGAACTGCGCCTGCCGGCTCCGACCGCGGCCAACAGCGGCACAAGGCTGTCGGTGAAGAAGACCGACCCGTCGGCCAATGCCGTGAGTGTGACCAGTGGCGATGGCACGGGCGGCCCCGATGGCGGACCCAAGACCCTGTCGGCGCAATATGCCGGGCTGATCCTGCTGTCCAACGGGGCGGCCTGGCACATTATCGGACGAACATGATGGGGGAGGATAAGAAGAGTTTCCGCGACTTCCTGGCGATCTGGAACGGTGAACAGGGGCTGGAAACGCCCGGCCTGCATCGCGATCTGGCCGATTGGCTGGAAGATCGCTGGCGCACGGGAAGGCGGGAATTGCTGCTGCTGGCCTTCCGCGACAGCGGCAAATCCACCCTGGTCGGGCTGTTCTGCGCCTGGCTGCTGTATCTGGACCCCAACCGCCGCACCCTGGTGCTGGCGGCGGAAACCAGGCTGGCCAAGAAGATGGTGCGCACGGTCAAACGCATCATTGAACGCCATCCGGACTGTCAGGGCATGAAGCCGGCCAAGCCCGACCTGTGGGGGTCAGAGGAATTCACCATCAACCGCGACAAGGTGATCCGCGACCCGTCCATGCTGGCCAAGGGCATCACATCCAATGTCACCGGCAGCCATGCCGATATCGTGGTCTGCGATGATGTGGAGGTGCCCAATACCAGCGACACGCCCGACAAGCGCCAGGAACTGCGCCAGCGGCTGGCCGAGATCGCCTATGTGCTGTCACCGGGGGGCACCCAGCTTTATATCGGCACGCCGCACGCCTTCCATTCCATCTATAGCCGCAAGCCCAACCGGGCCGAGGGGGAGGAGGAACCGTTCCTGGATGGGTTCGAGCGGCTGGAAAAGCCGATCTTCACCGCGGATGGCGACAGCGCCTGGCCCGAACGGTTCCCGCCGGACGCCATCGAGCGCATCCGCCGGCGCAGCGGCGTGAATAAATTCGCCAGCCAGATGCTGCTGCTGCCCGTGTCGCTGGTGGATGGGCGGCTGGATGCCGACAAGATCATCCCCTATGCGGGCGAGCTGTCCCGCAATGGCGCCGCACTGAAGCTGGGGCGCTGGCTGCTGCGGGGCCTGCGCGTCTGGTGGGATCCGGCCGTGGGGCTGCGTGACAAGAAGCGGCGGCGGGCCGGCGACGGGTCGGTCGCCGTGCTGCTGGGCGATGATGGGGAAGGGCGCTTCTTCATCCATCGCGTGCTGTATCTGAGCGTGCCGCCGGGGTCGGAGGAACTGGCCGGCCGCGTGCAGTGCCATGAGCTGGCCCGGATGCTGAGAGATTACAGCGTGCCGCAGATCCATGTGGAAACCAACGGCATCGGCGCCTTCCTGCCCGAAACCCTGCGCGCCGTGCTGCGGGAGGAGGGGGTGGCGACGCAGGTGGTGGCGCAGCGATCCACCCAGGCCAAGGTGGACCGCATTCTGGGCCGGATCGATGCGCCCCTGCATGACCACCGGCTTTACGCCCATGAAAGCGTCGTGGCCGGCCCCTTGCTGGCCGAAATGCGCGATTGGCGGCCGGGCGGGAAGGGCCATGATGATGGTCTGGATGCCGTGGCCGGCGCCATCAGCACCTGCGCCCCACCCCGCCCGCCCGATGCCGCCCGCCGGGCCATCACCCTGGTCGACAGCAATTTCATCGTTTGAAACCAACCTCCCTTGATCGTGACCGATCAAGGGAGGTTTCGCGTTCCCTCAGTCGCCGGGCGCCGCCATCCGGCGGCTTGGCTCACGCCGCACGCGCGGCGGGCCGCCGGTCGGCGGCCATCATAGTGAAAGGATATCCATCATGCCCGCCGCCCCCCCACCCCTGGACCTGATCTGGTGGATCACGGCCATTGAGGTCCCGGCCCTGGCCGGCCTGTTCTGGCTGGTGCAGCAGACGCGCCGGGAGGCCGATCAGGCGCTGGACCCGATCCGTCGTGGCCTGGAGACGACATCGATCCAGCTTCGCGAGGCGCTGGCCGCCTATAAGCTGGAAGTGGCGAAGAACTATGCCTCCATCACGGTCGTCACGGCGCTGGAGGACCGGTTGACGGCGCATCTGCTGCGTATCGAAACCAAGCTGGATGGCCGTCTGGCCGATGGGGGTGTGCGATGACCCGCCCCACCCTGCGTGCCGAGCCTGACGGTCCCGTCATCCGGTCCGACCCCGATACCGGGACCGACGCGCTGGCCCGTGCCATCTGGGCCATGGGCCGTCATCAGGGTGTGCGGGCCATGGAGGCCCTGGCCGCCGTGGCCCATAATGCCCGGGCGGTGCAGCCCGGCCGCACCCTGGCCGGGATTGTCCGCGACGGGGTGCTGTTCCCGGTCTGGAACCCGGCCGATCCGGACCATGGGGCCATGCTGTCGGTGGACAGCAACAACCCTGCCTTTGCCGCTGCCCTGCGCGTGGCCCGGCGCATCGCCGTATCCGGCGATCCCACCGCGGGCGCCACGCGGTTCCATGCCGAGGGCGCGGAGCCGCCCGCCTGGGCGGCGGGCCGGTTGCCGCATCTGCTGCTGTCGGGTTTCTGCTTCTATCGGGAATAACGCCATCGGTCATAATTCATGACCGATGGTACGACGGCGACCGCCGCCGCGCCGCTCGTGCGGCGTAGCCAAGCCTATGGATGTAGGCGCCGCTGGTATAACAGCGCAATCTCATGATCGCGACCGATCCAGGGAGATGGCGTGTTCCCGCAAGTGCCGGGCCGGCGGCCTTCCATCTGCCAAAGTGAAGGAGCGTGGCCGACGGGAATAAAGAAACGCCGTCTTCGACAGGGTCGAAGACGGCGCAAGGCAGGAACTACGGAACAGGAAAGAGATCAAAGATGAAAGGACCCTCTCGGTCCAGAAAAGGCCGCCGCAGTCAGTCGGCAGCCCGTAACATGGCCGTGTAAACGGCCATCACCGCCTCGATGCTGATCTGTCCAGCGCGGGCGCCGGCGGTCAACATCTCTTGCGTTGGCTTAACAGGAACAGCCGTCAGGCCACGAATGCCCATCTGCTCCACTTCATTCAAAGCGAAACGCATACGATCACTCAGCATCGCTTCATTGACTTCAGGGAACATGCGGGCCGCGTCCTTCATGACGGTTACTCCTGGAACTGTATTGGGTGGCCAGGTGGTCGCAACACCCATCCGCCCTGTGGATGAATAACTATAGGCGGGGGGTGCGGACTTCCACCACTGTGCAGACGTATAGTTTTCAAAACTATTCAAAAGTACATGGTTATACCCGTGTATGCGCGTGGCGCTTGCAATGCCGCCCACAGGCGCCGGGCGCCTGCATCCGCAGGCTCGGGCTTACGCGGGCATGGGCCCGCGCGGCGGCAGTCGCCGTATCATACGCGTTCCCTCAAGCGCCGGGCGCCTGCATCCGCAGGCTCGGGCTTACGCGGGCATGGGCCCGCGCGGCGGCAGTCGCCGCCGTATCACCGGTCATCAATTATGACCGTTGCTATAAGTATGGTCCGGCGGCGCGGCCGTGCTGGCGAATGCCGGGCTTTCGGATTAGGTTGGCCGCGACACGATCCCACCCGTCATCCATGGACATCATGGCCGCTCCCATCTTCCATATGTGCCGCGCCGATGAATGGCAGGCCGCCCTGGCCCTTGGCCGCTATGACGGCTCCTCCCAGGACAAGGCCGACGGCTTCATCCATTTCTCGACAGGCGCGCAGCTGCCGGAAAGTGCCGCCCGGCACCGCAAGGGTCAGGCGGGCCTGCTGCTGCTGACCGTCGATCCGGACGCTTGTGGTGCGGCGTTGAAGTGGGAGCCGTCGCGGGGCGGCCAGCTGTTTCCCCATCTTTATGGTCCCCTGCTGCCGGTGGCCGTGACCCGAGTCGATCCGCTGCCCCTGGCGGATGACGGTCTGCATGTGCTTCCCCCGCATGCTACGGAAGGTGTCGCATGATCGATTTCTATCCGCTGGTCCGCCCCCTGCTGATGGCGATGGACGCCGAGAAGGCGCACAACCTGACCATATCCGCCCTGAAGACGGGCCTGATGCCCGGCGGCGGGCGCGCCGACCCGGACGCGCTGGCCACATCCGTCTTCGGTCTGGATTTCCCCAATCCCATCGGGCTGGCGGCCGGGTTCGACAAGAATGCGGAAGTGCCGGACGCCATGCTGCGCCTGGGCTTCGGCTTTGTCGAATGCGGGACGGTGACGCCGCGGCCGCAGGATGGCAATCCCAAGCCGCGCCTGTTCCGCGTGCCCACGGCCCAGGCCGTCATCAACCGCTTCGGCTTCAACAACCAGGGCCTGGACGCCTATGCGGCGCGGCTGGAGGCCCGCTGGGGCCGGCCGGGCATCGTGGGCGCCAATGTCGGCAAGAACAAGGATACGGTGGACGCGGCCAGCGACTATACCGCCTGTATCCGCCGCGTGGCTCCGCTGGCCAATTATCTGGTCGTCAATGTCTCCTCCCCCAACACGCCGGGCCTGCGCACGCTGCAATCGCGCGACGCGCTGGCCGACCTGCTGGGCCAGTGCCTGGAAGCCCGCGCCAGCACGGGCGTGACGCCGCCGCTGCTGCTGAAGGTCGCCCCCGACCTGACGGATGAGGACAAGGCCGATATCGCCGCCGTCGTGCTGGACAGCGGGATCGACGGCATGATCGTGTCCAACACCACCCTGGCCCGTCCCGCCGCCATTCCGGCAGCATTGGCCGCGGAAGCCGGCGGCCTGTCGGGGCGGCCGCTGCTGGAGGCATCCACGCGCGTGCTGGGCGAATTCTACAAGCTGCTGGGCGGCAAGCTGCCGCTGATCGGTGTGGGCGGCGTGGCGTCAGGCACCGACGCCTATGCCAAGATCCGCGCCGGGGCCAGCCTGGTGCAGCTTTATTCGGCGCTGGCCTATCAGGGGCCGGGCCTGGTGGCGCGGATCAAGACGGAACTGGCCGGGTGTCTGGCCGCGCACGGCTTTGCCCGCGTGGCCGATGCCGTGGGGGCCGATCACAGAGTCTGATCGCTTTTCCCGGTGATCGTCACCGATCACCGGGCCTCAATCGCCGGCGCCAACCTCCGTTGGCTTGGCTTACGCCGCACGAGCGGCGCGGCGGCGGTCGCCGCCGTACCGGGAGGCATATATTATGTCCCCCGGTATAAACGTGGGGATTGGTGCATGCATTGGTTCCGCCATCTGGTGTTCGCCGCCGTCTATGTGGCCCTGGCCCTGGTCGTGGCGCTGACCCTGCCCCTGTCGGGGGGCGACGGGCATCTGTCGCTGCTGTTCGGGCTGGTGATCCTGGTCTTTGGCGGGCTGCTGCATGAATTCTGGGCCCGGCGCGAGGAACGCGCCCGGCTGGAAGTCCGGCTGTGGGACCTGGAAAGTCTGGTGGAGGAACAGCAGGCCGAACTGACCGCCCTGCGCGGGCCCGTCCCGCCCGTGCATGCCGAGCGCGGAGAGGTGGCGGCCGTGCTGTCGGAGGCGCGCGTGCTGGAGCGGCTGGCCGACCGGTTGCCGCCCGCGCCGCGCGGCGCTGTGCCGGCGGTGGCGGCGGCGGAGGCCGGACCCCTGTTCGCCAGCCGCACCCCGCCGGCCGTCGCCGACGACGCCCTGGCCACGCTGGATCAGGTGCGCGAGGCGCTGCGTACCGACCAGGTGGATATCTTCCTGCAGCCGGTCGTCAGCCTGCCGCAGCGCAAGCACCGCTATTACGAACTGTTCTCCCGCATCCGCGCGGGCCTGGATGCCGCCGGCCAGCCGCATTACCTGCTGCCAGAGCAATATCTGGGCGTGGCGGCCGAGGCGGGCCTGATGGCCACCATCGACAATCTGCTGCTGTTCCGCTGCATGCAGCTGCTGCGGGAGACGGAGAAGCGGCACCAGAATGTCGGCTTCTTCTGCAACATCTCCGCCGCGACGCTGAACGATGCCGCCTTCATGCGGGAATTCCTCAGCTATATGGGGCAGAACCCCAACCTGACCACCAAGCTGGTGTTCGAGCTGTCGCAGCATGACCTGATGCAGGGCGGGCTGTTCGCCACGGGCTTCCTGGATGGCCTGCGTCGCCTGGGCTTCCGCTTCTCCATGGATCAGGTGACCAGCCTGGACCTGGACTGGAACGAACTGGCCCGCCACGAAATCCGTTTCGTGAAGCTGGACGCGGCCCGGCTGCTGGACCCGGATGGCCGCTTTGCCGACCCGCGCGTCGTGCGCGACCTGCGCCAGCAGCTGGACCGCAACAATATTGACCTGATCGTGGAGAAGATCGAGACGGAGCCGCAGCTGGTGGAGCTGCTGGATCTCTATATCGATTTCGGCCAGGGCTATCTGTTTGGCGAACCGCGGCTGGCAAGGAAGCAGCAGGCGGAAGCCGCGCGGGGGTAGGGCCCCCGGCCGCCGTCTGCGGCCGACCGGGGGGCTGCCTTGCTTACGGCTTCACCGCGCGCACGGGCGGCATGGCGTTGCACAGGTCGATATGCTCGGCGGCGCGGATGAAGAAATCATCCTGGCGGAAGCGCCGGGCCTCACGCCATTTCACATAGCTTTCGGACTGTCCGGACAGGACCTCGATCTTCTCCCGTTCCGCTTCCGGCATGTCGGCGGCCAGACGGACGGATGTGATCGGTACGCGCTGGTCGGGGTTTTCATAGAAACCCAGGGGACCCGTGCCGCGGGGCAGCGACGTTAGCAGTTCCATACCCTTCAGCACGCGCCCGACCAGGGTGATGACCCGGTCCAGCGGGCGCGGGCTGTGACCGATGACGGTGTACAGCTCCGCCCCGCTGCCGCTGTCCAGCGGCAGGCCGCGCCCGACCCCGACAATGCCATAGCAATGGGCCATCCACGCCTCCCCCGATTTCGGATCGCGGGCGGCGGGGAAGATGTCGCTGATCCCCACTTCCGGCGCGTAGGCGTCGGGGTCGGGCAGCTTGGCAAAGGGCAGGGTTTTGGCCCCGCCCTTGACCGTGAATTCCGGCGCCAGCTTGTCCAGGGCCGTCTTCATCGGCTTGGGCGTCTCATCCGGCATGCCCCATTGGGTCACGTAATTATCCTGGACGCGCACGATGAAGGTGCCGTCATACCAGTTCTCCCGCGCCAGCTTGCGCATGTTGTCGACATGCACGGGCGCGAATCCGGGCGCCAGTTCGATGACCACGCGACCGGTGGGAAGCTGGAGATAGAGCGTATTCTCCGGCACGGGCGCCCGCCAGTCCGATGCGGGCGAGGCCGCCAGCACCTCTGCCGGGGTCGGGCGTTTGGCCGGGGCGTCGGCGGACAGCGCAGGCGAGGCGGCCAGCAGCGACAGGGCGGCGACCGGGACAAGCAGGAAGGGGCGCATGGGGATTTCTTCTGGTTTGGATTGCCGATGCCGGCAGTGTCCCAGAAGCCGAACTTTCCCTCAAGGCGATGCGAGGCGGCGCCCTGTCGGCCGCAGGGTGGCACAGGCGGGCGTGCCGTCGGCGCCCGTGCCGATCACCGTCGTTTCGATGATCCCGCCATCGCGGGCGGCCCGGTCCAGCAGCTCTGGGTCGATATCGTGGATGTCGATCTTCATGCGCCGCGACCAGGGGGAGGCGGGATCGCCCGCCATCTGGCCGATACGGATATAGACGAATCGCCGCTCCGCCCCCTCCCGCCGCACCTGATCACCGAAGAATTTGGGGCCGGGCGCCACGCGGATGGGGACATCGAACGTCAGTGCTTCGCCCGTGTCGGAGCGTTTCGGGTCGAGCGGGTGGTCATCCTTGCCCTGAAGGCTGTGCAGCACGCCGATGACCGGCCGTTCGATGATGATCCGCAGGGTGACCGGACGCTGATCTGACTTTGTCATGTCGCAACATGCCCCCTTCACATCCGCTCAAGGTCCGACGGTCTTGCCCGTGAACGGGTTCCAACCTTTGGCCGCCAGCACGGCCCAGGCCGTGGCGCCCAGATGCGGCTGGTGGAAATAGTAAAGGTCGGCTTCCTTGCTGTCGGGGCCGATGGCGAAGCCGGTCGTCACCCTGTCCCCGCGCGTGGCCCAGAGATAGCCGCCGGGGCTGATATCGGCGGTCAGGCCGGACAGCAGCGCGTCGGCGCGGGCAGTGTCGCCGGCGATGCGCCAGGCGAGTGCCGCCTGCGCGGTGCCTTCCACCCAGACACCGTCACGGTCGGCGTTGAAATCATAGCCGCCCGCCACCCCATGCGCCCGGTCGGCATAATCCAGCGCGCGGCGCCAGTCCGGCGGTGCATCGGGCAGCATCAGGGGCCAGAGCTGGGCATCCAGGCCGGAATTACCGTCATTCACGCTGACCCCGTCGGGCAGGGTGCCCGTGGGGAAATAACCGGCGTCGGCCCGCCAGATCTTCGCCAGGAAGCCCGTGGCCGCGGCCCGGCCCGCCACCCAGTCGCCACCCTTGGCGCCTGCCCGGTCCAGCCAGGCGAACAGGCCGGCCAGATCGACATTATGTTCAGTGGATTTCCAGGTCAGGCGCACGGAGCCGGTATCATAGCCATGGATGCCGCCGGTGAAGCCGCCCGGCCCCCTGGTATCGGCCGTGTTGGCCAGGGCCCAGGCGCCCAGCTTTGCGGCCCCGTCGCGGTATTTCGGCTCCCCCAGCGCGTCGGCCAGGGTCAGCAGGGCCAGGCCGGCCCAGGCGACATTACCCGTGGCCGTGGCCACCTGATAATCATCTTCCTGCCAGGACTGACGCTTGGCGTTCCACCAGCCGTTGGGCGGGACGGGGAATTCCTGCTGCGGGCCGGCGCGGTAGGTGTTGCGCAGACGGCCCTGCGGGCCCAGCCGGTCATTGTCCACCGCCGACAGCAGCGCGTCGCCGATGCGCCTGGCCTTGCCCGCGCGGCCGCAGGCGACCAGGGCGATGGCGGCCAGGGCATTATCATAGGTGAAGGCGGCATTCTTCAGCACATCCAGGGCCGGCGCGCCCTGTCCGGAGACATCGTCGTAGGAGCGCAGGAAGGCCGGCCCCTTGCCGGGCACGGCGTCGATGGCGACGGTCAGCGATCCGCACAGACGGTTGGACAGCAACGTGGCATCGCGGACTTGCCCTGCGGCGGGCAGTGCCAGCAGAAGGCTGAGGACCCCGGCCGTAAGACGGCCAATGACGGTACCGGTCATTCCGCGCGTTCGGTGGGCAAAAGGTTTTCCAGCGGGACCCGAAGCGTCTTAGAAAGCTTGACCATGGCATCTACGCTGCCCGGCTTGCGCCCTGATTCGATCTCCGACAGGTATGAAGGCGAGATATCGCATTCCCTGGCCAAGGCACGCTGACTAAGGCCACGATATTGGCGGAAGGCCTTGACCGGATGCATGCCGTCCAGAATCTGTTCCGCCAATTCGAAAGGCAGCAATTCATCCTCACCACGCAGGATGCGTTCTCGTGCCTGGCGGATATCGTCAATGTCCGCCGCATCCTCCAAGGCCGCCGCCATAGCCTCGAAATCGGCGCGGCTCAAGGTAACGGTGTCGGCATCTTCCCGAAGAGGGCGGATCGTGATCGCGTTCATCGGTAGACTTCCTTTCGGTGCCCGACACGGACAATGGTAATTCTCAACTCACCTTGATTGATTTCATACAAGGCGCGCCATTGGCCATGCCTGATGCGTCCCTCCCCTTTGCCGAACGCCTTGGCCCAGGGATAGGGCTTGTAGGGATCATCAGCAAACTGGCCGATCTTTGCCCGTAGGGCCTTTCCATCCTGCACCGGCATGCCTTGGATTACCTTCAGCACGGACATCGGTATGAAAAGCTTCATCCCGGTATCATCGCCAATAGCGAGCGCGCTGACAAGCGCTATCCCCGCGCGCGCAGACCGGCCGCCAGGGTTTCCACCAGTTCGGCCATCAGCAGGTCCGGATCGGCATTGCTGATGGGGGCGATGTTGCCGGACACGATGCCTTCCACCAGCCCGTTGACCGAGGCCCAGGCCGTGGCGGCGGCGCGTTCCAGCCGGGCCGGCGTGGCGTTGGGGATCAGCGGCGACACCGCCGCCTCCACCCCCCGGCGAAGGCGCGTGATGCGTTCCAGCTGCCATTCGGGCAGGGGTTCGGTCAGCACGGGCGGGCGATTGTCGATCAGGGTCTGGAACAGGTTCAGGTTGGACCGCGCGAAGGAGAGATAGGCATTGGCCAGGGCCAGCAGCCGCGTTTCCACCGCCGCGTCGGGGGGCACGGCATCATCGGCCGCCTTCATCACCACCTGCAACCGGTCCAGCAACTCGGCATTCAGGTGCAGGCGCACCGTGTCCAGATTGGGATAGAGATTATAAAGAGTGCCGACGGAACAGCCCACGGCGTGGGCCAAAGTCCTTGCTGTCAACGCGGCCAGCCCGTGGTCAGCCACCAGTTTGCGGGCTTCGTGCAGGACGGCTTTGGCGAGTTCGGCGCGGGGCTGACGTGTCATGGGTGAAAATTCCCTGGAATTCCCTGGATATGGCACCGATTGAGACTATGTTTATCACGGTCGCGCGGTTTTCAATCGACCTTTGTCTCTATGGTCATGCTACCCGTGCTCACGGCAAAAGGCTGCCTACGCAGACCTGCATATTGATGACACCGATGCACTGACGTAAAACCGTCGCGGAATTTCAAGCCTTTGCACCCTGGCCTGACATATCCCTGTGTCACGGCTTTTCCGACCGGAACCCCAAATGGCCCCCTACGATCAAGCCCCGAGCGAGCGCCTCTCCTTCCTTTTCGGCGCCAACGGAACCTTCATCGCGGAACTCTACGCCCGCTACCGGCAGGACCCGACCTCGGTCGACGCGAGCTGGCAATCCTTCTTCGCCGAACTGGGCGATGACGGACATGCCATCCTGGCCGAACTGAACGGCGCGTCGTGGGCCAAGACCACGGCGAAGGTGATCGGTGCCCCCGATCCGGACGCGCCCCCGCCGGCCAAGCCCGGCAAGGGTGACAAGGCCGCCCCGACGCCGGCCGCCGCGGCCCCCGTTGTGCAGGGTTTCACCCCCGAACAGGTCCGTCAGGCGCAGCTGGACAGCATCCGCGCCCTGATGCTGATCCGTAATTACCGCGTGCGCGGCCATCTGCTGGCCAAGCTGGACCCGCTGGGCATGGACAAGCGGGCCGACCATGTGGAGCTGGATTACCGCCATCACGGCTTCACCGACGCCGACCTGGACCGTCCGATCTTCATCAATCAGGTGCTGGGGATGGAGGTTGCCACCCTGCGCCAGATCGTCGACGCCCTGCAGCGCACCTATTGCGGCCATATCGGCGTCGAGTTCATGCATATCCAGGACCCCGAGCAGAAGGCCTGGATCCAGAGCCGCATCGAGGGCATCCGCAACCAGACCGATTTCACCACCAATGGCAAGAAGGCCATCCTGCAGCGCCTGACGGCCGCCGAAGGGTTCGAACGCTTCTGCCAGGTGAAGTGGACGGGCACCAAGCGGTTCGGCCTGGAAGGCGGCGAAGTGCTGGTCCCGGCGCTGGAACAGGTGATGAAGCGCGGCGGCCAGCTGGGCCTGCAGGAGATCGTGCTGGGCATGGCCCACCGTGGCCGCCTGAACGTGCTGGCCAATGTCATGGGCAAGCCCTTCAAGGCCATCTTCAGCGAGTTCCAGGGCAACCCCGCGAACCCGGAAGATGTGCAGGGCTCCGGCGACGTGAAGTACCATATGGGTACCTCCAGCGACCGTGACTTCGATGGCAACACCATCCACCTGTCGCTGTCGCCCAACCCGTCGCACCTGGAAGTCGTCAACCCCGTCGTCTGCGGCCGCGTGCGCGCCAAGCAGTGCCAGATTTCCGGCCAGGTGCCGCCGTCGGACGAAAGCCGCAACCAGGTGCTGGGCGTGCTGCTGCATGGCGACGCCGCCTTTGCCGGCCAGGGTCTGGTGCCCGAAACGCTGCTGCTGTCCGAGCTGAAGGGCTACCGCACGGGCGGCATCATCCATTTCATCATCAACAACCAGATCGGCTTCACCACCGCCCCGCAATATAGCCGTGGCGGCCCGTACCCCACGGAAGTGGCCAAGTCGATCCAGGCCCCGATCTTCCATGTCAATGGCGACGATCCCGAAGCCGTCATCCATGTCAGCCGCATCGCCATCGAATTCCGTCAGAAGTTCCTGAAGGATGTCGTGGTCGATATCGTCTGCTATCGCCGCCAGGGCCATAATGAAGGCGACGAGCCGGCGTTCACGCAGCCGCTGATGTACAAGACCATCGCCAAGCAGACGACGACCCGCGCGCTCTACGTCAACCAGCTGGTCGCCGAGGGTGTCATCACCCAGGCGGAGGGCGACGCGTTCGTGGCCGAGTTCAATGCCCAGATGGAGCAGGAATTCCAGGCCGCCAATTCCTACAAGCCCAACAAGGCCGACTGGCTGGAAGGCAAGTGGGCGGGCCTGTCCCCGGCCCCGGCCGATGTCGCCCGCGGCAACACTGCCGTCGGCATGGACCTGCTGAAGGAAGTGGGTCTGGCCCTGTGCAAGACGCCTTCGGACTTCAATGTCAATTCCAAAGTCGCCCGCCAGCTGAAGGCCAAGCAGGAAGCCATCGAGAGCGGCCAGGGCATCGACTGGGCCACGGGCGAGGCGCTGGCCTTCGGCACGCTGCTGGTGGAAGGTTATACCGTCCGCCTGTCCGGCCAGGATGTGGGCCGCGGCACCTTCTCCCACCGCCATTGCGTGCTGGTCGACCAGGTGAACGAGAACAAGTTCGTTCCCCTGAATTTCATCCGCCCGGACAAGCAGGCGACCTTCGAAGTGCATGACAGCCCGCTGTCGGAAGCGGCCGTGCTGGGCTTCGAATATGGTTTCTCGCTGACGGAACCGCGCGCCCTGACCATCTGGGAAGCCCAGTTCGGCGACTTCGTCAATGGCGCCCAGGTCATCATCGACCAGTTCATCAGCAGCGCCGAGTCGAAGTGGCTGCGCATGTCCGGTCTGGTCATGCTGCTGCCGCACGGCATGGAAGGCCAGGGTCCGGAGCACAGCTCCGCCCGTCTGGAGCGCTTCCTGCAGGGCTCGGCGGAAGATAACTGGCAGGTCTGCAACATCACGACGCCCGCCAACTATTTCCATGCGCTGCGCCGGCAGATCCATCGCGACTTCCGCAAGCCGCTGATCATCATGTCGCCGAAGTCGCTGCTGCGTCACAAGCTGGCCGTGTCGCCGCTGGAGATGTTCTCCGCCGACCAGACCTTCCACCGCGTTCTTTACGAAACGGGCGTGGATCTGGTGTCGAACGACAAGATCCGCCGCGTCGTGCTCTGCTCCGGCAAGGTCTATTACGACCTGTTCCAGGAGCGCGAGAACCGGGGCGTCAAGGACATTGCCATCGTCCGCCTGGAACAGCTCTATCCGTTCCCCGCCGACGCGCTGGCCCTGGAACTGGCCAAGTACCCGAATGCCGACGTCGTCTGGTGCCAGGAGGAGTCGGAGAACCAGGGTGGCTGGCTGTTCGCCGATCGCCGCATCGAGAAGGTGCTGACCAGCATCGGTCACAAGGCGGGTCGTCCGAAATATGCCGGCCGTCCGGATTCGGCCGCCCCCGCCACCGGCCTTCTGAAGCGCCACAACCAGGAGCAGGCAAAGCTTCTGGACGACGCGCTGACGATCTGATCCGCCGACAACCCCATCCAAACAGACCATCCAAACACGAAGGCCACAGAACATGGCGACGGAAATCAAGGTGCCCACCCTGGGCGAATCGGTCACGGAAGCGACGGTTGCCCGCTGGCTGAAGAAGGTCGGCGACGCCATCAATGTCGACGACGCCCTGGTGGAACTGGAAACCGACAAGGTGACGCTGGAAGTCAACGCGTCGGCCGCCGGCGTGCTGAGCGAGATCGTCGCCGGTGAAGGCGCCAATGTCGCCGTCGGCGCCCTGCTGGGCACCATCGGTGAAGGGTCGGGCGCCGCCCCGGCCCCGGCCGCCGCGGCGGCTCCGGCTGCCGCCCCCATCCCGGCCGCGGTTCAGACCGCGCCGGCCGCCACGGCCCCGGTCATGCCGGCCGCCGCCAAGATCGCCGCCGACAATGGCGTCGACACGGGCGCCATCGCCGGCACCGGCAAGGATGGCCGCGTGACCAAGGGTGACGTGCTGGCCACGATCGAGACGGCGAAGGCCGCCCCGGCCCCGGTCGCCGCCCCCGCGCCCAAGCCCGCCCCGGCCCCGTCGGGTCCGCGCGCCAAGGCCGACCGCGAGGAACGCGTGCGCATGACCCGTCTGCGCCAGCGCATCGCCGAGCGTCTGAAGGAAGCGCAGAACACGGCCGCCATGCTGACCACCTTCAACGAGGTGGACATGACGAACGTGATCGCCATGCGCAACCAGCTGAAGGACGCGTTCGAGAAGAAGCATGGCGTGAAGCTGGGCTTCATGTCCTTCTTCGTGAAGGCCTGCCTGGTGGCCCTGAAGGAGCTGCCGGCGGTGAACGCGGAGATCGACGGCACCGACCTGGTCTATAAGAACTATTACGACATCGGTGTCGCCGTCGGCACGCCGCAGGGTCTGGTGGTTCCGGTCGTCCGCGATGCCGACAAGCTGTCCTTTGCCGGCGTGGAAAAGACCATCGGCGAGCTGGGCAAGAAGGCCCGTGACGGCAAGCTGTCCATGGAAGACCTGTCGGGCGGCACCTTCACCATCTCCAACGGTGGTGTCTATGGCTCGCTGATGTCGACGCCGATCCTGAACACGCCGCAGTCCGGCATCCTGGGCATGCACAAGACCATGGACCGCGCCGTCGTCGTGAACGGCAAGGTCGAAGTGCGCCCCATGATGTATCTGGCGCTCTCCTATGACCACCGCATCATCGACGGCCGTGAGGCCGTGACCTTCCTGGTGCGCGTCAAGGAGTGCATCGAGAACCCGGAGCGCATCCTGCTGGATGTCTGACCGGTTGTTCTGGACCAACGGAAAGGCCGCTCCCACCGGGGCGGCCTTTTTTGTTGCCCGGCGCCGGGCGCGAAGCCGCCCGTGACAAGCGGGCGGGGACATGGTTGAACTGTCCGTTGGGCAGTGCGGGTGGCTGGTATGGATTTGGTGGTTACCCTGGACATCACGACCCAACTGGTCACCTTTGCGGTGGTCGGGCTGGGGCTTGGCGTCGCCATGATCATCTATTGGTGGCGGCAGCGGGCCGTGCCGGGCCTGGGGCTGCTGACCATCGGTGTCATCCTGGGGGCCAGCGGCGTGGCGCTGGTGGCGGGGCGCGCGTTCTTCCCGCTCTGGATCTCGGTGATGGCGGGCAATGCCATTGTCGGCTCCTCGCATGTCGCCCTGCTGGGGGGGCTGCGGCTGTTCTATGGAAGGCCGGCGCGCACGGGCCTGGTGGCGGGATCGCTGGCGCTGGTGACCGCCGTCCTGACCTATGACGTGTTCACGCGCGACGACATCATCCTGCGGTCGGTCATCACCACCATCTGGCTGGTCTGCATGAAGCTGCTTGTCGCCTATGAATGCTGGCGCTATGGCCGCACCGCGACGCCCCGCCTGTGGGTGGTGATGGTGGTGATCTTCGGCAGCATGGCCGTGGTGATGACCTACCGCATCATCGATATCCTGATGCATCCCCAAGCCGGGGGACTGTTCGCGGCCAATCCGGCCGCGTCGCTGAATTTCCTGCTGGCCACGCTGGGGCTGGTGGTGGGCTCCATCGCCATCATGGTCATCAGCAACGAACGATTGCAGCACCGGCTGGAACAGGAAGCGGCCGAGAATGCCCGCGTGGCGCAGGAGCGCGACCGTGCCGCCCAGACGGCTGACGCGGCCAACCGCGCCAAATCGGTGTTCCTGGCAGCCGTCAGCCACGAGATCCGCACCCCCGTCAATGCCGTGCTGGGCGGGCTGGAAATCCTGGAAAGTCAGCCCGTGGCCGGCGGGGCCGCGCAGCGCAAGGTGCTGGAGGTGATGGAAAAGGCGGGCCAGTCGATGCTGGCGCTGCTGGACGATCTGCTGGACATCACCCGGATCGAGGCGGGGCACCTGTCGCTGGTGCCGCAGCCGGTGGACCTGCACCAGCGCCTGCACGACGCCATCGACCTGATGGCGGGCCGCGCCTCGGCCAGCGGCCTGTCGCTGGATCTGGTGATTGCCCCCGATGTGCCCCGCCATGTCAGCGTCGATCCAGCGCGCCTGCGTCAGATCCTGCTGAACCTGATCGGCAACGGCATCAAGTTCACCGAGCGGGGCGGCCTGCGGGTGGAGGTGACGCGCCGGCCCCCGCCCGCGACGCGCCCCGGCGGCGCCCCACCCGCCGCGGTGGCGCTGCGCATCACCATCGCGGATACCGGCATCGGCATCGACCCGGACAAGCTGCCCCGCATCTTCGACGCCTTCTATCAGGCCGAAGCCGGAAACAGCCGCCGCTTTGGCGGGGTCGGGCTGGGCCTGGCCATCTGCAAGCGGCTGATCGACATGATGGGCGGTGCCATCCAGGTGGACAGCGCGCCCGGCCATGGCACGGTCTTCACCCTGGACCTGCCGATGCCCCTGGCCGCAGCACCCGTGCAACCCACCGGCGCCCGCCTGCTGCCCTACTGGACCAGCCGCCCGCAGATCCTGCTGGTCGAGGATGACCAGGTGAACCAGTTTGTGGCGAGCCAGCTGCTGACCCGCCAGGGCATTCATGTCACGACCGCGGAAGATGGGGAAACGGCGCTGCGCCTGCTGGAGAGCCTGCCGGTCCGGCTGGTGCTGATGGATATCGGCATGCCGGGGCTGGACGGGTTCGAGACGACGGCGCGGCTGCGCGCGTCGGGCGGGCCCATGGCCGATGTGCCGGTCGTGGCCCTGACGGCCAATGTCCTGCCGGAAACCGTGGCCCGCAGCCGCGCGGTGGGCATGCAGGGATTCCTGTCCAAGCCCATCAAGCTGGAAGAGATGCTGGCGATGCTGGCCCGGCACATCCCGCCGGACGGTGTCGGTGCGGTTGCGGTGGGAGGGGCGGCGGAGGTGGCGGCGGCGCCGGCCGCGCGCCCGGCCGATACGGGCCCCCTGGCCGGTTTGCGCAGCAAGCTGGGCGGACCCGCCATCGACACATTGCTGACGCTTGCCGCACAGAATGTTGCTGAGGCGCGCCAGCATCTGCGACCCGTCGACAGTGACGGTCCGCAGCCGGATGTGGGGGCGATCCGGCGGCTGGCGCTGCGCCTTGCCGACGGGCTGGATGCCGTGGGTTTTCCCGCAGATGCGCAGGCTTTGCGCGATTGTCTGGCCCTTTTGCGGGCGGGTCAGCCCATGAATACGGCCCTGGCCGCCATGGATGCCATCCTGGCCGATGCCCAGGCCCGACTGCCCCGGCCACGGGCCACTGCGGCGGAATGACCCGCCCCGCAGCGGCGGCGGTTTCCAATGTTTCACTATTCGACAGCCATTTTGGTCGCACGATAAATTGATCCAAGTCAGAGAAGCATCCGCGTCGAAGGCCTATAAACGGTCCTCGAAGACGACGCATGAAGCTGCGCCAAAATATGCCGAAGGAAACATTCCGCCGGCAGACAATATAGGAGCCTATTCCATGAAGAAGTTCGCTGTTCCGGCGGTTGCCGCCGCGCTGACTGTCGCCGCCGTTGCCGCCATGCCCGCCCAGGCCGAGAAGGCCGCCGGGGATCTGCTCGTGCGTGGCCGTGTGATCTATGTCACCCCCGACGAGAGCAGCAGCCTGAAGCTGGGTAGCACCGCCATTGCCGGCAAGGCCTCGGTTGACGACTCCGTCGTGCCGGAGCTGGATTTCAGCTACTTCTTCACCGATAACCTGGCCGCCGAACTGATCCTGGGCACGACCCACCACAATGCCATCGCCGCCAAGGGCTCGCCGCTGGGCGCCTCGGTCGATCTGGGTGATGTGTGGCTGCTGCCGCCGACCCTGACCCTGCAGTACCATTTCAACCCGAAGGGCAAGATCAGCCCCTATGTCGGCGCCGGCATCAACTACACCATTTTCTACGGTGAGGATCCGGGCGCTGCCAAGAGCATCAGCTATGACAACAATTTCGGCGTGGCGGCCCAGGCCGGCGTCGATGTCGAGCTGAACAACAAGTGGTCGCTGAACCTGGACGTCAAGAAGCTGTGGCTGAAGACGGACGTGACGGTCGATGCCGGTCTGGCTTCCAAGATCTATGCCGATACCAAGCTGAACCCCTGGATCATCGGTGTCGGCGTCGGTTACCGCTTCTGATTTGATGGTCTTCTGAACGGGACCGTCCCAGAGACTGGGGGCGGCCATGTTGGGAAGGGGCTTGGCCTCGGCGGCATCCGGGGGTACATAAGCCGCTTCGCAACGTGGCCGCCCCCGGGCCTTTTTGGGGGTCGGCCTTGTCATTCAAGATCTGGAGCACGCCCATGCGCGCCGAAATCCAGGCGGTGACGGAGGCTGTCGAACAGTCTCTGGTCCTGCTGAGGAGGCATCTTTGACTGGGAGAAATCCCTGTTCCGCCTCGACGAGCTTGTCGCACTGACCGAAGACCCCAACCTCTGGAACGACGCCGAGCGCGCCCAGAAGCTGTTGCGGGAAAAAAACCAGCTTGAGTCCGGCCTGACCGGTACCCGTCAGCTGGAACGCGACCTGAAGGACAATCTGGAACTTCTGGAAATGGCCGAGGCCGAGGGTGATCAGGATATGATCACCGACGCTGAGAACGCCATTCTGGGCCTGAAGGATCGTGCCGCCAAGATGGAGCTGGAAAGCCTGCTTTCCGGCGAGGCGGACGCCAATGACGCCTTCCTGGAAGTGAATGCCGGCGCCGGCGGCACGGAGGCGCAGGACTGGGCGCTGATCCTGCTGCGCATGTATACGCGCTGGGCCGAACAGCACGATTACAAGGTCGAACTGCTGGACGAGACCAACGGCGAAGAAGCCGGGATCAAATCGTCCACCATCCAGATCAAGGGCCACAACGCCTATGGCTGGCTGAAGTCTGAAACGGGCGTGCATCGTCTGGTGCGCATCAGCCCGTTTGACAGCCAGGCGCGGCGCCACACGTCCTTCTCCTCCGTTTCCGTCACCCCGGTGATCGACGACAAGATCAATGTCGAGATCAACGAGAAGGATGTGAAGGTCGATACGTTCCGCGCCAGCGGTGCCGGCGGCCAGCACGTCAACAAGACGGATTCGGCTGTGCGCTTCACCCACATTCCCACCGGGATCGTTGTGTCGTGCCAGCAGGAACGCAGCCAGCACAAGAACCGGGCCAAGGCCTGGGACATGCTGCGCGCCCGCATCTATGAAATGGAACTGCGCAAGCGCGAGGAAGCGGCCAACGCCCTGGAAGCCACCAAGACCGATATCGGCTGGGGCCACCAGATTCGTTCCTACGTGCTGCAGCCCTATCAGTTGGTGAAGGACCTGCGCACCAGCGTGGAAACGTCCGACAGCGCCGGCGTGCTGAACGGCGACCTGGACCGGTTCCTGCAGGCGGCACTGGCCCAGCGGCTGAACGGTCACGGCGACGCTCAATCGACCTGATGGCGATCATCACCGGCAGTTGATTGCGGAGGCCCGGCAACAATCTGTTGCCGGGCCTTTGTTTTTCCAGCAAAAATGGCCGTCACCATCCGCTGTGTCCGGGGCGGACCCATCATTCCCCGGTCCGCGAGAATAAGACGTCCCGCGTCCGCGCCGCAGGGACAATAGGGGGAAACCGTCAAGATGGTGTCGGACAATATGGGACTGGAGCCGGGCCTGGACGGAATGGCCGGTGAGAACCGGCTGTTTGCAGCCTATTTCAACAGCACCTCGCAGGTCCTGATCGTCCTGGATGGCGCCGGCACGGTGCTGGCCGCAAACCGGGCTGCCCTGCGCGTCGGTGATCTGGGACCGGCCGCGGTGACCGGCATGCCCTTGTGGGAGACGCCCTGGTGGCGGGGTGCGCCAGAGGCCCGCGACCGGCTGCATTCTGCGGTGCAGGCGGCCTGCCAGGGGGCCACCGTCCGTTTCGATGTGGCGACGGGCCCCGAAACGGGCGCTCCCCTGGTATTTGACCTGTCGGTCACGCCCATCGTGCGCGACGGTGCCGGTACGGTCCGCCTGATGGTGGAAGGGCGCGACGTGACGGAGGCGCGTGACATTGAACAGGCGCTGCGCACCAACGAACAGCGCCTGCGCGACATAGTCGAAGGATCGGTACAGGGGATTGTCGTCCATCAGGACAACCGCATCCTGTTCTGCAACCCCGCCTATGCCCAGATATTAGGCTATCCGTCGGTGCTGGACGTGCTGGGCACCGATCTGACCAGGATCATCCCCGAGGAAGGACGCGAGCAGGCCGAGCGAGCCTGGAAGATCCTGCTGTCCGGCGGCAAGCTGCCCATCATCCGCGGCGCCCCCAACCTGAAGCAGGATGGCAGCCTGATCCAGGTCGATGTGCTGGCCCGCCGCATCGTCTGGGATGGGCATTATGCCATCCAGGCCACCGTGGTGGACGTCACGGCCCAGACGACGGCCGCCGCCGCAGAGGCGGCGCGGCTGGCCGCGGAAGCCGCCTCGCAGACCAAATCCGCCTTCATCGCCACGATGAGCCATGAATTGCGGACGCCGCTGAACGCCATCCTGGGTTTTGCCGGCATGATCGCCAGCGGGGAACGCGGGCGGGCCGCCGATCAGCGCCATGCCGAGTTTGCCGGCGACATCATCGTGGCGGCCCGGCACCTGCTGTCCGTCATCAACGACATGCTGCATCTATCCAAGATCGAGGCCGGTCGCCTGATTCTGGAGCCGTGCTGGATCCCCGTTGAAGGGGAATTGCGGCAGGTCCAGCGCATCGCCCTGGGGCTGGTCCAGGACAAGACGCTGGATATCGGTGTCAGCCTGCCGGAAGGCGCGCCAGTGCTGCTGCGCGCCGATGAGCGGGCATTGCGTCAATTGCTGCTGAACATCATCGGCAATGCCGTGAAGTTCACGCCCGACGGTGGGCGCATCCGTCTGGCCGCGGATATGGACCCTGCCGATGGCACATTGACCCTGTCGGTGACAGATACCGGCGTCGGCATCCCCGCCGATGATCTGGAACGGATCTGGCGCCCGTTCGAACAGGTCGGGCGGGTGCAGGACCATCAGAACGGCACCGGCCTGGGCCTGTCCATCGCGCGGGCGCTGGCGGAACTGCATGGGGCCGCGGTGTCGGTCGACAGCGTGCTGGGACAGGGGACGACCTTCCGCTTCCGCTTCCCCGCCGATCATGTGGCCCGCGGCGCCATATCGCGTCACGAGACCGGCAATGATGCCGAAAGAAGCTCAGCCCACACTGTCACGGGCCACACCGTCACGGGACCCTGACCGTCCCGGCGGATGATTGACCATCTCCGCCGCGATCTGACGCCGGGTGGCGCCGTCGGCGCAGTCAAGCCAGGCCAGGAACGCCACACGCTGCGACAGCTCCGCCGCATGGCGCCACGCATCATGCATGCCGCGAGAGGACGGTGCCACCCGGGGCGCTGATGGCGGGGGCCGGCAGCTCACCGAACCACCGCTGTGTCGCGGTCAGTCCCGCACGCACCCCAGGGGCGAAATCCAGTAACGGAAATATAATTCTTTCCGTGTATCGCTGCTGTCACTGGCCGTGATGGGAACATGCGGAAATTTCCTCTGGCGGTCCGACGGCCGTGCGGGGGGCGGGGGTGCGTTGGCCAGACAGGGACACGCTCGCATCACCCTTGTTCAATCAGAAGGCGAAGAGGACAATTTCAGCAACATTTGCCGAAAATGGTCGCCTTCCACGGAGATAAAACCAGCGCTGTCGACTTTGACAAGCGGACGACTTTTCAGTCACCATCAATAGCTTCCCACTGGATGGAGACATAGGCCGAACGCCGTTCGTACAGCTTCAAAAGAACCAGACTGGAAGACAATAACAGCCGCTCCCGGTGCTGAGACGGCTGCTGTCGTGTCATGTTCCGATCTTTTCTGACGCCGAATTTATCGGGTTCCGCGTCTGGATTGATTGGAATTGGCGTGACTTTCCGTTGCCGCTCTGGCCCTGGCCTCCATGCCGAAAGGATTCTATCGCTCGAAAATGACTTTACGCATCGAAAAACGGGAATTCAACGATAATCCGTCGCGAGTTCGCACATATTCCGTTACGCGGAACCGCGAAAACTCGGAACCGGGATATGCATACGGTTGTATGCTTCTCTGTTCCGACAAGCTGCAGGGCCAGTCCCTGCGGGGGATTGTTCCAGGCCAGGGGGATGCGACGTGAGCAACAGCATCGCAATGCGACTGCGGGAGCTGCGGCGGAGAATCGGCTTCGTCCGGCGTGCCGACATGGCCACCCATCTGGGCCTGCCCAACTCAACCTACAGCGCCTATGAAGGGGAGGCGGGCCCGCCGAAGGTGGAATGGCTGGTCGAACTGGCCCGCCGCGGCGTCAACCTGAACTGGCTGCTGACCGGCGACGGGGAAATGCTGCTGCCGCCGCATGCGGTGTCGCCGCCCCCGGCTGATGCGCCCGTGCTGGCGACGGCCACCACCGCCCCGAGGACACCGCCGGAGTCGGAGGTCGACGCCTATCTGCTGGCCGCCATGATCCGCCGGGTGGAGCGCGAAGAGCGGGAGCGCGGCCGCAGCCTGACCGCGCTGGAGAAGGGGGAGATGATCGCCCGGCTCTATGCCGCCTCGGCCCGCCTGACGGAAGCCGAACTGGCCACCCACCCGCTGGGCCGCGCCGCGGAGGCGCCGGAGCGATAGGGGGGAGGAGGGGGCGGCGCCTGCCGCCCCTCAGCCCTTCTTCTTTCGTCCTGTTCGCCGCTTGGGCGTGGAAGGGGGCGTTTCGGCCGGTTCCGGCATCCAGACGCGGCGGATGGCCAGGGCGATATCCGGGTCCACCCGCTGCAACGCGGCCGGATCACGGCCCGCGGCATGGAACAGGGCCGCAGCCTCCATCAAGGCGGCACGCGTGGCATAGCGCGGCGACAGTTCATCGCGCAGCAACCCCGCCAGATCTTTCAGCAGACCGGCATCGGTCAGTTTCGCCGCCAGTTCATCCAGCAGGCCATTGAGGAAGGGGGTGAAATCCACCTCCGCGTCCCCCCCGCTGGCCAGGGCCCGTACACACTCTGCGATGGCGGCATAGGCCGTGGCCCGGCCCTGTTCCTCGGAGAGGGTGATAGCCGCGGTGGCGGTGAGTTCATCTACATGCGCATATTCCGCGTCATCGAAGTGCGGCCAAGCCCTGCGCAGCAGGGGCAGGTCATCGGCCCAGCGGTTACGCCGCAGCAAGGCGGGTGCCAAATGCCAGAGGTTTCGGGGTGCGCGTCTTGCATTGTCACCGGTGGAAAGCTGCGTCAGCAGAGGTAGCCACTGCTCCGCCGCCCACCGAACATCATCATCCCGGTTAAGGGCGGCGGCGCTTCTGGTCACCCAAAAGAGGGCATGTTCGACGACGAAGTGGTTTCCTTGCGGTGCTGCCAGCGCGAAAGCTTCCCGGGCGCGTTTGATGGCTGCTTCATGCTGGCCGGATAAGCTGAAGCCGACGGCCATGATCCGCAGGCATTCCGCCTGCTCATAATCGTCGCCAATCTCTGCCGCGATGGATGCGGCGTCCTCTGCGGTTGCAGTTGCGTCCCCAAGCAGACCCAATTGAAGGAGGCTCCAGGCGGCATAGTGCAAGGCCCTAGCCTGCGCATCGGGTTGGTCGGTTTGATGCGCAAGCGCTGCCGCCTCACGGGCGGTCGCAACCGCCTCCGCGTGGCGGCCAAGCTGCCCAAGGCTCCAGGCAGCATGACGCAAAGCAATAGCCTGCTCGTCGGGCTGGCCTGCTTGATACGCGAGGGCTGCCGCCTCGCGGGCTGTCGCAACGGCCTCCTCATGATAGCCAAGCCCCCTGAGGCCCAAGGCGGCAAGGCGCAAAGCAACTGCCTGCTCGTCGGGCCGGTTGGCTTGATGCGCAAGCGTTGCGGCCTGCCGTGCGGCTGCCACGGCTTCCGTGTACTGCCCGAGTTGCCCGAGGCTGAATGCCGTGTAGCGCAGCGCGATGGCTTGCGGGACGATCCAGTCCTGCTTGTGATCCGTGTCCAACTCCAGGGCACGGCTAACCACCTCAAAGGCGCGGTGGGCTGCCGTGATGGCATCAGCGTACTGGTCAATCTGAATGTATGCCCAAGCCAAACAGCGGCTTACCAGTTCCTGGTCCTGCAGGCTTTCGTCCACATCCACAAGTTCCCAGGCGGCTTTCAGGCTGTTCAGTCTTTCTGGCGCCTGGGACGGGTAGAGTGCTGACATGAGCAGCAGGGCCGTGACCTGTCCGTCATGGTTGTCAGTCTGCTGGAACTGTTCCTCAATCGCGCGCGTGTCTTGCAAGGCCTTGTTGTCAACGCCCGCCAGATAATGGGCGATGGCCAGCAGCAGTCGGTGCCAGACGGATAGAGACTCGGGGACTTCACGCCGGGACAGGCGGGCGCAGATATCGGCAGCGACCGCGCGATCCAGGCCGATCCCGTCCATATCCTGGGCCAGCAGATCCCGCCATTCGGGCGCCATCCGGCCGATGGCGGTCAGGCAGCGGTCAACCAGTTCGCGTGCCATCCCCTCACGATTCCGGATATCCTGCGGGCGCGGTGCCTGTTCCTGATTGGCCAGGGACAGCAGGAAGCGGGCCTCCGGTCCCTTGCCGGACAGGGCCAGGCGCATGGCCTGTTCGCGCTTTTCCGGATTGTTGAAATAGAGCTTCAGGAATTCGGCGATGGCTTCGAACGGGCTGTATTCCTGCCCATGCAGCAGATGGCGCTTGCGGTAATAATGGGCGAAGACGCGGTCTTCGACGCGGTAGAGCGTTTCCTTGCCATCCGTGGCCCGATCACCGACGACGATGCGGCCGGCCTGCAATTCGCGGAAGGCGCGGGCGATGTCGGATTGTTTGGCGCCCACCCGGTCGGCCAGGGCCGATTGTGAACAAGGTTCCCCGCCGCGCAGCAGGGCATCCAGCAGGCTTTGCGCCCGCCCGCCCAGCGACTGAATCCGGTCCTGGTAATAGGGGGTCAGTTCATCGACCAGCTTGTCCAGCAATTCCGCCGTGGTCAGCGCATCATCATTCAGCAGCACATCGCCCAGAATCACCGACAGGCGCGGGTTGCCGCCGATGAAGGTGGCAATGGCCCGCGCCTTCGCCTCCCGCTCCGGCGTCAGTTCCTGCTGCCGCTCCTGCACCAGTTTGCCCAGATAGGCGACGCAATCGGCCTCGCTCCAGCCATGCAACTCAACCGCTGTGAATTGCCGGAACAAGGGTGCCGCCGGAAGATTGTCGATGTCACCCGCGGCGGACCCGGCCAGCAGCATGACCCGGTTGCCGGAATCATTCAGCCAATGGCGCAGCGTCGCCTGTTCCACCCGTTCGGGAAAGGCCTTGGCCAGCAGCATGTCCAGGTTTTCGACAATGGCCACCAGAAGGCCCTTGCCGGTGCCGAAGGTCGCATCAAGTGCCGCGTCCAGATCGGCCCTTGCCTGTTCCCAAAGGCCGCTGCGTTCCCATTGCGGCACGACGCTTTGCGGCGGTTCGCGCAGAAAGACGCGCCGGATTTCCCGCAGAAGCAGATCCGGCGCATTGATGTTCATCTGTTCTTCCGGCAGCAGCGCCACGCCCACGCTTTCCCCCGCCGCCCGCCGACCCGACAATTCCAGTTGGGTCAGGCGCATCAGGAAGCTTTTGCCAAAGCCGCGCGGGGCCCGGACGATCACATGGCTGCGGGCGCCGCCGGCGGCCAGATTGCTGTCCACAATCCGCAGGATGGCATTCAATTCGGCATCCCGGCCCGTGCGAAGGCGCAGGATCGTCGCGTCATCAATATCGTGGGGATTGAAACGGAAAATGCCAGACATGGCCTAAACCCCCAACCACAGGCGGACAAGGGGGGATGTGGGCGACACGCCCTGTGTATGGCTGATGGTCAGGAAACCATCTTCGCGCAGCATCGCCGCGAACATATCAGCCTCCGCCTTCACGATTTTCGTCAGCTTGGCCATGAAATCCGCATGCGGCATGGGGGTGGCCTGTTCGCAGACCTGTCGGATCAGCGTGCGGATGGGCGTGACCTTTGGGGTGTAGCCCTTGATCCGTTCATCGAACTGCCCCACGAACACCGTTTCGAACTCCGGCATCAACCGGTCCTGCAGCAGGGTGTTGAAGGCGTCGCCGCCGGGCGGCGGGCCTTCATACTGAAGGTGCTGCATGGCATATTGAATGATGGCGGGATAAAGTGCCGGCAGGGCGCCGACCAGCCATCCCGTCATGTCCTCACGCCACCAGGACAACCCGGCGCCCGTCGCCAGTGCCGACACCATCCCGGATGCTTCACCGGCGGAAAGCGGCAGAAGGTCGAAACGGTTCAGATCGCGGAGCAGGTTCCCGTCAATATTGTGACGTCGGACCCAACTATGCATGCCGATGGAGCCGGTGATCAGCATCGGCATGCCCTGTTTGCGCCAATAGGTGAGTTGCCCCAGCAGTGATTCGATCTGTGAGGCGGTCGCGCCTGCCTTCATGGCATGGTCGCAAAGGTCGACAACCTCATCCAACAACAGGATAGGGCGCTTCTCCAGCTCCAGCGTTTTGATCTGGTCGCCGATGAAACGGCCGATGGCAACGCTGTATTCGCTGAGGTCGTGCTGCTGGGGTGAACCCTGCGGGGCCTTCCCCTTGGAGCGCAGCCAGGGCAGAACCGCGTCGAGGATGATCGCCGGGATGGTCTGCGCGTTGTTCAGGGCCTCCGTAATCTCTTTCCCGCAGCCCGACCGAGCCAATGCCTTCAGATATTCCTTAAAGAAATTTCCCAGGTGACCGATGCTTTGCACGTCCATGGCGATGACGTGGCGGTCCCTCTCCGCCAGCCGCGTCGACACCGCTCTCATGACGCTGGATTTGCCGATGCGGCGCAGCCCGAACAGGCTGGCGCTGTCGCCGCGTAACAGCGTGTTGATGATGCGGCGTTCGACATCTGCACGGGGCAGATAGTCTGCACCCTCCACGCTGTTCCCATACCGTATCCGCATGAGGGGACCTATGATCAATGGCTCATATCTGCCTTTGCTCATACCTTCCTGATGCCGGATCGTCAATTATGATTTCTAACAGATATCTGTGAATGGACATATGTGAAGGGCATAAACAAAAACCCCCGCCGGATCGCTCCGGCGGGGGGTTTCATTACTGCAACGCTGTGAGCCGAAAAATCAGCCCAGCGCCTTGACCATGGTCGAACCCAGGCTGGCCGGGCTTTCGGAGACATGGATGCCGGCGGCGCGCATCGCGTCGACCTTGAATTCGGCCGTGTCGTTGCCGCCAGAGATCACCGCACCGGCATGGCCCATGCGGCGGCCCGGGGGGGCCGTGCGGCCGGCGATGAAGCCGACGACGGGCTTCTTCAGGCCCGACGCCTTGATGTACTCCGCACCGTTCACCTCTGCGTCACCACCGATCTCACCGATCATGATGATGCCGACGGTTTCCGGATCGCTGGCGAACATCTCCAGCGCGTCCACGAAGTTCGTGCCGTTGACCGGATCGCCGCCGATGCCGATGCAGGTGGTCTGGCCCAGGCCGGCGGCCGTCGTCTGCGCCACCGCTTCATAAGTCAGCGTGCCGGAACGGGAGACGATGCCGATCTTGCCACGCTTGTGGATGTGGCCCGGCATGATGCCGATCTTGCACTCGTCCGGGGTGATGACGCCCGGGCAGTTCGGACCGATCAGACGCGTGCCGCTGTTGGCCAGGGCCCGCTTGACGCGGACCATGTCCAGCACCGGGATGCCTTCGGTGATGCAGACCACCAGCGGCAGTTCGGCATCGATGGCTTCCAGGATGGCGTCGGCCGCGAAGGGCGGCGGCACATAGATGACGGAAGCGTTGGCGCCCGTCTTCAGCACCGCGTCCGACACGGTGTCGAACACCGGCAGGTCAAGATGCTTGGAACCGCCCTTACCGGGCGTGACGCCGCCGACCATCTTCGTGCCATAGGCGATGGCCTGTTCGGAGTGGAAGGTCCCCTGCGCGCCGGTAAAGCCCTGGCAGATGACCTTGGTGTCTTTGTTGACGAGAACGGCCATGTTACGCAGCCTCCTTCACGGCCTTCACGATCTTTTCGGCGGCGTCGGCCAGATTGTCGGCCGACAGGATCGGCAGGCCGCTGTCGGCCAGGATCTTCTTGCCGAGGTCGACGTTCGTGCCTTCCAGGCGGACCACCAGCGGAACATGCAGGGACACTTCACGCGCGGCGGCGACAACGCCTTCCGCAATGACGTCGCAGCGCATGATGCCGCCGAAGATGTTGACCAGGATGCCTTCGACATTCGGATCGGACAGGATCAGCTTGAAGGCGATCGTCACGCGTTCCTTCGTGGCGCCACCACCGACGTCCAGGAAGTTCGCGGGCTCGCCGCCATACAGCTTGATGATGTCCATGGTGGCCATGGCCAGGCCGGCGCCGTTGACCATGCAGCCGATGTTGCCATCCAGCTTCACATAGTTCAGGCCGTGCTTGGTGGCTTCCGTCTCCGAGGCTTCTTCTTCCGACGGGTCGCGCAGCTCTTCCACGTCGGCATGACGGTAGAGCGCGTTGTCGTCGAAATTCACCTTGGCATCCAGGGCGATGACGTCACCGGCACCGGTCACGACCAGCGGGTTGATCTCCACCATGCTCATGTCCAGGTCGATGAAGGCCTTGTACATGGCGCTCATGAACTTGGCGGCCGCATTGACCTGCTTGCCTTCCAGGCCCAGGGCGAAGGCGACCTTGCGGGCGTGATAGCCCTGCAGGCCTTCGACCGGGTCGATGGCGACCTTGGTGATCTTTTCGGGGTGGCTGTGGGCCACTTCCTCGATCTCCATGCCGCCTTCGGTGGAGGCGACGATGGTGACGCGCGAGGAGCCGCGATCCAGCAGCATCGACAGATACAGCTCGCGCTTGATGTCAGCGCCTTCCTCGATATAGAGGCGGCCGACTTCCTTGCCTTCCGGACCGGTCTGCTTGGTGACCAGCACCTGGTTCAGCATGGCGGCGGCGTTGGACTGCACATCATCCACGCTCTTGACGACGCGGACGCCGCCCTTGCCGTTCGGGTCGTTCTTGAAACGACCAGCGCCGCGGCCACCGGCGTGGATCTGCGACTTGACCACCCAGACGGGGCCACCCAACTCGGTGGCGACCTTGGCGGCTTCTTCCGGCGTGTAGGCAACGCCGCCACGCGGCACGGCGACGCCGTATTTCTTCAGCAGGCCCTTGGCCTGGTACTCATGGATATTCATTGGTCAGCCGTCTTGCTCTGGATGGGAGACGGGCCGGCCAAGCGGGGGGTCCGCAGGGCCGCGCGCGGGGCTGATCCCTGCGCGGGCGGCACTTTAGCACTATGCCCAACGGGATCAACCATCCAAAGGTCCCGGACAGGCCCCCCGAACATAGCGAAAATGCCGTGGCGATGGCAGTGAGCGGGGCGGGTGGCATGGCGCAAACCCTTGCGCTGCAACAGGCGCATGCCGCATCTGCACAGGAATCCACCCCGCGCGCGCAGGGGTGCCATGTAATGCGTACAAGTCCGCTACCGGCCCCCGGCGGCCAAAACGCGGCGGGACGGGCGACCATGTGGCGATGGGCAGGGGCCATGTCCGGTCCGCCGGACGCGGCCCCTGGTCCGATCCACGGGTCCGGGAAGGATCAGCCGCCGCGGCTCTTGAAGGCCTTCAACTGCTTGTTGAAGTTGGCGGCCAGCTTCTCCATGCGCTCGGTCGACTTGTTATAGCCTTCCACATCCATCTTGCCACGCTTGCCTTCGGCGGTCAGGCAGGCCTGATATTCTTCCGTCGCGGCGATGTAGGACTTCACGGCTTTCACGGCATCGGCCATCTGGGCTTCCGTTGCGGTGGACCCATCGGGCAGCGCCGGCGGTTCACCCTGTTCACAACCCGCAAAGGCGGCGGGCGCGAAGATACCGGACAGAATCGTGGTGATCAGGATTGCTTTCTTCATCATTGGACACCCCCACAGAACTATAAAATTTTAGGAAACATTAATTCCCATCCCGCAATGGAATCGGATTTTTGTTTCCTGGCGTTTTTATTGGGTGCCAAGTTATCCCCAAATGACTAATTATTAGGCGTGTTCGCCATTTTCTCCCTAAACTTAAGGATAAGGATAGTTTCAACATCACCGCCCGTCAATTCCATCGGGCATGGAGAAAAACACAAAAGGCCCGGAAATCGGCTGATTTCCAGGATCGGGCACCGGTCTGTGAAAAATCGGGACGGGCGGCGCGTCGGCGCCCCCTTGGACAGAAAACCCCGCACCGGTAACCGGCGCGGGGTCTGTCTCCAGCCAGGACGGCTGAAATCAGCCGTTGCGGGCCTTGAAGGTCTTCAGCTGCTTGTTGAAGTCAGCAGCCAGAGCTTCCATGCGGGCGGCGGACTGGTTGTAGGCGTCGATATCGACCTTGCCACCCTTGCCGGCTGCTTCCAGGCAGGCCTGGTATTCTTCCGTGGCCACGATATAGGCCTTAACGGCCTTCATGGTCTCGGCCATCTGGGCCTCGGTGGCCGTGGCGCCATCCACCAACTTCGGCGGCATGCCCTGCTCGCAGCCAGCGGCGAAGGCGGAGGTGGCGGACAGGGTCAGCAGGGCGGTGGCGAACAGCAGGGCGGTCTTCATTGGGATATCCTATTCCTTCGTCAAGGCCGTCGAACTGCGGGGGACGGCGGTCGCGGGTTTAGCGTCAAGCAAGGCCAAGGGCAACGGCTTCGCGCCTGTCACAAGGGCGGAGCCGCCATTCCCGGCAATGTCAAATGAGCCGACCCGGGACGCGTGCGCCACAGGCCGAGAGGTGTGGGATATGGCTTCGCAAGGTCTTTCCGCCGCATCAGGGAGGACCCGGTGTGGCGGCCTTGTCGTGGCGTGGACTATAGGCGGCACCCGTAACCGAATAGTTAATTTTATGAAGGGAACCTATCCTTTCGTCGTGCGACAATGCAGACCAGTTCTGCAACGTCCGCAATCATCCGATACTATGTCTTTGCAAATAATTCGCGGGATTTTATCTAATATTTTATCTATGGACGCTTCGTTTCACCGCCGGCCGGGCGCAGGAAACATCCGAGACAATATGTGATGCCGACGGTCATAATTTATAACCGTCGGCACGGCGGCGACCGCCGCCGCGCCGCTCGTGCGGCGTAATACTGATCTGCATTGATCAGAACCTGCGGTTCAGATCAATGCAGCCCTCAGGCGCCGGCGATTGAGGTGCTGGAAAGATTGACCATCGGTCAAGATTTCCAGCCGATGGTGTGAAAGGCCGCGGAAAAGAAAAACCCCGCGCCCGGAAAACCCAGGCGCGGGGTCATTCAGCCTCGTCCGGCCGGACGGCCGGGAGCGGGATCAGCCTTCGGCCGAAACCTTCTTGGTCACATCGACCAGCACCTTAACGGCGTCGACCGACTTGTCGAAATTGGCCTTCTCCTCGGCGGACAGCTCGATCTCGATGATCTTTTCCACGCCCTTGGAGCCGATGATGGTCGGCACGCCGATATAGAGGCCGTCCACACCATACTGGCCGGTCAGCTTGGCGGCCACCGGCAGGACGCGCTTCTTGTCCTTCAGATAGCTTTCGGCCATGGCGATGGCGGAAGCGGCCGGGGCGTAGAAGGCGGAGCCGGTCTTCAGCAGGCCGACGATCTCCGCCCCGCCGTCACGGGTGCGCTGCACGATCTTGTCCAGCTTCTCCTGCGTGGTCCAGCCCATCTTCACCAGGTCGGGCAGCGGGATGCCGGCGACGGTGGAGTAACGGACCGACGGGACCATGGTATCGCCATGGCCGCCCAGCACGAAGGCGGTGACGTCTTCGACCGACACGCCGAATTCTTCGGCCAGGAACCAGCGGAAGCGGGCGCTGTCCAGAACGCCGGCCATGCCGACCACCTTCTCCGGCGGCAGGCCCGACACTTCCTGGAACAGGCCGACCATGGCGTCCAGCGGGTTGGTGATGACGATGACGAAGGCGTTGGGGGCGTGTTCCTTGACGCCGGCGGCCACGACCTTGATGACCTTGGCGTTGATGCCGACCAGATCGTCACGGCTCATGCCCGGCTTGCGCGGCACGCCGGCGGTGATGATCACCACATCGGCGCCGGCGATGTCGGCATAGTCGGACGTGCCCGAATAACCGGCGTCGAAGCCCTGGACCGGCGACAGTTCGGCGATGTCCAGCGCCTTGCCCTTGGCAACGCCCGCAAAGTCCGGAATGTCGAGCAGGATGACGTCACCCAGCTCCTTCTGACCGGCCAGCAGGGCCAGCGTGCCGCCGATCTGGCCGGCGCCGATCAAGGCGATCTTCTTGCGTGCCATGGGAATTTCCCTTCGATTTGGTTCGGGACAGGAAACAAGATTGCGTTGGGAACATTCGGCGCGCGCTGATGATTAGCTGCGGTGCGGAATGACCCTGGCCGGCGTGATTAGCCTGAAACAGCCGTTCGGGCAAGCCGACAAGGGTCGTGGGTGGGGGGTGGCTGGCAAGCGCCCAGCGCAGGGCGCCCATGCGCCGCGGCCCGGCGCCGGTAGCGGCCACCGCATCGTTACAGAATACCTCGGTATTCTACCAATCGGCCAAAGGCTTGAGCTTTGGCCGATTGGAGGCCGGCCACCACCGGCCCGCGCCCCCTTGCGCCCGCCAAGCCGGCGGATGGTGGCAAGCGGTGCTTGAGGGAACAAGGAAATCTCCCTTGATCGGTCACCATCAAGGGAGATTGGGGCTACCCCCGCGGCTTGGGCTGCCACATGGCATTGACGATGACCCAGCGGTCGCCGAAGCGGCCCAGGTGGAAATAATCGATGAACCAGGGCGTCTCCACCCGCGCCACGGCCGTGTTGCCGGCCACGTCCAGCACGCGGACCGTGCGGTCCCATTTCTCCTTTGGTGTCTTCAGCACGCCCTGGCGGGTCAGTTCCACCAGCTCGTCCTTGCTCATGCGGCGCAGGGCCAGCAGCTCGTCCGTATCCGGCTGACTGCGCACGGCGCGCTTGGCCACGTCCGGGTGCAGGGACCGGGCGACGCGGGCGGGGTCGCCCTCCAACTGGCCATCGACATAGTCATAGGCCGTGGCCTCGATGGCTTTCAGGGTGGCGGCGTCGGGCGGTGGCAGGGTCTGGGCCCCGGCGGCGGGGGACAGCAGAAATGCGGCGAACAGCAGGCAGGCGGACAGGCGCATAAGGGTGGCTCCGGAGATGGGCAAGGTTCTGGACCCTTCCTGTGATTGACGCCGCCTGTCGCCAAGCCTGAAACTGCCGCATGATCGGATCGGGCAGGGGATTGAGCGGAATGGGCAGGCGGGTGGGGGCGACGGACGGGCTGGCGGCACTGCTGCAGGGCCTGCGCCTGGACGCGATGCACCTGGACGGGGTGCGGGTCACGCCCTTGTCGCCCGCCATCCGGCCCCACCGGTCCGGCGGGCCCGTCTTCCTGTTCGCGCGGGAAGGGGCGGCGCATATCACCCTGGCCCAGCCCGATGCCGCACCCGTGCTGATCCGGCGCGGCAGTTTTGCGGCACTGCCCCATGGGCACGGATTCCGCTTGTCGCCCGCACCGGACCACGCCGCCGCGTCCCTGTTGATCGGACAGGCCATGATGGGAGAGGGGGCCGGTGCGGCCCCCTTGCTGGACCGTCTGCCGCCATTGCTGTTCATGTGCCCGTCGCGCACCCTGGGCGTCGACTGGCAGGACGGCACCTTCGCCCTGATCGAAGAGGCGGCGGCGCAGGGCGATGTGGCGGGGCGTCTGGTGGCGCAGCGGCTGCTGGAGTCGCTGTTCATCATCGCCGTGCGCCGATTCCTGGAAACCAACGAAACCTACGCCCTCGGCGCCAGTCCCACGGCCACGGCCATCGGCCGCGCCCTGATGCTGTTGCAGGACCGGATGGCGGAGGATTGGACCCTGTCGGCGCTGGCCGCCGCCTGCGGCCTGTCACCGGCCACCCTGACCCGGCGTTTCCAGGCCCTGGTGGGGGAGGCGCCGATGGCGCACCTGACCCGGCTGCGCATGGAACGGGCGGCACAATGGCTGAAGACCGGGGAGGGCAAGGCGGCCGCGGTGGCGGCCCGCCTGGGATACCGGTCGGAGGCCGCCTTCGCCCGGCGGTTCAAGGAATTCCACGGCATGGGGCCCGGTGCCTTTCGCCGCGCGGGATAAGGATCAGTCGCGCCCGCCCCAGCGCCAGTGCATGTCCCCTTCCGTGCGCCCTTCGATGAACCAGAAGAACAGGCCCGTGCAGACCGCCGTCCAGGCCAGGGCGATCAGACCGGGCCAGGGGTGCGGCATGTCGCCGACCATGAATTTCAACACCACCATGCCAACCGCCAGGACGACAGCGAAAGCCAGGATCGACAGCCAACCTTCCCAGGTACGCGGGGAAAAGCCGTAGCCGAAACGCTTCGGGCCGAACCAGCGACGCCGCTCCATCACAACTTCCTCCGGCAAGATGATGTGATGGACATTACTCCTTTTGCGCGAGTTCGGCAATCAGACTCGGTCCGCCCCGCGGAAGCCCGACAGGACGTAACGAGGGAAGGTGACGACCTGTTCCAGGCTGACCCGGCCCAGGAAATCCAGCGGCCCGTCGAACGGTTCCGGTACCACCGCCTCGCGCTTGTGGCCGATACCCTGCATCACCAGCCCGACGGGCAGGGCCAGCAGAGCCAGGCCGCCCAGGGACCAGTCGCCCTGGACCAGACCCAGCCACAGGCAAGCGGGGATGGCGGCGGCCATGAAGGGGGCGGACAGGAAATGCAGGATCAGGTTCACCCGGTCCCGATGCCGGGGCTCATAGCCCTGCCACTGCCGCTGCAACAGCGTCATCATAAGTGATCTCTCCTGGGACAATCCGCACCTTGCCCACTGTGGGCGGCGGTGCGATCTTAACGGTGATTAGATTGGCGACCAATCTAAACAGTGTCAAGATGCGATGGATGCATATGCGGCAGACCCCCTATCACCATGGCGATCTGCGCCGGGCCCTGGTTGAGGCGGCGCTGGCGGAACTGCGCGAACAGGGACCGGACGGGCTGTCGCTCAGGGCCTGTGCGCGCAGGGCCGGGGTGACGCCGGCCGCCCCCACGCATCATTTCGGCAATGCCGATGGCCTGCTGGATGCGCTGTCGGTGGAAGGATTCGCGCTGCTGACCCAGGCGCTGCGGCAGGCCAGGCAGGCGGCGGCGGGGGCCGATGCGGCGCTGGCGGCCTGCGGCATGGCGTACCTGGATTTCGCCGCGCGGGAGCCGGCTTTGTACCGGCTGATGTTCCGGCGCTGTGCCGCCCCACATCGCGGCCCGGATGATCCGCTGCGCGTGGGCGGGGCGGAAGCGGCGGCGGAGGTGGGCATGGCCCTGGCAGGTGCGCTGACGGCGCGCAGCATGGGGACCGAGGATCTGGCGGAACGCACAAGGCTGGCCTGGGCGGGCGTGCATGGGCTGGCGCTGCTGCCATTGCCGCCCGACGATGCGGGGCCGTCACCGGACCGGATGGTCAATCGGCTGATGGTGGCGCTGCTGGCACCGTGACGCTGCTGGCGCCGTGACGCTGGTCATCACGGTTCGGCCAGGCGTGCCAGGTCATCCCCGCTGATCCCCATCAGGGTCACCGGTTCCGTCACCGCACCCAGGGCGCGATAGAACAGGGCGGCGCGGATATTGGCGGGGCGGGCGTGCCAGGACAGCCAGTTCAGCCCGTCGGCCCGCGCCAGCCGGGCAGCGGCGGACAGCAGGGCACGGCCGATGCCGGACCGGCGCGACCCCGGCTCCACATAGAGATTTTCCAGCACCAGCCCGCCCGTGGCCGACTGGCTGTCATAGCCGCGGGTCAGCAGGGTCAGACCGGCGGGACGGCCGGCGCGTTCGGCGATCAGGCAGGTGAACAGGGGCCGGGCGCCGAAGCCCTGAAGCCGGAACAGGGCCGGGGTCAGGGCGGGCGGGTCCATGCCTTCTTCCGCCGACAGGGCGGCGATCAGGGCACAAACAAGTTCGGCGTCCGCTTGGGTTGCCCCACGGACGCCGATCTCAGCAGGCGCTTGCTGCTTGTCCACCGGATCAGGCGGCGGCGGCAGCCAGCTTGTCCATCTCGCGCAGGATGCTGTCGGCCATGACGGAGGTCGAGCACTTGGCCATGCCCGGCTGCATGATGTCGCCCGTGCGCATGCCGGTGTTCAGCACATTCTCCACCGCCGTTTCCAGGATGTCTGCCTCGGCCTGCAGGTCAAACGACCAGCGCAGGGCCATGGCGAAGGACAGGAACATGGCGATCGGGTTGGCCAGATCGCGGCCGGCAATGTCCGGGGCCGAACCATGCACCGGCTCGTACAGGGCCTTGCGCTTGCCATTGGCGTCCGTCGCGCCCAGCGAGGCGCTGGGCAGCATGCCGATGGAACCGGTCAGCATGGAGGCTTCGTCCGACAGGATGTCGCCGAACAGATTGTCGGTGACGATCACGTCGAACTGCTTGGGATTGCGCACCAGCTGCATGGCGGCGGCGTCGGCCAACATGTGGCTCAGCTCCACATCGGCATATTCGGCCTTGTGCAGGGCGATGACTTCCTGACGCCACAGCAGGCCGGATTCCATCACATTGCCCTTGTCGGACGAACAGACCTTGTTGCCGCGCTTGCGCGCCAGTTCGAAGGCCACGCGGGCCACACGCTGGATCTCGTGCGTGTCATAGACCTGGGTGTTGATGCCGCGACGCTCGCCATTGGGCAGGGTGGTGATGCCGCGCGGTTCGCCGAAATAGACGCCGCCGGTCAGTTCGCGCACGATCATGATGTCCAGGCCGCGCACGACGTCGGGCTTCAGCGTGGAAGCATCGACCAGTGCGTCGAACACCTTGGCCGGGCGCAGGTTGGCGAACAGCTCCATCTCCTTGCGCAGGCGCAGCAGACCGGCCTCCGGGCGCTTGTCGAAGCCCAGATTGTCCCACTTCGGACCGCCCACGGCGGCCAGCAGCACGGCGTCCACGGCCAGGGCGCGGGCCATGGTCTCGTCCGTCAGCGGCGTGCCATGCGCGTCATAGGAGCAGCCGCCGACCAGGCCTTCTTCGACCGCGAATTCGATGCCGCGCTTGCGGGCATACCAGTCGATGACGCGGCGGACCTGACGCATGACCTCGGGACCGATCCCGTCGCCCGGCAGCAGAAGGAGCGAACGCTTCGTCGACATTGGAATACCTCTGTATGTTTGCTTGGCAGTAGCGGCTGTCGTCCGGCCGCCGGTGATGTCATAGACCTTCGCGGGCACGACGCCAAGAGGCGCCGCACCCCACCTTCGGATGGTGCTGGCCCGATTGGGTCAGGAAGCCCAGAGCCAGGGCTGGCCCTGCTTGGCCGTGCCTTCGAACGCGTCGATGGCGTCGGCGTTGCGCAGGGTCAGACCGATATCGTCCCAGCCATTCAACAGGCACTGGCGACGGAACGGCTCCACGTCGAAGCCGATCTTCTCTCCGTCCGGCAGGGTGATTTCCTGCGCTTCCAGATCGACGGTGAAGGTGGCGTTGGCGCCATTGTCGGCGGCGGCCATCAGCTTTTCCACCACCTCGGTCGGCAGGCGGATGGGCAGGATGCCGTTCTTGAAGCAGTTATTGAAGAAGATGTCGGCAAAGCTGGGCGCGATGACGCAGCGGATGCCGAAATCGGCCAGCGCCCAGGGCGCATGTTCGCGGCTAGAGCCGCAGCCGAAATTGTCGCCGGCGACGACAATCTTGGCCTGGCGATAGGCCGGCTTGTTCAGCACGAAGTCGGGCACCTCGGCGCCATCCTTGAAGCGCATCGAGGCGAACAGGCCGGCACCCAGGCCCGTGCGCTTGATCGTCTTCAGATAGTCGGCCGGAATGATCATGTCCGTATCGACATTCATGAGACGCAGCGGGGCGGCGACGCCGGTGAGCTGAACAAACTTTTCCATGGGGACAATCCGACCGAAAAGAGGATCAAACGGCCCCCGTTTTGCCATGCGGCCGGTGTGCGGCGCAATACATGATCGTTGGAAGGCAGCCCTGCGACAGAAGCTTGCGTGGAATTCGACCTTGGCCGGGATGGCAAGTGGGCGCCGGCATCACTATCTTAACCTTAACCAAGAAGGTCATAAGTGGAGGTTCGGCGCCATGCGTGTGTTTCGGATCACCCTGTCGGTCGGGGATATCGACCATGCGACCCGGTTCTATCAGGCGCTGCTGGCCCAGCCCGGCAGCCGCGTGTCGCCGGGCCGGCAGCATTTCGACCTGGGCCAGATGGTGCTGGCCTGCTACGCGCCCTCCGCGGAAGGGGACCCGTCCCCGCCGACGCCGCTGTCCCAGCCCCTGCATTTCGCCGTCCATGATCTGGAGGCGTTTTACGAGCGCGCGACGGTCGCCGGTGCCCTGTTTGGGCCCGACGATGCCATCACCGACGATAAATGGGGCGAACGCGGCTTCACCTGCCGCGACCCGTTCGGCAACAAGCTGCACTTTGTGGAGGCGGGGACGGAGTTTGCGGGGTAGGGGGTGGTCTTTGGCCAGCAGTTCGGTGTGATTTCAAGCATCACGCCCCCGTCACCCCGGCGAAAGCCGGGGCCCAGCGTGAGGCGCGGTCAGCGCCGATAAGACTCATATCGCGGCAGACGCCGCTCTACGCCTGGGCCCCGGCTTTCGCCGGGGTGACGGGAGAAGGGACGGAAAACGACGTGCCCACAGCTTAACTTTGCGCCCATGAGCGCCCATGGGCCTTCGCCGGGATAACGGAAGAAAGGAGCGGGGCGGTACCATCTGGACCGCCCCGTCCCGCCCCCCCTCAATCCGCATAGACCCCGGCGGCGGTGATGACCGGCTTCCAGCGGTCGATTTCCGATGCCACGAAATCGCCCAGCGCCTTGGGCGTGGCGCGGGCCTCTGCCACCGGCTCGGTGCCCAGCTCGTTGAAGCGCTGCTTCACCATGTCGTCCTTCAAGGCCACCTTCAGGGCGTCCGACAGCTTGTTCACAACCGCGTCGGGCGTGCCCTTGGGGGCGTAGAGCCCGTGCCACACGGCCACTTCCAGCCCTGGCAGTCCCGCTTCCTTCGTTGTCGGCAGGTCGGGCAGGGAGGCGACGCGGGTGGCCGTGGTCACGGCATAGGCCTTGACGGCCCCGCCCTTGATCTGGCCCGTGGTATTGGTGGTCTGATCGCAGAGCAGATCGACCTGACCCGCCACCAGATCATTCATGGCCGGCCCCGTGCCCTTGTAGGGGACGGTGGTCAGCGGCGTGGCCAGCGCCTGCATGAACAGCATGCCGCACAGATGCGAGGCGGCCCCCACGCCGGCATTGGCCAGCGTCACCTTGTCAGGATTGGCCTTCACATAGGCGACCAGTTCCTTCAGGTCCTTGGCCGGGAAATCCTTGCGCGCCACGATGGTCATGGGCACGTCGGTGACCAGCCCGATGGGCGCGAAGTCGGTTTTGGCATTGTAGGGCAGCTTGCGATAGAGCGTGGCCGCCGTGGCCTGGCCGATATGGTGCAGCAGCAGGGTGTAGCCGTCGGGATCGGCCTTGGCCACGCGCGCCGCCCCGATGGTGCCGCCGGCCCCGCCGACATTTTCCACCACCACCTGCTGGCCCAGAGTCTTGCTCATCGACTGGGCAACCAGACGGGCGACGGTATCGGTCGGCCCGCCGGCGGCGAATGGCACCACCATGGTGACGGGGCGGGTCGGATAATCCTGGGCCGGGGCCGTGGCGACCCCGATCAGCAAGGCCGCCACAAGGGCGAAGGGTGCGAAGCGCATGGATCCTCCTGTTTGTTTGTTATCGGTTGATGGTTGCAACGCCCGGCATGGCGGGACGCTCACTCTTCCTCGTGGAACACTTCCTCGCGCCGTTTGCGGACCGAGGGCAGCAGCACCAGGGCCAGCAGGATCACGGCCACGACCAGCAACGCCGCCGACAGCGGCCGCGTCACGAACACCGTCGGGTCGCCTCTAGCGATCAGGAAGGACCGGCGCAGGTTCTCCTCCATCAGCGGGCCCAGCACGAAGGCCAGCAGCAGAGGGGCGGGTTCGAACCCGTTCTTCAGCAGGAAATAGCCTACGCCGCCGAACAGGGCGACCAGCATGACATCCACCCCCGACGAATTGATGGAATAGACGCCGATGCAGCAGAACATCAGGATGGCCGGGAACAGGATGCGATAGGGCACCTTCAGCAGCCGCACCCAGACGCCGACCAGGGGCAGGTTGATGATGACCAGCATGGCATTGCCGATCCACATGCTGGCGACCATGCCCCAGAACAGGGTCGGATTCTCGGTCATCACCTGGGGCCCCGGCACGATGCCCTGGATGGTCATGGCGCCCACCATCATGGCCATGACGGCATTAGGCGGAATGCCCAGGGTCAGCAGCGGGATGAAACTGGTCTGCGCGCCGGCATTATTGGCGCTTTCCGGGCCCGCCACCCCTTCGATGGCGCCCTTGCCGAAGCGCGACGGCGTCTTGGACAGCTTCTTTTCCAGCGTATAGCTGGCATAGGGGGCCAGCACGGCCCCGTTGCCGGGCAGGATGCCCAGGACCGAGCCCAGGGCCGTGCCGCGCAGCACGGCGGGAAAGCTCTGCTTGATATCGGCCCAGGTCGGCATCAGGCCCGTGATCTTCGCCCCGATCACCGACCGGTCCTGGGTCTTTTCCAGATTGCGCAGGATTTCCGCCACGCCGAACAGGCCGACGGCCAGGGTGGTGAAATTGATGCCTTCCGCGATCTGGGGGATGTCGAAGGTCAGGCGCTGTTCCCCGGTTTCGATGTCCGATCCCACACAGCCCAGCAGCAGGCCGACAATGATCATGGCCACGGCCTTCAGCACCGATCCCGATGCCAGCACGGTGGCCCCGATCAGCCCCACCAGCATCAGCGCGAAATATTCCGGCGGCCCGAAATTCTGCGCAAACGCGGCCAGCAGCGGCCCGAACAAGGCCACCAGCAGGGTGGCGACCGATCCGGCGAAGAAGGAGCCCAATGCTGCGATGGCCAGCGCCGGCCCCGCCCGCCCCCGCTTCGCCATCTGGTGCCCGTCCAGCGTGGTGACGACGGACGAGGTTTCGCCCGGCATGTTCACCAGGATGGCCGTGGTGCTGCCGCCATACTGGGCGCCGTAATAGATGCCGGCCAGCATGATCAGGGCCCCCAGCGGGTCCAGATAGAAGGTGATGGGCAGCAGGATGGCGATGGTGGCAATGGGCCCCAGGCCCGGCAGCACCCCGATCAGGGTGCCGACCAGCGCGCCGGTGAAGCACAGCGCCAGATTGATGGGGGAGGCGGCGGCCCCGAATCCCATGGCAAGGTTGGAGAACACATCATTCATGGTTCACACCCGCGGCCAGAGGGGGAAGGGCAGACCAAGCGCCAGTACGAACAGCCCGACGGCAAACAGGATCAGCACCACGCTGACCACCGCCAGCTCGCGCCATTTCGTGTCCTCCTCCGCGATTGCGGCGATACCGAACAGCAGGGCGGACGCGATGACCAGCCCCAGCGGCCGGATGGCCAGGCCGAAGGCGACGATGGCACCCAGCAGCGGCAGCGCCTGGCGCCAGTGCAGCCGGTCCAGCGGCGGCCCGTCCAGCACCAGCGACCGGGCGGCGATGACCAGCCCCATCAGGCCCGTCAGCGCGGCCAGCACGGTGGGGAAATAGCCCGGCCCCATGCGGGATGCCGTGCCCATCTTCAATTCACCCAGCTGGCTGAAGGCCAGGATCGATAAAAGGATCAGGGCGATGCCGCCCACCAGATCCTGGGGGCTACGCACGCGCATGGCGCACCTCCCCCGGACAGCGGAACCCCTTGAACGCGGAAAATCGCATTCGTCCGTCCCTCCCTGTTGTCCCCCGGTTTCTTGGCCGGTCGTGATGCCGGATGCCGGGGTGACTGGCTGTGCGCCAGGATCAACAGTAACAAGGCAGACCCCATGTCGCAATGTCGCAAGGGGCGGCAAAAGGCGTGGCAGATCAGTTGATCGGCTGGATCGACACGTCCAGCCACAGGCGACTGTCGTTCAGCGGCGTTTCCGGCGGCAGGTCGGGGTTTTTCAGCCGGAAGACCCGCGCGCTCTGATAGCGCGTGATGGGGAAGATCATGGACGTGGAAGGATGGTCCTGCATGAAGCGGCGCAGGTCCCCGTGGGCGACCATCTTCTGCAACCCGTCGGTCAGGCGCCGGGCCAGTTCCGGTTCGTTCGGTGCCACGAACAGATACATGGGCAGGGGGTAGACCAGCAGCAGCCGGTCATAGACCATGATGCCGGGGTCCTTCATGGCCGTCACCTCCCCGTCGATCTCGTTCAGGGCGCGAGGAAGATAGTCGCAGCCGCCATCATGCAGGGCCGGATAGGCCAGATCGATCCAGGCCATTTCCACCACGCGCAGCCCGGCAGCGCGCAGCACGGTCGTGTCGGGCCAGAAGGCCCCCTGGCAGGCCTTCAGCTTGCCCAGCTGTTCCAGACTGGTGATGGCGTCGAATTCGGCCTTGCGGTCGGTACGGATGACCAGCGCCCGCTGCCCTGTCAGCCCCATATCCAGCGGGATGCGGATGGGCGGCACCATGAATTCGCGCTGGATGTTGGTCGTGGTCCAGAGCAGGTCCAGCCGATGATGCTGCAACTGTGCCAGCAGACGCGCCTGGGGCACATCCTCCGGCACCTTCTGCAGCCGGGCCGGCCCATAGCCATCGGCGGTATCCGCCAGCAGCCGTTCGATCAGGTCAAGATAATAGGAGCGGACATTCAACCCGGCAGGGGAGGCATTATGTTCGATGCGATAGACCTTCACGCCGCCGTGTGTGTCGGCGGCAAGCCCTGCCCCCCCGGGCGCCAACAGCACCGCAAGCAGCAGAATGGCCGCCAGCCACCGCATCCAGGATCTCCCGCCCGTCACTTCCCCGTGGCTGCATACATTGACATGTATGCATATGCCCAGCGGCATCATAACCCACGAGCGCAAATACCGCGCCCTTCATCAGGCGGACAGGTCCGGAAAATTTGCCGCTACATGGTCCACGAACAGCCGGATGCGGGGCGACGGATGGCGGCCGGCGGGCCACAGGATATGGAACTGCCCGACCGGGCGCACATGGTCGGCCAGAATAGAGACAACCCGCTCCGCGGCCAGGGACCCGGCCGCCACAAAGCAAGGCAGGCAGGCGATGCCCAGCCCGCTTTCGGCCAGGAACAGCCGCGCCGCGGCCGTATCGGCCACGGCGGTGACCGGCAGGTCGGCGGGCGGATCGTCGGGACCAGGGGCCAGCAATGGCCAGGGTTCGGGCCGGCCGGTCGCGGGGTGACGATGGTGCAGGCAGGCATGGCGGGTCAGGTCAGCCGGGCTGTCGGGCACGCCGCGATCCGCCAGATAGGCGGGCGACGCCACCAGCACATGCCGGAAGCCGCCCAGGCGACGGCTCATCAGGCGCGAATCGGACAGGGGGCCGGTGCGGATGACGGCGTCGAAACCGTCTTCGATGATATCCGCCAATTGATCACTGGCCGCGATTTCCAGCCTGATGTCAGGCCAGCGCCGCTGGAAATCCGCCAGCAGCGGCAGCAGGGCCGCTTCGGCCACCGCGGGCAGGCCGACGCGCAGGGGCCCGCGCGGAGCCTGACGCGACAGGGCCAGCTCCACCTCCGTCTCCGACATTTCGGCCAGGATGCGCTGACAGCTTTCCAGATATAGCCTTCCCTCCGGCGTCAGGGTCAGGCTGCGGGTGGACCGGTGGAACAGGCGCACGCCCAACCGTTCCTCCAGCCGGGCCACGGCCTTGCCCACGGCTGACGCGGAGACGCCGGCCTGCCGTCCGGCCTCCACGAAGCTGCGGTTTTCCGCCGCCTGCATGAACAGATGCACGCCGCCAAACCGATCCATGATCACCTTCCATTACGGACAATATTGTCCGTAATGATCGGAAGCCTAGCCGATTTTTCCCGCCGTGACAGCGCCCTATGCTGCCGCCCGCTGATGATGAAGGGGAGGATGGCCATGGCAATGGCCCGGATCGTGTCGTTCGTTCTGGAACTGGACCGGCTGAAGGCGGTGACGCGCAAGGTGCGGCCGCGCGGGCTGGACCGGTATGAGAACTCTGCCGAACATAGCTGGCACCTGACGCTGCTGGCCCTGTCGCTGACCCCGCATGCCGGGCCGGGCGTGGATATCGACCGGGTGCTGCGCATGCTGCTGGTCCATGATATCGGGGAGATCGATACCGGCGACACGCTGTTCTTCATCCAGGAGGGGCGGGCGGAACGCAAACAGGCCGAGGAACAGGCCGTCGCCCGCATCACCGGCCTGCTGCCGGACGGGCAAGGGGATGTCCTGCTGAAACTGTGGCGGGAGTTCGAGGCGGGAGAGACGGCCGAGGCGTGCTTTGCCCAGGCCCTGGACCGGGCCATCCCCGTGCTGATGAACCTGAACAATGACGGGCAGAGCTGGCGCGAGAATGGCATCACCCATGCCCAGGTCATGGCCCGCGTCGGCCCGCCCATCGCCGCCGGCTGCCCCGCGCTGTGGGATTATCTGGTCCAGCGGCTGGAGGCCGCCCGCGATGCGGGCTGGTTCGGGATCGCGGGTTAGAGTTTGTCAGGTTTACGTTGAAGCAATTCCTACCGTCACCCCGGCCTTCGCCGGGGTGACGGTAGTGAGAGCTTTTTCGATTCCATCTGAACCAGACAGATTCTAAAGCCGCTTCGGCACCGCCAGACCGCGATCCTTCGCGGCTTTCGTGAAACTGTCCCAGGCCCGGTCGGCCACCCCTTCGGCCCAGGCCTGGCCCAGCACCATGCTCTGTTGCAGGATGGTGGGGGACAGGGTCACCAGCTTGCGCGCCACGGGCGAACGGTAGAAGGCGATGATCTGATCCAGTTCGGCAGCCGTGAAATGGGCGGCATAAAGGCCGGCGATGCCGCGTGTCAGGTCGGGCAGGGCGGCACGGGCCCGCGGCGTGAAATGGTCACGCACCAGGATCGTCACTTCCGGTTCCCGCCCCGGATTGGCCTGGGCCAGCACTTCCTCCGCCTGCCGGGTGACGATGGACAGCGTCTGGTCGGCCAGGGCCTGCGCACCCGACAGGTCCAGCAGGGTGCGGGCCTTTTCCAGGCGCAGCTTGTCATCCGCCGCACCGGCCGCGGGAGCGGACAAGGGCGCCAGGCAGAAGAGCAGGGTCAGCAGGCAGGCAAATATCTGACGCACGCGGGTCACCCCTTCAACTGGCGGAGGGCGCACAGCCTAAAGAGTGCGGAAGGGGCGGAAAAGCCCCATTATCAGCCGGTCAGCAGCGGGGAGACCGACAGCTCATATCGGCGGTTGCGCTGCCGGAAGCGGCTGAAATCGGTGCGTCCCCAGCCGTCGCCGCCAAAGCGGGCCAGATAGGGGGCGATCTGGTCGCGCTCCAGCGCTGCCAGGGTCAGGCTTTGCGAGATGCCGCCGGCGGCGGCAAAATCCAGGCCGTCGGCATGGTCACGCAGCCAGGCCAGCGCCCAGGCCCCCAACAGAAAATGGCCGCCGACCGACAGATGCAGCTGCCCGTCCACCACGGCCCGCAGCGCTTCCTCCTGCCAGTTCATGCCCACCAGGCACAGATCCCTGCCAGGCTGGCGGCCCAGGACCTGGGCCGCTTCCATGGCACCCAGCGCCATGTCGTCATTGGCGCACCAGATACCTTGCACCTGCGGCTGCCGGCGCAACAGCGACAGCGTGCGCTCCCGCGCCTCATCCCGGCTCCAGTTCAGGGGCACATGGTCCAGCAGGACCGCATCGCCATCCTCCGCCAGCGCCGCGCGCAACCCGTCGGACCGTTCCTGTCCCGCCGGCGTCGCCACAATCCCCCCCAGCGCCAGGATCTGCACGGGGCCGCCCTTTCCTGCCGGTCGGCGCGAACGGCAGGCGGACAGCAATGCCCGGCCCATCATATGGCCCGCCCCCAGATTGTCGGGAACCAGGCTGCCCAGCAGCAGCGGGCTGCGTTCACGCGGCTGACCCATCATCGCCACGTCGTCCGCCGCCAGGCCGCTGAACACGATCAGCGACGGAATACCGGCGGCCAGGGCGGCGGTCAGGAGCGGCTGGGCCGTGCGATGTTCGTTCACTACCAGCAGATAGTCGGGCCGCTGCGCGATGATCGCCTCGCCCGCGGTGATGATGGTCTGCCGGTCGCGCTCGGCCCAGTCGGTGATCAACTCAATGTTGAACTGGTGGGCGGCGGACCGCATCACCAGATCGACCATCTGCCAGAACCGGTCGCTGCGCCGCCCTGGATTGACGAAGCCAACCCGCAATGGTGCCGCCACGATAGCCCGCGCCGGCATGGCGCAAGCCACCATTGCCGATTGGAGCAGAATGCGTCGTGAGAGCAATTCGATCACGGGGCTGGCCTGCGCCGATTGAACATGATGGCGCATACTAAACCATTTCCGCACGGCGGAACATACGTTTGAATGCGATGCGTTGGCCGCTTGTGACTGCATACGAAGTCATGTTGCGTTAACCATGCCGGGATGCCCTAGATACCACCAACCGGTCGAAGTACCGATGATCAGGGGGGAGTAACATGGGCGTCAATGCAGCGGGCCGGTTCGACCGGCCCGAATTGGACCTTTTACGGTTCATGGCCTTTATCGGCGTATTTGGCTTTCATTATATCGACTACGCGCCGTTCGACCATGCGGGCCATCCGATCTTCATGGGATTTTGCACAGTCGGCGCCTTTGGTGTGTCAATTTTCTTCCTGCTGTCAGCCTATCTGATCACGGAGCTGCTGACGCGGGAGCGGACGCGGACGGGCCGGGTTGCCATCAAGGCCTTCTTCATCCGACGCATCCTGCGCATCTGGCCGCTCTATTTCACCATGCTGTTCGGCCTGCTGGCGCTGGGCCTGGTGGTGCCCAAGGTGGCGCCCAGCGAATGGCCGGCGGTGCTGTCCTTCGTGGTGTTCGCCGGCAACTGGTACGTGACGCTGAAGGGCTGGATCGCTGGCTCCTTCGACCCGCTATGGAGCATTTCGGTGGAGGAGCAGTTCTATCTGCTGGTGCCGTTTGCCCTGGCGCTGCTGGCGACACGTCGCGTGGCGGCCATCTGTGTGGCCGTGATCGCCGTGTCCTATGCCGCCATCTGGAACTATGCCGCCCATCCGGTGGAAGGCGACAATGGCATGTGGACTGACAGTCTGGTGCAGTTCCAGTTCTTTGCCGCGGGCACCCTGCTGTCGCTGGGCCTGCGGGGCTGGGCGCCCGGCTGGTCACTGCCGGTGCGGCTTGGTGTGTTTGCGGCCGGGCTGGGGGCCTGGTTCTGGGCCCTGCTGGGCTTTGGCGTGAAAAGCTGGGATGCGCACCCGACGCCGTTGGGTGCCTTGGCCGGCTGGGGGCTGGTCCTGGCGGGGGCCGTGCTGATCTTCCTGGCGCTGCTGGGTCTGGACCGGCGCTATGCGCCGCGCTGGCTCACCTACTGGGGCCGGGTTTCCTATGGGCTGTACCTGTTCCATTCCCTGGTGCTGTACCTGACCTTCGGCCTGCTGCTGGGCTGGTTCGGCACACCCGCACTGATGGACAATGAACAGGGCGGGCCGGTGCTGTGGGTCGGGTCGGCGCTGGTGTTCGTCGTGCTGTTCACCATGGCGCACGTCTCCTACCGCTGGCTGGAAAGCCCCTTCCTGCGGCTGAAGGACCGGTTCGCCGTGGTGCATCGCTGATGTCCTGCGAGGGCCGGTCACCCGGCCCCCAGGCGTGCGATCACGCGGTCGCCTTGCGGCTTTCGACCCAGGCGTCGACCACCGCTTCCAGGATGGGCAGGGTGACGGCGCCGTTGGTCAGCACCGCGTCATGGAAGCCGCGGATGTCGAATTTCGGCCCCAGCGTGGCCTTGGCCTTTTCCCGCAGCTCCAGGATCTTGTTCATGCCGATCTTGTAGCCCAGGGCCTGGCCCGGCCAGACGAAGTAACGGTCGATCTCCGTCTTGTTGTCGGCCAGCGGGTTGGCGGTATTCTCGTTCATCCAGGTCACGGCCTGTTCACGCGTCCAGCGCTTCGCGTGGATGCCCGTGTCCAGCACCAGACGCCCGGCGCGGAACAGTTCGGAGATGATGCGCCCGGCCTCTGAAATGGGGGCCTTGTAGAAGCCGTACTCCTTGGTCATGCGCTCCGTATACATGGCCCAGCCTTCGCCATAGGCCGTGTCCCAGGCATATTTGCGGAAGGTGGGCATGCCTTCCGTCTCCTGCGCGATGGCGATCTGCATATGGTGGCCGGGCAGGCCCTCATGATGGCACAAAGCCTCCAGATCATGGCGAGTCTGCACCGACATGTCGGACAGGTTGGCATAGAACACGCCCGGCCGGCTGCCATCGGGGGAGGATTGTTCATAAAACGCGCTGGGCGTGGCGTTCTCGCGATATGCCTCCACCGCCTTCACCACCACCTTGGCCTTGGGCAGGGTGCCGAACATCTCCGGCAGGCGGGCCGCCATTTCGTCGATATAGCGCGTGGCCGTGGCCAGATATTCCTGGCGGCCGGCGTCGGTATCGGGGAAGCGGTTGGCCGGGTCGTTGCGGACGTAAGTGAAGAAATCCTGGACGCTGCCCTTGAAGTCCAGGCGCGCCATGGCCTCTCGCAACTCGCCATGCAGGCGCGCCGTCTCCTTCAGGCCCAGTTCGTGAATCTCGTCCGGGGACAGTTCCAGGCCGGTATGCACGCGGACCTGCGATTTGTAGAAATCCGCCCCGTCGGGCAGGGCCCAGACGCCGTTGCTGTTCTTCTGCTGCGCCGCCATTTCCGCGACGGTCTTCAGGAAGCGCTGATAGGCGGGCAGCAGGCTGCCGGTCATGGCCTTCACGCCGGCCTGGATGATGGATTTCTTCGAAGCGTCGGGGATGGACAGCTTGCCCACCTTCTCCTTCAGGTCGGCCAGCAGGGGATTATCCTGCTTGGCCTTCTGGTAGAAGGGCTTGCCGGCGATGACGTTGCGTGCCGCCTCGGCAATGCGGTCAAAGCTGAAGGCCGGGGGCAGCACGCCCTTGGCCGCCTGACGGCGCATGGTCTCGCCGGCAATGTCCATGACGGCGGCGGCCCGGTCCAGACGGGCGACGTAATCTTTGGCGTCCTGGGCCGTGGTCACGGCGTGGTAGCCGATCAGGAAGGACGGGATGGAGGTATGCGGGCCGTCCAGATGGCTGACCGCGTACAGGTGATGGCGCCAGCGATACCCGTCGATCTGCCGACGCAGCCCGGCGGAAAACATCATGTGGCTGATGCGGGCCACGGGCGACAGGGCGTTGAAATCAAACGCGGCCAGCCCATCCAGCTGTGCCATGGCGAGGCGCAGGCTTTCCTGCTGGAACCCCTCGTCGGCCAGGGTCCAGCTGTCATGGGGACCGGGCAGGCCCATGCGCGTGCGCTGTTCCGGGCTGCGGGCCAGATCATCCTGCCAGCACTTTTCCAGGAAGTCGTTCAGCGCCTTGTCAGCCGGCCCCTCCTGTCCCGCCAGGGCCAGACGGGGCATCACGCCCTCCAGCGCGATGGCCGTGGCGGACAGGGCGAAAAGGCCGGACAGGGCGGTGCGGCGGGTCAGGACGGGCATGTTGGCTCCGGTTGATGACGATGGGATTGCCGGGCGCCATCCTACCGTTTCCGTCCTCTCGGCCAAGCGGACCATTGTAACGCAGGTGTAACGAGCCTCAGAATTTCACTGCCGGCTTCCCGTTGTCGATGGGGGCCGTGGGGCGGCCCTGGGTGACGGTGGAGCCGGGGCTGCGCATCACGCTTTTGCCGGCGTCGGGGTTGGGCGTGTCGGTCATCCGGTCCAGGCGGCGGTTGGGCAGTTCCGGCGGGCCGTAGATCTGCTTCAGGCGGTTATATTCCTGGCGGTGATGCTCCCATTCCTCCTGGAAGTCGGGCTCGTTGCGCCGGCCGCGCACGATGATCTCCTCCTCCACCGCGGGCGGCGACGCCTGAGACGAAGCGGGCGGCGGTGGCGTCTGCGCCTTCACCGCCAGGGCCGCCATCAGCAGGAACAGGATAGCGAACAGCAACAGCAGCGCCGCCTCCACCATCAATCGCATCAGATCCCCCACCCTGGTCATGCGGTGCAGCATGACACAGGTTGGTTAATTTGAACATAGTTCATAAGCGATAGGGAGGATCAATTCCCGGCCAGCGGCTCGTACCAATCGGACGGCAGGCCGGCCAGTTCACGCGACAGCCCGTTGAAGGGGCGCTTCAGCTCGCCCTTGAAATGGGTGCGGACCAGATCCTGCCACCAGGGGCCGGCCTCTTTCCCCATGGCCCGGGCCGCGACCTGAAACCAGCGCCGGCCTGTGGCGACATGGCCCACCTCGTCGCGCAGGATGATGTGCAGGACCTCCACGCTTTCATGGTCGCCGGCCCTGGTCAGGCTGTCGATGATGCCGGGGGTGACATCCAGGCCGCGCGCTTCCAGCACCATGGGCACCACGGCGAGGCGCGCTGGCAGGTCGTGCGCCGTGGCTTCGGACGCCTGCCACAACCCGTCATGGGCGGGCAGGTCGCCATAGGCAGCGCCCAGGCTGGCCAGACGGCCGGCAACCAGGGAGAAGTGCAACGCCTCCTCATCCGCCACGCGCAGCCAGTCGGTGTGGAAATCCAGCGGCAGGGGTGTGCCGTCGGGCAGATGCTGGAACCGGGCCAGGATGTCCCAGGCCAGATCAATGGCGTTCAACTCGATATGGGCGATGGCGTGCAGCAGCGCGATGCGATTGGCGATGCTCTGTCCCCGGCCGCGCTTGGGCATGTCCTTGGGATGCCGCAGTTCCGGTTTGGCGGGGCGGGCGGGCCGGGCCGGCGGGTCGGCGCGGCCCAGATCGGTGATGGCACCGTCGCGCCAGGCGGCGGCAAAGGCACGGGACAGACGGGCCTTTTCCAGGGCATCGGCCGTGGTCAGGACGGTGACGGCGGCGGCGGAGAGGGTGGGGGGAAGGGTCAAGGTCAAGGATGGCGCAGGAAATAGTTGGTGCCGAAGACCAGTACCAGGAACACCACGGCCATCACCGGCAACTGAATCGCATCTGGCAGCAGAATTGAGAAACTGAACAGCGACGCGCAGGTGAAGCCTAAAAGGGTAACTTTCGGGATTTTGCGGGATTTCGGCGGCATGGCGTGTTCCGTCGGGATTCAGGCTGTGAACAGCCTACCCCATCCTGTCATCCCGGCGAAGGTCTGTAGAGATCAGGATGGACGTTCCACATCAGTGCCTTCCCCTTGATGAGCGGGGATACAGGGGCCCCATGCGCCTACGCTTCCGTGCCCTTGGCTCCTGGACCCCCGCTTTCGCGGGGGAGGCAGGTTAGTGCAGAGGGTTAAGTCAGCGCCCCCATGCGCGAAAGCGGGGGGTCTCAAACCGAAAAGCTCTCCCCACAGCCACAGCGGGCCTTCTCATTGGGGTTCTTGAAAGTGAAGCCGGACTGGAACTTGTCGTCGGCATAGTCCATTTCGCTGCCGATCAGGAACATGGTGGCGGCGGGGTCGATCAGGATGGTCACGCCCTTGTCCTCCACCACCTCCTCGAACTTCTTCTTCTCCTCGGCATATTCCACGAAATAGGACATGCCGGAGCAGCCGCGCGTCTTCACGCCCACGCGCAGGCCGATGATGGGCTTTTCCGACCGGGACATCAGTTCCTTCACGCGGTCGGCGGCGGCGTCGGTCAGGGTCAGGGCCTTGGGCAGGGGGCGGGCCATTCTATCCTCCTCAACCTCAGAACATATTCAGCGCGATGCGGGCATCGTCGCTCATGCGGGAGGGATCCCAGGCGGGTTCCCAGATCAGTTCGACATGCACGCTGGCCACACCGTCGACGGCGGCGACCACCTGCTGCACCTGGCCCGGCATCTCACCGGCCACGGGGCAGGCGGGGGCGGTCAGGGTCATGTCGATCTCGACATCGCCATCCGCATCCACGTCGCAGCGATAGATCAGGCCCAGCTCATAGATATTCACCGGGATTTCCGGATCATAGACGGTGCGCAGCGCCTCCACCACGCGGTCATACAATGGCGCGTCGGCGGGCAGCTTTTCATCATCCGGCAGGTCGATGGGCGAGCCCATGGAGACGTCGGGGGCGATGGGGCGGGTGTTCTGGGTCATCTCTCGGTCCCCGGATCAGAATGACGCGTTTTCGGTGGAGGTGGTGGCTTCGCCATGCAGGGCGGCATTCATCGTGTGCCAGGCCAGCGTGGCGCATTTCACCCGCATGGGGAATTCGCGCACGCCCGACATCACGGCCAGCTTGTCCGTGGCATCCTCGTCCAGGGTGCCATGGTCGCCCTGCTCATCCTCGTCCTTGGTACACATGTCGTGGAAATAGCCGAACAGGGCCTCGGCCTCCTTGATCGGCTTGCCGCGCAGGATCTCCGTCATCAGGCTGGCGCTGGCCTGGCTGATGGCGCAGCCGCGCCCGTCGAAATGCAGGTCCTGGATGATGCCGTCGTCGCCCACGGTCAGATAGATGGCGATCTTGTCCCCGCACATGGGGTTGTCGCCCCGGGCCGTGCGGTTGAAGGCGGCGGGCCGGCCGAAATTCCGCGGGTGCTTCCCGTGGTCCAGGATGACTTCCTGATACAGGTCACGAAGATCGTCAAACATATGGATATCCGCCCTTATCCGAAAAAGGCTTTACAGGCCTGCACTGCTTCGACCAGCGCATCCACCTCGGCCTCGGTATTATAGAGGCCGAAACTGGCCCGCGCGGTGGCCCCCACCCCGAACCGGTCCATCAGCGGTTCGGCGCAGTGCCGTCCCACCCGGACCGCCACCCCGCCGCGATCCAGCAACGTGCCGATATCGTGCGGGTGGATGCCATCCATGGTGAAACTGAGGATGGCCGCCTTGTTGGGCGCTGTGCCGATGATGCGCAAGCCCTCCACCTCGGCCAGCCGGTGGGTGGCATAGGCCAGCAGGCGCTGTTCATGCGCCTGGATGGCGTCCATGCCCAGCGCCGTCACATAGTCGATGGCAGCCCCCAGCCCGATCCCTTCCACGATGGCCGGCGTTCCCGCCTCAAACCGGTAGGGGGCTTCGCGGTAGGTCGTCTTCTCGAAACTGACCGTGCTGATCATGTCGCCGCCGCCCTGCCAGGGGGGCATGGCGTCCAGCAGCTCCTTGCGGCCATACAGCACGCCGATGCCGGTGGGGCCATAGAGCTTGTGGCCCGTGAACACGTAGAAATCGGCGTCGATGGCCTGTACGTCGACCGGCTGGTGCACGGCGGCCTGGCTGCCATCGAAGGCGACATTGATGCCCTTGGCATGGGCCAGCTTCGCGATGCGCGCGGCCGGGTTGACCGTGCCCAGGACGTTGCTGGCATGGGTGATGGAGACCAGCTTGACGTCGGGCGTCAGCATCGCCTCGTACGCGTCCATGTCCAGGCTGCCATCATCCAGCACCGGCACGACCTTGAGATTGATGCCGATGCGGTCACGCAGCAGCTGCCAGGGCACGATATTGGCGTGATGTTCCATCCAGGAGATGATGACCCCATCGCCTGCCTTCAGGAACGTGCCGCCCCAGCTGTTGGCCAGCAGGTTGAAGGCCTCAGTCGCGTTGCGGGTGAAGACGATGTTCTCCCGGCTTGGCGCGTTCAGGAACGCCGCCACCTTGTCGCGCGTGGCCTCATAGAGGTCGGTGGACCGCTGCGACAGGAAATGCACGCCGCGATGCACATTGGCATAGTCATGTTCCAGCAGGTGCGACATGGCGTCGATCACCTGGCGCGGCTTCTGTGCGCTGGCGCCATTGTCCAGATAGACCAGCGGCTTGCCGGCGCGGCCCTTTTTCTCATGCACCAGCCGCGTCAGGATCGGGAAATCCTGGCGCACGCGCATGACGTCATAGGGGGCATTGCCCAGGGTCGGGTGCATCTCATCACGCATCATTCATCCCCGATGGCCCGCCGCAACCAGTCGCGGCCCTGGCCCAGAAGGTAGTTTTCGACCCGCATCTGGCGGGTATAGCCATGCCGGATGAAAAAGCCCGGCTGCTGGAAATCCAGCGGCATGATTGTGGACCAGCGGCAGCCGGCATCCCGTCCCGCTGCTTCCAGTTCGGCCAGCAGGCGGCCGCCGATACCGCGCCCCTGCCATTCCGGCGCCACCTGCACATCGACCAGCGTCAGGTGTGCCCCGTCGATCACGGCGAGGCCGGCACCGACCCGCTGCCCGGCGGCGCCCACCGCCTCCACGCTGGTTTCGCTGTAGGGGGTGGGAATGGTCAGTAGCCAATGCGCGTCCAGCCCATCCTCCACCGCGCGCACATCCGCATCTTCCGGCGCTTCGGCCCGGTGCAGATAAAGGCCGGCGGGCAGGGGCAGGGCGGGGGCCGTCGCCAGGGACGATTTGCTGAAATAATGGCGGTCATGGCCCCAGGTGAAATCGGGGAACACGCCCTGACTGACAAAACCAAAGCGCGGATAATAATCCGGCCCCTGGAAGCTCATGGTGGACAGGTAAAGCCGGCGGGCGCCGCCGGTTACGGCCGCATTCTCCGTCGCGCGCAGCAGGGCCGCACCCAGACCCTGGCCGCGCCAGGGCGCATCCACCCACAGCACATGCATATAGGCGTCGGCACCGTAGAGCCACAGCACCCCGCCCGCCTGGATGCGCCCGCCCGCGTCGCGGATGAACAGGCCCACGGCCCGTCTGTCCACGCCCAGGGCCGCGCGTTCGGCTGCCATGGCCCGACCATGCAGCCACACCGCCACCTCCCCATCCGCCGGGTGGCGGTGGGTGAAGCGGATGGCGTGGCGGTTGGTCAGGCTGTCGGGCATGGGTCAGCGCGCCCCCATCCAGGCTTCGGCGCGGGCGCGGAAATAGGTCCGTACCGTCTCGTCGATGATCTCCTCCAGCGCTTCGTCCAGGAAGGCGCCGATCAGCAGCACGCGGGCCGCGTCGCGCGGGATGCCGCGGGCGCGCAGATAGAACATCTGGTCCTCGTCCAACTCCCCCGCCGTGGCGCCGTGGCTGCACTTCACATCGTCGGCATAGATCTCCAGCTCCGGCTTGGAGTTGATCTCGGCATTGTCCGACAGCAGCAGGGCGCGGTTCAGCTGATAGCCATCCGTCTTCTGCGCGTCGGGCCGCACGATGATCTTGCCCTGGAAGACGGCCTTGGCATTGCCGTCGATGACGCCCTTCACCACCTCGCGGCTGGTGCAATGGGGCTTGGCATGGTCGATCAGGGTGGTGATGTCGCTGACCTGGCTGCCGCCGATGGCATAGGCACCGGACACGCGCGCCTCGATCCCCTCCCCATCCAGCACCTGCCGCGCCTCGTGCCGGGACAGGCGCGCCCCCAGGTTCAGCACGAACGTGTCATAGGTGGCGCCACCGGCCAGATGCGTGACGACATTGGCCAGATGCCAGGCCTCCAGGCTTTCGGCCTGCAGCTTGTAATGATGCAGGCGGGCGCCGGTGCCGACGCGGATATCGGCCGCGATATTGCTGACATAGGCGCCTTCATTGCTGCCGACATGATGTTCAACGACCGTCGCCTCGGCCCCGTCGGCCAGATCGATGGTGATGCGCGGGTTCCACAGGGGTGTCTTGCCCTCAACGCCAGCGGCGATGAAGACCAGCTCCACCGGGACCGCCAGCTTCACGCCGGCCGCGACGCGCAGGGCCGCACCATCGGTGGACAGGGCATCGTTCAGGGCGCGGAACGGGCCATCGGCCAAGGCGTCGGCACCGTTGCGCAGCGTGGCCGACAGGCTTTCCAGCACCACACCGTCCGGCAGTTCGCCCGTGCGCGACAGGTCGGCGCGGAACTGCCCGGCCACGAAGACCAGACGCGGGCCCGGTGCCTCCAGCGCCGTGGGGATGGCATCCACGGTCACCAAGGCTGCATCAGGGGCCGGGGCCAGGGACAGCTTGTCCAGCCCGCGCAGGCTGGTGAAGCGCCACGCCTCCACCCGCGTCGTCGGCAGGCCCGCCTTGGCGAAACGGTCCAGCGCCTGGGCACGGTGGTCGGCAACGGGCAGGGACGGCGCCAGCGCCACCACCTGTTCCACGAAGCCCTTGCCGGTTTCCTTCAGTTCGTCGCGCATCATCACAGCTTCATTTCATAGAAGTTCATGTTCATGCCCGGTACGCCATGTTCGACATAGCCGAAGCGCTGGAACCCGTGCTGGGGATAGAAGGTGGGGGCCTGGCAATCCATGGTCTCCACCCCCGCCCGGACACAGCCCAGGCGGCGGCCTTCATCCAACGCTGCCGCCAGCATGGCGAAACCCGTGCCGGTGCCGCGCAGCTTCTCATCCAGCCAGACCATGTCGACCATGAAGTCGCCGTTCACGGCATAGCAAAGGGCGCCGCCCCGCGGGGCGTTCGTCGCCCTGTCGCGCACATAGGCCGCCACCAGTTTCACGGGCGCCCCCAGCAGGGCCTGCCGGCGTTCATCGGTGATGCGCCAGATGTCACGGCCCAGGGTCTTGGCCGGCGGTTCATGCAGGCTGACAGACAGGCCGGTGGCGGACGATGCCCGGGCGTCGGGCTGCACGCGCTTTTCCATCACCGTGTAATCGCCGCCATTGATGTGCTGGCGGATCACCTGTCGCACGCCGAAGCCATGGCCCAGATAGGGGGCGGGATCGTCATGGGCGCGGGTGATCATCACCAGGCGCGATACGCCGCGCCGCGCCAGTTCCACCTCTGTCCGGGTCAGCAGCGCCGCCACGACGGCCGGATGGTCCGCGCCCGGTACCGACCAGATGCCCCAGAAGCAGTAGGCGTCGGTCCCCCATTGCACCAGTGACAGGCCCGCCACCGGCACCCCCGTCTCTGCATCGCCGACGACCAGCACAAAACGGCTGTCGGACGGGGGCAGATGGGTGGCGTTATAGGCCATCAGGGCGCCCAGCACGATTTCCGCGTCGGGGCCGGTGACCGGCACGTCATGTTCGATGCTGATGCGAACGTCGGGGGCCGTCATGATGGATCACGCGGCCTCGGTCACGCCGAATTCGGCATAACCCTTGGCTTCCAGCTCCAGCGCCAGATCCTTGCCGCCAGTCTTCTGGATGCGGCCATTGGCCAGCACATGCACGACGTCGGGGACGATATAGTCCAGCAGGCGCTGATAATGGGTGATGACCAGCATGCCGCGTTCGGGCCCGCGCAGGCGGTTCACCCCCTCGGCCACGATCTTCAGCGCGTCGATATCCAGGCCGCTGTCGGTTTCGTCCAGGATCGCCAGCTTGGGTTGCAGCACAGCCATCTGCAAAGCCTCGTTGCGCTTCTTCTCGCCACCCGAGAAGCCGACATTGACGGCGCGCTTGATCATCTCGTCCGTCATGGACAGATCCTTGGCCTTGGCCCGGATCAGCTTCAGGAACTGCATGGCGTCCAGCGGCGTCTCCCCGCGCGTCTTGCGCACGGCGTTCAGCGCTTCCTTCAGGAAGGTGGTGTTGCTGACGCCGGGGATTTCGACGGGATACTGGAAGGCCAGGAACAGGCCCGCAGCGGCCCGTTCCTCGATCTCCATGGACAGCAGGTCCTGGCCGTCGAAGGTGACGGAACCTTGCGTGATCTCATAGCCATCGCGGCCCGCCAGCACATAGGACAGCGTGCTCTTGCCCGCCCCGTTGGGGCCCATGATGGCATGCACTTCGCCGGCATTGATGGTGAGATCGACCCCCTTCAGGATCGCCTTGCCATCGACCGAGGCATGCAGGTTCTTGATTTCAATCAGGGACATGACACTGCTCCACGATTAGGGGGATGGAGGTCTCTCCTCTTCCCGTCATCCCGGCGAAAGCCGGGACCCAGGGTCACAGGCGCCAACCTTTCCATCCGCACCTCAAATCAGATTTCCATAGAGATCGAGCCATTGAGGATTCTGCTTCTCAATCAACTCGATCTTCCAAGCTCGCTTCCATTCCTTCAGACGCTTCTCGCGTTGGATGGCATCGTCGATACGGTCAAAGACTTCATAATGTACGAGGATTTTCACCCCGTAATCCTTGGCAAAGCCGTCGACCAATCCCTCCCGATGCTCCCAAGTTCGTCGCGCCAGATCGCTTGTCACACCAATATAGAGAGTGCCGTTACGGGCACTGGCGAGGATGTAGACGTATCCCTGCTTGCCATTCTCCATTCCCTGTTCCTGCGCAATGGGGCGTATACCCGCTGTGCCTGTGACCCTGGGTCCCGGCTTTCGCCGGGATGACGGGAAAGGAGCGACAAAAAAGAGCGGGAAGGGCCCTCACCCCACAGACCCCTCCAGGCTGATCGCCACCAGCTTCTGTGCTTCCACCGCGAATTCCATGGGCAGTTCCTTCAGCACTTCCTTGCAGAAGCCGTTCACGATCAGGCCGACCGCGTCTTCTTCCTTCAACCCGCGCTGGCGGCAGTAGAAAAGCTGGTCTTCGCTGATCTTGGCCGTCGTCGCCTCATGCTCCACCCGGGCCGTGCGGTTGCGGCTTTCGATATAGGGGACGGTGTGGGCGCCGCATTTGTCGCCGATCAGCAGGCTGTCGCACTGGGTGAAATTGCGGGCGTTTTCGGCCTTGGGCAGGACTCGGACCAGGCCGCGATAGGTGTTCTGCGCACGGCCGGCGGAGATGCCCTTGGAGATGATGGTCGAGCGGGTGTTCTTCCCGATATGGATCATCTTGGTGCCGGTGTCGGCCTGCTGCATGTTGTTGGTGATGGCGACGGAATAGAACTCGCCCACCGAATTGTCACCCTGCAGGATGCAGCTCGGGTATTTCCAGGTGATGGCCGAACCGGTTTCCACCTGGGTCCAGCTGACCTTGCTGTTCTTGCCCCGGCAGGCGGCGCGCTTGGTCACGAAATTATAGATGCCGCCCTTGCCATTCTCGTCGCCCGGATACCAGTTCTGCACCGTTGAGTACTTGATGGTGGCGTCATCCAGCGCCACCAGTTCCACCACGGCGGCATGCAGCTGGTTCTCGTCGCGCTGCGGGGCGGTGCAGCCCTCCAGATAGGAGACGTAAGAGCCTTCGTCGGCGATGATCAGGGTGCGCTCGAACTGGCCCGTATTCTTCGCATTGATGCGGAAATATGTCGACAGTTCCATGGGGCAGCGCACGCCCTTGGGGATATAGACGAAGGACCCGTCGGTAAAGACGGCGCAGTTCAGGGTGGCGAAGTAATTGTCGGAATAGGGGACCACCGTGCCCAGATACTGACGCACCAGATCGGGATGGTTATGCACCGCCTCGGAGATGGAGCAGAAGATGATGCCCTTCTCCTCCAGCTTCTTCTTGAAGGTGGTGGCGACCGACACGCTGTCGAACACGGCATCCACCGCGATGGACGGGCTGTCACCCGCGCCTTCGACGCCGGCCAGGATGGCCTGTTCCTTCAGCGGGATGCCCAGCTTCTCATAGGTCTTCAGCAGTTCGGGATCGACCTCGTCCAGCGACTTCGGGCCATCCTTCACCTTTGGTGCGGAATAGTAATAGCTGTCCTGATAGTCGATGGGCGGATAGTGCAGCTTGGCCCAGTCCGGCTCTTCCATGGTCAGCCAGTGGCGATAGGCCCGCAGCCGCCATTCCAGCAGCCATTCCGGCTCCCCCTTCTTGGCGGAAATGAAGCGGACGATGTCCTCCGACAGGCCCTTGGGCGCCGTTTCGGATTCGATATCGGTGAAGAAGCCGTACTTGTACTTCCCCTCCGCCAGGCTCTTGACCTGCTCGATCGTCTGTTCAGTGGCGGCCATATCCGTCGCTCCCCTTCAAACCCCTTGCGTCCCCGCTGTTCAACCGGCCAGCGCCGCGCGGGGCGCGGGCGGCTGGTAATCGAACAGGCTGGGGGCGGCCATGTCGGCCAGCGTCACATCCTCCAGCGCCCGGCGCACCGCGCCGTTCACCTTCTCCCAATGATTCTTGCGCGAGCAGAGCCCCTGCACGCCACAGCCGCCGCTGCCGCCATCGACGCAATCGGTCAGCGCAATCGGCCCCTCGATCGCCTCGATGATGTTCACGACGCTGATCCGGTCGGGCCCGCGCGACAGGCTGTAGCCGCCGGCAGCACCGCGGTGCGAATGCAGCAGGTCGCCACGGGTCAGCAGCTTCAGCAGCTTCTGCACCGTGGGCATGGGCAGGCCCGTGCGATCGGCCAGCGAGGTTGCCGTGTGCAGCGCGCCGTCGGCATGCGCCAGGGTGGTCAGGACCACCACGGCGTAATCCGTCATTTTGCTGAGCCGCAGCATGGGCTTGTCGCGAACCTTTCTCAATACAGGACCAATCTGGTCCCGATTAAGTGAGCCGACGCGACGCGTGAGTCAAGTGTCGGCCATCCCGGGTGCGGCACGGGAGGCATGCAGTAGCGCGATTTGGGACACAATGCCAGTTCCCCGTGATCGGTACCGATCACGGGGCCTCAGTTGCCGGCGCCGCCATCCGGCCGCTTGGCTACGCCGCATGTGCGGCGCGGCGGCGGTCGCCGCCGTACCCGGTCCTGACAAGGCAAGCCTGTCAGGATCGGGCATCTGCCAAGCTGGAAAAAGCCATGCGGCAGGCGGGCAGCTTTCGCACCACGACATACTTGATTGGGCGTTGTCAGGGGCGGCGGATGGGCGCACGCTTTGTCTCATGACGGGGGCCGTCAGGACCAATCCCCGCCATAACCGACCGATCCTGATGAAGGGCGGCCGGACAATCGGCCGGATTTGCAGCGGCGAGGCCTCCGCCACAGCGCGGTTTAACATGGCTTGTGCCCATCCGGCTGAGGCCGACAGGCCGTAGAAGAAACGGCGGGTCCGTTCATTCGCGAACGGCCCGCCGTCTTCATTTGGGGACGGTGCCAGCCGCCCATCACCGATCCCGTCCGGTCTACCTCCGCCGCACCTGTCCAACACGCAAATGGACAGGTCCGGCAATGGCCGTATCCGTGCCATTTTTCGGCCCGGTGGTCGCCATCTGATGACGGTTTCCTGTCCGCCTGGACCCTTAAACCCACGCGGAGCGTTCCCCATGTCGATCAGTGGCACCCTGGCCCGTGGCACCCTGGCGGCGGCCCCATCCTTCCTGCCGTCAACCCATTCCCCGCCGCCCCTGCTGCGGGATGAGCTTGACCTCAGGGTGGACCGGCATGCGGCCTTCTGGGCTGGTCAGGCCGTGCCGCTGACCCGCACGGAATTTGCCATGGTGCGGCTGATGGCCCAGCGGCCGGACGCGCTGGTGACCTATCGTGACCTCTATGATCTGGTGCATGGGCCGGGCTTCATGGCCGGCAAGGGGGCGTCGGGCTACCGCGCCAATGTGCGCGCCTTCATCAAGCGCATCCGCAAGAAGTTCCGGGACATTGACGATGGCTTCGACGCCATCGTCAATGAACCCGGTAAGGGCTATCGCTGGCGGGAGATTACAGGGACTCCAGCTCCGTGATGAAGCTGTCCAGCAGGCCCAGGCCCTTGTTCCAGAAGGACGGGTCCTTCAGGTCCAGCCCGAACGGGGCCAGCAGGTCCGTATGGTGCAGGGTGCCGGCGGCCGACAGCATGGTCATGTATTTGTCGGCGAATTCCGGTCCCCGGCCCTGGGCTGCGGCTTCCTGATAGGCGGCGTACAGGCTGTTCACCAGACAGTCGCCGAAGGCGTAGGCGTAGACATAGAAGGGCGAGTGGACGAAGTGCCCGATATAGGTCCAGTAGGGCCGGTAGCTGTCTTCCCAGCGGAAGGCGGGACCTAAGCTTTCGGTCTGCACCTCCATCCAGATCTCGGCGATGCGCTCGGCCGACAGCTCGCCCTCGCGCCGTTCTGTGTGCAGCTTGCGTTCGAACTGATAGAACGCGATCTGCCGGATGACGGTGTTGATCATGTCCTCCACCTTGCCGGCCAGCAGCGCCTTGCGTCTGGCCGGGTCGGTGGTGGCGTCCAGCAGGCCGCGGAAGGTCAGCATCTCCCCGAATACCGAGGCGGTTTCGGCCAGGGTCAGCGGCGTTGATGCCTGCAGATGCCCCTGCGCGCGGCACAGATACTGATGCACGCCATGGCCCAGCTCATGCGCGAGCGTCATCACGTCGCGCGTGCGGCCCATATAGTTCAGCAACAGGTAAGGATGGGCCGAGGGCACCACCGGGTGCGCAAAGGCGCCGGGATTCTTGCCGGGTCGGGCCGGTACGTCGATCCAGGGATTGTCGAAGAATTTCTGGCCGATCTCCGCCATGGCGGGGCTGAAGCGGTGATAGGCGTCGCGGACGATGCGCTTGGCGTCATCCCACGGGATCTTGCGGTCGTCATCGCCGGGCAGGGGCGCGTTGCGGTCCCAGTAATCGAGCTTGTCCTGACCGAACCACCTGGCCTTCAGGCTGTAATAGCGATGGGACAGGCGCGGGTAGGCGGCGCGCACCGAGGCCAGCAGCGCGTCCACCACCTCGTCCTCTACCTGGTTGGCCAGGTTGCGGGACGACCAGGGATTGGCGTAGTGGCGCCAGCGATCCTCGATCTCCTTGTCCTTGATCAAGGTGTTCATGATGTGGGCGAAGATGCGCTGGTTCTTGCCCAGCACCTCGCCCAGCGCCTGGGCCGCGTCGCGGCGCACGGACGGGTCGGTGGAAGACAGCAGGTTCAGCGCCTGGGCCGAGGTCAGATCCTCGCCCCGCACATTGAAGCGCAGGTCGGCCAGATGCTCGTCGAACAGGCGGGTCCAGGCGGCACGGCCGGCCACATGCTTTTCATGCAGCAGCTTCTCCACCTCGTCCGACAATTGGTGCGGGCGGAAGATGCGGGTGTCGCGCAGGAAGGGGCCATAGGCGGCGAGCGCGGGATCGGCCAGCTTCGCGGTCAGCACCGCGTCTTCCAGCCGGTTGATCTCCAGCGTGAAGAACAGCATATGGACGGAAATGCCCGTCACCCGCTCGCTCATCCCCTGATAGAACCGGCCGACATTGGGATCGGCCATGTTGGAGGCATAGAGCAGGCCGGCAAAGGACATGATCTTGGACAGGACTTCGTCCAGCCGTTCATAGTCGGCAATCGCCGCTGCAAGTTCCCCGCCGGTCAGGCTGGACAGCTTGCCCGCATAGCGCGCGGCAAAGGCGGCAGCATCCTTTTCCGCCTGATCCAGATCGGCCGCCAGCGCCGGGCTGTCGGGGCCGGCATAGAGGTCGGACAGGTCCCAGGCGGGCAGATCGCCCAGGTCGGCATGGTTCAGGCTGTCAGGCATTCGCCCCCTCCGGCATTGGTCACTTGCCGGTTGCATATGGCATGGCAGGGGCGTCAGTTCAATCGGCAGCGGACACCACGGGTCCGCCGCCGGCCGGTCAGGCGGCGGAGATTGCCCCGGCCGGTCGACCGCAATCATTGCTGGCGATGCGCCCGGCCATGACATGGACGATGTCCAGCACGTCCTGCACGGCCACGCCGTCGCGATCCATCAGCAGCTGTGCGATGGGATCGGCCAGCAGTTCCCGCAGGCTGACTTCGCCCAGCAGAGCGGGGTCGAGAGGGGGGAGATCGAGAATATCCATAGGCGTCCTCCTGTCCGTGGCCCGGGGCCAACCAAAGCGGTTTCACGAGGCAACGGTGTGATCATGCGCCGGTTCCATGACATTTCAACGGCGGCATGAGCGATTTCCCGAACCCTATCCGTTTGCGCTGACGGGCACCGTGATGGCTGTCACGGCCAGCCGGGAAATGCCTGGAAAGCGGCTCGAACAAAGGGGCTATGCCAACCGGATGGGTCGTTATGACGGTACGCGGCCGGAGCGGAATCCCTGCATGCACGCATGAAAAAGGGCCGCCCCGGTTGCCCGGCGGCGGCCCCTTGCGAACGGTCTGGGGATGGCCCCTTACTGGTTCATGCTGTCGAAGAAATCGTTGTTGGTCTTCGACTGCTTCAGCTTGTCGATCAGGAATTCGACCGCGTCCTGCGGGCCCATCGGGTTCAGGATGCGGCGCAGGATCCACATCTTGGCCAGGGCACCGCGATCGACCAGCAGATCTTCCTTGCGCGTACCGGACTTCTGGATGTCCAGGGCCGGGAAGATGCGCTTGTCGGACAGCTTGCGGTCCAGGACGATTTCGCTGTTACCCGTGCCCTTGAACTCTTCGAAGATCACCTCATCCATGCGGCTGCCAGTATCGATCAGGGCCGTGGCGATGATGGTCAGCGAACCGCCTTCCTCGATATTGCGGGCGGCACCGAAGAAGCGCTTGGGGCGCTGCAGGGCGTTGGCGTCCACACCACCGGTCAGCACCTTGCCCGACGAGGGAACGACCGTGTTGTAGGCGCGGCCCAGGCGGGTGATGCTGTCCAGCAGGATGACCACGTCGCGCTTGTGCTCCACCAGGCGCTTGGCCTTTTCCAGCACCATCTCCGTGACCTGCACATGGCGGGTGGCAGGTTCGTCGAAGGTGGAGGACACGACCTCGCCCCGCACGGAACGGGCCATGTCCGTCACTTCTTCCGGACGTTCATCGATCAGCAGGACGATCAGATAGACTTCCGGGTGGTTGGTGGCGATCGAGTGCGCAATGTTCTGCAGCATCACCGTCTTACCGGTGCGCGGCGGCGCCACGATCAGGGCGCGCTGGCCCTTGCCCAGCGGGGCGACCAGATCGATCACCCGCGTGGTCATGTCCTTCTTCTTGCCCGTCGGATCGACCTCGACCTCCAGCTTCAGCCGCTCGTCGGGATAGAGCGGGGTGAGGTTGTCGAAGTTGATGCGGTGACGCACCTTGTCCGGGTGGTCGAAATTGATGGTGTTGACCTTCAGCAGGGCGAAATACCGCTCCCCATCCTTGGGCGCGCGGATCTGGCCTTCCACCGTATCGCCGGTGCGCAGGCCGAAGCGCTTCACCTGATTGGGGGAGATGTAGATATCGTCGGGCCCGGGCAGATAGTTGGCTTCCGGGCTGCGCAGGAACCCGAACCCGTCGGGCAGCACCTCCAGCACGCCTTCGCCATAGATGGGCACGTCATTTTCGGCCAGCTGCTTCAGGATGGCGAACATCATGTCCTGCTTGCGCAGGGTGCCGGCATTCTCGATCTGCAGCTCCTCCGCGAAGGCGAGCAGCTCTGCGGGGGTCTTGGCCTTGAGTTCCTGGAGATTCATCGGATCTGGCTTCGGTCGGCCATAGGGCCGGTTGCGGGGGAGGGGCGCGCCCTGGGTTCATCCCACGGCATGCGTCCGGATTGAGGCAGGATCACGGCCAGGAGGCCGGATATAGCGGGATTCTGTCTGAAAGCCGGAGGCAAGGGGTGGGGGCGAAGAGACGGGCGAAAGGAGGGGGATTTGGTGGACCTGCACGAACGGCACGTCCAGCCGAGAGCCGTGACGAATGACCTTCCACGGAGGGAGGATCACTCGGCGATTCGCCCCGTACCCATCGGGAACGGGAAGCCGGGCACCTTGGGAACGGCCCGATATCGGCTTCAGCCTCTTACCGGGAGCCATCGTTAGCCCAGCAGAGCGGCCAAGTCAAAGCAAAAGACACATTCGGCCGGTTGCGGCATGGCGCCGCCCGGAGCTCTAGGCATCGGCGGTCGTTATCTAAATGGAGACTTTGCACAATTGCGTGTTGCTGTAATATATCAATACCGACGCTCACCATTAGGCCGGATACCATGCGCCTGCTGATTGCCGACGATCATGACCTTTTGCGTGACGCGCTCCGCTCGCATTTCGAGCGAGAGGCACCGGGCACCACCGTGCAAGGTGTCGGCACCGTCAGTGAAGCGCTGAAGGTGCTGGACGATGGCGCGCCTTTCGACATGCTGCTGCTGGATCTGCGGATGCCGGGCATGAACGGGCTGAACGGTCTGGTGCGGCTGCGCGAACGTTATCCCTCGCTGAAGATCGCCCTGATGTCGGGCGAGGCCAAGAACGAGGATATCCGACTGGCCATGGCCCATGGCGCCGTCGGGTTCCTGCCCAAGACCCTGCCCGGCTCCATCCTGTTGCAGGCCGTGCAGCGCATGGCGGCGGGCGAAGTGTTCATGCCCGACAACCTGCCGGAAAGCGCCATGGCGGCCGACGGCAATGCGCTGAACAGCACCTTCACGCGGCGGGAGCGTGAGGTGCTGGACTTCCTGCTGAAGGGCCAGTCCAACAAGGAGATCGCCCGCGCGCTCGACCTGGAGGAGGTGACGGTGAAGCTGCATATCCGTGGCCTGTGCCGCAAGCTGGGCGCCAAGAACCGTACCCAGGCCGCCATGCGCGCCGTGGAGCTGGGCCTTGCCCGCTGATCCGGCCGGCGGGGCCGGCAAGCCCGCTCCCGCGCTGGATGGCAATGGTCTGCCGCGGGGGCTTCGCCATGATCTGGTGAATGCCCTGAACGCGCTGCTGGGCTTCGCCTCCTTCCTGGAAACCGACCTGCCGGAAGGCCAGTCCCGCGATTTCGCCCGCCGCATCATCCAGGCCGGGCGGCAGGCCATGGAACTGGCCGAACGCATCCCCTCCAGCTCCCGCGTGGCCGCCGTGCGGGTACTGATGGTTTCCCCGGCCCAGGACGCGGATACGCTGGTCCTGGAACTGGACGGCTATGGCTGCGACGTGACCCTGGTTTCCACCCCGGCCAAGGCCGTGCAGGCCCTGCGCAAGGCACCCAAAGCCTGGGACGTCATCCTGGCCGACCAGCCGGGTCCCGCCGACAACGGGCCCTTGCGCGAAGCGGCCAGCGGCATGGAGATCATTCCCCGCGTTGATGGGGCCACCGCGGCCAGTCTGGCGCTGGTTCTGCGTGCAGCCGGCACGGCCATCGCCTGATGTACCGGCCCGCCCGACCCGGGGGCGGGATGCGCATTGCCGGAATGTTACATTCCTATGCGATTGGCTAGTGTCGCTGATCCCGGTTTCGTGCGACTCTGACGTTGGTATGGCCGCTCCGGTCATGCGAACATGGCCGGTGTCCTCATGTTTTGCCGCCTCTCCCCGATTCTGATCATGCTGGGCCTGATGATGGTCGCAGCGCCCGCTGCCCTGGCCGGTCCCTGTACCGCGCCGGTCATCAATGGCGGCATCGACAGCGGTCAGGCCGACCGGATCGACAGCGACCGGGCCGCCCTGCTCAGCTTTGAAGCCTGTCTGGCTGAACAGCAGGAACTGGAAAGCGCCTTCAACAGCGATGCGGCGGGCCTGACCGCCATGCGCCGGGAAGCTGCGGCCAATCTGCGCCGTACCCTGGACGCCTGGCAGCGCACGCGCCGGGCCGCCGATGCTACGCCGCCGGCACGGCGTTCCTGACCCCTCAAGGGTCGGCGGGCGCCTGTTGGCGCCCGCGTCACCGATCACTTCTTCTTCAGCAGCTTTTCCGTTGCGGACTTGACCGCCGGGTCCAGCTTGGGCGGGCTGATATCCACGTCCTTGGACAGATGCTCGACCACCTGGCGCAGCACTTCCACCCGCGCATACCATTTGGCATTGGCCGGAACGGCCACCCAGGGGGCGTTGTCCGTGCTGGTGCGGGCGAACATCTCGTCGACCGCCTCTTCATATTCCTTGCGCCGGTCGCGGTTGCGCAGATCCTCCGTCGTCAGCTTCCAGCGCTTGTACGGATTGTTCAGCCGCTCCCGGAACCGCTCCAGCTGTTCTTCCGGCGTGATGTGCATGAACAGCTTGATGATGCGCACGCCATCATCGGTCAACTGCCGCTCGAACTCATTGATCTCGTCATAGGCGCGGCGCCATTCGTGCGGCTTGGCGAAGCCTTCGATCCGTTCCACCATCACGCGCCCGTACCAGGACCGGTCGAAGATGGAGAAGGTGCCGGGCCGGGGCAGGCGCTGCCAGAAGCGCCACAGGTAATGGCGACCCTGCTCCTCCGGCGTCGGGGCGGCGATGGGCCACACATGGGCGCCGCGCGGGTCCAGATTTTCCGTCAGGCGACGGATGGCCCCGCCCTTGCCAGAGGCGTCCCAGCCTTCGAACACGATGATGGCGCGGCGCTTGGAATGCCAATAGGCCTGCTGCACATGCAGGACGGTTTCCTGCAGCTTCTCCAGTTCCTTCTGGTAGGCGGCCTTGTCGACGATGCGGTGGCCCGTCATGTCCAGATCGGACAGGCGGGGATAGGCGTGGGCGGTGTCGGACATCTTTACTCCGGGACCGAAACAGGGGGTGGCCGGAAAATACCGGGCCATCCGGGTCATATTGCAGTTTAACGACGGCAGGTTGAATGTAAAGCACGGCCCCCCGCGCCTAGCCCTTTGCACCGGCGGCAGCCAAGCGGAAGAAGGCGGCCGGCAGTCGACTTTTCGGGAATATTATTAACCGACCGCATCAATATTGTGCCCATGCTGGTACGGTTGTAGCGCATGCGCCGGCCACCCTGTCTGTCCGCTGCTTCCGCCTTTGCCGCTGCTTATTGTAACAGAACTGTTACGGCCCTTGTCACGCATGCCGGCTTGTCGGACCCATGTCGCATCGGACAAACCCTATGCAAATAAAGGGGACAGGCAGTGAAGATGGTGTTGAAGTGCGGGGCCTCGGCCCTGATCCTGGGCCTTGTCGGGGCGATGGCCCCGGCTGGTGCGATGGCGGCGGACGCCCCGGTGCAGGTGGCGCAGGTGGAGACGAACAAGGTGAGCAGCGACAATCCCTTTTTCCAGCCCTGGAAGACCCGTTTCGGCATTCCGCCGTTCGACGCGATCCGGCCGGAACATTTCAAGCCCGCCTATGAAAAGGCCATGGCAGACCATCTGGCCGAGATCAAGGCCATTACCGACAACAAGGACGCGCCAACCTTCGCCAACACGATCGACGCCCTGGAAAAGAGCGGAGATCTCTATGGCAAGGTGGCCCGTGTGTTCGGGAACCTGACCGCGTCCAACACCAATGACGAGTTGCAGAAGATCCAGCGCGACATGGCGCCGATCCTGGCTGCCCATAACAGCGCCATCAACCTGAACGCCTCCCTGTTCGCCCGTGTCGACGCGCTGTACCAGAAGCGCGACAGCCTGAAGCTGACGGCTGAACAACGCCGCGTTCTGGAACGCTATTATCTCGACTTCGTGCGCGCGGGCGCCAAGCTGGAAGGCAAGGACCGCGAGCGCATGGCCGAGATCATGAAGCGCCTGGCCGTGCTGTCGACCCAGTTCTCCCAGAACGTTCTGGCCGACGAGAAGGATTATATGCTGGTCCTGACCAGCGAGGCCGATCTGGTCGGCCTGCCGGAATTCGTGCGCGCCGCCGCCGCCCAGGCCGCCAAGGAGCGCGGGCAGGAGGGCAAATATGTCATCACCCTGTCGCGGTCGTCGATCGAGCCGTTCCTGACCTTCTCCGCCAGCCGGCCCCTGCGCGAGCAGGCCTGGAAGGCGTGGGTGGCGCGTGGCGACAATGCCGATGCCCAGGACAACAACGCCAATATCAAGGAGATCGTCCAGCTGCGCATCGAACGCGCCAACCTGCTGGGCTATAAGACCTTTGCTGAATACAAGCTGGCCGACACCATGGCCAAGACCCCGCAGGCCGTGAATGATCTGCTGGTCCAGGTCTGGGAACCGGCCAAGATCCGCGCGGCGGAGGAAAAGGACGATCTGGCCAGGATGGCGGCCAGCGAAGGTCAGAATATCAGCATCGAGCCCTGGGACTGGTTCTACTACGCCGAAAAGGTGCGCAAGGCGAAGTACGACCTGAACGAGGAGGAGATCAAGCCGTACTTCCAGCTGGAAAAGATGCAGGAGGCGCTGTTCTACACGGCCGGCCAGCTGTTCGGCGTCACCTTTGCCGAGCTGAAGGATGCCCCGCGCTATCACCCGGACGTGAAGGTCTATGAGGTGAAGGACCGCAAGGGCAACCATGTCGCGGTGTTCATGGCCGACAATTTCGCCCGGCCGTCCAAGCGCAGCGGTGCCTGGATGTCGTCCTTGCGCGATCAGGAGAAGCTGGCCGGCGATATCCACCCCATCGTCCTGAACAACAATAATTTCGCCAAGGGGGCGGAAGGTCAGCCCACACTGCTGTCCTTCGACGATGCCACGACCCTGTTCCATGAATTCGGCCATGGGTTGCACGGCATGCTGTCGAACGTGACCTATCCGCAGCTGTCGGGCACGTCGGTGCTGCGCGACTTCGTGGAATTCCCCAGCCAGATCCTGGAACATTGGATCGCGCAGCCGGAAATCCTGCAGCGCTATGCCGTGCATTACAAGACGGGCAAGCCCATCCCGAAGGAGCTGCTGGACAAGATCCTGGCGGCGCAGACCTTCAACCAGGGCTTTGCCACCGTCTCCTACACCTCCTCTGCGCTGGTGGACATGGCCTATCACAGCCTGACCGACGCCAAGGACCTGGACCCCGACACGTTCGAGCGGGAGACGCTGGCCAAGCTGGGCATGCCGAAGGAAATCGTCATGCGCCACCGCAGCCCGCATTTCAGCCACGTCTTCTCCGGCGACGGCTATTCCGCCGGCTATTACGGCTATATGTGGGCCGAAGTGCTGGACGCCGACGGGTTCGACGCGTTCAAGGAAGCCGGCAACATCTTCGATCCGAAGCTGGCGAAGAAGCTGTACGAGGAAGTGTACGCCAGCGGCGGGTCCAAGGACCCGATGGAGGCCTATGTCGCCTTCCGTGGCCGCGCCCCCAAGGTTGACGCCCTGCTGCGCAACCGTGGCCTGCTGGGCACCGGTTCCCGCGTGAACTGAGGTAG
>CALRTC020000030.1:0-76111 GCA_943371025.1 Hydrogenophaga intermedia
CCCGACCCTGCGCTTCATCATCCCGCATGGTGGCGGGGCCGTGCCCTATCACTGGGGCCGCTACCGCGGCATGTCGCTGGAGATCGCCAAGCGCCCGCTGGAAGGGCTGTTGAACAATGTCTTCTTCGACACTTGCGTCTATCATCATCCGGGCGTGCAGTTGCTGACGACCGTCGTTCCGTCCAGCAATGTCCTGTTCGGTTCCGAAATGATCGGTGCGGTGCGTGGCAAGGATCCCAACACCGATCAGTATTTCGACGACACCAAGCGCTATGTCGATGCCTGCTCTGACCTGAGCGAGGCTGACCGCCACGCCATTTTCGAAGGCAATGCACGGCGCGTCTATCCCCGTCTCGATGCGCTGCTGAAGGCGCGCGGCCTCTGAGCCCGCCGGGAGGAAACACAGAATGCAATATTTCGACATCCATCCGCACATCATCTCCGACGATGAAACGCGCTATCCGCCGGCCCCCCTTTTCGGCAAGCGTTCCGACTGGTCGCAGGAACGGCCGAACACGGTGGAAAGCCTGATTGCCGCCATGGATGCGGCGGGTGTTGCCAAGGCGGCGGTCGTCCATTCCTCCACCACCTACGGCTTCGACAATTCCTATGTCGTTGATGGCTGTAACCAGTATCCGGACCGGCTGGTGGCGGTCGGGTCGGTGGACATGATGGCTGACGATGCCTGCGACGTGATCCGGTCCTGGGTCGGCAAGGGCTTGAAGGGGTTGCGGGTGTTCACTGGCGGGTCGACCAAGGATTTCGATCCGGCCGAACTGGAAGATCCACGGGCGTTCAAAGCGTGGGATCTGCTGGGTGAACTGGGCCTGCCCATGTGCATCCAGACAGGGCCCATCGGCCTGCCGCAGGTCACGATGCTTTCCAAGCGCTTCGCCAATGTCGCCATTATCATGGACCATCTGGGCCGGCCCGATGTGCTGGACGGCCCGCCCTATGCCAATGCGGCCAGCCTGTTCGAACTGGCTTCCCTGCCCAATATCTACCTGAAGCTGACGCCGCGCATCTTCGGCGACGTGAAGAAGGGTAAGGCCAGTGCCGAGACCTTCTTCCCCAAGGTAGTGGCGGCGTTCGGTGCCGACCGTTTGGCCTGGGGCTCCAACTTCCCCACCTCTCCCGGCACATTGTCGGAAATCAAGTCGGAGGCAGAGGCCGGTCTGGCGTGCCTGTCTGATGAAGACCGCGCCTGGATCTTCGGCCGCACGGCAGCGAAGCTGTATCCGACGCTGGCGGACTGACATCACAAGAACAATGAAATCGGGAGGAACCATGGCCAGCACGGATACGGGCGCTTTCGGCCCCGTGCTCACTGACCGTCAGCTAGCGTTCAAGCGCTGGACGGTTCTGCTGCTGCTGGCGCTGGGGGTGCTGATCGCCTTCGTCGACCGGACCAGCATTTCGTCTGCCGTCGCAGATGCCGAATTCGTTCGGCATTTCGATCTGTCGGATACCGGGCGCGGTTGGGTGAATGCTGCCTTCTTCTGGTCCTACGGGCTGATCCAGATTCCCATGGGCTGGGTCGTGGACCGGTATGGCGTAAAGACGCCCTATACCGTCTGCTTCGTCCTGTGGTGCGTGGCGACGGCCGTCACCGGCATGATGACGGCTTTTGTCGGCCTGATGATCATGCGCATCATTGTCGGCGCGGCCGAGGCGGTGGTGATGCCGGCCAGCTATCGCTGGATCCGCAACAATTTCAAGGAAGGGCAGAACGGGACGGCCGTTGGCATCTTCGCCATGGGCAATAAATTCGGTCCCGCCATCGGAGCGCCCGTCGCCGCCTGGTTGATCGTGCATCATTCCTGGCAGGCGATGTTCGTCATCACCGGCCTGGTTGGGCTGGTCTGGCTCCTGCCCTGGATGCTGCTGGTCAAAAGCGATCTGCCGAAAAAATCGGAAATGGCAGAGGTGAAGCGCCGGGCGTCAGCGGTCTCTTTCCGCACCATCATTGTCAGCCCCTTGATCTGGGGCACGATGATCGTGAATTTCTGCTACGGCTACTTCACCTTCTACTGCATGAGCTGGATGCCGGCCTATCTGGTGGAGGAACGTGGCCTGTCCCTGAAGGAGAGCGGGCTCTACACCTTCTTCAGTTTCGCCGGCATCGCCATCGTGGCCGCTATTGCCGGCTGGGCGGCGGATCGGGTCATCGCCCGTGGCAAGGATCCTGTCTTCGTCCGCAAGGCCTTCGTCATCGCCGGTTTCCTGGGTGCCTGCACCGTGCTCCTGGGCGTGACGGCGGACAGCCTGCAGGTGGCGCTGTTCTGGAATGTCACCTCGCTGTCCTTCCTGGGACTGGCCACCGCCAACAATCTGGCGCTGTGCCGCCTGACCCTGATCCCGGCCCCCGCCGTGGGGCTGGCGACGGGCGTGCAGCAGGTGGCGACCAGCCTGTCGGGCGGCGTGGCTGCCAGCCTTTCCGGGTGGCTGTTGCAAGTCAGCGGCTCCTACACCCTGCCCATGCAGGTCATCCTGGTTTTCCTGATCATTGGCGCCGTGACCACGGTCGTCCTGCTGCGTCCGAAATATGCGCCGAAGATGCCAGAGGCACCGGCGTCCAACTGATCCCACGAATGATATCAAGGGAGGGCCGAAGATGGCCAAGATCGTGTTCGGTATGGCGGTTCCCCACAGCGGCATGCTGGGGCAGGCGCCGGAGGATTGGCTGAACAATGGTGAGCGTGACCGCAACAATCCCAAGCTCTGGTATCGCAACCGCACCTGGACCTATCCGGAACTGGAAGCCGAGCGCGGCGCCGCCTATGAGAAGTTCCTGACCCTGGAGGAACGTACGGCCCGTGCGGCTCGTAACAAGGCGGCCCTGGCCGAGATGCGCCGGGCCTACGAGGCGGCGAATGTCGATGTCGCGATCATCCTGGGCAAGGACCAGAAGGAGATTTTCCTCGACTTCTCCCCCTCCATCGCCATCTACACGGGCGAGGAGGCCTATAATGGCCCGCCGCAGCGCCCGGTCTATGCGCCCGACCACGCGGTGACGCACAAGTGCCACCCGGAACTGGCGCTGCATCTGGTCAAGTCGCTGCAGGCCGACGGGTTCGACCTGACGGACCTGTTCAAATGGCCGGACAATGTCTGGATGAAGCCCACGGGTCCCATCGTCCCGCATGCCTACAGCTTCGTCTATCGCCAGATCATGGGCGACAATCCGCCGCCCAACGTGCCGATCATCATGAACTGCTTCTACGAGCCGACCCAGCCGTCCATGGCGCGCTGCGTACAGTTCGGCGAGGCGCTGCTGCGCGCCGTGAAGGCGTGGAAGAGCGACGCGCGCGTGGCCATCATTGCGTCGGGCGGTCTGACCCATTTCGTCTGTGACGAGGAATTTGACCGCCGCGTCATCGAGAAGCTGCGCAATTTCGACTACCAGGGACTGATTGCCGAAGGCGAACGTGCCTACCAGTCCGGCACCTCTGAAATCAAACTCTACGTCTCCGTGCTGAAGGCGCTGGAGGATGCCGGCGCCAAGATGACCCTGGTCGATTACGTCCCCTCCTACCGTACCGCTGCAGGCACGGGCGAGGGTATGGGCTTCATGTACTGGTCGACAGAACAGGCCTGAGAGAGGAACGATCATGAGCAACCGGCTCAACGGCATCATCCGCGCCTGGGAAGCGGGCAAGCCCGCCTTTTCCTGCTTCGCCAAGGCGGACAAGCAGACTGCCATCGACCTGTCGGACAGCCCGTATGACGCGCTGGTCTTCGAGATGGAGCATAACCCCTTCGATATGCTGGCGCTGGGCGATGCACTGCAATACCTGCTGAACCGCAAGCAGATCCACAGCGCTGCCACGCTGGCGCCGGCCGTGACCCCCATCGTGCGCATCCCGTCAAACGGGGTGGAGATGAACCAGGCCGAGGCCAAGCAGGCCCTGGATCGCGGCGTCTATGGTGTGGTCTGGCCGCATGTGAAGACGGTCGCGCAAGCCTACAATGCCGTCGCGTCCTGCCGCTATGCCAGACCCAATAGCGCGCCGCTTTATGAGCCGAAGGGTGTGCGCGGCGATGGTCCGGCCACGGCCGCCCGCTACTGGGGCCTGTCGCAGCAGGATTATTACAAGGCCGCCGATGTCTGGCCGTTGGCGCCGCAGGGCGAACTGCTGGTTGGCCTGATGATCGAGAGTGTCGAGGCCATCGAGAATCTCGACGATATCCTGGCCAATGTGCCCGGCATCGGCTTCTGCCTGATCGGGGAGGGCGACCTGTCCCAGGAATTGGGCCTGCCGCGACAGTATGAGCATCCCGAGGTGCTGGATGCGATGGCAAAGGTGGTCGCCAGCTGCAAGAAGCACAATGTCGTCGTCGGTCACCCGCATGTGACATCCAAGAATGTCGAGCGGCTGATTGGCGAAGGCTACCGCTTCCTTATGTCCGCACCCCAGCGCAGCTATGGCGTGGTCGGTCAGGGGCGGGAGATCGCGGGCTATTGAGGTCGGGATGGCGTAGCGCGGATTGGCGAAGCGTAATCCGCGGCAATCCTGCGCTGCCGTTCCACGGATGACGCACTGCCAATCCGCGCTACGATATTTCAAGGACCAAGACCATGAACGGCGCTGAAAGCCTCGTAAACACGCTCGTGGATGAAGGGGTGGACATCTGCTTCGCCAATCCGGGCACGTCGGAAATGCACTTCCTGGCGGCGCTGGAAAACCCGCGCATGCGCAGCGTACTGTGCCTTTATGAAGGGGTGGCAACGGGGGCGGCCGATGGCTGGTATCGCATGCGCCGCCGGCCGGCTGCCACATTGCTGCATCTGGGGCCCGGGCTGGCCAACGGCCTGTCCAACATCCACAATGCCAAACGTGCCGGCAGCGGCATGGTCAACATCATCGGCGAACATGCCACCGCGCACCTGAAATATGACGCGCCCTTGGCGTCTGATATCGAGGGTCTGGCCCGGCCGCTCAGCCATTGGGTCCGCCGCACCATCTCCTCCAACACGCTGGCCGGCGATGCGGTGGCGGCGGTGGAGCAGGCCAGCGCCCGGCCGGGCAAGATCGCCACGCTGATCCTGCCGGGTGATACTTCCTGGGGTGAGGTGACGGTGCCCGCCGGTTCTTTCGCGCGCAGCGGCGTGCCAGGGGCCGGTGTGCCCGATGCGGTGGGGGTGGAGCGGATTGCTGCCGTCCTGCGGTCGGGCGAGCCCACCTTCATCATCCTGGCCGGCGCTGCCTGCTTTGGTCCTGCCCTGGAATGGGCGGGCAAGGTGGCGGCGAAGACCGGCGCGCGCATCGGCACGCAATTCTTCACCTCCCGCATTGAACGCGGGGCCGGGCGTGTGCCGCTGGAACGGCTGCCCTATGCCGTGCCGCAGGCCGTGGAGTTCCTGAAAGCCTTCAAGCACATCATCACGGTCGAAACCGGCGAGCCTGTGGCTTTCTTCAGCTATCCCGGCAAGCCCAGCCTGCTGAAGCAGCCTGATTGCCAGGTCCATCGTCTTGCCGCCGCCGACGAGGACAGCACTCTGGCGCTGGAAATGCTGGCCGACGCCGTCGGGGCCAGGACCCTGGAGCCGGTCCGCCAGTCCTTCATCGACAAAGGGGCACCATCGGGCGCCTTGAACCCGCTGTCTATTGCCCATGCCCTGGCCTCGGCCATGCCCGAAAACGCCATTCTGGTCGATGAAAGCCTGACCACGGGGCGGGAGACGATGGGGCACACGGCAGGGGCTGTGCCGCATGACACGATCCAGAACATGGGCGGGTCCATCGGCTATGGCACGCCAGTCGCCACGGGTGTGGCCCTGGCCTGCCCCGACCGTCGGGTGGTCTGCATCGTCGGCGACGGGTCGGCCATGTACACGATCCAATCGCTGTGGACCCAGGCGCGCGAGGGTCTGAATGTCACCACGGTGATCTTCGCCAACCGCTCCTACCAGATCCTGAAGGCCGAGTACGCCAATATGGGGTTCGGTGCGCCGGGGCCGCAGGCACTGGCGATGATCGACATCGACAAGCCGGCCATTGACTGGCTCGCCATGGGCAAGAGCATGGGCGTGCCTGCGGTCAGTGTCGGCACGGCCGAGGAGTTTTTCCGGGAACTGGGCCGCTGCAACGCCGCACCCGGCCCGTCCCTGATCGAAGTCCGTCTTTGAACCAAACCGAATAATGGGGAGCGCCGCCATGGCCGCCGAAAAGCTGACCTTGCGCACCAATCTTGCCGATTATCCGCAGACGCTGGCCATGAAAGACGGCCGCGTCACGTCGGACATTGTGGACCTGAACTATTGCGGGCCGGAAACGGCGCATAATGGCTTCAAGGCCATGGTGCGCCGGAACGAGTATGATTGCGGCGAACTGGCCATCGTCACCTATTTGCAGGCCAAGGCCTATAACAAGCCCTATGTCCTGCTGCCGGCCCCCATTTCCGGCCGGTTCCAGCATCATTGCGCCGGTTTCAACAAGGAGCTGGGCCACCTGAATCCCAAGGATATCGAGGGAAAGAAGGTTGGCGTGCGCACCTATGCGCAGACCACCGGCCTTTGGATCCGCGGTGTCCTTCAGCATGAATTCGGCGTCGACCTGGACAAGGTCACCTGGATGACGGTTGGCGAGGGTCATCTGGCTGAGTACCAAGATCCACCGAACTGCATCCCGTTGCCCAAGGGATCGGATATCGGCCAGATGATGCTGGACGGGGAACTGGCGGCCACCTTGCAGGGTGTGGACCTGCCCAAGGACCCCCGCGTTCAGTATCTGGTGCCGGAACCGTTCAAGGCTGCCAAGGACTGGTTCGCCCGCGTCGGCGTGGTGCCCATCAACCATATCTTCGCGGTGCATGAGAGCATTTCGCGCGAACGGCCCGACGTGGTGCGCGAGATTTACCGCATGATCAGTGAAAGCCGCGCCCTTACGGCGGGTGGTCTGCCCGATCCGTTCCCGCCCATGGGGCTGGAGGCCAATCGCAAGGGCCTGGAACTGGCCATCGACTGGTCGTTCGAACAGAAGATCATTCCCCGCCGCCTGTCGGTGGATGAGCTGTTTGACGACGTCACCGGTTCGCTGGGCTGATGACGTCCCGACTGCTGGCCGGGCGGGCGGTAAGACCCGTCGGCCTTGGCTGCATGGGCATGAGCTGGGCCTATGGTCCGGCCATGGCGGAGAGGGAGGCGGTGCGGCTGCTGCACCGCGCCATTGATCTTGGCTATGATCATTTCGACACGGCGGCGCTTTATGGCGGGGGGCAAAGCGAGACGCTCCTGGGCCGCGCTGTCGCGGGCCGGCGTGACCGTGTGCTGATCGCCAGCAAGGTCGGTCTGTTCGCCCGGGGGGCCGCGCGGGGCATTGATGGCCGGCCGGAGACGATCCGTGCCGGCTGCGATGCCTCGCTCGCGCGCCTGGGCATTGATCATATCGACCTGTTCTACCTTCATCGGCTGGATCGGACGGTCCCGATTGAGGATTCCGTGGGGGCCCTGGCTGACTTGGTGCATGCCGGAAAGATCGGCGCCATCGGGTTGTCGGAAGTGTCCGCCGCCACATTGCGCCGTGCGGCGGCGGTGCATCCGATTGCGGCCGTTCAGACGGAATATTCTCCCTGGTCGCGTAATGCGGAAATCGCCGTGCTGGACGCCTGCCGAAAGCTCGGCACGGCGTTTGTGGCATTTTCACCTTTGGCGCGCGGTGTGCTGGCCGGGCGCGTCGAAGATCCGGCCCGGCTGGACCGCGCCGATATCCGCCGTTACATGCCACGCTTTTCCCCTGAACATTGGCCGGCAAATCGTGACCTGGCCGCGGAATTTGCGCTGCTGGCGGAGGTTTACGGCGTGACGCCAGCGCAGCTTTCGCTGGCCTGGGTCCTGTCGCGCGGTGAGCATGTCCATGCCATACCCGGCACCACCTCCCCGGCGCATCTGGAGGAGAATGCGCAGGTCGCCGACATTCCCGACGACCTGATCGCGCGCATCGACTGGCTGTTCGATCCTGCCAATGTCAGCGGCCCACGCTATCCTGCGGATGTTCAGGCCGCCGTCGATACCGAGGAGTTCGCCTGAGGCGGGTTGAAATCCCGCGCGTGGCGCAATTCCGGAAACAGCTTGGCCCACGCCGCCGCGATGGCGACCGCGCAGGCGCCCCCCACCACCACTGATCCGACCGGCCCGATGGCGGCAGCCAGGGCGCCGGATTCCATCTCTCCCAACTCGTTGGAGGCGGAAATGAACAGGGTCGAGACAGCCCCCACCCGGCCACGCATGGCATCGGGCGTGGCGATGGTGACCAGCGACTGACGGACATTAACCGAGATCATGTCGGCCGCGCCCAACACGATCAGACAGGCGATGGACAGTGGCAGGTGGGTGGACAGGCCGAACATGATAGTGCAGATGCCGAAGACACCGACCGCCACCAGCATTTTGACGCCCACCCCGCTGCGCAAGGGGTGCACCGACAACCAGACACCCGTCAGGACGCCGCCGATTGACGGGGCGGTGCGCAGCAGTCCCAACCCCTCCGGCCCTGCCTGCAGGATGTCGCGGGCGAAGACGGGCAGCATGGCCGTGACCCCGCCCAGCAGGACGGAGAACATGTCCAGGCTGATGGCGCCCAGCAGCATGCGGTTGGACAGGACATAGCGGAACCCGTCTGCAATCATGCCCAGTGGCTTTGAGGGGCCTGTTCCCGGCTGCTGTTCGATGGGGCCGACGATCAGTTGCCCCGTTACGGCCAGGGCCAGCAGGGTGGCGCTGAAACCAAACGCCCCCCACGGCGACAGGGCGAAGATGAAACCACCCAGTGCCGGCCCGATGATGGCCCCGACGCGGCCGGAAATCGCATAAAGGGCGATGGCGTTGGGCAGGATGTCCGGCGGTACCAGTTTCGGCGTCAGGGCATTGTTGGCAGGCATGTAGAAGGACCGCGCCGCCGCGATGAAACCGGCCAGGACATAGAGCGCCGGCAGGGTCGCCTGTCTGCTCCACACCAGCAGCCCGACGGCGGCGATGCTGGTCATCTGGGCGCAAAGCGAGACCATGACAACCCGCCGGCGATTGAACCGGTCGGCGACATATCCCGCAAACGGGCTGAACAACAGGAAGGGCAGGAACTGGACGGCACCGACCAGGCCCAGGCGTAGCGACGCCGCGCGTACATCCATGGTTTGCCGGGCCAGGTCATAGACCAGCCAGCCCAGGCAGATGACGGTGGCGCTGTGGGCCAGCATGGTCAGCAGGCGCGCCGCGAAGAACCAACGGAAACGGCGATGCCGCAAAGGTACAGGGATCAATTCAGCCCATCCATTGGCTGACGGGAACGTTGGATTGTTCCAACGGCTGGGCAATCACGTCAATCAGCGTCGGCCCACCGAAGGACAGCGCCTTGCGGATCACGCCATCCAGTTCCGCCGGGTCACGGACTGTCCAGGACTTGATGCCATAGGCTTCCGCCACCAGCGCATGGTCGGTGCGGTCGAAATCAACGGAGAAATAGCGTTCGCCATAGCCGGTCTTCTGGCTGGCCTTGATCCAGCCATAGGAGGCATTTGACATGACGATCATGGTCAGCGGCACCCGCTTGCGCACGATGGTTTCAAGCTCACCCACCGTGAAGCCAAAGCTGCCATCGCCCATGACGGCGACCACCTTCGCCTCCGGCCGGCCGTACCAGGCGCCGATTGCGGCTGACATGGCATAGCCCAGGGCCCCCTGGGCGCGGTTGGTGATGATGCGGGTCGAACTGTTCCTTATCTCGAAATGACCGGAGAAATAGGGGCAGGGGGTTCCGGGATCGGCGACGATGATGCCATCCTCGGGCAAATGGTCCTGAAGGGCCGCTACCACCCGTTCCGGGCGGATGGGCAGGTCGGGCAATCGGGCCAGTATCTCAAAACGTTCCCGTTTGGCGCTTTTCAGTGCGGCCAGCTGGTGTTGCACACCGCTGTCACGCCGGGTGATGCGTCGGGCGATCTCCCGGGTCAGTGCCTCCAGCGCCAGTTTCGCGTCCCCGATGATGGCCGCGTCATAGCGGTAGTTGGCCCCCACCACCATGGGATCACAATCGATATGGATGACACGAACATTATGTCCCGGTACGCGCCCATGTTCGGTGGCCGTGGATCCTGCGCGGCAGCCGACAAATACCACCAGATCGGCGCCCTGGATGGCGGCGCGCGTTTCCTCCGTTCCGCCATTGGTGCCGACCACGCCGACGGCCAGGGGGTGATCGTCCCGGATGGCGCCATGGCCGGAAATGGTGGAAGCCACGGGCGCGTCCAGCAGTTCCGCAAGGCCGCACAACGCCTCCTGCGCGCCGGAAAGAATCACGCCACCGCCGCACAGAAAGAAGGGGGCCTTGGCCGACAACAGGGCGTCGGCGGCGGCCGCCACGCTGTCCGGGTCCGGGCCCGTGCGGAAGGCCGGGAAGCGTGCATGCTCTGCCTGTGCCCAGATCAGGCCGGCGTCCAATGTCTGCTTCTGCAGATCATAGGGCAGGCCGATATGGGCGGCACCCGGTCGGCCCGTGGTCATGGCGCGGAAGGCGGTGCGGAACAGGTGGGGGATCTGATCCACGCGGTCGGCCACAGCATTCCACTTGGTCAAGGGCGCAAACAGGGCCTTCTGGTCCAGTTCGGTCAGCGCATAATGCCCGCGACCGCCGACGGGGATGTCGGAGGTGATGGACAGCAGCGCGATGGAGCTTTCATTGGCCTCCACCACCCCGGGCAGAATGTAGGTGGCACCACCACCGCTGGGCCCCTCGCACACGCCGGGCCGCGCCGTAACGCGGGCATACGCGTCGGCCATGTAGGCAGCACAGCGTTCGTCACGGGTCAGCACATGGGTCATGCCATGGTCCAACCGGCAGAGCGCGTCATAGAAGGGAAGGCTTGTGTCGCCGCAGAGCCCGAACACATGGCGCACACCGTGGGCCTGCAGCATCCGCACGGCGGCTTCCGCACCTGTCAGTTCGTTCATGGTAGGCACTCATTCCCTGGCAGGGGGCCGCTGGCGGCGGCTTGTGTGTGGCGGTCTTGGCCCGCGCAGTTTGGCGCGGCCATCCCCGCCGGCGTGGATTCACAGCTATAGCTTGAGCCTGCCCGATAATGGGTGATTGAACTTGCGCCAAAGTGGATTGGTTTTGCCTCAGTACTCATGTCTGGGGCTTATGCGAGGCCATACCAGCTCCATCTAGCTCAAAATCAATCACCACAGACGCATATAGAGCCCCAGGTCGTCGCTGCTTTGGATACCTTGACTACCTGCAAGTTCCGATAATACTCGCAAGCAGGAGCGTAAGAATGCACAGAAGAAATTTCTTGGGAGGAATGCTGGCAGGGACGGTCGTTGCGAATGCATCGACGGTAATGGCAGCAACTGGTGGTAAGAAAGGCGTGATGCTGATGAACCGCATCGCTCCTTCTGTCTCCGAATTATTCATTGCCGATATTAATGGTGGCAATGAGCGCAAGTTCCTGGCGGAATCTGCCTATGATTACAACCCGATGTTCAGCCCGCGCGGCGATCTGGTTGTCTTCACTTCTGAACGCAATGGCGATGGGCAGTCGGATATCTTTGTTGCAAAGGCTGATGGTACTGACGTCCGGCCGTTGATGGTCACGCCATCGGTGGATGATGCAGGTGTCCTCTCACCCGACGGGTCGAAGCTGGCCTTCGTATCCACGCGCAATGGCTACCGCGCCAATCTTTGGGTGCTGGATATTGCTAATGGCAAGGTCCGGCAAATGACCGGCACTAAGGAGGTGCGCGGCAAGGATGGCTTGCCCGACTGCTATTTCCGTCCCGCCTGGTCCCCGGACGGACAATGGATCGCTTTCTCCAGTGATCGCGACACGCCCTGGCGCGGTCATCATGATGGGCGCGGCTGGGAACATACCCAGGAATTGAGTATCTATGTGATCAAGGCCGATGGCACGGGCTTCCGCCAGGTGGCGACGAAACCCGGCTTCTGCCTGGGATCCCCGAAATGGTCGCCCGATGGAAAGCGTGTGGTGTTCTATGAGATGACGACGGAGGACACCTGGGGCGCGCGTCGTCCGGAATATACCGGCAAGGTGCATTCCCAGATCGTCTCCGTCGATATCGCGACCGGGGAGCGGGTGGCGCACACCACCGGCAACGGCCTGAAACTGACCCCGCAATTCCTGTCCAACAGCGAGATCGGTTATCTGATCAAGGGGACGGAGGAGGAGGGGCTGGCCTACACCTCTGACCGTCCGCGGCTGCGGCGCTTCCTGCGCGCACCCAACTGGTCGCCCGACGGCAAGTCGGTCGTCTATGAAAAGACCAGCTTCAAACCGATCCGTCCGCTGTTCAAACCGCTCTACAGTTGGGACAAGGATTGGGAATATCGCCATGTCGACGTCTTCCCGCTGATGTCGCGCGACGGCTGGATCGTCTTCACTGAAAAGCAACTGGGTGAAAGCTCAGTTCTTATCATGCGGCCCGATGGCTCAGACAAGCGCTTGGTGTTCGATGCCCGCAACCGCGGGCTGGATGTGGAAAGGGTGCGCAAGGGCCTTGCCGGCGCGTTCCAGCCCTGCTGGTCGCCCGATGGTGACTGGATCGCCTTCGGTCTGGGCTATTGGTTCGCGCAGCGCGACATGGAAACGGCGGCCATCTGGCGCGTCCGCCGTGACGGCTCGGGTGCGGAGCAACTGACCGACGGAACGGTTCATTCCGGCTTTCCCAGCTACTCGGCTGATGGCAAGGAAATCGTCTTCCGCATCTGGAGCGAGAAGGAAAAGGGTCTGCGCATCCTTAACCTTGAAACCCGTCAGACCCGTGTGCTGACGGAAGGGTACGACAACCTTCCCGGCTGGTCGCCCGACGGCAAGCGGATTGTCTTCACGCGCAAACGGGACGACGGCAATTTTGACATCTACACGATCCGACCCGATGGGAGCGACCTGTTCCGCGCGACCACGCACGGCTCCAGCGATGGGCACGCCGTGTGGTCCAATGATGGCCGCATCCTGTGGAGCGGGTCGCAACATGGCTTCCGCGATGAAGCAGCGCTCTACGACAATACGTTCCAGCAGTATGGCCAAATCTATGTCATGAACGCCGATGGCACAGACAAAAAGATCGTGACGGACAGCAAGTGGGAGGACAGCATGCCCTTATACTTGCCCACCGGTACGGTTACACAGTCGCGTTAATGCCCTGGCATCGCTGAACTTATCGCCCCCACCCTCCCGGCCTTCCGCCTGGAGGGTGGTTTGCTTTTGGGCTACCCATGGCCCCTGGGACAAGGATTTTTTGTGCCCCCGAACCGTTTGCCCGCCGTCCTAAAACTTATCATAGCGAACATGGATTGATGACCCTTGCTGGCCTGCCCCTCAGCTATGGTCAAAGTGTCGTGAGAAGGCGGGTTTCAACTGCCGCAACTCAGATTTTCCCACGGAACCCCTTCATGGGAGCGATCAGCAAAGGGCGGTGCGGGACGTAGGTCCTCCAGCCCGACATGAAGTCTCAAGAAAAGATAATCGGGAGGAAAATAATGAATTCGCTGCATCGCCGGCGCCGTGTCGCCGTGCGCACGTCTTACCGCTCTCTGATGCTGGCCGGTGCGTGCCTGGCTTCGGGTTGGATATCGCCTTCACTGGCAGACACCAGCAGCAACGCTGAAGCGGCACCCGGCGTGCTGGAGGAAATCGTCGTCACGGCCCAAAAGCGCTCGGAGAATGTGCAGGAGGTGCCGATTGCCATCAGCGTCATCGGCACTGATGTGCTGGGCGATGCCGGTGCCTCTGGCACGGTGGAACTGAAGAATGTCGTGCCCGCCCTCAACATCACCACCGGTGTGGGCGGTTTCGGTCTGCCGCGCATCCGCGGTATCGGTGCCTCCGGCCAGGGGCCTGGCATTGAAAACCCGGTGGCTGTTGTGGTGGACGGCGTCTATCACGGGGCTGCCTTCGGTGTGCTGCAATCCCTGTTCGACACGGCCCAGGTGGCGGTGCTGAAGGGCCCGCAGGGTACCCTGTTCGGTCGCAATGCGACCGGCGGCGTCATCCAGGTCACGACCTACGAACCCGGCTTCGACCCGCATGGCAAGGCGATCCTGGAATATGGCAACTATGACACCAAACGCGCGGCCGCCTTCGTCACCGGTGGCATCACAGACAAGCTGGCGATCAGTCTGTCCGGCCAGTATGAGGACCGTGGCAACGGCTTCGGCACCAATGTCATCACCGGCAATGACGTGCAGGATGGCGACACCTGGGCCGGCCGCGTGAAACTGAAATGGCTGGTGACGGAGGACACGACGGTCCTTCTGTCCGGCGATATCAATGGCCGCGACGCGTCCGAACCTGCCTTTCGCAATTTCGGCCTGAATACGCTGGGCCAGAATATTCCGCAACTGATCAGCAACGCAGGCGGCGATCCGGCCAACGATATCTACAGCGACATGGATCCGGAGTTGGAGGCCCGACAGAAGGGGGGAAGCGCCACCATCACCCATGATTTTGGCGGTGCAGAACTGAAAAGCATTACTGCCTACCGCGATACGAAACTGCGCACCCTGTTTGATCCAGACGGCACAGCTCTGGCCCGCCTGCGTATCGACAACCACAATTACGACAAGCAGTTCACGCAGGAATTCGACCTGCTGTCCAGCGATGACGGCCCGCTGTCCTGGGTGCTGGGTGGCTTCTATATGTGGAATTCAGCCGGTCAGGAGCCGGGTCGCACCACCGGTCTGCTGACCTTCGGTGGCAATGGCTACAGCGATGTCATGACCGATGTGCGGCTGAACTCCATTTCCGGCTTTGCACAGGCAACCTATGCGCTGTCCGATGACACCAAAATCACCGGCGGCCTGCGTTACACCAATGATGAGCGCGAGTTCGAGGCCTATAGCGTCGAATTCAACGGCAATACCAACAGAACCACGCGCGGTGCCCTGCAATCCGATAGCCGCACCTTCAGCAAGGTGACGTGGCGTCTGGCACTGGATCACCAGTTCACGCCCGACGTCATGGGCTATGCCAGCTATAATCGTGGATTTCGCAGCGGCACCTTCGTGCCGCAGGCCAACCCGATCATCGTGCTGGAGCCAGAAGTCGTCGATGCGTACGAGGTGGGGTTGAAGACCGACCTGTTCGGTGGCATCGCCCGCTTCAACGTCGCTGCCTATTATTACGACCAGACCAATGTGCAGGTTCAGCAGGTCATTTCTGGTACCAACAGCATTTACAATGCTGACGGGGCGGAGACCTATGGTGTGGATGCCGACCTCACGGTCCAGGTCACGGATAACTTCCGTGTCTTTGGCGGTCTGGGCTATACCCATGCCCGCTACACCGACTTTACCAACGCTATCATTTCCGTGCCCTATCCGCTGGCGGCCAGTTTCGTCATCCCAACGGGACAGACTTGCCGCGGCACCTTCGGCAATCCGCGCACCCAGTTGGGCGGCAACTGCCTGATCATCGGCGATGCCTCAGGAAACAAGCTGCAGAACACGCCGGCCATCACCGCCAATCTGGGCGGTTCGCTAGAGATCCCGACGGAGGTCGGGTCCTTCACGGTATCGGGCAACTATTACTACAATGATGGCTATGTCGGCACGGCCGACGAACGGGTGGTCCAGGACAGCTATGACTTGGTCAGCGCCTCTGTCACCTGGCACAACCCCACCAAGTCCTATTTCGTGAAGCTGTGGGCCCAGAACCTGACCAATTCCCATTACTTCGCGCAGATCGGCGCCACCAATTCCGGCGACAATGGCACGCCCGGCGCGCCCCGCACCTTCGGCCTGACCATCGGCGCGGATTTCTGAACTGTTTTGACAGGCGGCGGGGCATGACCTGTCCCGCCGGTTTGTGGGAGGATTTGCCCGGCAGTCAAGGGAGATGAAACGTGGAAAATACAATGAGGACCCCGCCTGTGAAAGGCGAGCGGTTCCCGGCACGGCAGTGGTTGGTTCTGGCTCTTTTGGCCTTGGGTGCCCTGATCGCATTCGTTGATCGCATCAACATTTCAGCGGCCCTGACGGTGGAGGCTTTCAAACAGCATTTTCAGCTTTCTGACGTGGATCGCGGCTGGATCAATTCCGCCTTCTTCTGGTCCTACGCCTTGTTTCAGGTGCCGATGGGCTGGGTGGTGGACCGGTTTGGCGTGAAGAAGCCTTATGCGATCTGCTTTGCCGTCTGGTGCGTCGCTTCGGCCCTGATCGGGTTGATGCCGGCCCTCTGGGGGTTGATCTTGATGCGCCTGATCATCGGGGCGGCGGAGGCGGTGGTGGTTCCGGCCTCCTATCGCTGGATACGCACCAATTTCAGTGCGGAGAACAGCGGAACGGCCGTTGGGCTTTATATGCTGGGTGCGAAGTTCGGGCCGGCCATCGGGGCACCGCTGGCGGCTTGGCTGATCGTGACCTTTAACTGGGAACTGATGTTCATCATCACCGGCCTGTCGGGCCTGCTCTGGCTGATCCCCTGGCTGTTGCTGACCCGGCGGGATGACAGGGACGCGGCCTTGACGACGAAAGGGAAGGGAACGGATGTGCCCTTCCGGTCGATCCTGTCCAGCCGCCTGATCTGGAGTACGCTCGTCGTCTATTTCTGCTATAATTACTTCACCTTCTTTTGCATGACCTGGATGCCGGCCTATCTTGTGGAGCAGCGGGGCCTGTCTCTGAAGGAGATGGGTCTTTACACCTTCTTCAGCTTCATGGGCATCGCCCTCGTAGCGCTGGTGTCGGGCTGGGCGGCGGATCAACTGATTAAGCGCTATGGCCGTACCGTGCTGATTCGTAAGGCCTTCGTGGTGGCGGGCTTTGCCTTGGCCAGCACGGTCCTGTTGGGCGCTCATGCCGACAGCGTGGAGGAGGCCCTGTTCTGGAATGTCGCCTCCCTGTCCGGTCTGGGCCTTACCACCGCAAACAACTTGGCCCTGTGCAGCCTGACCCTCATCCCCGCACCCATCGTGGGCCGGGTGAAGGGCATCCAGAATGTGGCTGTCGCGGTGGCAGGCATCGTATCCCCCTTGGTGACAGGTTGGCTGCTGCATGCCACCGGTTCATTTGCGGCACCGATGACCCTGATTTTCGCCCTTCTGGTGTTGGGCGGCCTGACGGTCATCTTCCTGTTGCGGCCGGAATGGGCGCCCACTATTCCCGACGCACCATCGGCGGCAAAACCGGGATAACCGGATGGCGATCCTGTACGGATCGCCGCTTCCCGGTCCGGCAGGGCACGGTCACCAATCCAATAGGGCAAGCAAGCAAATCAATCAGCCACAATAGATTTTTCGGATTACATAAAATCATCGCCGATAAAGGGGCCATTTTCACAATATACAGGCCGGATCGGCGTGACCGCCCCGCATGGAAACGGTGAGCGGCCGATAAAATAAGTATCCTGGAGGAAATGCCGATGAGGTTCCTGGCCTCTGCGCTGTTGTCTGGAGCAAGCGCCCTGATTTTGCCCCATGCCGTCGCTGCCCAGACGGTACCCGACCAGATGGAATTGCTGGAAGAGGTGATCGTCACCGGTTCCCGCGTCATCAAGGACGGCGCTAATAGCCCCTCGCCGGTGACGGTGATCAGCACCGGCGACCTGTTGACGACGCAGCCTGGTGCCACCCTGGCAGAGGCGTTGAACAGCCTGCCGGTCTTTTCCGGCTCGCGCGGTTCGGCCAGCAATCCGACGACTGTGGGCAGTGCCGCTGGCGGTAATGGATCTGCTAACCAGTTGAACCTTCGCAATATCGGGCCGACCCGTACCCTGGTGCTGATGGACGGCAAGCGCGTGCCGCCGACCCTGTTCAACGGCGTCGTCGATGTGGACATCGTTCCGCAGTTGCTGGTGGAACGGGTTGATGTGGTGACGGGCGGTGTGTCTGCCGTCTATGGTTCCGATGCCATGACCGGTGTGGTGAACTATGTCATCAACCGGAAGCTCCAGGGCCTGCGTGCGGATGTGTCCTATGGCGTTTCCGAGCAGGGCGATGCCACGAAATTCAACGCGGCCATGGCCTATGGCACCGACATCAATGACCGCGCCCATGTGGAGTTCAGCTACGAATACCGGGACGAGGGCGGGATCGATAACCGCACCGACCGCGACTGGCTGAGCCAGATCGGTGTGACCGGTGCCGGTACAGCCGCGAACCCTTATGTCCTGCAAACCGACCTGCGGCAGAAGGATTTTCCCTTCGGCGGCCTGATCACCACTGGCGCGCTGGCCGGACAGGTCTTCAAGAGCAATGGCACCTTGTCGCCCTTCGTGGCCGGCACGGCCACCGGGACATCGGCCATTCAGATCGGCGGCGATGGCGGATATTGGGACAGCGGTCTGATCGCGCAGCTTGAAGGGCATCAGCTTTTCGGCCGGCTAGACTACGACATCGCCGACGATATCCGCGCTTATGCGCAACTGTCCGGCACCTTCAAGACTAACAGTTCCTACGCCGAGACGAACCAGCTCAATGGCGTGGCCATCAGTCGGACCAACGCCTTCCTGTCGTCGCAGATCCAGGCCCTGATCCCCAGCAGCCAGCCGACCTTCCGCTTCAGCAAATTCATGGCGGATGTTCCCCGGATCCAGGCTGTCTCCGATTCCGAACAAATCATTGCCACGACCGGGGTTGACGGCAAGACCGGCGGTCTCAACTGGGCGATCGATTACACCCATGGCGAGGCGGTGCTGGACACTGACCTGAACAATGTCATCAACCGGCAGAAACTGTGGTCGGCCCTGGATGCCGTTGTGAACCCGGCCAATGGCCAGACGGTCTGCAACATCACGCTGACCAATCCCGGCCTCGCCAATGGCTGCGTGCCGCTGAACGTTTTCGGTCCCAATGCCGCCTCGGCCGAGGCCATCGATTATGTCACCGACACCATTGCCTATCATTCCAAGACGGTGATGAACGATATTGCCGGCCAGATCAGCGGCAGCCCGTTTGACACTTGGGCCGGTCCCGTCAATGCCGCCCTGTCGGGCGAATGGCGCAAAGTGTCGTTCAGTTCCGACAGCAGCGCCACACCTAGCGACGTGGCCGACTGTACCGGCATCCGGTTCAACTGCACCGCCGGGACGCAATTGACGGAATCCGTGTTCGGGGAAACGGCGGGCGTCAGCCAGACCGTTTATGAAGCGGCAGTGGAGTTCGATGCCCCGTTGCTGGTCGATAGCCCCTTGGCCCGATCCTTCAACCTCAACGGTGCTGCCCGTTACACCCATTACAATACCAGCGGCACCTACTGGACCTGGAAGCTGGGTATCGACTGGCATCTGACGGACGAATTCCGGTTCCGCGCTACGCGGTCGCGGGATATCCGGGCGCCAACCCTATATGACCTGTTCTCGCCCACCACCATCATTCCGGTGCGCCCGACCGACCTGCTGACGGGGTTGAGCCCGACCACGCCGCAGGTGGATGAAGGCAACCCCGACCTGACCGCAGAAATCGGCAATACGGTCACGGCCGGCTTCGTCTGGCAGCCCAGTTCCGACCTGAACATCGCGGTCGATGGCTATCGCATCCGCATTTCCGACGCGGTGACACAGATTGCGGGTTCCACCCCCGCCTATCAGCAGGCCTGTTACGCCAGCGGCGGCACGTCACCTTACTGTCTGTTGCAGGAACGGCCCAACGGCTTTACGGACAAGTCGGCCGCCAATGCCGTGACCCGCTGGCTGACCAAGAACATCAACCTGTCGGAGATTGAGACTTGGGGCATTGATACCGAGCTGAACTATTCCGCCGAGCTGTTCGACCGACCCATGATGTTCCGCATTCTGGCCGCCTGGCAGCCGCATGTCTATTACCGCCAGCCCAATGTCGCGACGTTGGACCAGGGCGGGGTGGCGTTCGGTCCCCTGGGTCTGGCTGCTACGCCGTCCCTGCGCCTGTCGGCCTTCTTCCGGTTCCAACCGGTGGAGAGTGTCACCGTGGATATTTCCCAGCGTTGGCGCAATGCCATGAAGCTGGGGGGCGATCCCAGCCAGGTCTGGGTGGACAACCATATCGGTTCCTTTGCCACGACCGGCATCAATGTGGCCTGGGATACCAAGGCCGCGTTCGGCAATCTGCAGATCTACGGCAATGTTCAGAACCTGTTCAATGCCACGCCACCGATCGGTGCCTTCTCCGGCAATGGCACTCGCGCCGGCTTGCGTGACGGCTTTGCCCTGGGTGACGATCCGCGTGGCCGGTACTTCACGACCGGTGCCAAGGTCCGTTTCTGAGGTCTGTACCGTCGGATAAAGTTAGACGGTCAAACCGATACCGACAGCTCGGCATACCATCGGTCAAATTCTGCCCCCGCATCCAAAAAAACGCCGCCAGATCAATGATCTGGCGGCGTTTTGTCTTTCTGGGATGCGTACGCACCGCAAGGCGTGGAAGCACAGTTGGTGAACTGGCCCCGTGACCCGGATTCGGCGTCTCCGTCTCCAACCAACTTTACCGGTCCTGTTCCACTGCGAATTCATAAATCTGCATAAAATCAAATATTTATGCATTTTCTTGCATCGTCATTTTCACTGATTCGGGTTAATGGCTGCAGTCATTCCAACCCGCAGTAAATTAAGTGCCCGCTGCGTGCTGGGGCTGTGTTCAGTGAAGCTGCGCGAATTTTGGCGAAGAGGTCCAAATCACTTCTGATGTTGGGGCTTTCATATGCGTTTTGTTCATTTCGCCAAGGCTGCCATGGCACGACGGTAGCGCGCAGCAGCGGCCCGACCGGCTTCCATGGCTCAGTGTCGAACGAGAATTACCGCGAGGTCGGGTCCAGCTGCATCGCCGAACGGCGGGGCATCGAGATGCTGGACGAAGGGGCGGCCCACTTCGGATTCCTGCAACTCGGCGACCGGGTGCGCATGGAGGTGCTGAAGGATGGGCAGAGCGTCGTTGGCGCCTTTGACCAGCAAGTCGTGAAAGCCTGAGCATGACGTATCACCCCGGTCGATGCTTGGTATCGATATAAACGGCTTTGGCGATTTGTTCGGTCGGCATATGGTTGTTGGCATGGAGGTCCGCGACGGCGACCGCCTCCCCACCAATCCACGATAACGATCCGTCGCCACCGGCGGGCAATCCGGCTGCCGTCTCCTTGGATGCGCGGCCTGGGAGGAGCATGTGCCTTTGATCCGTACTGCGCTTGTCGTTGGCGGCGGCATTGCCGGCATGTCGGCGACCTTGGTCCTGTCGCGTCTGGGCGTGGCGGTCGACGTGATCGACCAGGACCCCGCCTGGCGTGTCTATGGGGCCGGCATTTCCATTACGGGGCCGACGCTGCGGGCGTTTCAGCGGCTGGGAATCCTGGACGCGTTCCGTCAGAACGGTTACTGCGCGGACAGCACGCGGCTGTTCACGCCCGCCGGTCATCCAATCGGGGAAGTGGCATTACCCCCACTTGCGGCGGATCTGCCTTCGGGTGGGGGGATCATGCGCCCCGCGCTGCATGAGATTTTGGCCGCCCGCACGCGCGCTGCCGCCGCTGATATCCGTCTGGGTCTGACCATTGACGCCTATGCTGAGGATGCCGACGGGGCAGAAGTCACATTCAGCGACGGGCGCACCGGCCGCTATGATCTGGTGATCGGGGCCGATGGCATCTATTCCCGCACCCGGTCGCTGCTGTTCCCCGATGCGCCCAGGCCGCGTTTAACGGGCCAGGCCTGCTGGCGTACCACGGCTGCGCGGCCCGATCATGTGACCGGGGTGGAGATGTACCTGGGGGCCCCCATCAAGGCGGGCGTTAATCCCTGCTCACCCGACCAGATGTATCTGTTCGCGCTGGAAGCCATCGCTCCGAGCACCCGGCATGCGGAGGCCGATCTGCCCGGTCTGCTGCGGGAAAGGCTGGTGGGCTTCGGTGGGGCGGTGGGCTTTGTCCGCGATCAGATCAGTGACAAGTCGGTGGTGAATTTCCGTCCGCTGGAGACATTGCTGCTGCCCGGTCCCTGGCATACTCGGCGTGGCCTGCTGATCGGCGATGCCGCCCACGCCACCACCCCGCATCTGGCGTCGGGCGCCGGCATGGCGATGGAGGATGCGGTGGTGCTGGGCGATGTACTGGCGGGGGCCGACGGCCTGTCCGATGCCCTCCACGCCTTCATGGCGCGGCGATACGACCGCTGCGCCATGGTGGTCAACAACTCCGTCCGGTTGGGCGAGATCGAGCTGAGCGGCGTCCACAGCGATGAACATCCCCGCCTGATGAACCAGACCATGGCCGCTCTGGCCCAACCGCTTTGATTGATGGGAGTGACCTTGAAATGACCCGTGTGACGGATATCCGCTATGTCGGCTATGGCGTGACGGATCTGGAGGCGGAACGCGCCTTCTACCGCGACAAATGGGGCCTGCGCGAGGTGGCGGCCCAGGATGGCATGGTCTATTTCGCCGCCGAGGGGTCGTCGGAGCTGTATGTCGTGCGTCTGCGTGCGGCGGAGGTGAAGCGCGTCGATGTCATCGCCTTCGCCGCAGACAGCAAGGCCGACGTGGACGTCCTGCATGACAAGGTGGTGGCTGCCGGTTGCCGTGTGATCTTCGCGCCAACCGAACTTGCCACCATTGGCGGCGGCTATGGCTTCCGCTTCTTCGGCAAGGATGGGCTGACCTTTGAAATCTCCGCCGGGGTGGAGCGGGGGCCGTCGCGGGTGGTGACGGCCAGGGAGGCGCTGCCGGAAAAGATCAGCCATGTCGTCATGCACTCGCCTGACCATAAGGCTGCTGTGGATTTTTTTGTCAATGTCCTGGGCTTCCGCGTGTCGGACTGGCTGGGCGATTTCATGTGCTTCCTGCGCTGCAACGAATGGCACCACCGCGTCGCCATCCTGCCGGGGCCGCCCTGCCTGAACCACGTCGCCTATGACATGCCGGATATGGATGCGATGATGCGTGGCGTGGGCAAGCTGAAGAAGGCTGCGGTGGAACTGCGCTGGGGGCCCGGCCGGCACACGGCGGGAAACAACACATTCAGCTATTTCACCACACCTGCCGGCTTCGCCGTTGAATATACGGCCGAACTGGAGAGGGTGGACGAGGCGACCTGGGTGGCCGGTGTACACAAGCCCAGTCCCGATGTGATGGATCAGTGGGGGGCCGGCAGCGGTGGGCCACAGACCATGCCCCATCCCGCACCCGATGCCGGTCTGTTCCAGGCGGCGGGAGTGTGATCCCATGGCGCTTTTTCAATATTTCCCCAACAATTACATCTGGAACCTGTCCGTCAATATCGCCATCGAAAGCGGCGCGCGGATTGGTGAGATCGAGGATATGTGCCGCCCCCTGCTGGAGGCGGCGGCCCGGGGGGAGGATGCGGGCACCGGCGCCTTTCTGGCGCAATGGGTGGCGATGGCCGACAGGCTGGCCGGTCTGGCAGCGGAGGATGAGGCGCGTGGCCGCGCCCTTTCCGCCGGGGCCAAGCTGCAACGCGCCTCGCTCTATTACATCACGGCGGAGCGCATGCAGGGTCACGGCCATCCGGGCCGGGCAGAGACCTTTGCGAAGGGCCAGGAAGCCTTTCGCCGGGGTACATTCCTGGCGCGGGAGAACTGCGCCCGCGTGGAAATCCCGTTCGGCGACAGCTTCATTCCTGGCCTTTTCACCAGGGCGGAAGGGGTGGATGGTCCCGCACCCTGCGTCCTTTATGTGAACGGTCTGGACAGCTGCAAGGAGCTGCTGTTCTGGTCCTGGTTGCCGCAGGCGTTGGCCAGGCGCGGCATCTCCACCCTGTGCATCGACCAGCCGGGCACGGGCGAAGCCCTGCGCGCCAACAACCTGTACGCCACGCATGAAACCGAACGCTGGGCCACGCCGGTGTTCGACTGGCTGTCTGCGCGTCCCGATGTGCTGGCCGACAAGATCGGCATGGTCGGCATTTCGCTCGGCGGCTATTTCACCCCACGCGCGGTAGCGTTCGAGCCGAGGTTCGCCAGCGCTGCCGTCTGGGGCGCCAACCATGACTGGCGTGAAGTGCAGCAGAAGCGTCTGAAGCGGGAAGGGGAGAACCCGGTTCCGCATTACTGGGGGCATGTGCGCTGGGTCTTCGGTGCCACGGACATGGATGATTTCCTCGCCAAGGCGGAAGGCATGCATCTGAACGGTGTGCTGGACCGGATCAAGGTGCCGTTCCTGGTCACCCATGGGGCCAGGGATCGGCAGATCTCAGTCGATTACGCCCATCAGACCTATGAGCAACTGGTGAACTCCCCCCGCCGAGAGCTGAAAATCTTCACCGACCGTGAGGGTGGGGTCGAACATGTCGGGGCGGACAATATGTCGTTTGGTCGTGATTACATCGCCGACTGGTTCGCCGACACGCTGGGTGGACATACGGCGTGATCGTCACGCTGCAGGGCGGGGGCGGGACTGTGACAACAGTCATTGCTGGACCGGAACAATCACTGCTCCAGGTTATCGCCGCCCAACACCGCGAAATGGTCACGGCCCTATGTGGCGGTTGTTGCGTTTGCGGAACGTGCCGGGTGCGGGTGCTGTCGGGTGACCCCGGCCCGATAGGGGCGGATGAGGCGCATTTGCGCCGGCAGCTTGCCATCTGTGATCCCGCCATCCGCCTTGCCTGTCAGATGCGGCCCGGCCCTGGGCTGTGCGTTGAAATCATGAATCCGGAGTAAGCGCCATGCCTTGCATCATTGATCTGTCGGTGCATCTGGAAAATGACGTGCCCGCCGATCCGCCCTTCATGCGGCCCAGGATCCGCTATGCCAGCCATGCCGAGGGGGCGGCCGAATATTGCCAGATGTTCCCCGGCCTGAAGGCGGAGCAACTGCCCGATGGCGAAGGTCCGGCGGCGGAATGGGTGGAAATCTCCACCCATAACGGCACCCATATGGATGCTCCCTGGCATTACCATTCCACGATGGATGGCGGCAGACGCGCGATCACCATCGATGAAGTGCCGCTGGACTGGTGTTTCCGGCCCGGCGTGAAGCTGGATTTCCGGCACCTGCCCGACGGGCATGTCGTCACGGCCGCGGAGGTGGAGGCCGAACTGACCCGCATCGGCCATGTGCTGCAACCACTGGACATCGTGCTGGTCAACACCGCTGCCGGTGCCGCGTATGGCACGCCGCAATTCCTGGCCAAGGGCTGCGGCATGGGACGGGAGGCGACCTTGTATCTGGTCGAACGCGGCGTGCGGGTCACCGGCATTGATGGCTGGAGCTGGGATGCGCCGTTTCCCTTTACCGCTGCAAAATTCAAGGAAACGGGCGACGCCTCCTTGATATGGGAGGGGCATTATGTCGGCAAGGATGTCGGCTATTGCCATATGGAGAAGCTGACTAACCTGGAGGCACTGCCGGCCACCGGCTTCACGGTCGCCTGCTTCCCCGTCAAGGTTCGCGCGGCCTCCGCCGGCTGGACCCGCGCCGTCGCCATCCTTCAGGACTGAACCAGGGACCGGTCGATCAGTCGGTCCACATTGCCATCATCCCGGAACCCTGCCGCCAACGCGGCATCGGCGTGATGCGGTGGTTGCCGCCCGAACCGCGCTTCGACGGTTGGATCGGGCTGGTAAGTCACATCGACCGGTCCAAAGCGGCGCGTAAGGGCGGCGACCAGCTCTCCAACAGTCAGGCGCAGAACGGGGGGCAGCCAGATATGCCCCTGTCCCGGCAGGTGTGCGGCATGCAGCAGCGCATCTACGGCAGACGCCACTGACATCCACCAGCAAACGGCATCCGGCCCGACGGGCAGGGTGACGGGCCGGCGTTCAATGCCAGCCCACATCACCTCACTCATGAAGGCTGAGATCAGGCCGGACGGGGCAGGTGGGCGGGCCACGATGCCGGGCAGGCGCAGGCTGCACCCATCGATGAAGCCACGCCGGCTATAGTCTGCAACCATCACCTCCGCCGCCAGCTTCTGTGCACCATAGGAAAGGGTGGGGCGGGGAAGGGTGGCGTCATCCACCATGTCGGGTAGTGGATCGCCATAGACAGCGACACTGCTGGCGAAGACGAATGTCGCCGGCCGGGTTTGCCGCCGCAACGCGTTCAGCAGGCCCAGCGTGCCCAGCAGATTGACCTCCATGCCCAGATCGAATTCCCGCTCCGCCAGCCCGCCGGGCACGGAGGCCAAGTGGAAGACATGGTCGGCGCTCGCGTCCAGGGCGTCGGTCCAGACATGATCGTCAGCGATGTTGCCAGCGATGAGACGCAGGCGCGGATCTTCGGCAGCCCCGGCAAACCCATGATCCACCAGGGTCAGACGATCGAACGCCTGACTTCTGTCGGACAGCAGGCGGCGGACAAGGGCACGGCCGACAAAGCCGTCGGCACCGGTGACCAGGATATGCATGGTGGGTTCCTTTCGGGAGCAACGGCACCTTAAGGGCTCGACGGCCATCACCGAAGTCGTATTTAGTGAAATGAACTATCGGCATGACCGATGGATTGGGAGGATGAACAATGCGGTTCCAGAAACTGGACCTGAACCTGCTGGTGGTGCTGGATGTGCTGCTGGAGGAACGCAGCGTGTCGCGGGCGGCCAACCGCCTCAATCTCAGCCAGTCTGCCGTCAGCGGAAATCTGGCCCGGCTGCGTGAATTCTTCGACGATGACATCCTGGCCCAGATCGGCCGGTCAATGGTGCCGACGCCGCTGGCGGACAGCCTGGCCGCGCCGGTGCGCGACATCCTGATGCAGATACAGTCCACGATCGAGACCAAGCCCAGCTTCGATCCTGCCAGCGCCACGCGAACCATCCGCATGCATGCGTCCGATTATGTGACGGAGGTGCTGTTGGCCCGCGTGATCCGCGAGGCGCGGCTGCTGGCGCCCGGCATCAAGGTGGAAATCGATGGGATGGATGATCTGGTCCTGGACCGGCTGTCGCGGGGGCAGGTGGATTTTCTGATCACGCCCGACAATTTCACCCATCCCGACCATCCCAAGGAGATGCTGTTCACCGACACTCATGTCGTGGTGACCTGGAAGGACAATACCAAGCTGGGCGATACGATCAGCTTCGACCAGTATATGCAGATGGGCCATGTGCTGGTGCGGTTCGGCATGAAGCGGGCGCCCAGCTTCGACCAATGGTTCCTGGATCGCTTCGGCTATTCGCGTAATGCCGAGCTGTTCGTGGCCGATTTCACGACCGTGCCCAACATGCTGATCGGCACCGATCTGGTGGCCACCATGCATGAGCGTCTGGCGCGGCTATACGTCCAGCGTCTGCCACTGCGTATTCTGCCGCTGCCCATTGAATTTCCGGTGTTGACGGAGATGGTGCAGTGGCATCGACACTTTCAGCGTGATCCGGCTCTGGTCTGGTTTCGCGGTCTGTTGCGCCGCTGTGCGGTCGAGCAGGATGCTGGCTGAACCATTGGGCGGGGCGATAGGTCGGATCAGAAATTACGATTTCGCCGATGTATTCGCCACTGATATGGTTCCCTTACCGAAAAACATCAGACCGGCCTGAAGGCCGGCGGTTGGGGGAGGCGCCGCGAACGCGGCCGTTGGCGGGCAGTTCTCCGCCTTCATGACCGGGTTTCACGCATGCCGCCTGCACAGGCGGCATCGCTCCCCATCCGCCTGCCTTCCGGCCAGATCCCTAATCCGGCGCTACGTCCGGAAACGCTCCCGCCTTGTCCGGTGGCGGGCGATGAACCTTGGAGGAAGCCAAAAATGCGTGCCACCCTGCTGTTGTCCACGGCATTCCTGACGGCCATGGCGGCTGTGCCCGCAGGGGCGCAGTCAACCGATGTTGGCGCGTTGGAGGAGATTGTCGTCACCGCCCAGCGCCGGTCGGAGAATTTGCAGAAGGTCGCCGTTGCCGTCTCCGCCGTCACCCCCGACGATCTGGTCAATGCCGGGGTCACCGACACGGCGGGCCTGACCAAGCTGGTACCGGCCCTGGTGGTGCAGCCCGGCGGCGGGTCGAACACCGGCTTCTATCTGCGGGGCGTGGGCACCCTGGGCCCCAACTCCTTCTCGGAGAATGCCATCGCCTTCAATTATGGCGGCGTCTATATCGGCCGGCCTACGGCGCCGGTGGGCACCTTCTTCGATCTGGCGCGGGTGGAGGTGCTGAAGGGCCCGCAAGGTACGCTATACGGACGTAACGCCACGGGCGGTGCCGTGAACGTCATTCCCAACCGCCCGGATACTGGCGGTACCGCCGGGGAAGCCGGTCTTGAGATCGGCAATTACAATCTGCGCAAGGCCACGGGCATGATCAATGCGCCGGTCGGGGAGACGGCCGCTCTACGCGTGGCCGGGCAGGTGGTGGACCGCGATGGATATCTGTCCGATGGCTACGATGATGAGGTGGGCCAGGCCGCCCGCGCCTCCTTTCTGTGGGAGCCGGACGACAAGCTGAGCCTGCTTCTGTCGGGTGATTATTTCCATCAGGGGGGCAAGGGTGTGGGCGGCGTGCTGGTTCCCGGCAGCCTGACCCCGACGGCGCCGGCTGTGGGCGACCGGATCGGCGGATCGGAAGCAGCCAGCATCAGCGAATTGCGCCTGCGCTTTCCGGGGCTGATCAATTCCGGGCTGGTGGTTCCGCCCAAGAATGATGGCTACAACGACAGTACCTTCTGGGGCGTGGCGGCAACGCTGGATTATCAGTTCGATGCCGGCACCCTGACCGTCCTGCCCGCCTATCGCGACAGCCGCCCCGACTTCGTCTTCTACAGCGTCGGCTTCCAGGGCAAGGTGCAGGAAGTGTCCAAACAGAGCTCGGTGGAGGCACGGTTTGCCTCTGCCGAGGACAGCGCCTTCCGTTATGTCGTCGGTGGTTTCTGGTTCCGGGACAAGGTCAACGCGCTGAACAGCTTCTTCCAGGGCGGGCTGTCCACCACCACCTTCATGCCGGAACAGGAAACGGTCAGCAAGGCGGTGTTCGGCCAAGGGACCTATGATGTGGCCGATGGACTGCGGCTGGTGGCCGGTGTTCGCTACACGCATGAAAACAAGCAGCAGGAAACACCTGTCCGCCAGAGCAGTGTCAGCAACCCCAACCCGCCCTTCATCACCGCCACGGGGGATGAGAATTTCAACAGCGTCACCTGGAAAGGCGGGATCGAATTCGACGTGGGCCCGCAATCGCTGCTCTACGCCAATGTCGCGACGGGGTTCAAGGCAGGTGGCTTCTACCCTGCCGTGGGCAAGAACAGTTTCGATCCGGAGAAGCTGACGGCCTACACACTGGGGTCCAAGAACCGCTTCCTGGATAACCGTCTGCAATTGAATGCCGAGGCGTTCTGGTGGGACTACAAAGACCAGCAGATCGGCTATATCGGCCCCGTTGAGGTCAGTCCCGGTGTTTTTGGTCAGGCGTCCGTGACGGCCAATGTCGGTCAGGCCCGCATGTATGGCATGGAAGTGGAAGCCCAGTTCCTGGCCACCCGAAATGACGAGATCGGCATCAATCTTCAATATATGGACAGCAAGTATAAAAGCTTCGTCTATACCGCCATTTCAGCTGGCGGCACGCCCCTGCCCAGCGGTTGTGCGGTGACGCCGGATAGTTCCCTGCCGGTGGCAGCACCGGCTCGGCTGTTTACGGTCGACTGCTCTGGCAAGCCGGCAGTGAATGCGCCGAAATGGTCCCTGAACCTGAGCTACAGCCACACGTTCGAACTTTCGGCCGATCATGACCTGGTCCTGGGCGTCCGCAGCCGCGTTGAAAGCGGACGGTTCCTGTCGATCGATTACCGTCCCGAACAGCATCAGGGCGGCTACATGACGTCGGATGCCTGGCTGACGCTGGAGGCGCCGGCGCAGGGCTGGTCCGTCACGGGCTATGTGAACAATCTGACGGACAAGGATGTCTATTCCACCTCCGTCACCCGGCCCATCCTGAACGTTGTCTATAACGGCCTGCGCCCGCCCCGCACCTACGGGCTGCGCGGTTCGGTCCGATTCTGATCGGGGGAAGTGATGGAACAGAGGGTGAAAGCGGGCTTTGCCCAGGGTCTGGCGCTGCTGCTGCCGGCCACGTCCGCGGTGATGGGTATTCTGCTGCTGGTGCCGGTGGCACCGCAAATGTCGCAGACCTTTGCGGATGTGCCGGGGGTGGCCTATCTGGTACCGGTGTTGCTGACCCTGCCGGGACTGTGCATCGCTCTGTTCTCTCCCGTGGCCGGGCTGCTGGGTGATCGGTTGGGCCGGCGACGACTGCTGATCGGATCCATGCTGTTCTATGGTCTGGCGGGCATGGCACCGATGCTGCTGTCCGATCTCCACCAGATCCTGGCCAGCCGCGTGCTGGTTGGGATCTGCGAGGCGCTGATCATGACGCTGAGCACGACGCTGATCGGGGATATGTTCACAGGGCGGGCGCGCGAACGCTGGCTGTCGTCCCAGACGGCGGTGGCATCTGTCTCCGCCCTGCTGTTCCTGGCGCTGGGCGGTCTGCTGGGGCGGCAGGGCTGGCAGGCACCGTTCCTGATCTACGGGTTGGCCTGGCCCATGGCGCTGGCTGTCTTCCTGCTGGTGCAGGAGCCGGCGCGCGTGGAACGGCAGGTACCGGGCTGGTCGGCACTGCCGGGGCGGCATGTCATGACGACCTCAGTTTTTACCATCCTGGCGGCGATCCTGTTCTACACGATCCAGATCAATGTCAGCACGGTCCTGCCCGGCTTTGGTGTGACCGATCCTGGCCGCATCGGCCTTTTCTCCGCGCTTGCCAGTATTGGTACCCCCTTGGGCAGCCTGATCTTCTGGGCGCTGGCCAAGCGGGATGTGCGTCTGCTGCTGGGGATGGAATTCGCGCTGATGGCGGTGGCGTTCCTGGCCATGGCCCGCTCGACTGATGCGTACTGGTTCATCGCGGCCGCCTTCGTGGGCCAGATGGCGGCGGGCCTGCTGCTGCCCACGCTGCTGACCTGGGCCATGTCGGCCCTGGCGTTCCAGGTACGGGGCAGGGGCATGGGGCTCTGGCAGTCCAGCTTCGCCATCGGACAGTTCCTTTCCGCCCTGGTGGTGCCGGCATTGGCAGCAGCGACGGGCGGAACCATCGACGCCTTTCCCATCATTGCGGCCTGTGCCCTGCTGGTGGGGTTGCTGCCCCTTTTTCTGCTGCTTCGATCGCGTTGGAGCCTCGCATGACGTCTCCCTTCCGCCGCATCGTCACCGGCCATGACGATCAGGGCCAGTCCGTCATCCGCGCCATCGACACATTGACGCCCCGTCTGATTGACAGCGGCGATGCTGCTTTCCAACTGGTCTGGGCCACGCCAACGGTGCCGGTGGACCTGAATGACGGGACGGATGGCATGCTGCCGGCGGGCAAGACCCTGCATGGCGGATCGGTGATCCGGATCGTCGACATGCTGCCTGGTCGGGCCTCTCCGCTGCACCGGTCATGGTCGATTGATTACGGCATCGTCCTGTCCGGTGATCTGGAACTGGAACTGGATGACGGGTCGGTGACGGCCCTGTCGGCGGGTGACATCGTGGTGCAGCGGGCCACGAACCATCTCTGGCGCAACCCGTCACCCGATCAGGTCTGCCGCATCGTCTTCATCCTGATCGAAGCGAAACCGGTAATGGCGGGCGGGCGGGTGCTGCCGGAGATTCATCCGTGATGGCCATCGGATGGTGCTTGCGCGGCGCTGGGATTGTGACCTGTTGATCACGGTGGAGATCATAGGCCCTATCGACACCTGTATCCGGCCATGGCCGACGCCCCTGTCACTGCGCTGCAACAATTCTGCTGTAACAGCCACGGGTGATGCATGTGACCGGACGGGCTTGCCACGATGGAATGGGCGGAACAGTTGCCGAAGCGCGAGGCGCTGTATGGGTTCATCTTTCGTCGGGTGCGTGACCCGTTCGTGGCGGAAGATATTGTCCAGGAGACCCTGGCACGCCTCATTGCCTATATGCAGTCGAACAAGGTTGCCGACAGCCTTGCCTTCAGTCTGCGCATTGCCGCCAACCTGATCACCGATCACCACCGCATGCGCGGCGTTGACCGGGCAGAGGTTCTGGAACCGGAGATGGCGTGTCACCGCCCCAGTGCGGAGCAGTCGGTCATGGCCCGGCAGCGCGTCGATGCCTTTGCCCGCGCCCTGGAGAATATGCCGCCCCTGCGGCGTGAAGTGTTTATCCGTCGCCGCCTGAAGGGGCAGAGCCACCGCGAAATTGCGGAGGCGCTGGGCCTCAGCCCCGCCGCTGTCGAGAAACATGTGGTGCGGGCGCTGGAATGGCTGAATGGCGAAATGGAGCGGGAGGGCGCGCGATGAGCAGCGGCCCTTCAATTATCCCCGCCAACCGTGACGAAGCCAGGGGCGGCGCCTACTGGGCTCTGCGTCAGGTGGAGGGGCCCGCCCTTTCGCCGGTGGAACAGGCGGAAATGGCGGCTTGGCTGGCGGCCGATCCAGTCCACCAGCAGGAATTGCGCGCCATGCGGGATATCCTGGTGGATGATGCGTTGACAGTCGCCATGACCCGTTTCGCCACACCCGATCCGGCCGTGGCGCAGCCGTCACGACGCGCCTGGATCCGGGGTGGCATCGCCGCCGCGCTCACCCTCACCGTCGGGACGCCGCTGCTGCTGACCCGCTGGCGGGATGAGGGGACGGCGTCGCTGGCACGGGTGAGCGTGCCGGTGGGAACAGTAAGGACCATCTCCCTGGCCGATGGCAGCCAGTTGACCGTGAATGGCCGCACCGACCTGCTGACATCCACCGACACGATGGCACGTCGGGTCACGCTGACGCGGGGAGAGGCCTTCTTCGACGTGGCCGATGCGAGAGGAGGGGCGCCGTTCGACATTGATTGTGGCGCCGTCCGCATCCAGACCCAGGCAGGTGCCTTGAACCTGGACGTGGCGGAGGGGCTGACGGAGATTTCCGTTTACGAAGGGGCCGCCCTTGTCACCGTGGGTGATCGGGCTGTCCGCCTGCGCAAGGGCGACCGTGCGGGCGTTGAAGGTGCTCGCCTCAACCCGCCGGTTCCCTTTGATCCCCAGGCCGGCGATTTCCGGACGGGCTGGCTGGTGACCCAGGGATTGTCGCTGTCACAACTGACGGAGCGGTTGAACCGGACCGCCACGGTCCCGGTCCGTATCGCCGATCCGGCCATCGCCAGCCGCCGCGTTGCGGGCCGGTTCAAACTGACGGAGCCGGATCGGCTGTTAGCCTCTCTGGGCAAGCTGCATGGTTTCACGGTGCGGCGACGCGATGGGGCGGTGGAACTGGTGACGGCCTGATCTGCTGTCATGTAAGTGCCTTTAAACATTCACCAAACTGTCCTGTCCGGTTTTGGTCTCCAAGCCCGTCTTCCCACAGATCCCGCGCCGTACGACGGCGCCTGCGTTCCTTTGGGGGAAGAGACGTGAAGACCATTCGAATTGCCCTGCTGGCCGGTGTGTCCTTGGCCACCCTGTCGCCCGCACTGTCCGCTGCAATGGCGCAGCAACCGGCGAAGGTCGCCACCAGCCTGTCCATCCCGGCCGGTGATCTGGCCGGTGCGCTGGACCTGTTTTCGCGCCAGACGGGCATGCAGATCATGGCCGATCCCGCGCTGTTGTCGGGCAAACGCACCCAGGGCGTGACGGGTGCCGTTGCGGTGCAGGCCGGCCTGCGGCAGCTTCTCGCCGGCACGGGTCTGGATTTCCAGTTGGATGGGGAGACGGTGCTGCTGCTGCGGCAGACCGCGGGCACGATTCCCGCCGCCGCTGCCTTGCCGGCCTCCGCCCAGACCGTCGCCACGTCGGCACCGGTGCTGGAAGAGGTGATCGTCACCGGCTTCAAGGGTTCCATCACCCGCGCGTTGGACATTAAGCGCGATGCCGACAGCATCGTGGACGCCATCTCGGCCGAGGATATCGGCAAGTTCCCCAGTCAGAACATCGCGGAGGCGCTGCAGCGTGTGCCCGGTATCTCCATCGTACGCGACCGGGGCGAGGGGCTGTTTGTGCGCGTGCGCGGCCTGGGGGCGAATTTCCAGACGACGACGCTGAACGGACGCAGTGCTGCGGTGAATGAGAATGTGCGCGACAGCGGACAGAGCGGCCGGCAATTCCGTTTCGACACCCTGCCGTCGGAGTTGGTGTCCCGCGTCGACGTGATCAAAAGCCCGACAGCCGCCCTGGATGAAGGCGCCATCGGCGGCATTGTCGATGTCCGCACCTTCCGTCCCCTGGACCTGAAGGATACCGAGCACGCCTTTTCCGCCACCCTCTCCTACCCGGAACTGGCGGACAAGGTGGATGCACGCTTTTCCGGCCTGACCAGTTGGCGCAATGAAGAGCGGACCTTCGGGGTGCTGCTGGCCGCCGTCTATGATCAGCGCTCCATGCGCCAGGACAGGGCCATGAATGGCGGCTGGTCCTATCTGCCGGCGGGTATCGACACCAATGGCGACAAGGTGGCCGACAGCGGCCCCATCTACCGTTCCGCCAGCACGCGCCCGACGCTGGAGCAGGAGGAACGTGAACGTATCGGCCTGTCCGGGGCGGTTCAGTGGTTTCCCACCCCGGACGTCGACATCAACCTGGACGTCGCCTACACCGATCTCGACATCAAATATGATGAGCTGACCTATTCGGCCGATTTCGACTGGGCCAAGCTGGTGCCGGGCACGGCCGTGGTTCGCGATGGCGTGCTGGTGGCCGGCACGGTCGGCGCATCCAGCCAGATCGGTCGCGAACAGTCCGAACTGGCGCATGAAAACCTGCAAGCCGGGCTGAATGGCACCTTCCGCTTCGCGGATGGCTGGACGCTGAAGGGTGATGTCGCCTATTCCCGCGCCTACAGCGACACCCCGACCCCGATCCGTCGGTCCCGCGTGCTGGGGCCCGTCGGCAATGTCGCCTTTGAATATTTCAAGGCCGGTGACCAGGTACATAATCTGCGCTTCCTGACGGCCGATCTGACCAGCCCGGCCACCCTGCCGGGCCGCCGCCTGGAATGGCGCATGAATGACAGCCTGGACACCGAAAAGGCGGCCCAGATCGACCTGCAGAAAGAACTGGAATGGGGGCCGGTGTCGGCGGTGAAGGCTGGCGTGAAATACCGCGACCGGCTGCGCGACTATGACCGCCGCGATCTGACCATCACGCGTGACCGCAATGGCAAATCCATCACCGGCACCTTCTATGGTCCCGACTATTACGAGACCGATTTCCTGGTCGATGATTTCCTGGGTGAAACCGGTGCCATTCTGCCGCGTGAATGGGCCGTGCCCAGCGGCGACAAGTTCTTTGAGCTGATGGATCCGGCCCTGATCAACCAGCCGCTGGCCCGCGCCGACCTGCGCAATTCCTACCGCATCACGGAAAAGATCAAGTCGGGCTATGTCATGGCCGATCTGGACAGCGAGATCGCGGGCCTGCCGGTGCGCGGCAATGCCGGTGTCCGTGTAGCGGGCACCAATCAGGTTTCCGCCGGGCACGCAGATGATGGCAAGAAGGCGGAGCCGGTGCGGTTCGAGAAGGACTATACCGATATCCTCCCGTCCGCGAATGTCGCCATCGACCTGACGGACGATCTGGTCAGCCGCATCTCGGTCGCCAAGGTCATAACCCGCCCGTCTCTGGCCGACCTCGCCCCGCGCCTGACCCTGAATTCGTCGGACAAGATCTTCACGGCGGTCGGCGGCAACCCCAATCTGGAACCGTTCGAGGCGTGGCAGTATGACGCCACGCTGGAATGGTATTTCGCGCCCAGCAGCGCCCTGATCGGCGGCGTGTTCTACAAGGATATCAGCACCTTCATGACTACCCGCAAATCCACGCTGGTGGTGGACGGGGTGGATTATGAGCTGTCAGCCCGTGTCAATGGTGGCGACGCCAGCATCACCGGCGTCGAGATTGCCTATCAGCAGACCTTTGACATGCTGCCGGCACCGTTCGACGGGTTGGGCATGCTGGCCAACTATACCTTCACCGATACCGAGGCCACCTATTTCGATGGGACCAAGATCATCAAGGACGATCTGGAGAATGTGGCCCGCCACAGCTTCAACCTGACCGGCTTTTATGAAAAGGGGCCCATCGGCATCCGTCTGTCTTATAGCTGGCGCGGCGATGTCCTGGCCCAGGTGGGGACCAACGGGCTGGAAAATGCCAATGACAAGGCCTTCGGTTCGCTGGACGGCAACATCACATGGCAGATCAACGACAATCTGACCCTGGTGGCCGAGGCGATGAATATCACCGATGAGGCGCAATGGCAGTTCGTCGCCGACGACCTGTTCTCGCGGTACGATTATTACGGGCGGACCTTCTCCCTGGGTATGCGCGCGAAATTCTAAGCCGCCTAACCTTTGTCCCCTTGATCGGGTTCTTGCGACCGATCGTTCCTGCGCAACATTTCCTTTTGGAGCGTGATCACCATGCTGTCCCGCCGCCAATGGCTGAAGAACGTCACCGCTGCTTCCCTGGGCTTCGCCGGACTGGCCGCTTTCGCCGCGCGTGGCGGGGCAGCGTCTCCACGCCCTCTGCCTTTGGAAGCGGACCCGGCGGGCCTGCTGGACCTGCCCACGGGTTTTTCCTACCGGATCATCTCCCGCACCGGCGAGATGATGACGGATGGGTTCCTGACGCCGGGCGCGCCAGATGGAATGGCAACCTTCGCTATCCCGGGGGACCCGGACCGCTGCCGGTTGGTCCGGAACCATGAACTGAACCCGACGGTCACCGACCGGGGCGCCTTCGGACCGGATCACGGGTTGGCGCGACGCCTTTCCCCCGGTCTGATCTATGATCATGCGCCGGATGGCCGCCCGCTGCTGGGCGGCACCACCAGTTTCACCTATAATCTGCGGACCGGCCGGATCGAACAATCGAACCTGTCGCTGGCCGGCACCACCCAGAACTGCGCCGGTGGAGCTACGCCCTGGGGGAGCTGGCTGACCTGCGAGGAGCGGGCCGACCAAGCCGGCAAACTGACTGGCAAGGATCATGGGTTTGTGTTCGAGGTGCCGGCCGCCGCCACTTCGCCCGTCACTCCTGTACCCATCAAGGCCATGGGTCGGTTCATGCACGAGGCGGCAGCCGTCGATCCCGCCACCGGTGTCGTTTACCTGACCCAGGATGAACCGCGCTGCCTGTTCTATCGCTACCTGCCCGATGCCAAGGGGGCGTTGGTGAAGGGGGGGCGGTTGCAGGCCCTGGCGATCCGGGGGCACCGGACAGCCGACCTGCGCAACTGGCCTGTGGACAGCGAACCCGGCTGGGGCGCCGGCACGGTGAAACAGGGCCAGCGTATGGCCGTCGACTGGATCGACCTGGACCGGGTCGACGCACCCGATGGCGACCTGAACCTGCGCGGGGCCGCGAAGGGGGCCGCCCTGTTCAGCCGGGGGGAGGGCATCATCTTCGGTCGCGCCCCCGATGGCCGACCTGAAATCTACTTCACGACCACCGACGCCGGCGCCGCCCAGGTTGGGCAGGTCTGGCGCTACCACCCTTCCGCCAAGGAAGGACAGGCCGGTGAACGCGCCAGCCCCGGCGAGCTGGAGCTGTTCTATGAAAGCCCGGGCGAGCATGCAATGGAAGCGGGCGACAACCTGACGGTTGCCCCCTGGGGTGGCCTGATCCTTTGTGAGGATCGGCCGGTGGGTGATCGGCCGGTGCGCAATCACATGCAGATTTTGACCCGCCGCGGCGATCTGGTCCCGTTTGCCACCAACATGGACAAGGAGAATGGCGAGTTCACAGGCATCTGCTTTTCTCCCGATGCATCAACCCTGTTCGTGAATATCCAGCGACCGGGCCTTACCCTTGCCATCAACGGACCGTGGCAGAAGATCCCTGAAATCTTGTGAACGGGTGACTGGCTCTCCGGAGACCCGTCACCGCCCTGGAGCATTCAACCTACAGGGCCAGCTTTGTCCTGGATTTTTCCCATCCCAGCAGCAGCGACAGCAGGCAAGGCAGCAGGGTCAGCGTCAGGATGGTGGCTGCGGTCAGGCCGCCGATGATGGCATAGGCCATGGGCCCCCAGAACACCTGATGCGCAATCGGCACCATGCCCAGGATGGCCGCGCAGGCCGTCAGGACGATGGGGCGGGCACGGTGGCGGGCGGCGGCCGTGATCGCATCCGGGATCAGCATGCCACGGGCGATATTGCCATCCACTTCCTCGATCAGGATGACGGCATTACGGATGATCATGCCCGCCAGGGCGATGACGCCCAGTTGGGCCACAAATCCCATGGGCATGCCCGTCGGCAGCATGGCGGCAACAATCCCGATCAGCCCGAAGGGGGCCATGGCCAGCGCCAGCGCCAGACGGGAGAAACTGCGCAACTGCACCATCAGCAACGCCATCATGACCATGAGCATGACCGGCAGGGTGGCGATGATCGAGGCGTTGCCTTTCCCCGACTCCTCAATCGTGCCGCCCTCGGCAATGGCATATCCTTCCGGCAGCGTATCGGACAGTGCCCGAATGGCAGTGGTGAGCTGGGCAGACACCGTCGCTGCCTGCACGCCGGGGGCGACATCCGACTGCACGGTGATGATCGGCGTACGCTGACGCCGCCAGATCACGGGCTGTTCCACCCCGAAGCGCAATTGGGCGATCTGGCGCAACGGCACCTGTTGCCCGCTGGCCCCGGCGATCTGCAGGTTGGCGATGGTGGCAAGGTCATTGCGTTCCGCAGCATCGGCGCGGGCCACCACCGCGACCAGGCGGTTGCCATCGCGGACGGCGGTAATGCTGGTGCCGGAGAAGACGGCGGAAAGGGTGCTGGCCACCTGTTGTGAGGAGAGACCGACGGCACGGGCCTGGGTCTGGTCAACCAGAATCTCGATCCGCTTCTGCGGCTCTCCAGCGGTCAGGTTGATATCGCGGGTAAAGGGATTGCTGGCCAGGACGTTGGAGAGTTTCTGGGCAATATCCTGAACTTTGGCGATGTCGGGGCCGGTGACGCGGTACTTCAACGGCCAACCTACGGGCGGGCCCAGTTCCAGCGGCGTGGCCCGCGAGATCAGATCGGGGAAATCCCTGACGAAGGCGGCTTCCAGACGGCTGCGCACCCGGTCGCGTTCTTCCAGACCCTTGGTTACCACCACCGTCTGGGCGATGTTGTCATTGGTCAGCAGCACATCCATCGGCAGATAGAAACGGATGGCGCCCGATCCGACATAGGTGGAGAAACGGTCCACCTCGGGGTCGTTCTTCAACAGCGTTTCCAGCTTTTCCGCCTCGCGCTGCGTTGCTTCCAGTGAGGCGTTCTGGGGCAGGGTGAGGCTGACCAGCAGCTCCGGTCGGTCGGATGGCGGAAAGAATTGCTGTTCCAGCTTCCCGGCCCCCAGCAGCGACAACATGAAAACACCGATGGCCAGCGCGATGGTTGCTCCACGATGGCTCAGCGACCAGGCCAGCGCCTTGCCATAAGCGCGCATCATGCGCCCCTCCTGCATCCCGTGCTGATGGGCCATGGTGCGCGGCAGCACCCAGGTGCCGATCAGGGGGGAGAACAGCACCGCGACGATCCAGCTCGCCACCAGCGAAATCAGCACGACCATGAACAGGGAGAAGCAATATTCACCGGCGCTGGACGCGGCGAAGCCGACGGGAATGAACCCCGCGATCATCACCAGGGTGCCGGTCAGCATGGGAAAGGCCGTGCTTTCATAGGCGAAGGTGGCGGCACGCGGCAGCGCCCATCCGTCTTCCAGCCGGGATACCATGGCCTCCACCGTGATCATGGCGTCATCGACCAGAAGGCCAAGCGCGATGATCAGCGCGCCCAGCGAAATGCGCTGCAGCCCGATACCGGTCAGTTCCATACCGATGAAGGTCAGGGCCAGAACAATGGGAATGGACAAGGTGACCACCAGACCCGCCCGCGTGCCCAGGGACAGGAAGGACACCGCCAGCACGATGGCGATGGCTTCCACCAGCACCTTCACAAAGCCGTTGACCGCCTGCTTTACCACCACGGCCTGATCGGCGACCTGCGTCAGCTCAATCCCATGCGGCAGTGTCTGGGCGATGTCAGTCATCCGGGCCTTGATGGACTGGCCAAAGGCCAGAAGGTTACCCGTCGGCGCCATGGAGATGGCCAGACCCAGGGCCGGCTGCCCGTTCACCCGGAACAGGGGCGCGGGTGGATCGGCGGGGATGCGGGTAATGGTGGTGATGTCGGCCAGACGCACAAACCGGCCATTGGCGCGCAGGGTCACCTGCCGCAGCGTTTCCTCCGACGCGAAGGCGCCGCTGACGCGCAAGGCCACCTTTTCATCCGACAGACGCACGGTGCCAGCCGGTTCCACCGCGTTCTGTGCGGCCAGTGCCTGCATCACCATCTGTTCATCCAGCCCCAAAGCGGCCAGCCGCCGGGGGGAGAATTCGACAATGATCTGTTCTTCCTGCACCCCGATCAACTGAACCTTGCCGATATCGGGCGTGGTCAGCAGGCGGGCGCGGACAGTGTCCACCCGGTCGCGCAGTTCGCGCATGCTGAACCCGTCGGCGGTGAAGCCGTAGATGATGCCGAACGTGTCCCCGAATTCATCGTTGAAGAACGGACCCTGGACCCCCTGCGGCAGCGTGGGGGACACATCGGCCACCTTCTTGCGCACCTGATACCAGATGTCATCCACCTCGGCCGGGGGCGTGTCGTCACGCAGATTGACAAAGATCACCGCTTCACCGGCACGGCTATAGCTGTCCAGCCGGTCCAGGTGCGGTGTCTCCTCCAGCTTCTCTTCCAGCTTGTCGGTCAGAAGGTTGGCGGTGTCGGTCGCTGACGCTCCCGGCCAATTGGCCTGGACCACCATGGTCTTGATGGTGAAGGGCGGATCTTCGTTCCGACCCAGGTTCACATAGCTCCAGACGCCACCCAGGATGGAAGCCAGCATCAGGAAGATCACCAGCGGCTGTTCCTTCAGCGCCCAGGCTGACAGGTTGAAGCCCGGTGGTAGGGGGGCCGACTGATGATGGCTCATTTGGCAGCCCCTTCCAGCAGGACCTTCTGACCCGGACGCAGCTTGGCCACGCCCGCCGTCACCACAGCGTCGCCCTTGTCCACCCCGGCGGCCAGATAGGCCGTTTCCGCGGTGTAGCGGGCCACGGTCACGGGCTTGCGGATCAGCGTACCCGTCTGTGCGTCGACAACATAAACGGCCGGTTGGTCCCCGGCATTGGTGATGGAAGAGGCGGGCAGCGCAATCAGCAGGCCGGCGGGCAGCACGACACGCCCCGTTACTGTCGCGCCGAAAGCCATTTCCTCCGGAGCGCCGGGCAGGCTGACCCGGACACGGAAGGTGCGCGTCACGGGATCGGCCGTCGGGCTCAGTTCGCGCACGGTGCCGGTGACGCTGATGGCCGGATTGGCGGTCAGTGACACCTTGACACCCATGTCATGCGGCGCGCCCTGGACCAGCTTCTCCGCGACATTGAACACGGCTTCCCGCTCGCTGGTGGACGCGATTGTGGCCACCATCTGACCGGCGGCGACCACCTGACCGGCATTGGCGCCGATGCTGGTCACGATGCCGTCGCTTTCGGCGGTCAGTCTGGTATAGGTCAGCTTGTTGCGGGCATTGGCCAGGGTCGCCGATGCCGCCTCCCGGCGGGACCGGGCGCTTTGCCAGTTGGCGTCTGCCTCGTCCACGCGGGCCTTGGCCACGATATCCTTGGCGAACAGCGCCTGTTGCCGGTCCAGGGCGACTTTGGCCAAATCCTCCGCAGCAGCAGCGCTGCGCAGATCGGCGTCGGCTGCCCGCAATTCGTTCTGTACATCCCGGTCGTCCAGCGTGGCGATGGTTTGGCCTGCCTTCACCCGTGCGCCGACATCAATCAGACGGTTGGCAATGCGGCCATCGATGCGAAAGCCGTGCGCGGTTTCATACCGCGGCTGGATTTCCCCGGTCTGCACCATCTCTTCCCCGTCAGCGACAGGGTTGACGATGACAGTGCGGACAGGGCGTGGCTTTTCGACCGGCACTTCCTCCGGCGTGCAGGCGGCAAGCACGGCCATGACGATAAGACCGGAAAGGGCGGTTTGGCGGATACGCATGTCAAGTCTCCGACACGCTGGGGGTCAGGCCATGGATGGCATTGTCAACCGCAGCCAGCGCCAGTTTGTCGACATCGCCGAAATCCAATTCTATCACCGACACAGACAGGCTGATGACGCCATGCACGGCGCCCCACAGAATTTGTGTCGCCTGGTCCACGGGAAGCGGACGGAAGTAGCCGGCTTCGATGGCGTCGCAAACGCGATCGCGGATATGACGGTAGGCCAGGGTGATGTTGGTATCGTTCATCAGTTCCGGGAACTGGCCCAGGTCATTCTCCAGGAACAGCAGCCGGAACCGGTCGACATCCTCTCTGCAGAAGCGAATGTAATCCACCATCATCCGGCGGACGGCCAGATGATGGATAGGCTCTGCAGCGGAAGTGGCGGCAATCCGCTCGCTCAACGTCGACAGGGCATCTTCGAAATAGGCGAGCAGCACATGGCGCTTTGTCGGGAAATACCGGTAAAGCGCGCCCGCACTCATATCCACGCTGGTGGCAAGGCGCCGCATGGAGAAGGCGGCATAGCCCTCCCGTCCGATCAGTCGGGCGGTCTCGGCCAGCAGTCTGGCGCGCATTTCGATCACTTGCTGGTCAGTAAGGCTTGGTCTGGCCATGGGTGCCTCCTTTAACTGAACGCGTATATTAAACGCGTTCAGTTAAATTTCCACGGCGTTTTCCGCATAGCCCCCTGTCGGCGCCTGATGCTTCTGATCAGGCTGTGAAGAAGTCGGCCCGCGCCTGCCCCTGGGGGTCGTAGACCGGCTCGATCAGGTCGACACGGTACTTGCGCGCCTCCGCCGCCGTCATGCCGGCCTTTTGCAACAAGGTGACCATGATGCTGTAGGCGGGGGCGGCGAAATGGGCACGCAGGGCCGTTTCGTCCCGCCATTCTTCGAAGACATTCACGCGGGCCGGATTCTTATGGTCCGCACCCCAGCTATATTCAACGCATCCATCCTCCGCCAGCGCCTCCTGGATCAAGGGATCGGCGTCGGTCAGGAACTGCGCGCGAAGGATCGGGTCCACATCCAATGTGGCCATGATGACGATGGGCATGGTTGTTATTCCTGCGGATGGCGGATCAGAGGCTGGGCGGCGGGGCCGACGGATCGTCCTTCAGGTAATGGTCGACCCAGCGATGGAAATACTGGTTGCCGCGTTCGTTGCGGCCGAAGGTGACATGGTCCAGGGCACCGGATTCCAGGCCCTTCTGAATGGACAGGCCCAGCACATAATCCTCCTGGTTCGTCACATCGCCGAAGAAACTGGCCATCATGGCCATCTTCTCCCGCTCCGCATCGTCCGCGGGGGGGCGGGGGGTGACATAGGTCAGGATCGTGCGGTTCTGGCCGGGTGCCGGTCCGGGCAGCAGCAGGGCGATCTGGGCGATCTCCGGTGCCACGAAGATCGACAGGTTCGGGAACAGGGTCCGCACGAAATCATAACCATCATTCTGATGTCGGTGCCATTCGTCTCGTGGCACCGTCCGCAACTTGTCAATGCTGCGCTGGGGGAAGCCGATCCGCAGATGCGGCCCCAGCCCGTCGAAATGCATGATGTTGGAGTAGGTGCGCGGATGCACCGTATCGGGGTGGGCGGCGGCGAAATGGTAGCCCTCCAGATAGCCATCATAGGCGATTTTCCAGTTGGCGCCGTGGATTTCGCGGTTTCCGCAATAGTGCCATTGGGCGAAGCCCAGGCTTTCCAGATCGTCCAGCATCCCGCCCAGATAGGATTTGACGTCGATCGTCAGCCCCGGCGTCAGGATCACGAAGATCATGCCTGCCGCTTCCTGGCAGGGAAGCTGACGCAGGCGGTGGCAATCCTTGTCGACCTCCCCGAATTTGGCCTTTTCCGCCACGGCGAACAGCCGCCCGTCATTGTGGAAGGTCCAGGCGTGATAGGGGCAGGAAAAGCGGTGGGCCGAACCTTGCCCCGGCTTGACCAGGGGTGCCCCGCGATGGGTGCAGACATTCAGCATGGCATGCACCTGACCGTCGCGGTCCCGGGTGATCAGGACGGGAAGGTCCATCACCTCCATCGCCTTGTAATCACCAGGATTGGGCAACTCGATGGACAGGGCCAGCATCAAGGGTAGGCGTTTGAAGATCAACGCGATCTCCCGGTCGAAGCGATCCTTGTCCAGATAGTCGCGCGCCGGTACCTTCAGGATGTCCGCCGCCTGGTCGGTGGTCTGCGTCTCCACATAGGTGAGCATCGCTTCCACCGACCGGTTGATCTGTTCCGCCAGCGTCGTCATTTCACTCCCCATGTTCTGATTTTGCCGATGGTCGGGCACGATGGGATCGCTGCCTTGGCATCACGACAATGATTTATGATTCATTCGTCATGGTTGACATCTCGCACCCGCTTGTCAAGCCGGGTTCGGCGATGTTTCAGCGAATTTGAATATTTGTCCCGAGGTGGGCCGGATCGTCCTTGACAGGAGGGGGTCGCCTGTCAAAATAATGACTGATGAATCATAAATCGTGACAATGGTCGAATTGGCTGGGGCAAATGGCGATGGTCGCCACGATACCCCTCGCCATGTCCTGGCCTGCGCGAATACCGGGAGGGTGAAATGGGTCGATTGCAGGGCAAGGTGGCGGTCATCACGGGGACATCTTCCAATCCGGGGCTGGGCTATGCCACGGCCTGCCGCCTGGCGGCGGAGGGGGCCCGGGTTGTCGCCACTGACCGCGATGTCGATGGGGCCGCCCTGTGCGCGGCCGCTGTCCGCGATGCGGGCGGGCAGGCCATCCATTCCAGCCATGACGTGGTCTCGGAAGAAGACTGGGCCCGTGTCATCGCGGAGACGGAGGCGGCCTTCGGCCGGCTGGACATCCTGGTCAACAATGCCGGCATCCATCTGACCAAAAGCGTGGATGATACGACGCCCAAGGAATTCCAGCGGCAGTTGGACGTCAATCTGGTGGGCACCTTTCTGGGGGTGAAGACGGCCTTGCCGCTGCTGCGCCGGTCCGGCGGCGGGTCGATCATCAATCTGTCTTCCATCGCGGGTACGCTGGGCATCCATGGCCTGTCTGCTTACGCGGCGGCCAAGGGCGGGGTCCGGACCATGACCAAGACCATCGCCATCGAAAATGCCAGTCACAAGATCCGTTGCAATTCCATCCATCCCGGCATGATCTGGACCAACATGATGATGCAGGCGGCCGCCAGTGCGGAAGCCGTGAAGGACGCGCTGATGGCCGCCATTCCCCTGGGCCGCATGGGAGAGCCGGACGATATCGCCAATGCCGTGCTGTTCCTGGCCTCTGACGAGAGCCGTTACATCACGGGGATTGAGCTTTATGTCGATGGTGGCATGTGGGCCCAGTGAAGCGGGGGAAGGCAGCATGATCGATCGCGGCTTGAAGGGCAGCCGGGCCCTGGTCACCGGCGCTTTGCGCGGGATCGGGCTGGCGACAGCGGAACGGCTGGCGGCGGAGGGGGCCAAGGTGATCGTCACCGACCTGTCGCCGCCGGATGATCCATTGGTGGCGCAGGTGCTGGGCCGGTTGGGTGCCGATGCCACCTATCTGCGCCTGGATGTGGCGTCAGAGGCTGATTGGGATCTGGCGCGCGGCTGGGTGGAGAACCACTGGGGTGCGCTGGACATCCTGGTCAACAATGCGGGGACCGACATGGTCGGCCCCGTGGACCAGGCCAGTCTGGCCGCCTGGCACCGGCTGATGAGCATCAATGTCGACAGTGTCTTTCTGGGTGTGCGCACCTTCACCCACGCGCTGACAGCCGGTGGCGCCGCACGGCGCGGTGGGGCCAGCGTGATCAATGTCGCTTCCATCATGGGGCTGGTCGGCTTTGCGGAGACATCGGCCTACAATACCAGTAAGGGGGCCGTGCGCCTGTTCACCAAGGCGGTCGCCATCGAATTCGCCCAGGCGCAGAGGCCCATCCGCGTCAATTCCATCCATCCGGGCTTTGTGGAAACGCCGCTGCTGCATGTCGGCATGCAGCGTTGGGTCGATCAGGGCAAGGCCGCCAGGCCGCAGGATCTGATCGACGCCATCGGCGGGATGACTCCCATGAAGCGCCTGGCCCAACCGGAAGAGATCGCATCCGCCATCGCCTTCCTGGCCAGCAGCGATGCCAGCTTCATGACGGGATCGGAACTGGTGGTCGACGGTGGCTGGACCGCGCAATAGGGGATTGATCATGGGAATGGAACTGAACGGCGCCGTCGCCTTGGTGACCGGGGCCGGGGGTGGCATCGGCCGCGCCATCTGTGCTGCCCTGTCGGGTGCGGGTGCGCATGTCTTGGCGGCAGACCGGCACTGGCCAGACGATGCCGCGCCTGTGATGGGGGAAAAGGCCGTGCTGGATGTCCGTGACGCCGATGGCTGGGCCGCCCTGATGCGTGACATCCGTCAACGGCATGGCCGTCTGGACGTGCTGGTCAATAATGCGGGCATCCCGATGGTCGCCAGCATCGCCGAAACCAGTTTGGAACAATGGCGGCTATGTCAGTCGGTCAATGTGGAGGGCACGTTGCTTGGCATGCAGGCGGCCTTGCCCCTGCTGCGGGAGGCGGGGGCGGACCGCCCAGGTGGAGCGTCGATCATCAACATCTCCTCCGTTGGCGGCTTGCGCGGGGCGCCGTTCAACGCCGCCTATTGCACCTCCAAGGCCGCGGTGCTGATGCTGACCAAGTCTGCGGCGCTGGAATTCTGTGCGCTGGGATATCCGATCCGCGTCAATTCGGTGCATCCGGGTGCCGTGGGCACGGCCATGATCCAGGATATCATCAACCGCTATGTCGAACTGGGCTCCATGGCGTCGGTGGAACAGGCGACGGCTGCTGTCAATGCCATGCATCCCATCGGCCGGCAAGCCAAGCCCGAGGAGATTGCGGCCGGCGTGCTGTTCCTGGCGTCGACGGCATCCAGCTACATGGTGGGATCGGAACTGGTCATTGATGGTGGCTATACAAGCCGGTGAAAGACCGAAGGATTTGGCCCGTCATGCGGCGGGCCAATCCACTTCCAGGACCGTTTTTCCCACCGTTTCCCCGGCCATCAGGCGGCAGAAGCTGTCGGGAGCCTTGGCAATGCCGCGGGTGACATTCTCCAGCGCCACCAGCTTTCCATCCGCCGCCCACTGGTGCAGATCGTGACGCGCCTGCGGCAATGTCTGCATGTGAGAGAACAGCAGGAAGCCGCGCATGGTCAATTGCTTGGCGACCACCTGCCACAAATTATGCACCGGTGTGGGGTTGGCCTGATTGTTGTAATCCCCGATCATGCCGCAGCAGATGATGCGCCCGAAATCGCGCATGCGCGGCAGCAGGGCATCCAGGGTGCGCCCGCCGACATTGTCGAAATAGACATCCACCCCGTCGGGGCAGACATCGGCAATGGCGGCGCCCAAATCGGCGACGGCGCGATAGTTGATGGCGGCATGAAAACCCAGCCTGTCGGTCAGGATCGATGCTTTCTCCGCCGATCCGGCCAGCCCGATGACGCGGCAGCCGCGCAGCCGCGCAATCTGTCCCGCGACACTGCCCACGGCACCGGCAGCGGCGGAGATCACGACCGTTTCCCCTGCCTTGATCTTCCCCACATCATGCAGACCGACATAGGCCGTGAGGCCGGAAGGCCCCAGGGCGCCGACATAGTGCGACAGGGGCACGTTCCAACTGACATCCAGCCGTTCCAGCAGGATCGTGTCGGCCGACAGGATCGAATAATCCTCCCAGTGGGTCAGGCCCCAGACATGGTCGCCGGGTTTGAAGCCGGCCAGATTGGACATTTCCACCACGCCCAGGGACGGCCCCCGGATGACACCGCCCAGCGGAATGGCCTGGAAATAATTGTCCTTGCCATCCAGCCAGCCGCGAATGGCGGGTTCCATGGAGAAATAGAGATTGCGCACCCGCATCTGGCCCGGACCGGGTTCCGGAACCGGCTCTTCGATCAGGGCGAAATCGCCGGGCAGCGGATTGCCGACGGGATGGGCGCGCAAGGTGATGCGGCGATTGACGGCCATTTGACAGGCTCCACGCAAAAGAAGACACCCCGGCCCACCGGGAAGCAGGCCGGGGGTGGTATCAGAACTCGTACCCGAGCTGGATACCAAAGGTCCGCGGCTCGCGCCCGGAGGAGAAGGACCAGAGGCCAGCGACGGTGAAGGCGGCGTTCGGACCGCGATCATCGAACAGATTGCGGCCATAGACCGTGACCTTGGCCTTGTTGTCGCCCACGTCGAACTTCATCGTCGCTGACGCGTCGAACAGGTTCTGCTTGTCCGACCGCACGCGTGGATCGTTGGACAGCACCGTGACATTACCCGCTGCATCCACCGTTGTGGCGCCCAGGGATATCTGCTGATCATAAGCCGCCAGGTAACGGTAGGTGCCGCTCAACACCAGATCGCCCATATCCATCGGCACCGTATATTCCGCCGTCAGCGACCCGGTGACATCAGGCGAATAGATCATGTTCACGGCGGAATAATCGAACTTCACCAGCTTGCCGGCGGCATTGGGCGCCGTGGTGATGAAACCGTCGAACTTGCTGTCTTGCAGACCCAGAGAGGCCGTGACCTTGAAGTCGTGGGTGACTCGGGCCGTGACATCCAGCTCCAGGCCCTTGATCTTGGCCTTGCCCACATTTGTGACGATGGTTTCGTTGCCCGTGCCGACGGTGGTGGGAATGGTCGTGTTCTGCTGCAGGTCGCTATAATCCGACAGATAGGCGGCCAGATTGACCTGCAGGCGGTTCTGCAACAGCGAGCTTTTGAAGCCCGCCTCATAGCTGTCGACCGTTTCCGGGCCGAAGGGCGTGGTGGAGGATACCAGCGTCTGACCACGGCTGGAGAAGCCACCCGACCGGTAACCGCGCGACCAGGACGTGTAGATCATGTTGCTGTCATCGGGGCGGTAATCCAGCACCACCTTGGGCGTGAATTTGCTGCCGGTATATTTGGCATTGGGATATTGTGCCGTGCCGACCTTGTTGATCTGCTGCTTCTCGTCCCGCGTCCAGCGGCCGCCGCCCGACAGGCGCCACTGATCGGCCAGCTTCCAGTTGAAATCACCGAACAGGGCATAGGACTTGGCCTTGCCGGTATTGTACTGGTCTGCCGCCGGATTGACGGCGCCGAAGAGGCGGGTTGCCTGGAAAAGATCGAACTTGCTCTGATAGTAGAAGCCGCCGACCACATAGTCGAAATTGTCGGTCACTTTGCCAGCGCCACGCAGTTCCTGGCTGAACTGCCAGTAATCCTGGATGCGGTTGGTATAGTAGAGATCAGCCGAAGCGGCGTCGAAATCCTGGGTCTGTGCCTCGTCGGAAGTGCGGTAGCCGGTGACGGACGTGAAGTCGATCCCGTCGGTATCCAGGTTCATTTCCAGCGTTGCGGCCGGTGATTTATAGTTGGAATGGGCCGGGCTGTTGAAGACGGTGTAGAGGTCAGTCGTGGTGTTGCGATTGCATTCCCGCGCCGGCGCAAAAGCGCAGAACACCTCCCCCGTCTTGGAGATGTTGGAATTGACGGGATCGAAATCCTGCACCTGCTTTTCCAGCGTCAGCAGCGCTTCAAAATTCTCGGTCGGGGTCAGCAGGAAGCTGGCACCGAAATTCTCGTTATTATTGCCGCCCACCCGCTTGCCGGTAATGCCGTTGCGGTAGTAGCCGTCACTTTCATTGTGGAAATAGAAGAACTTGGCGGCCAGCTTGTCCTGCACGATGCTGGTGTTCAGGATGGCGCGCGTGGCCCAGGTGTTGAACTTGCCATAGCTGAATTCCAGCTTGCCGCCATTTTCCCCGGTAGGGCGGGACCGGCGGATATTGATCACGCCGCCGATGGTGTTACGCCCGAACAGCGTGCCTTGCGGGCCGCGCAGCACTTCGATGCTGTCAATGTCGAAGAAATCCAGGAAGGCGCCCGTGCTGGTGCCGATGAAGACGCCATCGACGACGATGGCCACCGTCGGGTCGAAGGACTTCTCCACATCCGCGAAGGACAGGCCGCGGATAGAGACATTGGCGGCGGCGGCACCGGAATTCTGCTGCGTGATCAGCACGTTGGGGGCTGATCCCATCAGGTCGCCGATATTCATCGTCGCCTTGCTCTCCAACTGCGTCGGCGTGATGGCGGTAACGGCCAGCGGCGTTTCCTGCAGGGTTTCGGACCGGCGGCGTGCCGTCACGATAATCTCTTCCAGCGCATCGACCTGGGTGCCGGCGGCGCCCCCGGTGGCCTGGGCCATGGCTGGCGGAGCACTGGTCAGAACCAGAGCCGCGGCCGCCAGCAGGGTGGAACGCAAGGTGGGTGCGCAAGCCATGACGAATATCCTCCCTGTGGGTGTCTTTTTTTGTGGGCTTGTTGGCATTGACTCGCGAGCCGGAGAGGCCCGTTGAGCGCTTGGCGGTTCGGGGCCGCAAAACAGATGATTCATGAGTCATTAATCACTATATTCATGCCCACATGTTTCGTCAATCCACCTTTCAAATCCGCCCCCCGAATTCTGCATGAAATGACATCGGATATGGCCCGGTGTGGGATGGTGAAAGGATTGCGGTGCGGCCTTGACAGGGCGTTGGGTGTGACTTCTAATGACTGTCGAATCATAAATCACAAAATTGCCGTGTCGGTTGGCGTGATGCCATCCGACGGCCGGCCTGATCATGGAGGAAGCACATGACCCGGACTGATATTGCGGCCCGCAACCTGGCCACCACGGAGGCGCTGTACGCGGCCACGGCAACGGGGAACTGGCCCCTGGCTGAAACCATGCTCAGTGACGATCTGGTGATCACGGAGGCGGAGACGCTGCCCTTTGCCGGCACCTATACCGGCAAGGGCGCCCTGCGGGAACTGTACGCCAAGGTGCTGGGCACGTCGCTGGGACAGGCGACCATCGCGGTGACGAACAAGATGGCGGCGGGCAATCATGTCGTCTACCTGCTGGAACTGGTGCCGCCGGTCGGCGAACCCCTGGAACTGGTGGAAGTGTTCCATTTCGCCGATGACGGACGTGTGGCCGTGATCAAGCCCTATTATTACAACAGCGCCGCTGTAACGGCCGCCGTGGCACGGGCGCAGGAATGAAGGGGCAGGGGAGATGACAGGGGGCCGACGGGTCCAGCGCTGCGGATGACCCGTTGGCCCCCGCTACCGCAGGTGCGGGCCCCACGCCAAGGGCAGCCGATGCAGCGCCCAGACGCTTTCCGTGGCCGTCCGGATCTGGCTGGGATCGGCGATATGCCATTCCGGCACACGCGCGATCCATTCTTCCAGGGCGATGCGGATTTCCGTGCGGGCCAGATGCATGCCGGCGCAGGTATGCGGGCCTGTTGAAAAACTGAGGGAACGCTTCGTGGCGCGGCCAAAGTCGATCACATGGGGATCGGCATGCATCCGGCCATCGCGGGACGCCAGACCCAAAGGCAGCTGAATCAGGTCGCCCTTGGCAATCGCTACCCCGTGAAAGTCCATGTCGCATGTGGCGTAACGGAAGGTGTTTACCACACCGAAGGCCCGGATGAATTCGTCCGCGGCGGCCGGTACGGTACCCGGATTAGCGCGAAGCGCCGCCTGCAGTTCCGGCCGCCGCGCCAGCTCACGAAAGACGAAACCCAGCACGGAGGTCACAGTATCCAGGCCGCCCGCAAACAGCATGAAGCACAGGCCGAGCAGCCTTTCTTCGGGGATGGGCGCCCCATCCAACTGATAGGAAATCAGGTAGGAGACGATGTCGTCGCCCGGTGCGCCCCGCCGCTGTTCGATAAGGTCCAGCAGGAACGCCTTGATCGACGCCGCCGCGGCACCGCGTACCTGCATATCGGCGCCCCGCAGCAGGTCATCCTCCCAGGCGATGAAAGTCGCCATCCTGTCCGGGGACAGACCCATCAGCAGCAGGAAGACGGTGACGGGATAGGGCTGGGCAAAGCCGGTAACGAACTCCACGCTGCCCTGGCGGCGGAACCCTTCGATCAGGTCGACGGCCAGGCGCCGGACTTCCCCCGACAGTTCCCGTGCTTTGCCGGGCCCGAACCAGGGTGCAAGTACCTTGCGATAAAGCCCATGTTCCGGCGGGTCCAGTTCCAGCGGCACCAATGGCCAGCTATCCCCGACCAATCGGGAGAAACCGATGGACAGATGGCTGGAGAACCTTACTGGATCCAGCAGGATTTCTTCCTGAAGTGCGTGGCGCGTGACCACCCAGTTGCCGCCCAGCCCGGCCGCGCGGACATGCGCTTCGCCCGGCAGGAAGAAAATGTCCGGCCCGTCATGCAACTTGGCAGCGGCGTGGAAAGGACAGATCGCAGCATCCGGATCATTGGCCAGTGACCAGTCGCGGATGGGGGGCGGATGGGTGGGCATGATGACCTCCCGCAGGCGCTGTGGTGACAGCGTTTGGCAATTTAATCCGTAGGCGGGGTCGGAATGGGCTCACGCCATTGCAGGATTGACCCGGCCATGGCAGCCGGGTCTGTCCTGCTTCGCCGACGGCCTCAGTCCGCCAGATACTTGTCCAGCGTGGCATGCAGGTGCCGCACGCGGATTTCCTGGTAATTGCCCAACTGCACCTCGCCATTCTTGGAGCATTTCAGCCCTTCCTGGACAAAAGGCAGGTTTTCCATGTCCTGCTGGAACACATCACCCAGCACGCCCAGTTCCTTGGCGTCGGTCCAGGGCTGGTCCGGTCCCAGGAAATTCATTTCCACCGGCGGCGGCCTCGGTGCATCGGCGGGCAGGCGAACCAGGATGCGAACCTCCATCAATGTCTTGTCCTGATCCGGCCAGGGGCGCCAGCGATAGACGATGTTGGGCATGAACCCGCCCCAGGGGGCGAAGTTCGGGAAGACATTATAGACGAAGGCATCCAGCAGCTCGGCATCAGTCACATGGCTGTGATCATAGCCGCTGTCGGCCTGGTACTTCTCGCGGTTCGCGGCGGCCATGGCGCGCCGGGCGGTCATGCCGTCCGGCACCTGCACCGACATTTCCGTCCCGCCGGCCCGGCCGTTATATTTCAGGAATTCATCGACGATCCATTGCTGTTCCTTGCCGGCCGGATCGATGTGGGGGGAGATGACGGCAAACGGCGTCAGGGCCGCGTTCACATGGTCGCCATAGGTGCTGTACTGGGTGTTGGCGTCGCCCGTGAACGGCAGGATCTGGGGGTGCGTCTCGATCGTGTGCCAGGCTTCCATGAAGGCCTCGGCCACGGCCTTCCAGTTGGCATTCACCACCTTGCCGACCCAGATGACCGTTGTGCATTCCTCATGCCGCCAGCGTTTGAAGAAGTCGGGCAGGGGCGCCAGATATTCCTCCAGGCTGGGGCCCTCGTCCGCCTCGCGGATGAAGATGTAACCGGCCCAGCGGCCGACCTGCGCCTCCGGCAGGGCCATCTTCTCATCCTTCAGGTGCGGGAAATCCCAACGGCAGGGGATGTTCTTCAGGCTGCCATTGGTGTTCCAGGCAAAGCCGTGGAACGGGCATTTGAATTCGCTGGCCGATCCGCTTTCCAGCCGCAGCTTGCGTCCGCGATGCAGGCAGACATTGTGGAAGGCGCGGACGGAACCGTCCGGCTGACGGGTGACCAGATAGGAGCGGCCGGCATTTTCATAAAGCGCGAAGTCGCCGGGCTGGGGGATATCCTCTTCCCGCGCCGCGAATTGCCAGACGCGGGGCCACATCCTGTCCAGTTCGCGCCGGAAGAAGTCCGGACTTGTGTAGCGTTCGGCCTTCAGCGGCTCGTTGCCCAGATACTGGTAATTTTCCTGGCGCAGGAAGTCGGGCACGGGCCGCGTGTCCGTATCCATCAGGTCGTTCCACGACGTGCCGGGGCAGCGGGCCTCGCCGGGTTTGGGCTGGGACGAAAGATCATCTGGCACTGCAACCTCCCTGAACCTGTTTGATTTGTTTGACTGTTCGATTGTCAGACCCCAATCAGCCCCGCCGTGGTGCCGCCGTCGGCCACCAGTTCGGCCCCGTTGATCAGCGACGATTCCGCACTGGCCAGGAAGCTGACCAGGGCCGCCACTTCCTCCACCCGGCCCAGGCGGCCCAGGGGGGAGATGTTGCCCAGATAGGCCAGCGACGCGTCAGGATCGGGTGTGTCGGCCACGGCGCGGCGGATGATCGGTGTGTCGATGATGCCGGGGTGGATGGAGTTGCAGCGGATATTGGTTTTCGTGCGGGCGCAATGCACCGCGACCGATTTCGCCAGCAGACGGACCGCCCCCTTCGACGTCGTGTAGGCGATGTTGGCGGGCAGGCCCATCAGTCCGTTGATCGAAGAATTGATGATGATCGATCCGCCGGACCCGCCGGGATTGCCCTTCATGGCGGTGATGGCGTGCTGACAGGTCAGCATGGTGCCGGTGACATTCACGGCCATGATGCGGTTCCAGGCGGCGATACCGATGGTTTCGATACTGCCGTCGCCCGTCTCGATCCCGGCATTGGCAAAGGCGATATCCAGCCGCCCGAAACGGTCGGCAATGGCCTGCATCAGGGTGGGCCAGGCGGCCTCATCTGTGACGTCATGGGCGTGGAAATGGGCACCCGTTTCCTGGCAGACGGCTTCGGCGGCAGCGGCATTGGACCCGGTGAAGATCACCTTGGCCCCGTCCGCTGTCAGGCGCCGCACCGCCGCAGCGCCGATCCCGGCTGTACCGCCGGTCACCAGGGCCACCTTGCCCTCAAGCCTTGCCATTCTCGCCTCCCTGTTCCTGCGCGATCTGTGCCGCGATGCGTTGGCGCAAGATGTCCTTGCGCACCTTGCCCGATGCCGTGCGGGGCAGGTCACCGACCAGTTCCACCCGTTCGGGGAATTTCTGCCGCGCCAGCCCGGCGGCGGCCACATGCCGGGTGATGCTGTCCAGGTCGGGCTTTTCACCCGGCTGCGGCACCACATAGACACACACGGTCTCGCCCAGCCGGGCATGCGGCATGGAAACGGCAGCCACCTCCTGCACGGCCGGATGCCGGTGCAGCACATCCTCGATATCCTTGGCCGACAGGTTCTCCCCGCCCCGGATGATCAGGTCCTTCTTGCGGCCGGTGATGACGATGGCGCCGGCGGGCGTCAGGTGGCCGATATCGCCGGTGCGGAAATAGCCTTCATCATCCATCGCCTCCCGCGTCTGGTCAGCATCGGCATAGCCCATGAACAGCGACGGACCGCGCACCAGGATTTCGCCATCCTGACCCCGGTCCAGGGGCTGGCCGCTCTCATCGACGATGCGGATCTCGTAGTCGATGACTTTGCCATCGGTGGTTGCTGCCATCTCCAGCTCATCCGCGCCCATGCAGCCCTGGGTGATCAGCGGCGCTTCGGTGCTGCCATAGACGCGGAAGGCGCGGCCCCGTTCAAACAAGGCATTGGCGCGGCGGATCAGGTCCGGCGGCACGGCGGCCCCACCACAGGCGAAGATTTTCAGGCTGGGCAGGCGCGATCCTGCGCTTTCCGCTGCGTCCAGCAGTTCCTGCAAAAAGGGCGTCGCACCGATGGTGATGTTCACCCCGTGCCGGTCGATCAGCGCAACTGCTTCCTCTGCGTTCCAGCGCTCCATGAACAGGGTACGCGTGCCATCGGTGAAGGGTAGTTCGATACCGTTGGAATAGCCGGTGATGTGCGTGACAGGCGATGGCATCAGCATCAGGTCGCCCGGTTCCAGCCCCCAGTAACCCATATAGATGTGGGAGACACGGGCGATGCTGCGATGGTCATGCATCACGGCCTTCGGCCGCCCCGTGGTGCCAGAGGTATACATCACCAGCTTCAAAGCGTTGGGGGAAATGGTCGGCCAGTCGATCCGCCGCCCCTGTCCTGCCTGCATCAGCGCGTCCAGGGTCAGGGCTGTCCCCGCCGCACGTACATGCACGACATGGCGAAGATCGGGCAGGGACGGGCGCAGCCCAGCCAGCATGGCGGCGTAATCGAAGCCGCGATAGGTGTCGGGAATGAAGATCAGCCGGCTTTTGCAGTCGGCCAGGATCAACCCCACCTCCGCCCCGCGATAGATGGGCACGATGGGGTTGCAGACCAGGCCCAGCAATCCGGCGGCGACATCGATCAGCACGGCTTCCATCCAGTTGGGCAACTGGAAGCTGATGACATCGCCGGGCCGCAGCCCCAGATCCCATAGGCCGACCGCCAGGGCCTCCGCATCCGTCAGCAGCGTGGCATAGGTACCGGGATGCTGATCCTGGTTGAGAAAGGCGACGCAGTCCGGGGCCCGGTCGGCATGATGGCGGGCCAGGACCGCCAGTGGCTGCGCGGTCCAGTCGCTTTGAGTAGAGGCCAGAGCCGGCGACATCAGGCACATCCTCCGTCCAAGTCGGCAGCCGTCCAGGCGCCCAACCGATCCAGATGCCAGCCGGCCCCACCAAACAATGTCTCCAGCAGCATCAGGCGCCGATAGTAATGCCCGATGACATACTCCTCTGTCATGCCGATACCACCATGCAACTGTATGGATTGTTCACCGATCAGGCGGGAGGCGGCGGCGCTGCGCGCCTTGGCGGCGGCGGTCAGAACCGGAGCATCGGGGCAGCCGACGCTGGCGGCGCCAATGGCGGCCCAGGTGATGGCGGCGGCTTCCTGCGCCGCCAGCGCCATATCCACCATCCGGTGCTGGGGCACCTGGAAACTGCCGATGGTGGTGCCGAACTGGGTGCGGGTCTTCAGGTAATCCAGGGTCAGGCGGTTCGCCGCCTCGATGGCCCCCACCGTCTCGGCGCAGACGGCCAGGGTCGCCATCTGGTTCAACCGCTCCAACAGCGGACCATCCCCCCCCGGCAACCGGTCTGCAGACGGCACAAAGACTTTTTCCAGGCTCAGATCGGAGACAGGCCGGTCATCAACGCTGCGCGCATTCGCCAGGGTGACGCCTGGCGCCGTGGGGTGGAGCAGGAACAGCGCCGTCTGCCCCGACAGTTCCGCCTTCACGATGATGCGGTCGGCGGCTGCGCCATAAAGGACGAAGCCCCGCTGCCCGGACAGATGATAGCCGTCCCCGACAGGCACTGCGATCACGGGCGACTCGTCCTGTGCGGGATTGTCCTGAGCAAAGGCCAGGATGGCACGGCCTTCGGCGATGGCGGGCAGCCAGGTGCTGCGTTGTTCGCCGCTGCCGCCTTCGGCCAGGGCGCCGGCTGCCAGAACCAGGCTGGGCAACAGCGGTTCCATCAGCAGGCCGCGCCCGGCGGCCCGCATCAACACAGCCAATTCCGCCAGCCCGCCACCGGACCCGCCCCATTCCTCGGCAATGGCAATGCCCAGCCAACCCAGCTCCGCGTAGGTTGCCCATTCGCTCTGTCCGAAACCCTCCTCGGATTTCAGGATGGCGCTGCGCCTTTCCGAACCGTAGGCATCATCAACGAACCGGTTGATGCTGTCGGCCAGCAGGCTTCGGTCTTCTTGGGTGAATGCCGACATGATGCTCCCTAGAGGCCAAGAACGGCCTTTGCCAGGATGTTGCGTTGGATTTCGTTGGCCCCGCCATAGATCGTGGTGGCGCGGTCATGCAGATGTTCGCGGATCATGCCCGGCGCGCCCGGCACACCCACCAGCGGCGCTTGCCAGCCTGGCTCCAGCCCCGCTGTCTGATAGACCAGCCCTTTGACGGCCAGCGCATCGATCATGGCCCCGGTGATCCCCTGGATCAGCTCTGATCCCATGATCTTCAGGGCGGAAACCTCCAGCCCCGGTGAGGATCCGGCCGCCGCCGCCGCCAGATACTCGTTGCAGACAGCTTCCAGAGCCAGAAGGCGGGCGCGCAGGTCGCCCAGCCGGCGCCGCCAGTGCGGATCGTCGGACAGCGGCCGGCCGCCATCACGGAGATCGGCCAGGGTCCGGCGCAACTGGTGCAGCAGGCGGGTGGATTTGCCCAACTCCGCCCCCAGCAGTCGTTCGTTGTTCAGCAGGAATTTCGCGTAAGTCCAGCCACGTCCTTCCTCCCCCACCAGATTCTCGACCGGTACCCGGACATCGTCCAGGAACACCTCGTTCAGATGGTGGCATTTATCGATGCTGATGATGGGGCGGACCGTGACGCCGGGCGTCTTCATGTCGATCAGCAGAAAGGAGATGCCGTTCTGCGGCTTGCCATCATTGCCGGTGCGGACCAGGGCGAACATCATGTCGGCCCATTGCGCCATGGTGGTCCAGGTCTTCTGGCCGCTGACGACATAATGGTCGCCGTCGCGCACGGCACGGGTCTTGATGTTGGCAAGGTCCGACCCGGCGCCCGGCTCGGAATAGCCCTGGCACCACCATGTGTCGGTGCTGCGGATACCGGGCAGGAACCGGTCCTTCTGCTTCTCGCTGCCGAAGGTGTAGATCACAGGACCGGCATAGCAGACGCCGAATGGCGTCAGCCAGGGGGCGCCCGCCTTGCTGGTTTCATCGTCGAAAATGGCGCGCTGCAACGGTGTCCAGTCCTGGCCGCCATATTGGCGGGGCCAATGGCCGACAATCCAGCCCTTATCGAACAGGATCTTCTGCCAGCGGACATAGTCGGACTTATCAAGATGCTGGCCTGCCAGGACCTTGTCACGGATATCGCCGGGCAGATGGGTGCCGCAGAAGCGGCGCACCTCTTCCCGGAATACCTGGATGGCCGGGTCGCGCATGAGGTCGATCCCCAACATGGTCTTCCTCCGGATTATTGTTATGATTGGTGAGTCAGAAATCAGACTAGAGTGGGCTGGCGGGTTCGTCAACGGGTGCAAGCGCTGATGAAGAATTTTTATATTGACTGATGATTCAAGGATCAAACATCATCATACTCATAAACGCTTGTTCCGTGCCGCTTTCGTGCAGGATGGTGTGATGTCCGCTGAAATCTCCGCTGCCGATGTGACCTATCATGAGCTGCTGTCTGCTGACGATCTGCCCGTTGGTGAGATGCGCCTGTTCGCGCTGGGCGGGCAGGAGGTTCTGCTCTGCAATGCGCCAGGCGGCTTCTTTGCCGTGCGCAACCGCTGCCCGCATGCAGAATCCCCGCTGGATGGCGGGCGCCTGCGGCAGAACAGCATTTCCTGCCCGCTGCACGGCGCCCGCTTTGATTTGACGACCGGCCGCGCCCTTGGCGGTACTGGCTACCGCCCCTTGACCTGTTACCCGGTGAGGGTTGAAGGCGGGCGCGTCCTGGTGGGCTTGAAGGGATAGGGGGGGCTAAAACGCCGCCCCGTCCACGGCACCCCGTTCCATGCTCCACCGGATACCGCGGCGAAGCAACTCATAGAAGACGGGGCTTTGCCAGGAACAGCGCTCATTATGGGGATATTCCTCCATCAACGGGCGCAGATCGTGCTTGCCCCGGCAATGGCCCAACACAAGATACAGAACCTTTCCTGGCCCATGGTCGCGCAGATACATCACGGGGTGGTCCGCCTCTGGCCATTCTTCCTGCACGAAGGGGGCACAGTTCCCGCCCCAGCGTGTGTGCAGCAGGGTGTGGTTGCCGGGGCTGACACTGCCCAGATACAGTTCATCCTCCACCCAGAAATTTTTCAGGCCGCGCGTCAGGGGGTGGGTGCTGTCCGTCACCTGGATTTCATAGCGGCAGATGGGCGGGTGCGCCCGGAACTGGCTGCCGAGCATGTCCGACAGGTCGGTATCCAGGTCGGGGCAGTCGATGTGACCATCGTCGAGAAACTTGATCACCGAGTTGGTGCCGTGCAGGGCGAACCATTTGCCGCCCTTGGCCAGGAACCGGCGCAGCCCCGCCTGCTGCTCAGCCGTCGGCACCACATCGCAGGTATAGGTGATCAGCACATCCGCTGCCTCGATCTCGGCAATGCGGCTGTAATCAGGGCCCACCTCGACCCGGATATCCTCATGCTCGGCCAGCAGCTTCAGCAACTCCAGTCGGGCGAAATTGATGTCGTGATATTTGCCGCCGGCCACCAGATAGACGTCGATCCTGCTGGACATGTCGGTTCCTCCGCGGGTCATCACAACTGAACGCGCTTGGTATAGCCGCCGTCAACCACCAGGTTGACGCCGGTGACCCAGCTTGCCGCCGGACTGGACAGGAAGGCCACGCAGGCTGCCACTTCCTCGGGCGTGCCCAGGCGGCCTGACGGCTGGGCGGCGATGGTGGCGGCGTAAAGGTCGGGTGCGCCGGCTTTGATCCCCTCCCAGGCGCCGCCGGGAAACTCGATGGGTCCGGGGGAGACGACATTGACCCGGATGCCGCGCGGCAGCAATGTCTGGGACAGTTGCTTGGCATGCACGATCAAGGCGCCCTTCATGGCGTTATAGGCCATGGGAGCCATGAAGGTTTCCACGGCCGCCGTGGTGCCGGTGATGGTGATGGCCCCCTGGCCCGACGCTTCCAGCGCTGGCAAGGCCGCGTCAATGGCGCGCAGCGTGCCCAGCACATCGATCTGATAGGCGTCGTTCCAGCTCTGCTCCCCGTTCATGCTGCCGCCGGCAGAGACATTGGGCACCAGAATGTCGATCCCACCCAGGGCAGCTCCCATATCGGTTACCCAGTTTCTGACCGAGTCCGCATCGGCGGCATCCATCGCCGTTCCCACGACCTTCACGCCAAGGGCTGACAGCTCCGCGATGGCGGCATCGACCTCCGCCTGCTTGCGGGCGCCGATTGCGATGTCGCATCCTTCCCGTGCCAATGCCTCCGCAATGCGGCGGCCGATGCCGCGTGTGGAACCGGTGATCAGCGCTTTGCGCCCGGCCAGCCGAAGGTCCATTGGATATCCCCCTGTCGAATGATTGTTACGGGTCGGGGCTGTGGCCCCTTGTGCGATTGACAAGCACCCGTCTTCCCACCATTATCATGACTGATGAATCAAAAGTCAACGCATCCACGCGATGATGGCGTTGACCCATCCCAGAAGCGGCCGAACAACGGAGGGACCATCATGGTGATGGAAGGCAGACCGCTTGCCGACAATGTCTTTATCTGGCCCAGCGATAACCCCGCCCTGATCGGCGGGATGGATGCGCGCGGGCGCATCCGCTTTCCCTTCATGGGAAGACCGGGGGAAAAACCGGTCGAACTGGCGCGCGAAGGGGCGCTGTGGAGTTGGACCGTGCAGCGTTTTCTGCCCAAACAGCCCCCCTATCTGGGACGGGAAACGAAGGCGGAATTCCAACCTTTCGCCCTGGGCTATGTCGAACTGTCGGGGCAGGTGCGGGTGGAAACGCGGCTGGTCGATTGTGCGCCGGAGGATTTGCGCATCGGCATGCCCATGCGCCTGACCATCCGCCCCCTGTTCCAGGATGAACAGGGGCAAGAATTGCTGATGTACGCGTTCCGCCCTGTGGCGTGAGAGCAAGAAAAGGGGAGGCAGGGGTCATGTCGGATGTGGCGATTGTCGGGATCGGAATCCACCCTTTCGGGCGGACGCCGGACCGCACGGGTTTGGAACAGGGGGCTTTTGCCGTGCGCCAGGCGCTTGCCGATGCGGGCATCGGCTGGGGCGACGTGCAGTTCGCCTATGGCGGCAGCCAGGATGGCGGTAATGCCGACACAATGGTGGAGGAATTGGGCCTGACGGGCCTGCAATTCATCAATGTCGCCAATGGCTGCGCTACCGGCGGTTCCGCTCTGATCTCCGCTTACGGGGCCATCCGATCGGGCCAGTATGACCTGGGTCTGGTCGTCGGCTTCGACAAGCATGAACAGGGATCGTTTCGGGTGCGCCCGGCCGACTGGGGCCTGCCCGAATGGTATGGGGAGGTGGGGTTCGCTCTGACCACCCAGTTCTTTGCCATGAAAATCCAGCGCTATATGGCGCTCTACGGCATCACCGACGACGCCCTGATCCGGGTGGCGGAAAAGGCCTTTGCCAATGGCGCCTTGAACCCCAATGCCTGGCGCCGCCGGGCGCTGTCATACAATGAGATCGCGCAGTCGGCGATGATCAGCGACCCGTTGCGCCAGTACATGTTCTGCTCACCTGGCGAAGGGGCGGTTGCCCTGGTCCTGGCCAGCCCGAAAAAGGCGGCGCAGTTGACAGGTCATCCGGTCTGGCTGAAGGCAGCGGCCATGCGCACGCGCGGTGCCGGATCGTTTGAAGTGTTCAGCCCCAGCCTGTCCGTGGAGGAGGGGGAGGGCGCGACACCCATCGCCGCCCGGGGGGCCTTCGCCATGGCCGGCATCGGGCCGGAGGATATCGATATCGCCCAGCTTCAGGACACTGAAAGCGGGGCGGAGATCATGCATATGGCGGAGAATGGCTTCTGCCGCGATGGCGAGCAGGAGAAATGGCTGCGCGACGGGTTGACCCGGCTGGATGGCAGGTTGCCCGTCAATACCGATGGCGGCTGCCTGGCCAATGGTGAACCCATCGGCGCATCGGGGTTGCGTCAGGTCTATGAGACGGTATTGCAACTGCGCGGTGATGCCGGGGCACGGCAGGTATCCAGACCGGTGCGCACCGGCTATACCCACGTCTACGGGGCGCCGGGCGTTTCCGCGGTGACGATCCTGGCGCGGTAGGGAAAGTCTTCCGTCTTCCCTGCCATCGGGTGGGGAAGACGGAATAGGCTTCAGGGCGACCTCACCCAGGTCATTTGGAGATCACCCTGATTTAAGAATTCCACAGCGCATAGACGGCGTCGGATGGCGCGTGCCCGCCCCGATGCTTCATCAAGGCGAACACGCCCTGGTCCCAGGACACGCTGCGCGCCGGGCTGGCATTCCAGTCCATCAGATAATGGCGATGGCTGAATTTCCATACGCCGTCCCGACGCTGATATCGGTCCAGATAGCGGCCATACAGGACACTGTCCGTGTCGGCGTCCGCCGCGGCCGCCAGCGTCAGGCTGTAGATTTCTCCCACGGCCCGATCGCCGCGGATATCGAACCACTCATTGCCCGCCATGTGGAACGACCGGGCCAGCCCGCCCGTCGCCCCCACGGCCAGCCCGCAGAATTCCGCCGCCGACCCGGCGAAATAGCCGAAATCGACGGTGGCGTCCGGGTGCCAGACGCTGCGCAACAGCGCCTCGTCTGCGCGGTCCACGGCCCGGTTATAGGCCATGTTCAGTTCGTGCAGTGCCTGCTTGGCCAGCAGGATGTCCAGATCGGCCATGGATGGTCTCTCCGTCAACTCAGCAATCCCAGCGGCTGTTCCAGATGCTGGCGCAGCGCGGCCAGGAAACGGGCACCTGCTGCGCCGTCAATGGCCCGGTGGTCGCAGGACAGTGTCACCGACATCACCGACCGGAAACGGACGGCGCCGTCGCTGGCTTCCTGCGCCTCCCGCCGGGTGGCGCCCACAGCCAGGATGGCGGCCTGAGGCGGGGCGATGATGGCCTGGAAATGCCGGATGCCGAACATGCCCAGGTTGGAGACGGCAAAGGTGCCATCGCAAAGGTCCTGCGACACCAGGCGACGGTCGCGGGCCCGGCTTGCCAGGGAGGCAGCCTCCGCCGCGATGGTCCGCAGGGATTTTGATCCCGCGTTGCGCAGCACGGGGGTCACCAGCCCGCCTTCGATCGCCACGGCGACGGCGATATTGGCTTGACCGAACCGGCGCATCCCTTCCGACGTGAACTGCACATTCACGTCGGGCACATCGACCAGGGCCAGGGCAGAGGCGCGGATGATGAAGTCATTGACCGATATTTTCTGTCCCGGCAGTCCGTTCAACTGTGACCGCAAGGTCAGCAGATCATCCATCAGGATGTCGGCCGTCAAATAGAAATGCGGCACGTCTCGCTTGGCGGCGGTCAGGGCGGTGGCGATGGTGCGCCGCATGGCGCTGTGCGGCACCAGATCCCCGTCAAGGGGGGGGACGGGAGGCGATGCCAGGGTAGAGGCGGCGGCCCGCACATCTTCCTTCGTCGCATGCCCCTTTGACCCTGTCGGTGTCACGCTGGATAGCGGGATACCCAGATCCGCCGCCAGTTTACGCGCCGCCGGCCCGGCGGGGGGGGTAACCGCGGGGGCTGCTGCGGGCGGCAGCAGCCCCTTCGCGTCGGCGTGGCGCTCCACATCCTCCACATTCACACGGCCATGCCGGCCCGTGCCGGCCACATGCCGAAGATCAACGCCCAGTCGATTGGCCAGCCGGATGGCATGGGAGGTGGCATGGACCGATCCATTGTCGATGGCCGCCAGCGCCGCTTTCGTGGTTGGGACGGGTGCCTCTGCCGGCGGATGGGCGGCGATGTAGGCTTCCACATCTTCCTGGTTGATACGGCCGTTGCGCCCCGTACCCGTTACTCGCGACAGGTCCAGGCCATGCCGGTTGGCAATGCGGCGGGCGATGGGGGTGGCGGACGCCGCCTCGTTCCGGCGCTCCAATTCAGCATCGGCAATCGCCGCCGGCTGAGCCTTGCCCACTACGGTTTCCGGGGCCGCGGCGGGTGGAGATGGTTCCACCGATGCTGGCGCGACATCGCCCCGGATGAAGCGGTCAATATCTGCGTCGGTCACGCTGGCATCGGCGACAATGGCAATCAGGGCCCCCACGGGCAGGGTCTGCCCTACGGGTGCAACCAGCCGGCGCACCGTACCTTCCAGATCGGATTCCAGCGTGTTGACGATCTTGGCGGTTTCGATATCGACGATTTCCATGCCACGGGAAAGGGCTTGCCCCTCCGCTACGTGCCAGTTGGAAATCGTCCCTTCCGACATTTCCAGGCCCCATTTGGGCATGATGATCGGGGTGATGGCGTTCATCGCGTCTTTACCCCTGTGTCAACGGCCGGAAAGTACTTTGCGGATCGCCGCTTCAATCTTCTCCGGCGATGGCAGATAGGCCGCTTCCAGTTCCCGTGCGAAGGGCACGGGTGTATGGGGGGCGGTGACCTGGATGATGGGGGCCTTCAGGTGGTGGAAGGCCTTCTCCGCCGCCAGGGCCGCGATATCGGCGGCCACGGAACAGCGCGGCGGGCTTTCATCCACCACCACCAGCCGGCCCGTGGCCCGCACGCTTTCCAGGATGGTTTCCTCGTCCAGCGGGCTGGTGGTGCGCGGGTCGATCAGGTCACAGGTGATCCCCTCGGCGGCCAGCTTGTCGACGACACCGATGGCCAGTGGCACCATGCGGGCCAGGGCCACGACGGTGACATGCTCGCCCTCGCGCACCATGGCCGCCTCGCCAAACGGGATCGTGTAATCCCCGTCCGGCACCTCGCATTCGTCCATGTAAAGCGACTTGTGCTCGAAGAAGATCACCGGATCGTCATCGCGGATGGCGGTGAGCAGCAGGCCCTTGGCGTCATAGGCATTGGACGGGATCACCACCTTCAAGCCCGGAATGCTGGTCAGCATGGGGTAGATGGTCTGTGAATGCTGAGCCGCCGCGTTCATGCCCCCACCGCAGGTCATGCGAATGACCAGGGGCGTGCGTGCCTTGCCGCCGAACATGTAGCGGAACTTGGCCGCCTGGTTCAGCAACTGGTCCAGGCAGACGCCGACAAAGTCGGCAAACATGATCTCGGCTACCGGGCGCAGGCCGGTCAGGGCCGCGCCATTGGCGGCGCCGACGATGCAGCTTTCGGAAATCGGCGTGTCGATCACGCGATCCTCGCCGAACCGGGGCAGCAGCCCCTTGGTCAGACCAAAGACGCCGCCAGCCGCTTCACGCTCGCCAGAGGTGCCGCCGGCCCCGCCGGACACATCCTCCCCCAGCACGATGACGCGGGGATCGCGTTCCATTTCAAGATGCAGGGCGTCATTGATCGCCTGGCGCATGGAAATCTTGGGCATGGGTCAGGCTCCCGCTCAATAGCTGATATAGACGTCGGTCAGAACGTCGGCGGCGGTGGGGGCCGGGGCAGCCACCGCCTCCCGGACGGCGCGGTCTATCAGGTCGCGGACCTCGCCTTCGACCTGATCCAAGTCACTGCCGGGCAGCAATCCGGCTTCCGTCACCCGCTGGCGGAAGATTTTCAGGCTGTCATTTTCCGCGCGAAGGCGCGCCACCTCGTCCTTGGCGCGGTAAAGCTGCGGGTCGCCTTCAAAATGCCCGAAGAAGCGGGTGCATTCGGCATAGACGGCGCATGGCCCGCCCCCGTTGCGCGACAGTTCCGTCGCCTGACGCATCGCCTCATAAACGGAGAAGAAATCATAGCCGTCGGCCTTGAACACAGGCATGCCGAAGCCTTCGGTGCGGCGCACCATGTCCCGGCTGCCCACCGCATAGCTGAAGCCGGTATGTTCGCTGTAACCGTTATTCTCCAGCACGAAAATCTTCGGCACCTTCAACACCACGGCCATGTTCATCGCCTCGAACACGGTGCCCTGGTTGCTGGCGCCATCGCCGCTGAAAGAAACGGCCACGCCGCCGGTCTTCAGCACCTTGGCCGTGATGGCGGCGCCAACCGCGATGGGCGGTCCGCCGCCGACAATGCCATTGGCACCCAGCATGCCCTTGTCCAGATCGGCGATGTGCATGGAACCACCCTTGCCCTTGCACAACCCGTCTTGTCGGCCGTAGATTTCCTTCATCATCCCGATGACGTCACAGCCTTTGGCGATGCAATGACCGTGGCCGCGATGGGTGCTGATGATCTTGTCCCGTTCCGTCAGGTGTTCGCACACCCCGACGGCGACGGCTTCCTGGCCGGCATAAAGATGGGTGAAGCCGGCGATGCCGCCGCGCTGGATATCGACATGGATTCGTTCCTCAAATTCCCGGATCGTCACCATCTGCCGGTAGGCGCGCAGCATCTGGTCTCGGCTGATCTGCATGAAATCCCCCCTGTGATGTCGGGCAGGGCAAGGCGTGCCGCGCGGGTGGGCCGTGGTCGGCCCGGTCGGTGTGCGGCATAGGGGCCAAGGCCCCAAACCTCCCAACAATGATTTTTGATTCACTAGTCATTATAGCGTTGCATCTTCGGCCCGTCAACGACAGTTCCCCGTGTCGGCCGGATTTTGGGTCGCAGGTTGCGTGGCTTGAAAAGGGCGGATTGCGACGTGGCCTGGATTGTGACTAAATGATTATAGAGTCACCAATCAGCATTGGCGGTGATCCGCCGCCTTCCCGACAGCAATCAGGGTGAAGCCGTGCCGCCCAGGAAGCAGAAAGTCGCTCCCGTCATCGACGGAGCCGAGGAAAATGAAAAGCCGTCCGGCCGTCGCCGACGGTCGCAGGCCCAACAGCAGAAGAATGAGGAGACGCGTACCCGTCTGCTGAATGCCGCCGCGCGTGTCATCGGCAAATATGGGTATGCTGGCTGTTCCATCGCCCGCGTCGCGGCGCGGGCGAAGGTTGCGCATGGCACATTCTATCTTCATTTCAAATCGCAGCAGGATCTGTTCGACCAGTTGCTGCCGGCGTTGGGTGCGGAGATGCTGGACGTGATCGGCAAGGCGGTGCGTGACAGCAAAAGCCTGATCGAACTGGAGCAGCGCGGGCTGACGGCGAATTTCGATTATCTGGTGCAGCACCCCTATTTGCACCGTGTCACCTCGGAGGCGGAACTCTATGCCCCCGTGGCCTACCGGCAATATTTCGAGGAGTTGGCCAAGCCCTACAAGAAATCGCTACGCCGATCCATGGCGGCACAAAGCCAGCCGGCCTTCAGCGAGGATCAGTTGGATGCCGTCATCTCCATGCTGCTGGGTGCGCGCTATTATCTGCTGACGCGGTTCTGCGTGCAGGGCAACAGCCTGAAGCCGCTGACGCCGGAACTGACGGAAACCTATCTGCGCTTTGTCGCTGAGGGCTTGGGCGTGAAACCGCCGTCGCCAGCGGACGCTGCCATGGTGGTTCCGGCAGCGGAGGTGGTGCCGCTGGCGCCGCGCCGCCGGCGGAAAGTGGCGGGGCAGGGGGATTAGAGTGTGATCGCTTCAAATGGAATCATTTGAAGCGTGAATCACACGACAAACCAAAAGCTTAGAGTTTATCAGGTGCTTCTGGAAGCGCCTGATAAACTCTAACCCCCTGCCGCCCGCGCTATTGACGCCGCCACTTCCTCCCGCGTCGGGTTCCGGCGCAGGGTCAGGCCGCCATTCACCTGCAAATTCGCCCCCGTCATGAAGCATTCGTCCGACGCCAGCCAGACGGCGGCGGCGGCGATGTCGTCGGATGTGCCGATCCGGCCCAACGGATATTCGGGCAGGAACGCCTCGGTCAGGCCGGGGATTGCCATATGCCCTTCCGTCATCGGCGTTGCGGTCAGGCCGGGGGAAATGGAGTTGGCGCGAATGCCCTGGCTGCCGAACTCATGCGCGACGACGCGGATGATATGATCGGTCCCGGCCTTGGCGCCCATATAGGCGGCGTGATCGTTCAACATGATGGTGGCGGTGGCGGAACTGATCTGAATGATCGACCCGCCGCGATCCATGGCGCCGATCACCGCCTGATAGAACATGAACGGCCCCTTGAACTGAAGCGCGCTCATCTGGTCGAACTCTTCCTCGGTCGTCTCCAGGAAGGGTTTCAGCAGGCCCCAGCCCGTGGCGTTCAGGGCGATATCGACATGGCCCAGCTTTTCCCTGGCGAAATCGGCCAGAGCGAAAACCTGTGCCCGGTCGGTAATGTCGCAGATCGTGGCATGGCCCCCGATTTCATCGGCCAGCCGCTCCAACTCATCCCGCTTGCGCCCCGCCACCACCACGGCTGCACCTTCGGCGGCGAAGCGGCGGGCAATCACCTGGCCCATATTGTCACGATTGGCGGCGCCAATGACGATGGCGCCCTTGCCTTCAAGACGTCCCATGATGTCCCCCGTCAGACCCAGTAGCGGACGGAAAAGGTGCGGGATTTGAAAGCCCAGCGCCCGTCGATCTTCACCAGAATATCGTCATACTGGCCATGGGTGCGGCGGGCGACGCCTTCGCTGTCGGTGTAGGATTCAGCCGTATACATGCGCGCCGTCGCCTGATCGCCATCGACCTTGATGAAGCCGGGAAGCACCAGAAAGACGATGTCGGGATAGTGTTTCATTGCCGCGACCCAGGCATCGACAATTGTCTGTTTGCCTGACAGCTTCTCCATGCCCGGCACATGGGGCAGGCACCAGAAACTGTCCTCGGCCCAGGTCGAAGCCCAGTCTTCGGCATTGTGCTGATTGACAGCATCCGCGTAGGTTTCGTTTAACTCGCGGATGGCCAGACGGTCCTCCACCGGTCCCGTGAACGGCATCTCTTCCTCCCGATTATGTGGATCATTTGGGTCGGCGCGCCCGACCTTGGGGATCAGAATAATGAATGCTGATCCGTCAGTCACAATGCTGCCCGCGCAGCGGCTTGTCAAGTCCGGGTCGCGGTGAAATCCGGGCGTCGCTTTGCTGCGAAGGCGCTTAGCCCCTCGGCGAATTCCGCGCTGTCGGCCCGAGTGGCGAACTGATCCTTTTCCATCAGGAGCTGGGCCATGAAGGCTGCGGTCAGCGGGCCGCGCAACAGAGCCTTGGCGGCGGCATGGGCGCCAAGCGGACCGGCGGCCAGGCGCTGCGACAGGGCATCGGTCGTTGATGGCAGCATGTCGGTAGCCACCACCTGATTGACGATGCCCAATTGATGGGCTTCGTTGGCGCTGAAGCGATCTCCCAGCATTACCAGCTCACTGGCGCGTTTCAGACCGCACAGCTGCGGCAGGATCATTGTTGCCCCGCCATCCGGCGTCGCTCCCAGATGGCAATAGGCCAGGGAAAAGGCCGCCCCTTCGGTTGCTATGGAGAAATCGCAGGCTGCCGCCAAGCCGATGCCAAAACCCGCCACAGGGCCATTGATGGCGGCGATAACCGGCTTTGGCATGCGCCATATGCGCTGCACTGCCCCGTGGGCATGATCAATCAGCCGGTTGAAATAGGCCCGACGATCGGCAGGCGTCTGATCCAGGGTTTCCACAAACTCCCGCACGTCGCCGCCTGCCATGAAGGCGCGTCCGGCACCGGTCAGAATGATGCTGCGCACGGTGCTGTCCGTCTCCAATCCGGCCAGTGTCCGGTCAAGTGTGCGGGCCAGCGCCATGTTCAGCGCGTTCAGCGCGTCCGGCCGGTTGAAACGGACCTGGGCCACGCCGCCCGATCTTTCCACGATGATGACATCTTCCATCTCAATCTCCCCTTCCGGGTTGCGCAAGGCCGCGCCTAAGGGCTCTTGACGACCGGGCGCCCAACATGATTATGATCAATGAATCATAAGTCAATAAGTGGAATCACCATGACCATGATCCGGGTTACCGACCGCGACGGCCAGCAGTGCGATCTGGACGCGGCCGATGGAGACAGTCTGATGGTGGCCCTGCGTGATGCAGGGTTGCCGGTGGCAGGGCTATGTGGGGGCAATATGGCTTGTGGCACCTGCCACATCCATATTCTGAACGCGGTAGAGGGGCAGTTGCCGCCCGCCGGCGCGGACGAAATGGCTTTACTGGTTGATCTTCCCGATTATCTGCCCTGGTCGCGGCTTTCCTGTCAGATCAAGGTCAAGGCAGCTTTAAAGGGGCTGTCTGTTGTGATTGCCCCGGATGATTAAGGCCGTGGCGTAGTGGCCCCCGGTTGAACCAGCGCCCCATCCGTTGCTATCATCGGCAATGGAAAGCATGTGGCGCCGGTGCTGGTCCGGGGGCCGCTCATGGTCAAGGAGTATTCAGGGGTGGGGGCAAACGCACAGGTCCGGAAACGGAAGCCGTCTGCCGAAAAGGTGGAAAAGAACGAAGCCACGCGACTGGCCCTGATCGAGGCGGCGGCTAAGATCGTGGGCCGCTATGGCTATTCTGGCTGCTCCATTGCGCGTGTGACCGCCAAGGCGAAAGTGGCGCACGGCACCTTCTACCTGCACTTCAAATCGCAGCAGGAACTGTTCGATCTGCTGCTGCCTACGCTTGGCGCCCGCATGCTGGACAAGATCAGCGATGCGGTGCGCAATGCCACCTCGCTTCTGGAGGTGGAACGGCGGGGGTTGGAGGCAAACTTCGCCTATCTGGTTGCCCACCCCTACATGTACCGCCTGATGATGGAGGCGGAGCTGTTCGCGCCCACCGCCTTCCGCGCCCATATTGACATGCTGATCGAACGCTATGTCCGCTCCCTGCGGCGCAGCCTGAAAGATCAGGAGCCACCGCTGTACAGCGATGCGGAGCTTGAACAGGTGGCCAGCATGCTGATGGGTGCTAGATCCTATCTGCTGATGCGGTTTTGTGCCGTGGACGGCAAGATACAGCCCCTGTCGCCCGAAATCCTGGACACCTATCTGCGCTTTGTCGCCAACGGGCTCAAAGCTGGCCCCATGACTGCGCCGCCGGCCGCGCCGCCGGCCGCTAGCCCGGAGCCGGAAGCCAAACCCGCCCACCGTCGCCGCTCCCGATCAACGGCGACGGTGGAGGCGTGAGGGTCAGCGCCGGCCCTCCAGATAATCGTTGATCATTTCGTGGAAGCGACGAACGCGCGCTTCCTGCCCTGTCAGATAGGCATCCTTGAAGCCGCGCGACCGCAGACCCAACTGCTGCCCCACGGCGATGGACAGGTCCTGATCGGCGACAAAGCCCAGGCTCTGCTCCCCGTGCCGGAAGACCTCATGTTCGGCTTCGGCCAGGGGGCGTGGTCCCACGGGGGTCATGGTCTGGGTCTGCCCCGGCACCAGCGGCACCATGAACCAATGGTCGAACAGGCACTTTTCCGGATCAGTCGGGTGCGGCTGCGGGCGCAGCAACTGGAACCCGTCCGCGCTCATGGTCAGGGAGACATTGGGAAACAGGGTGTAATGGTGATAATCGGTCAGTTGATTATCATCCAGGAGATCATAATGCGCGAAGCCGCGTTCCTTGCCCAGCCGCCGCTTCTGCTGTTGCAGGGCTTGGCGGGCGTCACGGGCATGGCCCTGAAAATCGGCCGGGTCCAGGTCCCAGGCGCGCAGAATATCATCCAACGGCTGGGCCACATCCGTCACGCTCTGCGCCCGCAGTGACGGCATCCCCCCCTTCATCCGCATCCGGTTATGCCCCGATGCATAGAGGTCGAACATCGTGTCCTGATAGGCATCCTCGATGAAGCTCGACAGTTCGGGATGCAGGGTCGGCAAATGATAACTTTCGTTGAAATTATCATGGATGATCTTCCAGTTGCAGTTCACCTCCGCCGTCAGATAAAGCACGCGCACCTGGCTGCTCATGCTGTACTTCTCGAACTGCGGGGCCACCGGGTCCAGGAATTGCCGCAGCGGCGGCGCATCGGGATCCATGTTGACCCAGACGAAGCCGCCCCAGACCTCGCAGCGAACCGGCGACAACCTGACCTTTCCACAGGGGTTTCCTTGCGGGAAATCGTCGGGGTCCTGAACGCGACAGGTGCTTCCCGACCGGTCAAACTGCCAGGAATGGTAGGAGCAGGTGAACAGCTTGGCGTGACCAAGGTCCCCGTGGACAAGCCGGTTTCCCCGGTGCGGACAGACATTGTAGAAGGCGGCGACCGAGCCATCCTCCTGCCGCACCATCAAGATGCTTTCACGCCCGATTTCGTGGGTGATGTAATCGCCCGGTTCCGGCAGGTCGGCGGCCCAACCGCCGATATGCCATATCCGTGTCCACATCCGGTTCCATTCCAGCTCCATGAAGGCCCGGCTGGTATAACGGTCGCCCGTGATCGGATCTCCCCGCAATGGCGGCGGCGGGGGAGAGGGCTCGATGGCGGGATGGGGCGGCTGGTTCTGGATCACGGACATGGGCAGTATCCTCCGCTGTTCTGCTGGCGGCCCTTCGCCGCTATTTATGATTTATGAGTCATTGGTCATGATATGGCCGGCGACGGACAACGTCAATCGACCAACGATGGGGAACGTCACCCCAGCATCTTGGGATTGTTGATGGACAGCCGGGCGCGGGTGATGATCATCAGCGCCTGGCGCAGAGCGATGTCACGGCTGGTCTCATCGAAAGCGCCAGCCTCTATGGCTTTGCACAGGGCGGTGACATCGTTGCTGCCAATCAGATCGCGGATTGCATCCGCCATCGCGGCCCGCTCCATTCCCCCCCGCAGCTCACGCAGGGCGATGGAAAGGGCATTTGCGACCATCAGGCCGGTATATCGGGCCTGATCGGGAAGCTGGGGCAGCAACTCGCTGCGCAGTGTGGTCAGTGCCGTTTCCAGAAGATTGTCGATTTCGGGCAAATCGCCGCTCATCGGGCCGCCTCCCTCTGCTCGATCTCGCGCAGCATGTCATATTCGATTTCGGCCAGCATCCGACCGGTCAGGGCCAGTTCCAGCGACGGCTCTGTGCCTGATAAATGGCGCTTCGCCTGCTGTACGGCCACGGCGGCCCAGCGCAGGTGCGCCATCACCTCCCACCAGCCCACGGCGGCATGGTCAATGCTGCGGCCCGACATCTCCTCATAGCCTGCGTAGAAATCGCTCCGATCCCCGATGCCGCCGGCCTCGCGTTCCCGTTTGCCGAAGCGCCAGCAGGCGGCACAGAACCAGCCGATATCCTCCATCGCATCCGACCAGCCGGCGAATTCCCAATCGATGATGGCGGTCAGCTTTCCCCCATCGACCATGTAATTGCCGGTGCGATAATCGCGATGGGACAGGACCAGGGCGGTCGTGGCGGGTCGGTGCCGGTCCAGCCAACGCAGGCCGTAGGCGAGGACCGGATCGCTCGCTGCCTGCTCTCCCAGCCAGTCGCGGTAGGTGTTCAGGCAACTCCCCATGATGTCGGGCGCTGGCCGGGGCAGAAAGGCCAGATCGGTCGCGCCCGGTTCGATGGTGTGCAAGCGCCCCAGTTGCCGGCCCAGCGTGCGGGCGAGGTCGGGCGGAACCGGTCCCTTGACCAACCGGTGGCCGGCCGCTGTGCCCTGTGCCCGACGCATGATATAGAAGGGGGGGCCCAGCAATCGGCCGGACCCTTCCACGAACAGCGGTTCCGGTACCGTCACCCCGGCGGTGAAGGCCGCACGCAGCACGGCCGCTTCCTCGGCCTTGCCCAGGCTGGCGGACACGCCGGTGGCGGCACCGGATCGGAAGACGACTTCATGCTCTCCATCGAAGGCGCCGCCCTCAATATGCAGGTCGATCGCCAGATTGACAGAGATGGCGCCACCCGACAGGCGCCGGATATTGGCCAGCCCGACCTGCCGGGCCCCCGCTTCTGCCGCGATCCAGCGTGACAGGATTTCCAGCTGATCGGCAGAGAAGGGGGCGTTCATGCCCACCCCCAGAACCCGTCCCCTTCCTGCAGGTAGGATCGGCTCAACACCATCTTGTGGACCTCCGACGCGCCATCGACCAGGCGTGCCTGACGGGCATAGCGGTAAATCCATTCCAGCACCGTATCGCGGGAATAACCGCGTGCCCCGCAAAGCTGGATGGCGGTATCGGCGGCGCGCGACAGGGTGTCGGCCACCTGAACCTTCGCCATCGACACCTCCTTTCGTGCGAAATGTCCGCGGTCCAGCGCGGCCGCCGCGCGCATGGTCAACAGCCGGGATATCTCGATCTGCATGGCCGTTTCGCCCAGCATCCACTGCACGCCTTCGTGCTCTGCCAGTGGCATGCCGAAGCTGTGGCGCTCCTTTACATAGGCACCGGCAATTTCCAGACAGCGCTTGGCCAGGCCGGTCCAGCGCATGCAATGGGTCAGACGTGCCGGCCCCAGGCGGATCTGGGTCGCCTTCAAGCCGTCGCCGACATTCATCAACACATTTTCATCGGCGATCTCCAACCCGTCGAAGATCAGTTCGCAATGACCGCCATGTTCCTCCGGTCCCATGATGGGGATGCGGCGTTCGATGCGCCAGCCGGGCTGGTCACGGTCGAACAGGAAAGCCGTCAGGCCCTTGCGCTGATCGTCGGAGGTACGCGCGATCAGGATGAAATGCTGGGCGATGCCGGCGCCGGTGATGAACCATTTGTGGCCATGGATGACCCAGCGCCCGTTCTTGCGTTCTGCTCTGGTCCGGATCATGGAAGGGTCGGACCCACCGCCAGGATGGGGTTCCGTCATGGCGAAGGCCGACCGCACCCGGCCTTCCACGATCGGCTCCAGCCAGCGGCGTTTCTGGTCCGGGGTGCCCACCTGGCTCAGTAGTCGCATATTCCCATCGTCTGGCGCCGCGGCATTGAAACAGGCGGGGCCGAAAATGGACCTGTTCATCTCTTCATAGCAAGCGGCCAGCCCGATGAAGGGGAGACCCTGGCCTCCAGCCTCGCGCGGCAACTGCAAAGTCCAAAGGCCAGCAGCCTTGGCCTTTGCACGCAGGTCCGCCAAGGGCCCCTCAGCGACATTTTCATGCTCGTCCCAATTGGCGCGGTCGGCTTCGACCGGCAGGATTTCGGTGTCCACGAAGTCTCGGATACGGTGGCGGTAATCCTCCAACGCCGAGGGCAGAACGAAGTCCATCCCAAATCCTCCAGAAAAAGAGCGAACGCTCGCTCTATAACCTGTTTGCCCTTCGCGGACAAGGGCCGTTCATGCTATGCGGGCGGAAGGGAAGGGGAACGGATATGGAAAGCTATCGTGCATTCCTGGCGGAATATGATGTGTCGATGGAGGCACTGTGTCGGCGCATTCTGGACCGTCACCAATCCACGATCCGGGTACGCAAGGCCGAAACGGCAGTGGCCAACCTGATCAGGATCGTGGAAACGACCCTGGCCGTCGCCAACCGCAAGGGCTTCCATTCCATGTCGTTGCGGGATCTGTCGGAACAGTCGGGCCTGTCGATGGGTGCGCTTTACAGCTATTTCGACAGCAAGGACACCTTGCTGCTGATGATTCTGGGCCAGGTCGTTGATGCCGTCGATATGGCGCTGGTGGCCAGCAGGGCGGATACGCCTGCTGCGCGATTGCGTGACCTCATGGCGCGTCATGTCTATCTGACCGAAGCCATGGGCCCCTGGTTTGTCTTTGCCTTCATGGAGGCAAAGGCGTTCGGCAAACAGGGTCGGGACATGGCGGTGGCGAGCGAACTGCGAACAGAATCGCTTCTGCATGATGTCATTGCCGATGGTGTGGCTGATGGCTCGTTTCGGGCCTTGGATCCGGTCATGGCGGCCAGCCTGATCAAGCCTATGCTACAGGATTGGTATGTGAAGCGCTCCAAGTACCGCAAACGGGATGTCGGGCCCGACGGGTTCGTGCAGAATCTGGTCGATCTGGTGTCGGCAATGCTGGCGAACCCGGCGCGGCGCTGAGCCTGGCCGAGTTGCGACAGTTGGGATTGGCGTAGGGGAAAGAGTGGTTGATTGAAAATAGTTGTTGCGTTGCGGGATGTGGTGGGTCTATACGGCGCCTCCCGTTGGGGCTGGTGGCGAAGCTTCTGTGGCTTGGCGGGGGATGGATGGT
>CALRTC020000031.1:0-75838 GCA_943371025.1 Hydrogenophaga intermedia
TGCCCCTTCACCGGCAGCATGTCGAACTGGTAGAGCGGGTCGGGCGCATCGCGGCGAAACACCTTGCCGATATTCCAGACCACGCCCTTGTCGGTGATGACATCGCCCACGCCCAGCCGGTCGAAAATCTCCAGCGAGCGTTTGGAAAAACAGATGGCCTTGGACCCGCCCGGAATGAAATCCAGCCGGTTCAGCACCAGGACCCGGTGCCCGCGCCGGCCCAGATCCAGCGCCATGGAAAGGCCGATGGGGCCGCCGCCGACAATGGTGATGGGGCTGTCGGCCTGATCCGGGGCCGGCCGGGGGCTGGCGCCGATCGGGCGCCAGACGGGGATGGTGGTTGCGGCCGCCATGGCGCTCACCCCTGCAGCTGGGCCCAGACGGCGCGGTCGCGATCCATGGTCCAGATGCGCGGCCAGTCAATGCCGTCCATCTCGTCCCACAGGCGCTGCACATTGAAGGGCAGGCAATGTTCGAAGATGGGCCAATGGCCGAATTGCGGGGCCAGCGCCTTGTGCGTTGCCTCGAACGCCTGCTTCAGCGTGCCGCCGGCGGCATGCACCGGGCCGACTTGGGTAATCATGCCGGTCAGGAAGCCGCGCGTCTGTTCGATGGCGGCATCGACCGCCTCGCGCCCGATGGCCACGGCCCCGCGACCGCCCACCAGCTTGTCGGCACCAAACGCCTTCACCCGGTCCAGCGTGGCCGCCGCCCATTCCATATGGAAGGCGTCGCCCGTGTAGAGGGCGGCCTGCGCCTCCACCAGATCGCCCGCGAACAGGGACCGGGACTGGCCGTGCCAGGCCACGATGTCGCCCGCCGTATGGCCGCGCCCGCAGAAGCGCAGCTCCAGCGTGCCGCGCGACCCGCCCAGATCGATCTCCACGCCCTGGTCAAAGGACAGGTCGGGGAAGGTCAAGCCGGGGATCTCCTCGGCGCCTTTAAACAGGCGCGGCATGCGGCCCTGCTCGCTGTCCCAGTCGGCCTGGCCGCGTTCAAGGATCAGGCTGCGCGTGGGCGCGCTGGCCAGCACGATCTGCGCCCCGAAGCCGGCGGCACCCAGGGCACGCACGGCATGATAATGGGTCAGCACCAGATAGCGCACGGGCTTGTCGGTGTGCTGGCGCAGCTTGGCCAGCCAGTCGCGCGCCGCCGACGGGGTGGCGCGGGCATCGATGGCGACCAGGAAATCCTCCCCCTCCACCGCGCCGACATTGGGGTCGCCCTCCGCCGTCAGGGCATAGACCCCGTCGGCCAGCACCTCCAGCGTCTCCTGCTTCTCCCCCAGATCGGCCGATGATGCGAATGCCTTGGCCATGCCAAGCTCCCCCTCGGATTTATTGATGACAAGTCAACCATATCGGCGCAGACCGCCTTGCAGGGGGTAGATTGATCCGCACAGATCACTCGCCGCAACCCATAAGGCGGTCTGTCGCGACAGCCGCAACTAACGCATCACCGGCAAACAGCGGCGATACCGTCGGCCACGCGCTCGACATTATCCTCCGTCAGGCCGGCGACATTGGCGCGGCCGGTGCCGGTGATATGAACGTGATGCTCGGTCCGTAGGCGTGACACCGCGTCCGGCCCGATACCCAGCAGGGCGAACATGCCGCGCTGCCGACCCAGGAAGCCGAAATCACGCGCGCACCGGTCAGCCAGCAGACCGACCAGACGGCTGCGCATGCCGTTGATGCGGCCGCGCATCTGGCGCACCTCCTCCCGCCACTGCGCCTTCAGCGCCGCGTCACCCAGGATATGGGCAACGATGGCGGCACCATGGTCAGGTGGCATGGAATAATTGGTGCGGATGATCGGCATCAGGTGAGCCTGCGCCAGGTCGGCCGCCGCCGCCGTTTCCCCGACCAGGGTCAGGGCCCCAACCCGTTCGCGGTAGAGCGCGAAATTCTTCGAACAGGAACTGGCGACCAGCATCTCCGGCAGCCGGGCCGCCAGCAGGCGCATGCCCACCGCGTCGGCATCCAGCCCGTCGGCAAAGCCCAGATAGGCGAGATCAACCAACGGACAGGCGCCGGTTCGGGCCAGCAGGTCGGCGATCTGCGCCCATTGGCCGGCATCCGGGTCGGCGCCCGACGGGTTGTGGCAGCAGCCGTGCAGCAGCAGCACATCGGCGGGATTCATACCCGCCAGGGTCTCCATCATGGCATCAAAGCGCAAGGCCCCGCGCGCCACATCATAATAGGGATATGTCACCACCTCATGCCCGGCAGCCGTGAAGATGGCGCGATGGTTGGCCCAGGTCGGGTCGGGAATGAAGACCCGCCCACCCGGCCGCAGCCAGTGCAGGAACTCCGCCGCCAGACGCAGCGCGCCCGTTCCCCCCGGCGCCTGCACCGTGCGCGCCCGTCCGGTCAACTCCGTCGCTTCCCCGAACAGCAAATCGCGGATCAGCCGGTTATAGTCGGCGTTGCCGGCCGAGGAGAGGTAGCTTTTGCTCTGCTGGTTGGCCAGCAGCCAGCTCTCCGCCGCCTTGACGCTGGGCAGGATGGCAACCTGCCCCTGCCCATCCTTGTAGACGCCGATTCCCAGATCGACCTTGTGTGGGCTGGGGTCGGCAGCGAACAATCGCGCCAGACCCAGGATCGGGTCCTGCGGCGGTTCAGATAGATGTGCAAACATGTCGCGAGCCTCCATTTGTATCGCAATACGAGACGTTATCTTGATTGACGTGACAAACCTAACGTGTTTCAGTGCAAAAACCAATCGGCAACAACAATAAGGTGCCGACCCCTGGGGGCGCCGGCATCAAGGTACGGAGATGGCTGGGTATGTCAGAGGCTGGGCAGCCGCCGGGGGATCGGCGGGAATTGCTGGACGCGCGTTGGAACGTGGCCTGCGCGTTCCTGATCTTCTTCGCGACATTGGGCATTCCCGCAATCATGATCCCGGTGCTGTATGCGCCGATCATTGATGAAACGGGCTGGTCGCGCGGTGATGTGGCCCTGCTGACCTCCGTCAAGTTCGGGGTGGGGGCGGTTGCCGCCTATCTGACGGGTCATCTGGTCGAACGGTTCGGGGTACGCCCCGTCACCATCGCCTGTGCCACCATCTCCGGCTGTGCGCTGCTGCTGATGCCGTTGGTCCACAGCCTGTGGACCCTCTATCTCGTCGGTGCGCTGCTGGGGATCAGCGCCCTGGGCGTGACCACGGCAATGAAGATCTTTGTCTCGCAATGGTTTTCCCGGCGCCAGGGGCTGGCCATCGGCGTCTCATTGATGGGCACCAGTTGCGCCGGCGTCGTGGTGCCTTATGTCACGACCATCCTGGCCCAGGCCGTGGGCTGGCGCCTGACCTGCGCGTTGATGAGCCTGGTGATCTGGCTGGTAGCCCTGCCCTTCTTCATCTGGCGTGCCCGCGAACGCAGCAGCGATCAGGTGGCCGCCACCGCCAGGCATGACGCCGCCACCCATGGCGCCGCCCCGACTTTTAAAGAAGTACGGTTCACCCGCGCCTTCATCGTGGCGGCCGTCATCTGTTTCCTGGTTGGCGCCGTGGATCATGGTCTGGCCGCACATCTGGTCATCTATTTCGACCGCGATCTGCATCTGGGTGCAGAGGTCGCCGCCATTGGCTTCTCTGTCGTCATGGTGATGAGCAATATCGGCAAGCTGGCCTATGGCTGGGTGTTTGACCGCTTCTCCCTGAAGGGGGTGGCAGCCTGCTGGTTCCTGGTGACCATCGGCGTGCTGCTGACCCTGCCCATCGAAGGGGCGGTGACATTGGTCGCCTTCGCCCTGGTCTATGGCCCGACCCAGGGCGGGATGCTGGTCAGCGTGCCGGTGCTGGCCAAGCATGTGTTCGGCCCCCGCGCCATGGCCCGCGCCATCGCGGTGCTGACCACGGTCTTCATGGCCGGCAGTTCAGCCGGGCCCGCCATGGCCGGGTACCTTCACGACCTGCTGGGCAGCTACACGGTGGCCTTCCTGCTGTTCACCCTGGCGGCCCTGGTGTCGGGCATCCTGACCCTGACGCTGGACCCGCGCTATCATTCCGTCTTCAAGACCAAGGGGTAAGTCGATCGTGGCGGCTAACAGCATCACCGCGCTGGTGCGCGAACAGGGGCTGGAACTGCCCAGCCCCCGCATCCCCCAGGCCGATTTCATGCCCTGGCAGCAATGCGGCCGGCTGCTGCATATCTCCGGACAGGTCTGCCAATGGCAGGGCGAGCGGCGCTATGTCGGCAAGGTGGGCCGGGACCTGTCGCTGGAAGACGGGATCAGGGCGGCGGAACTGTCGGCCCTGAATATCCTGATGTGGCTGGCCCAGGCCGTGGATGACGACGCAGACCGGGTTATCCGTTGCCAGCGGCTGGGAGGCTTCGTCAATTCGGTGGAACCGTTCGACGGGCAGGCCCGCGTCATGGGCGGAGCATCGGCCCTGATGGTCCGGCTGTTCGGTGATCGGGGCCGCCATACGCGCAGTTCCATCGGTGTCTCCATGCTGCCCTTCAACTTCGCCACCATGGTGGAAGCGACGTTCGAAGTGTCGCCCGACGCTCATGGGCTTGGTGCGCCAATGCCGGACTGATCGGTGACTGAAAGTATCGCTATACGAAACATTGTCTTGCGATACGTTACATTTCTACCCCCAGGATGGCAGCATGGCGCAGGCGGGTATCCCCCGTTCACGACATGAACCTTAATGAAGGAACAGGATGATGGGCAGCATGACGGAAGGCCGGACCTTGGAAGCGGGCGCCGCCACGCGGATGACGGGGGGCGACGCCCTGGTGGCCGGTCTGCACCGCTGGGGCGTGGATACGGTCTTCGGCGTGCCGGGCGTGCAGCTGGACGAATTTTTCGACGGGCTGTACCGCAACCATGATGGCATCCGCCTGATCCATACGCGGCACGAACAGGGGGCCGCCTATATGGCCCTGGGCTATGCCATGGTGACGGGCCGGCCGGGTGTGTGTGCGGTGGTGCCGGGACCGGGCGTGCTGAATGCCGGGGCGGCCCTGTCCACCGCCTATGCCTGCAATGCCCGCGTCCTGTGCCTGACCAGCACGGTCAACAGCGCGCTGCTGGACCGCCGCCACGGCGCCCTGCATGAAATCAACGACCAGACGGGCCTGCTGCGCAACCTGACGAAATGGAGTGCCCGTGCCAGCCATGCCAGCGATATTCCGCGTCTGCTGGATGAGGCCTTCCGGCAATTGCTGACCGGCCGGCCACAGCCCGTGGCGCTGGAAATCCCGCCCGACATCCTGGCCCAGGTGGCGATGATCCGCTTCGATGCGGCCCTGCCATCACTGGACAGGCCCGCCATAGATCCGGTCGCGGTGGAACAGGCGGCTCGACTGGCCGCGACCGCCCGCAACCCGATGATCGTGGTCGGCAGCGGCGCCTTGGGTGCCCGCGATGAAATTCGTGCCTTGGCCGAACGGCTGCAGGCCCCCGTGGTCAGCCGGCATATGGGCCGCGGCACGTTGCGTGACGATGATGATTACGCCCTGCCCGCCGCCGCCGCCCTGCCCCACTGGGCCGATATCGATCTGGTGATCGGCATCGGCACCCGCCTGCAGCAATTGCGCGAATGGGGCCATGATGAAAAGCTGCGGATCATCCGCATCGATCTGGATCAGGCGGAAATGCAGCGGGTGGTGGCGCCCACGGTCACCCTTTTCGGCGACGCGGCCGACGGAACGGCGGCGCTGGTTACGGCCCTGGATGCGATCGGCACTTCCCGCCCCGACCGGCGCGCGGAATTCCGTGCCATCAAACAGGCGTTCCGGGAGGAGATTGCCCGCGATATCCAGCCGCAAATCTCCTATCTCGACGTCATCCGCGCTGCCATGGCGGACGATGACGTGTTCGTGGATGAGATGACCCAGGTCGGCTATGCCAGCCGTTACGGCCTGCCCATCCACACGCCCCGCACCTATGTCAATTCCAGCTACCAGGGCACGCTGGGCTATGGCTTCGCTACGGCGCTGGGGGCGCAGGTGGGGGCCGGCAAGCGGCGCACCATCTCCGTCAATGGCGATGGCGGCTTCCTCTACACGATGCCGGAGCTGGCCACGGCCATGCTGCACAACATCCCGCTGACGGCCATCGTCTTCTTCGACGGGAATTTCGGCAATGTGCGGCGCATCCAGCAGAACAAGTATCAAGGCCGCCTGATCGCATCGGAACTGCACAACCCCGATTTCGTGAAGCTGGCAGAAAGCTTCGGCGTGACGGGCATCCTGGCCGACGGGCCGGCGGCCCTGGCAAAGGCGCTGGCCGACACCAAGGACCATGACGGGCCCGTGCTGATCGCGGTACCGTTCGACCTGGATAAGACGGCGTCGCCGTGGAAACATGTGCATGGGCGCAAGGTGCGTTGAGGACATGATGAAAGCCGAAACGACAGGCCGGCCCGATGCCGCCACCATCGACATCCTAAGGACGTTGGTGGGATTCCCGACCGTCAGCCGTGATGGCAATCTGGACCTGATCGGCTGGGTCTATGATTATCTGGCCGGCTTCGGGATCGAAAGCCGGCTGACCTACAGTGCCGACCGGCGCAAGGCCAACCTGTTTGCCAGCATCGGCACCGGCGACGGCGGTATCGTCCTGTCCGGCCATACCGATGTCGTGCCCGTAGACGGCCAGGATTGGAGCAGCGATCCCTTCACCCTGACCGAACGGGACGGGTTGCTGTACGGACGCGGCACCTGCGACATGAAGGGGTTCCTGGCCGTGGCGCTGGCCAAGGTGCCATCCTTCATCCAGGCCCCGCGTCCTCAGCCCCTGCATCTGGCATTGTCCTTCGACGAGGAGGTGGGATGCCTTGGCATCCCCCATCTTCTGGCTGATCTGAAACAGGCTGGCATCCGCCCCGCCGCCTGCATCATAGGCGAACCCACCAGCATGCGCGCGATCGTCGGGCATAAGGAAGGGTCGGTCTACAACGTGGAGGTGGAAGGGCTGGAGGTGCATTCCTCCCTGGCGCCGCAGGGCGTGAACGCCGTCGAATATGCCGCCCGTATCGTCATGAAGATCTGGGAGATGGGGCAGCGGCTCAAGGGCACGGAGCGCTGGCATGAAGGGTATGAGGTGCCCTACACCACCCTTCAGACCGGCGTCATCCAGGGTGGATTTGCCGCCAATATCGTGCCCCGGTCCTGCACCCTGCGCTTCGATATCCGCGCCCTGCCCTGGACCGACAGCGACGCCCTGGTCGCCGAGATCCAGACCTATATCGATAATGTGCTGGTGCCGGAAATGCAGCTTGTACATCCGGGCGCCGGCATCCGGATGACCCGCAAGGGCCGGGTGCCGGGCTTCGCGCTGGACGTGGACGCCCCCCTGACCCGGCATGTGCAGCGGCTGGCAAGGTCCAATGCCGCGCCCGCCTATGTCACCTTCGGATCGGAGGCGGGGCTGTTCCAGCAGGCGGGCATTCCGGCCATCATCTGCGGCCCCGGCTCCATCAGCCAGGCGCACAAGCCGGATGAATATGTGGCACTGGAGCAATTGGCGCTGTGTGAGGATTTCCTGGACCGGCTGGCGGTGACGGCTTTGGCAACGGTCTGAGGGATCGCAATGAAAAGAAAAAGCCCCGGACGGCCGCACCGTCCGGGGCTTTTTCATATCCACCGGGTACCGCAGGTCAGAACTTCGCACCGGCGGCAAGGGCCTTGGCGCGCGCCCGCTCAATGGTGCCGCCACGCCGGGACAGCAGGGTGCTGACGATCTCTGGCGGCGCCGTTTCCGGCGTGCCGGCATTGAAGGGCGGGGCCGGGGCATATTCGATGACCAGCTGGATATTCTGCGCCGCCGCCTCACCCCGCATCAGGGCACAGATGGTCAGGCCGAAATCAATGCCGGCGGTCACGCCGCCGCCGGTGATGCGATTGCGGTCGATCACCACGCGTTCATGCACAGGAATGGCCCCCAGGGCGCGCAATTCGTCCCGCACCATCCAGTGCGATGTGGCCTTGTAGCCGCGCAGCAGCCCCGCCGCCCCCAGCAGCAGCGAGCCCGTGCAATCGGCCGTGACATATTTCGCCCGCGAACCCCGGTCAGCCAGGAAGGCCAGCACTTCCGGATCGTCCATCAGCGCGATGGTGCCGTCCAGCCCACCGGGCACAAACAGCACGTCCACATCCTTCGGACAATCGGCGAAGGTGGTGGTCGGCGCCACGCTGATGCCCAGCTCGGTCGTCACCGGCTGCTTGTCCTTCCAGACCAGATGGATCTGTGCTCCACGCATCAGGTTGAACACGGTCAGCGGGCCGATCAGATCCTGCATCACCATCTTGGGATGGACCAGCAGGGCCATGACCGGCGTGTCGGGTGGTGGTGGCATCTTATGGCCCTGGTGCGGGTCCGGGGCCGTTCCACCGCCGGCCGATTGCGCCAGGGCCGGGCCTGAAATCGTTCCTGCTGCCGTCATGGCCATCCCCATCAGAAACCGGCGGCGGTCCTTGACCGGCTCGCCGCCCGCGATTTGCTCTTCCATCCTGTCCCCCCCTGAAAGCGGAAAGGGGCGGAGATCACCTCCCCGCCCCCGGTCGCCGCCCATCCTTAGAACCGGTACCGGAAATTCACTGCGAATTCGCGCGGCCGTCCGACATCCAGCTGGCTGACACCGGTCAGCGTTTCCTTGCGGGCGAAGTCGATGCCGCCGATATAGTAGACCTTGTCGGCCAGATTGGTGGCCTGTACCGCCACGGACCAGACCTCGTCCGGCGCATCATACTGAATGCGGGCATTCAACAGCCCGTACCCGTCCAGCAGCACCGAATTGGTGTCCGTAGAGGTGGTAGACTGCCGGGACCGGTAATTGTAGTTCAGATTGCCGGTCACCGTCCCATCGCCCACTGGCACGGTATAGCTGGTGCCCAGCGTATAGGTGAATTTGGGCGAACGCAGGACCCGGCTGTTCTTGGTGATGCCGGTGGCGGTGCCGACATCGTCATATTCGGCTTCCAGGTAACCAAACGTACCTTCCAGGCGCAGCCCTTCGGCCACCAGCGCCTGGGTTTCCACCTCCAGGCCCGTGCGGTGGGAGGAGCCGACATTCTGCATGAAGATGGTGTTGGTCACCTGGTTCAGCGCCGTCAGCTGCTGATCGGTATATTTCATGTGGAAGCCGGTGACGTTCAGGCGCAGGCGCCGGTTCAGCAGGTCGGAACGGATACCGGTTTCATAGTTCCAGACCCTTTCCGGATCATATTTGGTGAATACCACCGGTGCCGCCGTGCCGATATTGATACCGCCGCTGCGGAAGCCCTTGGTGACAGCGGCATAGGTCATCACATCGTCGTTCCATTGATATTCAACGGAGACACGCGAGGAGACATCGTCCCAACTGCCGTCACCGGCACCGGAGAATTTCGTATCGACGCGCGATCCCTTGGCCGATTTGTCGTCGCGGCTGTAGCGCAGGCCGCCCGTGACGGACAGTTGGTCGGTCAGCGAATAGGTGCCCTGGGCGAAGGCCGCGTAGCTGTCCACCGTCTGGCTTTGGCTGGTCAGGCGCGGGGCCGGGAACTGCGTATCGAAGGCCGTGTAGACGGTGGTGTCGTCCACGGGGCTTTCGTTCAGATAATAGAGCCCGCCGACATAGTGGAAGCGGCCGTCGAATGCCTTGCCCGACAGTTGGAATTCCTGGGAAAACTGGTCTATTTCCCGGTCATTGACAATGTCATAGACCTGATAAGGCGTGCCGTCCCAATCATTGGCCGAATAGATGTCGGCCTGCATATAGCCGGTGATGGATTTCAGACTGATATCGTCCGTAACGTCGAAATTGATGACGCCGGACAGGGTATAGCCGTCATAGGAATAGGAAGTATTGTCGCCGCCATAGCGCGTGTAGGGATCGGTGCTGGCAAAACGGTTGTCGAAGGGCAGGCCCGTCTTGGTGCGGAAACGCGTGGGAAACGTGTCGGCCGCATCGATATAATCGACAATATAGGCACGGCCGCTATTCTTGCTGCGTGTCTTGGCCGCCGACAGATCGACCGTCAACCGGTCCGACAGCAGGGCGCGCACCTGCAGCTGCCCCACCTGTGTATCCTGGTCGCCGTCGCGATCCTTGTCGACCACATGCTTGATATAGCCGTCCCGGTTCAGCGTGCCGACCGTGGCCTTGACGAACAGGGTCTCCGTCAGCGGGACATTGACGCTGGCCTTGATGTCCGCCCGGTCATAGGAGCCGACGGTGGCATCGACATAGCCACCGGCCTTGTCGCTGGGCGATTTGGTGATGTAGCGGATGGCGCCACCGATCGTGTTCTTGCCGAACAGCGTGCCCTGGGGCCCGCGCAGCACCTCCACCCGCTCCACATCCACGATGTCGATCAGGGAATTGTCGCTGCGGCTCTGATAGATATCATCGACATAGATGCCCACACCCTGGTCGAAACCGATGCCCGACCGGTCCTGGCCGATACCACGGATGAAGAAGCCGCCATTCAGCCCGCCATTGGCCGATTGGCTGCCCACCATGACATTGGGAGCGACGGCACCGATATCCAGCAGGCTTTCGACATTCTTGTCGCGCAGGTCGGCCTCTGACACGGCCGTCACCGCCACCGGTGTCCGCTGCAGGTTTTCTTCCATGCGCCGGGCCGTGACGATGATTTCTTCCAGTTGAAGCAGTTCTTCTGCGGCGACCGGCAGGGTGCCGACAGCCAACAGCAAGGCTGCGGAAGCCACCGACCATCGCAGGCGACGCGATCCTTCACTCTTCGACATGCTCAGACCCCCTGATCTCGGCTCACCCCGTTCCCGGTGCCCGCACGCGCAGGCCACAATTCGGCGTGATGCATTTTACGTGACGTTGTAACGCTATACGAGACTATATTGATTGCATTGTCAACGATGCAGCCCGTGATCAATTCCACTTTACGAGCCGCAGTCTCGCACAGCGCAACTCCACCATCGATGCAAAAACAGACGCGGCGCCGGATGGGGCCGCGTCTGTTTGAAAAAGGGCTCGGGCAGGCCGACAGGCTGGTCAGCGCGGCATCAGGGGAGAGGTCGCACCCTCGGCATAATGGGCCTGGATTTCCTGCGCGATGGCCTTGATCGGCCCGAACAGGGCCGGATCGGGTTCCGGCAGCAGCAGGGAGGAGGACAGGATGACACCCACGGTCGAAGAGATCAGGCCGTCCGGCTCAAAGATCGGGGCCGCGATGCCGCCCAGCCCGTTGCCGCTGGCATTGGCCTCGAAATCGACGCCATATTTGCGCAGGTTCTCCTCCACGCGCGGCGGCGTGGGCTTCAACCGTTCGAAATAATGGATCAGCCGCGCGGCGGGCGATCCCGGCAGAGACAGGACCATGCCGGGATGGACCATCACGCCGGGCTCGAACGGGTTGGGCACGGCCGCCACCACCATGGCCCCGCCGCGCGTGGGTGTGGTCAGGATGGCCGTGTGGCCGGTGGAGACCCGCAGGTCGTTCAGGAATGGCCGCGATATCTCCACGATATTGCTGCGATAGACGGCGGCACGGCCGAATTTCAGCAGCTTGCGGCCGAAGACATACCCTTCTCCTTCCCGCGCCCGGTCAACCAGACCCAGCGCCGTCAGGGTCTGAAGGTGACGCGACACGCGGGCCTTGGTCATGCCCAGACGCTTGGCCAGATCGGTGACGCGCACGGGGCCTGTGGCTTCCGTGATGGCTTCCAGGATCTGGACGGTGACCTCAACGCTTTTTACGGTGGAGGAGGATTTGCCCTCCTCCTGCTCATCTTCCATCGACGACATGACGCCCTCCCGCGCGTCCGGCAAGGACGCACCCTTCAGCAGACTTAACACAAGCCGGCACGGGGGTGAAGCCAACTGGTCACGTATTGCGATATTCTGTCTCGCTTTACATTCCTACGATGGTAACCAAGCCGTGAAGCCACAGGAAGAACCGGTTCCCCCCTCCGTCCGGTAAAGCCGCTGGTAATCCACCAGTTCCATCTTCAGCCCGGCCTGGTTCATGGCGGCCGCCGTGGCAATCCAGCTTTTGCATTCCGATGTACCGGCCATCAATTCGTTCTGCGGGATGGACCGCAGCCAGTCCGCCTCTCCCGATGCCATGGCGGTCAGGAATTGCCGGTCCCAGTCCTCATCCACCACGAAATGCGTCAGGCCGCCCGTAGTGAACAGGGCCACCCGTGCATCACTGTCCCAGGCCTGGATCGCCCGGGCCAAGCCCGCGCCGAAATCATAGCAGCGGGCGGCAGTGGGGCTGTTCTCGTAATACCAGCAATTCACATCGACGGGCACATGCGGCTTCACATGGTCGCGCATGATGTTCTTATAAAGGAAGCCATAGGCGTGCGGCATGCCATAGAGCAGGGATTGCGGGCCCTGCACCGTCGGCTTCTCATGGCACAGGGTCACGTCGAACCCGCCTTCCCGCACCAGATGCCCGGCCAGATGCAGGCCCAGGTCGCGGTGACCGGGATAATCGATTGGACTGTCGGGCAGGTGGCCATGGTCCGCGATCTCGATCCCCGCCGGCAGGCGGGCATTCTGTTCGGCCGTGCGCGGCATGTTGGCAATGGTGGGGGCGGCGATGATGGCGAAGGCCGGGATCATGCCGCTGAAAATCTCCTTCTGGTCATTGCCGACAATGACCACCACGTCCGGGTCCACCTGCCGATACAGCGCGTGCAGCCGGTCCATGGCGGCGAAGCTTTTCTCCAGCGCCTTTTCCCGGATCGGCATGGAAAGCTGGCTGCCAATATCCTCATGCCGGCGCAGCGCCTCCAACTCCGCATAGAGCAGTTTGCGGCCCTTGTACCAGAAGGGCACGCCATCCTGCCGGTCGCGGGCCGCCCGGATATCCCAGTCGCGGGCCAGCGTGTGCAGTTGTGGCGTGTGGGCACAGCCGATGCCCAGAACGATTTCCGCCATGTCGAAACTCCATTGGTTGACAAGTCAACGGTATCAGGTTTAAGCCTTGGCCAGCAAGCAAGGATGAGGGACCGTTCCATGAAGCTGGCGACGATCGAACATGAAGGCCGTATCCGCACCGCCGCCGTGACGGCGGATGGGCGGCTGCTGGACCTGACGGCGGCCGATGCCGCCCCCTTCCTGGCCAGCATGCAATCCATCATCGAGGCGGAGGAACGCAGCCTTCCGGCCATCGCCGACCTGCTGGCCTGCAACCGGGGCGACCATCTGCTGTCGCCCGATGCGGTGCGCTTTCTGGCGCCGCTGCCGGTGCCCAATTCCATCCGCGACTTCGCGAATTTTGAGCTGCATTGCCGCCAAGCGCTGGAAACCAGCATGCGCATGCGGGCGGCCACGCAGCCCGACCCGGAAGCTGCCTATCTTTCCTATAAGACCAGCGGTGCCTACGCGCTGCCGGCGATCTGGTACGAGCGGCCCTTCTATTTCAAGGGCAACCGCATGACCTGTTCCGGCCATGGCAGCACCATCCAATGGCCGCGCTTCAGCCGCACGCTCGATTATGAGGTGGAATTCGCCGCCGTCATTGGCCGCAAAGGCGTGGACATCACGACCGACAGGGCACGCGACCATATTTTCGGCTACACGATCTATAATGATTTCAGTGCCCGCGACGAACAGGTCCGCGATCAGCAGTTCCGCATGGGTCCCAGCAAGGGCAAGGATTTCGACACGGGCAACGCCATGGGCCCCTGGATTGTGACCCGCGACGACCTGCCCGATCCCTATGCGCTGACCATGCGCTGCCGCATCAATGGCGAAACGCAGGGCGTGGGCCGGTCGGGCGACATGCAGCACCGGTTCGAAGCCTGCATCGCCTTCATCAGCCGGGACGAGACGCTTTATCCCGGCGACGTGCTGGGGTCGGGCACCATGGGCAATGGCTGCGGGTTTGAGACCGGCCGCTATCTGGAACCCGGCGATGTCGTGGAGATCGAGATCGACGGCATCGGCACGCTGCGCAATGTGATCGGGGAGCGGCGGTAGGGGCATTTCCCTACCTCGCCACCCGCAGCACCTGCACCTGCTGATATTCCTGCAGGCCGTGAAGGCCGAATTCCACGCCAATGCCCGACTGCTTGGCCCCGCCAAAGGGGGCGGCGGGCGACAGGCTGGCATGGTCATTGACCCAGGCCGTGCCGCAGACCAGCCGCTGGGCCAGCAGGGTTGCCGTCGCCACGTCGGACGACCAGACGGACCCGCCCAGCCCATTCTCCCCCGCATTGGCGCGGGCCAGCGCATCCTCCACATCGTGATAGCGGATGATGGGCAGGATGGGGCCGAACTGTTCCTCGTCCACCACCCGCATGCCGTCCGTCACATCGACCACGACGGACAGCGGGAAGAAATAGCCGGGGCCGGGCAGCGGCTCACCCCCCGTCAGGAACCGTCCGCCCTGTGCCCGCGCATCGGCGGCCAGCTCACAGACACGGTCGAACTGCGCCCGGTTCTGCACGGGGCCGAACTGGCTTTGCGGATCATCACCCGGCCCCATCCTGGCCGCCCGCGCCAGATCGGCCAGACGTACGGCCAGCGCGTCATGCAGACTGTCATGCACATAAAGCCGCTTCAGTGCCGCACAGGTCTGGCCGCTATTGCCGAAAGCCTTGGCGAAGATCTTGGGCGCGATGGCATCCACATCGGCGTCGGGCAGGATAATGGCCGCGTCATTGCCGCCCAGTTCCAGGGTCAGGCGCTTCAGATTGCGGGCCGCATTGGCCATGATCCGCCGGCCGGTGGGGGTAGAGCCGGTGAACACGATCTTGTCTATGCCGGGATGGCCACTGATGGCCTGGCCCATCGCCCCCTCCCCCGTCACGGCGTTCAGCACGCCGGGCGGCAGCAGGCCGGCCGCGATCTGCACCAGCTGCAGGGTGGACAGCGGTGTGTAGGATGACGGCTTGATCACCACGCAATTGCCGGCCAGCAGCGCGGGCATGATGTGCCAGGCGGCGATCAGGACGGGGTGGTTCCAGGGCGTAATCGAAGCCACCACACCCAGCGGCCGGCGATGCAGTTCGATGCGCGCCGTGGCATCATCCTGGATCAATTCGACCTCTGGCCGTAGACCCGCCGTGAAGCGGGTCCACATGATGGCGGCCCCCACCTCACCGGCGGCACCGCCCGCCATGGGCTTGCCCTGTTCGGTAGACAGCAGTTGGATGATCTCCGCCTTGCGCGCCTCCAGGGCATCGGCAATGGCCAGCAGGCGGGCGGCGCGATCATCAATCGATATCGCCGCCCAGGCGGGAAAGGCCCGGCGGGCGGCGGCGACCGCATCGTCAAGGTCCGCCGGTCCCGCCTGCGGGCAGGTGGTGAAGGCCACCCCGGTGGCCGGGTTGATGACGTCGAACCGCGCCGCTGTCATGCGGGCCTGTCCGTCGATGATCAAGCGTGGTTCAACCGTCATCATGTCCCCCTTGCTCACAGGCCGAACAGCTTTTCTGCCGTCTCGCCCTTGATCTTGCGGGCCACCGACCCGCCCATGGCATTTACCCGGTCCAGGCAGCCGGCCATGTCGCCGATATTGTGCGGATAGTCGGAGCCATACATGACCCGTTCCGGCCCGCCCGCCACATGCACGCACAGGTCCAGCGCCGCCTTCTCATACACCACCGCGTCATAATAGATCTGGCGCAGGTAGTGGCTGGGCGGCAGCGTGATCTTCTCCGCGCAAGCCGGTATGCGCTCGTGACAGCGGTCCAGGCGCCCGGCCAAGTACGGCAAGGTGCCGCCGCCATGGGCGGCGATGATCTTCAGGTTGCGGTACCGCTCGAAGAACCCGTCGAAGATCATGCGGGAGATGGCCAGCGTCGTGTCGAACATGAAACCCACGGGCGGCACCAGCCCATATTCATCCATGCCCATCTGTGCCGCCCCTTGTGGCGCCGTGGGATGCACCAGCACGGGCAGGCCGTGCCGGTCGATGGCATCCCAGATGGGGGCGAATTGCGGATCGGTCAGGTTGCGCTCATCGACATTGGCGGTCACGAACACGCCCGCCGCACCGGCCACGACGGCCCGGTCCAGTTCCGCGACGGCAGCACCGGCATATTGCCAGGGCAGGGTCGCGAACCAGCGCAGCCGGTTGGGATAGCGGTCCTGCTGTTCCTCCATCAGGCTGTTCATGATGCGGGCCGCCTGCGCGCTGACCTCCTCTCCGCCCCAATAGGCGCTGGGGCAGGTCAGCGACACGATGGCCAGATCAACCCCGGCCCGGTCCATGTTGCGGATGCGCAGATCGAAATCCAGCATCTCCGGAAACAGGGTCATGAAGGGCGCGCCATGCAGGAAAATGCTTTCCTGCCCGGCCTTGGTATTCTTCACCTCATATTTCGGGCTCCCGTGGCGGCGCAGCATGTCCAGCCATTCGGCCCCGATCATATGGGTATGGACGTCGATCACGCTCATCGTCCGTCCCTCACTTTACCAGGTTGACGCGGTTCGACAGGCGGCCCAGCCCCTCTATCTCCACATCGGTCAGCTTGCCGTCATAGAGGCCCAGATAGGTGCCGACATTGCCCTTGGGATGCTTTGCCGTGCCCTTGGAGGCCGTGCCGGGATGGATGCAGTCGCCCGGTTCCATGGTGAACCATTTCGACGCCTCGGCGATCACCCGCTCAATGGGGAAGAAATAATTGGCCGTGCTGTCGTCGGTATAGCATTCCCCATCGATATAGCCGCGCACCGACAGTTTGTTGGGGTCCTTGATCTCGTCCTTGGTGGTCAGCCAGGGGCCCATGGCGGCGAACGTGTCGGCCGCCTTCGACTTGGCGTGGTAGATGAAATAGAGGTACGTATCCTCCGGCCCGAAGGTTTCGCGCCATGCCAGATGGTGCGGCTTCACCAGATCGGGCGTCTGTTTCAGGGCGATGGCGTCCTGGCTGAACTTCACCCCGCTGGCCGTGACATCGTTGGTCAGCGTGTAGCCGAACACATGATCCAGCGCCTCTTCCGGCTGGATATTCTTGGCCGTCTTGCCAAACACGATCACCGGCTCAGGTTCCGGGATCGATTGGCCGTGTTCCTTCAGGATGTCGATGGTCTTGTTATGCCCCGTCAGGGCATTGCGGCCCTTGATAAAGAACATCGGGGCCGTCATCGGCTTGTAGGCCTTGCTGTTCAGGTTGTTGTTGTTGACCGCACAGCCCAGGATCTTCGACGGGCGCGGATTGGGCGCCATCCAGTCGGCCTGGGTCAGGTCGATCACCGGCAGGCTGCCGGCGACTGCCTTGGCAATGGCGTCGGCGGCCGCGCCCAGCCCGGCATTGCCGGCCAGGATCAGATCCTCCATCCAGGTGAAGGGCAATGCCACGCCCTTGTCGTCCGACACCCGTGCGATCACCTGCGGCTTTCCGTTCAGCCGGATCGTGCCCAGTTTCATGCCTTGACCCTCCATTCGTCGGCAGCCTCGCCGCCGATGCATTGTTGACTTATCAACCTTAGGGGCGCACTAAGCCCTTGAGGAACCACAGAGCCTACCGGCAGCAGAGCCATGACCAGCCCCGAACCCGCGGATATCGAAACTTTTCTGTCCTACCGGCTTTCCATCGTGTCCCGCCTGATCAACCGGCGCTCCACGCGATACTTCACCGAAAGGCACGGCCTGACGCTGGCCGAATGGCGGGCCATGGCACAGATCGCCACCGGGCGGGCCACCAGCGTACAAGCCATTTCCACCCGCACCTGTTCGGACAAGGGCCAGATCAGCCGCGCCACCGCCACCTTGCTGGACAAGGGGCTGGTCAGCGCCCTACCCGACCCGGCGGACCGCCGCACCATCCATTTCGAACTGACACCGGCGGGCCAGGCCATCCATGACGAAATCCTGCCCATGCGGGCGGACGAAAACGCCATGATCGCTTCCCTGATGTCTGCCGGTGAACTGGCCCTGTTCCATGACATCCTCGACCGTATCCAGGCGAAGATGGATTAGGGGTTGCCGTTCATATTGCTTGTGCCTGCCTCCCCCGCGAAAGCGGGGGTCCAGGGGTCCCGGGAAAGACGGTAGCGGCAGCGTCGTCCTCCATTGCTGAAAGGTCGGGCTTGTGGCCCCTGGACCCCCGCTTTCGCGGGGGAGGCAAAAAAGACATGCTTCCGGCAATTCCCCACCGCCCCTAAAGCGTCTCCACCGCATCCTCAGCGATCATGCCCATGGCGATCTGATATTCACGCTTCACCGCTTCGGGCTGGCCGGTCTGATGCTGGTAATGCGGCTGGTTCAGGTTGTAGGCCAGCTTGCGCGACAGGGCCCGGCTCTCCTCCAGCGTCATGGACTGGGTGAACAGTTCCCGATGCTTGATGGGCAGTTCGATGCAGCGGTTGCGTTCCGCGTCGCGTATCACGCCCATCGGCTCCTGACCTTCCTCCACCAGCTTCATGTTCTTCTCAAAACAGCGGCGCATCATGATGATGCCCAGGTCACTCTGGCCCAGATGTTCGGCCGTGCGGTCGGCGATGGTGCCTTGGCCCACCCAGCCCACAATGTCCTGGTTCATGACGTGGGAGACGATCCAGCGGCCTTCAGCGTCCTTGATCGGCCCCTTCCACCAGGGCACGCGCTTCTGGACAAAGGGCTCGCGGTCCTTGGGCACACGGTGGAACATCCAGGTGACTGACAGGGTATTCTCGTCATCCACGGGCACCCGCCATTCGATATGGTCGCCCAGGAAAAAGGCGTTGGGCCACAGCGCCGTGGCGCCGACCGTCCAGTGCTGGCTGTCCTTGTCCGTATCCTCCCGCACCCGGCGATAGATATGGCCGAATTCGAACTCGTCGAATTTCAGTTCCAGATGCGTCGGGCCATAGGTGCCATTGCCGAAAAGGCGGGACGACCAGTTGCGGTGCATCCATTCGAAATGCACGGGATCGCAGCTATTCTCCTGGCACTGGAACCAGTTGCAGGGAATGTCAGCGAAAACCACCTGGGTGAAGCCATTGGCCCAGGTGAAGGGTTCCCAATTGGGCACCAGCGGCGCCGGGTCCGGCCCCAGATAGGCCCAGAGCATGCCAGCCCGCTTCTCCACCTTGTAGGCCTTGGTACGGATCTTATCGCGGAAACGGGCACGGGGATTGGCAATATCCTCGAATGGCTGTTCGGTGCATTGGCCGGACTTCGCAAAGCACCAGCCGTGATAGGAACAGCGCAAGCCATCCTCTTCCAGGATGCCGTATGACATGTCGGCGCCACGATGCGGGCAGCGGCGATCGATCAATCCATGGCTGCCATCGGCGTTGCGGAACAGAACCAGATCCTCCCCCATCAGGCGCAAGGGCTTGATGGGATTATCCTCCAGTTCCGAAATGGCCGCGACGGGATGCCAGTAGCGGCGCAGCAATTCCCCCATGGGTGTGCCCGGACCGACCCGGACCAGACGTTCATTCTGTGCGGCACTCACCATCTTGTCGCCTCTCTTGCCGGTTTTGTTTGCCAACAGGTGCCCGGGCAGATGGTTGGACCCTAGGCGTCGCGTACCGCCAGTCGCAACATGGCACCAGCCGCAGTTGCAGTGGCCGCAACAGCCGGATAGGCTTTTGCCATGATCGACCGAGACCCGCGCCGCCGCGCCCCGCAATCCGCGCCGCCCAAGATCGAAGCCGTGGCCACGGCCTCGGCCATCATTGATTTTCTGGCCGAGGCGGAGCAGCCCCAAGGCGTGCAGCAGATCGCCGACGCCCTGGGCATGACCAAGTCGCGGGTGTCGCGCCATATGGCGAACCTGGAAGCGCTGGGGCTGGCCTCCCGCCTGACACAGGGACGGGGGTTCAGGCTGGGCTGGCGCGTTGTCCGCTGGGGACAGATCGGGGCGGGCCGGCAGAACCTGTCGGCCCTGTTGGACCCCGTTCTTCAGGCATTGAATCGGGAGACCGGACGGACGGTGCTGCTGTGCGCACCGGCCGGCGGGGACGCCATTGTCGCCAAATGCCTGCCGGCCACCACGGCCATCCGCATCGATGTCAGCGTCGGGCTGGTCCTGTCCCTGCCCCATTCCCCCAGCGCTCGCATCGCCTATGCCTTTCAGCCGCGTGAATGGCGGCGCGAGATGCTGGCCCACCTGAAGCAGCGTGAACCTGATTTCCGGGTGGAGAACGAGGAGATATTCACCCGTCAGATTGCGGACATCCATCGCCTGTACTATTGCTGGGACAGCAACAAGTACAATATCGGCTACGGTGCCATCGCCGCACCCGTCTTCGGCCAGGATGAGGCGCTGGTTGCGATTGTCGCACTGATCATGCCCAGCGAGGAATTGTCGGGCCCGACCCCACCGCCAAGTCTGATTGATGCACTGATGCGCCGCTGCCAGGAGGGTAGCTTCCAGCTAGGTTCCAAGATGCGTTACCCTTGCACACACAGCTCCAGTTACAGAAACGCATAACAGATCAGCCATAGAGGCTTCCCTTGGGCCTCATGGTATCGCGCGGAGCATCGCCAGCGGGCTTATTGAGCGATTCGCGAGCTTTGTGACTTGGTCGGTGGAACTGAGTATGGGCTTTATCTACGCCCACTTTCACTCTCTGCTGTTACCTATATGTTACCTGCAGGGTTTTGGCGTGCGTTTGGAGCAGACAGCGAAAAGCCCCGTAACTTATTGAGGTTACGGGGCTTAATTGGATGCGGGGGCTCGATTTGACCGATGGCATGACAATTTATCCGTGAATATCTAACAAGGCTACTCCCCCAGAAACCGATGACTTTTGCTCGCCTTCTGGCCGGTTCGGGGCCGGAAGCGGACGGGCGGGTTTTGGCCCGACGACACAGCGAAGCGGACGAAACACGCCAAGTATTGGCGGGCGAGGCAACGGCGGATTGTCTAAGTGCCCCCTGCCCAGGAACATTCCTGCAGCGCCAACATCCAAAGAGATAGCAGCTGCCGGTTGATTACGACGCGAAAGTTGCCCTTGGTGCAAGCGCGAATGATAATGCGGGACGCCATTGTCTCCACTCGTCCAGGCGGTCCGGGATATGATGAAAGTTGGCACGGCCCTGATCACCGGTACCAGCGGCTTTCTGGGAGGGGCCCTAGGCAGGCACTTACGACGCTCCGGATGGACGGTCACCGGCTTGAGTCGTAGTACCGCGCGGGTGGGAAGCGTTGACCGGCAGATCCTTCACGATCTCTCCCATCCACTGCCCAGTAACCTGCCACGCCATGACGTGGTCATCCATGCAGCCGCATTAGCGTCCCCGTGGGCGGCTCCGGCCGCCTATCAGGCGCATATCGTTAATGCGACATCCAATCTGCTGCGCCATGCTCAGGACCGGCAGGTGGGGCAGTTCATCTTCATCTCCACCACTGCGGTCTTCTATGTCCTGGGGGATCAGTTCAACCTGACGGAGGACAGCCCCTTTCCGGACCCCCCTGCCAACCTCTATGCTGGCGCGAAGCGGAAGGCAGAACGACTGGTCCGAGAGCAGAGGCCGGACGCCTTGATCCTTCGACCGCGTGCCATTTACGGGCCTGGCGACACTGTACTCTTTCCCCGCATCCTGCGCGCCGCCGCCAAGGGAATGCTCCCAAGCATCGTCCGTCCCGACGGCAGCGCGGCCATCGCCGATATGGTCTATATCGGCAATCTGGTGCATGCCATTGAACGGGCGATGGTGCTTGGGATAGGCGGTGCCGTCAATGTGACCGACGCCTGCCCGCAGGAAACCGATAGGTTGTTGGCCCAGATACTCTCCAGGCTGGGCTATCCGGCACCGCGACTGCACCTTGCCGTGCCGACCGCCATGCGTATGGCCCGTGCGGCAGAAGTGGTTTCCAGCCGGCTGCTGGGGTGGCGGGAACCACCCATCACCCGGTTCGGCGTATCCGCCGTGGCGCATTCCAAGACTTTCGACGTGACACGCATGCTGTCACTGCTGGGACCGCCGCCCTTCACACCCGAACAGGGCGTGAACGCCTTCATAGAGTGGCAGAAGGCGGGGGCTGTGCCATGAATAGCATGTTCTGGTTCATCCTCCTGGCCATCGTCTATGGCGTACTGAACCTCGCGCGGTTGTTTCTGGCCCTGTCTGAGCGGCAGCGACAGCGGGCGACCAGCTCCATGCCACAGCCTGAGCAAGCGGTTACCGTGTTACAGCCCATCCTGGGCGGCGACCCTGCCCTCGTCGATTGTCTGGCAGCCAACCTGCGCCAGGCCGGTGGCGCGCGCTACATCTGGCTGCTGGACAGCAACGATAAGGCGGGACAGGCTGCCGCTGGGGAGGCCCTGGCCCAGGCGACCGCGGCAGGGATCAAGGCCGATGTGCATCTGGATATCGCGCCCCCACCGGCGCCCGGCCTGAACCCCAAGACCGTGAAGCTGGCCCGTGGGTTGACGAAGGTGGAGACGACCTTTGTCGCTGTCCTGGATGATGACAGCATGCTGGCAGTTGATGCATTAGGCCGGGCCGCAGGGCTGGCGGCACCGAACTGTCTTGTCACAGGTCTGCCGCTCTATGCAGCGCGAGGCAGCGTCTGGTCCCGGCTGGTCACCGGATTCGTCAATGCCAATGCGACCCTCACCTATCTGCCTGCTTCCAGGCTGGGCCTGTCGCGCACGGTCAATGGCATGTTCACGGTAATGCGCACCGAGGATCTGCGCCGGCTGGGGGGCTTCACCGCCATCGACCGGGAGGTGACAGATGATTACGCCCTGGCCCGCCTGTTCCGGAATGGCGGTGGGCGTGTGGTGCAGGTAGACATACCGGTCACCATCGTCACCAGCGTCGGCAATGCCGGGCATTATTTCAGCCTGATGCGCCGCTGGATGGTGTTCGCCCGCCTGTATTTGAGGGAGAATATTTCCGTTTCCTTGCTGGCTCTGGTGCTGCTGCCGGGCCTGCTGGGGCTGCCGCTGCTGCTGGCGGCGGCCTTGGCGGGGCCTGGGGCCATGGTGGCGGGGGTGACCCTGATGTTGGGCAAGGCGCTGGGGGTTTACCATCTGCGCGGTGGCGGGCGGCCGACCGATCTGGTCTTCGACCTGATGGCCGAACTGCTGATGCCGCTGCACGCGATCACGGCCGGGCTGGGTGGCAACCGCATCCTGTGGCGGGGACGGCGCATGGTGCTGGACGGAAAGCGGATCAGTGATGGCTGAACCCTATCGCCTACGCTTGGCAGGATTGTCCGAGGATGGCTTCCTTCTGCCGGTGGCATCTCGACGGCTCTGTCTTCTGACCGGGCAGAGCTGTCTACGATCCAGCCTGCTGCCGCCCGACAAGTTGGACTTTTTGGCGGCGGTTGCGCCGGACGGGGTGGAGATCACGCGGACCGGCTTTCCCTGGCATCAGCAATTCGCCGTGCCTGCCCCGTCACCATCGCTGACGCGGGCCAGCCTGCGCAATGCCCGGCAATGGGTCTGGGCCCGATGTGACACGGTCTATCTGGCGGCGCTGACCGCCATATTGGGCGTCCTGCTGGATCGGACGCGGGAGAAGCTGTTCCTGGTCACGGGAAGCTGCGGCATCGACTTGCTGTCGGCTATTCTGCCGGACCTGCCGCCCGGTCCGGAGATTCATGTTGTTGCCCTCGGTCCCGCCGGTCGGTCGCCCCGCCTCGATCTTCTGTCCAGCCTGCTGGTGATGCAGGGAAGCCGCGATGGGTGGAGCCGGTACCTCTGGCGCGGCGTGGTCCATTTCCGGCCTGATTGCGGCCATCTGGATTATTACCAGAATGCAGAAGCCATCGCCATGACCCGCAGCTTCCTGGCAGAGACCGGTCGATGAGCAAACCGCGTATCGCCTTCGTAGCTCCCCCCTTCGCCGGTCATCTCTACCCACTGCTGGAGTTAGCGGCGGCAGCGCAATCGGCGGGGTACCCGGTGGAAGTCATCACCGGTGTGGCCAAGCTGCCTGCCGTCGCGGCTCGAAACCTGCCGGCATCTTCACTACCCTGTCTGGGCGGGGCTGCCTTGGAACAGATCGCGAACACCGATAGTGCCGTTGGCAGCAACCCGCGGCGTCTTTTGGCGCAATTGCGCGCCAGTCTGGCCCTGGCCGTGGCGGCCCGCGACCAATTGGGGGCAATGTGGCGTGAGACGCCACCGGATCTGGTGGTCGCCGATTCAGTCGCCATTTCGGCCGGATTGGTGGCGCAAGCGATGGGGGTCGGTTGGATCACCACCATCGCCACGCCCTTCGCCATCGAGAACCGACGCGGAGTTCCCTGCTACATGGGCGGCTGGACCGAAGGCGACGGGATCGGGTATCGGCTGCGCGACGCGGCGGGGCGAACCTTGACCCGTTTGGCCAAGCACGGCATGGCCGTGGCGGTATCCGGGCAATTGGAAGCACTGGGAACCGGCGTTTATCGCCGGGACGGGACGGAGGCCTGCTATTCCCCCGAGGCTATCCTCGGTTTCGGTCTGACGGAACTGGAGTTTAGTCGCGACTGGCCGTCCTGCTTTCGAATGATCGGCCCTATCTTCGCCAACCCCGAAACGGCGCAACCACCGCCGCTGCTGGCTACCGATCGGCCCAACATTCTGATCAGCTTGGGAACCCACCTGCCCTGGGCCAAGAAGAATCTGGCGGCAGATGTCGCTTGGCTGGCGGCAAAGCTGCCCAGCATGCATTTCACCGTTACTTTGGGACAGCCGGAACGGATGGGCGATGCCATGATCCGGTTGGCCGACAATGCCGTGATGCTGCCCTTCCTGTCCTACCAAAACGCGCTTGGACACTTTGACGCCGTCATCCACCATGGCGGGGCCGGCATTTCCTATGCCTGCATCGCCATGGGACGACGGGCCATCGTCGTGCCGCACGATTATGACCAATTCGACTATGCCGCCCGGATCGCGGCCAAAGGGGCGGGCTTGCGGGTCAAGCATCTGCGCAGCCCGCAGATGCTGGCGGCCCTGGACCAGATCATGGCGTCGGACACCTGCCCCGGTTTGCCGGCTCTGCGCGCGGCCGCCGCGCGCTATGATCCGTCCAACGCATTCCTGGATGTCGTGGACAGGATGACGGGCGGCTGAAGCCGGGAAAGCAAGGAGGCAGCCCCTGTCGGTGAGAGGCGAAGGGTACGGCGAAACTTCGCAGTCAGCGGCAGCGGCGGCAGCGCCTGGACAGTTACCGGCATGCCCGCAAACCCATTCAGCAACCGTGCTGCACGGCTGGCCACTGGTCCTGGCACGCCAGCGGGCAGGTCCAATGTCAGCGCGCCGTCCGTTTGCACGACGCGAAACCAGGAGCCCGCCAGAGCGGGCACCAGAACACCGCTGATGTCCTGGGGAAAAAGCAGTCGGCCGCGCGGGTCGATCAGCACATCCGCCAGCCTCCCCTCGATACCGGCCACGGCAGGCAGGGCCGATCCGCAGGGACAGGAACCGGGGCTCGCCACGGCCACGTCGTCTGTCCGGTAGCGCACCATGCGTTGAGGCCCATCGCGCACCAGATCGGTGACAATGGGCACGAACCGACCCGGCGCCCCTTCAATCCCCGCCCGTTCCACCCGCACCAGATCTGTGTTGAAATGCAGCCTTCCATGTGTACAGCCGACGGCAAAGAAACCCTCCGCTGCCTGATAGACCTGTCGGACGGGGGCGCCGAAAGCGTCGCCCAGCAAGGCCGCATCGTCCGGCCAGAGCGGCTCCCCGCCGGTGATGACAAGACGGACGGAGGACAGGTGGCGACCCAGCCTTCCCACCTCCACGATACGGCGCAAGGCCGAGGGCGGCCCGATGAGTATCCGGGGACCGGTTTCGACCAGCGCCGCCGCGCATGCCTCCTCCCCCAGCGACAAGGGGATATGGACCGTGCGTCCGCCCGTCTGGTGATACAGCCGGCTGTCATGTCTTAGCAGGATGGCGACCTTCCCCCCCAATAGCAGGGCCGCCGGCACGACACGGGCCAGGAAGCTACCCAACCATCGGGCACGGTCTCGGCCACTGGCAATGAACACCCCCGGCTCCCCCGTCGTGCCGGTGGACAGGCCGAAACTAACACCGTTATGGCCTGTATCACCGCCTTCGGCCTCGCGTTGGGCCAGGACACGGGCTTGTTCCAGGTTCAGCCCCAAGGCATTGTGGCTGGCAAAATCCGCACGGTATTCATCCTGGCCGATCACCGGCCTGCTGGCCAATTCTGGTCGCTGCTGCTCCGCGCGCAGTAGCAGGGCAGGACAACGTCCCAGCAGCTTGGCGCGAAGGAACGCGGTAGCAGCGTCAGCGAAGTTCATGGCGCAAGGCCGCAATGGCCTCCCCGCAATGGGATGGCACGATGGCCAGGTCCGGATGCAGCCGCGACAGATCGTGCAGGGCGTGAAGTGTGCGGCGATAAGCCGGATAATCGGCGATAAAGGTGCGGGCCGGCGCCATAGGCTCCAGCCTGTCGCGGATGCAGACCGATAGCCAGGCGGCATCAGCGGCCAACAGCACCTCCCGCCCGTTCTGCGCCGTCAGCAGCAGGCCGATATGACCTGGCGCATGGCCGGGCAGCGGGACGGCGATCAGACTTCCATCCCCCAACAGGTCCGTCCCTGCCGCCAGACCGGGCAGGCGATGGTACGCCTGTGGGCGGGAATCGACCGTCCGGACCCGCGCCTCCAGACCGGGGGGAAACAGGTCCCGGATAAGCCCCAGACGCGCCCGATCTCGCCAGCCGGCGGTTCGCAGGCCTGCCAGGGCGTCGGTCGCCGTGAAGATGGCGGCGTCGGGAAAATCCGACAACCCGCCGGCATGGTCGGGATGCAGATGCGAAAGAACAATGCCACGCACATCCCCTTTACCGATACCGGCTGCCGCCAGTTGGTGGCAGCAGGCCTCTCCTTTCTCCAATTGATAAGGAAGTAGCCGACGATAGGCCCGCGCCACCGGATCACGCGACCGCGCCAGCCTCTCACCATAGCCTGTGTCGAACAGGAAGACTCCCTCGGTGGGGTGGCTGATCCGCGCCACCAACGCCGGAAACCGTGCCACAGCGAAACCAAACCGTCCGGTGACCATGCAGGCCGGATGTCGGCAATTTCCTACTTCCATCAGATCGAGATGCACGTACATGGGTCAGTACCGGAAGACCATGGCACCCATGCCAAAGCCGGCAGCGGTACCAACCATTAATCCCAACTGTCCCCGTCGCAACACCCCCTCTGTCACCGCCGCGTGCAGCGCGGTGGGCAGCGAAGCGCTGACCTGATTACCATGGGTGGACAGAATGTCGACTATTGGCGGCCCATCCGGCCCCAGCCAGTTGCGCAAGAACTTCAGGCCCAGCCTGCTCGCCTGATGCGGGATGACGCAGGCGATGTCCCTGATACCGACCCCGGCCTGATCCAGCACACGGGTGATGAAGTCTGGCAGATGTGCCATAGCCAGTCGAGCCAGCGCGATGCCATCCATGCGAAACAGATAGTCACGCAGCGACGGTGGCGGTCGGACGGGATTGAAACGCGACCCACCGGCCCGGATCTCACAGAGTTCCACGCCTATCGGATGAGTCTCCAGGGCGATAGCCAGGATTGCGGATGCACCGTCAGAGGGCACAAGAATTGCTGCGGCCGCACCGTCGCCGAACAGCGGCGCGGCGTGGCGGTCAGTGCGATCCAGGCCCAGGCTGGCCATATCCACAGCAACAACTGCCGTTGCCTGAGAAAGCCCTGCGGCGATGGCCGTTGCTCCCGCCTCCACCGCTTGTATGAAGCCGAGACAGGATGCATTGATATCATAGGCAGCCACCGGCCGCCCAAGCGAAAGTCGCGCCGCCGTTAGGGCCGCCGTCGTGGGAATTGGCTGTTCGGACATGATAGACGCGACGATCAGGCGGTCCACCGGGTCAAGTTGCGATGGCAACTTGTCTGCCGCCGTCCGCACCGCGGCGGCAGCCATCATCGACGCCGTTTCCTCAATCCCGGCACAATACCGCTGCTCCACCCCCGTGGCCCGCGCGGTCGTGCCCAATTGTAATCCCCATTCGAGATCAAAACTTTCCGATCGCTCCGCCCTGCATGGCAGATAGACACCTGTTTCGGCGATGGCTACATCAAGGCGATTCACGAACATACCCTTGCAAGCGGCTGTTCACGTGAGCGTAGCACAAGTATCCCGCCGGGAAATCAAAGATGTTCAAGCATGTGGGGAGTTCACATAAAGGATGTTCTACCTGCACACGCCAATATGACTACAAAACCTCAATGCCGGTGCCTGGAAACGACGTTGGGATTTTGGCACATCCAGGCACGTCGTAGACATTGATATCCGTCGTGTTCCCGATGGTTCGCAAGCGCGCCGGGATCGGTCGTCGCCGCACAACGTTTATAGCCGACCTGGATCCAGGCGTAGGGTGAGCTTGTAGAATTGGGGCCGTCCGGTCACGGAGAACTGCCACCTGCTCCTGCATGGTCTGTGGCAGGCGGTCCATCCTCCTCCTCATAGGGCGGTATCGCCACGCCCCGGGCCAGCATCATGGCCCCCCGCTGCGCCAGGGGCGCATTCGTCCCGTCAACGCCAAGCAGTCGGTTGAAGGCCTCCAGCCGCCAACTGCCGTAATCAACGGTCGATAGCTGGATCAAGTCCAGAAAATCGACACCGCGGCCCAGAAGCCGCTGGTCTGACGGCGGTGCTCCCGCCAGGGCGACCAGCCGGACGGGCGACACATGGCCGGTCGTATCCGTCAGCAGCAGGTCATAATTGCCCGGCTCAAGCGCCTTGCCACTCGGCAGGCTGATCCGCCACATTCCGTCGCCCCCCAGCACGGCCCGGGCCAGGACGTTTCCGTTCCGGGACAAGGTTGCACCGGACAGCGCATTGGCGCCGACGGCAGGCCAAACAATGGCGGTTCGACCGGCGGCAAGCTTTGTCGGCCGTGTGAAAAGCGCACTGATGTCGCTGCCGGCGGCCTGCGTCGCCGGCGTCACGATTTCAACCTGGTCGCAGCGGCCGAATATCGTGCCAAGCCAGCGGGCAATATTGCCCCAGAGCGTCGCGGGGACAGGATTGTTAGGTACCTGAGTTGGCACATTTGCCTGCAAGTGCATGTCGTTGAAGTAGCCTTTCTCATCGGGTATCTTGACGATTGTATCGACCGCCGACACCAACCGATGCCCGGCCTCGATGGCGTCAAATCGATTCGGCACATGGCCGCCCGTGTTGCTTGCCGACTCCCCCGGCGGAAGGACGCGCACGGTGCTGGTCGGGATGATGACATCCCGGACACCCCCGTCCTGCGCGTATACGGGGGCGGCTTGCGCGGCAAACCACAGCGCGGCACTCAACAATAGCATGCGTCTCATTGTCGATACTCCTCTCAAAACGTTTCGATGGAGGGGCGTGCGTGGGATGGATCGGCGCGGGGGCTAGGGTTCATGGTGGGCGTGGGCCGCCCGGTGAGAGGCGATATGCATCAGCTTGTGATGGAAAAAGGCGCTGATCGCCGGCACCGTTGCGTCGATCCAGATGCCTTGGCCCCAGTACCAGATAGCCGCCATGGGAATGACGACTGCACAGATCAGCAATGGAACCGCCGTCTGCACAAAGGCAAAGCGGCTGCTGGCAGCAATGGTGACCACCAATGTGCTGGCCAGCAGACTGACCAGGAAATCAACCATGAAATGGGTGCCCTCTGACAAAGGCTCCATGGGGCTGAGATTGACCAGCGAATGGATGGCGTTGAAAATCAGGTAAGGTCCCGGCATCCGTTCATGCGGGGTGTTCCATGTATCCGCCGAATGCGCGTGCGTGGCGCCGATCACGACGACCCGGTCTTTCAATATGGACAGGCTGTCTGGCTTCTCGTCGATCACCTGATTTGCAGGGATGGAGCGCGGCGACAGGGCGCTGGCAGGAAAGATTGAGTAGCGGATCATATTCTCAATGGACTTGGCACCGTTTGCGATGACGATCTGCCGGCCATTGGCCAGCTTGATGATGGGGGCGTTTTCGGCGTGCGAACAATCGCCGGCATTGCAGGCCAGCAGCTTGGGCAGCTTGTCCTCGACCTGATCCCTGACCTGTTTAAGCCGCGCGGAGGCATTGCCGACGCCAGGGCCACCCGCCGGAAACAGCGCCGCCATAGACAGGTACAGGGACGGGATGGAGGCGGGCGCACCCTCGGGTGACGGCTGACAGGTCCAGTCCCAGTAGCGCAGGTGCCGCACCTCCTTATCAACGGACAGCAGGCCGTAGGCGACCCAATGCACCTGCGGGCTGCCGTGTGTGGCATCGTCAAACGGGGTCGGCTGCCATTTCATGCAATCGCTGGCCTTGCGCTTCACCGGCGCACGGTTCTGCGGGTCAAATCTGGGGGCTTCATGCACCATGAAGACGGGGGGGCCGTCCGGATCATCAAGGCTTGCCAGATACTGCCGAAGAACGTCGTCCTGGTCGGTCGGATCATACAGCTCCACGTCCAGGATCACGGCCGCGCTGCCGCTATTGACGGCCACGCGCAGCAGTTCAGCCAGATAGTCACGCCGCAAGGGGATTTGGCCACCCCATGAGGCAAAGGTTGCGTCATCAATATCGATCAGGGCGAACTGGACCTGCTCGGTGCCGACGGGAACGTCCCGCCAGATCTCCGCCCCGATATCAAATGCCAGCGCGTCGGCATGATACTTGATCCAGTGGCCTTCCATCTGGTGGGAAAGCCAGACGACGAGATTGCCCGCTATCACGCCCAGCAATGTCAGCACAAATATCGTAGCCGGTTTCGACGACAGCAGGCGCCGTAAACCAAGCCGCCATTCTGATATCATCATCATCGGGCTCCTCCGCCGTCCAACTGCAAGTCGTCGCCCATGACCGAGAAAGCGGCCCAGTAATAGGGATTGGGGTAGGTCTTCCGCAGCTCCTTCTTCGCCAGCCACAGGGCATCAGCGACCGAGTGCCGTTTCAGATTTGCGTAGAACAGTTCCATCAGCTTGGCGGTCGCGTTCGGCTCAACCTCCCAGTGGCTGGCGACGACGCTGCGGACGCCCGATGCCAGGAAGGCTTCGGCGATGCTGATGGTGTCATAGCCCAGCTGGTCGCGAACCGCAGTTTCGCAGGCGGACAGAACCACCAGCGACGTGGTGGCTCGCGTGCCGTGAATCGTCTGCACGCTGAAATTTCCGTCATCGATCCCGGCCTGCTCGCTCAGAAGCAGGTGGGATTTTGTCGGATCGCCGGGCTCGTTCCTGCCATGGGCGACGACGTGCAGGAACTGTTTCCCGACTAGCCCGCGCCGGGCATTGGCAATGTTGGCCAGCTTACCCTCAAACGGCTCGTCCCCTGGAAAGGCCCTTTCAACGGCTTTCAACTGATCGCCGGCGTTGGAAATCATAGGCTTCTCCGGGCGGTCCGGATTGCCCAGGATTGTCCGTCCCGCGACCGGGACAGTGACCGTCTGCCTCAGGTGATCCAGCGCGATCAGGCTGGGCACAACCCGCACATTATGAGCTTCAATCACGGGCACCCCGCCAACATAGAGGGCGTCTATGGGAATGGAGAACAGTTCCCCATAGGGCAGAAGCAAGACCGACTGCGCCGGGGCCGGGGCACGGTTGAAGACGGGACGCAGAAAGAAGTCATAGACCTTCTCTGCATTCTGTCTGTCACTGGCACGCAAGCGATCAAGGTAGCGACCGTACTCCGCGTTGGCCTTGCGCAGGCTTTTCAGCAATTCCGGGTCAGCCAGCGTGCCCAGGCGGATATGCAAGGGCCTGCCCCCGTCAGGGGTCAGGACAAAGACATGCCAAAGCTTTTCGGCTTGCATGGTATTGCCGACACGCCCCACTTGGTCGACGGAAAAGAAGATCACCGCGATCTGGCCGGCGGACAGTTTCGGTCTGATGTCCGCAAAGTGGCTGTCGAAATCACCGACTTTCCATGCAAGGTCGAGTGACACCTGCCGAATGTTCCTGTTAATGACCTTCAGCTGCTCACGCGCTTCCCGCACGTCGGCTTCGCTGGTTGCCAGACGCAGTTCCTGTTCCTTGGCGATGCGCTGGTTCAGCAGGTCATGGGCGACCGACTGTTCCGCATCCCGGACAGCGATTGTTGACAGGCCGGCCAGCCTTTCCACAAGCAGCCGCGACCGGGCCCGTTCGACCCATTCAATCGCCACCTCTGTCTTGTCCTGGTCAATCAGCAGGGATACCAGGTCCTCATAGGGACCCATCGTGGTGGCGCTCACCGTCGGCAGCAGGATATCCACGGCCCGCTGCTGCCGGTTGCGTTCCAGAAGACCGATGGCTTCCTGGAAATGCAGGGCCGCGGATGCCGTATCGCCCGCGTCGCGTTCCAGCCGACCTTTCAGGTGGACAACCTGCCACTCCACATCGGCATAGGCCGACAGACCGGGAAAGGACATCAGCCGATCAACCGATTTCCAGACATCCGCAGTCCGGTGTTCCATGTAGTAACATTGGGCGGCCAGCAACTCGACATAGACATTGGCGGCAGGTGCAAAGGAGAATTCCGCCAGGTAACGCCGGGCGAAACTATTGGCAAGATCGAGCCGGAATGTCGGTCGGTTACCCCCTTGTACCAGCCCGTAATCGGCATGCAGTCGGTCAAACTTGTCATCCAGGATGCTTATGGCCGTCCCGCACTTCCCCGTTTCGGCAAACAGCTTCGCGCCCAGGTACGACATGACCTTGTCCGACTGCGCAAAACGTGTCGCCAGTTTCTCGGCGGGAACCAGCGACGTTGCCTGTAATGCAGGGTTCTGCATGTCGGCCAGCATGCGCAAAAATTGCGCCTGGTCGTCCTTCTCCTCAATAATATGCTTCCCGACGGCCACATAGTCGCCGATGGCAAGGTCCAGCAGGGCCTGGCGGTGGTTGCCGGCGGACTCGTCTACCGATGACAGGTCCGCCCTCTTCTGGAATTTGCTGTTGCACTCGAGGGCGTCGTTGAGGGCCTGGGCCTTGAGTTCGAGATCGCAAAGCAGGCCCAACTGCGTCTTGCTCAAAGGTGGCATGCCCGGCTTGTCGAGCGACCGCAGGCGTTCGCGTACCGGGGCAAGCCGCCCGGCTTTCAGATTTTCCTGATCGGCCTCGGTCACCCCCTGCGACTTCAGCTCCTCCACCACCATGTCATGCGTGATCGGCATCACGACGAAGCCGCAGCCACCGGCAACCAGCAACAATGGCAGGAGCAGCCACGGGGCAAGGTTCCAAACGCGCATGTCCGCCTCCTCCAAAGGAAACAAGCGATCACCGGGAGCGCCCTCTGCTTCACCCATGGCGCAGGAACGTGCCCTGCGTGCAGGACTGTGGCGACGGCCATCCGGGCATTCTGGCGGCCATGCCACCAGGGGCAGAGCCCTGTCAGCAGAAAACGGCCCTAGAACCTGTAGCCGAAATTGAACTTGCCGGCGTTATAATGCCTGCCCACCGTGTAGGTCAGCCCGATGCGATAAGAGTTCCACATCTGCTTGTAAGGGTCTGGCGTCGTGCCATAGACAAGGCCGATTTCATCATAATGCTGGATATAGAGCCGATCACCGAAAGCGTGTGTGTCAATGATATAGGCCTGCAGATTCAGGGGATCGCCGAACAGGGACCCTTCAAGGGGGACGCTGACGCTGATCCCGTTCTTGGTCAGGGTGTTCTGGATACCGTAATCGTAGGTTCGACCATTGATCGTTAAGCCGCCGGACTTGTAATAGCCGACGCCATTGCCCAGCCTCACCTCGGTCTCGCCGATGTGAAAGGCGTAGCTGCTGGTGACGTCACCTGAATACATCGCGGCGGCCGAACCCAGGTCCAGCGACCCGGCAAGGCCAGCTTGAACCGACGGCGTGATGGACCAGGCCTTGCCGATGACGGGGATCTCCAGCGACGTCCCGAACGATGCCATACCCGATTGCGCCCCCTCGGTCCGGATATAGGTCATGGGCAGGTTGAAGGTTAACCTGTAACGGGAATCGCGGAACTTGACGATGTAGCGCAGCGGCAGGTGAGCCACAAAACTGTCATACCCGCCGGAGCGGGACAGGCCAAGGTCCCCGCCCAGAGAGAACTGGTTGGGCATGATGGGAAGCGGCCCGGTATTCGGATCGCCGGTTCCCTTCTTGTCCCCGACGCTGCCGAAACCCGTCGCTACGTCGAACGCGCCTGCACTCATGGTTGCCATCAGACTGTTCGGATTGCCCGCCACGGGATCTATTGGCGACGTAGCAGCCAATTCCCGGAAAAGGCGGGAGATGATGTCTCCACCGTTCTTGGTCAGATAGTCCCTGAACAGGGCCTGGCTCTGGTCTCGTGTCTGTCCCTGGAAACTGAGATCGACACCGATAGAGGGGACGCTGAAATTCAATCGAGTGGAAAGGGCCGCATAGCTGGCGAAAGCACCGAGTCCTCTGATGTCGAGGACAGCGTCGACTTTGGACACCGGCGTATAGAGGCTCAAAGTATTCCGAAGAGAGGCATCAGTGAAGCTATTCAGCAGGGTTTCGAATTTTGTGAACCCGATGCTTGCGGTCTGGGTTCCAGGATTATTCTGGTTTTCAACTTCACAAAATTGCGCGCTTGGGCAGCTCGCCGTTAGGCTGAGATGAAATATATCCTTTGCAAACGCCGTCTCAGGCACAAGGAGAACGAGAGCTGTGCAAAGTACATATCCGACACTTGGCACAACAAAATTTTGACCTGCTTCTTTTTTAGTCAAACCGGCCATTATGCCCCCCAATCAGGAAGATCGGAAATAAGTTAATTCAACCAGTAAACGTACCACTGCGTCAACAAGCTAAAAAGTGTCTTCTCGATCCGAACGCACAGGGATTTTTTGTTGTGGGTATTCGTGAGTGACCTTTTTGTTGTGCAATTTCAGCACATTACAATGGTACGGGGAAATAATTTGATGTTGTCCATTCGGCGCATGTCCGTGCGACGCCGGTGAAGAGTCTAAGATAGCAGACATGCTTACATTCAATGTTTCCCACATCGAATAACTCGTGTTATTATAAAAAATTAGATGATTTTTTATAATACTGTTTTTCTAGGACAACGTTACAGCTTGCGGTAACACGGCTGCTGAAAGAATGCCCCTGAACGGAGGCCCGACATAGGCGGGGCGAAAAGCCCCGCCGCCACTATCAACCAAAAACAGCCACGATTGATCTGACGTCCGACAATTATGACGAAAACAGCCGGCGACTGGCGTGCGGGCGGCACCCTGTCCTATAGAGTTTGCAGGATTGTCCTTCCTTTCCTGGCTCTGCGGATTTTCTGTCCGGCCGCGATGCGTCGGGACTAGCGGAAGCCGATCTTGTGAAAATAGAGGCTGGCATGCTGGGGACTGATGTGATGGAAGACGCTGGCGATAGTCTGGCGGACCCGGTTGTTGAACCCTTCAGCGGCCTTGGCATGGACGGTGCCACGAGCATATTCCTGGCGGGCATGGCACACGGTGTCGTGACGGGCGAAGCCGGTGCTGGCCGCGACGAAGGCCTTCCATTCATCGCTCATCAAATGGGACTGCGGCGTCACGCTCGCCTCCAGCACCCATTGGAGAACGTCGGCTTTCAGGAGCCGTCGCCGCCCCAGTGAATAACCACAATGGGGCGCTATGCGGTCGTTGTAAATGGCCCAAAGGGGCCGGAAGCGGACGGGCGGGTTTTCGCGCTCTGAGAACGGATTCCGGACATTCCCGCCCGCCCAGCCGCCGTCACCTTCTAAATCTCCGTCGTCTCCGCCAGTTGCAGCGCGTCTTCGACGTCGACACCCAGATAGCGCACTGTCGTCTCGATCTTGGTGTGGCCCAGCAGAATCTGCACAGCCCGCAGGTTCTCAGTCTGTTTGTAGATGAGGGCGGCCTTGGTTCGCCGTAGGGAATGGGTTCCATAATCCTCCCGGCGTAGGCCGATCCCGATCACCCATTCCTCGACGAGGCGCGCATATTGGCGGGTGCTGATGGGTTGGGCATGGTCGACCCGGCTGGGGAAGACATAATCAGCAAGCGTCCCGCCCCGACGTTCCAGCCAAGCCTGGAGGCTCTTGCGCGCCGTCTCCATCAATTCGAACTGAACCGGCCGGCCTGTTTTCTTCTGAACAACCAGGGCACGCGACCGGATTTCTCCGCCGCGAACGATGTCGCCGATCTTCATCCGGACAAGGTCGCAGCCACGTAGCTTGCTGTCGATGGCCAGATCGAACAAAGCGCGGTCACGCAGCCGCTGCTGGTGGTCCAGCCAGAAACGGATGGCCCAGACCTGCTGTGGTTTCAGGGCGCGCTTGGCACCGATCCGCCTGCCAGCATTCCAAGGCTTGTTTCCTTTCGCGCCAGGATCAAACGCTGAACGTCCCATGACATCCTCCATCGCGGCCGGGTTTGGCCCAGCAAAAGGGTATGTCCATCGATCATCCGTAGCCGTGCAATCCCCCATCATTTGCGGGACGGGGCTGGCGCAGAGGCGGTAACATGTCCCCGGTTGCCGATCATCCACCGCCCGTCACCAGAGCGTAGCGGCCCAGCCCCTGGGCTGTGTGGCTGCCGGCATGGCTGGTCTCTCCCAGGCAGAGCAGGGGCCAGAGGGGGGCAAGGTCGCCGGACAGGTGCAGGTCGCCGATCAGGCCGCCCATGGGCAGGGGGCCGTGATCCTGCCGGGCCGAACCGCGCTGCCAGGAGACGGGGGTCAGGCCGCTGGTATCCACGCGCAGATGCGCGGCATGGTCACGTAACGCGGCCCAGTCCGCCAGCAGTTCACTGTCCTGCCAGCGGGCCAGGGCCGACAGCCGGTTGCCCAGGCTGGTCACCAGGGCGGGCAGCAGGTCGGCCCCCGTCAGGGTCGCCCCACCCCGGCGCAGGCAGAGCGGGGTGTGGAAACGCATTGTGACGGCATCCGGCACCGGCGGCAGGGACAGGCTGTCATCTGACAGCAATTGCCGGTGCAGCACCGGCACCGGTTGCCGGCCCGCACCGGGCAGGTCCAGCCCGATGGAAAGGGCGCGGACCAGGGCATCGGCGGCGATGTCCAGCAGGTCGCTGGCAAAGCCGACCAGGGTCAGGCGCAGCAAGGCGATATCCGACCCGCCCGCCTGGCCTGCGAACAGAAACGGCTTCGGCATCTCCATCCCCTTCAACAGGGGGCGTTCGCGGAACAGCACATCATAGGCACAGGGCGGGTCCCAGGGACAGGGCTGCCCCGCCGCCGCCGGGGCCGAGGCGCCCGCCAGCAATTGCCGCCCCCAGCCGCCGCGCAGCTTTCCCGGCAGCGCCGGGTCTGATGCCAGTACCCCCGGCAACCGCACCGTGAACAGGCCCGTACCGGTGAACCAGCGGCCACACAGATCAGCAAGGGAAAGTTGCCCGGCCGGAGTCGCCAGCCGTTGCCCCACAAGGTCCACCCCACCCGCTGAAGACGTCATAGGCACCCCGTCATTCCATTAACGCGACCACCATGCCGGAAAAGGGGGCGCCTGCCCAGAGGGCAGGAGACGGGAGACCCTGTGGAAATAGCATAATGATCTGATATTATGTGAAGAATTGACCGATTGTCGATTTTCTGCCGCGATGCCCTTGACGAAATATGACAAGAACTTTGTCAGTCTGTGGAAAGTACGGAAAAATTGCTCTGTTGTCAGAATGGGTTCCAGAGGGTATGTTCAGCGCTGTTCCGCGATTGGAAGCGGATTGAAACTCTCCCTTCGCTGTTGTGACGGTGAAGGGAGAAAGTTCAGCGCTGTTCCGCGATTGGAAGCGGATTGAAACTAGCGGTACGGCGATGCTCTCAAACAAGAAAGTGCGTTCAGCGCTGTTCCGCGATTGGAAGCGGATTGAAACTCATCGTCGCCATCGCGCAGACAAATCTTGTCAGGTTCAGCGCTGTTCCGCGATTGGAAGCGGATTGAAACACGGTTGAGGAAACATGACCGAAACAACCGTCGTTCAGCGCTGTTCCGCGATTGGAAGCGGATTGAAACAGCATCTGCTTGGCCAGGCTTTCGTCGGTGTGTTCAGCGCTGTTCCGCGATTGGAAGCGGATTGAAACCGCGATGGTGGTACCATCGGCTGTCAGAACGTAGTTCAGCGCTGTTCCGCGATTGGAAGCGGATTGAAACTCTTACAGCAGCGCGCTCTGCCGGCAGAAGTGAGTTCCGCGATTGGAAGCGGATTGAAACCATGGGTTCGGCGGGGCCGATGCCTTCAGCCCCGTTCAGCGCTGTTCCGCGATTGGAAGCGGATTGAAACTGCAGGAGAACGTCTTGGCGGCCGCGGCATTCAGCCAGTTCAGCGCTGTTCCGCGATTGGAAGCGGATTGAAACTTTCATCTTCGGCGTATCGGTACAGCCCGCAGTTCAGCGCTGTTCCGCGATTGGAAGCGGATTGAAACTCGACCTGGGAACGGAGGGTGTCGATACCCAGTTCAGCGCTGTTCCGCGATTGGAAGCGGATTGAAACCACGCCTCTTTTTACGCCCCATCTTACCAATCTGAGTTCAGCGCTGTTCCGCGATTGGAAGCGGATTGAAACCGCCCACCAGCGTTGCGAGAAATGGCGTAGATGCCGGGTTCAGCGCTGTTCCGCGATTGGAAGCGGATTGAAACGCGAACAGGATGCGGCGCTCGTAGTCGGCTTGGGGTTCAGCGCTGTTCCGCGCGTGGTTACCGTCCCCTTTCCCTACAGCAGGTAAAAGTCCTGTTGTTCGGGCAGGGGGCACGGTCCCCAGCTTTGGCAGCGGTCGCGGCCGTGGGCGCCGATGGCGTAGACGCGCAGACTGTCGCCCTGGCCCAGATGGCGGGCGGCGGCATCGGCCAGGGTTTTGGCGGCGTTGTCCGTCATCACTGCCTCGAACACGCTTTTCTGCACACGCACGCAGGCGCTTTCCAGCACCTTGGCCACGCGGCGGCGGTTGCGGTTTTCGCTGACATCGTAGCTGAACACCATCAGCATCTCGGTTTCTGCCATGGCCCCGGCCCCGTCCGTCAGTAATCCATGCGATAGGGTGTATAGGGGCGTTCGCCGCGCGCGTGGGCGGCATAGGCGCTGATCTGCATGGCCACCAGACGGCGCCAAAGCACCCGCCGCCCATCGGCGGCCAGTACGGGCCGGTCCAGCCAGCCTTCCCAGGCGCGGATCACCGCCTTTCGCCCCTCTGCCGACAGGTGACAGGCCCCGTCGCGGCGGCTGAACATGGCGCGATCCAGGATACGGTTGTTGAACAGATACAGCGCCAACCCCTCCACCAGGGGGGCGCGAAACTCCTCCACCAGATCGCTGGCCAGGGCGGGGCTGCCGTCCCGCGCGCTGTGCAGCACGCCGAAACCGGGATGCAGGCCCGCCCGCGCACACAGGGCGGCGATGTCGCGGTACAGCAGACCCGACAGGAAGGACAGGATCAGGTTGACGGGATCGGGTGGCGGTTGTCGCCGCCGCCGGCTGAAGCTCCACCCCTGTTCCAGGCACTTGCCAAGGGCGGGCCAATAGGCGGCGGCCGCCGCCCCCTCCATCCCCATCAATGCTGCCACATCGGCGGCCAGCGGCAATTTGCGGATGGTGCGGGTGATAACGGCCCCGGCATCGGCCACCGCCGCCTGCTTGCGCCGCCGGTTCAGGCGCGACAGCAGGGCCCGCTGGTTGCGCAGCCGCCCATCCACCAGGATGCGGGCCAGTTCCACCCGCGCCGGTCCATCCAGCGCCAGGCGTGCCTGGGCCAGATGCAGGCCGGCGCGGCCCGTACCGATGGCAGGGTCCAGATGGCCGACGCCATCGCCCCAGCCATTGACGAAATCCACGGCCACACCATGGGCCAGCGCGTGGCGCAGCGCCTCGGCACTGGCATCGGTGCCGGGGGACAGTTCCACCCGGTCCAGCCGTTGCGGCGGGATGGCGATCACCTCCACCCTGTCGCCCTCGCCCGGCCCCGGTTCGGTGACGGTAAAGGCCTCGTTGCGGATATCCAGCCGCCGCCCGGCCTCTGTGATGTACAGCACGCGCAAGCCCGGTGCGCGGTCGCCGCCATCATCGCCCGCATCGGTGGCCAGCAGGTCGGGCACGTCGGTCGGTGCGGCGGTGGCGGCGGTGGCCGGGTGGGCGGCCAGGATGCGGGCGGCGTCAGACGCCGGCAGGGCCGCATCCTCCTCCTCCCCCACCTCCCGCACCACCAGGGACCGCACGAACAGGTGGCCCAGGAACCGGAACCCTTGTTCAAACGGCACCACCCGCGTCTTTTCCGGGTGCAGGCGCAGGCCGTGTTCGGCCAGCAGCTTTGCCATGCGCGCCTGTGCCCTGGCCGCCGCCACCTCTTCCCGGCACATCAGCAGGAAATCATCGGCAAAGCGCACCAGCCGCACGCCGCGCCCCTGGATCTGATCATCCACATCATCCAGATACAGGTTGGCCAGCAGCGGCGACAGGGGCGACCCCTGCGGCAGGCCCAGCCCCGGTACCCCGCCCGCCATGCCGATGGCATCCAACCACAGGGCCACCAGATCCAGCAGATCCCGATCCTCCACCGACCGTTCCAGGCGCGCCAGCAGCCGTTCGTGCGGCACCCGGTCAAAGAAGCGTTCGATATCGCCATCCACGACCCAGCCATAGCCCGCCCGCCGATGCGCCGCCACCCGCGCCACCGCCATCTGCACCGACCGGCCGGGGCGATAGGCGAAACTGGCATCGGCCATTTCCCCATCCAGAATGGGGGTCAACACCATGGCAACCGCCGTCTGTGCCACCCGATCCACCACCGACGGAATGCACAGCATCCGCGCATCGCCATCCCCCTTGGGGATATCCACCCGCCGCACGGGGCCAGGGCGATAGGTGCCGGCCCGCAGCGACAGTTGCAGCCGCACCAGCCGGGTGGGCAGATCCACCTCAAACTCTAGCAGCCCGACGCCATCGCCCCCCGCCCCGCCCTGGTTCTCCCGCACCCGCCCCCACGCCGCCTCCAACCGGTCCAGCCGGGTGATCTGCTCAAACAGGCTGGGCGGTGCAGTCACGGTGGGGTGGACCCTGTGGAAATGATGTAACGAGTTGATCATATGGGGTAACTTGGCGTGCAGAAAGATATTTTGGGGTGAGACCTTGACAGAATGTGACAGATTTTCTGCTGGCCTGTGGAAAATGCGGGAAAATTGTCCTGTTGTCGGAAGGTGTTCCAGAGAGTAAGTTCAGGACGGTTCCGCGATTGGAAGCGGATTGAAACACCAACAAGCAGGTCGAATCGATCCAGCAAGAAAGTTCAGGACGGTTCCGCGATTGGAAGCGGATTGAAACTCTCGCGGCACTGATCCGGCGGCATCGCTTCACGGTTCAGGACGGTTCCGCGATTGGAAGCGGATTGAAACCTGCGCTTTCGGCGCAGCCTCCTGTGGGGGTGTGGTTCAGGACGGTTCCGCGATTGGAAGCGGATTGAAACTTTCTTGAATCTTTCTCTCTCCCCTCTCTACTGTTCAGGACGGTTCCGCGATTGGAAGCGGATTGAAACGTAGCCTGAGCCACAAGCTTTGTGAGGATGAATCCCCAGTTCAGGACGGTTCCGCGATTGGAAGCGGATTGAAACAGCGAAGGTGGCGGCGAACAGGGCGAACAGGGTGGTGGCAGTTCAGGACGGTTCCGCGATTGGAAGCGGATTGAAACTTCGGTGGTAACAACCACCACGAAGCCCCGTTGGTTCAGGACGGTTCCGCGATTGGAAGCGGATTGAAACCCAGATAGGTGTAGAGGTCGCGCACCGACTGGTTCAGGACGGTTCCGCGATTGGAAGCGGATTGAAACATGCGCTGAGATTCGTTCAGGTCGGTGATGGGTTCAGGACGGTTCCGCGATTGGAAGCGGATTGAAACGGAGCGCCAGTGCCACAACCACATCTGTGGTTCAGGTTCAGGACGGTTCCGCGATTGGAAGCGGATTGAAACACGTCAGAGAAGAACTTGCGAACCTGCTTTTTCGTTCAGGACGGTTCCGCGATTGGAAGCGGATTGAAACAGCGATGACAGGCGCGCCGCCGGCAGGCGGGTGTTCAGGACGGTTCCGCGATTGGAAGCGGATTGAAACTTCTTGATGCCAAGCCGGGTTAATTCAGCTGTGACGTTCAGGACGGTTCCGCGATTGGAAGCGGATTGAAACCGCGGTTGTTGAGAGGGATGTTTTCATTCAACTTCTGGGGTTCAGGACGGTTCCGCGATTGGAAGCGGATTGAAACGGTCGGTGCCGGGCGCATAGCCCTCCAGTGCCGGCAAGGCATTGAGTTCAGGACGGTTCCGCGATTGGAAGCGGATTGAAACGTGGGGTGTCAGCGACGATTGTCCTCCTTTTCGCTGTGTTCAGGACGGCTCCGCGATTGGAAGCGGATTGAAACTAGTAGACCGCATCGCGCCGGACCAGCTTGCCGGTTCAGGACGGTTCCGCGATTGGAGGGGGGGCACCATGGGCGGACGCAAGGCGCTGTCCGAAGGCACGCGACACGGCCTTCCCCCTCGCCCTTCCAGGAAGCAGATTCAGTGGTTTGGCAAAGCCGGGTCAGCCTTCGCCCAGTGTGCCCATGTCGATCTTTGCATCATAATAGCGCGGCTGGCCTGCCTGATTGACGTAGCTGAAAATCAGTTTGCGATTTAGCGTTACCATGGCGGTGGCGATGCTGAAAATTTTCAATCCAGCCGTCGCATCCAGGCAGATTTGTCCGTGGCCCACCTTAAATCGATCCAGCGCCTTATCGACGGTCATGTTCAAGGTATCAACGACACTGTTGTAATCCTCAAAATCCAACCCCGATGGTGTCATCAATTCCACCGTCGGGACGGTGCCCTTGATCAAGCCACGCTGCTTGGCATCCGCCAGACGGTTCAGCAGAAATTCCCTGAATTCGGTGAAATCCGAATGCGATTTATCGGACGTGACGATCAGAACCGCCTTCAATGCTTGCGTTCGACTGGGAGCGGCAATGTGATGCCAGACGATGCGCAGACCTTGCTGCCAAGCAGGCCGACCCTTGACCAGGTCGTTCAGTAGCTGGTTGTCTGGTTCAATTTCTTGACGTTCTTTCTGCGCATCGTCATCCAGAATGGACACCTCGATAGGCAGCGCGCGCATGGCGGCGATGGCAGCATCCCTGGCCACCTTGGCCGCATCCGGCCCGCCTGGCGGATATTTTGGCGACAAGCCCATGATCAACACTGTGCGCCTGTCCGGTGTGGCATCGGGCAGCACACGGGCATGCGTGGTCAGCAGCATACGCCGCGCCCGGTACAGAGCCAGGGCAGTCAGGCCGAAGATGACGGTGCCGCCGACGGTACCGGCCATCCGCGCATGGGACAGCGGTGACCAAGGTCTGACCACTGATTGCCACCAGCCGAACCAGCCATCCAGGCAATACCAGCTTGCACCCGCCGGCCAACTTGTCTGCAACCGGATCAGATCCAGCAGCGAATCACCCGCCCAACCGGCGGACATCGGCAGCATCAGCGCCAGGAATAACAGCCAGAACCGCATTCCCCAGACCTTCACGTCGATCTGCACCTTCATTCCCCCACCCCTCCCACCCTGATCACCTGATATTCCGTCAACCGCGCGCCACAGGCCTCCATCTCTGCCGCCGACAAGGCGCGACCGCGCCAGTCGGCGGGCAGGTCCATGTCCAGGGACAGGAACCGCGCACCCCGTTCACAGACCCCGGCGGCCAGATGCAGCGGCAGCGTCCCGATCACCACGTCCCCCGGCCCCACTTGGTTCAGGTCCAGATGGGGCACCGACACCGCCGCAATCCCCCGCGCCGCAGCCCAGGCCACCGCCCCCTCATGCCGGCTGACGAAAAAACTGGTCATGATCCACTCCTGCTGGCAATTTCTTAAAATGGGATTTTGCAGAAGAAAACTCTATTTTTTATCGAAAATAATAATATCCTCCCTGCTGTCGCTGGTCATGAACGGGCTTCGCCAATGCGTGATGGGACGATGCATCTGCTACTGATTGAAACCTCCGGCAATCAGCGCTTCATCTTTGACACGAACAAGCTGCGCGATAATATCGGTGCCTCGGAGCTGGTTTATCGCGCCGGCGTCGCCTGGGTGAGCGAGGCGCTGAAGACGGCGCCGGCAGCGAAAGCGGTGTTCCAGGCGTCGGGCAAGGCGCTGCTGCTTGTGCCGGATCGGGAAACCGGGCGGCAGATCATCCGCGCGGTCACCTTGCGCGCCCTGAAGGAGGCGCCGGGTCTGTCGGTACGCGGGGCGATCAGCGAAGAGCCGGTGTCGCTGGCCACTGCCGCCGGGGTGCATGAAGCCGTGACGGCTTTGTTCCGCCGGCATGAGGCCTTGGGTTCCCTGTTGCCGGGGCCGGAGACGCGCTTTGCCACCCTGCCCGTGACACAGCCCTGTGTCCGCAGCGGCCTGCCGGCGGAACGCCTGTTCCAGATCGCGGATGGGGAGGAGGCACAGCCGCTCAGTGCCGTCTCCTTTGCCAAGCAGGCGTACCGCGACAAGGGCTGGCAGCGGATGACGGAGATGGTCAACCAGGACCAGTTCGGCCCGTCATCCCCGTTCACGTTCGCCAAGGATGTCAATGAGCTGGAAGAGCGGATTGATGACCTGAACTTCGTTGCCGTCGTGCATGCCGACGGCAACGGGCTGGGCCAGATCTTCCTGCATTTCGACCGCTATCTCGATACAGAGGCCGATGGGAAGACCTATTTGGAACATCTGGGTGCCTTTTCCCGGGCCCTGGATGATTGCACGATCCGCGCGTTTCGTGGGGCGCTGTCGGACATGATGGCACGGGAATGGTGGCGCACGGACCAGCCGCCCGTTGTGCCATTGGTTCTGGGTGGTGACGATCTGACCCTGTTATGCGACGGTCGCTATGCCCTGCGTCTGACGGCGCGTTTCCTGGAACACTTCACCGATGAAACGGGAAAGTGCCCGATCGTCGGCAAAATCGCCAACGGCGGGCTGGGGGCCTGTGCCGGGGTCGCACTGGTCAAGCCGCATTTCCCCTTCCACGCCGCGTATGAGCTGGCCGAGGCGCTGCTGCAAAGCGCGAAGACGGGCAAGCGCCACTTCCTGCGGGCAGATGGCGGCGTGCTGCCCTACTCGGCGCTTGATTTTCATGTGCTTTATGACAGCGCCGATGCCGATCTGGACCGCATCCGCGGGCATTTGCAGTCGCGGGACGGAAAGGCCAAGCTGACGGCGCGGCCCTATGTCGTCGGGACCCCGGTAACCGACCTGCCGGCCGCCGCCACCGCCTGGAGGGCGGCGCGGCCATGGTCATGGCTGGAACAGGTGCAGGAGCGAGCACTGCCCCGTGGATCAGGCACGGCACCATACCTGCCCAACAGCATCCTGCATGCCTTGCGCGACGCGGCCCATGACGGCATCGACGCGGCCGATGCCCGGCTGCGCGCCACATTGGGGCGGGAAATGAAGGAAGCGCCGGAGCGGATGGCCGCCTGGACAACGATGATCGGCGATACCGACCCGCGCACGGCCAGCCTGTTCATCGACACCCCGGACGGCCCGGCAACCCGCCTGCTGGACGCGCTCGACATTGTCGGCCTGTGGCGATAGGGGGGAAGATGAGCATGGAAACCCTGTCCATCCAGGTGCGCTTCCTGTCCGACTGGCATGTCGGCACGGGCACGGGGCGGCCCGGTGATATTGACCGGCTGACAGCCCGTGACCATGACGGGCTGCCCTTCGTCCCGGCCAAGACGCTGACCGGTATTTTGCGCGACGCCGGGGAACGGTTGGCCCAGGCGCTGGACAATGGTCAGCCAGACGGCCCCTGGACCGACCTGCTGACCGACCTGTTCGGTGATCAACCGGCGCTGTCCCGTGGGACGGCACCCTTTTCCCCGCGCACGGCTCGCCTGTCGGTGCGGCCGGCGCGGTTCGCCGAACCACTGGCCGCCCATCTGCGGCGTGACGCGGGCCTGCGGGCGGCGCTGACCTTCATTAAACCGGGAGTGATGATCGATCCGCGCAGTGGGCGGGCGGCGGATCAACATTTGCGGTTCGAGGAAATGGTCAGGCTGGGCGCTGAACTTTCCACCCAGATGCAACTGGACCTTGCCGGTCTCTCCAGTGAGCGGGCCGATGATTTGCGCGCCCTGCTGCTGGCCAGCCTGCGGCTGGTCGAACGGCTCGGTGGCAAGCGGCGTCGCGGTGCTGGCCGTGTGGAACTGACACCAACGGATATGTCGGGCGGGAAGGCCGCAATTGACGCCGCAATTGCCCGGCTGACACAGCGGCCCACGCCGGCCCCCCGTCTGAAGGAACCACCCCTCTCGCCCCCTTTGCCCAGCCTGCCGACGGCACAGGCAGAAGCCTTCATCCGGCTGCCAATTGCCATCACGCTGGACACGCCGCTGGCCGTCAGCCGACGGACCCTGGGCAATCAGGTCGAAACGCTGGATTTTCTGCCCGGATCCAGCCTGCTGCCCTTGATCGCGCGGGCCTGTGCCATGGCGGGCATCGATGTCGGCAGCGCCATCCGCCGGGGTGACATCCGGGTATCGCCGCTGACGCCGATGATCGGGGACCGGGCAGGCCTGCCCGTACCTTTTGCGCTGGCGCGGCGGAAAAATGAAGGTGCTGGCACGCGGACCTATGTCAATCGGCTGGTCCAGCGCGATCACGAACAGCAGATGAAGCCCCTGCGCGACGGCTATGTCGCCGAAACTCATGGTGGCTTGACGCTGGTCCAGGTTGCACCGATCCAGCGCACCCACAACACCATCGACGATAAGGTGCAGCGCCCCACGCGCAATGTCGGTGGCCTGTTCACCTACGCCGCCATTCCGGCAGGCACGATCCTGTCCGGCGAGGTGACGATCCGGTCCGACCTGGCGGATCAGGCCGTGGCCGCCATCGCAAAGCTGGATGGCAAGCCGGACCGGCTGGGCCGATCGAAGAAGGATGATTACGGCGCTGTGACATTCCGGATCGGCGAACCGGACACCCGAACACCCGCACCAGAAGCACACCCGGACGGTCTGGTCACCCTTTGGTGCCTGTCTGATCTGCTGGTGCGCTCGCCCGGCCTGCGCGCGACCCCGACCTTGAAGACCCTGTGCGAGCTTGTTGCCGGCGCATTGGGAGGGGGTAGCAAGGTGGAGCCGGACAGAGACACCCTTCAGGCGGTGCGGGTTCGCCGCCTGGATTCCTGGCAGGAACGCTGGGGCATGCCCCGCCCGTCGCTGCTGGGCCTGCAGGCAGGCTCGTGCATCCGCCTGCGGATCACCCCGCCGCCTGCCCCGGCCCAACTGGCCGCCATCGCCCGCGACGGGCTGGGCGAACGGCGGGCGGAGGGGTATGGCCGCGTCTCGATCAATCCGCCTTTGCTGGATCGCGCCACCATTCCCGCAAGTAAGACGGGCGGCATCGTATCCAGCGATGACACCTCAACGCTGCCTGCCGCAGAGGGTGCCTTCGCGCGCGCCCTGGAAAGGCAGGCTTGGCGCACCGCCCTGCATCAGGCGGCATCGCTTGCCGGAGCGAACGAGGCTTTCCGTATGTCCAGCCTGCGTCTGGGGGACAAAGCGTCCGGCCCCAATATGAGCCAGCTTGGCGGACTGAGGGCCGTCCTGGCGGGTCTGCGCACGCCCACCGACCGGGGCGCTGTCCTGGCTTGGTTCGATCACGTGGCCCGGGTCAAACAACGCCGCAAACGCTGGCCGGATGCCACGTTACGGGCATTCCGTACCCTGATCGAACAGCCCGACCATGTATGGACGCTGCTGCGCGTGTCGGCACTGCCGTCAGTGACCGGCCGGCCAGCGGCAGAGTGGCAAGAAGAAATGTGGGCCGACACTGTTCGCGCGTTGTTCGATGCCGTATTCCACAATCACAAACGTCTGCTGGACGGTTGGCCGAGCGAGGGAGGCCGTGATGGCGCGTAACATCACTGGACGCTGGGTCGTCAATGGCAATCTGGTCGCGACAACTGCGCTGCATGTCGGTGGCCTGACCGCCGACCCCGACACAGATTTGCCACTGGCCCGCAATGGCAACGGCGAGTGGTATATTCCAGGCACCAGCCTTGCCGGTGCATTCCGGGCCTGGTGGCGGGAGGTTTTCGACACCGACAAGGTTGATCATCTGTGGGGGCGTCTGCCCGGTCCCCGGCAGCCTGACGAAACCGGCTGGGCCAGCCATATCATGGTCGCGGATTGCCCGGTTGACCTGAAGGGCGGGCTTGTAGAACGGCGTGACGGTGTTGGCATCGACCGCGACACGGCCAGTGCGGCTGAAGGCATCAAGTATGATCGGGCCGTATTGCCGGCGGGCACATACCTGCCGCTGTCCATGACCGTGGAGGTAACAGCCGGACAGGGGCCCGTGATTGAAACCATGCTGGCCGAATTTCTGGAATCGCTGATGGGCGGCGATATCCTGCTGGGCGCAGCGACAACCCGGGGCTTGGGCCGCATCAAACTGGACCCGGACAGCGTGACGCTTCTTCATCAGGATTTCAGCACGCGTCAGGGCGTGCTGGCCATGCTGGCCCAGGGCGGCACACCACATTGCGTGCAGCAGTTGGATCGCGAAAGCTTCAGTCCCGCTATTCGGCAACGGCTTGTCCTCAGGATCGGCTGGCGGCCAGAGGGCCCGCTCATGAACCGGTCGGCGCTGGAAGGGCTTGGGGTGGACACCCTGCCACTGACCACCAGGGACGGCGGACAGGTGCGGCTACTGCTGACTGGGGCCAGCGTGAAGGGTTGCCTGCGCAGCCACGCCGAACGCATCGTGCGTACCGTCCTGGATTGGCCCGACGACGCTGAACACACGTTCCTGAAACAGGTCCAGTTGCCCTTGATCGACGCGTTGTTCGGCAGCACGGGCGATGATGCCGCGCCGACAGCCAGCGGTGAGCCACTGCCGGGCCGCGGGGCCTTGGCGGTCGCGGATTGTCTGTCCGAGTGGTCGGTGCCATCGGCTTCCTGGGCGAAGATGCTCGCAGCGGAGGATGACAGGGCCCTTGCGCGGGTCGCCGACAGTGACCAGGACTTGATGAGACATTGGCAGCCCAGCTTCCATGTCGCTGTCGATCGCTGGACGGGCGGTGCAGCGGAAAGCCTGCTGTATACGGTGCTGGAGCCCCACGGCGTCGCATGGCGCCCGCTGGAGCTGAATCTGGATCTGGCGCGGGTTCCTGAATCAGACACAAAGGCCGCCCTGGCCCTGTTGCTTCTGGTGCTTGACGATCTGGCCGCAGGACGATTGCACCTTGGCTATGCCGGCAACCGGGGCATGGGAGCCGTCAAGGTCTCCGAAATTAAGGTCACAGGCAGTGGTGCCGGTAGGCTGTTGCCCGGCTTCTCCTGGGCCGATAAGGGCGTTTTGGACGCGCTGCAAGATGTGACAAGGGCAGATCTGGCTGTCGCTTGGGGGCAGTGGATCGCCCGCACAAAGGACAGGAGAGCGGCATGAGTATCACGCTCCGATTTCTTGCACCCGCAGAACCGGGATTGACGCTGGCCGATACCCTGGCCGCTGCTGCCGGATGCTGGGGGGATGACGACTGGATGGGCACGCGTGCGCTGATCTACACACCAACCCGCTGCATCTTCGACTGGGCGGCCAGGGTGGAGGAAGTTCAAGCTGACTGGTACGAGGCACGGCTGTTCAATCACCGGGGCGAAATCCGCTGGCTGCGCGACCCCACCTGTACAACGGGGCTTGGTCAAGCTGTGCTGGTGACAGAGGAGCTTGGGACCATACTGCCCTTCACCGTTGGTAAGGATGGCATTGACTGCCTGGACCGATTGTCTCGGCATTATTTGCTGTGGGGGCAAGGCATTCAGACGGAGGGGGTGCTTGATCGACAGTCGGTCATGGGCACTGCCCGTATCGGCATGTTCAACGTCCCCCTGCCAAACGTTGCACCCGGCGGCTATGCCCGTCTGACAGCGCGGGAGTATGTAGGAGAGGCCGAGGACGGCAATGTGATTGTCGTGGAGGAAACCCTGTGTGGATTGGAACATTACAATCCGCAGACCGATAACATCAGGCCCTGCGGAGATCAGTAATGACCGAACTTATCCGTGGACGCCTGATTTTTGGTGTGGACCGGAAGACAGGCAAGCAGGATTTCCGGCTGCTGACATATCAAGCAGCGAAGGGCGAGACAGCGCCAGCACCGCCACCGGCAGGTGAGTTGTCAGCCGACCTGATCGGGCTTTCTGAGTCGGAAATTCATGTAGAACTGGAGCTAGTCCTGGGCAAGCCCCGCCGCATTCGCCCGGTGGGTGGTGACTGGGTGCCGCCTTCGGCCAGCCCGCCACCGCCGCCCGTCAGAAACAATTCATACCAGGGGCCACGGCCGGGTGGCAGAGCGCAGGCGGGCGGTGGCCAAGCACCGAAGACCGCCCAGCCCAGTAAATACAGATTCCATAACCCCTATAGCTTCATCCCGGCACCGGATCGTCCCACCCGCGGCCCCCTTGCCGACGGTCTGCCACCGTCGCATAATCGCTATCATCCCGACTTTTACAGCGGACGGATCAGCGTGGAATTGCGGGTGGAAACGCCACTGCTGCTGCCGGATGCTGCGCGCGCAGAAGAAAGTGAGAATGGCCATCGTGTCTTCCCCGTGCGCACCCGATCCGACGGTGCCCCAGACCTACCCATAACCAGTGTGAAGGGTGCCTTGCGGTCCGCATTCGAGGCGGTGACAAATTCCCGCTTCGGTGTCTTCGCCGGGCATGATGGGCGATTGGGACTGCGCATGGAGGCACGGGGCGGATTGCTTATGGTCCCGGCGCGCATCAATGGCGATTGTTTGGAACTCTATGAGGGGACACGCGACCGCACGATGGCGGCCGCCTGGTTGCCCAGGTACAGTGCTGGTAGATCCACCGATATTGACCGCCGCGCCATCAGATATCCCGGTGGCACGCTTCCGGCCCATGGCGACAGGGTCCAATGCTGGTTGCAGCGCTTTCACCATGAACGCCGGAACTTCGACTACTGGCGGGTGACCGCCATCGCACCAGTTGGAGGCCGACTGCCGGACAAGCCGCCAACGGTCGAGAGCCTGGGGAATCATCGAGCGTTGGCCGATACAAAACGTGTCGAGGGTTGGGTCTATATCACCAACCAGAATTTCTCACGCAAGCATGATGAGCGCGTCTTCTTTTCAGCTGGTCCTCCAAAGTCGGTCAAGCTGCGGGAAGCGTGGCGGCAGGCCTGGAAAGAATTGGTCGCCGACAGTCGTGCCATCCACGAAAAGGAACTGGAACAGCGGCTGCGGAAACATGGCGACGATGCCGAAGCTCGTTTTCTGGACAAGTCCCCAGGCCAGACAGCTTGGTCGCCCCATGTCTATGATGAAGGATGGCAGGAACTAACCGATGGTTCACTATGCTATGCGCAGGTGAATGCTCAGGGCGAAGTGCAAGGTCTCTATCCCGTGATGATATCGCGCGACCTGCACAAAGTAGCCCCTGCCCGGCTATTGCCGGGCAGTCTGCATCCTGCCACCACGCCCGACGCGCTTTCGCCAGCCGACAGGGTTTTCGGTTGGGCCAGCCAGAAAGGCAACGGTGCCTATCGCGGTAATCTCCGTATCGGCCCGATCACCCCACAGGGCGGGGCGGAGTTGATCGAGCGCTTTGCTTCTCCCTTGCCGCTGGCAGTTCTGGGGCAGCCAAAGCCCCATTATGCCCGTTTCTATGTCGCGCGGGACAGGCAGGGTGCCGCCCAGGCGGAGAGGCTGACCCGCGCACAAACGGCCTATGCGGAGGGGAAAGGACTCCGGGGGCGTAAGATGTATCCCCATCATCGCGACCTGCCGGCCAACTATTGGCAGGATGCTGTCCGCGATGATGTGGGAAACCCGGTTACTGGCAACCGTTACCGGGAATATCTGCGCGCAGCGACGGACACAGATGGCCGCAAGCAGCAGCGGCAGGACAATCAGAACCGATCAATTACCGGCTGGGTAAAACCAGAAAGCCACTTCCAGTTCGATATTGACGTCAGCAACCTGTCGCCGACCGAGGTGGGGGCGTTGCTGTGGTTACTGTCCCTGCCGAAGGGGATGTTCCATCGCATTGGCGGTGGCAAGCCCCTTGGCTTCGGATCGGTTCAGCTTTCCCTGGTCAAGTCGGAGCTTCATAAGGGGACGGCCCTGCGTGATCATCTGGTGTCCTTTACCACCGGGCGTCCCGCAGCCGCCGACGTGGAAGCCTTGATCGACAGTTTCAAGAAGGCAACGTGCGAGGCGGCAGGTGTGAATGATTTTAAACAGACACCCTGGATCGCAGCCTTTCAAACGATGGCGCGCGGCATCGGCTCTAACGAAATGCCAGTGCATTACCCTCGGGTCGGTCGCCCTGGCACCTCCTATCCGGCGCCTGCGACAAATGGGGAAAATTTCAAATGGTTTCAGCAGAATGACCTCACCGAGGGAGGATGCGCCCTACCTGACGCTGATGAACTGAATGAGCTGGTGCCGCTTTCCATATTCATGATGGAGTAGTCGGGATACAGGGTCTGGATGACATCGCACAGGTCGTCCAGACCTTGGTGGGGGCACACTATCCTATGCTGGCAAGGGCGTCTTTATGCTTGGTTTGCGCTGAATGATCCGCGTGCCGGGTTGGAGCTGATGACGGGTCTTGGCCCCGCCTGTCAAACGTTTCACACCTGTCACCAAAGGACCGATTGGAGAAGGTCTGCTTTGTGGAACCGTCACCGCTCCATTGAACGCCCACAACGAGGCGCAAACCAGACGCCTACGTCACCTTCCTGAAACGAATCGGCTTCGTGTCCACTACAAACGACATCTGAAATAAGTCTGTTATCATTCAATGAATTCACGACGGAGCAAGGGCCAAGCATGTCAGTCGAGATCCAAGATCAGCTTGCTGCGCTGCTCGCCGATTACATCATCGCCCGACAAGGCGCCCCTTTCCCCGGCGATTTCCGGCAACGGTTCGACAAGTTGGAACGGGCCTTCGCACAACTGCCGGCCCTGCAGTCCAGGCCCGACTTGTTGATCCGTTCCGGCTTTGGCGTGGGACGGTGGGCGAAGGTGCCCTGGTTGGTCATCCTGGACCCCAGAGAGACGAGAACGCCACAGCAAGGTGTAGCCGTCGCGCTCAATTTCCGTCAGGACATGGCGGGCATGACGCTAAGCCTGAACCAAGGTGTCGCGAGGGATTTGGCGGAAAGAGGGCGCAAGGAAGCACGGGCCGCGTGGCGGTCGCGGGCCAGCCACGCTCGGACGCTGATCGGTGATCTGGAATCGGTCGGATTCCGGCTGGACGGGGACATCAGCTTGGGCCAGGACGACGGCCATGCCGCCAGCGATCTGGCCGCGCGGACTATCGCCTGGACGGCATACCCCGTCGATGCGCTTCCCGACGACACAACCCTGAACCGGTTGCTGGACGCATTGCTGGTCGGATACGGACGTTGGGTCGCGGATCAGAACAGGGGGCATCCTGTGCTGGCCTTCGAAACTGGCGCCTTGCAGGAGATGCGACAGCGGTTCCTGACGCATATGACTGGCTTTCTGACCTTCACCGACAGCAGCGGGACCTACCGTCGGCAGGAACGGGATTACAAGACGCAATTGGCGGCGATCTTCCAGACCGAACTACTGCCGCTGCTGACGGCACCGCCGGAAGATGCCGGCCAAGCAGAGGCGACCATCCAGGCCCTGCACCAAGTGCTTACCAGGCGTAAGGTCGGGGAGCCGCCCGCTATCCAGAACCTGCTATCCTGGCGCGCTACGGAGCATCTGGGACGGCTGCGCGGGGCCGAAGCTCTGGAGGCCGTCCACCTGTTCCGCGACCTTCTCTCTGGCACCGGCGATACGCCCACACGGGTGGAACGCTTCAACGCCGGCTATGTCGCCATCCTGGCCTGCCATATGCCATCCGGCACGCAAGGGGTCAGCCGCAGCCTGCCGACCCTGCTGTTGATGCTGGCCGATCCCGCGCATGAGATTTTCGTACGCACCACCTTGTTCAACGATGTCGCGCGGCAGTTGGGATGCCCGCGACCGTTGAGCGACGAGCATCTGAACGCAGGCGACTATGAGGCTTGCCTGCGCTTGGCGTCCGGTATCCGAACATGCCTTGAGGACTGGGGCTGGCAACCGCAGGACATGATTGACGTTCAGAGTTTCCTCTGGGTGGCGGCGTCGGGCGCGTATGCGGAGGCACCGCGGGATGCCTTTGATGACGCAACCGACCCACAATCCGAGCGGCGCATATTCAAGATCGCCCCCGGTGAGCAGGCTCGCTTCTGGCCGGAATGCCGGAGGGAGGGGATGATCTGTATCGGCTGGGACAAGGTCGGCGACCTGCGCGAATACCCCGCCGATGGCCAGGCTGATCTGAAACAGGCGCTGCGCGATGCCTATCCCGACCAATACACCGGTTCAAGGGCCCGTCAGGCCACGGGGACGAAGAAGGTCAAGGAACTTTGGCACTTCCGCAACCTGCAACCGGGCGACATTGTCCTGGCCAGCCGTGGCGCCAGCGAGATCCTGGCCATGGGCGAGGTGGTGGAGCCAGGATACAGCTTCGATCCCAGCCGCACGGAGTATCAGCACACCGTCGCTGTACGCTGGAACGACATGTACCGCCGGAACCTGACAGACAAGCTGCCACCGGGCGTGCGGGCCACCTGGATGAACTGCGCCCTCTACCCTGTTGATCGCGCCCTCTACGCCGCCATTTTGGGTGAAAGACCGATACCCGACAGCTTTGTCCCGCCAACTGACATCGATGATGAGGACACGGCAGTCCCCGACAATTTGTACATCGAGCCGCCGTTCGCCGACACGGTGGCTGCCGTCGCGGCGAAGAAGCTGAAACTGCCGGAGCGGTTGCTGCGCCGCTATCATGTGGCGCTGAAGACGCGGGGCTTTGTCATCCTGGCCGGCGTGTCGGGCACCGGCAAGACGTGGTTGGCAGAGGCTTATGCCCAGGCGGTCGCAGCGGAATATCTGGTCGTGCCGGTCGCACCAAACTGGACCAGCCGGGAAGACCTGCTGGGCTATGTTAGCCCGACCAGTGGCGAGTATCAGCACACAGCGTTCAGCCGTTTCCTGATCCGCGCGGCCAAGGCCTATGAACAGGCGGAGGACAAGATTTCTGTCCGCCCCTTCCATGTGATCCTGGATGAGATGAACCTGGCCCGTGCCGAACATTACTTCGCTGATTTCCTGTCGGCCCTGGAACTGCGCAACCGGCACGACCAGGCAACATTGACGCTGGGCGATGCCCAGGTGGGCCTGTTTCGCAATCTGGTCTTCGTCGGCACCGTGAATATGGACGAGACGACCCACGGCTTCGCCCACAAGGTCTATGACCGCGCCCAAGTCATCGAGGTGACGCTGGACCGCGGCATGTTGGCCGCCCATGTGGCGGGGCAGGAATATGCCGATATCCTGCTGTCCCTGTGGGACGCACTGGGTTCGGTCGCCCCCTTCGCCCTGCGCACCGCCGACGATATCGCCGCTTATGTGCGCCGCGCCACGGCCCTGGGTGCCACATGGCAGGAGGCGTTTGACGAGGCGGTGCTGCAAAAGTTGCTGCCCCGCATCCGGGGCTTTGATCCCGCCTTAGCCGAGCTGTTGCAAAAACTGGTAACCCTGACCCAACATGATTTCCCCTTGAGCCACGCGAAGGTGGAGCAGATGCGGAAGGGTTTACGCGATGGTGCCGTCTCCTTCTTCTGAGCTGACATTCCTGGGGGTGGATGGCGTGGCACGCGCGGGGCGGGAATGGACGGCATTGCTGCTGCATCTGCCGTGTCGGCATGGTGAGTGGGAAGGGCTGGGCGTCGCCGTGAACGGGGTGTCGTGGCCCGTGCAGCTGCGCCGTTTCGGCAGCCTGACCCGCGTCGTCTGCGACTGGCCGCCCAGCGCTGCCGGAACCTATGAGATCACCATCACCGGACTGGCGGCAGGCACGGCGAAGCATCGTCTATTCATTCCGCCCGCCAAACTGTCGACAGCGCAGCTTTCCACCTTGCTGACGGATCTGGATGAGCGGCTGCCCCATGCGTTGGTGGCCAGCCTGCGCCGGGGCGGCGCGCTTGCCGGTCTGGTCGGCAACCAGCCGCCGAACCCGACGGGAGCGGAGGCGGAGTTGGAGCGGCTGCGCGCCATTGTGGACGGAGATCGGGGGCTGGCCCGCCTGCTGTTCCGGATCGCGCAGGACCCCCATCGACAATTACGCGAGGTGCTGTGGGATGTGCCGACGGCACGAGCACGGCGCATCGACCCCCGACAATTACGGGAAGCGCTTTATCGTGACCGCGAGCCTGACGATGACGGTATTCCCCTGCGCATCCAGGACCGGCGGGTGGAGACCACCTGCGACGTGCCGGAAAACCGGCTTCTCCGCCATCTGCATGACATGGTCGCCCGGCGGCTGGCCCGCCTGTCGCCGCGCCTTGCCCCGCAGGAAGATCAGTGTACGACCCTGATCCAGACCCTGGCGGATGCCCGCCGTCGGGCCCGGTTCCTGGATGGGGTCGGGCTTTTGGCGCATCCGCCGACACAGATCAGCCAAGTGATGATCCACCGGCCCGATTATGCGCATGTCCTGTCACTGTGGCGGCAACTGATGGACGGGTTGACGGTGCAACTGGCTGACAGCGCCATGGATACGGGGCTGAAGGATGTGCCCTCCCTTTACGAGCTGTGGGGGTGCCTTTCCGTTATCCAGACCGTGATTGATGCCGCATTGGAACAGGGGTTCCAGGTGGTGGCCCAGGATCTTGTCCGCCCCGTGCCAGGGTGTCTGCTGGTGGCGCTGTCGCCCGGCGGGGGCAGTGCCGTGACCCTGGCCCATGCCGATGGGCGGCGCATTGATCTGACCCAACAACGCCCCTTCACCGACCGGGGCCTATGGCAAAGCGTCAGTTTCACGCAAAGGCCCGATCTGGTGCTGGAACTGTCCGCCCCCGGCACCCTGCCCCGCCTGATGATCTTTGATCCGAAATACAAGCGGGATGATGGCAACGGGCCGCAGAAGGCGGATATCGACAAGATGCACGCTTATCGTGACGCCATCATCCATGCCGATGGCGGCCGCATCGTGCGCCATGCCGCCATCCTGTATCCCGGTCCCACCCGTTTCTTCGGCCCCGGCCTGTCGGCCATCGGTGCCCTGCCGGGGCAGGATGCGGCAATGGCTGACAGCATCCGCCGCCTGCTGGCCGATCACCTGTTCGGGGCGTGACCTCACCCCCCTTCATAGGCGCGCTGGATCAGGGGTTCGGCCTTACGCAAATCGTCGAGGCTGGACAAGGTCACCTCCACATCGCCGGTGCCATAATGGCCGGTGCCGCGCATGTCGCGGGTGAAGCCGGGTTCCAGCGCCACGCTGTCGGGGTTCAGCTTCAGGTACAGCACCGTTGTGCCGTGACTGGGAAACGCCTCCAGACAGCAGAAATTGCGCAGGCGTTTGAAGGCGATGTAATGCATCAGCTCCTTCACCTGCACATCATCACCCAGCGCCAGCAGGTGAGCCCGCGCCGCCTCATACAGATCAGCGGCGGGCGGCGACAATCTGGCGATGCGGTAGGCGATACCCTTCACCGTTCCCACCTCTGCCGGTGATGCCGCCGGTGTGGCGGGTTCCGGCGGGCGGGTGCCAGGGGCCGTGGCTGGCGTCGCCTGCGTGGCGTTCACCAGTTCCAGCAGCAGCAGGTCGTCGCCATAATGGCGATAGCGGATCAGTTCGATGCTGCGGTTGATCTGCTTCACCGCATGTTCGTCATAGCGGGTGAAGTCACCGGCAATGCACAGCAGGCGCGGGGCCGACCAGTCCACGGCCTTGGCTGCGTCGGCCCCCAGCTTCTCCATCACCAGCCACTGGAACTCCTTGCGGTGGTCCAACAGCCAGTCGAGATAGAACAGGCCCTGGTTGATGACATTCTCGTTCAAGGCCCGCTTATACTCGATGATCACCGGGCAGCCATTTTCATCCAGGCCCAGCGTGTCGATCCGCCCGCCATGCACCTTGCCCGTGCTATATTCCGACGCCAGAAACCGCACGCCCAGCAAGCCTTCCAGGTTCGCCTCGAACAGCACCTGCAAGGATTTCTCCACCTGCGCCGCCCGCGCGGACAGTTCGGTGGTGCCGGTGGGGGAGAGGCGGAAGAGTTTCAGGTCAGGCATGGGTCAGCGGGCCTTCAGCAAGGCGGCGTTCACCGCGTGGTGGCAGGCGGTGGCATAATCCTTTGCCTGCTCATAACCTTGATTGGTGCCCTGAAACCAGCCCAGTATTTCGACGCGGCCATCGACCAGGTGCGCCTGAACCACCCACTCGCCCCTCGGCCGTTCCGCCGTGTCCGGCAGCGGCGGTAACGCGCCAAGCTGTACGACCTTCACTTCGGGAAGATGGTCCACGCCGCGAAGACCATTCCCGAAATCGAGAACCTGCGGATAAGCAGGGGCGAGCGGTTGGGGCTCCGGCATCCGCACGATATCAATCTTCTCGATCAGGGCGGCTTTAAACGAACGGCCATCGGGCATCAGGGCAAGCATGGGTCAGGCATCCTCCCGCTTCCGTCGTCGCGGCTTGGCCACCTCCGCCACGCGCTCCGCCCGGATACGGTCCAGCAGCACAGAGGCCGGTTCATCCGCCGGGTCCTGCGGCACCAGTTCGCCCCGGAAGGCCTTGGCGAGGATGGATTGGGTTAGGGCGGTGTGTTGCTGCAATACTGACGGAATAAGCATCAAAAGCTCGCGAACGCGCACCTCATTCCGTTCAATTACTTGAACCAATTCCAAAACATCCGCTTCCGGAGGCACTGGAATCGGTGCCTTGGCCAAGTCCCCCAGGTTCAGCGTCTTCCTAGCAACTTCACGAGATTGGCGGTTCAACCACTCCTGCATTATCGGGGTTCGCAGCCATGCCGATATCATAGGTCCAAAAGCTTTCTTGCAAGGCGACACCCGAGCTAAAGCGCGAGCAATATTGGCGACAAATGGCCAATCAGGAACAACCGCCACTCTGCCAATTGTGCCTACAAGGCTTACCAGAATATCACCTTGCTTTACCCTTGATCTTTTGAACTGACTGTCAATCTCGGCACTTATGCCCCGCATGCCGTCGGCCATAATTCTGCCATCTGTAAGGTCGCAGACTCTGATTAAACGAGTCCCATCAGAATTATCCTCTCCAGGCTGAACAACACCATAGCAAAGTGGATAATCTGGCGATATAATCTCCTCGAGACGCTTCCATTCCCAACCACGCCGAATAGGAAACCTACCCGTTACTTCTTGGCTCTCAATCCAATCCATCGGCGAGACTTCTGTCCCGCGAAACGCGGCGGCGAGGAGGGATTGGCGGTAGCGGTCGAGCAGGGCGGGCAGAGTGTCCAAGGCGGCCTTGGCTTTGGCACCCTTGGCCAACAGCGCCTCTATCCGCTCCACGATCCGATGTTGTTCGGGCAGCGGTGGGAGGGGGATACTTATACGACCTAGATTCGATTGACTAACGGTCTTCTGCCCGGCACTGGAAACGAAGGAGGATTCGATGTGTCGGCGCGCAGAGCGCGTTCTGAAATAATATGAAATATATTTTCCGTTCACTTCGGATTCTTTAAGCTTAATGCGTATAAAATGATCGCAAAATGCACATGCCTCGTCAGAATCAAAGAATATCAAACGCCCAACAATGTCAGATGATCCGTTTACACGTATACAAACCAAATCGCCCTTGTTGAGCCTATAAAGTTCACCATCTTTAGATGACATGCCAAGTTGACGGGTTTCATTGAGGTTAAAAGCATACCCCTCAACATCTGCAAGACGTAACACGACCATGGATCGCTCACCGACGACCCCTCGCCCGGTAAAGCCATTTTGCGCCGAATGGATCAACTCACCAAAAGTCGCCTCAACCCACCCCGGCGGCAGTTCCCCACTCATACCCCCGCCCCCACATTCTCCGATTCCAGCAAGGCGGCCAGTTCTTCCATCTCCTCCAACGCCGTGCGCAGTTGGTCGATGATCTCGGCGGCCAGGGTTTCGGGTGGGGGCAGGTCTTCGCTGCTGCTGCCTTCCTCGCGCAGCCAGGTGATGTCCAGATTATCGCCGCGGGCGGCGATCTGGTCGCGGGTAAAGGGGCGGAAGCGGCCGCCCTCCCCCTGGTCCTGGCGGGGGGATCGGCCGTGCGGGTCGGGGCCATAGGCGGCTTCGAAATCGGCGAAATGGCTGCGGGTCAGGGGGCGGGTCTTGCCGAACGGCGGCTGACCCGTGCGCATGTCATAGATCCAGGTGGCGGCGGTATTGCCCCGGTCGCTGCGGCCACGGGTGAAGAACAGCACATTGGTCTTCACCCCCTGGGCATAGAAAATGCCCGTGGGCAAGCGCAGGATGGTGTGCAGATCGCATTTTTCCATCAGGTCGCGGCGCACATCGCGGCCCACCCCATCCTCAAACAACACATTATCGGGCAGGACCACAGCGGCGCGGCCCCCCGGTTTCAGGCCGCGATAGATATGCTGTAGAAAGCATAGCTGCTTGTTGCTGGTGGGGAAGGTCAGGTCGTCGCGTGTGGGCAATCCCCCGCCCTTCTTGGTGCCAAAGGGCGGGTTGGTCAGGATCAGGTCAGCCTTTTCCAGCGCCGATCCATCGGGCGACAGGGCATCGCCCACATGCACCGGCCCCTCGATCCCATGCAGGATCAGGTTCATCAGGCCCAGACGCTGTGCATCCTGCACCAGCTCCAGCCCCTGAAAGGCGCGCACCCGCTGAAAATACTGCATGGATTCGGGCAGGGCGAACAAATCCTCCGTCTGCCCCTTGATATAGCGGTCGGCGGCAATCAGGAAGCCGCCGGTACCGGCGGCGGGGTCCTGCACCACCTCCCCCGGCTGTGGCCGCATCAGCGCCACCATGCTGTCGATCAGGCAACGCGGGGTAAAATATTGCCCGGCCCCGGACTTCTTCTCCTCTGCGTTCTTCTGCAACAACCCTTCATACAGATCACCCAGCCCCTCTGTCCGGGCGGAGTACCAGTCCAGTCCGTCCAGATGATCGACCAGCGTTTTCAGGTTGGTTGGGCGTTTCAGGAAGGTCTGGGCATTGGCATAAATCTCCTGCACCCGCTCACTGCCCTCCGCCCCCAGGCGGATCAGCATCTGGCGATAGAAGGTCAGCTGCTCCGTCCCCGTCTGCCGCTTCAGGTCCGCCCAGCGCAGGCCGGGCGGAATGTTGGGCGCATGCTTGCCCTCCTCCGCCCCCGTCTCCTCCGCCATTTTGAGGAACAGCAGATAGGTGAGTTCGGTCACATATTGGTGATAGGTGATGCCGTCGTCACGCAGGACATTGCACAGGTTCCAAAGCTTGGAGACGATGTCGAGGGTGGTCATTTGTTCGTTTCACCCAAAGATTTTTCTAGTTTTGATATTCGATCTTTCAGTCGGTCGATCTCATATTCGCGTAACTTCAACGCACTCCTCAATTCCTTTGATGTTTCTGAGGAGGATTTGGATGAAAAATACATATATGACATAACAGCAAAATACGCCGGCATACCATACATAACGATATTTATTAGATCGCCTGAAACATCGTGCTCTTTGAACATTTTTAGAATCGGATCCACCCACGACGTCCACCATGTGCTCAAGACAAAAGGGAAAATTATCATGAAAAGTAATTGGACTTTTTTCATAATATTCTTAAAAATATCCCAGAGAAATTGAATTAATACATACATCTGAATCTCCATTATATTTCACCAACCGCACTTTTCTTGACCCAAACAAGTTCATTCATTCTTGAGGCAGTGGCCCGCAGTTCCCCCCCAAATACCCGATCCAGGCGCGCAAAGCCGCCCCCGGCGGCCTTGAACTGTCCGCTGTCCAGGCTGTCGCGGTCTACCACCACTTCCCGCTTCATTTGAAGCGCAATCCGTTCCAGCCATTGCCGTTGTACGTGTGTCCAGGACCGTTCTGCCAGGATCGCCGCCAACGCCCGGTCCACCCGCATCTCATAGGGGATGAGCGGGTCGCCCAGCGCCGCTTGGCGGATATAGCCGATGATGCCGGCGGCGACGTCGACATGGCGGGCGTCGCGGAAGGCGGCGCGCAGGTCCGCCTCCTTGAAGCCCTTTTCCTCCAGCAGCAGCCTGATCTCCCGCAACTGCGCGCGGGTCAGGTCGCGCGGGCGCTGGGCGATGATGGTCAGCGCCGGGATGGCGTTGATCTGGGTCTTCAGGAAAGTCTCAAAGGCCGACAGGTAGTCCTCCGGCCTGGTGAAGCCGGGGCCATAGCCCTGGGCCGTGCCCAGATAGGTATCGGCATGGTCCGATACGGGCAGGCGCACCGGCCCCATCTCCCCCGCCCGGTCCAGCCAGTCAATCAGCGGGGTCAGGTTGGTGAGCATGCCCGCCGCCTCCACCGGCGTGGCCTGGCGCAGGCGGGTGACCAGATCGGTGGGGGACAGGCCACCGGCCAGATGGCTGAACCGTTCGGCCCGCGCATCGTCGCGCTGATACCGATGGCGGTGGCGCTGCATCTTGGCCACGATCTGATCCAACAGATAGCGGGCCTTCTCAGCGCGGTGGGTGGCGTCGGGGTCGGCAGCGGGGTCGGCGCTGTCGCTCGAAATGGGGTCAGGGCCGGGCGGCAGGCCGCTGTCATAGCCGTCCGCCGCCTCTGCCATGCCACCGTCCGTGGGTGGTGCGGGCGGGGGCAGGCCCACGGTTTCAGTCAGTTCCTCCAGCAACTGCCCAAACCGGATGGCTGGGTTGGCCACCACGGGCCTGACCGCGCTGACCGCCTGCATCTGGGCATAGATGCCGACGGCATCGAGGATGCGGTATTCGATCTTGCCAATCTCTGGGCATAGCCGCGTGGCGCGACCGATCATCTGTTCATAGAGGATGCGGCTGGACACCCGGCGCACAAAGACCAGATTCACAATCTCCGGCACGTCGATTCCCGTGGTCAGCAGGTCGACCGTCACCACGATACTGGGCAGGCGTTCATTCTTGAAGGCGCGGATACGCTGGCTGGGGCGGTCGACCGACCCGGTGATCTTCTCCACCGCCGCTTCCTCCAGCGTGCCATAACGGGCGCGCATCGCAATGCGGATTTCATCGACCAGGATGTCGGCATGCTGGTCCGTCACGGCGAAGACCAGGGTCTTGCCGGGCAGGGCCGGGTCGATATGCTCGGCAATGCCCTCTGCCACGGCGGCGTTATAAGGTCGGGTGATCACCTGGCGGTTGAACTGCTCCACCGCGAAATCCAGGTCGTCGGGCAATTCATGATCGGTCAGGGTGCCCGCCACCCGATCGAACAGGGGCACCGTTTCCCCCGCCTGCCAATGGATACCGCCGCCGCGTAGCTGGGTCAGCAGCTGCTGCGGAGGGGCATGGTCCACCAGCCAGCCATCCATCACCGCCTCCTGCAACCCGTAACGGAAGACGGGGGCCCCAAAGATTTCCGTGGTGTGCAGGGCGGGCGTGGCTGTCAGGCCGATGCGCACGGCATCGAAACGATCCAGAACGGCCTTGTATTTGGAGCGGTAGTCATTCTCGTTGCGGAATGACAGTTCATCCGCCGTCGCCTCCCGGTCCAGCAGATAGCCGCGATGGCATTCATCGACGATGATGCAGTCATACTGGTCCACAGGCGGCGGGTTGGTGCCATCGGGGGCGAACATGATCCGCTTCACCATGGCCTGCACGGTGGCGATATGCACCTTGGTGCTGGCGTCGGGCACGGTGTCGCCGATGGCCTTCACCTCAAAAATATCGGCGAAGGGCTGCATCTGTACGATGCGGGTATCGCGGAAGGCACCTTCCGCCTGCTCCCCCAGGGCGGTGCGGTCGACCAGGAACAGGATGCGGCGGAAGCGCTTGGCCGCCAGCAGCCGGTAAAGCATGGCGATGCAGGTCTTGGTCTTGCCGGTGCCCGTGGCCATGGCGACCAGCAGGCTGCGCCGACCCGCCGCCAGGTTGCGCTCCACCGCCTGGATGGCGCGGACCTGATAATCGCGCAGGCCGAAATTATAGGTGAAGCCCTGTCGCGCGAGATCATCCTGTGCCGCCGCCACATCCATGGACAGCAGGTCCAGCAGGCCAGCGGGGCTGTACCAGCCCTCCAGCGGGCGGGCCGCATTCTCCGCCCGCCGCGCATCGCGGAACCAGATGCCGCTGGCCGTGCGCAGTTGTGGCAGATGCGGGCGGCCATTGGTGGCGAACAGGAAGGGGATATGGTGTCCGTCCCAGGGACCGCCGGGGGCCGGTACCTCGTCTGCCTGCCCGCGATAATGGCGGCTGTAGCGCGCGGCCTGAACCAGGGCACCGGGCACGTCGGACGCGCGGCGCTTCGCCTCCACGACGGCCAGCGGCGTCAATCCCGCGAACAGCACATAATCGGCGGGACCATCCGGGGTGGGCCATTCGGCAATGGCCCGATGGGTGCCACGCGTGGGCCGGGTACCGGCGGCGTGGATCAGGCTGGCGCTGTCCACCTCCCACCCCGCCTCTGCCAACTGCGAATCGATCAGCTTTCGCGTCTCGAACTCATCCAGCGACAATTCGCGGGCCGCCATCTCTGCCGCCTCGGCAAGGGGCATGGCATCGGCGGGCGGCGGGGCCGCCTGCATGGCTTGCGCCTGCTCCAATGCTGCCTGTCGCCCGGCCTCCGCCTCGGCGGCCAGGATGGCCAGTTGCGCACGCTCCGCCTCTGCGGCCTGGGCGCGTTCCTCGGCGCTCAGGCGGGCCTGGGCGGCGGCGTCCGCCTCGGCCTGGGCCTTTTCCGCCGCAGTACGGCTGGCCGTTACCTCCGCCCGCAACCGCTCCAGCTCCCGCTGCAAGGCGGCGGTTTCGGCGCGCGGGTCGGGCGGTGGGACGAAGGGGCCCGGCTGGAACGCGCGGTCGCCCAGGGAACGATGGAACCAGACCGCCAGCTGATGCGCGATCTTCAGATGGGCCAGCGCCTGCTGATGGTCACCATCCAGGGCATGAACGGCGGCATTGCCGGCGCGACGCAACTGATGAAACAGGTCGGCCACGGCACGAGGCAACACGCCGCGATCCTGCAACCGCCGCAACCGCTCCAGTTGCGGCTCCTCAGCCGTTCCCAGAACACGGGCGCGGGCGGCCAGCAAATGGGCCATCAACTCCCCGAACTGCCGCAGCTTGACCAGCGTCGTGGACGGATCGTCCACGAAATTCCGCTCCGCCACCGCGCCCAGCCGCACCAGCTGCGCCGAATGCACAGCCAGGAACGCGAAATTGGGCGAAGCGGGAACAGTCAAGGCAGTAAGGGCCGGATGCTGTTGGTTAGCGCATGATGATGCAGCAATTGCCGATGGCGGTGCAAGCGCACTCGCCTAACACCGAAAATTGCATCCACGACGGTGTTCCCTCTGCACAATAACCGCCAATCAAGGATAGAGTACAAGCAATGACCTAAACATGTTCAGATTTTCATCGGAGGTTGGTGTGTTTTCCTCGTTGGCATCATTCCATGTGACGATTGGAGGCTATCAAATCGGCCTCGTAGTGATTTTTGTTCTCGTTTTGTCTGGCATATTCCTATTCTTTTATGTTGTTCCAGCCATCAGGTCCCTTCTCGATCTTTACAGACTTTCGTCACGCATCAATGCAACCAAGGACAAGTCCGAACCGCCTACCAAAGAATCAATATCGGTCATCTTTCGACCGTTCTCCGATTTCAGCCATCGCTGGGTCGAGTATGCGGAAACCCTGCATGAACAATTCAGCTACCCAGACGGCGAAAAGAAGTTGTTCCGCGTGCGCGCAACAGTTCCAGCGGAGGTCTATTTCAACGCTGCCGCCGTCATTGATGGCCGAACACATGCAGAATTTTTCCGCCATTTGCCCGGCATCCTGACGGGCGTTGGGATCATCGGCACCTTTATCGGCCTGATCTCCGGCTTGCAAGAATTCAATTTGAAGCTGGATGACCCGGCGATGCTGACGGCGGCGCTGGACAAGCTGATCTACAGCGTCAAGGAAGCCTTCTTCGCGTCAGCCATCGCCATCATTGCCGCGATGGTCGTGACCTTCATCGAAAAGTTCCTCGTCAACTGGAACCATAACCGCCTGGACAAGCTGGTCCAGGCCATCGACGGGCTGTATGAAGCCGGGGCCGGTGAGGAATATCTGGCGGAGCTGGTGCGGTCGTCGGCGGAAGGGGCGACCCAATCCAGACAGTTGAAAGACAGCCTTGTCGAGGATCTGAAGCATCTTCTGACCGAATTGACGGAACGGCAGGTGCAGGCCACGCATCAGGCCAGCGCCGCCATGGCCAGCCAGATCGGGGACAGCATCGCCGGCAGCCTTCAGGCCCCGTTGGACAAGATCGCCAATGTCGTTGAGGTGGCCAGCGGCAAACAGGGCGACGCCGTCCATGGCATGCTTGAGGATCTTATGACGGCTTTCATGGCAAAGCTGGAAGACACGATGGGGGGCCAGATGAAGGGGCTGGCCGCCATGCTGACCGAAAGTGCCGGATCGATGCGGGAGATGCAGGCCGGCTTTGGTCGCCTGGTCAGTGAACTGTCACAGGCCGGCGACAATGCCAGCCGCAGCATGTCCGACCAGCTGGGCACCATGATGGCAGAAGCCGAAGCACGGCAGGCCCGCATGGCCGAAGCCCTTGACCGCGCCGTCGCCACGATGCAGGGCCAGATCAGCGGCGGCCAGGAGGAGATGCAACAGCGCCTAGGCGACGCCATCGCCGGGATCAAGGACGCCGTAGGCCAGATGATGGCCGACATGGCCGAACAGCGTCGCCATCTTGCCGCCAGCGACGATGAGGAGGCCCAGCGCCTTCGAGAGGCGATGACATCCCTTCTGGACGAGGTGCGAAGCGCCAGCCAGCAGACCGCCAACCGCTATGGTGATGAACTGTCCGCCACCCTGGCCAAGGTGCAGGGTGCCCTGGATGCGACGCTGGGCAACCTGTCGGACAGCCAGCGCGCCAATGATGAACGCAGCCAGCAGCTTCTGGAGACATTGGAGGCGCGGCTGACGGTTCTGATCGACAGCAGCAAGGGGGCCGCCGACAGCCTGCGTGAGAATATCGGTCGCCTGAACCAGACTTCCATGGAAGCCATCAACGGCATGAACCGGGGGGCCGAGACCATGCGCCGGGCGGCGGAAGGCTTTACGACGGCTGGTGATACCGTCACCGGCGCCGTCGCCAAGGGCGGTGAGCTGTTTGAGCGGGTGTCGACGGTGGCCAAGGGCCTGGAAGCGACCGCTGGCACCATGCGCGACACCGTCGCCGCCTATGCCCAGACCCGTGGCAGCCTGGAAGCCATGGCAGAAACCCTGCGCAACACGGTGCAGGAAGCCGATCAGCGGGCCGGATTGAGCCGGACCCTGGTCACCGACATGGAACGGCTGGTCACCAGGTTCGGCGAAAGCCAGACCCAGGCCCGCGAATATCTGGACGAGATCACCAGCGTGCTGAGCAAGGCCTTTGATGATTTCGGCAGTTCCATGACCAGGAGCCTGGACAGGAACCGCGGCGAGTTCGACGCCTCCCTTTCCAAAGCGGTCGGGATGCTGGACAGCGAGATTCAAGAACTGACGGATGTGCTGGAGAACTTCCGCGTCCGGGTGTCCGGCTGATAGGGAGGGATGGTGATGCTGGGTCGGATCGTTCTTTCCAAAGGGTCCAAGGATGAAGCCGAAAAGCCGTTCTGGATCAGCTTTTCAGACCTGATGACGGCCTTGATGGTTTTGTTCCTGGTAGTGATGGCCATCTCGCTTCTGTCGGTGACACAGAAACTGCGCGATGTGCAGATGGAAGAGGCCGAACGTGCCGACGCCATCGACCGGATCGTCAGCTCATTGCAGGAAGCGGCGGCGAAACATGGCGATGTTTCGGTCACCGGTAGCCGCGACCGCGTGGTGATCGAGTTCGGCGAGGCCGCGCGGTTTGCCAGCAATGACCACCGGATCGGCACGCCGGGCGCGGAACGACTGCGGCGGTTCGCGCCGGAAATCCTGGCCATGGCGGAGAGCGAGGATGGCCGCCGCTGGTTCAAGCGCGTGGTAGTGGAAGGCTTTACCGATCCGCGCGGCACCTATCTGCATAACCTGCATCTGAGCCTGATGCGGGCGGAAAGCGTGGTCTGCAACCTGCTGGCCCCCGGCGGGGCGGAACTGACCGACGCGCAAAAACAGGCGGTACGGCGGCTGTTCCTAGTGGGCGGCTTCTCCTCCAACTCCACCCGCACCACGGACGAGGAAAGCCGGCGGGTTGAATTGCGGCTGGATTTCCGGACGGTCCGGGAGAAGCCGGAGGCACCGGCACTGCTGGATGTTCCATTGGGGCAATGCCGGATCTGATGCCATGACCATCGACGCGTTGAAACGCCATCTGGAACAATCGCTGAGCCGGTTACAGCAGAACCCACCCCGCCTGGGCCGAGCGGAGCAGATGGCAGCCGCTGCCGAACGGATGCTGCGCGGACAATCATCGGACCAGCAGCAACAGGCCAGGGCCAACAAGGTGCTGCATGCCCTGACGGCCTTTCTTGACCAGGGGGCGGTGGCAGGCGCACTGCGGCATCTATGCTGGGGCCTGACAGAGCCGTTGCCAACCGGGGCGTTGCTAACGCAACCACAATGCAAGGCCCTGCTGACAGAGGTGGAGCGGGCACTGGCGGGCGGCAGCCTGACGGCCAGCGCCTGGCGTGGATTGCTGCAAGGCTATTTCACGGCGGACCCCGCCATCATTGATGGGGCCGGGCGGGAGAACTGGCTGACCCTGCGCCGGTTTCTGGCCCGCAGCCTGCCCGCCCTTCAGCAGCGGATGAAGGCCACCCCGGTATGGCTGGCCACGATCCTGGAGCATGCGGGGGTGCTGTCGGACAATCCCTGTGCGGGCTATGCGACCGCATTGCTGTCGGGTGACCGGTCGGGTCTGGAGCAGTTGCGGGACGATCTGGGCATTCCGCCACAAAGCTGGTTCTGGCGGGAAACGGTCCTGGCGCAGGTTCGCGCCGCCTGTGCCATGCCGGACGGCCATTTCCGCGCCAATCTGCCAGTCGTTCTGGGCGCGCTGAAGGACTATCCCTTGCTGGTCAATGAAGGGCTGAAACTGCTGCTGCCACGCTATCACGCGGCAGCAGCGGATAGCCGGCATGAAGGTCTGTGCGAGCTGGCGGTAGCGCATTGGGGCAGCCCCAATATCTTCGCCCAGGCGAAATGGGCACAGGTGTCGCCCGATGTGAAAAAGATGGTGCAGGTCTGGCTGGCCTTTCAGGACCTTCAGACCTTCTTCGAGATTTTACAGGCGGACAAATCCGTTGATAGAAGGCGGTTCGAGTTCTGGCTGCGCTATCATCGGCAGATGGATTATGTCCGCATCGCGCTTGGCTCACAGGCTTGGCATTCAAACGATACCGACCTGCGCGAATTGCGCAATAAAGGCCGTGACCGCGTCTGTCGTCTGGATGGCGGCGCCAGCAATCTGAACGCCATCATCATGAAGATCGGAGACTTTCTGCTGGTGGAATTCAGCCATACCGGCAATGCTGCCTATGGGTATCCACAGGTTTCACCTCCCTTTCCGCTCAACAAAGACAGCGTTCGGCTGTTCAACTTGAAAAATGTTGCAAAATCTGTCTTCCAAGAATCGCACAACGGGGCATGGGAGGATAAGTTTGACCGTATCCTTTCAACCGAACTGCGGATTCACGCGGACAGCCGGCAGCAGCCCAAGCGATCCCCAACCAGCCCCCCGTTACCGCCCCCACCCTTTATCTACCGGCCTCCCACACCCACGCCCCCGCCGGCCAAACCGACGCTTGATATGGCATGGCTGCGGGATGAGTGTCGGCGGCGGTCAGTCGGGCTCAATGATCATCGGGACAAAAAGGGGGCGCTGTGGGTCCGGCACAAGGAACAGTCCGATGCATTTGGCCGTGAACTGGACGCCCGGGGCTTCAAGTTCTCTTCCGGTAATGGTTGGTGGCTGAAATGAGCCTGTTTGACCGCTTGCGCGGGCGTCGCCCCACCCAACCGCCCACCGCCGCCCTGTCGCGGACATTTGAAGAGGCGGGCATCTGTTTTCGCCCCACCGGTGCCAAGTCGGGACAGGCCGCCGTCGACTGGCTGGCCGATCCAGCCCCGTTCGACGATTGGGAACTAGCCTGCTATTTGGCGCAACTGCATCAGGAAGGCTGGGGCCCTGACCTGGATGACACCTTCATCCTGCCCTGGGATCAGCTCTACACTTTATGTGAGCAGGAGGAACACAGGGACAGTATCGGCCTTTTGCGCCTGCCGCCGCCCATTCCTTACACCGCCAGCCTGGAGGCGACGGGCAGCTTCACCGATACCCGCTTCGCCATCCATCTCTGCTGGGTGGACCAGCAGGCGCGGGTGATGACGGGCGTGACCCGGATCGGCGGCATCATGCGCCAAACCGATGACAACCGGCTTTTGTCCCGGCCCGCTTGGCAACTGGCTGAGCAGGTCAAACAGTTTGCCCAGCGGCAGGACAGGTCCGGGGCCGCCAATCGGCAGGCCTGGGCCAAGATGCGCGCCCTGGCCGTGAAGGCCGGAGCCAGAATGGATGATTTCCTGCGCCGATCGGTGGTCATCAGCCTCGACAAGCTGGACCTGAACATGAATCTGGTGTCGGTGGACGGCACGCCCGTTGTGGAGCTGCGCCCTGGTGCGGCCGACATTCCCATGGCCCCCTGGCTGAAGGTATTTGATCAGTACAGACAGGTGCAGGACCAATATGACCTGATTTTGGATGATGGCACGGTCATGCGCATCATCCCGGATGAACCGGTGAAGCAGGTGCTGCGCGAAATCCGCGACATGCCGGGACGTCGGGTGGCCGGCCAACGGGCCAAGACCTTTCTACGCAACCCCTACGCCGTTCTGGGGCCAGCGATGGAAGGGGTCGTGCCACCCGCCCGGTTTGAGGAACTGCGCCGCGCAGCGGGCATTCATTTCAACAGCTTCAGCATTCACCCGCGTCGCGAGCCGGATGGCCGGGTCCGACAGGTCGATATCCGGATTTCGCCCGATGATGAAGCGGTGACGCCGCTCCCTCCCCTTGTCCTGACGGGCAAGCAAGATGTCGCGCGCTTCGCCAACCAGTTGGCACAGGCTCACAGCCGGGATGCCCCCTGCCTGACCTTCGACGGTCAGGAGCTTGACCTTCGCGGGGATGTTTGGCAGCAGCTGGCGACGCTGTCCGCCCTCATCGCCGACCGCTGGTCATCCCGGCAGCCGGTGCCCAGTCTGGTAGAGATCCTTGATCTTTCCCGCTATTCGGCACGCGTAACCGGCTTTGACATCTATCGTCCCGTCTATTCCCCTTACATCCAGAAAACGGAGAAGGGAGAGGGCTGGTTGCCGGACAGCATCCAGCCGGTGATCGCCTGCCACCCGCCCGGTGCCGATGCGCCGGTGCATTTCACCGTGGAGACCGAACAGCTCAAGGAACTGTCCAGCAAAGTGCAGAACGCGCAGGCCAGCGGACAGAGCATGATCCAGATGGAGGGCTGGCCGGGACCTGTTTCGGTGTCAGAAGCGTTAGGCATTCTACAGGCCTATCAGCCTTTGCTGGCCTCGTCTCAAGCGCCGATGGAACCCCAGAGCTCCGGGGGTGGCATGGCCGAGGAGATGGCCGAGTTTGACCATGGACCGGCGGCGGGGGTCATTGGAGAGGAGCCAGGGTCGCCGATCCAGCTGACCATAGCCGAGAATATTGAACGGGACGATTACGCGGAAAAGCGCGGCGAGCTTCTGGCCTTTGATGAGGGGACGGCACCGTCCTTGCCCACGGCCTTGGCCGCGCAAGTCCGCCTGTTACCGCATCAGGTCAGCGGTATCGCTTGGCTGCAGAACCTGTGGCGTCACCCGGCCCATGCCCGAGGGTGCGTGTTCGCGGATGATATGGGCTTGGGCAAGACGCTGCAATTGCTGACCTTCATCCATTGGTATCTTGAAAGCGACCCGGATGCAGCACCGGTTCTGGTGGTGGCCCCCGTCAGTCTTCTGGAGAATTGGCAGAACGAAATCCGCAAGTTTTTCAAGGCTGGCGCGGCGCGGACGCTGACCCTCTATGGCAAGGACCTGGACAGGGTGCGGGTTCCGGTCAGCACGTTAACGGAGGAATACCGCGCCGCCGGTGTCGGCAAGCTGCTAAGCGACGGGTGGCGCGGTACGGCGCAGATCGTACTGACCACCTATGAAACCCTGCGCGACCAGGAATTGTCCCTGGCCCGCGAACGCTGGAGCATCATGGTCTGTGACGAGGCGCAGAAGATCAAAACGCCCAACGCCCTGGTCACCCGTGCTGCAAAGAAACAAAATGTCCGCTTCCGGATCGCCTGTACCGGCACGCCGGTTGAAAACTCTCTGACCGATCTTTGGTGCCTTTTCGACTTCATTCAGCCGGGATTGCTGCTCCCCTTGAATGCCTTTGCCTGCCGCTATGTGCGCCCCATCGAGGCCAAGACCGATGAACAGCACAACCGGGTAGAGGAACTGCGCGCACTGGTCACGCCACAGATATTGAGGCGGACCAAGGCCGATGTCGCCCAATTGCCCCCCAAACATCAGGAAACCTGCGAACTGCCCATATCGTCCCGGCAGCGGCATCTTTATGCTGAGGCCGTGAATAGCCTAGCCAGCCGACGGGCAACACAGGAAGCAGGAAAGGGGGGCAATGTTGGCAACATAATTCTCTCGCTGCTGCATGACATCCGGATGATTTGCGCCCATCCGCATCATTCCAAGTTCACCAACCCGGGCGGCACGCCTCCGCAGGCCGAACGATTAGATTCACCAAAGCTGGATTGGTTGCACCGCTATCTGGACCAGGTTCGGACCAAGGGCGAAAAGGCCATTGTCTTCACCGAGTTCCGCGACATTCAGCGCCAGCTGCAACGAACCCTATCCCTGCAATTCGGCCTGTCGGTGCAGGTGATCAATGGTGACAACAAGGCGCAGACCGTGGGCGACAGCCTGTCACGTCAGCGGTTGATTGATAATTTCCAGGCCCGTTCAGGCTTCAACGTGATCATCCTGTCGACCACGGCAATCGGATTTGGCGTGAACATCCAAGCCGCCAACCATGTCATCCATTTCACCCGCCCCTGGAACCCCGCCAAGGAGGATCAGGCGACCGACCGCGCCTATCGCATCGGGCAGGAACGGGAAGTCCACGTCAAATACCCCACCATCACCTCGCCCGACTTCGTGACCTTTGAGGCAAAGCTGGCCAAACTGCTGGACGCCAAGCGGCAGTTGGCCGACGATATCCTTAATGGATATGAAGATATCTCCTTTGCCGAGTTCTCCAATCTGGCAGGCCCGGACGGGACCGGAGTGATGCAGGACGGGCCGATTGACAGCCTGTTTGTACGGTCGATCGGGCCGGCCATGTTCGAACGGCTCTGCCTTCTGATCTGGAAAAGCCAGGGTTACAGCGTTTATTCAACCCCGAAATCCGGGGACGGCGGGGTGGATATCGTAGCGATCAAGGGGGATGTCGGTCACCTGATCCAATGCAAAACGACATCTACGGGAGCGGCCTTGGGCTGGGATGCCATCAAGGAGGTCGTTGGCGGCACAGCAGCCTACGAAAAGCGGCATTCGCATATCAAATTTACAAGAATAGCGGTAACAAATTCTTATTTCAATAAGAGCGCTAAAGAACAAGCCGAACTCAATAGGGTTCAGATAATCGAGATACAGCGACTAATTGAAATTATAAACAAATATCAAATAACAAGATCTTCTATTAATCAATAATTTGAAATGTGCCGATCTTATATATTGCCATTATTTACGCCATAATCACCTGCGCTTTCTACAATGACCACCATCTTGCATTACAACATGTCGGCAAAGTGCACCGCGGAGTGATTGCAGATGATGGGTTAAAATCTTCAATGCCACCAACATCTTATCAGTGCGCCGGCCTAACCCAAGGGCACCTTATCAAGAAGATCGCGTTCTAGACCAGATCGCCGTCAATGTCACCGGCTTGTTCGTCGCCACGCAAGAGGTGGTGGGCCATACGACTGTCAATCAGCATTGAATTTTGGTAAGCATCCGGTGTAGGCCCAATCAGGTTTTTGCCTTCCAGTTCCATGGCAGGAGTTCTGCGATTGCCTTTGCGGGATGGTCGTGGATGCGGGCGAGGGTGTCGGCGATCCATGCTTGGGGATCGACGTCGTTGAGCTTTGCGGTTTCGAGGAGGGTGTAGATGGCGGCGGCCCTGTCGCCACCGGCATCGGAACCGCAGAAGGTCCAATTTCGGCGTCCGACGGCGATGCCGCGCAGGGCGCGTTCGGCGGCATTGTTCGACATGCAGATGCGCCCGTCCTCCAGGAACCGGGTCATGGCGCCCCACCGGTTCAGGGCATAGTCCATGGCCTTGGCAGGATCCGACTTGGGCGACAGGCGGGCTCGGGCTTGGCGCAGCCATTGCTCCAGATCGTCGATCAGGGGGCGGCTTTTCTCCTGGCGGATTTCGGCGCGTTCCAGGATGGCGTGGCCGTTGATGGTGCGCTCGATGGTGAACAACGCGTCGATGCGCTTCACGGCTTCGGCCGCCAGGGGTGACTTGCCATCCTTGGCCAGATCAAAGAACCGGCGGCGGACATGGCTCCAGCATCCGGCCTCCTGGAGGGGGCCGGGCTTGCGGGCGGGGTCGTAAAGGCCGGCATAACCGCTATAGGCATCGGCCTGGAATATCCCGGCCCAGCCGGTCAGGTGCCGCTGCGGATGCTCGCCGGCACGGGTGCGGGCATAATGGTACAGGGCAGCCGGCGGATCGCTGCCACCGAATGGCCGGTCATCCCGCACATACACCCATAGTCGGCCTGTGGCGGCCTTTCCCTTAGCCAGAACCGGCACCGGCGTATCATCGCCATGGAGACGATCAGCATCCAGAACATGGGAGCGTACCGCCGCCACCAGCGGGGCCAGGGTTGCCGCCGCCGCGCCGACCCAGTCGGCCAGGGTGGAGACGTCCAGATCGATCCCTTCACGGGCATAGGCGGCACTCTGCCGGTGCAGCGGCAGATGCTGAGCATATTTCCCGGCCAGCACCATGGCCAGCAGGTTCGGCCCGGCCCGCCCACGGCGGATTGGGTGGGAGGGGGCCGGCGTCTGGCTCACCGCCTCGCAGGACCGACAGGCGAACTTCTCCCGCACGTGCTGCACGACCTTCCAGCGGCGGGGCTCGCATTCCAGGCTTTCCAGCACATCCTCGCCGATCTTGCGCAAGGCGCTGCTGCCACAGCGGTCGCAGACACAAGGCCCCGGATGCACGACCCGCTCCCGTGGCAACGCCTCTGACAGTGGTCGCCGGGCCGGCTTGCGCGGCGTGCCAGCAAGGGTGGGGACGGAAATGGACGTGTTGAGTTCGCCGGCCACCTCATTCTCGGCGCTGGTTTCCTCCAACTCCTCCAGTTGCAGTTCCAACTGCTCCACCAGCAGCCGGCCCCGCTCGGAGGATTGGCCGTAAAGCTCCCGTCGGGCCCTGGCCAGAGCCAGGCGCAGCCGTTCGATCTCGATCGCCCGTTCGCCGGCCTGTTGGCGCGCCGCCGCCAATTCCCCCTGCAACGCTAGGATCAGCGCATGGGCCGCCGCCAGATCGGCGGGCAAGGTGTCGGCAGCTTGGGCGGGCGGATTGGGGCTGGACATGGAGGCATTGAATCATGCCCATGCCGTCTTGTCTGCAGCTTTTCAGCCCGCCCGTTCGGGCCGGGCCGTGTGCTGCGGCAGCCGCCAGTCGATCCCTTCCAACAGATAGCCCAACTGGGCCGGGCTCAGTGTTACCGCCCCGTCCACCACCGACGGCCAGATGAACCGACCGCGCTCCAGGCGTTTGGTGAACAGGCAGGCACCCTGGCCGTCATGCCAGATGACCTTCACCAGGTCGCCGCGGCGGCCCCGAAAGACGAACAAGTGACCGCCATGGGGATCGCGCCCCAGAACCTCCTGGGCCTGCCGGGCAAGGCTGTCGAAACCCTTGCGCATGTCCGTCCGGCCCGTCGCCAGCCATACATGCACCCCCGGCGGGATCGGGATCATCCCGCCCCTCCG
>CALRTC020000032.1:0-67222 GCA_943371025.1 Hydrogenophaga intermedia
GACCTGGGCGGCCTGGGCGGCGGCGGCCTGGGCGGCACCGTTCAGGCCGGAAGCGCTGGCGCGCATATCCGTGGCCGATCGGGCCAGTGCGGCCGAAACCTGCCCCAGCTTGGAGGCGAAGTCGGAGGTCAGCCGCTCCAGGCGCTGGCGGCGTTCCTCCTTGGCAGCCTGTTCGGCCTTCTGCTCGGCTTCCAGCCGCTTTGCCTCCAGCAGTCCGCGCTTGAACTGTTCCAGGGCCTGGGCGATCTGCCCGATCTCGTCCTTGCGGTCGGTTTCGGGAACGGTGGCGTGCAGATCGCCGGCGGCCATCTGCCGCACGATGCCGGTCACCGTGCCCAGCGGCAGCGTGACACGGCGCGACACCAGCCACATGGCAAAGCCAACGGAGGCGATGACACCGATGGCGGCGACCAGCAGCAGCGTCAGGCGCATGCTGTTGCCGAAATCGTCCAGATCGGCGATGGCCGTATTCACGGTGGCCACCTGCTTCTGTGACAGCTTGATCATCACGTCGTTGAAGGCCTTGCGGTTGGCCCGGTTGGCATCATTGTCGCCAACAACGCGCGCGGCGGCGGCCCCCTCGGCACGCCCCACATTGATCATGTCGGTGCGAAAGCGGATGAATTCCCGGCCACGGGTGATGGCATCGCGCATTTCCGCCGCGACGGACGCGTCAATCACCGCCTCATAGGCCGTCAGGCGCTGATCCAGAGTATTCAGGCTTTCGGTCATGGACTTGGCGAATTTGTCGACCTCCGCCGCGTCGCGGGCCATGTAGATGCCGCGACTGTCCATGACGACACCATTGATCAGCCCGTTGATCTGTTCGGACAGCACGGCGCGTTTTGCGGACACGCCCATGTTCTCCACTTCGGACTGATAGACGGACATGGCGGACAGGCCCATCACGGCCATTGCGATGGCGATGGCGGCCAGCATGCCCATGGCGAGATTGACCTTCACCCCGATCTTCAAGTCACGCAGCGAAACCATGCGATCCTCCTAACCCGACAGTCGATACCTGTGCCGACTGTGTCTTGACGCTAAAACCGAAGCATAATCCTCAGTCGCGCATATTTGTCAGGTTCGAAGGGTTAGGTTCTGCAGAAGTGGCAGGTGGCTCCGGGCAAAGGTTTGGTCACGCACATTATTCAGCGTGTACGCCGGGTGAAGCGCAGGAACATAGGGCGCCGGCCCGCTTCCAGGGCCTTGGCCTCATAGCGTGTCTGGGGCCAATCTTCCGGACGTTGGCGCCAGTCTTCGGCTGTTCTTGCCATCCATTCGAAATCAGGATGGCGCCAGACATGTTCCAGCATCCAGCGCTGCAACTGCGGATCATCCGAAGCGATACGCAGTTCAGCCCCGTCCTTCAGCACACGGCTCAGGCGCCGCAGGTTGTCCGGTCCGATGAAGCGGCGGAAAGCATGCCGTGCCTTGGGCCAGGGGTCGGGGAACAGCACGAACGCCCGTCCAACCGATGCATCGGGCAGGGCATCCAGAATGGGGCGGGCATCATCGGGTACGACACGGATATTGGTCTGCCCCCCTTCCTCCACATGCTTCAGCAGGGAGGAGACACCGTTGATGAAGGGCTCGCAGCCGATGAAGCCGATATCGGGATGGCGGGCTGCCTGCCAAGCCAGATGCTCGCCGCCGCCGAACCCGACCTCGAACCACAAGTCCTGCCTGGGTGTTGCGAACAGGCTGGCCGGGTCGATGCAGGCACCGGCGGCGGGGGCTGTCAGCTTCATGACCGGCAGCAGCGTCTCCATCACCTCCTGCCGGTGCTTGCGCAGCGGGCGGCCATGACGGCGGCCATAAAGGACCTTGCGGGGCGGGGCGGTGTCCTCGGACATGGGCATGCTCAGGAACGGAGGGTACAGGTAATGCAAACGGCCCGCCGATGGGCGGGCCGCTGCAACAGGCGGGGTGGGACGCTGGTGACGGCGTCCCGCCGGGATCAGGCGCCGAAAGCCGACTTCAGGTCGGCGACCAGATCGGTCTTTTCCCAGCTGAAGCCACCATCGGCATCCGGCTCGCGGCCGAAATGCCCGTAGGCAGCCGTGCGTGCATAGATGGGGCGGTTCAGCTTCAGATGCTCGCGGATGCCGCGGGGGCTCAGGTTCATCAGCTGGCGCAACACATCGGACAGCTTGTCCTCGTCCACGCGGCCGGTGCCGGCCGTGTCGATATAAACCGACAGCGGGTGCGACACGCCGATGGCGTAGCTCAGCTGAATGGTGCACTTGTCGGCCAGACCGGCGGCCACGACATTCTTGGCCAGATAGCGCGCGGCATAGGCGGCCGACCGGTCAACCTTCGTCGGATCCTTGCCGGAGAACGCCCCGCCGCCATGGGGGGCGGCACCGCCATAGGTGTCGACGATGATCTTGCGGCCGGTCAGGCCGGCATCGCCATCGGGACCGCCGATGACGAAACGGCCCGTCGGGTTCACATAGAACGCCTCTTCCGGGCACATCCAGCCTTCCGGCAGCACGTTCAGGACGTGGCGGCGAACGGTTTCGCGGATTTCTTCCTGGCTCACGCTTTCGCTGTGCTGGGTCGACAGCACGACCGACGTGGCCCCGACGGGCTTGCCGTCGCGGTACTGCAGGGAGAACTGGCTCTTGGCATCCGGGCCCAGCCAGGGCGTGGCACCGGAATGGCGAACCTCAGCCAGGTTCTTCAGCAGCTTGTGGCTGTAATAGATCGGGGCCGGCATCAGGGCCGGCGTCTCGGTGCAGGCATAGCCGAACATGATGCCCTGGTCGCCGGCACCCTCGTCCTTGTTGCCGGCGGCGTCGACGCCCACAGCAATGTCGGCGGACTGGGCATGCAGGTACACGGACACATCGGCCGTCCCCCAATGGAAGCCCTTCTGCTCGTACCCGATGTCACGGACGGCGGCGCGCGCCACGTCTTCGACCTGCTTCAACAGGTCGCCGGGGCCGCGCACTTCGCCAGCGATGACAATCCGGTTGGTGGTGGCCAACGTTTCGCAAGCGACGCGAGCGTAGGGATCCTGCGCCAGATACAAATCCACGACGGCATCGGAAATCCGGTCACAGACCTTGTCTGGATGGCCTTCGGACACGGACTCGCTGGTAAAAACGTAGTTCGACTTTGCCACTTGCGATCGCCTCGGCTAGCGGGTCGGGGAAACGCGCAAAAAAAACGCGCAGTCCTGACCAATGCCAGAACTGCGCCTTTTTTGCAGTCTTTTCCGGTAAGGTCAAGCACCCCGCCTGGGCGACCCCTCTGTCAGGCGACCGGAAGCAGCGTCATTTCAGTGCTCCCGCCAGTCGTCATGGGCCAGAACCAGCTGACCGCAGGTGCGGCCAGCCAGGTGTTGCCGATCCGGCCCGCCGCCGCTGCTGTCAGGCGGCGTCGGAGGCGCCGGCGACAGCCTTGGTCAGCTCGAAGATGCGCTTGCGCACGCTGGGGTCGGTGATGCGGTAATAGGCGCGCACCAGCTCCAGCGTCTCACGCTTGGCCATCGGGTCGGGCTCCCCTGCCTCCGGCACCGGGGTCGGCGCGGGGTTCGGCATGCCTTCGGGGTTCGGCATGTCATCGAAGAAGAAGGAGACGGGTACATCCAGCACGCGGGACAGGTCGAAAAGACGCGACGCGCCGATGCGGTTGGCCCCGCGCTCATATTTCTGGACCTGCTGGAAGGTCAGGCCGATCGCCTCGCCCAGCTTCTCCTGGCTCATCCCCAGCAGGGTACGGCGCAGGCGGACACGCGTCCCGACATGGACGTCGATGGGATTCGGCTTCCCAAGCTTGGGACGGCCGCCACCACGACGGCCACGAGTTTCGGTTTGCATGCGGACAACCTCCAGATTGGCGTTGACCCGATCCTGCTTCATACCTTTGCATGCAGTCAAGGCCCCGTTCCCTATTCTTCAGTAGTGGAAGCGGTGCCCGTGCGTGATCAAAAGGATAATAACTGCTAACAGATGCTCGTGGCGGCGCCCATCATCTTCAGACGGTGTCGCGGCGGCGGCCCAGCACCAGCGTGATCAAAAACAGCGCAGCCCAGATCATGCCGACGACCTTGTCGCCAAAGTCGGCATACAATGGCACGAAACGTGCCCCCGTTGGTAGGGCAATATCGATGTTTCCGCTACCGCCAAGTGGTAGGGCGCCCCTGACCCGCCCATATGCATCCACAACGCCCGAGATGCCGGTATTCGCCACGCGCACCAGCGGTACCCCTTCCTCCACTGCGCGCACGATGGTGATGGCGAAGTGCTGATGCGGTCCGGCCGTCTGCCCGTACCAGGCGTCGTTCGTCAGGTTCAGCAGCCACGAAGGCCGCTCCGCCGGGGCGCCGTTCGGCATCACGGCACCGGGGAAGATGACCTCGTAACAGATCAGCGGGCTTGCGGCCGGCGCGCCCGGCAGGGGCACGGCGCGCGGGGCCGGGCCGGGCGTGAAATCGGCGCCGGCGGCCACGGCCTTCATTCCCGCGGGCAACAGGCGGCGCAAGGGCAGATACTCCCCGAACGGCACCAGATGGAACTTGTCGAAGCTGGCCGCGACATGGCCGCCCTGGGTCAGTGCGAACAGGGAATTGTGATATTGCGGCTTGCCGTCGGCATCCCGCGACAGGCGGTTGGCCCCGGTGATCAGGGCCCCGCCAGGCGGGGCCACCTGCGTCAGCGCCTGCAGCAGCGGCATCTGGTCAGGGTCGCTGTCATCGGACGACAGCAGGTAGGGGACGGCTGTCTCCGGCCAGATGACATGCGTGACCTCTGACCAGCCGGGAGCCATGGACAGGTCCATGAGGCGGCGCAGGTTCTCCACCTTGGCCTCCTCCTTCCATTTCAGGGTCTGCGGGATGTTGGGCTGGACCAGACGCAGACGCACATCCGCCACGTCCTCCAACCCTTCGCCGGCCATGCGCCAGCCACCCCAGGCAGCCACCAGCGCCAAACCTGCCAAGCCGGCGATCGCCGGCCGAAAGGATTGTTTCGGATCAGAAATGGCTGCCGGCATGGCGGCGGCCAGCACTGTCAGCAGCGACAGGCCATAAATGCCGGTGACCGACGCCATCTGCAGTACCGGCAGCACCGGTACCCAGGCATAGCCGATCAGGTTCCAGGGAAAACCTGTCAATACATGGCCGCGCGCATATTCCACCGCTGTCCAGACCAGGGCCAGAGAGGCCGCCTCCGCCCAGCCCGTCAGGCCGAAGCGTCGGCGCAGCCAGCCATGGGCCAGGGTGCCGGCGCCCAGGAACAGACCCAGAAGCGCCGGCAGGCCCAGCAAGGCGAAGGGCAGCATGAACCAGAACCGGCCGATATCGGTGAACAGGGCCGCACTGATCCAGTAAAGCCCGGTTACATGATGGCCGATTGCGAAGGCGAAACCGATGGCAAAATCATTCCGCTTCCGGTCTGATCCGCGCAGCAGCCAGATCAGGGCCGGAAAGGTCAGCCAGAGCAGGGGCAGGGCATGGGCCGGCGGCAGGGCCAGAGTGGCGATGGCGCCGACCAGGGCGGCGATACCCAGGCGCTTCCAGCCGCGGGCCTGGACAAACCGCCTGTCCAGGCTGGACAGGCGGGGAAAGGACGGCGGGTTGTTCATGGTCGGGAACGCCCTGGCGGTTGTCGGTGGATGGCGGCCATCCTCCGCATCGGTTGCCGTCAGGGCAAGGGCCTGTCAGCCCACAGCCCGTCGCGGCGCGTCGGCACCCTCGCTGCTGTTCATGGCAAGATTGCGGACGCGCAGCATCTTGATGCGTCGCGGATCGGCGTCCAGGATTTCGAACTCCAGCCCGCTGGGATGTTTCAGCACCTCGCCAGGGGACGGCACGCGGCCGGCCATGGAGAAGACCAGCCCGCCCAGCGTATCGACATCCTCCAACTCCTCCGGGGCGAAATAGCGGCCCAACTGAGCCTCGAAATCCTCCACCGGGATGCGGGCATCGACGTCCAGCGACCCATCAGCCCGTGGGGCCAGCGCGCTTTCCTTGGCGTCGTCATGTTCGTCTTCGATCTCGCCGACGATCTCTTCGACCAGATCCTCGATGCTGACCAGCCCGTCGATACCACCGAATTCATCCACCACCAGGGCCAGATGCTGGCGCTGCTGCCGCATCTTCAGCAGCAGGTCCAGCACGGGCATGCTGGGCGCCACGATCATGACCTCCCGCGTGATGCTTTCCAGGTCGTAAGGGCGGCTGCCGGCGACGCAGGTCAGCACGTCCTTGATATGGACCATGCCGATCACGTCATCCAGCTCTTCCCGGTAGACGGGCATGCGGCTGTGCGCCTCGTTGGAGAAGCGCATGATCAGGTCGGTCAGGGATATGTCCAGCGGCACGCCGACAATGTCGGCCCGCGGCACCATGGCATCGACCACGGTGCGGTGGCGCAGTTTCAGGATATTGGCGAGCAATGCCCGCTCCCCCTCCGCCATGGAGGGTTCGGTGGACCCTGTTTCCTCGATCAGTTCCTCGATGGTGTCGCGCAGCGTATCGCCGCCGCGCACCCCGAGGATCGACCGCAACCAGCCGCGCAGCTGCTGGGTGAGGGTTCCGTGTTCTTCGGCCCCGTCTTCGCGGGGCGATCGACTGTCGCTGAGGTCGGCCATCATCTTTCAGGGGTTATGGGGAAGGGTCCGGGGCTTCATCCCCGGGATCATCAGCGGCGGAGCCGCCATGATCATCAGGCGCACGATGTCCTTCCGGGCGCCCGGCATAAGGGTCGGCGATGCCGAGCCCTGACAGGATCTGGGTTTCCAGCCGTTCCATCTGTTCGGCCTCGGAATCCTCGATATGGTCGTAACCCAGAAGGTGCAGGACACCATGGGTCACAAGGTGGGTGAGGTGGTCCGTGAAAGGCTTGCCTTGTTCGCTTGCCTCGCGTTCCACCGTCTCGAACGCAAGAATCACATCGCCCAATAATACAGGAACGGCGGGCTCTGGCGACAGGAATTCCACATTGTCGTCATCATCATCGTGAATAGCGATTTCCTCGACGTCGAACTCTTCATCCGCGCCATCTTCCTCACCTTCGTCGCCATCGCTTTCACCATCGGCGTACAGCGCGAAGGACAGGACGTTGGTGGGCTTATCCTTGGCCCGATAGTCGCGGTTCAGTTCCTGGACTGTGGCATCGTCGGCCAGGACCAGTGACATTTCCACCGGGCCGCCGGGCAGCCAATCCGGGTCCTGCGCGTCGGCCGCGATCAGGGCGGCGCGGGCTGCGCGTTCGCACAGGGACTCCACGTCCGGCACAGCGCCGTCCCAGCGGTCATCCTCGATGCTGATGGTGATGTCGACCTGATGGGGCATGGGTCAGATATCCTGTCCGGCGCTGTTGGCACGGGCCGCCGCGTCATAGGCGCGGACGATGCGCCCGACCAGCGGATGGCGGACCACGTCCTTGTCGGTGAATTCCACGAAGGACACGCCATCCACCCCGCGCAGGATGGTCAGCGCCTCCCGCAGGCCGGATTTCTGTCCGGATGGCAGGTCGATCTGGGTGACGTCGCCCGTCACCACCATGCGGCTGCCCTCGCCCAGTCGGGTCAGGAACATCTTCATCTGCATGGGCGTGGTGTTCTGCGCCTCGTCCAGGATGACGAACGCATGCGCCAAGGTGCGGCCGCGCATGAAGGCCAGCGGCGCCACTTCGATGACGCCCGTCTCCAGCCGCTTGGTCACCTGATCACCCGGCAACATGTCATGCAGCGCATCGTAGAGGGGACGCAGGTAAGGATCGACCTTTTCCTTCATGTCGCCCGGCAGGAAGCCCAGCCGTTCCCCCGCTTCGACCGCGGGGCGCGACAGGATGATGCGTTCGATCGACCCCTGCATCAGCAGGCTGACGGCCTGGGCCACGGCCAGATAGGTCTTGCCCGTGCCGGCGGGGCCCAGGCCGAAGACCAGTTCATTTTCCGCCAGCGCTTCCAGATAGCGGGCCTGGGTGGCGCTGCGTGGGGTGATGGTGCGGCGCTTGGTCTTCAGGCCGGCGCGCGGGTCCGACAATTGCGCCAGGGCATTGCCGCTGGCCTGTACATCGGTACTGATGGCCATGCGGGCGGCGGCGTCCACCTCCCCCGTGCCGACGGCCATGCCCGCCTTCACTCGGTCCCACAGGGCCAGCACGGCGGCGCGTGCGGCCTGGGCCGACTGGTCCCCGCCCGTGATGGACAGGACATTGCCGCGCGACACCAGCCGCACCCCCATCTGGTGTTCCAGGCGGGTCAGGAACTGACCATGTTCGCCGAACAGAAGGGGCAGAAGGCGATTATCGTCGAACGACAGTTCCAGATTGGTCAAGCGTGTGCCTCCACCGCCGGTGCCGCGGCGGTCTGGGTGGTGGTCTCATGGGTGACGATGCGGCCCGACAGGCTGTTGGCAAAGGCCCCCTCGATGGCGACCTCCACCATCTGCCCCATCAGGCGGGTCGGCGCCTCCACATGGACGGACTGCATATAGGGGCTGCGGCCCAGCAACTGCCCCTCGAACTTGCCGACCCGGTCGAACAGCACGGTCAGGGTGCGGCCGACCAGGGTCTGGTTGAAGGCCACCTGCTGGGCGTTCAGCAATTGCTGCACCGCCTGTAACCGGTCATCCTTCACCTTCTCCTCCACCTGCCGCCCTTCCAGGGACGCAGCGGGGGTGCCGGGGCGGGCTGAATATTTGAAGCTGTAGGCCTGAGCGAAGCCGATATCGGAGATCAGGCGCAGCGTGTCGGCGAAATCCTGGTCCGTCTCACCGGGGAAGCCGGTGATGAAATCCGACGACAGGGCCAGATCGGGCTGTGCTGTGCGCAGCCGGTCAATCAGGCGCCGATAATCATCGCCCGTGTGCTTGCGGTTCATGGCGGCCAGGATGCGGTCGCTGCCCGACTGCACCGGCAGATGCAGGAAGGGCATCAGTTGCGGCACCTCGCCATGGGCGGCGATCAGGTCGTCATCCATATCGCGCGGGTGGCTGGTGGTATAGCGGATGCGCGCCAGCCCCTCGACCTCCGCCAGCGCCCGGATCAGGCGGCCCAGGCCCCAGACCTTGCCGTCCGGCCCCTCCCCATGAAAGGCGTTCACATTCTGGCCCAAGAGCGTGATTTCCTTCACGCCATGGCCGACCAGCCGCCGGGCCTCGGCCAGCACCTGCGCCACAGGGCGGCTATATTCCGATCCGCGCGTATAGGGCACGACGCAGAAGGTGCAGAACTTGTCGCAACCTTCCTGCACCGACAGGAACGCGGCCGGGCCCTGCGGCTTGGCGCTTTCCTCGGGCAGCAGGTCGAACTTGCTCTCCACCGGGAAGTCGGTATTGACCACGCCGCCGGCCCCGCGCACGGCGCGCGTCACCATCTCCGGCAACTGGTGATAGGTCTGCGGCCCGAACACCATGTCGACATGCGGCGCGCGCATCATGATCTCGGCACCTTCGGCCTGGGCCACGCACCCGGCCACGGCCACGACCATGCGCCCGCCCTCGGCCGCCTTGTCATTCTGCAACAGGCGGATGCGGCCCAGTTCGGAATAGACCTTTTCCGATGCCTTTTCGCGGATATGACAGGTGTTCAGGATCACCATGTCGGCGCCATCGGGCGTATCCGTCGGCTCATAACCCAGCGGCCCCAGGACATCGGCCATGCGGTCGCTGTCATAGACATTCATCTGGCAGCCATAGGTCTTGATGAACAGCTTCTTCTTCAACGCCGTCACCCCGGTACCGGGGCCTTTCCGCATGACAAAGGGCACGGAGGGCACGACCTTCCGTTTAACCGGGCAAAGATAGGGATGTGCGGGCCAGAGTCAACGCCGGAGGATGCCGGGGCGGGGCGTCGTGCGCGCATATGGTCAGATGGCCGTGCTTTAATCGGCTGTCGGGATTGTTGTATGTTGGCGGGCAAATGATCCCCACCGACAACTGGATCCTTTATTCGAAGCTGCGACCGCCCCGGATTCCCGAGGATACGGTGGAGCGGCCGCGCCTGTCGTCCCTGCCATCCGGCGCCGGGGCGGCCAGGGCCGTGCTCGTCAGCGCGCCCGCAGGTTTCGGCAAAAGCACGCTGCTGACCCAGATCCATGCGCGCTGTGATGCCGCCGGTGTGATGGCGGCCTGGGTGCAGCTTGATGAACATGACCGGCATCCCCGGCGGTTGGCCGCGGCCCTGTTGATGGCCCTGCGCGAGGCGGGAGCGGACTTCGTGGCTGCGAATGCCTATGACAGCGACCCCACGGCCGATGCCGATGATCTGCTGCGCCACCTGATCGCCGGCATCACGGAAATGCGTCGGCCGGTGGCCCTTTTCCTGGACGATATCCATCGCTGCCAGTCCGGCGGCAGCGGCCGGCTTTTGCAGACATTGCTGGATCGGCAGCCGGAGAATCTGTCGCTGTTCCTGTCCAGCCGCGTACGGCCCAATCTGCGGCTGGCCCAGCACCACGCCACGGGCCGGCTGGTCAACCTGGATCATCATGCCCTGCGCTTTTCGGCGCAGGAGGCGGAAGGACTGTTCGGCCACGTCCTGAACGGTTCCGACCTTGTGCTGCTGGTCAAGCGGACGGAGGGATGGGCCGTCTCCCTGCGTCTGGCCCGGCTGTGGATCGCCAGGGCCGGCGGTGAAGGCGGTATCACGCGATTCACCGGCCACAGCAGCAACATGGCTGAATATTTCGCGGAGGAGATCCTGCAGGAACTGCCGCCCGAGCGGCAGGAATTCCTGATGCGGACCAGCATCCTGGACCGGATCGGGGCCGATCTGGCCGCAGAGGTGACGGGGATGGCCGATGCGGGCGCCATTCTGGATGAGCTGGACCGCCACGACCTGCTGCTGGTGCCGGTCGACGAGGATCGAACCTGGTACAGGTATCATAACGTCCTGTCCGACTTTCTGCGCGACCGCCTGCGGCGGCTGCGCGGCGCGACCATGGTGAAGGCCCTGCACCGGCAGGCTGCCAACTGGTTCGCCGGGGCGGGCATGATGGCCGACGCCATTCACCATGCCCGCGCGGCCGGGGATGAGGAACTGGCCCTCAATCTGGTGGAACGGGCCGGGGGCTGGCGGCTGGCCATGCGGGCCGGCATGCCGGGTCTGCGCAGCCTGGAAGGGCTGGGGGCCGATCGGCTGGCAGAGTTTCCCCGCGTGCGCCTGGGCCAGATCTATCTGCTGGCCCAGGATGGGCATGTGGCCGACGCACGAACCGCGTTCGAGGTACTGGGCCGGGCGACGGGCGGCTTTCGGGCAGGGCGGGATGCCAGCGTGCTTTATGCCGAAAGCCGCGCCATCGAAAGTGTCCTGCGCATATATGAGGATCGGCAGGTTTCGCTGACCGACGTCATGCTGCTGGAGGAGATGGTGCAGCGGGAGCGGCTGGGCGAGCATGACGCACAGCTGCTGGTGACCCTGACCAATCTGCGCATCATCGCCCTGTTCGACGCCGGCGACTATGCCGCCGTGGTGCGGGAGGGGGAGCCGGCCATCCTGACCCAGCGTCAGCGTGGGGCACCCTATGCGGAGATTTACCTCTACGCCTACGTGGGCTTGGCCTACCTGTTCACGGGCGCGCTGCGCCAGGCCCGGACGGCGTTCCAGACCATGGAGGATCGGGCTGGCGCCATTTACGGCGCCGACAGCAATCAGGCGACGACATCCCGCCTGCTGCTGGCGGCTGCCCTGTATAACGAAGGGGAAAGCAGCCGCGCCGAAGCCCTGTGCCTGCCGGCCCTGGCGGGGGCGGAGCGTCTGGACGCCTGGTTCGAGGTCTATGCCGCCGGTTATGTGACGGCGGCGGCGCTGGCGGCCGACGCCGGCAATATGGCGGCGGCGCTGGAGGTGTTGAGCCAGGGCATGGTGACGGCCAGCCGGCGCGGCCTTGGTCGGCTGGAGGTCCTTCTGTCCATCGCCCGTATCGGGCTGCTGACGCGATCCGGCGATCTGAAGGCCGCGCGGGCCGCGCATGAGGCTCTGTGCCCCAGCCTGGTGTTCGAAGGGGCACCCCTGCGCCTGACGGCCCCGCGCCTGTTCGCCCACGCGCGCCTGCTGCTGGCAGAGGGACAGGTCGCCGCCGCGCTGGCCGAAACCGATATCCTGTTGCCGCTGCTGCACCATGCCGGGCTGCGGCTGTGGGAGGTGGAGGCATTGCTGCTGCGGGCCGGGATCCTGGACCAGTTGGACCGTGCCGACGACGCGTTGTTGGAACGTCAGGCCGCCGACACCGCCGCCGACGGTCAGCCCGTGCGCGGCATTTCCCGTCCCACCATGGATGGCAGCGCAGGCCGCCCGTTGCCCGACAGCATCCCCGGCGGCTTGTCCGCCCGGGAATGGGAAGTGGTCCTTCAGCTTTCCGGCGGCTTTTCCAACAAGGAGATCGCCCGTCACCTGGGGATCACCGAGGGGACGGTGAAGAATCACCGCAAGAACATCTACCGCAAGCTTGGCACCAGCAGCCGGTCGCGCATCGTGGCTCTGGCGCAGGGTGCGGCCGGAGACAGGACCCGCCCGCCCGCCCGGGGATAGGGGATATCCCCCCGCTGGCCCCATCCTATCCCCGCAGGGGACATGGTCGCCGCCTCAGCTCCAGCCTTACTCTGCCCGGCGAAGCATGTTGCTGGGCAATGATGAGGCGGCTATGTCGGACCTGGACTCCTTTTACAAACGCATCAATGCGGAAAACACGCCGCACCTTGAAGGGGCCTATCAGCGCGACCTGGGCATCGATGCGCGCCGGCACGGCCGCGGCGTCACTTACGAGGGCGATAACGGCGTCTTCACGCAAAGCTGGTTCCCCATCTGCCGTTCCACTGACCTGCCGGCAGGCAAGGTCTACGCCACCAATTTCCTGGATGGTCAGGTGGTGGCCTTCCGCGGCCCCGACGGCACGCCCAGTGTGGTCAGCGCCTATTGCCCGCATAACGGGGCCAATCTGGGCTGCGGCGACGTGGTGGACGGGGAGTTGCGCTGCGCCTTCCATCACTGGCAATTCGGCGGGGATGGGGGCTGTACCCGGACCGGCTGCGGCGATCCGGTGCCGCCGCGCGCCAAGCTGTTCAAATATCCCACGGCCGAACGCTACGGCCTGATCTGGGCCTTCAATGGCGAGGTCGCGACTTGGGAATTGCCGGGCCTGGGCGTGCCGGAAGAGGAACTTACCTTCCATGCGGAAATCCCGCATGTCGATCTGCTGGCCGATCCCTGGGTGTTCATGTGCAACACGCTGGATTTCAACCATATACGCTGCCTGCATGGCGGCGAGATCGATGGTGAGGACCCGGCAGAGGATATTGTCTGGACCCCGCATTCCGTATCCTACGCCATGACCGGCTATTTCCGGGAATCGGGCGACCGCATCGCGTACAACCTGGCCATCCACGGGTCGAACATCTTCTTGCAGACGGGGGAGGCCGCGGGGCGCTGGTTCGCCTTCCTGTTTCCGCTGGGCCTGCTGCGGCCGGGCACGCAGCGCTGCTATTTCATCATCGCGACGCGCAAGAGCGACGGCACGCCCGAGGATGATGCCAAGGTCAAGGAGACCCTGGATTTCGCCATGAACCTGGAAAAGTTCGTGGTCAGCCAGGATATCGACGTGCTGAACACGATCCGCTTCACCCGCGGCCAGTTCACGAAGTCCGACAAGGCCCTGGGCAAATTCCTGGACTATATCGCCCGCTTCCCCCGCGCCCATCCCGGCGCCGAATTCATCCGCTGAAACGATGGGACCTTGCGGCCATCGGTCGCGAGGCGGGGGCATCAATAATCATAACCGGGTCCCGCCCCCGGCCTGAAGAACAGGAAGAGGCCTCATATCATGACGCATTGGAGCATCCGCGGGCTGCTGCCGGCGGCCGCGATCCTTGCCTTTGCCGCTCCCGTCCTGGCGCAGGATCGCGGTGGGGCCGGCATCGAACTGGAGGAAATCGTCGTCACAGCCCGCAAGCGCGTCGAACGCCTGCAGGACGTGCCGGACAGCATCACCGCCCTGTCGGCCGCCGTGCTGGAAGAACGCGGCGTGACCGGCATCGCCGATGTGCTGGACTTCGTGCCCGGCCTTTCCATCGCCCAGGGGCAGAATCCCGGCACCGTCACCATCTCTGCCCGCGGCATCAGCCAGGTGCGCAATGGTGAAGCGCCGGTGGCTGTGGTCATCGACGGGGTGCAACTGTCCAGCCCCAACCAGATCACCCAGGAGCTTTATGATCTGGAACGGGTGGAGGTGCTGAAGGGACCGCAGGGCGCGCTTTATGGCCGCAATGCCATTGCCGGGGCCATCAATATCGTGACCCGGGAACCTGGCAACGACCCCGAATTCTCTGCTCGGGCGGAACTGGCCAACGGCAATGACCGCAAGCTGCGCCTGGCCGGGTCCGGGGCGCTGGTCGATGACAAGGTGCTGGTCCGCGCCTCTGTCGGCTATCGTGACTTCGACGGCCTGATCGACAATGTCACCTTGAAGCGGAAGGTGGATTTCCAGGAGGAATGGACGGGCCGCGGCCGTGTCATCCTGAAGCCGACGGATGATTTCACCGCCGATTTCCGGGGCTCCTTCTCCAACCTGGATGCCGGCCTGTCCTATTACATCCCGCTGCCCGACGGCCGCGCCAACGATACCTCCGTACCGGTACAGGCCGACAAGCTGGGCACGGGGTACCGTAACCTGCGCGACGCGTCGGCCAAGCTGGACTATGACACGGGCGCCGGTACGGTGACGGCAACCACAGCCTATTCCTCCACCCACGAATATCTGTACGAGGATCTGGACTGGCTGCCGCAATCCATCCTGGAGGCGTCACAGGACCTGGAGGTGGAGGCGGTCAGCCAGGAACTGCGCTACACCTCTTCCGGCAGCGGCTCCCTGCGCTATGTCGCCGGCGCCTATTGGCTGGATACCAGGCGCGACCTGGACACGACGTTGTTCGCCAATGCCGGCGGCGCCATCGTGAAGCTGTTCAACACGCCGGAGGAAAATCACAACCGGGCGCTGGCCGGATTCGGCCAGGTGAATTACGACGTGACGGCGCAGATGGAGCTGACGCTGGCCCTGCGCTATGACGCGGACCGCCGCCGCCAGACCGATCCGCGCATGGGCGTGACCCGCCAGAAGACCTTCGACGCCTGGCAGCCCAAGGCGTCCCTGTCCTACAAGCTGGACAGCGCGGTGATGCTGTACGGCACCTGGGCCCAGGGTTTCCGCAGCGGCGGCTTCAATGCCCCCAACGGGGTGTTCGCGCCCGTCTTCAAGTCGGAGGATGCCAACAGTTTCGAACTGGGGGCCAAGTCCGAATTGCTGGCCCGGCGGCTGATCCTGAACCTGTCCGCCTACCACGTCACCTATGACAACCAGCAGACCTTCCTGCTGGATGCCAACAGCGGCGCCCAAGGTGTGGTCAATATCGCCAAGGCCACGGCCAGGGGCGTGGAGGCGGAACTGACGGCCCGGCTGGCCAAGGGGCTGGAGATCAATGCGTCGGCCGGCCTGATCGACAGCCAGATCGATGATTTCAACGGCACCAGCCTCTATCTGGGCAACCAGGTCCCCTACGTCAATGGCTGGTCCTACGCGCTGGGCGGCAGCTACGGCATGGATCTGCCCGGTGACAGCACGCTGACGACCCGCGTCGATTACACGGCCAATGGCGATCTGGCCTTCCAGGTCGACAACAAGGACAAGCGCAAGGCCGTGCATCTGGTCGATCTGCGCCTGTCGTGGGAGCGGGGGCCCCTGACCCTGACCGCTTTCGCCAAGAACCTGTTCAACGAGAAATATTCGCAGGAATTCTTCGCCCGCGAATTTGTCGGCACGGCCACGGACATCCGCTGGCCCAACGAGCCGCGCCGCTTCGGCCTGGAAGCCGTCTGGCGCCTCTGACCCGGCCCCGTCCACCTGAACGGCATCCGCGCCCGGTGCGTGCGGATGCCAGGAGGCATCCCATGTCCGCAAGCAGACCTGCAAAGAACATCCTGATGATCGTCGGCGATTTCGTCGAGGATTACGAAGCCATGGTGCCGTTCCAGGCGCTGACCATGGTCGGCCACCATGTCCAGACCGTCTGCCCCGGAAAGCGGGCTGGCGACTGGGTCGAAACGGCCGTGCATGATTTCGAGGGCGTGCAGACCTATACGGAAAAGCGGGGTCACCGCTTCCTGCTGAACGGCGATTTCTCCGGGGCAAGGCCGGAGGATTTCGACGCCCTGTACCTGCCTGGCGGCCGGGCCCCCGAATATCTGCGCATGAAGGAGGAGGTGGTTTCCCTGATCCGGCACTTCTTCCAGGCCGGCAAGCCCGTGGCCTGCATCTGCCATGGCGGGCAGTTGCTGACCCCGGCCCATGTGTTGAAGGGCCGGCGCGTCACCTTCTATCCCGACATCCGGCCGGAGATCGAGTTGACCGGGGCCATCTGGGTGGATGTGCCCATGGATACGGCCGTGGTTGATGGCAATCTGGTCACCGGCGGTGCCTGGCCCACCCATCCCGACTTCCTGGCCAAATTCCTGGCCGTACTGGATGCGGCCTGATGCCGGACGGAGGGAACGGAATGCTGGAAATGGATGTCGCCCGGCGGATTGAAGCGCCGGCCGATACCGTCTGGGCCTTGGTCGGTGATTTCGGCGGCACGGCCCTGACCCAGGGCTATGTGGAACGGGTGGAACTGACGGGCCAGGGGGTGGGGGCCGTGCGCACCTATCACACCGTAGCCCGTCTGGGCGGTGCGCCGGTGCGGCAGCGGCTGGAACGGCTGGACCCCGTCGACCGGGTCATCACCTATCGCATGATCGACAATGGCTCGGTCCCCTGGACCGACTATACGGGGACGATCCGCGTCACCCCCTGCGGCCCCGACGCCTGCGCCGTATCCATGCATCTGCGCTATGTGCCGGTGGGCGTGGAGCCGGAGGTCTGCCGCGGCCTGTCGCGGCAGAATATCGACCATTACTACGCCAACCTGATCCGGGCCCTGGGCCTGGTCGCCTGATCCCGATTCCTGTCTTGTGGAGTGCGCAACGATGCCTGTTGTGAGCGTCACCGATCCCCATGCCGGCACCAGCCGCGTGACCCTGGAAGCAGGTGGCAGTCTGATGGACGGGCTGAAGGATGCCGGTGTCGATATCGCCGCCATCTGCGGCGGCGCCTGCTCCTGCGGGACATGCCATGTGCATGTGGCCCCTGAATGGCGATCGGCCTTGCCACCGGCCCAGGACGCGGAGCGTGAATTACTGTGCGAACTGGCTGATTACCAACCGGACCGGTCCCGGCTGGCCTGCCAGATTCCCGTCACCGACGCCCTGGACGGGTTGATGGTGGGCCTGGTGCCCTGATGTGACCAACCCCCGATCAGCCGGGTCTGCCGACGGGCCCGGCGATTCTCCAACTGCTGGAGGGGGCGGTTCATGGTCCCCTCAACTTACGGCGCGCGGTCGTTTCCGGCTGCGCGCCGTCTTCTTTTGCTGGGGAGGGGCGGTTACTCCTCGATCGGCTTGTAGCGCGCTCGGTACGCCGCTTCTTCGGCGGCCATGCCTTCTTCGGCGCGGCCTTCCTTGATGATGGTCAGCAGGGCGTACAGCACTTCCTGCACACCCTCACCGGCAGCACCGGACATGACCAGCACGGGCTTCTTGGCCGACCGGCGCAGCTTGGTGCGCTTGAACTCGATCTCTTCGTCCGTCAGGGCGTCGACCTTGTTCAGGACGACGATTTCCTTCTTGTCGGCCAGGCCGCCGCCATACATGCGCAACTCGCGCCGGATGGTGCGGTAGGCCAGCTGCACATCTTCCTGCGTGCCATCCACCAGATGCAGCAGCACGCGCGTGCGCTCCACATGGCCCAGGAAGCGGGTGCCCAGGCCGTGGCCCTCATGGGCACCTTCGATCAGGCCGGGGATGTCGGCGATGACGAACTCTTCCTCACCCGCCTTCACTACGCCCAGGTTGGGGACCAGCGTCGTGAAGGGATAATCGGCGATCTTGGGCCGGGCGCGGCTGACCGCGGCCAGGAAGGTGCTTTTGCCGGCATTGGGCAGGCCCAGCAGGCCAGCATCGGCGATCAGCTTCAGCCGCAGCCAGACCCAGCGCTCCTCTCCCGGCCAGCCGGGGCCGAAATTGCGCGGGGCACGGTTGGTGCTGGTCTTGAAATGCTCGTTGCCGAATCCGCCGTCGCCACCCTTCAGCAGCACGATGCGCTGACCGACCTCGGTCATGTCGGCGATCACCGTCTCCTGATCCTCGTCCAGCACCTGGGTGCCGACGGGCACGCGCAGCACCGCATCCTCGCCGCGCGCGCCGGAGCGGGAGGAGCCCATGCCATGGCCGCCACGCTTGGCCTTGAAATGCTGCTGATAGCGATAATCGATCAGGGTGTTCAGGCCGTCCACAGCCTCGATCACCACGTCACCGCCGCGCCCGCCATTGCCGCCATCGGGGCCGCCGTTGGGGATGAACTTCTCCCGCCGGAACGCCACCGCACCGGGACCGCCATCCCCGCTCTTCAGGAAAATCTTGCACTGGTCCAGGAACTTCATGGCGGCACCGACTTAACAACAGAAACGGGAGGCCCCCAGGCCGGCGACCGCCGGCCCGCGCCCCCATGGGCGCGTAAGCCAAGGGCGCGGATGCGCCCGCCCGGCGCCTGAGGGAAGTGCAAAACTTCAAACAAAATCGGGGGAACGGTTGCCCGCTCCCCCGACCCGACAGAACTCTCACACCGGCCGGGGCCGGCGGACAGACCTTACTCGGCAGCCACAGCGGCCTCTTCAACGACGATCTCGTTGACGGCCACGAACGTGCGGCCCTTCAGACCGGTCTTGAATTCAACGCTGCCGTCAACCAAGGCGAACAGCGTGTGATCCTTGCCGATGCCGACATTCTCGCCAGCATGGAACTTGGTGCCGCGCTGACGGACCAGGATGTTACCGGCCAGAACGATCTGACCGCCAAAGCGCTTGACGCCCAGACGGCGACCAGCGGTATCGCGACCGTTGCGGGACGAGCCGCCTGCCTTTTTATGTGCCATGGACTTAACTCCTCACTGAAGCTTCAAAAAGGCGCTCAGGCCTGGATACCGGTGATGCGCAGCACCGTCACTTCCTGACGATGGCCGTTCTTCCGGCGATAGTTCTGGCGGCGCTTCTTCTTGAAGATGATGATCTTGTCGTTGCGGTCCTGGGCGACGACATCAGCCGTGACGACCGCATTGGCCACCAGGGGCGAACCGACGGTGGTGGTGCCCTCGTTGCTGACCAGCAGGACTTCGTCCAGCTTCAGGGAGGCACCAGCCTCACCGGCCAGCTTCTCAACCCGAATGACGTCGCCGGCCGCGACCTTGTACTGCTTACCGCCGGTGCGGATGACTGCGAACATTCTAACCACCACTTCTTAAAGATCCGGGAACCCCCGCCAATGGGGCGGCCCCTTCCATTCTGCCGCAAAAAGGAATACGGCAGCCGAACCGGCTCCGTTCCCAGAGGCGGCGGAATATACCTGTCCGAGACGGGCTGTCAACCGGGAACCGACTCTTTTCCTTGGGCTTTCACCCCCCGGAGCCTGCAAGGGTGGGGTCCACCCGCCGCATGGGCACCCTTATATAATGTAGGGTCGACATTAAAAAGGGGTGTTGCACTTCCCCAAGGCTTTGTGTAGGTTCCCCGCCACTTCGCCAGGACGCCCCGGACTGACCCCCGGACCCAAGCGCGGCGAGGTCATGCGGAGAGGTGGCGGAGTGGTCGAACGCGTCGGTCTCGAAAACCGAAGTACCCGCAAGGGTACCGTGGGTTCGAATCCCACCCTCTCCGCCATTCATCCATTAAGTGATTGATACGGCTGAGATAGGCAGAAACCCTAGGGTTCCGGCTTCCTGGCTGGTATGCCGGGTCCATGGAAGACATGCCGACGGGTCTTCAGGGCCACTATGGCTGGAAGCGTGTGGCCCTTGCAGCCTGAAGGCCAAGGACGATCTGGTTATCCATGTCATCGCCTACGGCTCGGTGGGTGAAGCGAGGTCGAGCCGTTCAACCGCTTTGGCCTCGGAAGCCGCCTTGTGCAATGCGGCCCAATCATCCGGTGGATTGCCGTTGTCCAGCATTCCCTTGAAAACCTTGTAGGCGTCGGTCTGCGCGCCATAAGTCCGCAGCGTCGTTTCGTCGTTGACCCAAGCAAAGATGATCACTTTCGCTTTCGAATCATAGCGGAAGAATAGACGAAAGCGGCCGTTCCCGAATTTCGCCCGGAACCAGTGCTTGTAATCATCGCTGAGCGTCGAACCCTGGCGATATGCAGTTGCTGTCGGATCGGCCGGGATCGCTTCGAAAATGAGTTTGTTAAGCGCAGCCAGGAGCTTCGTGTTCGCGTTCTTCTGATACTCGGCGGGCTTCATCGCCTGCATCATCTCGACCGTTTCGATCAGTTTTTCTAACTGATCGAGAAAAAGGGGATGTGCAAGGATGGTCCAGCCATTGATCGTGAGCATGTTTAGAGAGCGACAACGCCGTCGATCTCGGCATCAAGGTCAACGTCCACATCCCCGACGAGCGTCGCCATCCGTTCCCGCAGCGTAGCGGGGAGCGCGATGATGGATGTGTCAGGATGCTTGATCATGTCCTGCGCCAGAAAGGAGAGGAAACGATCAACGATCGGATCGCTTACCTCTTCCTGTACCTTCTCAACATAGACGCGGTGTGCGTCATCGACGCAAAAGACAAGGCGTCCACCATAATCCACCCCCAAGGCCTGCCGGACAGCCTTGGGGACCGTCGTCTGCCCCTTCGCGGTTATGGTGCTTTCTTCTTTCAGCAGCGCTGCCATGGTAGCTCACCCCCTGGAATTAGCGATAAAGTAAGGAAATTTCCTTACCTTGTCAAAGCGTAAGGTTTGGGCGCCCAAAATATCGCGCCGGCGCCGGACCGGGTTCGAACAACAGTTCGTCCATATCAACCAGTTGTGTCGCCTTCGATCCAACGACACCTGAAAGGACCCGCCAACCGGATACCCGGATTTCCGATTCATTTGTAAGGTCGTCAGCTGGCATGATGCGCTGCGCCCACCTTTCGTCGGCGCTGGCGTTACAGAAAAACGGCGCCCCGGTTGGGCCGGGACGCCGTCTTTGGTCAACAGGATCGATCGGTCATTCAAGCCAGATCGAACCGGTCCAGGTTCATGACCTTGGTCCAGGCGGCGACGAAGTCACCCACGAATTTCGCCTGCGAATCGCTGCTGCCATAGACCTCCGCCAGGGCGCGTAGCTGGGAGTTGGAGCCGAAGGCCAGATCGACGCGCGTGCCGGTCCATTTCACCGCCCCATTGGTGCGGTCGCGGCCTTCGTAAAGGCCGGCGCTGCCGGCGATGGGGTTCCAGCCGGTGGACGCGTCCAGCAGGTTGACGAAGAAATCGTTGGTCAACTGGCCGGGCCGGCGGGTGAAGGCACCGTGCGGTGCGCCATCCGTGTTGGCTCCCAACACCCGCAGGCCGCCGATCAGCACCGTCATTTCGGGTGCGGTCAGGGTCAGCAGCTGCGCCTTGTCGACCAGCAACTCCTCCGCCGAGACGCTGTACTGCGCCTTCTGGTAATTGCGGAACCCGTCTGCCGCCGGTTCCAGAACCGCGAAGGAGGCGGCGTCGGTCTGGTCGGCTGTGGCATCGGTACGACCCGGCGTGAAGGGCACGGTCACGGGGTGGCCGGCATCGGCCGCCGCCTTTTCCACGGCCGCAACACCGCCCAGCACGATCAGGTCGGCCAGCGACACTTGCTTGCCCCCCGTTGCCTTGGTGTTGAAGTCCGCCTGGATGCCGGCCAGCACATCCAGCACGCGGGCCAGTTGCGCCGGCTGGTTGACGGCCCAGTCCTTCTGCGGGGCCAGACGGATGCGGGCGCCATTGGCCCCGCCGCGCTTGTCCGACCCGCGGAAGGTGGAAGCGGACGCCCAAGCTGTGGCCACCAGTTCCGAGACCGTCAGGCCAGAGGCCAGGATCGAACTCTTCAGGGCCGCGATGTCGGTGGCATCGACCAGGGCATGATCGACCGCCGGCAGCGGGTCCTGCCAGACCAGGTCTTCGGCTGGCACTTCCGGGCCCAGATAGCGGGCCTTGGGTCCCATGTCGCGGTGGGTCAGCTTGAACCAGGCCCGCGCAAAGGCATCGGCGAACTGGTCCGGGTTGGCATGGAAGCGGCGGGAAATCGCCAGATAGGCCGGATCGGTGCGCAGGGCCATGTCGGCCGTGGTCATCATCGGCGCATGGCGCTTTGCCGCGTCATGGGCGTCGGGCACGGTAATGGCCGCGGCCGGGTCCTTGGGCTTCCACTGGTGGGCGCCGGCCGGGCTCTTGGTCAGTTCCCATTCGTCATAGCCCAGCAGTGTGTCGAAATAGGAATTGTCCCACTGCGTCGGCGTCGGGGTCCACGCCCCTTCGATGCCGCTGGTGATGGTGTCGCCGCCCTTGCCGCTGCCGAAGCTGGACAGCCAGCCCAGGCCCATCGCCTCGATGGGCGCGGCCTCGGGCTCTGGCCCGACATGGGCGGCGTCGCCGGCGCCATGGGCCTTGCCGAAGGTGTGGCCGCCGGCCACCAGGGCCACCGTCTCCTCATCATCCATGGCCATGCGGGCGAAGGTTTCGCGGATGTCGCGGGCCGAGGCCATCGGGTCCGGCGTGCCGTTGGGTCCTTCCGGATTAACGTAGATCAGGCCCATCTGCACGGCGGCCAGCGGGTTGTCCAACTCCCGATCCCCGCTATAGCGCTTGTCGCCCAGCCAGGTATCCTCGTTCCCCCAATAGATATCCTCTTCGGGTTCCCAGACATCGGCGCGGCCGCCGCCAAAGCCGAAGGTCTTGAAGCCCATGGATTCAAGGGCGACATTGCCGGCCAGGATCATCAGGTCGGCCCAGGAAATGGCCTTGCCATATTTCTGCTTGATGGGCCAGAGCAGGCGGCGCGCCTTGTCCAGGTTGCCATTGTCGGGCCAGGAATTCAGCGGCGCGAAACGCTGCGTACCGGTGGAGGCGCCACCGCGGCCGTCAGCCGTGCGATAGGTGCCGGCGCTGTGCCAGGCCATGCGGATGAACAGCGGCCCATAATGGCCGTAATCGGCGGGCCACCAATCCTGGCTGTCGGTCATCAGCGCGGTCAGATCGGCCTTCAGGGCGGCATAGTCCAAGCCCTTGAATGCGGCCGCATAGTCAAAGCGGCCGCCGAACGGGTCGGACAGGGCCGTGTTCTGATGCAGGATCTTCAGGTTCAACTGGTTGGGCCACCAGTCCCGATTGGACCGGCCCGCGAACGTGGCGTTGGGGCGGGCGCCGTGGCCGAAGGGGCATTTGCCGGCACTGTCCGCGTGATGTCCGTCCATTGTCTTCTCCATCTCGATTGGGCTGGCTTGGGGGAAAGCGTGCAGGGGCGGGGACGCGCAGCCGCCGCTGGGGCGGGTGCCGCGGTTTCCCGGTCATCTCATCTGGTGCGCAGGCGAAGCAGGGGGCATCGGCCCCGGATCTTTTCATCGCGGCCGTGTGGAGTTCAGTTTCCGGTCACCGCCGCTGACACTCCCTTGTACCGAACCAGTATAATAAGTTTAAGTTGGATTTTCTGATCGATAAGATAAGTTATAATTATGATCAACGTGACGCTGAAGCAGCTCCGCTATTTTGAAGCCCTGGCCCGGCTGGGTCATTTCGGAAGGGCGGCGGATGCCTGCGCCATATCCCAGCCCGCCCTGTCCATGCAGATCAAGGAGCTGGAGGGGGTGCTGGGCGCGCCGCTGCTCGAACGCGGTCCAAAGCAGCTTTTGCTGACCGGTCTGGGGGAGGAACTGGTGGCGCGCGCGCAGGCGATCCTGCGGTCTGTGGATGAACTGGGTGATCTGGCCCGGGCGGCGCGTGACCGGCTGGCGGGGCGGCTGCGCATCGGGGTGATCCCGACGGTGGCCCCATATCTGCTGCCCCGCATCATCGGGGCGCTGACCCGCCTGCATCCGGGCCTGGACATCCATGTGCGGGAGACACAGACGCGACGGCTGTTGGAGGAATTGGCGGAGGGGCGCCTTGATACGGCCATCGTGGCCCTGCCTGTATCAGAACCGTCCCTGACGGAGGTGCCGCTGTTCGATGAGCGGTTCCTGCTTGTCCGCCCTTTGAGTGATGTGGACAAGCCCGTGCCGGAGCCGGACGCGCTGCGGGAAATGCGGCTGCTGCTGCTGGAGGAGGGGCATTGCTTCCGCGACCAGGCCCTGTCCTTCTGCAATCTTCAGGCGGCGGCCCCGCGGGAGATCATGGATGGCAGTTCGCTGTCCACATTGGTGCAGATGGTGGCGGCCGGCATCGGCGTCACCCTGATCCCGGAAATGGCCGTGCCCGTGGAAACGCGGTCGGCGGCCGTCGCCTGTGCCCGCTTTGGGGCGCCGGAACCGTCGCGCACCATCGGCATGATCTGGCGCCGGACCAGCCCGCTGACCAAGCAACTGACGGACATCGCCGCGACGGTGCGTCAACTGGCAGAGGCGGCACCAATCCCCGCATAGCGGCAATATTCCTTCGTGCATTGACCATGCGGCTTTCCAAAAAGCATAAGGCAACAGGTCATTTGCCAGGATGGTTGCCATGGGTAAGGCGGGTTCGCAGCATCTGGGATCGGCGCGGCGCCTGATCGTCAAGATCGGGTCGGCACTGATGGTCGATGCGGCCACGCATCAGATCCGCCGCGAATGGCTGGATTCGGTGGCCGACGATGTGGCCGCCCTGCGGGCGCAAGGGGTGGAGGTGGTGATCGTCACCTCCGGCGCTGTTGCCTGTGGGCGCGAGCATCTGGGGCTGGTCGGGCGGTCGCTGAAGCTTGAGGAAAAGCAGGCAGCGGCGGCCACGGGACAGATCCGCCTGGCGCATGCCTATCAGGAGACGCTGGCCCGCCACGGCATCACCGTGGCCCAGGTGCTGCTGACCCTGGACGATACCGAGGATCGCCGCCGCCACCTGAACGGCCGCGCCACCATCGAAACCCTGCTGAAGCTGGGCGCCGTCCCCGTCATCAACGAGAATGATACGGTGGCGACGGCCGAAATCCGCTTTGGCGACAATGACCGGCTGGCCGCCCGCGTGGCCCAGATGATCAGCGCCGATACGCTGGTCCTGCTGTCCGACATTGATGGTCTCTATACCGCCGACCCGCGCAAGGACCCGGACGCCAAACATATCCCGCTGGTGCATGAGATCACGCCGGAGATCGTGGGCATGGCCGGCGAACCGCCGCCGGGCTACAGCAGCGGCGGCATGGTGACCAAGATCGTGGCCGGGCGCATCGCGCTGGCCGCCGGCTGCCGCATGGCCATTGCCATGGGCAAGCGCGCCAACCCACTGGCAGCCCTGGTCAAGCCCGTGTCGGAAGGCGGGGCGCTGGCCACCTGGTTCGTGCCCAATGCCGAACCGCGCACGGCGCGCAAGCGCTGGATCGCCGGGTCGCTGAAGCCGCGTGGCACGCTGGCGCTGGATGCGGGTGCGGTGAAGGCCCTGGAAAAGGGGGGATCGCTGCTGCCCGCGGGGGTGCGGGGCGTCGATGGGGAATTTGAGCGCGGCGATCTGGTGCTGATCCAGGGACCGGACGGGCGTACGGTCGGGCGCGGCCTGTCGGCCTATGGGGCCGAGGATGCCCGTGCCATTGCCGGCCGGCGCAGTGCCGAGATCGAGGATGTGCTGGGTTATCGCGGCCGCGACGAGATGGTGCATCGCGACGACCTCGTCCTGGGTTGATGGCTTGGCTATAGTGCGGGCGCTTCCCGCCTGAACCGGAGTCCGCTTCATGACCGACACCCCCACGGCTGCCCTGCTGATCATCGGCAACGAGATCCTGTCGGGCCGCACCCAGGATGCCAACCTGGCCTTCATCGCCAAGCATCTGGGCGGGCTGGGCATCCGTTTCCGCGAGACGCGGGTCGTCCCGGACGAGGAGGCGGAGATCGTGGCGGCAGTCAACGCGCTCCGCGCCCGTTACACCTATGTCTTCACCACGGGCGGCATCGGCCCCACCCATGATGACATCACGGCCGAATGCATCGCCAAGGCCTTTGGCGTGCCCCTGATCCGCAATCCAGAGGCCGTGCGCCGGCTGGAAAAGCACTATGCCGGCACCGGCCTGCTGAACGAGGCGCGGCTGCGCATGGCCAACACGCCGGATGGGGCCATCCTGATCGACAATCCCGTGTCGACGGCACCGGGCTTCCAGATCGGCAATGTCTTCGTCATGGCCGGCGTGCCGGTCATCATGCAGGCCATGCTGACCGGCATCGGCGACCGGCTGGTCGGCGGTCCCGTGGTGCGGACCAAGACGGTGGCATCCAACATTCCCGAAGGCAGTTTCGCCGATGCCCTGCGGACCCTGGCAGCCGAACATGCCAGCATCGATATCGGCTCCTACCCCACCTTCCGCCAGGGCCAGATCGCCACGGCCCTGGTGCTGCGCGGCACCGACACGGCGGCCCTGGACGCGGCAGTGGAGGCCGTGGTCGTCCTGCTGCGGGACTTGGGCGGGACGCCCAGCGTGTTCGATGGATACGGGGAATAAATTCTTAAGTTTACAATTTGATTTTTATGGCTTTTATATGAAATGACAACAGTGTTCCGTTTGAGGTTTGCGATGAAGGAGCTTTCAGGGTTTGGTGAAATAATTTCCGTGGCTGTGGCGTATTTATTTATCGTTTCTTCCATATACACAGCAACTTATATGTTTATGATTGATGAAAATTTGTTCTTGTTCGTGTCTTGGCAGGATTATTTGTTGGTTTCTATGTATTATCTCATAAATTTTATACCATTTTTTCTTATTATTTTTGTTGGAATGAGAACAATATTTAGTATTTATTTGAGTGTAAAAATAAGTAGGGGAAATATAAATTCATCATTTGATCACATATTTTCCCTATTCCTATATTTTGTGCAATCAAGAATATTTCTTTTCAGCCAAGTTATACTTATATTAGTAATATTCCTTGTCTTAACAAATTTTGGGACGAGCTATTATATTATAATTCAGGCCGCAGCAATTCCTACTTTTTTTGGATTGATGATTCAGTCTATCTCGCAGTTTCCTAGGATCAGATCCTCAATAGATGGCTTCTCATTTGTTTCTATTTTGGCTCTTTCTATAATTTTTGCAATAATGATCCCAACGTATAGGGCTAACATTGTCAACAATAAAACGGGTGGAGACTATAATATAGTTGATTCTAACGGAAATCAATATAGTCATTCGCTGATAATTATGAGATTGAGTGATGGATTGATAATAAAAAGAAAAAATAAAACCATGTGGATTGAAAGATCTATAATTCAAAGAGTTGAGTCTGAAAATGAAAGGAATGAGGAAAAAACGATGTTCTGCCAGTCGATGTTTGTTGACTGTCTTTAGCGGCTAATATGCGCTAGGCAGCACCGGCGCCAGCGTGTTGCCGGGCAAGTGGTCGTACCGATGTGGGAACTGGGGGCGGTGTTCGATGGGTACGGGGAGTGAAACCACACCGCCTGTATAGGCGATGCTGGATGGCCTGATCCGGAGAAGCGTGATTATCTTGGTGCCAGTTCGGGTGCTGGATCAGATTGAATGCGCGCAATATATCGTCGTGGCGTCATGGGGATGCTGTTGGCTGCCGGATTGGCGCCGATCCGCCATGTCCCCGGCCAACCCCGCCCCCTGATCTGCGGTATCATGGATTCGCCCCCCTGGGTGCTGCATGAGGGGCCGCAGCGCGGCATTGCCGTCGACATGCTGCAGCAATTATCCAGCCTGACCGGTCTTGCAATCGAGGTGCAGCCGGGCCCGCCGGCCCGTCTGGCCATGGCCCTGCGTGAAGGGCAGATCGATCTGCTGGCTTTTCTCCGTCAGCCGCTTCTGGACCCTTTCGTGGTTTCCCTGGGCACGCTGGCCAAGGTGGAACTGGGCTATTTGACGCGCATCGGCTTCACCCCGCACAGCGAGGCGGCGTTGGAAGGCCGTGTCATCGGGTCGGTGCGCGGTGGCGGCATTCCGGATCTGATGGATGGGCTGCCGCCTGGCCCGCGCGTCGATCTGCGCGATGTGGCGCAAGGGCTGGTGATGATCCTGGGCGGTCGCCTGGATGCCGTTCTGGGCAGCCGCATGGGCATCGAATGGCATATAAGGCAGGCCGGCCTGAACCGCAGCCAGTTCGGCACCTTCCTGGCCGTGAAGACAGAGCCGATCATCATGTATGCCAGCCGCACCCGCCCTCTGCCTGAAGACACCGTCGCCCGGCTGAAGCGGGCCCTGCCCAAGGTGGAGGCGGGGCGGAGCCAGCTGGAAAAGCCCTATATCGCAGACAGGTCGGCCGGAGAGCCTATCCCCGATAGGGCGCTTCCAGACCGGCAGCCACGAAGTCGATGACGCGGTTGGCGACTGCTTCCAGGTCGTCCAGCTGGCACAGGCCCCCCGACAGCGTTTCCAGCCGCTTCATGTCGGTATAAAGCGAATGCTGCACGCCCATGATGAAGTGCAGCCGCCAGTAAACTTCCTGCTGCGGCAGGTGGGGCAGGGCACGGGCCAGCGACAGGGCAAAGCGCTGCAGGTGCCCCACTTCCTTGTCCAGCATCTCGCGCGCTTCCGGCGGGCCCTCGCCACGGGCAAAGGCCACAAACTGGTTGTAGAGCGCCAGCCGGGTGGAGGTGAAGGAATAGCGGATGGCCGGCAGCACCAGGGCGCGCACAATCTCCCGCACCGACGGGGTGCCACCGCCGGCCTGTTCCTCCGCCTCGCGCAGCAGGCGGGCCCGTTCCCGGTTCAGCGCGATGGCCCCGCGCCGGAAGGCGGCGATCAGCAACGCGTCCTTCGACCCGAAATGGTAATTCACCGCTGCCAGATTGACGCCGGCCGCCTGAGTCAGCTCCCGCAACGAAACGGCGGCGTAGCTTTTCTCCGCGAACAGCTTCTCAGCCGCGTCCAGGATCACCTCCTTGGTGTCCTGCCGCGCGTTCGCACCGGTTTCCCCGGCCCCGGCCAGTTCCACGTTGGCCTTCATCCTGTTCCACCCCGTTGCGATAGCCCCGGCCTGTCCACGGCCGGATTGTTGTTGGTCCGTATCAAACGGCTGTTTCTACATTAGCCGTGCCGACGGCCCACGCCAACAGCCCTGTTTTGACCCAAAAACGCATGGCTGACGTTACGTAAGCCGGTCCATCGCTCATGGGTTGACTTAAACAAGCGTTTGAACCTAGCATGCCCCAACGACAATCGCCAAAGCCCGTGTCCAATGGCGCGGCAACAGGGGGAATGCCAGATGTCAGAGCTGCCCGTCCGCTATGACCGCCAGGGGGCGGTCGGCATCGTCACCGTTGACAAGCCGCCGGTGAACGCCCTGTCCCGGGCCGTGCGCCAGGGCTTGATCGACCGGTTGACAGAGGGCTTCGCCGATCCGGCCGTGACGGCGCTGGTCATTGTCGGGGCCGGGCGCACCTTCATCGCCGGGGCCGATATCGTTGAATTCATCACCGGCGGCATGGGTGAGCCGGATCTGAACGACCTGAACGCCCTGATCGAGTCGGGGCCCAAGCCGGTGATCGCCGCCATCCATGGCACGGCGCTGGGCGGCGGGCTGGAAGTCGCCCTGTCCTGCCATTACCGCGTGTCGGTGCCCAAGGCCCAGATCGGTCTGCCGGAAGTGAAGCTGGGCATCCTGCCCGGCGGTGGTGGCACACAGCGTCTGGCGCGGCTGGTCGGCGCCAGGACCGCCATCGAGATGATCACCACGGGCGCCTTCCTGTCCGCCTCCAAGGCGCTGGCGCTGGGCATCATCGACCATATCGGTGAAGGGACCGATCCGCTGGCCGTGGCGCTGGATTTCGCCGCCCGCCTGCCCGAAGGTCCGCACAAGCGTACCCGTGACCGGGAGGAGAGCCTTGCCGCCGACCGGGATACGCCCGTGTTTGAGGAGGCGCGGGCGGCGCTGGCCAGATCGGCGCGCGGCCAGTTCGCCCCGCAGCGCTGCGTCGACGCGGTGGAGGCTGCCTTCACCCTGCCCTTCGATGAAGGGCTGAAGCGCGAGCGCGAGCTGTTCATGCAGTGCATGGCGCATGATCAGGCCAAGGCCCTGATCCATGTCTTCTTTGCTGAACGCGCCACGTCCAAGATCCCCGACCTGCCCGCCGACACGGCCCCGCGCAAGATCGCGCAGGTGGCCGTGCTGGGCAGCGGCACCATGGGTGGCGGCATTGCCATGTGCTTTGCCAATGCCGGCATCCCCGTGCGCCTGCTGGACCTGGACCAGGCGGCACTGGATCGCGGCATCGGCGTCATTGCCAAGAACTATGCCGGTACGGTGGCCAAGGGCAAGCTGGCCCAGGCCGAGATGGACAAGCGCCTGTCGCTGATCCGCCCCACCACCGACTATGCCGATCTGGCCGATGTCGACCTGATCGTGGAGGCGGTGTTCGAGGATGCGGACGTGAAGGCCAAGGTCTTCCGCCGCCTGGATGAGGTGGCCAAGCCGGGCGCCATCCTGGCGTCCAACACCTCCACCCTGGATCTGGACGCCATCGCCGCCAACACCAGCCGCCCGGCCGATGTCATCGGCATGCATTTCTTCAGCCCGGCCAATGTGATGAAGCTGCTGGAGGTGGTGCGCGGCAAGCACACGGCGCCTGACGTCATCGCCACCGCCATGGGCATCGGCAAGCAGATCGGCAAGGTGACCGTGCTGGTCGGCAATTGCGATGGTTTCGTCGGCAATCGCATGGTGCAGTACTATGCGACGGAGGCCCAGCGCTTGGTGATCGAAGGCGCGTCGGTGGAGCAGGTGGACAAGGCCGCCCTGGAATTCGGCCTGGCCATGGGTCCGTTTGCCATGGGTGACCTGGCCGGGCTGGACGTGATGGGCTTCATCCGCGCCCGCCGCGTGGCCGCCGGCCTGATCTATGGCACGCCGCTGTCCGACCGCATCGATCCGTCGCGCAAAGGACAGAAGAACGGCCGCGGCTGGTATCGCTATGAACCCGGCAACCGCACGCCGCTGCCCGATCCGGAAGTGACGGCGATGGTGGAGGCCTATCGTGCGGAAAAGGGCATCACGCCACGCACCATCAGCAATGACGAGATCGGCAAGCGCCTGATCTACACGCTGGTGAATGAAGGGGCGCGCATTCTGGAAGAAGGGATGGCGCTCCGGGCCGGGGATATCGACATCGTCTATATCTACGGATACGGCTTCCCGGCCTGGCGCGGCGGCCCCATGAAGTTCGCCGAACTGTCGGGGCTGGACAATGTTCTGGCCGATATCCGCCGCTATCACGCTGACGCTGTGGCGGCGGGTGATGCCGACGGCGCCTATTGGGAGCCGGCTCCGCTGCTGGAAAAGCTGGTGGCAGCGGAGAAGAAGGGGTTTGGGTGAGGAGGTTGTACCCGGCTGACGAGGTTTTCCAACGACTCTACGTGCTTTCCCCGCGAAAGCGGGGATCCAGGGACCAAGCGCCCGACGCCTCATTCCCAATGGCCCCTGGACCCCCGCTTTCGCGGGGGAAGCAAGGTAGTGCTTCCGATCTACCCCCGCTCCCAAGGACATCCGCCATGACCGCCATTTTTGAAATGACCCCGCGCGCCCGCGATCTGCATGAACGCGTGACCGCCTTCATGGACGCCTATATCTACCCCAACGAAAAGGCCCTGTCGGCGCAGGTGGCCTCCGGCGATACGCGCTGGAAGCCGCTGCCGCTGCTGGAGGAATTGAAGCAGAAGGCCAAGGATGCGGGCCTGTGGAACCTGTTCCTGCCGGAATCGGAACTGGGTGCCGGGCTGACCAACCTGGAATATGCGCCGCTGTGCGAGATCATGGGCCGCAGCCATTGGGCGCCGGAAGTGTTCAACTGCTCCGCCCCCGATACCGGCAACATGGAAGTACTGGTCCGCTATGGGACCGAGGAGCACAAGGAACGCTGGCTGAAGCCGCTGCTGGCTGGCGAAATCCGGTCCGCCTTCGCCATGACGGAACCGGATGTCGCCTCCTCCGACGCCACCAACATCGCCACCTCCATCATCCGGGATGGCGATGAATACGTCATCAATGGCCGTAAATGGTGGACCAGCGGCGCCAGCGACACGCGCTGCAAGATCATGATCGTCATGGGCAAGACCGACCCGGACGGGACAGACCGCCATCGTCAGCAATCGATGGTGCTGGTGCCGGTGGAAACGCCGGGCGTCACCGTGGTACGGCCGCTGCCCGTCTTCGGCTATGACGATGCGCCGCACGGCCATTCGGAGGTGCGGTTCGAGAATGTGCGCGTGCCCGTCACCAATATCCTGAAGGGTGAGGGCTGCGGTTTCGAGATCGCGCAGGGCCGCCTGGGGCCGGGCCGTATCCACCATTGCATGCGCCTGATCGGGGCGGCCGAACGCGCGCTGGAACTGATGTGCAAGCGGCTGATGACCCGCGTGGCCTTCGGCAAGCCCATCGCGGCCCAGTCGGTCTGGCTGGAACGTGTGGCCGATGCCAGGATCGAGATCGATCAGGCCCGCCTTTTGACCTTCAAGGCCGCGCACATGATGGACACGGTCGGCAACAAGGTCGCCAAGGCGGAGATCGCCATGATCAAGGTCGTGGCGCCCAACGTGGCCTGCAAGGTCATCGACATGGCCATCCAGGCCCATGGCGGCGGCGGCGTCTGCGACGACTTCCCGCTGGCCTGGGCCTATGCCAACGCCCGCACCCTGCGTCTGGCCGACGGTCCGGACGAGGTACACCGGTACCAGTTGGGCCGCATGGAACTGGGCAAGTACCGGGGGTGATAAGATGACTGGTGGGCGGGGGTTACCCGCCCACCGTCGTCGTCAGGGTCTGGTCGCCACGCTGGACGGCAATGGTCCAGCGGCGGACCTGACCGCCCAGGGCCGCATCCAGGTCGCCGACGCGGCGGATATCGCGGTCATTCACCCGCAGCACCACGTCGCCCGGTCGCAGTCCCAGTGAGGCCGCCGGGGACCCGCGGCCCACATCCAGCACCACCACGCCGTCGCTGGCCCCGTCGAAGCGCAGTTCCTCCACCAGGGCGGGGTTCAGATTGGCGACCTTGGCGCCTGACAGCGGCGTGCGGCCGGCCAGCACCGTTTCCTGACGCGGCGGATCTTCCGGTGGGCCGATCAGGCGCAGGGACAGGGTCTGCTCCTTGCCCTGGCGCAGCACCGTGACATTGGTATTGCCGCCCACGGCCAGCGTGGCGACGCGGTAGCGCATCGAATCGGGATCATCCACCGCCTTGCCATTGACGGACGTCACCACGTCGCCCACGCGCAGGCCCGCTTGTTCGGCCGGTCCGCCCTTGCGCACCTGGTTGATCAGCACGCCGGCCGGGCGCGTCAGGCCCAGGCTGGCGGCGATGTCGCTGGTGACGGGCTGACCACCGGCCCCGATCCAGGGCCGGACCAGCTTGCCGCCATGGCGCACGGCGTCCACCACGGTGCGCACCATGTTGGCCGGGATGGCAAATCCGATGCCGATGGACCCGCCCGACCGGCTGTAGATGGCGGTGTTGATGCCGACCAGCCGCCCGTCCATGCCGATCAGTGCGCCACCGGAATTGCCGGGATTGATGGCGGCATCTGTCTGGATGAAGAAATTATAGTCGGAAATGCCCACGGCCGTGCGTGCCACGGCCGACACGATGCCACTGGTCACCGTCTGGCCCACACCGAACGGGTTGCCGATGGCCAGGACCAGATCGCCGACTTCCAGATTGTCGCTGTCATGCATGTCCAGCACGGGCAGCTTTTCCTTGCCCGGATCGATGCGCAGCACGGCCAGATCGACCTGTTCGTCGATGGTCACCAGCTTGGCCGCGAATTCGCGGCGGTCGGACAGGACGACCGTGATCTCGTCACTGTCCTTGATGACATGGGCGTTGGTGACGATCAGCCCGTCCGCGCCCAGGATCACGCCCGACCCCAGGCTGCTTTCCACCCGTTCGCGCGGGATGCCGGACAGCGCCTCGCCGAAGAAGCGCTGGAACAGGGGGTCCTGAAGAAGGGGGGAGATGCGCTGCTGCACCCGCCGCTTGGTGTAGATATTCACCACGGCCGGCCCCGCCTGCTTCACCAGCGGTGCGAAGGACAGCGAAATCTCCGCCCGCGACGCCGGCACGGCCTGGGCCAGGGCGGCTGGCAGGGGGGCGGCAAGCAGGGCGGCCAGTGACAGGACCGTCAGGGGACGCAGAACCTTGATCGTCATCTTCTATCCCGAACCATGGATCGACGCGGGGGCCGACCACCCCGCCGATCAGCAGCGGGCGAGGCAGCTTTGCAGCTCGGCCTTGCAGGTGGCGCCCATCCCGTAATCGGACCGCCCGATCTGGGAGGTGTTGCCGCTGCTGGCCGAATGCTGGTCGGTACAGATATTGGCGTCGCGGTTGCACTGCGCAATACAGGCCTTGCGCGGATCCAGGCCGCTGCGCGATTCGCGCTGGGCCGGCGTGGCAGCGCAGCCGGCCAGGGCCATAAGGGCCAGGATCGCGGCGGTCGTGCGGATGGGGGTCATGGCGGGCCTTCCCAGGATGTCATCAATCGTTCCCGCCACTCTAGGCCGAACGGGCCACAGCGCAACAGGCACGGATGTCACGCATGGCAGGGCCCGGCCCTGGCGTCAGGTCATCCAGCCCGGGAACAGGGCCCGCAAACCGGCGGCAATGATCTCCACCGCCACGGCGGCCAGCAGCAGGCCGGTCAGGCGGTTCATGATGTTCAGGCCCGTCTGGCCCAGCTTGGCCCCGATGGGCACGGCCAGCCGCAGGGTCAGCAGCAGAAAGGCGCAGACGGCCAGGATGCAGCCGACCAGGATGGCATAATGCTCCCAGCCGGCCCCACGCTGTGCCTCGATGATGACGGCGGAGATGGAGCCGGGGCCGGCCAGCAGCGGCAGACCCAGGGGCACGACACCGATGGCCGTACGCTGCCCCGCTTCGTCCGCTTCCTGCTGCGTCTGTTTCACGGCCGACACGGTGGCGTTCAGCAGCGACAGGGCGATCAGCAGCAGCACGATGCCGCCACCGACACGGAAGCTGGCCAGACTGGTGCCCAGCACCTTCAGCACGGCATCGCCTAGGAACACCGAACTGATCAGCACGGTGGCCACCGTCATCACGGCCGACATGGCGATGGAGTTGCGTTCCCGTGGGGCACGACCCTCCGTCATGCCCAGGAAGATGGGGATGGCGGCAAAGGGGGTGAGGATGGCGAACAGCGCGATGAGGAACCGCGAATATTCAGACCAGGCTTCCATTGTCATGTCCGATTGGCGCCCGGCCTTGGGCGGCGGGCATTATGGATTGGTCTGCAAACCATAGCCGCATGGCAGGGCGGAATGGAAGGACGCAAACAGAACAGAAAGGGCGGCCGAGATGGGCCGCCCTTCATGTCTTGCCGATATCTGAAACCGATCAGCCGGCGGCACCGTGGCAGTGTTTGAACTTCTTGCCGCTGCCGCAAGGGCAGGGGGCGTTGCGCGGGGTGTTGGCCCAGGTCTCGCCATCGCGCAGGTCCATCTCCTCGGCTACCGGCAGCCCGGCGGTGCCGAACGCGGGGATGCTGGCGGCGGCGCGGCGGACCATGCCTTCGGGCAGGGCCGCGTCAGCCGGAGGCAGGCCGCCGGCCATGGCCGGATCGAAGCGCGTTTCCTCGCCCAGGAAGGGCGGGGGCGGCGGGACTTCCGGTTCGCTGACGCGGACCTGGATCAGCATCAGCATCTGGGTGACCTGCTCCCGCAGATTGTCCAGAAGGCCGGAGAACAGCTCGAACGCTTCCTTCTTGTACTCGTTCAGCGGGTCGCGCTGGGCATAGGCGCGCAGATTGATGCCCTGGCGCAGATGGTCCAGCGACAGAAGATGGTCCTTCCAGACCTGATCCAGAATCTGCAGCAGCAGGCTCTTCTCGATATTGCGGATCAGTTCGACGCCATAGGCCGCTTCCTTCTCCGCCATCTTCTGCTCGGCGAATTTCAGCAGGCGCTCGGTGATCTCCTCGTCGGCAATGCCTTCTTCCTTGCCCCATTCGCGCACGGGCAGGTCCGCACCCAGCAGGCGCAGGCATTCCTCGTGCAGCAGGTTCAGGTCCCACTGCTCGGCATAGGCATGTTCGGGAATGGCGCGGCGCACCATGTCCGTCACTACCTCGTGCCGCATGGAGGCGACCATCTCCTGGACGTCCTCGGCCTCCATGATCTCCTTGCGCTGTTCATAAATGACCTTGCGCTGGTCATTCATGACATTGTCGTACTTCAGCAGGTTCTTGCGGATGTCGAAATTGTGGGCTTCGACACGCTGCTGGGCCTTTTCCAGGGCCTTGTTGATCCAGGGATGGATGATGGCTTCGCCCTGTTCCAGCCCCAGCTTCTGCAGCATGCCATCCAGGCGCTGGCTGCCGAAGATGCGCATCAGGTCGTCATCCAGCGACAGGAAGAACTTGGAGGCACCCGGATCGCCCTGGCGGCCCGAACGGCCGCGCAGCTGATTATCGATTCGCCGGCTTTCATGGCGCTCCGTGCCGACCACGTACAGACCGCCGCCCTTCAGCACGATCTCCTTGGCGGCTGCGACCTCCGCCTTGATCTCGGCAATGCGGCGGTTGCGCTCCTCGCCCTCGGGCAGGTCGGCCAGCTCATGCTCGATGCGCATTTCCAGATTGCCACCCAGCTGGATGTCGGTGCCGCGACCGGCCATGTTGGTGGCAATCGTTACGGCACCGGGACGACCCGCCTGCGAAACGATATAGGCTTCCTGTTCGTGATAGCGGGCGTTCAGCACATGGTGCGGGATGCCCTTCTTTTTCATCAGGGTCGACAGCGTCTCCGATTTCTCGATCGAAACGGTACCGACCAGAACCGGTTGCTGGCGCGTCCGGCACTCTTCCACCAGCTTGATGATGGCATCGTACTTTTCCGCGGCCGTGCGATAGACCTCGTCGTCATTGTCCTGGCGGGCGACCGGCAGGTTGGTGGGAATGTCCACCACCTCCAGGCCATAGATTTCCGAGAATTCGGCGGCCTCGGTCATGGCCGTACCGGTCATGCCGGACAGCTTGGGATAGAGGCGGAAATAATTCTGGAAGGTGATGCTGGCCAGCGTCTGGTTCTCACGCTGGATGGAGACGCCTTCCTTGGCTTCCAGGGCCTGATGCAGGCCCTCGGAATAGCGGCGGCCTTCCATCATACGGCCCGTGAACTCGTCGATGATGACGACCTTGTCGTCCTTGACGATGTAATCCACGTTGGCCGTGAACAGCTGGTGCGCCTTCAGGGCCTGGTTCACATGATGGACCAGGGAGATGTTGTGGATGTCGTACAGGTCGCCGGTCTTCAGCAGATCCATCTGCTTCAGGATCTGGGCGACCTTCTCCGTGCCCGATTCGGTCATGGACACGGCCTTGGCCTTTTCGTCCTTCTCGTAATCGCTGGCGTCCAGCAGCGGCATCACCTTGTTGATGGCGATGTACAGTTCCGAGCCGTCGGTGGAGGGGCCGGAGATGATCAGCGGCGTGCGCGCCTCGTCGACCAGGATGCTGTCTACCTCGTCGACGATGGCATAGTTGAAGGGCCGCTGCACCATGTCGGTCAGGCGGTACTTCATGTTGTCGCGCAGGTAATCGAACCCGAATTCGTTGTTCGTGCCATAGGTGATGTCGCAGGCATAGGCGGCGCGGCGTTCATCATCGTCCAGCCCATGCACGATGACGCCCGTGGTCAGGCCCAGGAAGCCGTACAGCCGGCCCATGTGGGTGGCGTCGCGGCGGGCCAGATAGTCGTTCACGGTGACGACATGCACGCCCTTGCCCTGAAGCGCGTTCAGGTACACGGCCAGGGTGGCGACCAGCGTCTTGCCTTCGCCCGTGCGCATTTCGGCGATCTTGCCGTTATGCAGCACCATGCCGCCGATCAGCTGCACATCGAAATGGCGCATGCCCATGACACGCTTGGACGCCTCACGCACGGTGCCGAACGCATCGGGCAGGATGTCGTTCAGCGTCTCGCCCTTCTCCAGCCGGTCGCGCAGCCAGTCGGTGCGCATCTGCAACTCGGCATCGGAAAGGCCGGCCAGCTTCGGCTCCAGCGCGTTGATGACCTCCACCTGCTTGCGCAGGCCCTTGACCACCCGCTCATTGGCGCTGCCGAACAGCTTGCGGGCGATGGCACCGAACATGAAAGCACTCCACCTCAAGGAACTGGCGCGAAGGACACCGGACACGACGAAATCCCGGTAACGGCCGGGCCGGCCGCCGGGATGGCTCCGCCCCGGAGCGGTCGAGCCGCCCCGGTGCCCGTCACAGATAAGACCGCAGGCCCCGCCGGTCAATGCGGCATCGGCACAAGAAACCGGTCTGGCGGCCATGAAACGGCCTTTTTCTGGCTGTTTCGATTGGAACTGCCCCATACCCCGTGGGCCTTGCCTGCTGATGGGCTGTCATGCTTTATGCCGGGGCGGCCGGGGCGAAACGTTCCGCCGGCCGACCGGATTGTTTCGAGGGAACCCTTACAGATGTCTTTCAAGACCATGCGTGCCGCCCTGGTTGTCGCCGCCCTCGGGTCGGTCGCCGCCGTTGCCCTGAACCCCGTCCTGGCGCAGGATGCCGCCAAGGCCGACGCGGCCAAGCCGGCCGCCAAGCCCGCCGCCGGCGGCACGAGCCTGGGTGACGATCCGGTCGTCGCCCGCGTGAACGGCAAGGAATTCAAGCGCTCCGACGTGCTGGGCCTGCTCCAGCAGCTGGACCCGCAGGTGCAGCAGATGCCCCTGCAGATGATCTATCCGCAGCTGGTCGAACAGCTGGTGCAGTCGCAGCTGGTCACCGAAGCCGGTTACAAGGCCAAGCTGCAGGACAGCGCCGAGGTGAAGAAGCGCCTGAAGCAGGCCGAAGAGAATTTCGTGCAGCAGGCCTGGCTGAAGGGTGAGATCGACAAGAAGCTGACCCAGGACAAGCTGAAGGCCGCCTTCGACAAGTGGACGAAGGAGCATCCGCCGCAGGACGAGGTGAAGGCCAGCCACATCCTGGTGAAGACCAAGGAAGAGGCCGAGGCCATCATCAAGCAGCTGAAGGGTGGTGCTGATTTCGCCAAGCTGGCGGCCGAGAAGGGCACCGATGGCACCAAGGAGACGGGTGGCGACCTGGGCTACTTCGTGAAGGACCAGATGGTGAAGCCCTTCGCCGACGCCGCCTTTGCCATGAAGCCGGGTGAGGTCAGCCAGACCCCGGTGCAGACCGATTTCGGTTTCCACGTCATCAAGGTCGCCGACAAGCGCAAGCAGACCCCGCCGACCTTCGACCAGGCTGCCCCGCAGCTCCGCCCGGCGGTGGCGCAGGAGATCGCCGAGGAACTGGTGAAGGGTCTGGAGAAGACCGCCAAGGTGGAGATGTTCAACATCGACGGCTCCCCCATGCCGGCCCCGTCGGCCGCCCCGGCGCCGCAGAAGAAGTAAGCGGCGCGCTGGCGTTGACTTGTGAAAAGGCCGTCGGGGGAACCCGGCGGCCTTTTTGCTTTACCGCCGCGTTGCGCGCTGCTGATGCCACGCCGCCAGCGCCATCAGCACGACCAGCGTCGCCAGCCAGACCAGACGGCTTTGATAGCGGTCATGGGGGTTGGACAGGGCGCCATTGATGAAGGCATTGCCGGCCAGCGCGATCAGGGTGAACAGGGCCAGTGCCGCCAGATCGCGCCGCCCGGTGCGCAGGCCCCAGGACAAGGCGGCCAGCAGCCCCAGGCAGGATGCCATCGCCACAGGCACATGCACGGCGTTCAGCGCGTCAAACAGCGGCTGCCGGATCTGTTCACGCTGCTGTCGGGCGCTGATGAAGGCCAGGTTCTGGGCTTCGGGCATGAAGCTGCGGAAGATCCAGCGCGTCACCTCCTGCCATTCATCCAGCCCGTCGCCGGTCTTGACCATGGTGAACTGGTCGGCCGTGGCTACTAAAGCCGTGGACAGGAAGGCGCCGGGATAGGCGGTGATGATGCCCGTCACCAGACGTGACAGTTCCGCATTGGCCCCGTCCCAGCCGCCGATGGCGGTGAACGGGCTGTCCTTGTGCCAGATGAAATCATCGGCCGTATTGGGCAGACGGTCGCGGTAATCGCACAGCCTGATGGACGGGTCCGGGCAATGGGCGGCCAGATAGCGCTGGGCCAGCCCATCCTGCACCAGCCGGCCGAAGATGAAGACGGGTCCGCCCGGCGTGAAACCCGGCTTGCCGATCAGGGCCATGTGCAGCGTCGGCATCAGCACCAGGCTGGCGGCCAGCAGGGCCGCCGCCGGCCCGATCCGCGGCGACAGGCCCCAGCCGCGCCAGCGGTCCAGCAGCCGGGCCCCAGCAATCACCACCACCAGCCCCATGGCCAGCGCCATGCTGGACATGTGCGACAGCAGCGCCAGCAGGGCGATGGCCGCTACGCCCAGCCTTTCCCCAGCCGACAGCCGATCCCAGCGGAAGGACAGCAGCCAGAAGGCCAACACCAGCAGCGGCAGCAGGATGTCGGGCATCAATTGCGCGCTGTACCAGGACACGCCGGTCAGCGCGGACAGCAGCAGGGCGAGAATCCCCGTCACCTGCGTCGTCGGCCAGTCGCGGATGCCGATACCATGGCTGCGCAGCGTCACATGGATCAGCCAGAGCGTGGCGGCACACTGCGCCAGCACGGGCCCCCAGAAACTGAACCAGCCGGCCGAACTGATGAACAGGAACAGGCCATAGAAGAAGGAGCGGCCGGGTTCCAGATCCCAGTCCAGCACGCGCTTGATATATCCGCCCGTGTCGAAGAACACGATGGGATATCCGTTCCACAGCGCCGGTCCCAAAAGTGAAAAGCCGCCGAACCAGAGGGCCAGCCGGGGCCAGTCCAGGCCCGGCAGGCGACGGGGGGCGGGGGCGTTGTCGTCGGGTTCGGTCATGGCGGCCTTCACGGCGGAATGGTCTGTCATGGCGCTATCACGGGGGCGGGTCCGCTGTCACGGGGAGCCTTTCCAGCCTGTCCGCCAACGACCCTGTTGCAAACGGCCGGAAAACAGCGTCCTCTGGCCGTTCTGGTGCCATATTTCTGGTGCCGGATCACCATCCCCTGTCCCGTCCCGTCACCCGTATCCCGATCAAGATGCCGCGCATTACCACCCTGCTGCTCGCCACGAGCATGCTTCTGGCGCCCGCTGCCCTTGCCCAGGAAGGCCCGCGTCCGCCGACGCCAGCCGATCCATCGAAGCCGGCGGCGGGGCCGGAGTCGCGGCCCTTCGATCTGACGGGGGTGGAGGTCGCGGCCGAACGCGACAAACCGCAGGCCTGTTTCGCCTTTTCCCGGCCCCTGCCGCGGCAGAAGGGCAAGACCAACGAACTGGCGCGTTATATCTCCATCGAACCCGGCCAGGGTGTGACCATTTCCACCCGTGACCAGAGCCTGTGCCTGGACGGGCTGAAGCATGGTCAGCGCTATGCCGTGACCATCAATGCCGGGCTGCCGGCGCTGGGGACCAAGGAAAAGCTGGCGACATCGATCAGCCGTGACCTGTCGGTGCCCGACCGCAAGCCGTCGCTGTCCTTCCGTGGTCAGGGCTACATCCTGCCGCGCGTCGGCGTGGATGGCTTGCCGCTGCGCAGTGTCAATGTCGACCGGGCGCGCCTGACCGTGCTGCGCCTGAATGACCGGGCGCTGGTGGAGCAGATCTATTACGGCCGCTCCAACCAGACCATGACCGATTTCGAGATCGGTGATGTGCTGGACCAGAAGGGCGAGCGCGTCTGGCGCGGGGAAATGGCCATCGGGGGGGAGCGCAACAAGGGCGCCCAGACCCCGTTCCCCATCGATGCCGTGCTGGGTGATCTGACGCCGGGCGTCTATGTCGCTGTGGCGGAAGATGCGTCGCTGTCCTTCCAGGCCTGGGACAAGCGGGCCACGCAATGGTTCGTCGTCTCCGACCTGGGGTTGGCCAATTACAAGGCCGGCAACGGGCTTTACGTCTTTGCCCGGTCGCTGGTCACCGCCAAGCCGCTGGCTGGCGTGGAACTGCGTCTGGTGGCGCGGGACAAGCGCGAGCTGGGCCGGGCCATCACCGGTCCCGACGGCATGGCCCGCTTCGATGCGGCCCAGGTATCGGGTGTGAACGAGGCGGCACCCCAGGCCCTGTTTGCATCCAGTGCCGATGGTGGCTTCTCCCTGCTGGATTTCGGCGCCCCCGTGGTCGAACTGGCCGGCAAGGGCGATGGCGGCCGGCCCATCCCCGGTGCCGCCGACGCCTATATGTTCCCCGAACGCGGGGTGTATCGCCCCGGCGACCCGGTCTGGCTGACCTCGCTGTTGCGCGATGCGGAGGCGAAGGCGCTGCCGGGGCAGAAACTGACCGTGAAGGTCATGCGGCCGGACGGGCTGGAGGTTGAACGCCGCCTTGTCGATGACAGCGGCGAGGGCGGGCATGTGCTGCGATTCGAGCTGCCGGCCAACGCTCCCGCGGGCCGCTGGACCGCCACCGCCCATCTGGACGCGGCCGGTCCGGCCGTGGGTCAGACGAAATTCAATGTCGGTGACGTGGCCCCGGCCCGCGTCGATTTCGGCCTGTCCGCCGACCGCGCCCGCATCGGCGCCGATGGCAAGCTGAACCTGTCCGTCGATGCCCGCTATCTGACGGGGGCCGCGGCCGGCCTGCTGCCAGGCGAGTTGACCGTGACCCTGCGGTCCAGCGACAAATCCTGGCCCGGCCTGGATGGCTATCGTTTCGGGCTGGTGCAGCAGCAGCCAGGCCCGGACAAGCGGGCCCTGCCCGGATTCACGACCGCGACCGACGGCAAGGCCCAGATCGCCATCGATCTGGACAAGCTGCCGGAAACGACGCGCCGCATGGAGGCCGTGCTGCGCGCCACGCTGCATGATGTCGGCGGCCGGTCCGTCGATCACGAACTGGTGCTGCCCATCGACAACCAGCCCTTTTCCCTGGGCCTGAAGCCCAACTTCGCCGGTGATGCCGTGCCGGAGGGGGCGACGGTGGCGGTGGATGTCGTGGCCGTGGGCCCGGACGGACAGAAGATCGCCAAAACCGGCCTGTCCTGGGACCTGTTCGAAGAGGAATATGATTACGAATGGTTCGCCGCCGATGGCCGCTGGGAATACCGCACCATCGTCAAGGACCGCCGCCTGACGGGCGGCAATCTCAGCGTCGAGTCGGGCAAGCCGGCCAGCATTGAGGACCAGGTCCGCGCCGGCCGTTATCGGCTGGAGGTCTATGATCCGGCCACGGGCATCGCGTCTTCGGTCCGCTTCTCCGCCGGCTGGTGGGTGTCGGCCAAGCTGGGCGATACGCCCGACGCGGTTGAGGTGAAGGTGCAGGAGCCGCTGCACAAGGCCGGCGACAAGGTCCGCGTCTTCGTCCGCCCGCCCTATGCCGGCACTGTGGTCATCGCGCTCGCCGATCGGGCCATCCGCCAGACTGTCGTCAGCGAGATCGGCACGGAAGGCGCCTTCGTCGAGCTACCGCTGCCCGAGGATGTGACGGCGGGGGCCTATGTGCTGGCCACGGCCTTCGCGCCGGCGGACACGACCAACCGCACCCCGCCGCGCCGGGCGCTGGGCATGGGCTGGGTTGCCATCGATCCGGCCGACCGGACGCTGTCCGTCGCCATCGACATGCCGAAGACCGCGCATCCGCGTACGCCCGTCACCCTGCCGGTGACGGTGGCAGGTGCCGCCCCCGGCACGCCGGTGCGGGTGCTGGTCACTGCCGTGGATGAAGGCGTGGCCCGCCTGCCGGAGACACAAGCCGTCGACCCCGCCGGCTGGTTCCTGGGCAAGCGTCGTCTGGCCGTGGAAATGCGCGACGTCTATGGCAAGCTGGTCGGCGCCAATGAGGCTCCGGTGGCGAGCGGCAGCGATGCCGGCAAGGCCGCCCCCCGCCAGACGGTGGCACCGCGCAGCGGTCCCGTCACGGCCCTGCATTCCGGCGTCGTCACCGTCGGTGCCGACGGCAAGGCACAGGTGACGCTGAACCTGCCTGATATGACGGGCCGGCTGGCCCTGACCGCCGTGGCCTGGAGCGATACCAAGGTGGGTGTCGGTCGCGCGGCACTGGATATACGGGATGATGTCGCCACCGACATGGTGATGCCGGGCTTCCTGGCGCCGGGCGACCGGGCGCGCATCGCCCTGAACCTGAACAACCTGTCGGGGCCACGCGGCACCTACAAGGTCACGCTGACGGCCGAGGGGCCGGTGAAGCTTGAAGGTGGCAAGGCGGAAACGACCCTGGCCGGCTGGGCACCCGGCCGCAAGACGGTCCTGGAACGTCTGGCCGTGGCCGGCGATCCGGGCTACGGCGTGCTGGTGGTCACTGTTTCCGGCCCCGAAGGCTATAGCCTGACCCGCCGTTTCCCGCTGAACATCCGCCCGGCCCATGCCGTGGCCGTGTCGCAGGTGCGCGGGCAAATGGCGCCGGGCCAGTCCCTGTCGCTGACGGCACCGAAGCCCGACGGCACCATCACCGGTGCCTCCACGCGGCTGGCCATGGTGTCGGCGCATGCGCCGCTGGATGCGCTGACCAATCTGCTGCTGATCGATACGCGGCCCTTCGGGTCGGCTGACCAGATCGCGGCCCGCCTGCTGCCGCTGGCCGGTTCCAACGACTGGCTGAAGGCGCTGGGCCTGCCCGCCGATGACAAGCTGCGGGCCAAGGCCGACGATCTGGTCGAACGGCTGATCGGCCGGCAGCGCGCCGATGGTGCCTTCTCGCTCTGGGCGCATGACGGACCGGCCGATCCCTGGATCACCGCCTTTGCGCTGGACGTGCTGACCCGGGCACGCGAAGCAGGGTTCACCGTGCCCGACGATGGCTATCGTCGCGGCCTGGATTATCTGGTCCGGTCCATCGGCAACAGCTGGGTGGAAGATGCCGAACTGCCGGCGCGGGCCTATTCGCTTTATGTCGCGGCGCGCGCCCGCGCCATCGACGCCACGCCGCTGCGCTTCTTCCAGGAGACGTTCCAGGCCCGCGTGCCGACCCGTCTGGCTCGGGTCCAGATCGCCGCCGCCTTCGCCATTCTGGGCGATGGGCAGCGGGCGGGCGATGCCCTGGCCCGTCTGGATGATCCGCTGCCGCTGGTCACGGGCATCCGCGATTTCGGCTCCCCCCTGCGCGACCGGGCGGCGACGCTGGCGCTGCTGATCGCGGCCAACGCCGATGCCGGCCGCATCAATGCGGAAGAAGCGGCGCTGGCCGGCATGCTGCGCGACCCGGCCCTGGTCGCCACGCAGGAACGCGCCTGGCTGCTGGTGGCGGCCCAGGCGCTGGCCACGCGCGGCCCGGCCCTGAACCTGACGGTGGACGGGCAGCCGGTGACGGGCGAACGGCCCTTGCTGCGGGCATTGACGGAGGCGGCGCCCCTGTCCTTGCGCAACAATGGCGATCAGACGGCGCAGACCCTGACGGCCACGGCCGGTATCCTGAACAATCCGGACAAGGCGGAGGCGGCGGGCGGCCTGACTCTGACCCGGCAGATCAAGGACAGCAAGGGCCGCCCGGCCGACCTGTCGAAGCTGCGCGCCGGCGACCTGCTGGTCGTGGTGCTGGAAGGCAAGGTGGAGCAGACGCAGGCCAATGGCCCGCTGCTGCTGATCGACCCGCTGCCCGCCGGTCTGGTGGTGGAAAATGTGCGTCTGGCCGGCAGCGCGCAATTGGGCGACCTGTCCTGGCTGGGGTCGCTGTCAGAGGCGGCCCTGGTCGAATTCCGTGACGATCGGTTCGTGGCCGCCCTGGATTCGATGCCGGAAAGTGGCAGCTTCCGGCTGGTCTATCTGGCGCGTGCCGTCACGGCCGGGTCCTTCACCTTGCCCTCGGCCCGCCTGGACGACCTGATCGACGGCTCCCGCTTCGCCCGCACCGCCGCCGGCACCCTGACCGTGCTGCCGCCCGCGCCTGTGGTGAAGCCGGCGGTGCCGGCGGCGGCACCTGCGGTGCCAACGCCATAGCGGGGGCGGCAGCGACGGGGCTCAGTGGGGCCGTGAAGCATTGCTGGTGGGGGCTGCCGTCTGTGGGGCGGTCCCCGCCGCTTGCAACCGCTCCAGCAGCAACTCGGCTTTCGCCTGTTGCTTCTTGTAGTCGCTCGCCCACGGATGCCCGATACCGGCGAACAGCGTGTGCGCCTGCCGTATCTGCTCCAATGCCCGATGCGCCATGCCCATATCCCCACGCCGCTCGGCCAGGGATGCCAGGGCCGCTCCCTGGTTCCCGAAGCTCATGCCCCAGTCGAGGGGAACGCGGTCGCGTGTCCTTTCCAACAGGGCCTTTTCATAGGCCTGGACGGCCTGTTCCAATCGCTCTGTGCCGCTCTCGCGTTCTCCCAGCCTTAGCAGCGCGTTGCCCAGGTTATTCTGGGTCATGGCCCAGTCGAGGGGAACGCGGTCGCGTGTCCATTCCAGCAGGGCCTTTTCATAGGCCTGGACGGCCTGTTCCAATCGCTCTGTGCCGCTCTCGCGCTCTCCCAGCGTCCGGAGCGCGTTGCCCAGGTTATTCTGGGTCCCGGCCCAGTTGAGGGGAACGCGGTCGCGTGTCAATTCCAACAGGGCCTTTTCATAGGCCTGGACGGCCTGTTCCAATCGCTCTGTGCCGCTCTCGCGTCCTCCCAGCGTCTTGAGCGCGGTGCCCAGGTTATTCTGGGTCATGGCCCAGTCGAGGGGAACACGGTCGCGTGTCAATTCCAACAGGGCATTTTCATAGGCCTGGACGGCCTGTTCCAATCGCGCTGTGCCGCTCTCGCGTTCGCCCAGCCTTAGCAGCGCGGTGCCCAGGTTATTCCGGGTCATGGCCCAGTCGAGGGGAACGCGGTCGCGTGTGTATTCCATCAGGGCATTTTCAAAGGCCTGGACGGCCTGTTGCAATCGCTCTGTGCCGCTCTCGCGTTCTCCCAGCCTTAGCAGCGCGTTGCCCAGGTTATTCCGGGTCATGGCCCAGTCGAGGGGAACGCGGTCGCGTGTCCATTCCAGCAGGGCTTTTTCAAAGGCCTGGACGGCCTGTTCCAATCGCGCTGTGCCGCTCTCGCGTTCTCCCAGCGTCGCGAGCGCGGTACCCAGGTTATTCTGGGTCATGGCCCAGTTGAGGGGAACGCGGTCGCGTGTCCATTCCGTAAGGACTTGGTTGTAGGCAGTGATGGCGTCGAGCAGCGCGTTGCTGTCGCCGGTCTGCTCACCGATGGTCTGCTGTGCATGGGCCAGGGCGAAACGGACCGATGCCAGGCCTTCCGCCTGCCAGCCCGGCCGATGATCGGCATGGGCCAGAAGCGTTTGAACCTGTCGGATGAAGGGCTTCAGCTTGTCCGCTTGGTAATGGCCGGCCGCCGCTAACACTTCCGTCGATCGTGTTTCGACGATCAGGCGCAGGATATCCGCCAGATCGCTCCACAGGATGCCGGGAAGTTCGAAACCGGTGGCAGACGATTGGAATCCATATTGACGCCCCCCGGTCTGCGCGGTGTTGGCCGTGATCAGCAGATAGGGGACCGTCTGGCTGCCCTGGACCATGGTCCGGCCCCAGATCAGGATGGAGGCGCCGGATTTCGCCAAAATCTGCTTGGCCTGCTCATGCCCCTTGCTGTTCGCCTGGTGGGGGTCGGGGGCATCGTCCCCGATGGTCCGGTCCAGCCGCAAGGCCTGGACGCCCTCGAACTCCGCCAGCAGGGTCAGGATATTGTCATGGACCTGATTATCCTTGTCGCCCCTCAGATGGGCGACAAGGACGGAGAAACGCTGCGGATCGGCCTTCGGCACCGGTTCCTGACGGATTTTCTCCACGATTCCCGGCAGCACGGGCCAGCCGGCGATCTCCGCCGGCCATAGGTAACCATAGCCCGTCAGCAGGGTGGCCAGCACGATAGGAACCGTCAAGGCGGCGATCAGGCTGGCAGAAAGGAACCCCACCCTGACGACCAGCCGGTTCCAGAGACGGACCACATGTCCGGTCCCCAGACCCAGCCAGAAATCCTTGTCCCACCATTTCGCTTGCTCGGCCACGTATCCCCCTCCCCATGGCTGTCGCCATGGGGAGAATAACATGACCGGAAAACCATTCTAACGCTTTTCTGGCCTATGCGCGCGGCGGCAACCGGTAGCGGGTCGCCGCCTCAAAGCGCGAAGCCCAGTTCCTTGCCGATGGTGAAGATGTCCTTGTCGCCGCGGCCGGACAGGTTGACGACCAGCAGCGTCTCCTTGGGCAGGGTCGGGGCCAGCTTGGCGACCACGGCCAGGGCGTGGCTGGGTTCCAGGGCGGGCAGGATGCCTTCGGTCCTGGCCAGAAGCTGGAAGGCGTCCAGCGCCTCCTTGTCCGTCGCGCTGACATACTCAACGCGGCCGACCTCGTGCAACCAGGCATGTTCCGGGCCGATGCCGGGATAATCCAGGCCGGCGGAGATGGAATGGCCTTCGATGATCTGCCCGTCCTCATCCTGCAACAGATAGGTGCGGTTGCCATGCAGCACGCCGGGGCGGCCGCCGGCCAGGCTGGCGGCGTGGCCGGTCTTGGTGTCCAGCCCGTGGCCGCCGGCTTCCACCGCCACCATGCGCACGGTTGGCTCATCCAGGAACGGGTGGAACAGGCCCATGGCGTTGGACCCGCCGCCGATGCAGGCGACCAGCAGGTCCGGCAGGCGGCCCTCCATTTCCAGCATCTGCTGGCGCGTCTCCTCGCCGATGATGTTCTGGAAATCGCGGACCATGGCCGGATAGGGGTGCGGGCCGGCGACGGTGCCGATGATGTAGAACGTGTCCTCCACATTCGTCACCCAGTCGCGCAACGCGTCATTCATCGCGTCCTTCAGGGTGGCGGCACCGCTGGTCACGGGCTTCACCTCCGCCCCCAGCAGCTTCATGCGGAAGACGTTGGGCGCCTGACGGGCGATGTCGGTGGCGCCCATATAGATGGTGCAGGGCAGGCCCATCAGGGCACAGACGGTGGCCGTGGCCACGCCATGCTGACCGGCGCCGGTCTCTGCGATGATGCGCTTCTTGCCCATGCGCTTGGCCAGCAGGATCTGGCCCATGCAATTGTTGATCTTGTGCGCGCCGGTATGGTTCAGCTCTTCGCGCTTCAGATAGATCTTGGCGCCGCCGAAATGCTGGGTCAGCCGCTCTGCGAAATACAGCACGCTGGGCCGGCCGACATACTGCTTCAGATATCCGGCCAGTTCGGCATGGAAGGCCGGGTCGGCCTTGGCCTCCTCATAGGCCTTTTCCAGATCCAGGATCAGCGGCATCAGCGTTTCGGCCACGAAACGGCCCCCGAAAATGCCGAAATGCCCGTGTTCGTCGGGACCGCTGCGATAGGTGTTCAGGGGCTTGTTCATCGGTCTGACCAGTCTGTGGCACGGGAACGGAATTCAGGTGCGAGCGAAACTAGACCGCTGCGCCCCGATTTCCAAGCCCATGAGCCGTTAAGTCACGTCATGGCGCGGCGGCGATTTCGCAGGCAATGAAATTACGCGGACAGCAGCGGTCCCTTGGTGACCAGGATGTCGCGCCCGGCGATGGACAGCAGCGTGTCGCCCGGTCCGGCATAGCGGTTCTGGGCCCGCGACCAGACGATGCCGGCGGCGGTGGCGTGGCAGGGATGGCGCGCACCCGTTGCCGGGTCCAGGATGCTGGCGACCCGCTGTCCTGCCTCCACATTGTCGCCCAACGCCACCTCGTAAAGGGCGACGCCGCCCACGGGCGCGCGGACCCGGTCGACCGCCGCCAGGGGGGTGGCCAGATCGGCGGTGCGGTTCACGGGCGGGGCCGCACCATCCAGCACGCCGCGCCAGGCCAGATGGTCCAGGATGGCATCGGCGTCGCGACGTGCCAGCCCGTCATCCACATCGGCTTCACCGCGCAGTTCCACGGTCACGGCCGAACAGCCGACGGGAATGGGCGTGTCGGCGCTGCCATGGCGGGTGCGCAGGCTGTCCCACGGGGTGGAACAGACTTCGTCGAACGGTTCCCCACCGGAACTGTCGGCCAGGAACACGGCCTGCGCCTCCAGCCGTGCGGCCAGATCATCCACCCCCAGCGGCCAGCAGGCCGGCGTGGTGTAGAGATGCATCACCGCCTCGCTGTCGCAATGCAGGTCCAGCACATGGTCGGCATCGACGGCGTGCGACAGCAGCAGCTTGCGCAGGGCGTCGGCCTCGTTGCGCGGCCTCAGCTCCTGGGCGGCCTCGGCCAGGGCCTGTTGGATGATGCGGCCATTGCTGGTGGCCTCAGGCCCCAGCGGGCCGGCGCGTCCCTCGGTCAGACTGTCGGAGACGGCATCGGCCAGATCGGCGAAGGCGCGGTTGAAATTGACCCCGGTCGACTGGTCGAACCGCCCGATATGATAACCCAGCAGCACCTGATCCAGCCCGATGGGATTGGCCATGGGCACCAGCACGACATGTCCCGTGACGCGGCCCTGCGCGTCCAGTTCGGCCAACCGGTCACGCAGATGATCGGCCACAACCATGCCCGGCAGTTCGCCAGCATGCAGCCCGGCCTGGATATAGACCTTGGGTCGGGCGCCGGCCGTGCCGAACTGGTGGATGGTCAGCCGGCGGGCAGTACCGGGCCGGCCATGGGGCAGGGTGATGGTGTCGATCTGGTGCGTCATGCCGGGATTTGGCCTTGAACCCCGCCCCTTGTCCAGCGCCTTCACCGTGGCACAATGGTCGCAATGGCGGTGCAACCCGAAGGTGGATCGCGTGCAGCTTGTGTCAGGGGCCGACCGGCGGGTGGATTGGCGGGTTCTGGCCTTTTCCGCCGCGCTGCTGACCTATGGTCTGGTGGGGGCGCCGGCCCCGCCGGGCATCCGGCTGCAGGAACTGCTGGTGTTTGCCGGCATTGCCGCCCTGGCCGGCGTGGCTGTGCCCTGGCATTTCTTCGCCGGCCTGACGGTCGCCCGGGGCAATGTCGTCATGGCATCCGGATCGCTGATCATGACCTGGCTGCTATGGCAGGGAATGCTCCGGGGCCTGTGGAATGGCTGGGGCCTGACCGATATGGTCCGCGATATCGTGCCCATGCTGTTCCTGTGCCTGCCGCTGCTGCTGGCCCCGTCTCTGTCCCGCCTGTCCGATGACACGGCCGATCGGCTGGCCGACATGGCGGCGCTGGCCGGTGTCGCCTTCGCCTTGCGCTGGTGGCGCGATGCCGGCCTGGCCCTGTCCGCCATCGGCACCTCCCCCCTGGGCGAAGGCCGGGATTACCTGCTGAACAGCGCCCTGGTGCCGTTCGCTTCCGTCTGGCTGGGCCTGCGGGCTGCGCATTGGCTGGCGGCCGGGGGTGGCTGGCGTGGGACGGTGCAGGCGGGACTGGCGGCGGGGGGAAGCCTTTGCTGCCTTCTGGCATTGGCGGCCACGGTACATCGGGCCGGTCTTGGCCTGTCGGTCCTGGCCCTCCTGGTTGGGCTGGCGCGGCTGGGTTCCCGGGCCGTGACCCGGCATCCGGCGCTGGCCGTCAATGGCCTGCTTCTGCTGCTTGCGACCTTGCTGGTGGCGCGCATGCCGATGACGGGCATCATGGGCATGCTTGCGGACAAGACCGAATCGGTGGGCCTGAACAACCGGCTGGATGAGATGCTGGCCGTGCTGGACCAGGTCGGCCGCGATCCCGTCGCCTTCCTGATCGGTGATGGCTGGGGCGCGCTGGTGGCCAATCCGGCTGTGGGCTGGTGGCGCGTCTCCTACACCCACAGCGCGGCCAGCTATTTCCTGCTGAAGCTGGGGGCCGTGGGTCTGGCGCTGGTCATGGTCTATGGGGGAGTATTGGCGGGTCTGATCGCCCGGTCCGCGGGCCGGCAGCCGCAACTGCTGCTGGCGGTGGCCCCATCACTGACACTCGCCCTCTTCCTGCATACAAGTTTCAAGTATCTCTGCTTCAGCCTTCTATTGTCTCTGGTCGTAGGGCGGTCGGCCCGCGGGCTTTACAAGCGGTAGAAGGTCATACACTCTCTTGTAATAGGAATATAAGAGAAGGCGGCGATCGTGCCGGACAGTCTTGGCGAACGCATGGACCTGCCGATGCCCCGCTTGGGAGAGCTTCTGCGGGCGCTGGCTGGACAATGGCGGCGGCTGGGACTGGCGGCGCTTGCCGGGGCGGGGCTGATGGCGCTGGCCCTGCATCTGGTGACACCCCAATTCACGGCCAGCATGGTGGTGGGCCCACCGGGCCGATCCGGTCCGGCTGCCATGGGGCCGCGTGCCCCGGCACTGTCACCGGCCGCCGGCCGTGGCATCGCGGAGGAAGGCTCGGCGGAGGAACTGGTCTCCGATTTCTCCCGCTATCTGGCGCTGCTGACATCTGTTCCGGTGGCTGAACGGCTGGTTGCGGATCCCGAGATCATGCATCGCCTGTTCGAGGATAGCTGGGACGAGCGGGTGGGCGACTGGCGTCCCCCGATGGGGGCGGGCGCGCTTCTGACCCGGTCGCTGCGCTGGGTGGCCGGTCATCCCACCTGGGCGCCGCCGGATGCGGTGGATCTTTCGCGTCTGTTGAAGAAGCATCTGGCGATCGAATCGGTCAGCGGCGGTCCCATGCGGCGGCTGGTCTTCCGCCATGAAAGGCGGGATTTCGCCCTGCTGCTGCTGACCCGGCTGCATGGCGCCACGGAGGCACATCTGCGTGACGAGGCGCGGCGACGCCTGCTGGCGGAAATGGCCCATGTCGGGGATCGCATGGCGGGCATGGCCAACCTGGACCGGCAGCGGTCGCTGGCCAGCATGGTCAGCGAGCAGGAACAGACCCTGATGATGCTGGAAGTCGGTCTGCCCTATGCGGCCGATCCGCTGGAGCGGCCATCGGCACCGGCCCTGGCCGACTGGCCTAATCCGGTGCTGCTGGTGCCGGCGGGTGCACTGGCGGCCTTGGCGCTGGGGCTGTTCTACCTGTCGGCACGGTACAGTTGGCGCCGGGGGTGGTCATGAGAGGCGATATTCCCGTCACCGTCATTGTCATGACCCGGAATGAAGCGGCGAACATCGCCGATTGTCTGGACGGCCTTTACCCCTTCGCCCAGGTGCTGGTGGTGGACAGCCACAGCACCGATGGGACGGATGTGGTGGCCGCAGCGATGGGAGCCACGATCATTCCCTTCGCCTGGAACGGCCGCTATCCGAAGAAGAAGCAATGGTCGCTGTCGCATGCGTCTGTCCGCCATGACTGGGTGTTGTTCGTCGATGCGGATGAGCGCGTATCGGCGGCCCTGGCGACGGAGATCGGGGCGCGGGTGCGGTCCGGCAACGCAGAGGCGTGCGCGGCCTATTTCATTTCCAGCCGGCCCGTCTGGCTGGGCCGGCAATTGCGGTTCGGCACACCCTATCGCAAGGTCGCACTGATGCACCGCAGCTGCGCCGCTTTTCCGCCCTGCGACGATCTGCAGGTCGCCCGGATGTGGGAGGTGGAGGGGCATTACCAGCCTGTCGTACAGGGGCCCGTCGGCCAGCTGCGCCATCCACTGATCCATGCCGATGCCAAGCCGCCATCGGCGTGGTTCGACCGCCATAACCGCTATTCAGACTGGGAGGCGGCCCTGGCCGTCGCCGGCCCGGCGCATGGTGGTGCCCTGCTGGCCGGGGAACGGGGCTGGCGCCGGCTGGCCAAGCGCATTGTCCGGGTGCTGCCCGGGCGGCCCTTGCTGGCCTTCCTTTACGACTATGTCTGGCGACTGGGCGTGCTGGACGGGAAGGCCGGTCTGCACCATGCCCTGGCGCGGGCCTTCTACTACTGGTCCATCGATTTGAAACGCCACTGGCTGGCCACGCAGGAGGTGGCCAGCCAGTCATCGACGTCAGGCGCTGAGGTGTCGCTGGCCGATCAGTCGGCCTTGCTTATGTCCGTCGTGTCGCCGGCCAGGGTCTTGACCAGTTCGAACGTCCGGCGGCGGATCGACTCGTCCGGAATGCGGTAATAGGCGCGAACCAGTTCCAGCGTCTCGCGCCGGGCCATGGATTCGAATTCCTGCGTTTCGCTCGGCTCTTCCGACAGCAGCGCCTCTTCATGCGCCGGCAGATCGTCGAAGAAGAAGGTCACCGGCACGCCCAGCACCTGGGAAAGGTTGAACAGGCGGCTGGCGCTGATGCGGTTGGCGCCGCGTTCATACTTCTGCAGCTGCTGGAACGTGATGCCGACGGCTTCGCCCAGGGTTTCCTGGCTCAGCCCCAGCAACGTGCGGCGCAGACGCAGACGCTGGCCGACATGGATATCAATGGGATTGGGGCCTTCGCCGCGCTTGGACAGGGAATAAGCCTGCGCGAGCACGTTTTTCGGACTGGTCGTCTTTTCAAGCATGGTGAACTCCTTGGCGCCTGATGTTCCGATACATATAGGACCTGTGGTTGATCGCTCCAATACAGCTGGTTGCATAGGGGGGAGTGGGGAGGGGATAAACCGGTGGTCTATGCGGCTGTATGGACAACCTAAGCTTAGTGTCTGAATTTGCTGTGTAAATGTGGTGTTAACAGAACGAATGCGCAAGCGATTCGAAAGTCGCACCTCTAAAATCGCCAGAGGGCATACCCCTTCGGAGATAGAGATCGCAGGGTTGCTGCGACAATTTGTAGCAGGCTGATGGTGGCCCGCGCCGCGCGGGACAGGCCCAGAAGCTGCTGGCGGATATGATCCTGCTCTCTCCGGCCCAGCGCCGCATGCCGGCGCGACAGCCCGCCGGGGGCGAAGACGGCGATCAGCCGGGGAAGCCTGGCAACATATTGCGCGCGTTGGAGAACCTGCAGGGTGACGGCATAATCGCCGGCAATGCGGTAGCCGCAATCCAGATGCAGGCCGGCCAGAAGCGTACGACGATAGAAGATGGCGCAGTGATGGGCCGGCATGCCGTAGAAGGCCCAGCGCCAGTGTCGGGCGCGCTTGCGCCGCCTGCGGCCGTCGCCCGGGTCTTCCCCCGTGTCGCCATAGAACAGGTCCAGCCGACCGGCCGCCAGCAGCGGGGCCAGGTCGCACAGCACATGGGCATCGGCCAGCGTGTCACCGGCATTGAGGAACAGCAGGTAGTCACCCCTTGCCCGGGCCATGGCCCGATCCATGCCGGCGAAGGGGCCGCCATCGGCCCGGCTGTCGAACCAATGGGGTTGCAAGCCGGTTTTCAGAAAGGCAGCAGCAATTTCCGGACCCGAACCGCCATCGGCCACCAGCCATTCAAAGTCCGTCCAGGCCTGGGCGGTGATACTGGTGCCGGTGGCGGCAAGTCCGGCCGCATCATCCTTGACGACGGTAATGATGGACAGAAGCGGCGGCCGGGTCATGCCATCAGTCCGAGATCGCGGCGATGGCGGCGGCAGAAAAGGCGATCTGGCTCAGGATCGTGGTGATGCTCTGTGTCAGGGGCAGCCATTCGAACGGCTCCGCGTCGCGCGGCACCACGATCATGGCACCCGGTGTGATGGCCGCCGCCTCGTGCCGGGTCCAGCTGCCATGCAGCGGTTCGGCCGCCCCGTTGGGATGGATGATGAAGATCCGGTCCTCGTCGGCGAAACGGGTGGGGCCGCCGGCTTCACGCAGATAATCCCGCGGCTCCTTCTGCGGATCGAACAGCAGGGAGGCCGGCGACAGCACCTCACCCGACACGGTCACGGTCAGCGGCCGCTTGGGGATATGGATGCGGTCGCCCGGCATCAGCGGCATGTCCAGTTCCGGCCGTGCCGTCAGGGCGGCCGGGTCGGCCTCCACGCTGATGCGCCCCAGGGCCTGGACATGGCGCAGATCGTCCGCCATGCGGCGTACCAGATCCACACGGGCCGGGTCGGGTGGATTCTTGCCACCCAGCATCTGCGACAATTGCCGGTCCAGTTCGCGGGCGTCGCGGCGCAACCCCTCCTCCTCTGCCAGCCGGGCACTTTCGCGGGTGAAAATGGCACCGGCGGGATAGGCATCAGGCGTCAGGCCACCAGCGCGGTTCAGCAGGCCGGACAGGGTCTCCCCAGGCGCCAGATCATAGGTGCCAGGCTCCATCACCTCTCCCACCAGCAGCACGGCGCGGCGCTCCTGCGGTCGCTGGCGCAGGCCGACGCGCAGGGCAGCACCGGGGGGAATGGCGGTGGCGGCCTCGCGGTCGGGCGGCAGCATCTGCGGCTGGTCCGCCATTTCCCCCTCCGCATCGGCTGCCGGATTGGGGGGCGGGGTCAGTTCCAGCCGCTGCGGATCGGCATCGGCGCGCAGACCACCGGCCACGCGCAGCAGCAGGTCCAGCGGCACGGGTCCCGCCACGGGATATTCTCCAGGATGCGCCACGCCGCCCCGGACGGCCACCATCCGTTCCGACAGGATGCGGCGCATGTCAGGTTCCAGCGGATCGGGCATTGTCGGGTCCAGGGGCGGGGTCGCTTCCGCCTGCCGGAACAGCGTGACCCGGTCGCCGTCCCGCAGCCGCAGATCGAAGCGGCCAGCCAGGACATCGGCAGGGGCGAAAAGGCTGACACGGCGCGCCGGCCCGGCAGGGTCTGCCCGATCCAGAAGGGCCGCCAGGCCATAGGCATCCGGCAGGGGAGCGCCCGTGCCGGACAGAAGCGCCCGCAGACTGACGCCGTCACCGGCTCCCCGCAGGCCCGGCTGGCGCACGGCGCCGGACAGCAGCACCCCGTCGCCACCGGCATCCGCCACCTCGCCCGGTCCCACCATCTGCCGGCCCTGATGGGTACCCCCGGCGATGGCAGCAAGTGTGGACAGGGGCACCGGCCCGGCCACGGGATAGGGACCGGGCCGCAGCATGCCCCGGCGCAGGAACACCGACTGCCGCAGTAGGAAGGGCAGCAGATCCGGCTCCTCCAGGAACAGGGGCGGGCAGGGCGTGGGCGGGCCTTCCATGATGGCGGCGGTCAGGGCGGCGGGACCGGCAGCCAGGGCGCCCTCCGGGTCGGCCGAAAGGGCGGCGGCCAAGGCCCCCAGGCCGGGACAGGCGGCAAGGTCCGGTTCCGCCGGGCGCCTGCCCGCCAGCAGCGACAGCACACTGCGCCCGCGCAGGAAGGCCACGTCACTGGCCGACAGCAGGATCAGCTGATCGCCATCCCGCGCGGTTTCCGCCTCCCGCCCCGTCAGCAGGGCGGCAAGGTCCAGCGGCCGCAGTTCGGGCGGCCCACCCGCCATTGTCCGGCGCAGCAGCACGGCCAGCGGCTTATAGACGTCGGAGGGCAGCATGCGCAGGTCCACCAGATCGGCCAGCCGCATGCCCTCGCTCAATACCTTCTCCCCCGGTTCGGCCACGGCACCGCGCAGGGTGACACTGCCCGTGCGTCCGCCGCCATCGGGCGCATGCAGCAGCAGATCGCCGTCGCGCAGGCGCTGTGGATCATGGGCCGTGACCGGTTGGGCCCTCTCCACCCCCTCGGCTGTATAGCGCAGCAGGGTGGACCGGTCCTGACCGGGCCGCAGGGCCCCGCCGGCCAGTGACAACAGGTCGGCCGTATCGTCGGGACCGGTCAGGGCGCTGTTATCGGGCGGCAGCTCATAGATGCCGGGCCGCTTGACCGACCCCGCTATGGCCACGGTGGGTCCGATGGGGGGCACGATCAGCCGTGCGCCGTCGGGCAGCAGGGCCGTTGCTGCCCCTTCGCCCCGTGTCAGCAGGTCGTAAAGGTCGATCATGCCGGCCGTACCGCCTGGACCGGTCAGCCGGATGGCCCGCAGGCTGCCGTCGGGCAGCACGCCACCCGCTGCCTGCAGCGCGTCCAGCGCCGTGGCATAGGCTGGCAGTTCCTGCCGGCCGGGCCGTGCCACCTGGCCCAGCACCAGAACGCCGACCCGGCGGAGTGCGGAGACCGACAGAAAGGCCTGTGTCTGCAGATGGGTGGCGGCGACCGCGGCCTCGACATCGGCCTTCAGTTCGCCCAGTGGCCTTCCGGCGGCGGCGATGGGCCGCAGATCCTCGATCAGCAGCAGGCCGTCGGCGCCGATGCGGTAGCGTGTGTTGCGCGAAATCTGCCCGCGCAGCAGCACCGTCACCTCATCTCCCGGCCCCAGCCGATAGTCATCACCAACCGTGCCCAGAGCCGGTCCTTCCACAGGGGCGGGGCCGCTGAACAGGCCGCGGCCGAACAGGTGCAGTACCTGTCCCGCCCGGTTGCTGAACAGCGTTTCCAGTCTTCCTTCGGGCGCGTCGGCCGCCGCCGCGTGGCAAGGCGACGAAAAGGCCAGGAACAGGATCAGGCAGAGCAGACGGCGCAAGGCGTCGACCAATCCGGAAGATGTAAGGCATCCGGATTATACAAGCATTCAGCATGCGGGCGCGACTGCTTTGCGCCGTGTCCGCGTCAGGGGTGTCGGATTTTCCCGTCCAGCGTCAGGATCGGGGCATAGAGTGCCGGGCGACGGTCGCGGAACACGCCCCAACCGGCGCGGATGCGGGCAACCTCGTCCAGGTCGAAACTGTGGAGAAGCAGCGCCTCGCCTTCGCGCGCCGCTTCCTTCACCTTGGCGCCCTTGGGATCGGTGATGAAGCTGGAGCCGTAAAAGGTGATGCTGCCCGTGTCGAACGTCTCCGTCCCGATGCGGTTGCTGGCGATCAAGGGGATCAGGTTGGCGCCGCTATGGCCTTGCATCACCCGCTGCCAATGATCGCGGCTGTCCAGGGTCGGGTCCTGCGGCTCCGACCCGATGGCCGTGGGGTAGAACAGCAGCTCTGCCCCCTGCAACGCCATGACGCGGGCGGCCTCCGGGAACCACTGGTCCCAGCAGATGGCGGTGCCGATTCGGGCATAGCGCGTCTGATAGGTCTGGAAGCCAGTGTCGCCGGGATTGAAATAGTATTTTTCCTGGTATCCCGGCCCGTCGGGGATGTGGCTTTTGCGGTAAAGACCCAGGATTTCGCCATCGGCATCAATGGTGACCAGGGAATTGTAATGCGCATTGTTGGCCCTTTCGAAAAAGGACAGCGGCAGCACGACCGCCAGTTCCCGGGCCAGGGCCTGAAAATGCCGAATCAGGGGATTGTCATCAACCGGGGCTGCCAGGGCGAAATATTCCGCCTTCTGGTCCTGGCAGAAATAGGGTGTCTCGAACAATTCCTGGATCAGGATGATCTGGGCGCCCTGTGCATGGGCGTCGCGGATCATCTTCTCGGCCTTGGCGATATTGGCCTCGCGGTCCCAGCTGCACGCAAATTGCGTGGCGGCGACGGTCACCTTGCGCATGGATCTGTTCCCCGGCTGCTTTCGTCGCGAGCATACAAAAATGCTGGTCGTCAGGGGATGATTTTCCGGGGAAGGTTCAGGTCATGCGGGTGCGGGTGCGCAGCACCAGAGCCAGGAAAAAGGGCGCGCCCAGCAGCGCCGTCACCACGCCCAGCTTCAATTCCTGTGTCGGATTGCCCAGCCGGATAGCGGCGTCGGCGGCCAGCAGCAGGGCCGCCCCCCCCAACGCCGACAGCGGCAGCAGGCGTGACGGCTGGGCGGCGGCCAGCGGGCGCAGCAGGTGCGGCACGATCAGGCCGATGAAGCCGATGGACCCTGCCACCGACACGGCGGCCCCCACAGCCAAAGCGGTGCCCAGGATGACCAGCGCTCCCGTGCGGGCCGGTGCGAAGCCCATGGACTTTGCCGTCTCCTCGCCCAGCGACAGGGCATCCAGCCCGCGGCCCGCCAGCAGCAGCAGGGCGGCCCCGACGGCCATGAAGGGGGCGGCTACGGCCACATGGTTCATCGACCGGTCAGCCAGCGAGCCCAGCATCCAGAACACGATCTCCGACAGGGCAAAGGCATTCTGGGAGCGCGACAGGGCCAGGGACGTCAAGGCGCTGGCCAGGCTGGAAATGGCTACGCCCGCCAGGATCAGGGTCAGCACCGACGCCTGCCGTCCCGCCAGCAGATAAAGCAGGGTGACGGCGACCAGAGCCCCGGCCATGCCGCCAGCAGGCAATGCCAACGGGTAGACAAGACTTAAGCCGCTGTAAAAGGCGATGACGGCGCCCAGCCCGGCACTGGCCGACACGCCGATCAGGCCCGGTTCGGCCAGCGGGTTGCGCAACAGCCCCTGCAAAGCCGCCCCTGACAGGCCCAGCACGGCGCCGATGCCCAGACCCAGCAGGGCGCGGGGCAGGCGGATATCGGCAAAGATGATGGCGGCCGTGCTGTCGCCGCCCTGCCACCAGTCGCGGATCGCCATGGGAAGGGAGATGGCGCTGGGCCCGACGGCCAGCGAGGCGGCGAAGAACAAGGCCACGGCCAGGGCCAGCAGGAAAAGGGCGCGCAGCATGGCTCAGGGTTCCTTGATCGGCAGACGGTCGCGGGCGGCGGCCAGCTGGGTTACGGCATCGGCGGTAAAAGGGCCGCCACAGGTCCACAGCCGGCCCTGAACATGCGGGCGGCGGGTGGCCGGCACGGCGCGGGCCAGGGCCGGATGGGACAGCATCTGCCCGTTCAACGACGGGTGTCCCTTTTCGTCGGTATTGACGATCAGCAAGTCGGGCGGGTCCGCGGCCACCGTTTCCACCGACAGGTAGCCATAGCCCTGCATGCCTTTCTCCGACGCGTAGTTAGTCAGCCCCGCAGCCTGCATGACGGCATCGTTCAGGGTGCCGCTACCGGAGGTGAAGCCGCCAGGCGCCAGCGACAGCACGCGCGGCCGCTGGCTGTCGCCGTCCGGAATCCGGGCCGCGGCCAGCTTGGCATCCATCTCCGCCACCAGTTCCTCCCCCCTCCCGGTCCTGTCCAGGGCAGCGGCGACGGTGCGGATCTGGGCGCGGATGCCGTCGAAATCATTGACCAGCCCGATTTCCAGCACGGGGATGCCGCGCGCGCGCAGAATGGCAATGGTGGGCCGCGTCGTGAAGGCGCCGGCCAGCACCAGATCCGGCTTCAGCGGCAGCACCTCTTCCGCCAGGCCTTTCAGGCGGGGGATATCGCCGGCCTGCTCCCACAGCGCCGACAGGCCGGGATCGTTGGCCAGATGGGTCAGCCCGGCGATATGGTCGCGCGGCAGCAGCATCAGGGCTAGCTGGTCGGCGCAGAGATTGAGGGAGACCACCCGTTGCGGCCCTGCTTTCGCCGCAATCGGCGCCAGCGCCGCCATGCTGGCGACACAGAGGGCGGCGATCACGGAAAGGCCGGTGGACCCCCGCCTTTCGCGGGGATTGGCGGCGGGCTGGCAGGGCACGATGCTATCCTTCTGACCCGGATGCCGCCACGAACTGGCGGGCGCGACTTTATAAGACCGACGCAACGGTACGGGCAAGGTTGGGGGGAGGTGGCGGATGCGGCAACCTCGAATCGGGATCACCGGCAGTGCCGGTACGGGCAAGACGACGCTGGCCATCGATCTGGCGCGTCGCCTGGATCTGCGGCTGCGTGGAGAGATCATGCGTGAGCGGCTGGAAGCCGGGTTCGATTTCCATGATCTGACGCGGGAGCAGCATCGCCGCCTGCTGGCCGGCGACACTGATGAACTGGCCCAGGAACTGGCGCGCAGCGATGCGGGGCTGGTAACCGACCGGACACCGCTGGACATGGCCGCCTTCTGGCTGGCCAACGGCTTTGGCGTCGATGATCCTGACGCGACGGAGGCCCTGCTGGCCCGCGTCGTCTGCGCCATGGCCGATTACAGTCTGGTCGTGCTGCTGCCCTGGGGAGCAGTGCCGATTGCGGCCGATGGTGTGCGTTCCGCCAATCCCTGGATGCAACTGCATTTCCAGACGGTGCTGGAGGGGCTGTGCCAGCGCTATGTCGCGCCGAACCGCCTGCTGATGCTGGATATGGCACCCGCCGATCCGGCCGCCCGCATCGGCTTTGTCCAGGACAGGCTGGCGGCCGTCAGTTGAAATCGTCGTCATCGTCCGGGGCCGGCAGTGTGGCCCCGGTGGTGATGGCGTCGGTCATGTTGGTGTCGCGGATATTGGCTTCCAGCAGATTGGCGCCCGTCAGATCGGCCCCGCGCAGGTCGGAACCGGTCAGGTTGACGCCCCGCATCATGGCCCGGGTCAGGCTGGCCTGGACCAGGACGGCGTTCGACAGGTTGGCGGGCCATTTGCGGCCCGTGCCGCGACCGTTCGGCCCCTTGATCTCCACCGACCCGATCTTGGCCGAATCGAGCTTGGTCCCCGTCATGTTGGCGCCGCGCAGATTGACCCCGTCCAGCGTCGCCCCCGTCATGTCGGCATAGTTGAGCGCCGAGCCCGACAGGTCGGCCATGACGAACAGCACGTCGCGCAGCTTGGCCCCCGACAGATTGACGCCCTTCAGGTTGGCGCCGCCCAGATTGGCCCCGGCCAGATCGATATGGCTGAGATCCTGACCCTCCAGGTCTGCGCGTTCCCCCTTGTCACCATTGCTGGTGATCCAGGCCTGGTGCTGGGCCAGGATGCGCTGGATGGTGGCGGAGAAGCTTTCGGCCGACCGGCTGAAATTGGCGCCCAGCATGTCGACGTTGGACAGGTCGACACCTTCCAGATTGGCGCCCTGCAGGTCGGCATTGCGCAGGTTGGCGCCGGCCAGCACGGCCCCCGCCATGTTGCAGTCGCGCAGCCTGGCCCCGGTCAGATTGGCACCGTTGAGGTTGACCCCGCGCATGTCGCAGCCGGTGAAATTCGTGCTTTTCATCACCGACCGGGCCATGTTGCAGCCCGCCATCTGCGCGCCCGAGCAATCCGCCCCCACCAGGGAACATTCCGACAGGTCGGCGCCGGCCAGATTGGCGTTGGACAGGGTGGCGTCATCCATATCGGCGCCGCGCAGATCCGACGGCTCCATCTTCACATTGCCGGGGCTGCGCCGGTCCAGCAGCGCGCCACCGCGCAGGTCGGCACCGCGCAGGATGGCGCATTTCAACCGGGCCCCGCGCAGATGGGCCCCGCGCAGATCGGCATTGGTCAGATTGGCATTGACCAGGATCGCCCGCGTCATCTTGGCCGCGAACAGGTCGGATGCCGTCAGATTGGCACCGGTGAAGTCGCAATCGGCAAGGTTGGCACCGGACAATTTGCAGTTCTGCAGATTGGCGCCAGAGAAATTGTGCCCTTGCAGATCAGCCAGAGCCAGCATGGCGCGGGCGCCGCCGGTCAGCCGTTTCAGCCAGCGCTCATGCTTGTCGATGACGGCGAGCAACTCGTGCGGGGTCATGCGCCTCTGGCCCAATGAGATTGATGAACTTTTCTTGAACCTGCCACAGCCGGAGCCGTTTGTGTTAGATGGTTTCGTGATAATCGACGTCTCTAATGGCCGGAGCATTGTCCCGTGGACGAAAATGGCAGCGTGATTCCCACCCGGCACATCGTCAGCGCCTTCGACGAGCAGCTGGATATCCTGCATGATCAGGTGCGGGAGATGGGACGTTTGGCCGTCGACCAGATCAGTGACGCTGTTGCCGCGATCGCCGGGCGCGATACGGCGCTGGCCGAACGTGTGGTGGCGCGTGACGCCACCCTGGACGATCTGGAACATAAGGTGGAAGCGCAGACGGTGCGTCTGCTGGCGCTGCGCCATCCCAAGGCCAACGACCTGCGCATGGTCATCTCTGCCCTGCGCATCGCCAACAATCTGGAGCGAATCGGGGATTTTGCCGCCAATGTCGCCAAGCGCACCATGACGCTGCAGGCTCTCCCGGAGGTGGCGCTGGCCCGATCGATGCGGCCCATCGGTCAATCCGTGGCCGACATGCTGTCGACGGTCATGCGCGCCTATGATGAGGATGATGCGGTGGCGGCGCTGGCCGTGCGCGATCGGGACGAGGAGGTGGACCGCGCCTATACGGGCCTGTTCCGCGAACTTCTCACTTATATGATGGAGAGCCCGGCCCGCATCACGGCCTGTACCCATCTGCTGTTCGCGGCCAAGAACCTGGAACGCATCGGCGACCACGCCACCAACATCGCCGAAACCCTGTGTTTCCGCATCCAGGGCCATCCGCTGGATGCCGATCGCATCAAGGGTGACGAGACGTCGGCCGTCACTGTCATGCCCGACTGACCTTATGCGTTGTCGTTCTGCTTGAACCCGGCCGCGTCGCCCCGCACCCTGTTGCGAAAATGCGATCGGCAGCCGGAGAGCGGAGGCCATGGAGGAAATGTTCCGATTGGAGACCGTGGACCGCCGCGACATGTTGCGCGCGCCGGAACTGCGGGCTTTGCTGGACCATTGGCGGGAATGCATCCGACCGGGTGCTGACCTGCCGCTGGGCGCCGATATCGATCCGGTCCGGGCGGGTGTGGCCGACCATTTCTGGTGGCTGGACATGATTCCGGCCGAATCAGGTGGAAACCCTGATTTCATCGGCCGCCGCATCGGCGCCGTTACCTGCGCCAATTATGGTTTCGATCCCACCGGCCGCCGGATCAGCGAGTTCGCGCGGGTGCCCTCCTATGGCCGTATCCTGCGCATGCTGCGCGGTGTCGTGGAAGCGGCGCAGCCCCGTCGCTTCACAACCGATCTTTCTGTGATGTCGCATGGGCGGCTGTTCGATGTGGAGGCGCTGGGCCTCCCCGTCGCCGGGCCGGATGGCCGCGTCTGTGGTGCCCTGGGGGCCACGCTGGCCCGCTTCTCCTGATCTGGCACGGTCGTTGCTTATCTTTGGGCAAATCAATCTGCCCAACGGACACCGATCATGAACCGCGCCGCCCCCACCCCCGCCAAGGATCGCCTGTGCAAAGGTCTGTTGCCGCTGCTGGCCGCGGCGCTGTGTCTGGGGTTGGCGGGCTGTTCGGGGCGGCCGGTGGCCGTGTCCATTCCCATGAAGCCGCAGCCGGTGCTGCAATCGGCCGGGCAATGGCAGGTGGTGGCGGACGATGTGGCCTCGGCAATTTCCACCCACCTGGAGTTCCAGATGGGCAGGAAGGTGCCGGTGCAGCTCTACATGATGCGCAAGGAGGACACGCTGTTCGCCGACGCCTTCCTGTCGGCGGTAACGACGAAGCTGGTCCAGGCGGGGCATCTGGTATCGGTGGATGCGCGGCCCGATGTGACGTCGGTGGGCATCGATGTGCTGACGGTGAAAAGCAATGCGCCGAAGCTGCGGGCTGATCCGTTCCCCGGCCCGCTGACGGCCCTGGCGTCGGGCGTCATGGTGGCGTCGCGCCTGTCGGGCGGGGCGGCGGCCAAGTTCCCCTGGGGCATCAGCGCCGCCGTGGCCGCCGTGGGGCTGGAGGCCCTGAACTCCAAACCGCCGGAAACGGATACGGAGATGGTACTGACCGTCTCCATCGCGCGGGAGGGCTTCTACACCTTCCGCACCAGTGCCGTTTACTACGTCAACGGCGAGGATCTCTGGCAGTATAATGGCAATGCGGGTGCCGGCCTGGGGCGCCAGGTCAACCTGAACAGCGTGCCGCAGGGCACCGTCATGTATGATCTGGCGGGCAAGCCCTATGTGGTGAAATAAGGGGACGGATCATCCAACGTCCCAGCCGCCCTAGAGGGGCGGACCCTGGTGCCGGCTGTCAGGATTGAACTGACGACCTACCGCTTACAAGGCGGTTGCTCTACCACTGAGCTAAGCCGGCGACCGGGTGCGTGGACCGGAGGGTTTCCCCTCCGGTGCCAAACGGGCCGCGACATTAGCGCCGTCGCGCGACCTCGTAAAGGGCCACGGCGGCGGCCGTGGACACATTCAGGCTGCCGACGGGCCCACCGGTGGGCAGACGCACGATCTCGTCACACCGCTCACCCGTCAGACGGCGGATGCCGTCGCCTTCCGACCCCAATACCAGGGCTGAACGGCCCGACAGATCGACCTCATGCAGGTTGCGCGCGCCTGATTCGGCCAGAGCGACCGTCCAGAAGCTGGCGGCCTTCAACTGGTCGAGGGCACGGGCCAGATTGGTCACGCGCACCAGCGGCACGGCCTCAACCGCGCCTGACGCCGTCTTGGCCAGCGTGCCGGTCACGGGCGGCGCGTGGCGATCCTGCACGATGACGGCCTTGGCGCCAAAGGCGGCGGCAGAGCGCAGCACGGCGCCGACATTGTGCGGATCGGTCACCTGATCCAGGACGACGACCAAGGCCGTGGGATCATCGGCGGCGGCATCGATGATATCCTCGATCTCCACCTCCGGCAGGGGCGCGCAGGACAAGGCCACGCCCTGGTGAACGGCACCCGGCGGAAGCAGCTTGTCGATCTCTTCCTTCTCCACCAGACGCGGCTCGGGCCGATCCAACTCGGCCGCTGAGGCCTTGTCGAAGGCGTCGTCGAGTGATTCGAGGCCGGCCTCGGTGACGAACAGGTCGCGAATCTTGCGGTTCGGGTTGATCCAGGCGGCCGATACGGCATGCACGCCGTACAGCAGATTGTGCTTGTTCAGGGCCGGGCCGGTGGTGGCGCGCAGGGGCGTGGTCTCCAGCCCCAGTTCCTCGGCCGCCGACAGGGGGCGACGGCGATCGGATGCGCCCCGCTCTTCACCGCGGGCACTGTCGCGAGCGCCATCACGGTCGCGGCTGAAACGCGGGCCGGGACGGCGATCATCCTTCTGGAAGCCGCCGCTGCGCTCGCTGCGGAAGCCTTCGCTGCGTTCCGGCCTGTCGCCACGCGCGGACCGGGCCGGGCGGGCCTCCTCCTCGCGACGCGGGCCGCGGGCCGGGCGGGCATCGCCGGCGCGGTCGGGGCGGGCGTCATCACGCGGGCCCTTGGCAAAGCCTGGCTTTCCGCCGGGCTTTCCGGGACGGCCGGGACGTGCGGGCGCGTCGCCCGTACGATTGTTGGTGCGGCCACCGGCGCGTCCGGCGCCGGCACCGCTGGCGCCGCCTTTGCCGCGGCGATCGGAATTCTGGGAGGGGGGTCGGTTTCTCATAGGCGCACTTTCGTTGAAAGCCAGGATTTCCGCCAGTGTTCAGAAAGAATGAAGGTGTCTGTCAAAATAGCGTTGACAGAAGGCGATTAATCCTTATAACCCGCACTCCGTTCCGGCCGCTGGTCGAGAACGGCACCGCGGAAGGGTGGCCGAGTGGTTAAAGGCAGCAGACTGTAAATCTGCCCGCATAGCGTACGCTGGTTCGAATCCAGCCCCTTCCACCAGTTCAGGCGCGCCTCAGAATATGGGGCGCGCCGTTCTGCTTGTGGTGACGTTGTCGGCAGTGGGCGAAACGCACCGTGCGGGTGTAGCTCAATGGTAGAGCAGAAGCCTTCCAAGCTTACGACGAGGGTTCGATTCCCTTCACCCGCTCCAGACAAACAGTTTTCCACGACCCGGCGTCTTCTAGAGATCGCAGCAGGCAAGGGCACAGGATACCATGGCTAAGGCAAAGTTTGAGCGGACGAAGCCGCACTGCAACATCGGCACGATCGGTCACGTCGACCATGGCAAGACGTCTCTGACGGCGGCCATCACGAAGGTTCTGGCCGAGAAGGGCGGCGCCACGTTCACGGCTTACGACCAGA
>CALRTC020000033.1:0-66330 GCA_943371025.1 Hydrogenophaga intermedia
GCCACCGGAATGGAGATGGTGCAGTAGAACAGCGCGAAATAGAGCCCGCTGATCAGTCCAAGCTGCCCATCCGTGACGCCCAGATCATCCTGGATCGGCTTGGCCAGGATGGAAAGAAGCTGCCGGTCCAGGAAGTTCAGCACATAGACAAAACACAGCGCACCCAGCACATACCAGGCGCGGGCGTCCGGCGGTGGGGCCATGGTGGATGACGATGTCTGGGGCACATTGGTCATGTCTGGACGCTCATCGAAGCTGCGGAAGCACGGGGGAAGCGGCAGAAGAATTCATCCACCAGGGAACGAACGTCTTCCGCCGGTAGCCTGACATTTAATCAGAAGGCTTTGCGCAGGTTGAGCGCCACGAAACGGCCGATGGGATTATAATTACCCCCGATGCCGTCCGTTGCGGGAAAGAAGGGCGGCTTCCGGTCGAACAGGTCATTGACCTGCAAGGCCAGCTGCGTGCCGGACGTCACGCCGCCGTCGGGCAGTGTCCAGGAGATGCGCAGATCGACGGTCGTATAGGGATCGGCCTTGTACTCCCCGAGGCCGGTCGGCGTGCTGTAGGTGCTTTTAACGCCCGTCCGGTAATTGATGAACCCGATGACACCAACCGGACCGGCGACCGCCCCCAGCGAGGCCCGTGCCGTCGCGCGGGCAAGCCCCAGATTCAGGCTGTTCGAAATCGGCGCGCCCGGCGACAGTTGCGTGTCGAATTTCAAGATGTAATTGCCGGCCAGACCGGCAAAGACCGCGCCGAAATCCGTCGGATGCCGCCAGCCAATATCAAAATCCAGACCATTGGTCTTGCGGATACCGAAATTACCAAGTCGCTGGTCCAGCACATTACCGATCTGGGGCAAGGGTGTCGGCAGATTGACCGGCGTCGCCTGCGCCAGAAGGGCGGCAAGCTGTGATGCCGACGGGTTGCGGTAAACGATCGACGCCAGCGTCGGGTCGGAGAACATCAGGGCGGCGGCCGGGACGCCGATAGCATCGGTAAAGCGGATATCATAGAAGGTGGCGCTGGTGCGCAGCTCTGGCAGGAAACCGGGCAGCCAGTCGATGCCCAACGAATAGGTACGGGCCTTCTCCGGCTGCAGGTCGCGGTTGCCGCCCCGGAAATAGACGGTGTTGACCTGGTTGGCGCCGCGCGTCGGGTCACGGGCGGCAACCGCCGCCGAGGCCGCGTCAAGATAGTAGGCGCCGACGGTCGCGCCCACCTGCCGCATGCCCGGTGCCCGGAACGATCGGCCATAGGTACCGCGGACAGTGACACCTTTGATCGGGTCCCAGTTGAAGCCGATCTTCGGGTTCTTCGTCGATCCGAAATCACTGTAATGGTCATAGCGGCCCGACAGGGACAGCGAAAGGCGATGCAGCAGCGGCGCCTCGTTATCCGCCCCGACCACAGGCGCGAAAATCTCACCAAAGACGGAATAGATATTCCGGCCAAGATCTTCCGGAACGGGGAAGAACCCGACAAATCCTTGCTGCTCGAACGTCTCTCGACGGTATTCGGCACCAGCCGCGAATTTCAATTCGCCCCCCGGCAGGTTGAACAGCGGGCCATCGACCTTCACGGCGCCCAGCGATGTGCGCTGTTTGACCGTGACACTGGTGGAATAGTCGGTGATGGCGGCGGCAACGGCAGGGGCCGTGCGCGTGCCAAATGGGTCCAGGGCCGTCGCCGTCGTCGTCCCCGCGGCAGCGGCCGCCAGCGCGTAGGGGTTCACATCAGGAATGAAGGCATCGTTGGTGGTCCAGCCGAAGGTGCCATAGGCGCTGAGATTGAGGTCACCCGGCAGGGATACGTCAAGGCCGAGCGAGGAATTGCCGACCTTGGCCCGGTCCGTGTTAACGACATGGTCCGACCCATAGAGATTATCGGTCCGAAACAGGACCGTCTCGCTAGTGGCATTGGTACCGGGCGGCGCCACGAAAAACGGATTGGTATTGCGGATCGTCACCGCCTGGATGGCCGGGGCCGCCTGGATCTTGTCCTTGCGGTCGGAATAAAGCAGGTCGCCCCACACGGTCACATGCTCGCCCAGTTCCTGGCGACCGGACAGGAAACCGCTATGCATGCGTGTCCGGGGATACAGGTCAACCGTCGCACCATTGTCGCAGTAATTCGTCGTATTCGGCGCAAAGGCAGGGGCGGCGTATGTGACGGCACCGGTCTGCGGAATCAGGACGTTCGGCGTCGGGCAGTTGGTCAGTCTGGTGTCGACACCGCCATAGGGCCGGAAATCCAGCACCCGGTAATCCCGGTCGGCCCCCGTGATATTGTCGTTCTGCGTATATTGATAGGCCGCCAGGAACGACCCGGTGCCCCAGTCATCACCGACCAGGGTACTGGCATAGGTCGAATGATAGCCGTCGGCGACCCCGTAGCGCACATCGGCTTCCGCCCCGGAGAAATGCTGGCGCGTGACGAAGTTCACCACGCCGGCGATCGCATCCGATCCGTAGACCGAGGATGCGCCATCGGCAACCACCTCCACCCGTTCGATCGCCAGACCTGGCAGATGCGGATAGTCTGGGTTGGTGTCGTTGGCAGCCGCACCGACCAGCCGGCGGCCATTCATCATGACCAGTGTCGCGCTCGCGGGCAACGCCCGCAGTCCCGGCGCGAAGGGCCCGAAGCCGGCGCTGCTGGCACGCGGAGCCGTGTTGAAACTGTTCAACTGCGGCACGCTGGCCAGCAGATCGGGCGTGGTCGGGGCTCCGACAGCCTCGATATCTTCGCGGGAAACACTGATCAGGTTCGAACCGGTGGGCGGCACGCCCCGGATTCTGGAACCGGTCACGATGATTTCTTCTAGAACATTGTCGGATGTATCCGGCGTCTGCGCTGACCCAGCCGACGCCGATGTCAGCATCAGGACAACAGAAGATACCCCGGACAGCGTGAGATGCCGCGCGGATTTCCAGCCCTTCGACATGTGATCTCCTCCCTTATTTGATTATGGCTTTTGCAGTTCGATATCCCGAACCCGGCCGGGCCGTCAAGTTCATTCATTTAGTGATAAATGAAATTGTTGGCCATGAACGTCATCGCTTGACCGCGCAGGGGTCCCGCACGCATCGTCTGGCCTGAATGATCGGGTGGATGGCGTCCTATCGGGGTGCATCCCGTCAGAAAGGCTGAAGGGTATGGCAACGGAGCCGAAACCAGCGGGTCGCCGCACGCGCGCGGAACAGCGGGCGGCGACCTTGAAACTGATCCTGGATACAAGCGAGGAGCTGTTCGCCCAGCTCGGCTATTTCGGGGTGACGATCAAGGATGTCGCGGACAAGATGGGCATCCATCCCGCGCTGATTCATTACTATTTCGACGGCAAGAAAGCGCTGTTCGACGCGGTTTTCGACCGCCGGGTACAGTACACCGTCACCACGCGCACGGCCGCCCTGGCGGCCTATGAGGAGGAGACGGGCGACAATCCGACCGTTGAAGGGGCGCTGCGGGCCTATTATGACGGGGCCTTCGACATCTATATCAACGGCGGCGAAGGCTGGCGCAATTTCGGCCGCATCTTCGCCCAGGTCAACAATGCGCCCGGTTACGGCGCGGAAAAGATGGACGCCTATTTCGACCCGTCGGTGCGGCGGCTGGTGGGCATCTTGAAGAAGGCCTTGCCTGAAGCGCCGCTGGAAGACCTGTTCTGGTGCTTCCAGTTCACGTCCGGCGCCTACACGCTGATCCTGTCCCGCACGGGACGTATCGACCGATTGTCTGACAATCTCTGCACCTCCGATGATTTCGAGGCCGCCCGTGAAAGGTTTGTCACCTTCATGGCCGGCGGGTTCGAAGCGTTGTACAAGCGCCGGACCGCAGCAAAGTAAGTGGGGCCGCCGTGTCTGCTGGCCGGCAGCCCTTTTGGTCAGACAGGCGGCAACCGGGCGTCGCGCAGGGCTGCCCGGCGGACCTTCCCGGCCTCGTCCCGCAAGGGCTCCTGCGTGAACTCCACGCTTTTGGGCAGCTTGTAGCGGGCCAGCCGCTCAGCGATGAAGGCCAGGATCTCCGCCTCGTCCAAGGCGGTGTCCGCCAGGGGCTGTATGATGGCATGGACGCGGGCGCCCCATTCCTCATCCGGCAGACCGATGACGGCACTGGTCCGCACTGCCGGATGGGCATCAATGGCTGCCTCCACCTCGGCTGGATAGATATTGGCACCGCCGGATATGATCAGGTCGTTGCGCCGGTCGGAAAGGTAGAGATAGCCCTCCGCATCCACGCTGCCCAGGTCACCCGTCGACTCCCACTCACCCACGCGCTTTGCCGTGCTGCCCAGGTAATGGTAGGTGGACCCGGCACCACCATTGGGGCGGAAAAACACCTCCCCGACTGCTCCGGCGGGGCATGCCCGGCCTTCCCCGTCCAGGATTGCCAGCTCATAACCGTCGCGCACGCGCCCCACCGATCCACGGTGAGCCAGCCAGTCCGTGCCGGAAATCATGGTCGAGCCAATGGCTTCGGTCGTGCCGTAATATTCATGCACCCGCCCGCTGCCCAGCCAGTCGATCCACGCTTCCTTCAGCCAGGGCGCGCAAGGGGCCGCCATGTGCAGCATCATGCGCAGGCTGGGCAGGGTGAAGCGCGACAGGACCTCCGGCCCAAGATGCCAGATGCGGTGCATCATCGTCGGCACCAGCGTCACCCACTCCACCTTGTGCGCCTCGATCAGCTGCAACGCGCGCAGGGCATCGAAGCGCCCCATCTCCACGATGGTCGCACCGACGAACAGGCCCATGGACATGCAGTGAAACGGAGCATTGTGATAAAGCGGTCCGGGATTGAGGATCACATCACCCGGAACCTGGCCCAGAAACCCCTCCTGCGGGTTCCATCGTGCGGGCATGGCATCCACGATCACCTTCGGCCGCCCCGTCGATCCACCACTGGTCATGGCCTTCCAATACGGGGATACAGTCTCCGGCAAGGGATCGGCCGCATATTGGTGCAGCGCGTCCGGATCAATTGCCAGGGCCGGGATGCCAGGACCAGGCGGGGTACCAATGAACAGACGGGGGCGGACGATGTCCAGGATCGTCTGCATTTCCAGCTTGGGCAGCTTGGCCGCCACGATGTTCGGTATGGCGCCCAGCTTCCAGATCGCGAAGACCGTCTCATAAAAGGTGGCGCCGTTGGGCAGCGCCACCGTCACGAAGTCCCCCTGCCCGACCCCGTGCGCCGCCAGCTGCCGCGCCCGCTGGTTGGAGCGCGCATCCAGCGCCGCGAAAGAGATGGAGGCATCGTCCTGGATCAGGGCCACCCGGCCGGGAGATCGACGCGCATGGTGGGTGAGAATGGAACTGAGGGCGACACCATCATTCGACATTACGGCAACTCCTGACTTGTAACCTCCCCGCCACCCCTTCTTTTCTGCGCATGCCTGCGCATGGGGGCCGACGGCTCGCGGACGCCATTTCATTAACTTAGTGATAAATGAATGAAAAGCAAAATCCGATGGGCGTCCTGCGCGCAAGACAAACAGGCCTGGCCGCCAACCCCGGTGGTCGGCAGCCAGGCCCGGAAATTCCAGAAACATTGTTTGGATGGGGCGGGCAGCCGGGATGGGCCAACGCCCGCCATTACCGGCTGGCGGTCAATCCCGCGCTGCGCGGGGGCGCTCTGGTCGGCCGGTCGGCGGGCAGCACGCGCCGGAGCGCCAGGGTCCGGGTCAGTTGGTTAACCTTTGCCGCTTCCATTTCCGCCAGGATGGGGGCGGACCGCCGTTCCTGCATCAGGTCCAGCAGATCCACCAGGATTTCGGCATCGGTTTCGTTCAACAGGCGCGCCGCGTCCTTGGGCTTCATGTTCTCATAGATCGACACAAGCCTTTGCAGGTCGGCCTTCGCCATGGCCGCGCGTCGATCCAGCAGGGTCGACACGTCCTGGCGTGCCTGTTCCAGGCGGGCAATCTGCTCTGCCGCCTTCTTCTCTGCGGCCGCCAGCATCTGGGCCCGCAGGTCCAGTTCGGTCTGACGGTCGGCCAGTGACCGGCGCTCCGCCGCCAGCATGGTGGCCAGGGCCGGATCACAGCGCGCCGGGGTCAGTCCCTCCGACGATACCGTGGGCTTGGCGGCGCCGGGGGCCAGCAGATCGGTATAGCCCTGCATCAGGGGGACGGCCGCGGCCGGTGGCGGCGACATGGTCTCCGGACCGGCCACCTCCGCCGCAGCGCCGCCGACGCGGGCCACCAGGGTGGTGGCATATAAGGGAACGGCCAATGCTGCGACCGTAGCGGCCGTCGGCAGCAGGCGCGGACGGAAAGTCACGATCCGCTCCAGCTTGGCTTTGTCAAAGGCCACGGATGGTCTCCCTGAACAGGCGCATGGCCGCGCGTTCCCCCGGACCGGCGGGCATGCGCGGCGATGCGATGGGTGTTGAAGCGGCGGCGGGCGTCGGCACCCGGCGCGGCGCGGGTGGCGCCGGCGGCAAGGCGGCCGGCGTTTGCGTCACCAGCGGCCCCAGCCGATCCAGCGTCTGGCGGGCGATGGCGCAGGTCCGGTCGATCTCCTGGTGCAGCCGTTCGGCCTCATCCATCGTCCGGCCCAGATCGGTGGCCAGATGCTGGGCGGACTGGCGCAGGCTGGTGACAGATCGTTCCGCCCCATCCACGGCATCCGAACAGGCGCGCAGCAAGCCGCGCAGTTCCGCCTGGGCACCGCGCAGGGCCGCCACCCGTCCGTGCAGCCGCGCCAGCACGAACAGGGTGCCCGCGAACAGCACGGTCAGGGTCAGGCTGACCAGGGGTGCCAGGGCCTCAACGCTGGGTAAGGCCATGGATCACCTCATCCTGTCCACCCAGGTCGGTTTCGATACGGATGGCGATGCGGCCGTTGCGCTGGCCCATCTCTCCCTGGAACATCGGGACGTGCCCGCAACTGAGCGTGGCCCGAGCATCAGTACGCGTATCCAGCGTCAGCTGCGTGCCTGGCTTCCAGGTCAGGATGTCGGCCAGATTGACCGTCGCTTGCCCCAGCACAGCGGACAGATCGACATTGGTCCGACGCAGCTCGCTTTTCAGGTGGCTTTCCCACATGCTGTCACGCCCGAACTTCTCCCCCATGAACTGCTGCAGCAGGACATTGCGGACGGGCTCCAGTGCGGCATAGGGGATCAGAAGGCTGACCGAACCGCTGCGCCCGTCCAGTTGGGCATTGAAGCTGACCTGCACGGCGGCATTGTTGGACCGGGCGATGGTGGCGAACAGCGGGTTGGTCTCGATCCGTTCGGCGACGAAATGCACTTCCGTCAGGGGGGCGAAGGCACTGGCCAGATCGCGCAGCACCATCTTGATCACCCGTTCGGCCAGTGCCCGCTCGATCACCGTATAGGGGCGCCCGTCGATGGGAGCCGGTTCGCTGCGCCGGCCCCCCAGCAGGATATCGACAATGGAATAGATCAGTTCGCTGTCGACGGTCAGCAGCAGGGTGCTGTCCCATTCCACCGCCTTCACCACGGTAATCAGGGAAGGCAACGGAATGCAGGACAGGAAATCACCAAAACGCACGGCGGCGGGGACCACGCCCGTCACCTCCACATTGCCCGATGTCAGGTTGCGGAAGCTGGAACTCATCATCCGCACCAGCCGGTCGAAGATCACGTCCAGCATGGGCAGCCGATCGTAATTCACAAAGCTGGAATTGACGATCTGGTCGATGACGCTGCGGGGTGCCGCACCTTCCGCTGCATCGAACTGCATCAGCCGGTCAATTTCTGACTGATTCAGCATCTTGTCACCCTCGCCCGCCAGCATGCTTTCCCAGGCGCTGTGGACATCCTCACCATCGGCACCTTTCATGGTCGGATCACTCATCGCAGGCCTCCTATTGCAGGATCAGGGTGCGCAGCAGCACCGCATCGACCGGGACCGGATCAGCGATATTCCGCACCCGGCGCAGCAGTTCCGCCCGGAGATTCTCCACCCCCAGGCGACCTTCCAGATCGTTCTCGTCCAGGGCGCGCAGATATTGCTGCATCTCATCGACCAGCACCGGTTCCATCTGGGCCAGCTTTGGCTGCTGCTCGGGCGCGGTCTGCAAGGTGACGCCGATCTTCATCAGCTTCACCGCAGCCGTGCTGCGCAGATTGACCGTCAGTTCAGGCAGAACGACGAAGCGTTCCTTGGGTGCAGCCGCGATGACCGCCTTTTCGGCCTCTCCATCGGCTTGCATTCGGCCCGCCATCAGGCCGCTGACAAGACCAAGAATGAAGACACCCGCAACGACATAGAGTTTCTTGCGGGTATTCGGAGCCGACGACGGAAGACGTTTCTCCAATCGGTCAAATGTACTTTCAGTCATTCTTGACCTCACGACAGATCAATTACAAATCCAGTCGATTCTTCTCCAATTTTCCGATCACCACCTGCCGCCATTTTTACGCCCGTTAAAAGAGCCTCGGCTAAGGTGCTGTTCAGTCCACGGGTTGACCATACCGGGGCTGGTTTCCAGAAACGTTAAAGAGCCGAGGCACCAGGGTGGCTAACCTCCTTCAGAACCTGATGGCACTTGGACCGCGACGGCTGGTGACGCTGGGCGTGATCGCGGCGGCGGTGCTGGGATCGGTGGGCGTCGTCGCCTACTCCGTTTCCAGGCCCACCATGGGCGTCCTTTATGCGGGACTGGACGACGCAGAGGCCGGCCGCATCCTGGCCCAGCTTCAGACCCTGAACGTCCCGCACGAGGTGGGCAGCGAAGGCGGCTCCATCCGTGTGCCCGTCGACAGCATCGCCCGCATCCGCATGCAGCTGGCCCAGCAGGGCCTGCCCAGTGCCGGTGGCGTGGGATACGAACTGTTCGACAGCCAGGGGGCACTGGGCCTCACCTCCTTCATGCAGAAGATGAACAAGCTGCGCGCGACGGAGGGCGAGCTGGTCCGCACCATCCAGACGTTGAACGGCGTGAAGTCGGCCCGCGTGCATCTGTCGGTGCCGGACACGGACAGTTTCCAGCCACAGACGTCCGCCCCAGCCGCCTCTGTTGTGGTGCGGTCGGTGGCGGCGGGGCTGGATCGGTCGCAGGCGCTGGCGGTCCGCCATCTGGTGGCCGCCGCGGTGCCGGGCATGCGGCCGGGTGCAGTGACCGTGATGGATGCCAATGGCGTCGTCCTGGCCGCTGATGGGGAAGCCGCCGACGGTCTGGCCCTGGTCCGGGCGGAAGAACTGCGCGCCGCCGCCGAACAGCGGCTGGCCCGCGCCGTGGAAGAAATCCTGGTGCCGAAATTCGGCCCCGGCAATGTGCGGGTGCGTGTCGCCGCGGAGATTGATCTGGGCCGGGAAACCCTGCGCGAACAGATTTTCGATCCCAATGGCCGCGTCGAACGGTCCGTGCAGAATGTCGCGGAGCATGAAAGCTCCCAGGATCAGGACACGGAAACCCCGACCACGGTGGAAGAGAACCTGCCGCTGGAGGATGTCAATCAGGGTGCTGCCACCGGATCGCGCCACCAGACGGCCCGGGACGAGGAAACCACCAACTACGAGATCAGCAGCCGGCAGCGCGAACGGGTGCAGGATGCGGGCGACATCCGCCGGCTGGCCGTCGCTGTCGTCGTCAACGGCACCTACAGTACTGCGGCCGACGGCTCCAGCCAGTACCAGCCCCGCAGCGAGGCGGAATTGCGTCAGGTGGAGAATGTGGTTCGCACCGCCATCGGCTTCTCCCAGACGCGCGGGGATCAGGTCACGGTGGAAAATCTGCAATTCCTGGCCGAACCGGCGGCAGCATCGGGGATGATGCCCATCACGGATGCGGGGCCGGCGCGCGGCTGGCTGCCCTGGGCCGTCGCCGCCCTGGCCGTCACCCTGCTGCTGGGGTTCGCCCTGCGTCCCCTGCTGGGTCGCACCATCACCGGCCTTGTCCCCGCCCCGGCCCTGGCGGGTGCCGGCGCACCGTCCGCCCCACAGGTGTCGTCCGATCCCGCCACCACCCAGGCGCCGCAGCTTGCGCATGAAGCCGCACCCGGCACCGACCTGGCGGCAGCCGACACGTCCGGGGAAGTCTATGAGGGTGAGGAGGAGATGGAATTTGACGAGCTGATCGCCCTGCGCTCCGTCGAAGGTGGGGTCAGTGCCATGGCGTTGCGACGTCTGGCGGCCCTGGTCGACACCCATCCCGAAGACAGCATCAGCGTCCTGCGCAGCTGGATCTATGAGGGGGCACCGTAACCATGCGTCCTTTCCTGTTCGACACCCATTTCCCCGGCGACAGCAGCGCCAATACAGCCACTGTCGCACCGGACCCGGTCCTGCAAACCGGTGGCTTCACGGAAGAGGATCTGGCCGCCGTCCGCGACCGTGCCTACAAGCAGGGCATGGAACTGGGCGAACGCGACGGGTTCGAGCGTGGCCAGCAGGCCGCCCGACAGTCACTGGAAGCCCAGCGCAGCACAGCCCTTTCCGCCATCGACAGCGCCATCCGCGCCGCAATGGCCGACCTGACCGGCTTTCACCGCCGCCTGGAACATGACGCGGTGCGCGTCGTGACCGCGCTGGTGGCGCGTCTGGCCCCGCCTTTGCTGGATGCGGCGGCCGATGCAGAACTGGATCTGCTGGTCCGCGACATCCTGCGCGCCGCCATCGGGCGCCCGCGCCTGGAAATCCGGCTGGCCCCGTCCGCCCTGGACCGTATCGATACGGAGATCGACACCATCGCGGCTGAATCCGGTTTCAAGGGCGACGTGCATCTGACCGCAGACGCCACCCTGTCCCCCGGTGCCGCCATGGCCGACTGGGGCACGGGCGGGGCTGAACATGATCCCCGCGCCCTGGAACGCGCACTGGGCGATGCCATCGCCATTGCCATCAGCCGCCTGACCGTCGGCACCCGCGCGTCGCGCTGACCGCCTCCCCCTTAACACCAACTTCCCAAGGAACCGACCCATGGCAACGCAGCAGGCCACCTTCCCCGGCGCCGGCACCGTCCCCGGCGATGATGAAACCGTCGCCCCGCAGGACCGCGACGAACTGAAGGCCATCTTCAATGTGCCGGTCAATGTGCAGGTCGTGCTGGGCTGCACCACCATGCCTGTCAGCCAGTTGCTGAAACTGGGGCGCGGGGCCGTCGTGGAACTGAACCGCAAGGTCGGTGAAGCGGTGGATGTCTATGTCAATGACCGCCTGATCGCGCGCGGTGAAGTGGTGATTGTCGACAAGGGCAATCTGGGCGTCACCATGACGGAAATCGTCAAGGCCGAGCTGGGATTGATCTGATCTTGGCCCCCGTTCAGAAGGACGGCGCCCCCATGACGCCCCTCTCTCCCCCGCGATGGCAGCTGTTGCTGCTGCTCTGTCTGGTCGTGCTGGGCACAGGTGGTGCGGCCATGGCCCAGTCCATCACCCTGGATGCCGGGGCCGGCGGCGCCTCCTTCTCCGGGCGGCTGGTGCAAGTCATGGCGCTGGTCACCGTGCTGTCGGTGGCACCCGGCCTGCTGGTCATGGTCACCAGCTTCACCCGCATCGTCGTCGTGCTGTCGCTGCTGCGTTCCGCCCTGGGCCTGCAACAGACGCCGCCCAACATGGTGCTGGTGGGGCTGGGCCTGCTGCTGACCGCCTATATCATGGGACCAACCATGGACAAGGCGTGGAGCGAGGGGGTCCAGCCCCTGGTCGATGGCCAGATCACTGAGGAACAGGCCCTGGAACACACGGTGGAACCGTTCCGCGCCTTCATGCGTGCCCATGTCCGGCCCAAGGATCTTGCGGCGTTCCAGGCACTGGCCGGCATTGCCGGCACCCCGGTGAACCAGACGGCCGCCCCGGCCCCGGTGGTGACCGACGCTGAACCCGGTCTGCGCACCCTGATCGCGGCCTTCGTCATTTCCGAACTGCGCCGCGCCTTCGAAATCGGCTTCATGCTGTTCCTGCCCTTCCTGGTGGTGGACATGATTGTGGCCGCCGTGCTGATGGCCATGGGCATGATGATGCTGCCGCCCGTCGTCATCTCCCTGCCCTTCAAGATCATCTTCTTCGTGCTGGTCGATGGCTGGCTGCTGGTGGCGCAAAGCCTGGTGCGGTCTTATGGGGTGGGCGGATGACGGGACGACCACCCAACCGCCCTGATCCCATGGCCCGCGCCGCCGCGCTGAACTACCAGCGGGGTGATGATCACCTGCCGCGCGTGACCGCCAGTGGCCGGGGTGCCGTGGCGGAACGCATCGTGGCGCTGGCCTTTGCCCACGGCGTGCCGGTGCGGGAGGACAGCGACCTTGCCACCCTGCTGGCGGCGGTGGAGCCCGGCACCGAAATCCCGCTGGAAGCCATGATGGCCGTGGCCGAAGTGCTGAGCCATCTCTACCGCCTGAACAGCCAGATCGGCGGCGATGCCGCCCTGTCCCCTTCCCCCCGCTGACCCCGGCCCCTTCACGGAGAGTGTCCGATGCTGAAAGTACGCACCGATCAAAAAAGCCTGAACGGGCTGGAAAAGGCCGCCTGCATCCTGCTGGCGCTCGGGGAGGAGCGCGGATCGCGCCTGATGGAACGGCTGGAGGATGACGAGATCCGGGAGGTCAGCTACGCCATGGCCGGCCTGGGTACCGTGTCCGGCAAGGTGGTGGAACGGCTGATCCGCGATTTCACCGAACGTTTCGCGGGCACGGGCGAACTGGCCGGCACCTTCGATACGACCGAGCGGTTCCTGTCCAAATTCATGACCGGCGACCGCGTGCAGGAGATCATGGCCGACATCCGCGGCCCCGCCGGCCGCACCATGTGGGAGAAGATGAGCAATGTGAACGAGCAGGTGCTGGCCACATATCTACGCAATGAACATCCCCAGACCATCGCCGTCGTCCTGACCAAGATTCGGGCCGACCATGCGGCCCGCGTCCTGGGCTTGCTGCCGCAGAACTTGGTGCAGATGGTGGTGTCGCGCATCATCAAGATGGAAGCCGTACCTCGCGACGTGCTGGAAGATGTGGAAAAGACCCTGCGCAGTGAATTCATGGCCAATTATGTGCGCACATTGGGCCATGACAGCCACGCCATCATGGCGGAGATCCTGAACCGCACCGACAAGGTGCTGTTCGACGCGATCATGGACCCGCTGGAACGCCGCCTGCCGGAAAGCGCGCAGCGCATCAAGCAGTTGATGTTCACCTTCGAGGATCTGACCCGCCTGGAACCGCAGGCCCTGCAGGTGCTGATCCGCAATTGCGATGCCGATGTGCTGGCGCTGGCCCTGAAGGGGCTGGATCAGCCCATGCAGATGCATTTCCTGGCCAACATGTCGGAACGCGCCGGCAACCTGATCCGCGACGAGATCGAGCTGATGGGCGCCGTCCGCGCGACGGAGGTGGAAGAGGCCCGCCTGACCGTCCTGCGCACGGCCAAGCAATTGGCAGAAGAAGGAGAGATCGTCATCTCCAACCGCAGCGATCCCAATAACGCCCTGGTCTACTGACCCATCAGGCGGGAGGGACCGCGATGAGTGCCGACAGGTTCACCGTCCCGGCCATCACCAATGTGCCGAAGGCCGCCGCTGCGGCCGGCCTTGGTGACGTCGTCGGCCCTGCCACCCCGCTGCGCCCGGCCGGCATGGCAATGCAGGCCAGCATCCTGGCCCGCCCGCCGGACCTGTCCGCCACCACCGGGACCCAAGTGACGGGCATTCTGGGTACGGCCACGCCGGATGGCGACCTGCCGCTGGCAACCCCGTCCGGCACCCTGCTGCTACGCCCCGTGCCGGGGGCGTGGCCGTCCGACCTGCCGGCGGGCAGCAGCGTTTCCGTCACCATCGGCCCCGGTGCCCGCGCCGGAAATGTCCAGTCGCTCGCTGTACCGGAGCGCGCGCCCTCCGTCGCGACAGGCGCCCGGCCTCCCTCCAGCGGGGCGGAAACGGCCCTGCGCGGACTGCTGGCGGCGGGGACCGATGGCGGGGTAGCCAGCGCGACCAGTGCCCGGCCCGTCATCGCCACCACCAGCGCCGTTGCCGCCACCACCGTCCCGACCAATGTCCAGCCGCAGGCCGCTGCCGCCCCGGCCGGCAACCCGCAGCTTGTGGCCGCGGCCGGGTCCATGCAGACGCCCCGCACGGGGCCGACCGCTGCCATTGCCCCAGTCCCCCTTGATGACAGGCCTCGCGGCGTGGCCGCAGCCCAGAGCGCGCAAGCCGTGCCGGACATCGCCAAGGGTGCCGCCGCCGGCGCGCAGGACCTGCTGCGCCAGGCGGCCCTGGTCCCCCAGGAGGACGCGCTGGCCAAGGCCCCGCTGACACCGTTGCTGTCGGAACAACCCGCAACCGACCCGATCCTGTCCCAGGGGTCGGCTGCAGCGCGGCCCGACCTTGTGCTGGCCCAGGCTCTGGCCCATCCCGGCATGCTGGCCCGCATGGCGGCGTTCCTGCCGCGGGCCGACCGTCTGGGCGGGGCGGCCCTGATGCTGTACCTGTTCGGCGCACGCAATGGCGGGGTGCGGGCCTGGCTGGGCGATGCGCAGATGGGCCACCTGACCCGCGCAGAAGCCAAGGTGCTGGCCGAGATCGAGGAGGCCATGATCCCCACCCCGCGCATGGCGTCCGACGGATCGGTCTGGTCGACCCTGCTGGTCCCCTTCATGGAAGGCGACCGTCCGTCGGTGATGCTGCTGGCCACCATGCCCGGCATCCTGCTTCCGCCCGACCCGGACGAAGCGGGGAATGGGCAACTGAATGGCGATGTCACCGCCACCGCCTTTTCGCTGGGCATGGACCTCAGCGCGCTGGGTCCGGTGCAGTTGCGGGGCCTCAGCCTGCCCGAAAGGGTAATGATGGATCTTTCGGTCACCCTGTTGCCGCCACCGGTCCTGCGCGACGCGTTCCAACGTCTGGTGGAAGATGCCCTGGCGGGCCTGGAAGTCCGGTCTTCCTTGCGTTTGCACTGGGGATGCAGGCCTTTTCTGGCTGATCTGATGCCGGACGGAGCGGCTGTGACATGCAGTGCGGGCGCGTGATTTTTAACGCTGCTTTAATCGCGTCCCATCAAATTTTAGGAAAATCCATACGCCGCTACGTCTTACGGACAATGATCAGCCAAATTGGTGATAACACCAATGGAGGAACCGAATGTTACAGGCGACATCGCTGGAAACTGAATTACACGGGCTGCTGGAAATGGCGGCACAGCTCAGTGATGAAGGGGGGCTGGCCCGCCTGCATCACCTGTTGACCTGCTTGGCCGAAGGCGCGTCGCTGACCAGTTTTCAGCTGGATGTGCCCGACGGGCTGGGCCATGTGCCAGCCCTGCAGCGAACATTGCTGACGCAAAGCCTGTTGACGGTGACGGCGGAAGGCCGCTGCTGACGGCGGAAGCGGTTTCAGACCACCGTATTCCTGACATTCAGGTTCATGACATAGGCGATCAGCTCGGCCACCACGACATAATGTTCGGGCTGGACCTCCTCGCCGATCTCCATGGCGGCGTGCAGCGTGCGCGCCAGAGGCGGATTTTCGATGATCGGCACATGGTGGTCGGTCGCCACCTTGCGGATGCGCAGGGCCACCAGATCCCGCCCCTTGGCCACACAGACCGGCGCCGGCGCCTTGGTCAGGTCATAGCGCAGGGCCACCGCGAAATGGGTGGGGTTGGTGATGACCACAGTGGCCGTCGGCAGTTCTGCGAACATGCGGTTGCGGGCGCGGTCCCGCCGCAATTGCTTGATCTTGGCCTTCAGGTGCGGGTCGCCTTCGGCCTGACGGAATTCCTCCTTCAGTTCCTGAAGGCTCATCCGCTGTTGCCGGTGCCAGGACAGGCGCTGCCACAGCAGATCCAGGACGGCGATGACGATCAACGCCGCCAGCACCGCCAGCAGCAGCCGGGACGTCACGTCGGCCAGCATCAGGGGCAAGGCGCCCGCATCGCTCAGCGCCATGGCCTCTGCCTGATGCACCAGCGGCGTCACGACCAGCAGGAAGGCCACGGTGACGGCAAGGACCTTGCCCAGCCCCTTCAGGAATTCCACCAGATTGCGCAGCGACAGCAGCCGTTTCAGCCCCGCCAGGGGCGACAGGCGGCCCAGGTTCGGCTGGATGCGTTCGGCCGCAATGACGATGCTGCCCTGCCCCATGGCACCCAGCAGCCCGGCCAGGAACAGCAGCCCCGCCGCCGGCAGCAGCACCAGCCCCACACCACCCGCCACCCGTGCGATCAGGTGAAAGGCATCGGCCGGTTCCCGCAGCAACAGATCACCCGGATTTTCCACCAGCGGCAGGAATTCCGCCGCCAGTCCCTCGGCGATGGATGGTCCCATGCCGCCGGCCAAGATCAGGGCCGCCATCACGCCCAGGGCTGCCCCCACCTCGCGGCTGGTCGGCACATCGCCGCGGCGCCGCGCCTCGTCCAGCTTGCGCTGGGTCGGTTCCTCGGTCTTCTGGTTGTCATCCGTTTCCTCGGCCATGGCTACCCGCCGAAACGCAGCAGCCAGCCGCCGAACCCGTCCAGAAACCCGGTCAGGATGGCACCAATGGTGGCAGTCAGGATGAACAGCCCGCCCAGGATGGAAATGGGCAGGCCGATGAAGAATACCGCGAACTGCGGCATGGCGCGGTTGATCAGGCCCAGCCCGACATTATAGACAAAGCCCAGCACCAGGAAGGGACCGGCGAATTGTGCCGCCATGCGGAAGGACAGCGTCACCGCCTCCGACGTCATCCGCGCCAGCAGGCCCATATCGGGCAGGCGTGCCGCCGGCATCAGGCGATAGCTGTCGACCAGGGCACGGATGACCGCATGGTGCAGGTCGGTGACGAAGATCAGCACCAGCCCCCCCAGCATCAGATAGGAACCGGCCACCGACCCGCCCTCGAACCCCGTGCCCGGCAAGGCGAAGATATTGGACAGGCCGATGGACTGGGAAATCACCTGCCCCGCCATTTGCAGGCTGGCGAACAGGATGCGGGCGCATACACCCAGGATGCCGCCCGCGATCAGCTCTGCCAGCACATGGCGCAGCAGGTCGGAAACGGCCGTGGGTGCCGCCGCCGGCAGGCCGGGCACCAGGGCTGCCAGCGCCAGCGACAGGGCCAGGGCCGCCGCCAGCCGTGTCTGCATGGGCACCGCCATCTCCCCGAAGCCGGGCAGCATGGACAAGGCCGCCCCCACCCGGACCAGCACCAGCAGCAGGCCGTAAAGCTCCGCACTCAGCAATTGGGCCAGCGGCAGGGTCATATCTGGTCAATCGTGGTGACGGGGGCCTTGCGGTGCAGCTCGGTGTGGCAGATCACGGGCGTGGACGGGCTGACCCGTTCCAGCAGCGAGCGCACAAAGGGCCGTGCCGCCGGTGTCACCAGCACGGCCGGCCAGTAATCCGATGTCGCGTGCGCCTGGATGCGGGTGCGCGCCGCCATCAGGAAATCCTGCACGGTGGATGGCGGCATGACAAACTGCCGGTCCTCCCCCTGCTCCACGATATTGTCCAGGAAGCGCTGTTCCCATTCCGGGCTGACCACGATGACGGGGATGGACCCGTCCGGCGTGGTCAGTGCCTGACAGATCTGCAGCGACAGGCGCGTGCGCACATGTTCGGTCATCAGCGTGACATTGCGTGTCCAGACCGCCGCCTCCGATATGCCTTCCAGGATCAGGGGCAGATTGCGGATGGACACCCGCTCGGCCAGCAGCGCCTGCAGCACGCGCTGCACCACCGACAGGCTGACTTGGGCCGGGATCAGATCGGTCACCAGCTTCTGATGCTCCCGGTCCAGCTCGTCCAGCAGGCGCTTGGTGGCGGCATAGCCCAGCAGGGTGGGCATATGCTCCTTGATGATTTCGGCCAGATGCGTGGTGATGACGCTGTCGGGATCGACGACGGTAAAGCCCTTCAACTCCGCCTCCTCCGCCTGCACCGGGTCGATCCAGCGGGCGGGCAGGCCAAACGTCGGTTCGCGCGTGTCGGTGCCGGGAATATCGATGCCCTGGTGGCGCGGATCGATGGCCAGCATCTTGCGCACCTGCACCTCCCCCTTGGCGATCATCACGCCCTGGATGGAAATCTCATAGGCGTTGGTAGACACCGACGCACTGTCGCGCAGCCGCACCGACGGCAGCAGGAAGCCGAACTCAGTGGCGAAGCGCTTGCGCAGCCGCCGCACCTTGGCCGACAGGCCCGTGGCCGGGTCCAGGATCAGCGGGACCAGACCGCTACCCAGTTCCACGCGGATATCATCCACGCGCAGCATGTCGGCCACCGGCTCTTCCGCTGTCGGCGCCTTGGCTGCCAGCAATTCGTCATGGCGCTTTTGTTCGGCCAGCCGCGCGGCATTGCGCGGCAGATGCCACGCCAGCCCGCCCGCCCCCGAAGCCAGGATGAAAAACGGCAGGAAGGGCAGACCCGGCGTCAGGCCCAGCAGCAGCAAAAGCCCGCCCGCCACGCCCAGCGCCTTGGGATATCCGCCAAGCTGGTTCAGCAATGCCTGATCGATGGAACCCTGATTGCCGCCCTTGGAGACCAGCAGGCCGGCGGCCAGCGACACGATCAAGGCCGGGATCTGCGTCACCAGCCCATCGCCGATGGTCAGCACCGTGTAATTATGCGCCGCCTCCCCAAAAGCCAGATCATGCTGGGCCACCCCGATGATCAGGCCGCCCATGACATTGATGGCCGTGATGACCAGCCCGGCGATGGCATCACCGCGCACGAATTTCGACGCACCATCCATGGCGCCGAAGAACTGGCTTTCCTGTTCCAGTTCCGACCGCCGCCGCCGCGCCTCCCCCTCGTCGATCAGGCCCGACGACATGTCGGCGTCGATGGCCATCTGCTTGCCCGGCATGGCGTCCAGGGCGAAGCGGGCGCCCACTTCCGCGATGCGGCTGGCGCCCTTGGTGATGACGATGAAATTCACCAGCATCAGGATGCAGAAGACGATCAGTCCGATGACGAAATTGCCGCCCATGACGAAATCGGCAAAACCCATGATGACATGGCCGGCCGCATCGGTGCCCGTATGCCCGTTCGACAGGATCAGACGGGTCGAGGCCAGGTTCAGCGCCAGCCGCAGCATGGTGGCGACCAGCAGCACCGTGGGAAAGCTGGAAAAATCCAGCGGCCGATTGATCCACAGCGCCACCATCAGGATCAGTACGCTGATCGCCATCGACATGGCTAACCCCATGTCCAGCATCCAGGTCGGGACCGGCAGGATCAGCACGCTCAGGATGAAAACCAGACCCAGCGCGAAGAACACATCGCGGTGGCGCAGGCCGTCGGACAGGGTGGTGGCGGCAGACATGGGCGAGGGATCTCCGGGATATGTCCGGCAAATCTAGGCGAGCGCGGTAAAACTGGGGTTCAAGGCCGTCGAAGCATATTTCCGGTGAATGGCCTCAAACGCCGACGCCGCAATCAGGATTTGTGTCACAAATGCTCTTTCCGGCAACGCATATGGCGGGCAACACCGTCGTCACGCACAACCAATGTTAAGTCATTAATACAGGGAAATTTTTCATAAATTGCGCATAATATTACGCACCAAACCCTGCAACCTTAACATTAATGCATTCATCATTGACGGGATAACGGGATATATTAGTAATATGACCGCCCGTTGATTGTTTATGGATACATTGGCAAATGCCCCCTTCCAATCATCCGCGCCGTTTCCATGGCGCCCTGCTCGGGTTACTCTTGTCCGTCGGCTCCCTCGTCACCGCCGCACCTTCCGCGCAGGCGTCGTCATACACCATCGTGGAAATTGTGCTGAGCAATGAGGATGCGTACCCGCTGACGATCAAACAGCCGACGCATGTCGACGATGGCGATTATGCGTTCGCCCCGATCATCGGGACCAGCGCCGGTCGTGCCGAAGGCGATCTGGTCATTCCGGGCGGCGGCATTGCCGTCGTGTCCGCCGGAATCCGAAAACCGATTGTTGATCCGTTCGGCTGGTTCTCCAACGACTGGGGTTTCAATCTGATCGTCTGTCAGGAAGATGCCGGCTGCGACGAAGCCCGGATCGGTGGCCACACCTCCCCCGATGGGGTGACCACGGATTGGCGGATGATAAGCAGCAACTATTTCACGTCCAAGATTCAGTCCTTCGATGACGATGGCTGGGCCAAATACCGGGACACCGCCGCCAACCTCAATGACATCCTGAAACTTGTCTCCAAGATCGCCAAGATCCCGATGCTGGACAAGCTGATGGGCCTGCCGAACGAGCAGGGCTACAAGGTGACCTTGAAGCAGAAATGTCCTGCCCGCTTCGAAATGGGGCTGGATCTGGCACAGCCGGTGGGAAAGCCGCCGCAGGTGCTGATGAATATCCACCGTTTCCTGCCGACTGGCGCCACGAACTTCGATAAATTCATCATCGACGATGACAAGATTTTCACAGGTCCATACAAGCTGGTCGACAATCAGTGCCGGGTGGGAAACACCAGCCAGTGCCAGATCACCCTGTCCAGCACCGATGGCCAGTTGAGCTATGCCGGCGCTGTTGGCGTCACCAACCGCGGGCGCTGCTCTCTGTCGGAAGCCATCGGCTATTCCCCCGGCACCTTCCGCATCCGCAATGGCAGCGGCGCGCCGCTGCGATATACCGCCTTTGTCAATAACCGCATGGTCGCCAATGACGAAGCGATGCCGGGCCAGGATGTGAACCTGCGCGATACCATCGTTCAGGTCATGCAGACGGTGGGTGACCAGGAATGCCCGCAGGTGCAGGACCCGTTCATGCCGGGCCGGCGCATGGGGGCCTGCCCCTTCCGGCTGTCCTTCCAGGGCGACGGCGCCAGCGGCACGCTGAATTGCGTTCTGTCGGCCCGCCAGGGCACGGTCCAGACGCCGGGCGAGGATAAGCTGAACCTCTACCTGCTCCGCTCCTGCCAGCCGCAATTGCCCACATCGGTGAGTGACCGTACGCAGCTTCGCCTGGATCAGTTCGTCCTGATGTCAGGCATGTACAAGATGGTGTCGGTGACCTTCGCGCCCCTGCAGAAGGATTGACCCCCCGCCGGCGTGGTTTGCGATCAGCCGCAGACCACGCCTATCCCATGCGGGGCGGCAGGGCCCAGGGATCGGCCGGCGGCGCGGGCCTTTGCGGTCGCGGCAGCACATCGGCCAGATCATGGCGGCGCAGTTGCACCAGCCGCAGATTGGCCGCCACCCGCTTGAAATAGATATCGGCCTTGTCCGGCGTGCTGGAATGATACTGCTTGATCGACCGCGTCCAGTTGCGCAGATCGCCATGGAATTCCTTCAGCAGGCGGGCGGCATAGGCGACGTTGGCGGCGGGATCAAGGGCAGTCTCCACATCCTTGAAGGCCGTGGGGTGCCATTGCAGATTGATCTGCATGCAGCCCACATCGATGGAGCGCACGCCGCGCTTTTTCAGGGCCCGCACATGCGCAACGGCCGACGTCTTGTCCGGGAAATAGCGTCCTTCCCCCTCGGCATTGACGGTCCAGGGCCAGACGGTCAGCCTTTCATCAACCTCACGCCCGGATTCGGTGACCCCGATGGCCATCAGCAGGCGGGTGGGGATGCGCATCTTGCGTTCTGCCGCCCGGATGGCCGACAGGCAGGCCGTGGCATCGGCCGCTTCGGCGGGCATGGCCCCACCCAGCAGCGCCATGGCCAGAAGGGCGATCGTCATCCTCATGGTGGGGCGCCGCCGATGCGGGTGACGATCTCCGTCCAGTAGCCGGCCAGCACATGGAACATGAAGGGCAGCGCCAGCACCACCGTGATCATAATGGCCACGATCTTGGGCACGAAGGACAAGGTCGCTTCCTGCACCTGTGTCAGCGCCTGCAACAGCGAGATGCCAAACCCCACGATCAGGGCCACGGCCAGGGGCGGCGTGGCCGCCCAGATCACGGCCCAGATGCCGCTGCGCAACAGATCAAGGACATCGGCCTGGGTCATGTCTGCGTATTCCCTCGGTCGCCCGCCTTCACGGGTGTCAAATCGGCATGCGCATGATGTCGAGATAGGCGTTCACCAGCTTGTCGCGCACGGCCGTGACCGCCTGCACCGTCAGTTCGGCCGACATGGTGGCCTGCACCACCTCCTGCGCCGTGGCCTTGCCCTGCAGGCCCGAAGCGGCCACCTGTTCCCCGTTGCGCATGGTGGCGATGGCGTCCTTGACCGCCTTGCCCACAATCTCGGGGAAGGAACCGCGCACGGGTGTGGCGGCATCGGTGGCCGGACCGGCAATGCCGGGCAGCTTGCCGGCGGCATAGGCATCGGCGACGCCGGAGACGGGAATGACATGCATGATCGGAACTCCTGTCGCAGGGCGGCGTGTCAGCCGCGCAGCATGTCGATGGTACGGCCTAGCATGCTGCGGGCCTGCTGCATGACATTCAGGTTGGCGTCATAGGATCGGCCGGCCTCCCGCATGTCCATGGCTTCCACCAGGCTGTTGACATTGGGCAGCTTCACATAGCCGTCGGCGTCGGCGGCGGGGTGGCTGGGGTCATATTCCAGGCGGAAATCGCCCATGTCCCGGCCCACGCGCTTCACCTCCACCGTGTCGGCCTTCAGCGCCCGGTCCAGGATGGTGGAGAAGACCACCGTCTTGCGGCGATAGGGGTCGCCGCCGGCAATTTCGGCGGTGGAATTGGCATTGGCCATGTTCTCCGCCACCACACGCAGGCGCGTCGTCTGCGCCTTCATGCCCGATGCGGCGATCCCGAAGGAGGCGGCCAGATTATCGATGCTCATGCTGCCCTCCCCCCTCAGCGGCCGATGAAGGCATAGCGCAGCATGCCGACATTCTTCTGGAACAGGTTGGCGGCCAGATCATATTGCTGACGCACTTCCGCGGTCTTCATCATCTGTTCCTCCAGCACCACGCCATTGCCGTCGGGTGCCATTTCATAGACGCTGGCGCCGCGATCCTCCCGGAACGCTGCTGCCTGATGCAGCGGTTCCAGGTGTGCTGCGTTGGTGCGGACCTGCTGCACGCCGGCCCCTTTCAGCGCTTCGGCAAAGCTGAACGGCTTCAGATCGCGGGCGCGCACGCCGGGCGTGTCGGCATTGGCGATATTCTCCGCCAGCACCTTATGCCGGGCGGACAGATAGTCCATGCGGCGGCTGGCCAGGTTGAACAGGCCGATGGCGGAAAGATCCATGTCAGCATCACTCCCATTGGGGCCGGATACGGGGGCGATGGTTCCATGCGGACTTTAAAGCGGCGTTTAAGCGCCCTTGCGATACCGACGGCGTTTAACCGGCTTTAACCGCCGCCGCCAAGGATGGACCATCACCCAAGCCCAGCATCGGGAACCCCATCATGACCATCCTGGCCGGCCTTCTGGCCGATATCCAGCAACTGCCCGGCCCCCGCTTCCATGGCCAGGTCGTCACCTGTTCCGGTCTGGCGATGGAGGTAGAGGGCGTGGAACGCCGCCTGTCCGTGGGCGATGGCTGCAAGGCGCTGACCCGCGGCGGCCGCGCCATCCCGTGCGAAGTGGTGGGCTTCCGCCAGGGCCGCGCCGTGCTGCTGCCCTTTGCCTCCATGGAAGGCATCGGCCTGGGATCGCGGGTGGAAGCAGGGGCGGCAACCGGGCTGGTCCGGCCCCGTGAAGCCTGGCTGGGCCGGGTCATCGACGCCTTTGGCCGGCCCATCGACGGCAAGGGGCATCTGGGCCTGGGCGATGCCAACCGATCCCTGCGCGCCCTGCCCCCGCCCGCCTTCGAACGGCGGCGCATCGGGGCCCGGCTGGAAACCGGCATCCGCGTCATCGACGTGTTCACACCGCTCTGCCGGGGACAGCGCCTGGGCATCTTCGCCGGGTCGGGCGTGGGCAAATCCACGCTGCTGGCCATGCTGGCCCGGTCCAGTGCGGCGGATGTGAATGTCATCGGCCTGATCGGTGAGCGCGGGCGCGAGGTGCAGGAATTCATCCAGGATGATCTGGGCCCGGAAGGGCTGGCGCGCAGCGTCGTGATCGTCGCCACGGGGGATGAACCGGCCCTGGCGCGGCGGCAGGCGGCCTATATGACCATGGCCGTGGCGGAATATTTCCGCGACGCCGGGCGCGATGTGCTGTGCCTGATGGACAGCGTCACCCGCTTCGCCATGGCCCAGCGGGAGATCGGCCTGTCGGCCGGCGAGCCGCCGACCACCAAGGGCTACCCGCCCAGCACCTTTGCGGAGTTGCCGCGTCTTCTGGAACGCGCCGGCCCCGGCGTGGATGGCACGGGCGACATCACGGGCGTGTTCACGGTGCTGGTGGATGGCGGCGACCATGACGAGCCGGTGGCCGACGCCGTGCGCGGCATCCTGGACGGCCATATCGTCATGGACCGCAAGATCGCCGAACGCGGCCGCTATCCCGCCATCGACGTGCTGAAAAGCGTGTCGCGCGCCCTGCCGGGCTGCCACAGTCCGGCGGAGAACGAAACCATGGCTGGCGCCCGCGCCCTGCTGTCCCGCTATGACGCGATGGAGGAGATGATCCGCTTGGGCGCCTATCGCGCCGGCAGCGACCCGGAGGTCGACCGCGCCATCAAGGCCAATCCGGCCCTGCAGGAATTCCTGCGCCAGGGCAAGGGAGAGGTGACGGCCACGGCCCAGGGCTTTGCCGTGCTGGACGCCATCCAGGCCGAACTTGCGGCCCCTTCCCCGCCCCCACCGCCGCCTGAACCCGCGAAGAAACCAGCCGTGGTGGCCAAGCGGCGGGGGTAGAAACAGAACGGCCCCGCACGCTGGCGGGGCCGCCTTCCACCAAACAATGATGCCTTCGCTACCACCGCCGCGTGGTCGCCAGTGCCAGCAAGGTGGACGCATCAATCGTCGTGCGGCCGCTACCTGACAAAAGCTGCACGGCCGGATTGCCAGCCGCAGCACTGCTGCCGCCATTCTTGACGTCGTACAGCATCATGAATTTTTCGACCAGTTTCGACACTTCCTTGGGATCCTTCAGCTTCTTGATGTCGAAGCGGCTGGACAGGATGCCGACCTGCCGGTCCACATCGATCTGGGCCGCCTGATCCGGCAGTCCCAGTGCTGTACGGGCGAATTCCGCCAGGGCCTTGTCGGCCAGCACCTGATACCAGCTGGTGATGCCGGGCGCCTTGCGTTCGAAATAAAGGCCCAGGCGCAGGGCCTCATTGGCATTGCCCGCCGACACCTCGAAGCTCTGCGTCTCGTAGCGCTGGACGATATCATTGATGAAGGCGGGGCTGCCGCGGCGTTTGGCGCCGGTATTGCTGGTGCTGAAGGCCAAAGCCAGGTTCTTTTCCCGCTCCCCCGCCTTAGACGCGAAACTGTCGGCGTCGGCGGGATTGCTGTTCAGCACCTTGCGCAGGTACGTGGTGTCGCCGGCCTTGTCTTCCAGATCAAAGGCTTTCAGCACCACCGCCAGGGTTGTCCGGTCGCGCAGCAATTCATCCGTGCTGTCCAGGCCCGGCAGCTTCTGTTCTACGGCGCTTAAGGTCCGCCGCACCTGATACCGCGCAGCCACGGCCGCCTTGTCGCGGTCATAGGTGCTGGTCATCATCTGCCACTGCACCTTGGAACTGACGGAACTGCCGCGCAGGTTGCCGTTATAGTCCCAGACATCCAGGAAATTGTTGCGGAACTCCGTCTGTTTCGGCCCCAGCTTCATTTCGGCAAAGGGGATGGTGTTCTCCAGCGCCTCGGCCTGGCTGGCCGCGTCGGCGGGGCCGATGGGCGTGGGCAGGCCATAGACGGTTCGCACCACCGTAGCCATGTCCGGATCGTCCATGACATCGGCCCAGTCCGTCTTCGATGGCAGCTTGCGGGTGAAGTCCAGCAGCATCTCCAGCGCCTTGTTGCGCTGGCCGATCTCCTCCTCGAACAGGGCGGTGACATAGCGGTCGGTGATCTGGTCAATGAAAGACGTGCCGGTCTTGTCGCTGTTGGGGCCGAAATTGAACGCTCCAGCCAGTTCCCGGAAGCGGGCATCGCCCATCCGGTTGGCGACCGACGCGCTGTCCGACATGTCGCTGGCCAGGACCTTGCGCACCAGTGCCTGGGAGTTGATCTGGTCCTGCAACCCGAAAGCCCGCATCACATAGGTATAAAGCCGCCTGTCGGACATCAGTTCGTCCACCGACCCCACCTGCGGCAGCCGGCTGCGCGCATAATCGGTATCAGCACTGTTGACCGGATCGGCCATCATCGCGGCCTTCTGCCGTTCCTCCGTGCGCGACAGCAGCCGCCATTGCAGCAGCGACGAACCGGAGCCGCCGGTAATCAGCCCTGCGCCAAAGCCGGTCAGGCTCATAGCTCGACCTCCCGCCGCCGGGCTGAAATATTGTCCGTTTCCTCATCAGGCGGGACATAGGCGGGGGGGATGCGCAGCAGCACGTCGCCCGTCTGCTTGTCGATGACCTCGGTGTAAAGACGCTGCGTTTCCGGGTCCAGCAGAACGCGGTAGGGCCGATAGGCCGGGGACGGTTCCACGGGCGGCGCCGTGGCCACCGGCGGCACTTTCAGGCCCTTGTCGGCCTCACGCTCGGCGGCCCGGTCCATGGCGGCGACCGGTTCTGCCAGCCGCCGCCGCGCCGCCATTTCCGCGGAGGATACCGCATCGACCTTTTTCTGATCACTCATGCTCGCCTCCTGTCGTGCGGGGGTGCCTACGCACCGGCCGCTTGTTCCGGCAGCGTTTCGACCGGACTGACCGTCCGCGCGGACGGCAGCAAGATCGCCTCGTAGCTGATGACGGGCCGCAGCGCGGCCAGCGCCTTGTAGTAATCGCCGTCCCGAACATGACGGTCGGCATCGGTCAGATGGAAGCTCATGGCCGGGTCCAGGATCGCCGCATGCAACTGCGCGATCAGTGTGTCGTAAACCATCCGCTGCCGGCCCGCATTTGGCGGGTCCAGCAGCATGGCCTGCACGGCGTAATAGGTCCGTTTCACGGGCGTGGTTGCCTCCTCCGGCTGAAGGATGCTGCGCCCCGTCATCACCTGGGCATGGTTGGCGACCGTCACGGTATTACGGTGCCGGCCATTCTCGATGACCACGCCGTTCACGATGAACTTCTCGAAAGGTTTCAGTTTCAGTTTCAGCCCCATGGAACACCTTCCAGGTCAGCTCGTGGGAACGGCGCCCAAGCCCTGCATCACCGCGCGGTTGACATCGACCAGCGGGGACAGCGGGCGATCGGACGACAGGGCATTGCCGCTATAGCGGTCAACCCACAGGCCAAGCGAGATCAGCCCGGCCTTCAGCGTATCGGGCAACAGGTTACCGGGGTCCGACACATCGGCGACCAGCGTCATCCACAGCCGCCTGTTACGGTCGATGGCGCGGATGCGCGCATTGGCGTCATTGCTGCGCGTGGCCGTCTCCAGATCCAGGGTGACCTGCTGAAGAACCTTGCGCTCCAATTGTCGGGGGCTGGCCGTATCCATGACGGATTGCCGATAGGCTGCGACGCTCATTGGGTAATCGTCCCCATAAAAACTTCGATGAAGACAAAATAACACCCGGCGATTAAACGGCAGTGAAACGAATAATATCAGGTAATATTCTGATAAATATTTACACATACACAAAGAAAAGGGGCCGATCCGAAGATCGACCCCCTTGCCGAAATTCCGCGCTTAACGGAACAGCGACAGAATGTTCTGCGGCGCCTGGTTGGCAATCGACAGAGCCTGGATGCCCAGCTGCTGCTGGACCTGAAGGGCCTGCAGACGAGCCGATTCCTCGTTCAGATTGGCGTCGACCAGCGTACCGATACCTTCATTCAGGCTGTCCACCAGCTTGCTGGTGAAATCAGCCTGAAGGTCCAGACGCTTGCCGACATTACCGAACTCGGCCGCGGCGCTGATGACCGTGTCCATGTGGGCTTCCAGCGCCAGCAGCTGGGTCTGGGCGGCGGCGGCATTGGCCGAACCGTCGGCACCACCCGTGATCGCGGCCGACAGGCCCGCCACGAAGGTCTGAACCGCCGTCATGTCCTGTCCGTCGATGCTGTCCGTCACGGCCGTGATGGCAGCGCCGGAACGGTTGATCGACACCGTCAGGGTGCGGGTATTGGCGTTGTTCAGCAGGTTCTCGCCATTGTAGCTGGCACTGTCGATGGTGTTCTGGATGTTGTCCGCCAGGCTGTCCAGTTCATCACCGACCTTCGCATGGTCAACCGACGCGGAGGTGGCGAGCGAGAGCTGGTTCTTCACCTCGCTGAGCAGCTTCTGGATGTTTTCAGAACCGACGCGGGCCGTCTGCACGGTGGCGGCGTTGATGGCGATGTTTTCGTTCAGCGCCTTCAGGGCCGACACGTCGGACTTCATGGTGGTGGAGATGGCCCAATAGGACGAATTGTCCTTGGCCGTCGCCACCTTCATGCCGGTGGAAATGCGGTCCTGAACGGTTTGCAGATCCTTGCTGGTCTTGTTCAGGGTCTGCAGCGCGACCATTGCGCCGACGTTCGTCAGAATAGAGGCAGCCATGATCATTCTCCTTCGTGGATGGATATGGATCTAAGCGCCTTCTGACGCAGCCGCTTCCGGGTCACGGGGGCAAACCTTGGCCAACCCCGGAAGCTGAAGACACTGTGGCAGACCGAGATTAAAGCCGCTTAAAAGTCGGCACTTACCACCGGGATACATCTTTAGGATGCTTGCTCACCCGGGCCGTTGACCGTGAACGATCACCGGACGTCAGTCGCCAGCGCCTGCATCTCAAAGATTATGCTCGATCCGGCCATAGCCGGGCACGGCGCGCTTGCTGGCCGTTCCGCCACGGCCATAGACGCCGTCGGCACGCTGCCGCTCGGCAACGCGGCCCAGACGGCGGGCGACGGCGGTCACAGCCTCCTGCGCCGCTTGCAGGGCAATGGTGTTGGCGCGCGTCGCCGCGCACAGCCTTGCGGCGGCCACTCGCACCCGTTCCGGCGGTGCCGGGTCCTCAACCATCGGCGCGTCCCCCTCACCAGGCGCGCTATCGTCGGCAAAGACCGGTAGCAGCGGCGCCCGGTTGGCCTCGCGCAGCAGGATGCCCAACTGCTCGAACAGCCGGCGTTTGGTGCTGAAATAAAGCTCCAGCCCATCCGACTGCGCCTTGGAGACAAGGGATGTTTCCTCGTCCAGCAAGGCCGTCAGCATCTCGAACGCCTCTGCCAGGCGCAGGCGCATATCCGGGGTCAGGGCTTCCACCTTCATGGTTCAGCCTTCCTGCGACTGGCCATATTGCGCGATCTGCGCGCGAACAGGGCCGGCGATGCCAAAGCCACCATGGGCGGACGCCATATTGTCGGCCACCGTCTCCAGCATCATGCCGCGAAACACCTCCTCCGCATATCCGCCGCCAAAGGGGCCATCCGTGGCGACACCTTCGAACATGGAATCAAGCGCCTGCTGCAACAGCAGCGCCTCGAACTTCCGGGCCGCCTCTGTGGCATCGTTGCCGGACAGCGCCCCCACGGGCGGGACCGGGCGGCGGTTCGGTTGGATTTCAGCAATCTCCATCACATGACCTCCAATTCGGCATGAAGGGCACCAGCGGCCTTGATCGCCTGCAAAATGACGATGATGTCGCGCGGCGTGGCGCCCAGCCGGTTCAAGCCATTGACCAATTCATTCAGGGAAACCCCGCCATCCAGGATGTTCAGGCGCTTGCCCTCCCCCTCATCCACGGCGATCTTCGTGCGCGGAACGACAACGGTCTGGCCCTGCTGCGCGAACGGGCCAGGCTGCGAAACCTGGGGCGTTTCCTCCACCCGCACCGTCAGATTGCCCTGGGCAATGGCGACGGTGCTGATCCGGACATTCTCGCCCATCACGATGGTGCCCGACTGTTCATCGATGACGACGCGCGCCACCTGATCGGGCTTGATGGCGATGGTTTCGATGCGCGTCAGCAGGCCAGCGATATCCCCGCGATAGGCCGCCGGGACCAGCAGGTCAACTGTGGTCGGGTCGGTCGCGCGTGCCGTATCGCTGCCCAGGTTCTGGTTGACGGCGATGGCGATGCGGTTGGCGGTGGAAAAATCCGGGTTGCGCAGCGCCAGCCGCACCCGCTCCAGGGAATCCAGGTCGAAATCCACCTCCCGCTCCACAATCGCCCCGTTGGCAACCCGGCCGGAGGTGGGCACGCCCTTGGTGACGCTGGCCGCCGCGCCTTCCACGGCGTAACCCGACGTGGCGACGGGCCCCTGGGCCACGGCGTAGATCTTGCCATCTGCGCCCATCAGCGGGGTGGCGATCAGATTGCCGCCTGCCAGGCTTTTGGCATCCCCCATGGTGGAAATAGAGACGTCGACACGCGTGCCCTGGCGTGGGAAAGGCGGTAGTTCCGCCATGACCATCACCGCCGCCACATTGCGCGTCTTCACATTGAGGCCGGTGATGTTCACGCCCAGCCGTTCCAGCATACCTTCCAGGCTTTGCTGGGTGAAGGGGGAGTTCTGCAACCGGTCACCCGTGCCGTTCAACCCGACAACGAGCCCATAGCCCAGAAGCTGATTGCCGCGGACCCCCTCGACCTCCACCAGATCCTTGATGCGCATCTGGGCAAATGCGGCGTCCGGCTGGGCCATCAGCATGGCGGCGGCAAGACAGAGAAAGCTACGGACATGGCGGCGCACAACCATTTCCGACCCCTTAAGATGTATCCAATGTCGTCACCATGGCACAGCAGGGTTAAAGCGGCTTTTCCAAGAGGTTCTTACTCGCGGCGTTAATATCCATTTAATTATCTGAGTCACTATCATCTTGACTGCAACGTTCGTCGTAGACATTGCTCTATTCGAGCAGAACGAAAGGCGAATATAGAGTGGAAATACAAACAAATTAGAAGTTTTTCTTCTGCTTTCAACAGTTTCGTAAAATTCCTGTAGAATTTTACTCAAATCAGGAGTGGGGCAATGCGTGTCTTGTTGATCGAGAACGATCAGACCATCGCCGGTGCCATCAGCCGTGCCATCAGCCGCGTCGGCGTTCGGTGCGAACAGCAGTCACAGAGCAGCGTGGAAACGCCGATTGCTGAAAGGGACGGATCACTGGAGAACTATGACGCGATCCTGGTCAGTGGTGTGACCGGCGCCGAAACCCTGATCTCACGCTTGCGGGCTGTGGTGGGGCCGATGATCATTGTCAGCCTGCTGGAACATCGCTGCGTCACCTCGACCATCCAGCACCTGCGGGCGGGGGCCGACGATGTGCTGGTGAAGCCCATCAATCCGCAGGAGATCGAGGCGCGGCTGCACGCCGTTCGGCGCCGTTCCCACGGCCACAGTTCCCCGGAACTGACCGTGGGCCGCCTGACCGTGTTTCTGGACGGCCGCGACCCGGCGGTGGATGGGCAGCGCCTGCGGCTGTCGCACCGCGAACATGCGATCTTCAGCATTCTGGCGCTGAATGTCGGGCGCGTCGTGTCCAAGGAAAAGATTTATGAGACGGTCTATACCTTGTCCGGCTCCGATCCGCTGGACAAGGTGATCGACGTCTATATCTGCAAACTGCGCAAGAAGATCGCCGAAGCGACCGGCGGCGACAAATATATCGAGACGGTGTATGGCCGCGGCTATAAATTCGAAGCCCCGGTCGAAGATGATCGCGATGCCGGCGAGCCGGCGCTGATCAAGTCCGTCCCTTCCATCCCTGCCGCCCTGATCCGTGCCGGGGCCCGTTCGGGAGCCAGTGCCAGCGCCTGATTGCCGTGAATGAAACGCCGGGGCCGCAAGCGCCTGGCCCGGGCGGCATTGTTGATCGTCCATGGCGGTTGCGCCGAGGAATAGGGAAAGCCGGCCGGTCGAACCGCCGGTTCGTACCCATGACAAGGGCTGGGGTGACGGCAGAAGCCTCCCCCGGCCCGATGCAGCGCTTGGCTTTTCACGGGCAAGCCTATATATGGTTTATATATGAACCATATATGGAGCCTTCAATGGGCATCGTGAATATCGAGGATGACCTTCATGATCAGCTTCGTCGGGTCGCCAAAGTCACCTGCCGGTCGATCAATGCGCAGGCTGCCTTCTGGATCAAGATCGGCATGCTGTGTGAGACCAATCCGACGCTGAGCTTCACCCAGATCATGGAACGGGAGCTGGACGCTGCGGGCGTGTCGGCCCCATCGCTGTCCGTCAACGCCGCATGATCAAGGAACCCTGGGAACTGGCGCTGCTGGCCCAATCCGGCCGGCTGCTGGCATCGGTCTTCGAATGGCTGGACCGGACAGTGCTGATCGGCAAATCGACGCTTGAAATCAATGACCTGGTCGAAGATTTCATCGTCCGCGATTTGCAGGCAAGGCCGGCCAGCAAGGGGCAGTACGGCTACGGCTTTGTGTTGAACTCATCGGTGAATGAGGTGGTCTGCCATGGCGTACCCTCTTCATCGACCGTGCTGCGCGATGGCGACATCGTCAATTTCGACATCACGCTGGAAAAGAACGGCTATATCGCCGACAGCAGCAAGACCTACCTGGTCGGTACGGTCGATCCTGCCGCCAAAAGGCTGGTCCAGACCAGCTATGACGCCTTGTGGATGGGGATCAAGGCTGTTCGCCCCGGCGCCCGGCTGGGTGATATCGGCCATGCCATCGAACGCCATGCCAAGCGCGCCGGCTATTCCGTGGTGCGGGAATATTGCGGCCACGGTATCGGCCGGGAGATGCATGAAGACCCGCAGATCCTGCATTTTGGCAGGCCGGGTACCGGCCTCACCCTGCGCGAAGGTATGGTCTTCACCATCGAACCGATGCTCAACCGCGGCGGGCGGGCTGTGCAGACCGAGGATGATGGCTGGACCGTCGTGACGCAGGATGGATCCTTGTCGGCGCAGTTCGAACATACGGTGGCCGTCACCGCCACCGGCGTGTCGGTCCTGACGCTGCGCCCGGATGAACGCAAGCCAGGACCGTCCCCCACCGATCACAGATAATTGGCGAGCGACAATTTGCCCAGGCTGCTGGTCACCGCAAAGGTGGCTTCCAACTGGTTGCGCAGCACATCCAGCCGCAGTGTCGCCTCATAGGGATCGGCTTCCTCCAGCTTCACGATCTGGGTGGCGACCAGGGTCTGTTCCACCTCCAGCCGGTCCTGCGTGCGCTGGATGGTCTGCTGTTCCAGGCCCAGGATGCTCTGCGTTTCCGTCAGTTGCGCCGTGGCGCCGTTGATCATGGCCCAGGCTCGTTCCGCCACCCGCTGATAGGCTGCCTCCGGCACACTGTCGGACGGCACGGACCGCAGCAGATGCAGCCCCTTCAACAGGTCGCGCACCGCCTGATCGCCGGCCGTGGCGCCATAGGCGATGGTGACCGACCCTTCCGCCCGCGCCACCACCGTATCGGTGGACCCATGGAAGAAGGTGTTGGAGAAATTGCCGGCCGCCGGGACGCGTGTATCATTGAACATGGCGGTAAGGCCATTGGGCCCGTCGATCATGGCATCGACATCAGCGGCCGTCGTCAGGGGCCCGGCCGCCGTCAGCACCTGCTGAACCGCCGCATTGGGCGACAGGCCGGAAGCGGCCACCTGGTCCCCCGCCTGGATGGGGGCCTGATCGAAACGTGTGCCGCCGAACAGGAACCGCCCGCCCATGGAGCTGTTCAGCATGTTGGTGACGGTGCGCAGCACGTCCTTGGCCGCATTGTCGATGACGGCCGACGTGGTCTCCGATCCCCCGCCCGAAGCGGCCAGCGCCAGATCACGGACCTTCGACGTCGTCTCCCCCACCACGGTCAAGGCGTCCTGCATGGCCACCATCCGCGATGCCTGTGACGCCATGGCGGTCTGGAACTGGTCGATCTCGTTGCGGACATTGTGCAGGTCCAGCAAGGCAGCGGCACGGCTGCCCAGGCTGCCCGCCACGTCGATCTTGCGACCGGTGGACAGTTCCTGCTGCAGGGTCTGCATCTCCGTCTGTGTCACCCGGACATTGTTGCGGGTCTGGCGGGCCAGCGACAGGGTCGAAATGGTGCTGAGTGTCATGGATCAGATCTCCAACAGCTTGTCGAGCATGCGGCTGGCCGCCTGCATGATCTGGGCATTCGCGGCATAGCTGCGTTCCAGCACGATCAGTTCCTGCAATTCCTCGTCGATATTCACACCCTCCCGCCCTTCGCGGGTGGCGCGCACCGTTTCAAGCTGGATATCCAGGGATTTCGCGTCGCTTTCCGCCGCCGCGCGCACCGTGTGCTGCTGGCCGATGGCGGCGTTGGCGAAATCCTTGACGGTGCCGCTGGCCATCAGCCCGGCCGCGGTGTCGAAACTGACGATGCTGCTGAAAACGTCCAGAAACCCGCGGACCTGGGTCGTGTCACCGACATTCCCGCCGGCACTGTGCAGGCCGGTGCGCACCAGCACCGGATCACCGCCCTGGTCCAGCCGCACCCGGTTATTGACCTGGATGCGTCCGGCCATGCCGGCAATATTGCCCGCGGCCCGGTCATGGGCAGTACCATTTTCCGTGAACAGGCCCGTATCGGCCGGGGCGGTCCCGGTAACCGATGCGTCGGCCTGTTGGAACCGGTCGGTCAGGACGCTGGCAATCTCATCAATCTGGCGCTGCATCTCCGGCATGATCTGGTCACGGACAGAGAACAGGCCTTCCAGCTTTCCGCCCTTGACCGCGTTGGGATAGCCGCTGCCAGGGGCAATGTCGATGCCGTCAACGGTGAGGCCGGACAGACCACCCCCGGGATATCCGGCACTGGCGCCAATCACTGGCGTGCGGGAGAAGTCGATCTGCCGCGCCTGTTCGTCCAGCAGGGTGACGCCACCCGTCGTCATCACGACGACGGCGTTGGCATCGCGGGTGAAATACTGGATGTCGATCTGCTCCGACAGCCCGTCCAGCAGCCGGTCACGCTCGTCATCCAGTTCAGAAATGTCCTGGCCGCTGCCGGTCCGCACGGCCACCTGCCGGTTCAGTTCCTCCAGCCGGCGCAAGGCGCCGTTGATGCTGATGACCGCATCGCCGATGCCGGCATCGGCCTGTTCGCGGGCGGACGCGACGGCCGTGTTGGCATCACCCAGCCCGCTGGCCAGATTGACGGCGGCATCGACCACGGCGCGCTGCTGGGTCGGGCTGTCGGGCAGGTCTTCCAGACCATAGAAGGCCTGTTCCAAGGCGGCCAGCCGGGAACTGAGGCTGCGTTCCTCCTGCGGCTGTCCGATGGTCTGGGTATAGACCGACAGGATTTCCGCCCGCGCCGCCTGCGCGGCGGCAGCCGACGCCTGCACCCGCTGCTCGCGGGCCAACGAGGCATCGGCGCTGCGACGCACGTCGCTGACCTGCACGCCCCTGCCCTCCCCGCCGATGGAGACGGAGGTCAGCACCGCCTCCTTGCGGGTATAGCCCGGTGTGGCAGCATTGGCGATGTTGCGGGACAGGATGGCCGACTTGGCCTGATTGGCCTGGAGGCCGCTCAGCGCTGTCTGGAGAGCAAGACCGATGCTCATGGTCGCTGCCTTTCTGACGAAATTGGACGTTGGCTCAGCGCATCAGGCGCGTGATCTCATCCATCATCTCGTCGGCGGTCTGGATGATCTTGGCGTTGGAGGAATAGGCGCGCTGCGTCTCGATGATGCTGGTCAGTTCCTCCGCGATATCGACATTGGAGCTTTCCAGCGCCCCGTCATCGATCGTCCCGGCCGACCCGGCCCCGCCATCCCAGAGGTAGAAATCGCCGGACTCCCGGCTGACCTGGAAGGCATTGCCATCCATGCGCCGCAAGCCGTCGGGATTGGTCACATTGGCGACAGGGATCTGATAGACGGCTTGGCGCAGACCGTTGCGATAGATGGCGGTCATGATGCCGTCATCACCGATTTCCACCCGGTCCAGCGGCGCGTAGCCGGCCCCGTCCTTACCGAAGGCGCCCGGCGCATATTGGTCGCCCCATTGGGTCAGGCCGCCATTCTCCCCGATCTGCCCCATGGACAGCTTGATCGGTTGCCCGGCCACCGTCAGCGAAATGGTCCCGTTGTTCACGGTGACGCCGGAACCCGCCGTCATGGAGGACAAGGTGCCCGCCGGAATGGTGGAGGAGATGCCGTTGCTGAATTCCATATTGACGGTGCCCAGGGACACGTTGTTGCCATCCTTGATGTTCAGGGTCCAGCGGTTGGCAACGGTCGACGGCTGCCATTCCATCGTCAGCTTGTTGGTGAAGCCCAGCGGTGTGTAATAGTCGATGGAGGTGGAAAACGGGGCCGCCGCCGGGGTCTGGCCCGTCATGCTGGCCGGCAGGTTGGCGGTGAAATTGATGGCCGTCGTCGCCTTCGCCAACCCGGTGATCTTGCCCAGGCTGACCGTTTCCAGACCGTCGAAGCTGGTGCGCGACGGGTTTCCGCCAACGACATTGCCGTTGGTATCCAACGGCCAGCCTTGCAGGTAATAGCCACCCGTATTCACCAGATTGCCGCTGCTGTCGGGGCGGAAGGAACCGCCGCGCGTCAGGAGATGCGTGGTGCCCTGCACATCCTGGCCATCAGCTTCGGTGCCGACCACGAAGAAGCCATTGCCGGAAATGGCCAGATCGGTGGCGACCGTGGACCGGGTGACAATGCCGCCGCGCGACACTTCCGTGCGCAGCGAGGCTTCGACACCACCGGCAGAATAGGTGCCGGCGCTGGAATTGTTGGTGACCAGGGTGGCGAACTGCACATTGGTGCGCTTGTAGCCGACGGTACCGGAGTTCGAGATATTGTCGGAAATGGCGCTGAACTTGGCGCTCTGCGCCGCAAGACCGCTGACTCCCGAGTTCATTGCACTGAAAATGCTCATGGGGACGGACTCCGCTTGGCTGGTCGGTTAAAGGTGCCGTGGCATCGGGGATGATGTCCGTTACAGCGACCATCGGGGCCCAAGCGGGGCCGGGTCGCGCAACAGGGCCGGGAGGCGCAACAGCGCCGACGTTCCGCCCGGTGGGTTCTCCCACCGCCCTTCACGATAAGGCGTCACGCTTAAAACCGGATAAAACCGCCGACGATGGTTCAGTTCACTTTTACGCCCGTGGGCAACGGCACGCGGCGCAGCAGGGTGATGGAAATGCGACGGTTGCGCGGATCTTCCGGCGCCTCCGGGAACAGGTGCAGCGTATCGGCCAGCCCCTCGACCCGCGCCAGCCGCGAGGACGCGATGCCATTGGCGGCCAGGATGCGGCGGGCGGCGTTGGCCCGGTCGGATGACAGTTCCCAATTGCCATAGCGGGCGCTGGCCGCGAAGGCCCGCCCATCGGTGTGGCCGGCCACGGCAACCGGGTTGGGCACCGGGGCCAATGCCTGCGCCACCACCTGCAACAGGGCGGCCGCCCGGCTGTTCAGTTCGACCGACGCCACATCGAACATGGAAAAATGCGGCCGGTCGGTGATCTGGATGCGCAGACCCTCGGGCGTGATGTCGAAGATCAGATTGTCGGATAGCTCGGCCAGTTCCCCGGCCAGCGCCAGCGCGGCGCGCAGATCCGCCTCGATCTTCTCGAACGCCGCCTGTTCGGCGGCCACACCGGCCAGTTGCTGCGCCAGCCCGGGATCGATCTCCTCGCCCACGGGGATGGCACCGTTGGCCACCTCCCCCAGGTTCAGGTCACCCTTGCCGGCATCCGTTCCGGCCTGACCCGCCTTGCCCTTCCCGGCCTCGCCTTCCAGCATCTGCGCATCCGGACCGGGGGGTGACAGGGCGGGGACGCGCGCAGCCGGAATGCTCTCCCAGGCGCTGCTGGCACTGCTGGTCAGGGCGCCGCTGGTGGCAACGCTTCGGCCGCCCAGCTGCCCGTCCGCCCCGGAATTGCTGCTGGAAACGCTGATCGGGTTGAAATAGTCGGCAATGCCTTCCTTCTGTTCCGGCGACGTGATGTTCACCAGCCAGAGCAACATGAAGAAAGCCATCATCATGGTCGTGAAGTCGGCATAGGCGATCTTCCACGATCCGTTTTCCTGGTCCTCGTCATGGACATGATGGCGGCGGCGGATGACGATGCTGGTGCGGGGAAGCCGTCCGGTCGTCGCCATGGTCAGGCCGCCCGCTGGCGCTCGCCCATGCGCTGGGCGGCGTTGGTGGTGACATTCTCCACTTCATGGAAGGTGGGCTGCACTTCGGCGAACAGCACCTTGCGCGCATGTTCCACGGCTACGGCCGGAGCTGATCCGTGCAGGTGCGCAACCAGGGCCGCCTTGATGCAATGGAAGAATTTCATCTCCTCGTCCCGCATGCGGTTCATGGCGCTGGCCAGCGGTCCGATGACGCCATAGGACAGCAGAACGCCCAGGAAGGTGCCGACCATGGCCCCGCCGATCAGTTGGCCCAGCACCTCCGGGGCGGCGGAAATAGCGCCCATGGCCTTGATCATGCCCAGCACGGCCGCCACAATCCCCAGCGCCGGCAGCGCCTCCGCCATGGTGTGCAGGCTGCGCGGCGCCCGGTGCAGTTCCTTGTGCAGGGTCACCAGTTCTTCCTCCATCAGCGCCTCCATCTCCGTCGCGCGGTCGGCGCCCAGCGACATCAGCCGCAGATAGTCGGTCATGAAGGTGACGGCGCGTTCCTGTTCCAGCGTGCGGGGAAACTGCTGGAACAGGGCGCTTTCCGTCGGCTGCTCGATATCCTTTTCCAGGCCCATCAGACCCTTGGTCCGCACCGTGCGCAGCACCGTATAAAGCAGGGCCAGCAGTTCCAGATAGTCGGCACGGCGATGGGCGGTGCCCCGGAACAGGGCGCGCAGGCTGGTGCCCGTGTCCTTGATGATCTGCCACGGATTGGCGATGACGAAGGCGCCCAGGGCGGCGCCGCAGACGATCAGCACTTCAAATGGTTGCCACAGAACCGCTATGTGTCCACCCAGGGCGAGGAACCCGCCCAGGACGGAGGCGAAGACGATGGCAGCACCGATGAGAAGGTTCATCGCGATAACTCCAGGGCAAGGCGACGTTCAGGAGGCCCCATCCTGACAAGGCCGGGTTAAACCCGGTTTTCAGTTGGGGCCGGCCGGCCGCACCAGCCGACCCAGCGCCTGCGCATCATCCAGCAGGCCGCGCAGGTCGCGTTCACCCGCCTGTGCTGCCGGCACTGGCCGGGCCAGCAGCAGCAGATCGTCGCCCCATCGGCGCCCGTCCAGCGCGTCCCCCTGCCCTTCGATGACGGACCCGGCTGCCGGATCACCGGCCAGCATGGCGGCCAGGGCATATCGCGCCGCCGTGTCCGGCGACAGGGGGCGCTCGGCGGCCAGGGCCTTGTAATTCCGCGCCGCCTCGCCCCATTTGCCCTGCTGCCACAAGCCATCGGCGCGCACGGCCAGGGCGGCCGGGTCTTTGCCATCGGCCATGACCGCCATGGCCCCGGCACTGTCGCCCGCCATCAGCAGGGCCCGGGCGCGCAGCTCCTTGCCGCGCTGGGCTTCGGCGGGTGTTGGGTCTTCCACCACCCCCTCCAGGGTCACCAGCGCGGCCGCCGCGTCGCCGGCCGCCAGCTCCAGGGCGGCAAGATCATAGAGGATAGCCGGCCGCTCCCTCGCCGGCAACGGCGCCACCAGCGCCTGCAATTCCTCCATGGCGATGCGCTGTGCGCCGGCATCCGACAGCATGCGCGCAAAACGCCGACGCACATCCCAGCCCACCGGCTCCGACGGCAACAGGTCGCGGTGGCGCTGATAGGCAGTGATACGGTCAGGCAGGGGGATATCTTTCGCCGCGGCGCTGGCCAAGTGGTCGAATATCTGCACCGCCAGATCGGCGGCTGCTGCCCGCTCGGCCGGGGACCGGTCGGGGACGCGCAGGGCCAGCAGACGCAGCTTTTCCAGCGCCGTCAGCGGGTCGTATCGCTGCTGGGCCAGCAGGGCCAGCTGCCACAGGCTTTCCGCCTCGATCGTCGTTCCGGGCCAATCCCGGACGGCCGCATCCAGGGCCGTGACCCGTTCGGCCTGCGTCCGCTCGCCGCGCTCCACCCGCATCGCGATGGCTTCCAGCCGGGCGCGGGCGGCATCGGTGCCGGCCAGGGCCGCCGCCTGATCCCATTGTGTCAGCGCCAGCGTGGCCCGGCCGGCCGCCGCATGCAGGCGTCCCACCGCCTCGTGCAGCCTTGCCTTGATCACGGGATCGTTGTCATCGGCTTCGATGCTGCGGGCGATGACCCTGGCCATGCCGTCCAGGCCGGCATCGGCCGCGATGGACAGCAGGTCCAGCCCCAGATCCCGCCGCATCTCTGCCGGCAGGGCGGGCAGCGCCCGCAAAGCCTTGGGCAGGTAGAGAACCGCCTCCCGCCCCTGTCCCCGCCGTTGCAGCAGCACGGACGCCCACAGGGGGCCATCGGCGGCCCGCAGCGACTGGTTGGTCAGCAGCCGATCGGCCTGTGCGTCCTGCGGAGCGGCCAGGACGGCGGCAATAGCGGCCAGCACCTGATCCTCCTCCGTGGCGGCGCGCCCCTGAAGGGTGGCCCGGACTTCCGGCGCCATGTTCCAAGCAAGCTGGAAGCGCACCAGATCGCGCAGCGCCGCCGGATCATGGTCCGACAGGGAAAGGGCCGACCGCAACCGGTCACGATGCTCCAGATAGGGCGCCTGACGCCAGCCACTCAGGTCGACCAGCGACGGCCCGCCGCCCCAGGCTGGATCGGGTCGGCGCGCGTCACGACCACTGGCGGACGCGCTGGCGGTTTCCTTGGGGCGCTTGCCGGCGGGGGGTGTGGCCGCCTCCCGTGCGCCATCGGCAACGGCCTTGCGGGCGAATTCCGCTTCGGCCGCCGTCAGGGCCGGGACCGGCGGCTTGCGGCCCGGCACCACCGTGGCCGTCACCGCCGGGGGTGCCGGGGCCTGTTCCGCCAGACCAGGGACGACCAGGCTCGCCCCCACCGGAACGGACGTCAGAAGGACACGCAAAAACTGTCTCATGGCCCCACCGCAGCCGATCTTGAACCCGGATTTAACCTAGCCGCTGCACATTAAAGCCGGTTCAAAGCGGCGCCTCCTCGCATCGGGGATTGCAGGGCGCCAGCGAAGCCGGAGGGTTCCCCCCGTGGAAAACGCGCTTTATGTCGCGCTGTCGCAGCAGATGGCGCTGCGCCGCATGCTGGACGTGACCGCCAACAATGTGGCCAACATGAATACCCAGGCCTTCCGCGCGGAACGGCCGGTCTTCGACGATTTCGTCAGCCGCATGGGCCGTGGCGCCGATCCGACGGCCTTTGTGATCGACCGCGCCACCTATACCGACACGCGCGAAGGCGCCCTGACCACGACGGGCAACCCATTCGACATCGCCATTCGCGGCGATGGCTGGTTGCAGGTCGAAACGCCAGCAGGGGCGCGCTACACCCGTGACGGGCGTCTGGGCCGGTCGGCGGACGGCGATCTGGTGACTGTAGACGGGGCCCCTGTGCTGGATGATGCCGGCAATCGCATCACCGTGCCGGAGGATGTGGGGCCGCTCACCATCGCCGCCGACGGCACCCTGTCCTACAAGGTGGAAGGCGGCGAAGGCGCCCAGTCGGTGGAAGTGGGTCGCATCGGGCTTTATTCACTGCCGGGGGCGGAAGGGCTGCAACGCGGTGGCGACGGGCTTGTCACCGCCAGTGGCCAGGCCCTGCCGGCAATGGGCGTCACCATCGTGCAAGGCGCCCTGGAAGGTTCCAATGTGCAGCCCATCGTGGAAATGGTGCGGCTGATCGACCTGACGCGCGCCTACGGCCAGTCCGTGAAACTGACGGAGGCGGAGAATGACCGCCAGCGCGGCACCATCAACAAGCTCGGCGGGCCCGCGACCTGATGGTCAGCCATCCACCCAGAATGCTGGCGGCCGCCGGCCCGGCGCCTGATGGCGCACGAAAAGGATCACAAAATGCGCACGCTCGACATTGCCGCCAGCGGCATGATGGCCCAGCAGATGAATGTGGAGGTCATCTCCAACAACATCGCCAACATCAACACCGTCGCCTTCAAACGCTCCCGCGCGGAATTTCAGGATCTGATGTACCAGTCGCAATTGCGGCCGGGCGCCACCTCCTCCGACCAGGGGGACATCGTGCCCACGGGCATCCAGTTGGGTCTGGGCGTGAAGCCCGGCACTGTGGCGCGCCAGCATGTGCAGGGGCCGCTGACCAAGACCGAGGGCGATTATGACCTGGCCCTGGACGGGCGCGGCTATTTTCTGGTGACGCTGCCCACGGGGGAGACGGCCTATTCGCGCGCCGGCAATTTCAAGCTGTCGCCCGAAGGCACCATCGTGACCACCGACGGGCACGAGGTCAGCCCCGGCATCACCGTCCCGGAAAATACCCGCGACGTGATGGTCAACAGCAATGGCGAGGTGCTGGCCTATATCGAGGGCCAGACGGAGCCGCAGAATGTCGGCCAGTTCGACATCGCCATGTTCGTAAACGAAGCCGGTCTGGAATCGGTGGGCAGCAACCTGTACCTGGAAACCCCCGCATCGGGTGTGCCGATCCTGGGCCTGCCGGGCCAGCCGGGCTTTGGCACGGTCCGCCAGGGCTATGTCGAATCCTCCAACGTCAATATCGTGCAGGAGATCACCAACCTGATCTCCGCCCAGCGGGCGTACGAGATGAACAGCCGCACGGTGGAAGCCGGCGACCAGATGCTGAACACCCTGGTCCAGATGCGGTGATGATGATGCGCAGGCTGTTCCCCCCGTTGGCCGTGACCGGATTGCTGCTGGCCTTCTGCACCCCGGCCCTGGCGCAGAAGGACGCGGCGGAGGCCTTGTTGCGCCCGGCCCTTCAGGAACGCCTTGGCCCCACGCTGGGCCAGGGGGAATTGCACCTGCGCCTCGCCACGCCCGTGACGGGAGAGGTTGCGGCGGTGGAGACGCTGACTATCGACCGCAGCGGCCGGCGCTTCGCCGCCATCCTGGCCGGCCCCGGCCGGCGGCAGCGGGTGGAGGGAGAGCTTTGGACGGAGCTTCAGATCCCCGTCCCCACCCGCCGCCTGTCACCGGGGGAAGTGATCGGGGAAGCCGACCTGACCATGACCGCGATGCGCACCGATCAGGTGGGGCAGCGCACCATTACGGACAAGCACGCCCTGTTGGGCCAGACGGCACGGCGCGTGCTGTCGCCCGGCCGGCCCGTGCCCGACAATTCGGTTGTGGCGCAGACGGCTGTCATCCGCAACAAGCCGGTGACCCTGGAATATCGCCAGGGGGCCTTGCTGATCACGGCGCGGGGTCGTGCCTTGGCCAATGGCGCGGTGGGGGACCAGATCCGGGTGCAGAACCTGGACAGCAACCGCACTCTGACCGGGACGGTCACGGGGCCAGCTACCGTTTCGACCACAGAATGATCAATCGTTACGATAGAGGAACGGTATCATGCCCTTTCCCCGCCGTACGGGCCTGCTGGCCCTGCTCCCGCTGCTGCTGTCGGGTTGCACCGGGCATTTCGACCATCTGGGCCGGGCCCCCGACATGACGCCCATCGATAATCCCCGCCGTCAGGCCGAAGCCACGGGCGTCACCATGCCCATGCCGGAACGCTCCACCACCATGCGCCAGGCCGCATCGCTGTGGGAAGCGGATGCGCGTGGCTTCCTGCGCGATCTGCGGGCCAGCAAGATCGGCGACATCGTCACAGTGGAAGTGGACATGGCCGAACAGGCGCGGATCAGCAACCAGACCTCCCGCTCACGCGGGGCCGGCGAGGCCATGGGCGTGCCCAACCTGTTCGGGCTGGAAACGGCCCTGCCCAACAGTGTCGACCCGGACAAGCTGGTGAACCTGAATTCCAGCGGCAGCAGCAATGGCGCCGGGGCGGTGAACCGGCAGGAAAATATCAGCCTGAAGGTGGCGGCGGTGGTGACCGACATCCTGCCCAACGGCAATCTGGTCATCGCCGGGCGGCAGGAAATGCGGGTGAATTTCGAACTGCGGGAGTTGCGCATCGCCGGCGTCATCCGTCCCCAGGACATCACCACCCGCAACACCGTCTCTTACGAAAAGATCGCGGAGGCCCGCATCACCTATGGCGGGCGCGGGCAGATCACCGACATGCAGCAACCCCGCGTCGGCCAGCAGGTGCTGGACGCGATCCTGCCCTTCTGACGTAACGGGTTTGCCCATGAACAAGATGCAGCTGACCATCCTGGCCGCCGTCGCGGGCCTTACCGCCTTCGCCGGCGGCTATGGTGCCAGCACGGTCCTGATCGACCGTCCGCAAATGGTGGCGCCTGCGGCCGCCCTGCCCATCGCCATGATCGTGCCTGTCTGGGGCCAGGGCCACATCACAGGCTTCGTTGCGGTGGAGATCAGCCTGGAACTGACGCCGGGCAGCAATGGCGCCCCGCTCCTTCCGTTGGTGCGGGACCGGCTGCTGGGCGATCTTTACGATATCGGCGCGCAGGGGGGCATGCAGCCCGGCATCATTGATCCACCGGCGCTGCAGGCCCGGCTTCTGCATGCAGCGAGCGAGGTGACGGGTGGCAATATCCGCAAACTGACCCTGACCAAGCTGATCTTGCAGGAAAACCGGCGCAAGCCAGCCTGACGCCCCGCCGCCGGGACCAAAGCAAAGGGCCGATGGAAAGGGCATCCCGCATTCCATCGGCCCTTTGCTTTGGGGACGCCTCCCTCAGGCAGCGGAAACAATGTCGTAGCGATCCACCCGCGCCCCGCTTTCCAGCTCAAACACGGTGCCCGCCTCCTCCCGCCGGACGCGGGCGACCTTGGACAGGGTGCTGACGGACGTGTCCAGGGTTTCACCATTGGCGTCGCGGGCATCGACCGCCAAGGTGTAGCTGCCGTCCGCCACGGTGCTGCCATCGGCCTTCACCCCGTTCCAGGACAGATCATGCGTGCCCGCCGACATGTCGGCATCGAAGCTGTGGACAAGGTTGCCCTGGCTGTCCAGCAACATCATCTGCACGGTGCTGGCCCCTTCCGGAATGGTGTAGGTGGCGTTCAGCTGGCCGTTCTTCACGCCCACCTGATCGCTGACCACCTCCACCGTACGCCCGATATAGCTCATATCCGCGCGGTCGCCGCCGGTGCGCAGCTCGGACAGGACCTGGCTCATCATGTTGTTGGAGGAGACCTGCTGTTCCACAGAGGAGAACTGGGCCAGCTGCGTCACCCATTGCGTGGGATCGACGGGCTGCAACGGGTCCTGATTGGTCAATTGCGCGGTCAGCAGCCGCAGGAAGGATTGCGTGTCCGTGGTCAGGCGGGCCTGGGCCGCCTGGGTGGCCGCGCTGCTGGTGCTGTCGACGCCGGTAACGGTGCTCATGATGGCAAACCCCTCAGATCTGGATATCCACAAGACTGTCTGTGCAATAAAGGACGGGTGTCAGCGGGTCGGGCCTGGGCGCGGCCAGCGCCTGCTGACCATAAAGCTGCGCGCCGCGCCGCCCCTGCTCCGACATGGTCCATTGACCACCGCCTTCCCGCAGCGAGAAGTGCAGGCCGTCGGGCTGCACCTGCATGCCGCCCTGTTGCAGGGTGCGTTCGATCAGCCGGGCATCCCGTTGCAGCAGGTCCAGCGTTGCCGGCTTTTCCGCCGCGATCATGGCCGTGACCCGCCCATCCTGAAGTTCCAGCTTCACCTCCACCCGGCCCAGATGTTCGGGGTCCAGTTGCACGATCAGCGTGGTCTGTTCCTTGGCGATGGCCTGTTCGATCCGCCCGACCAGTTGCAGGCCGGCGCCACCCTGCGCACCCGTCGCATGACGGGACGCCAGCACGGCATGGGGTGGCTGGTCGCGCGGGACCACCTGAAGGCTATCGGCAACGGCCGGCGTCATCAACGACGGGGGCGCGGTCCCGCCCGACGGCAAGGGGACGGCGTCGGTCGCCGGCGCCACAGCGTCACCGGATGCGCCGTGCGCAGACGCGAGTCTGGTAACGGGCGGACGGAATTCGACCGCGGCCACCGGCTTCGGTGATTTAACCCCACCGGTAACCGCGGTATTCATGCCGTCGGGGGTTTCCCGGCGATCCGGTCCTGTCTCCTTATCCCCCGGCGGCTCGTTCGCCGGGAGGGGGATGATTGGTTGCGATGTCGCATCGGTCCGCAAAGCCGTTGCCGCCGGCTGTGGTGGGGTTGCCGGTGGCGCCGACACTGCTTGTGCAGCAACCACGGCCGGAAGCCCGGACACCGTGATCATATCGGGAATGGTGACGACAATCGCCGCATCGGCCGCATCGCCACCGCCAGATTCCGCAACACCCGAAGCCGGCCCGCCGGGTCCGGATCCGGCGGCAACGGGTGCGGCACCCGACGCACCGCCGCTATCCGGCATGCCAGGGGTTGCGCCGGTCAGTACCGGCCTCAGGTCAGGTTGCAATATACCGGTGGCCACCTCACCCGCACCCAACAACGGCAGGGTCGTTCCGTCCCCGCCGGCTGGCGTGCCCGCCACCACCCCCGAAACGGAAAGGTCAGACGCCAGCGGTGTCGGCTGCATCGGTTGGGCAACCAGGCCCATCGCCTGCATCAGCCCTGCCAGAACGGCATCGTCGGTCGATAGGCCGGGCGACGCCAACTCGCCCGCCTGCTGCGGGCCGGCCGGTTTGACCAGCCCCGCCCCCAGACTGCGGACCATGTCCTCGACAATGCCCCCGAAGGCTCCGGCCGGGGTCGCGACCACCATCGGGCCCGTCCCGGCGCCCGGCGCCGGTGTAGCCGCAAAGGACAACAGGGACTGGAGTTGCATGGGGTCCACCCGGATGGTCGTTCTGGACCATCAGGATAGACCCGCATGTTTAAGTGCGGTTTTACAGCGGCCCCGCAGGCCCGTCACAGCACCTTGAAATAATGAATGCGGTTGGCGCCGGGGATCTTTTCCGCCACGCCGACAAAGACATATTTGGCCAGCCAGTCATAGGGGCCGGCCGGCACGTCGAACTTCGGCGATACACGCATGTAGTATTCAGACGGGTCCACAGGTTCGTTGCGGGACATCCGCTCCGCCACCTCCGGCGTGTAGGCCCAGCGATAGCCGCGGTTCTGCAGATAGATGATGGTCCCGTCGTCCAGTTCCAGCAGATAGCGCGCATCGAAATCGATGACGCCGTCGGGGCGCAGCAGCGGCCAGTCCCCCCCGCTCATCGGCACGACCCGCCCCTTGATGCCGGGGCCTTCCACCGTGCCCTCGGCGGCATAGATGGCAGCGCGGGTAGCCCCCATGGTCGTGGGGCGCAGCCAATAGGGCTTGGTCAGGGTGATGCCGATGGAAAAGGCATATTCGAATTGCGGGGCAAAGGGATGGGGCACAGACATTCTTCTTCCTTTCAAATCAGGGAACGGTCGGCGGGAATGACGGGGACCAGAAGGTGGCTGTCATAAGGCCCGCCCGTCTTGATGATATGCTGGCCGTGATTGCGCAGATCCTCGTGCCGCGCGAAGGCCAGACCATAGCGGTCCTGGTCATAGATATCGCCCCCCTGCACGGTCAGGCGCAGCCCCTCCCCCGCTGCGAAATGCACCGACGTCGGCCAGATCTCGATCTCCACCGGCACCGGGGTTCCGGCGGGCAGCGGCTCCTCCCGGTCATGGGGATGCACGGGTTGCCATTGGGTGGATTTGGCCTCGTCCAGCGCGCGGTGCGACGCGCGCAGCCAGCCCAGCGCCAGGGGTCCATCATCATAAAGCGCATAGAAGGTGAAGGGCACGCGCGTGCCCGACCGGTCGATCTTGTCCAGGCCGACGAACAGGTCCATATCGTCGGCCCCGTCGGCCTGCACCCACAGGCGCAGCTTGAAATGGCCGGTCAGTTCCGTTTCCCGATCGAACATGATGTCGAAGCTGGTACTGCCCGTTTGCGCATCGTAGCGGGCTTCCGCCGCCTCCGCTGCCGGCTCAACCGCCATGATGCCGCTGCCGGCATCCAGATAGAGCGGCCGGTACTGCGTCCGGGTCAGGGGCCATTCAGCCTCATCCCGGAACGCCCCCTCGCTGCCATTCTCCCGCACCTGGATGCGCACGCGCGGCCATTGCAGGACGCCCGTATCCTGCCCCTTCAGGAAATGGTCGAAGAACTGACGCTGCAGCTCCACATTCTCCGGCGTGTAATAGTGCCGCCATTTTTTCTGGCCATGCACCAGCAGCCATTTCTGGTCCGTCGCCATCTGCTTATAGGCTTCCAGCGTGCCGCGCGTATGCAGCCCATGGTCGGACCAGCTGGCGACGATAAAGGTCGGCAGATCGATGGCCGACAGGTCCGTTTCCTTGCTGTGCCAATAGGCGTCGATCAGGGGATGGGCCTTCACATTGCCGGCCGTATCCTCCGTCCGCGTCGTCGACCAGTTCACGCTCATCGTCGCCCGCTCGACAAAATTCGTCTCGCGGATACCGCCATGGCAGGCGAACTCACGATACCAGTCGGAAAAGCCCTCCCATGGGTTCAAGGCTGCCAGATGCGGCGGCTTCAGCGGTGCCACCAGATACTGGATACAGGCCAGATAGGAGACACCGGTCATCCCGACCTTGCCGTTGCACCAGGGCTGTACGCCCAGCCATTCGATCAGGTCGTAGCAATCCTCCCCCTCCCCGATGCCGTTATGGCGCAGTTCGCCTTCCGACAGCCAGGCGCCGCGCGGATCGGGATAGCAGATTGCATAGCCATGCCGGCACCAATAGGCGGGATCTGGCGCCTCGAACGCGGTATGGCGGGAATTCCAACCATTCTCGATCCCCGCGGGCGGCCAGAGATTGGCGGATTTGCCATGCTTGCCATAGGGGCTCCAGCCCAGCAGCACGGGCAGGTCACGCTCCCCTGCCGGGCCTTGCGGGCGGTACAGGTCCACATAGATGGTGACACCGTCGCGCATCACCACGGGCAGGTTGCGTTCGAAAACCAGCCCGTCCTCCTCAATCCGGGCATAATCCTTGGGCGGCAGCGGCGGCTTGTAGGGGTTTTTCGAAGGGTCCCGGCCAGGGAGCATCTTCAATTCGAAAGCGTCGGGCATGCCCGTCTCCGTCCCTTGTCTTTTCAGCGTCTTTTCGGCTTTATCCGGGCGGTGACAGCGCCGGCCGCCCATCATTCATTGATTAATCATCATAATTGAAAATCACCCCCTTGCAAGCGTCCATCGATGATAATATTGATTTCTCAACGAATGACGGGAGGATACGCACCATGACGGATCATGATCCGCTGGCCCTGCGCTATGAGCATGTTTTCGACATCCGCATCAATTTCGACCGCCGCTGGGCGACGGGCGCCATCCATCAGGGCGGCCCCAACCACGGCTATACCTCGGTGGGGACGGACTGCACCGTCAGCGGGCCCCGCCTGAATGGCAAGCTGGTCGACCATAGCGGTGCCGACTGGCCCGTGATCCGCACCGACGGCGTGGTGGAACTGAACGCCCATTACATGATCCAGGCCGATGACGGGGCACTGATTTATATCCGCAACCTGGGTTATGTGCACGGGCCCCTGAAACGGCCGGGGCATGAGCCGCTGACACCCTATTTCCGCTGCACCCCCTATTTCCGCGCGCCGGACGGCCCGCATGAATGGCTGAACCGGACGGTCATCGTGGGCGTGGGCCAGCGCCGGCCGAAACTGACGGAAGATGACGCGCCCGACCATTCGCTGTTCCGCTATTACGCCATCCTGTGACCAAACCGGCGGAGCGGCAATGATGACCGATACCGATCAAAGGGACTGGTTCAACCGCTATATCGATGCGCGGAACCGCGGGGATCTGGCGGCACTGGCCGGTTTCCTGGCCCCCGACCTGCATCTGACAGAAGACGATATGGAATACCGGTCGGCCCAGGCGGTGCTTGATCATTATCGCCAGTTCCAGGGCCGTGTCCGCCGGACATTGACCGTGCTGAACTATGTCGACCGGCCCGGCCGCATCGCCGCTGAAATCAGAACGACACTGGAAGCGCCGGGGGATGCGCCCGACTTCCCGGACGTGCTGCTGGACGATAGGGGATGGCGGTCGGTTGTCAGTTTCGTGTTTCACGACATTGCCGACGGCCGCTTCATCCGTATCCGCTCAGCCCCCTGCAAGGCAGCGCCATGAACCCGCCCGTCAACTTTATGCCGGATGCACCGGCCGCCTTCACCCGCTATATCGCGGCCTTCAACGGTGGCGATTTTGAAACCGCCTGTTCCTACTATGCCGACGATATCTGCCTGACCATCGGCAACGGCCGGGTGCTGCGTGGTCGGGAACAGATTGTGCAGTTCTATACCGGCGTCCGCCGCGTGACCCGGCGCACCATCAAGGTCCTGGATTGTTTTGCCAGTGACGCCATGCTGGCTGCCGAGCTGGAATCCGAATTCCTGGCCGTGACCGATGTACCGGACTTCACCTCCGGCCCGATGCGGCAGGGCGACCGCATGTATATTAACAGCTTTGCCTTTTACGACCTGGACCAGGGCCGGTTCAGCCGCATCCGCGCCACCGTGTTCCGGCGGGTATGGAAGCGTTTGGACGATGCAGGCTGACGGCATCGACCAAGGCAGACCTGTATACAGATCGGCTTTCATGCCATGATGCCTCGCAGATCAACCGACGATGGCAAGGGGTCCCGCGTGCCGCGGGCAACAGGATGAACGACATAGACGCCTTCCAGATCGCCCAGCACGACATGCTGTTCGCCCTTCGTGTGGCCGGGGGCCCGGCGGAGGCCGGCGCCATCCTGGCCGACTTGCTTCCCCCCGCCGCCAGGATGGCGGAAGCGGAATTGGCGCCGCTGGACCCGGTCGGCGACCGGATCGGGGTCCACTATGCCAACGGCACCGTCACCATGCCGCCGGGCTTCGTCGCGTTCTACCGGCAATGGGTTGAAGGCAGCTGGAACAATGTCGACGTGCCGGAGGAATGGGGCGGCATGGGCCTGCCCGTATCGGTGGCGGCCCCGTTGATGGAGGCCTGGACGTCCGCCTGCATGGCCTTCGGGCTGGCCCCGGTGCTGACCCAGGGCGCCATGGAAGTGCTGCTGGCCCATGGTGATGATGATTTGCGCCAGGCCTGGATGCCGCCCTTGGTGGCGGGCACCTGCATGGCGACCATGGCCCTGACCGAACCGATGGCAGGGTCCGACCTGAACCTGATCCGCACCCGGGCGGAACGGACGGAAGATGGGCTTTACCGCCTGTTCGGCCAGAAGATCTTCATCACCTATGGCGAACATGACCTGACGGAGAACATCGCGCATCTGGTCCTGGCCCGCCTGCCCGATGGCCCGCCGGGCAGCAAGGGCCTGTCGCTGTTCCTGGTGCCGAAATGGCTGCCCAACACGGCCGGTGGCCCCGCCCGACGCAATGATGTGCAGTGCCTGGGTATCGAACATAAGCTGGGCCTGCACGGGTCGCCCACCTGCACCCTGGCCTTTGGCGAAAAGGACGGGGCCGTCGGCTGGATCATCGGCCAGGAACATCAGGGACTTGCCTGCATGTTCACCATGATGAACCGCGCCCGTCTGGGCACGGGCCTGCAGGGCGTAGCCGTGGCAGAGCGGGCAACCCAGGCAGCCTATGCCTATGCGAAGGCGCGGCAGCAGGGCAGTCCCCGGCGCGGCGCCCCGCCATCCCCCATTATCGCCCATCCCGACGTGCGCCGCATGTTGACCGACATGCGCGCCCGCACCCTGGCCATCCGCCTGATCTCCTACACCGCGGCCGTGGCCATTGACGCAGCACATGGTGCCGCGGATGCCGGCCAGCGCCGCGCGGCGCTGGAACGCGCGTCGCTGCTGACGCCCATCGTCAAGGCCTATTGCAGCGACAGCGCCATCGCCATCGCTTCCACCTGTATCCAGGTCCATGGCGGGGCCGGCTATGTGGAAGAAACGGGCGTGGCACGGCACCTGCGCGATGTCCGCATCACCGCCATCTATGAAGGCACCAACGGCATCCAGGCCATCGATCTGGTCCAGCGCAAGATCGTTGCCCCCGGCGGCGCGGCTATCCGCACCCTTCTGACGGAATTGCAGGTCGACGCGCAGACGGCCACCACGGCCGACGCCCCGCTGTTGCGCGCCTGCGCCCCCCTGCTGACGGAAGCACTGGCCGCCCTGACGGAGTGCATCGACTGGCTGCTGTCACCCGACCGCAGCGAGGTGGAACGGCTGGCCGGGGCCACCCCGTTCCTGGAAATGGCGGGCCACACGCTGGGGGCGGCCCTGCTACTACGCGGGGCCATGCTGGCGCACGATGACAGCACGCCGGACGATATCGCCCGGCTGGCCGCCAGCTTCTGCTGGACGCATCTGACCCATGTGCCGGCGCTGGCCCGGCTGGTGCGCAACAGCGCTGCCCTGCTGCCGCCATCGCCATAAAAGAGAGGGGGCCGGTTCAGCCCCCCTCCTGCGCGCGCCGCCCGTCCGCCTCGATCCAGCGGCCAGCGATCCAGAACAGCAGACCCGCCGCAATAGCTGTGAACACCAGGATCAGCATGGAATAGCGGATGGCGCCCTGCCCGAAGCTTGGGGCCAGCAGGTCGTTCAGGGTACCGACGAACAGCGGCCCCAGCGCCTGACCCAGCATGCTGGCTGAAAAGACCAGGATGGCCACCGCCACGGCCCGCATCCGCACCCTGGCCACGCTGACAGCGGCGGCGAAGATGGGCCCCTGGTGAATCAGGGTCAGAAAACTGCTGAGGCCATAGCCGGTCATCCAGGCCAGCTTGCTTTCCCCCAGCAGCATCAGCACCTCTGCCGGCCCGACCAGCAGGCAGGCGATGGCGGGCAGCCGCACCCGCAGCTTGTCATCATATTTGGCGAACCGGTCGATCAGGATGCCACCGGCCAGCACGCCGGCCGCCCCCAGCACCCCGCGCAACGGCCCGATGCTGGCCGCGATGTCCAGCATGCTCAACCCATGCACCCGTTGCAGGAAGGTGGGGGTCCAGGCGCTGGCCGCGAACAGGTTGGCGCCCATCAGCATGGCGCCGGCGACCATGGCAAGGTAGGCGCGGGAGCCCAGCAGGAAACGGAACGTCTCTGCGAACCCTACGGCTGCCGTCGCCGCCTTCCCGCCCTCCTTGGCCCCGCGCGGTGGTTCCTTCACCGTCAGGGCAAACAGCAGCGCCAGCACCATGCCGGGAAGGCCGGCCGCGAAGAACATGGCCCGCCAGCCATGATGTTCCAGCACCCAGCCTGCGATGGGGAAAAAGACGATGAAGGCCAGCGCGGCCGCGGTGCCGAAGATGGAGAAGGCCAGCGGCCGCCTTTCCTTGCGGAACAGATCGGACAGGATGGCGTTGGACGGCGCCAGCCCGCACGCCTCCCCCGCCCCCATCAGGAACCGGGCGATGGCCAACTGCCAGATATTGCCGACAAAGCCTGTCAGCGCCGTCATCAGGCTCCAGAACCCGAAGCCGATGGCGATGATGTTCCGCCGGCTCCAGCGGTCGGCCGCCCAGGCGATGGGAATGCCCAGGAAGGAATAGAACAGGACGAAGGCCAAGCCGGACACCAGCCCCAGCACCATGTCGGAGACGACCATCTCCCCCTTGATCGCCGGCAGGGCCAGGCCAAGGATGGCGCGGTCCAGATAGTTGAAGGTGGAAATCAGGGTCAGAAAGCCGAGCGTATAGACGGTCGGCAGGGACCAGTCGCCACCGGCAGGGGCGGCGGCCGGGCCTGTCACGGCTTCGGTCTTCGTCTGTTCATGCATGACGCTGTTCCTGCTAAAGCCGCGAGGCGCGGGTTTCCTTGGTGGTGATGAATTCCAGCAGGGCGGGCTGGCCGCGCTCCGTCGCTTCGATCCCGCGCCGGATGGCCGGCACGATATCCTCCACCTTCTCGATCCGCTCACCATAACCGCCGAGCGCGCGGGCGAAGGCGGCATAGTCACCGGAAATGTCGGTGGCGCGATAACGCTTCGTCGCCTCCGGCATGATGTCCAGTTCGATGGCCATCGATGAATTGTTCAGCAGGATGGACAGGATGGGCAGCCGCTCGCGCACCGCCGTTTCGAAATCCATGCCCGTAAAGCCGATGGCGGCATCGCCCCAGACATTGATGCACAGCTTGTCCGGGCAGGCCAGCTTCGCCCCCATGGCCAAGCCCAGACCATAGCCCAACTGGGTCGACTTGCCCCAGCCGATATAGGTCAGGGGGGCCCTGGACTTCCAGAACGGGGTCAGTTGGTCGCGCGGACTACCGGCATCATGGGTGATGATGGTGTTGGCCACATCCACCGTCTGTTGCAGATCCCATAGCACACGGTAGGGGCTGATGGGGCTGTCGGGACTGGTCAGCAGGGGCATCCACTCCGCCAGCCATTCCCGCTCCACCGCTTTGATTTCCGCCACCATGGCGCTGCGATCCCGCTGCTCCCCGATGCGCTGGCGGACGGCATCCACCAGCAGCGACAGGGTCAGCTTGGCATCTCCCACCAGCGCATGCTGGCAGCGCACCGACTTGTTCAGGTCGGCCGGGTCCAGCGTGGCATGGATGATGGTCTTGTCCACGGGCATGGACACGCCGAACACGGTTTCGGAGAAGCTGCAGCCGATGCCCAGGATCAGGTCGGACTGGTCCAGGAAATGCCGCACCGTGCGCGGGATGGCCGCCCCGCCCGACCCCAGCGCCAGTTCATGCGTCTCATCAAACGCACTCTTGCCCTCCAGGCTGGTGGACACCGGCGACCCCAGCAGTTCGGCCAGCGTGCGCAACTCGTCATAGGCTTCGGCCCAATGCACCCCCTGGCCGGCATGGATGACAGGCCGGCTGGCGGCGACCAGCATGTCGGCCGCCACCCGCACCGCGTCGGGATCGGGCGCCGACCGGGTGCGCACCACGGGCTGATAGTCCAGCGGCCCCGGCACCTCGTCCTTCAACAGGTCGTAGGGCAGTTCCACCAGCACGGGGCGCAGCCGACCATTACGCAATTGCGTAAAGGCGCGGCGCATCACGTTCGACACTTCGGCCACCGACGTCAGCGGCTCGGCATGTTTGGTGATGCCCCGCATCGATACGCTGGCATTGTAATTGTCAGGAACGAAGGCGAGACGCCTTGCATAGCCCTGGGGCAGCACCAGCACCGGCACGGATTCCGAAAAGGCCTGGGCGACGCCGCCATAGGCATTTTCGGTACCGGGGCCGTGCTGCATGGCGAAAACACCCATGCGGCGGCCCCGGCTCATCCGTGACAGGGCGTCCGCCATATGGACGCCGGTCCGTTCCTGCCGGACGATGATGGGCCGGATACCGGCCGTCGCGGCTTCTTCCAGCACGGCATTGCGGGGATAGCCGAAAATGACGTCCACCCCCTCGCGCCGCAGGATCTCGGCGATCACGCCTCCGACCTTGCTCATGGCGTCTGCGTCTCCTTTTCGCCGGACAGGCCCAGGGAGGCCAGGTCGCGCGGGCCCAACGGGCGTTCACCGCGCACGGTAGTGCGGATCAGATGGCGGCGTTCCATGCGGTAATCATGCACGCCGCGATGCAGCAGGAAGCGGTTGTCCCAGACGATCAGCGTGTCCTTCTTCCACTTCACGCGGCAATGAAAGTGCAGATGCTGGGCCAGCGACTGCAGGTAATTGACCAGCGCCCGGCTGTCCTCGTCATTCCAGCCGACGAAACGGCGGAAATAGGAGGTGGTGGCGAACAGGGCCTTGCGGCCGGTTTCCGGATGGATGCGCACGGCCGGATGAATGTTCTCCAGCTCATGTTCGGAGAAACCGTGGGTTTCGCGCAGGCGCAGGCGCTTTTCCGGCGGCAGCCGTTCATTGCGTTCCCAGATGTCGCGGCCGGAATAGACCACGTCCAGCCCGTCCAGCAGCGTCTTCAACCCGTCCGACAGGCTTTCATAGACCAGATAGCCGTTGGAAAAGGCCGTGTCGCCGCCGAATTTCGGCACTTCCAGCGCCCGCATGACGATGCACAAAGGCGGTTCTTCCAGGAACGGGCTGTCGGTGTGGAAATGTTCGAAGGACGGGACGACGGTGGACGGCTCAAACGCCTCGCGCCGCACCTCCTGCATGTCGTTCTGGCCGCCATAGGTGGGGGCCTGGGGCAGTTCCATGCGCGGACCGAACAGGTCGGAAAAGGCCTTGTGCTGTTCGATGGTCAGATCCTGGTCGCGGAAGACGATGACCAGGAAATGCTCGAACGCCTTCATGATCTCCTGCCGGGTTTCATCATCCAGCGGCTGGCGCAGGTCGACGCCGGAGATTTCGGCACCGCAGGCACCGGTGATTGGCTCCACAATGATGCGATTGAAGCGCGGCATGGGCAGGCCGGCGACGACAGTTCCTTCTCCGCGATTGGGCAAGGGGGCGCCGTTCTGCGCCTTCAGGGCAGTTTCCATGATGATCTCCGTAGATAAGGTAGGTGGGTAGTGACGGGCGGACGATGCCGCCCGTCCGTCAGAAATTGCGCCGCAGGCTGACCGCCCATTCACGCGGCCGGCCGGGGCGGCCCTGGATGGAGTAGGTTGAGGCGCGGTTATCGAACAGACCGTCGTAATAAAGCTTGTCGGTCAGGTTCGTGACCTCCAGCGACACCTGCCAATCCTTGTCCGGGTCGCGGTAGGTCAGGCGGGCGTTGGCCAGCGTCCGGCCCGGCACCAGATTGAACGGCGGCCGGTTGATGGCCTGGGAGAAATAGGAGCTTTGGTGAGAGACATCGACGCGCGGGGTCAGCGACCCGATGCCGCCCAGGTCGATCTCGTACTGTGCACCCAGGCTCCAACGCCATTTCTGGACAAAGGGTGCGTCCATGCCCAGCGTAATGCCGGCACTGGCGGCGATGGGCGCAATCGACTTGTATTTGAAGTCGAGATAGCCCAGCGAGCCGTCGACCTGCAAGCCATCGACCGGTTCCCAGGTCGTCTCAGCCTCCAGCCCGCGCAGTTCCGCCTCACCGGCATTCAGCGGCAAGGCGCAGGGTGTTGCCGGCACCGTCGGGCAATTGGCCACCGACACCAGGATGTCGTGGTACTCGTTCTGGAACGCAGAAACATTCAGCCGCAGGCTGCGGTTGAACAGGTCGCTCTTGAAGCCTGCTTCATAAGCATCCAGCGTCTCCGGATTATGGGTCAGGGCCTGCGACGGATAGAAGGGACGCGGGTTGGCCCCACCGCTCTTGAAGCCGGTGGAGAACTGGGCATAGGTCATGAATTCCGGTGACCAGCGATACTGCACAATGCCGCGATAATCGAAATGGTCGCCGCTGAAGGCGGCCTTCAACCCGTTCAGCGGGGCCAGCGACGGCGGGGCAGCACCATTGTAGATATTGCCGGGCGTGCCATTGCGATAATAGGTGAAGTCCTTGCTGATGTCGGAATAGCGGGCACCGGCAACAAAGGTCAGATCTTCGGTTGCATGCAGTTCGACATTGGCAAAGGCTGCCTTGGTCTTCGACTTCACATCATCGATCTGGCGGAATTCCAGCGTAGGCAGCTGCACGCGCGACCCGCCCTGGCTGTGGGCATCCAGATAAAAGCCGCCGACGGTGAAATTGACCAGCGTCCCGATGGCGCCGGACAGACGAAGCTCCTGCGTCGTCTGCTCATGCGTGACATCATTGGCCGTCAGCGCCGTGGCGATGGGGGAGGATTCCGCCGAGGTGTAGATGGCGTTGTAATGGCGATAGGCGGTGATGGAGGTCACCGACAGGCTGTCGGTGAAATGATGCTCGATATTCGCCGACGTGCCCCAGGTATCCAGCGAATTGCGGGCCGGTGCGGCGTAGGGGGCCGTGCCGTCACGCGGGGCATAGTTCAGGTAGTTCTCGTAGCTGACATAGGGGCTGTTGGTGAAGGTGTCGCGGGCATAATCGCCATAGGGCGAATAGCTGATGAAGGCCGACCCGGTGGCCGTGCCCAACGGCACCCCGTCGATCGTATAGGGCGCCGTGGTCGGCGAACCGGGCGCCGTGGTCGATCCGACATATAGCAGGGTGGAGGGGGAGGATTCGCTGTCATCCTGGGTAACGTCACCGGTCAGCAGCACCTCCGTATCCGAACCGGGGGTCCAGCGCACGGAGGCTCGGCCGGCGGCATAGGACTTTCCGCCTTCGGTCCCCAGCTTGCAATTGTCCTTCAGATTGAAGGAGCGCACGGTCGAAGTCGGATGCGTGCAGCGATAATCATAGCGGGTCACATAGCCGTCGCGTTCCACCGACGTGCCGCTGATGCGCGCGAAAAGCTGGTCCGGGGCGATGGTGAAATCGGCCCCGCCCCGGAATTCCGTGCGGTGATAGCTGCCATAGGTGCCCTGGACATAGCCGCCGCCCTTGCCGTCAGGCCGCTTGGAATAAAGCCGGATGGCGCCGCCGATGGAATTCTGCCCGGCCAGTGTTCCCTGCGGACCGCGCAGGATTTCCACACGCTGCAGGTCCAGAAGATCCAGCATGGAGCCCTGCAGGGTGGAATAATAGACATCATCCACATAAAGGCCGACGCCGGGTTCCAGCGCAAAGGTGCTGTCCGCCTGACCGACGCCGCGGATGAAGGCCTGGATGGACGGGCCGTAGGTGGCAGGGGCTTCCTGCAAATTGACGTTCGGCGCCTGCGCTGCCACCTGGGCGATGCTGGTCTGGCTGCGTGCCTCCAGCATGTCACCGGTCATGGCCGTGATGGCGATGGGCGTATCCTGCAGGCGCTGGGTGCGGAACTGCGCCGTGACGACGATTTCCTCCAGCAGTTCAGTCTTGGCCTCGCCATTGGCGGCGGCCTGCGCTGCGGCCGGGCCGGCACAGGCGAAAAGCATCGCCGCCACGAAACCGCACCCGGTCGCGGCGTGGGGAATTTTGGGAAATGACTTCCGCATTGTTTTTCCTCCCTGATGTTGTTGTGCGCTGTTCTGGCTTGTTCTTATGCTGTGAGGCCGGCCCTGCACGGACACGACCATCGTCACCATTCCGCGGAATGGAATTTCCATCCCGTAGAGACAGACCCGCCCTGTCCGCGCCGGCAGGCCGGTCACGGTGGCAGGATACGGAACCGTTTGAAGACACAGGACGCGGTTGATCCCGCCGTCCTTAAGCGAGGGTGATGGTCCTTCACCCTCCCACCCGAGAAATCACTGCAACCGGAACACCCGCTCTGCATTGCCGTGGAAAATGGCTGCGCGCTGCTTCTCCGTGATCTCGACCTTGTCCATGAAGGTGACGGACGGTTCCATCGCTTCATAAGGGTAATCGATGGCCCACATGATCCGATCTTCGCCCAGCACCTCGATGGCATAGCGCAAGGCCGGGCCATGTTCGACGCCGCTGGTGGTGATGATAATGTTACGTTTCATTACTTCCGATGGGCTCAGGGACGAGCCATAGGCCGCCCGCCGCCGTTCAAACCAATGGTCGCTGCGCCACAGGTGGAAGGGAATATTCTCCCCCATATGGCCGATGATGATCTGCAATTTCGGGAACCGGTCGAAAATTCCCGACGTGATCATGCGCATGACATGGGTGCCGGTTTCCACGGCAAAGCCCCAGATGGCCGATTGCAGCCGGGTGCCCCGGAACGGCCCTGCCATGGTGTCGGCCGGGCAGCGGGGATGAATATAGATCGGCCGGTCCAGCGCCTCTGCCGCTTCCAGGATGGGCCAGAATTTCTGCTGGTCCAGATATTCATTGTCCGTGTGGGAGTTGACGATGAAGCCATTCAGGCCCAGCGTCCGCACCGCGCGTTCCATCTCCCGCGCTGCCGCCGCCGGGTCCTGCGGCGCGAAAGAGGCCAGGCCGCCAAAGCGCCCCGGCGCTGATCGCACCACGTCGGCCAACCGGTCGTTGGCCAGTGCAGCCAGGGCCACAGCCCGATCGGGGCGCAGAAGCTGAACGCCGGGCGCTGTCAGCGACAGGATGTGGACATCGACACCCAGCCGGTCCATCTCCCGCAACCGGCCTTGCGTGTCCATCAGATTGACGTACAAAGGCTCCGTCGCCTTTGAGCCGGCGGGATTGACCACCTCCACATCCAGATTGTGCCAGTTGCCCTGCGCAAGTGCGGCCAAAGCGTCCAGATGCTCCGGAAAGGACCATGCCTCTTCCGTCGCGATCCTGCGATGACGTGGTGACTTGACGGTCGCGGCCGGCTTTGCCTGGGTTTCCGATACAGCACCCACGGCGGATGCGACAAGGCCGACACTACCCGCGACGAACCCTCTTCGGTCGATGGGCATGATCACCTCCCCCCGTATGACCCTCTGCCGGGGTCATTACGTTTGGCAGGCTATCCGTTCGCCTGGGGAAGTCAAGCAGATTCCATTATGAGAAATAACGATTTCATTATACGGAATTTTTGCTCTATGAATGATCCATCGACCGCCGCAATTTGATAGCGGTGGCGGCACAGCCAGGACGGAATGCGACATGTCGATGGATGATCAGGAACGGGGGTCGGGTGCGCGGCTGATGCTGCTGCTGAACGTCATCGCGGACCAGGGGGGTGACTTCGCCCTGAAGGACCTGGCGGAACGGGCTGGCCTGCCCATCAGCAGCGTCCATCGGCTTTTGCAGGTTCTGGTCCGCGCCGGCATGGTGGAACGGTCGAAGGGTACCGCCTACCGACCCGGCCGCGAACTGTTCCGGCTGGCCTCGCAGGTGCTGCGGCACATGGATTACCGGACACTGGTCCGGCCCTATCTGCGCAAGCTGTGGGACCGGTGGCAGGAAACGGCGGTCTTCACACTGTATCGGCCGATGACACACAAGGCCCTGGTGGTGGAAGTCATCCAGACGCCCCACCCGCTGCGTCATGTGCTGGAACCCGATACGGAACTGTCTTTGTTCTGGGGTTCCCTGGGCCGGTCGATCCTGGCCTTCCTGCCGGAGGAGGAGTTCGCCGCTGCCTATGCCGAAGCGGGACCGGGCCCAATCACCCACGAACCCCCGGCGGAAATGGCCACGCTTGGCGCGGAGATGGAGAAGATTCGCAGCGATGGCGTGGCCTTCTTCTTCAGCGAGGCGGCGGAAATGGCCGGCGTCGCCGCCCCCGTCTTCGGCCCCCGCCGCTCGCTGATCGGCTCTCTGGGCCTCACCCAGCCGGCATACCGCTTTGCCCGGCTGAAGGCAGACGATGTCGCCGCCGACGTGCGCGAACAGGCGGCCGCCTTCAGCGAGATGCTGAGTTTCCGTCCCACCTCCCCTCCAACCGACACCGTTTGAAGCGTCCCCTTTAAGGGGGACAGAATTTCCCCTTTCCCTGCCGCATAGTTGGCCCATCGAACCGGGGCAATGTTCCCGGACAGCCACAAAATGGGGAGGGGGACGTGACCGGGTTGTCACCCGCAGGCTATGACCTGCCCGTTTACGAATATGTTCGGCCACCGGAAATGTCCGGACGAGCCGCCCATCGCCATCAGGTGGCGATCGTGGGGGCCGGTCTGGCCGGCCTGACGCTGGCCTGCGATCTGGCCAGCCGGGGCATTTCCAGCGTCGTCCTGGACGAGGATGACACGGTGGGCGTGCGCGGTGCCGCGAGCCGCGGCATCTGCTATGCCCGGAAAAGCCTGGAAATCTTTGACCGTCTGGGCATTTACGACCGCATCCGTGACAAGGGCATCACCTGGTCGGTTGGCAAGGTACTGCGCGGGCATGACGCGCTGTACCGGTTCGACCTGGCCGAGGGCAACATGTCGGCCCAGCCGCCCTTCATCAATATCCAGCAATTCTACATCGAATGGTTCCTGGTGGACCGTATCCGGGAACTGGGCCGCACCGATCTGCGCTGGCGCAACCGGGTGACGGATATCCGCCAGGATGCAGGCGGCGCCACGCTGACGGTGGAAACGCCCGATGGTGGCTACATGCTGGAAGCCGACTGGGTGATCGACGGCTCCGGCCATGCCAGCCGCGTGCGGCAAGCCTTGGGCCTGACGACGCGCGGAGAGCTGGGAGAGGATCGCTGGTGCATCTCCGACGTTCGTTTCGCCAAGGATTTGCCCATCGAGCGCTGGACCTGGGTGGAAGCACCCTTCAATGAGGGACGCGCCGTCTGGCAGCATCTGATGGCCGATGGCGTCTGGCGCATCGATTACCAGATGCTGCCCAACACCGATCCGAACGAGGCCAGCCGGCCAGAGACCGCCGCCCGGCGGCTGCGCGACCAGTTGGGCCCCGATGTCGATTTCGAACTGGTGTGGGTTGGCGCCTATTCCTACCGCACGCAGTTGATGGATGATTTCCGCTGTGGCCGGGTCTTTTTCATCGGCGATGCTGCCCATGTGAAAAGCCCGTTCGGCGCACGCGGCGGCAATAGCGGCATCCAGGACGCGGAAAACCTGGCCTGGAAGCTGGCGCTGGTCCTGAATGGTCAGGCCCCGGAAACGCTGCTGGACAGCTACAATGCCGAACGCCGCCCGGCCGCAGAGGAGAATATCCGCGTCACCCGCCGGTCCGGCCGGTTCCTGGCCCCGCGCAGCGAGATGGAGCGGATGATCCGTACCGCCGTGCTGGATCTGGCCCCGGACCATGCCTTTGCCCGGCTGCTGCTGAACACCGGCCGGATGTGCGTGCCCCACCGCTATGCGCCTTCCCCCCTGACCACAGGCGATGCGGGCGCCGCCCTGCCCAACCTGCCGCTGGGCAATGGGCGCCTGACCGACCTGCTGGCCGGTGACGGCGCGCCTTTCCTGGCCCTGTGGCGACCACGCGACGGCGCCGACGCGCTGGGGGCGGGCCTGTCGCAATTGGTCCGCGATGGCTGGCCCTTGCGCGTGCATGGGCTGGCGGCGGACGATCTGGCCGCCCTGAACCTGTTGCCGGGCGATGTGCTGCTGGTTCGTCCCGACCTGCACGAAGCCGCCCACCTGTCCGACGCCACCATCGCGGATGTGCGCACCGCCCTGGCGCAAGCCAGCGGCCGCGCCTGATCCCCCGGGGAGCTATCCCATGCAAAGCACATCCAATTTCACCGATTCCGATGGCTTTTACGAAGCGCTGCTGGATGCGCATGCGGGTCTCAGCACGCCGGAAAGCCACGCGCTGAATACCCGCCTAGTTCTGCTTCTGGCCAATCAGATCGGCGATCAGGCGGTACTGACCGCCTGTCTTGCCGCCGCCCGCGCCGCCGCCAACCAAGGGACCGCCCCGTGACCCAATCCTTTGCGTCCGCCGCCGACAATGCCCAGCAAACCCCGCGTCTGGTCGAACTGGCCCGCGACGTCTATGGCTATGTCAGCGATTTCGACCCGAATTGCGGGTTCGTCGTCGGGCCGGACTATGTCGTGGCGATCGACACCCGCGCCACTCCCACCCTGGCACGGGAGATGCTGGACGCCATCCGCAGCGTCACCGACAAGCCCGTGAAATATGTCTTCCTGTCGCATTACCATGCGGTGCGGGTGATGGGTGCCTCGGCCTTCACCGACGCCGCCCTGATCGCCAGTCAGGCCACGCTGGACCTGATTACCGAACGCGGTCCCGATGATTTCGAGTCCGAAGTGCGCCGCTTCCCCCGCCTGTTCCGGGGCGTGGAGGAAATCCCTGGCCTGACCTGGCCTGACCTGGTGTTCGATCAGGAGCTGACCCTGCGCTTGGGCAACCGGGACCTGCATTTCCGGCATCTGGGCCGGGGCCATACGGCCGGCGATTCCGTCTGTTGGATTCCCAGTTGCGGTGTGCTGTTCTCCGGCGACCTGGTTGAAAACCGCTGCGGTGTCTATGCCGGCGACGGCTATGTCGCCGACTGGATCGACACGCTGGGCCGACTGCGCGACCTGCCGGCCACCACCATGGTGCCGGGCCGCGGTGCAGCCTTGCAGACACGAGAGGCGGTGACCGCCGCCATCGACGCCACGCAGGGCTTCCTGACCACCCTGCGCGACACCGTAGCCACCGCCCACGCGCGCGGTGCCGACCTGAAAGCCTGCTACGCCGAAGCGGAGCGGGTCATGACCCCGCTTTACGGTGACTGGCCCGTCTTCGCCCATGTTCTGCCCTTTGACGTGGCGCGGATGCTGGAACAGTTGCAGGGCGGCGAACATCCCACCCCATGGACGGCCGAGCGTGACCAGGCGCTCTGGTCTCTGCTGCGGGGCTGAGACCATGTCACGCTCACGGGGAACGCATCAGGCGGGGCAGGTTGCGCAGGCACAGCGCGAACAGTTCCGCCTGGGACGCGATGCCCAGCTTCTGGTACGCGCGCTTGCGCAGGGTCGTCACGGTGGACGGGCGCACACCCAGGTCGGCGGCGATCCCATCCGTCTGATAGCCCAGAACGATGCGGCAGCACACGGCCAGTTCCCGTGTGCTCAGCGTCTCCTCCGCCAGTTCCACCAGCCGTTCGACAAACGGCAGGGTACGGCCGGCATTGATGTCCGACTGCACGATGTAATGGGCGCAATGCTGGCGGACGATGCTGGTCAACAGCGGGGTCAGCCGGGACAGAAGATCGACCTCCCCCGCCTCGAACGTGCCCGAGCGCAACGAGCGGTAAAAGTTCAGATAGAAGGCCAGATCGGAGGTGCGCCAGATATAGGACACCTTATCGACGATACCGACGGTCGTGTAGAAGCGGCGCAGATAATCCTGGGTGGTGAAGCGCGCCGGGTCGTGGCGGCGGAAGATCACCTTGCGGCTGCTGGAGAGGCGGGCCAGTTCCGCGAAATTCGGGTCGAATTCATGCAGGCCGGCGACATAGTCGCGGCCCAGCGACAGCACCGTCGCCCGGTCATGCAGGCTGGACCCGCCCACCTGCTTCAACCCACCCGCCGCCGAATAGCAAAGGATGGTGCAATGGTCGACCGGGATCACCCGCGCCACGGCCGTCAGCAGCGCGTCATCGAACCGCGGACGGCCGATGGCGGCCACCGCTTCCGACAGGGCGCAAAGCCGGTCAGTGATGTCGTCCTGAACGCCGTTACGCATGTTGTGGTCCGCCAATAACCATAAACAAATCAAGCCGTTGGGGAGGAAGTATGAACCTGGAACTCGTCGTCATCGATGTGCGGCCGGGGGCCGCCATGGAAAGCCAGTCGGGCCTGCAGATGCTGCGCCCGCGCATCTATGGCGCCTTTGCCCGGCCGCCGGGGGCCAGGACCGCCGCCATCATCATGCATCCGACCAGCAATTTCATGGGCCATTATCTTGTCGACCCGTTGGCGGCGCGCGGCATTGCCACGCTGGCGCTGAATTCGCGCTACATGGGCAATGATGCCGTGCTGCTGCTGGAACAGGTGATCCAGGATATGGGGGCCGGTGTCGCCTGGCTGCGCCGTCAGGGGTTCGACCGCGTGGCGCTGATCGGCAATTCCGGCGGGGCGGCCCTGTCGGCCTTCTATCAGGCGCAGGCCGAACGGCTGACCATCACCGACACGCCAGCGGGCGACCCGATCGACCTGCGCCCTGAAGACCTGCCGCCGGCAAATGGCATTGTCCTGGCGGCGGCGCATCTGGGCCGGTCCCGCCTGATGGAAACCTGGATCGATCCCGCCGTGGTCGACGAACATGACCCGATGCCGTCCTGCACGCAGTTGGACATGTTTAACCCGGACAACGGCCCGCCCTACAGCGCCGCCTTCATGGAACGCTATCGCCGGGCACAGCGCGCGCGCAATGCCGGGATCGAGGCCTGGGCCCGCGACCGGCTCAGCCAGTTGCGCGCACGGGCCGACGGCATGCGCGACGAAGCCTTCGTCATCCACCGCACGCTGGCCGATCCGCGCTGCCTGGACCCAAGCATCGACCCCAATGACCGCGTCCCAGGCACGACTGTCTGGGGGCCGCCGCGGGCGCAGAACTATGCCGCCAACAGCATGGGGCGCTATACCTCGCTGACCGGATATCTCAGCCAGTGGTCGCCCAGCAGCCGGGGCGACGGTCCGGCCAATCTTGCCCGGACCAGTGTGCCGGTCCTGCTGCTGGAATATACGGCCGATCCGTCGGTGTTCCCGTCCGACAATGCAGCCTGGGCAGAAGCGGCACGGGGCCGGGTGCAACGGCACGCCATCAAGGGCGGCAACCATTATCTCAGCGGTCAGCCCCATCTGGTTGACGAGGTTGCCGACCATATTGCCGGCTGGTGCGGCCGGCTTTGATCCAGGAGACGCAGCATGCAGCCCCCTGTTCCCATCCATGGCCTTCACCATTTCGCCTGGCGCTGCCGCGATGCGGAGGAGACCCGGCATTTTTACGAGGATCTGCTGGGCCTGCCGCTGGTGCATGTCATCCGCAGCGACAATGTGCCCAGCACGGGCGAATATTGCCCCTATGTCCATATCTTCTTCCAGATGCGCGACGGCTCCTACATGGCCTTCTTCGATCTGGGTGATGATGTGGCCGCCGCGCCCTCGCCCAACACGCCGGCCTGGGTCAACCACATCGCCCTGCGCGTCGGCAGCGTGGCGGAGGTGGAACAGGCCATGGCTCGCCTGCAGGCCGCAGGGGTGGAGGTCATCGGCGTCACCGATCATCACATCATCAAATCCATCTATTTCTTTGACCCCAACGGCTTGCGCGTGGAACTGACCACCCCGACCGTGCCCGACGACCATATGCAAGCCGTCGCCCGTACTGCGCATGGGGAACTGGCGCGGTGGGTGGTGGAGAAGGAGAAGCGGCTTGGGTAGCGTCCAGCACCGTCGGTCGGGGTGAGGCCCATGCCTCGCCCCGACCGA
>CALRTC020000034.1:0-66202 GCA_943371025.1 Hydrogenophaga intermedia
GGTCGGACAGGGCCGTGACCAGATCGGTGAAGGCATCGCGCGCCCACAGTTCGATCGTGGCCCGCGCCGCCCAGATCTCCAGCTCGTGCCAGTCATCTTTTCGGAAATCGAAGGCACTATATGCCATCGTGTCGATATGCAGGGCGTAGCGGCGCGACGACAGGTAGGTGGGCTGGGGATAGTTGGTCTTGTAATAGTCGCCGCCGGCCTTGCCCTTCTGATCGGCCTGGAAGGTCAGCAGCGTGGACTTGTCGCGGCCCACGCCGGGTTCGGAGGTCCAGAGCGGGAAGCGGCGGCCGCGCATGTCGAAATAGGAAAGCTGCTCCCCCCCGCCCCAGACATGCTCGCCCTTTTCCGCTACCACGCGCAGCCACAGCCGGTTCAGCGTGGCGTCATGCGTATCGATACGGATGCGGGCGTCCTGGGGCCCGCCCGACAGGGTCAGCGTGACCAGGGTGGGCAGGGATGGGGCGATGGACAGGGTGACGCGCGCGGCACCGTCCCCGTCGCGCGTGACCGCGGCATGGCGCAGTCCCAGCCGTTCGACGATACTGTCTTCAATATCGAAATGGCCGTGATACATCTCCACCCGCGGATCGCCGTGCCCGACATAGAGGCAGGGTGCATCGGCACGGTGGCGCAGAACGGGGCGACCTGCCAGGATCAGGTCGAAGCCACCGTCCGTTTCAAGCAACTGCATCTCGTTCCCTTCCCTCAACATGCCATGCGCGGCGGGATGCGCCCGGCGGCCGGCTTATTCTTCATATGAACTCTTATATCTAATATAAGACTTAATCGAACGCCCTGTCCAGCCGCCGGGTTGGTCATTACGAAATGCGGGCGCGGACAAGGAAGGGGGATGGAGATGTTCGGGCTGATGCAGGACTGGCCGCTGACGGTGAACCGTATCATCGATCACGCGGCGCGCTGGGATGGCAACCGGGTGGTGGCGACACGACGGGTGGAGCCATCGGCCGGCGGCGCGGTTGCCTATAGCGATTATCGCCAAATCCGCGACCGCGCCCGCCGCCTGTCCAGTGCGCTGCGCGGGCTGGGGATCGGGCCGGGCGACCGGGTCGCCACCCTGGCCTGGAACAGCGACCGGCACCTGGAGGCCTGGTTTGCCATCATGGGCATGGGCGCCGTCTGCCACACGCTGAACCCGCGCCTGTTCAAGGAACAGATCCGGTTCATCATCAACCATGCCGGCGACCGGGTCATTCTGGCCGATCCCGTTTTTGCAGGCCTGGTGGCGGAATTGCTGCCGGATTGCCCGACGGTGACCCATGTCGTGCTGCTGTGCGCGCAGGCGGATATCGACCGCACCCTGCTGCCCCAGGCCATCGGGTATGAGGAATGGGTCGGTGCCGCGGTGGATGACGGCCATCCCTGGGGTGATTTCGACGAACGGACGGCGGCGGCGCTTTGCTACACGTCGGGCACGACCGGCAATCCCAAGGGTGTGCTTTATTCCCATCGTTCCACCATGATCCATATGTGGATGAGCCTGCAACCCGACGTCATGGGCCTGTCGGTGGGCGATGTCGCCATGCCCATCGTGCCCATGTACCACGCCAATGCCTGGGGCATTCCGTTGTCGACGGCGGCCGTGGGCTGCAAGCTGGTATTGCCGGGATCGAAACTGGACCCCGTCTCCCTGCTGGACCTGATCCGGGGGGAAGGGGTGACGTTCGCCGCAGCCGTGCCCACCATCTGGCAGGCGCTGGTCCAGCATCTGGAACGCCATGGCGGGGATTTCGGGCCCTTGCAGCGGGTCATCATCGGCGGGGCCGCCTGCCCGGAAAGCGTCCTGCGCCGCCTGAACGATTTCGGCGTCAGTGCCCGCCATGCCTGGGGCATGACCGAAACATCGCCCATCGGCACGCATTTCAAGCTGGTGCCGGAACTGGACGGAACGACGTTCGAGACGCAGATGCCCTACCGCGCGCGACAGGGGCGGCCGCCGCTGGGGATCGATCTGGCCCTGCGCGGGCCGGACGGCGCCGATCTGCCCCATGACGGCACGCGGACCGGCCGGTTGCTGGTGCGCGGGCCGGTGGTGGCGTCGGGATATCTGCATGGCGATGGCGGGCAGGTGCTTGATGACGAGGGCTGGTTCGATACGGGCGACATCGCCGATATCGACGCGTTTGGCTATATGCGCATCGCCGACCGGGCCAAGGATGTCATCAAGTCCGGCGGGGAATGGATCAGCTCCCAGGAGATCGAAAACATCGCCGCTGGCCATCCCAAGGCGGCACTCTGTGCCGCCATCGCCATGCCCGACCCGAAATGGGACGAGCGGCCGTTGCTGGTGGTGCAGCTGAAGCCGGAAGAAAAGGCGACGGCGGCGGAGTTCCTGGCCCATTTCCAGGGGCGGCTGTCGAAATGGCAGATCCCCGACGATGTACGTTTCGTCGATACCATGCCACTGGGCGCCACCGGCAAGATCGATAAGAAGGTGCTGCGGACAATGGTGCTGGGTTGATAAAAAAATCCCCCGGCGCGGGTCGGCGCCGGGGGGGGGCAGTGGTAGCTGGGAGAACCGGATCAGAAATTGACCCGGACCGAACCGCCGAAATACCGCTCGGCGTCGCGCGGGGTGATCTGGCGCATGAACGAGGTGCCGTTGGGAATGCGCAGGATCACGAACTTCTTGTCGGTGATGTTCTTGGCGATCAGGGAGACGCGCCAGGTGTCATCATCCGACGTCCAGGCCAGCACCGAATCCCAGGTGGCGTAGCCGGCCTGGACGGCGTTGGGATTCTGGTTCAGGTCGAACCCGACCTTGGAGGTGAACTGGACTGTGTTGGTCAGGTTCAGGTCGCCATTGGGCAGATCCACGGGCAGGCGCCAATCCGCCGTGACCGACCCCTTCCACTTGGCGGAAAACGGCAGGGGCTTGCCATTCAGGGCGTCGGCGCAGGTGGGCTGGGCCGCCGGGCACTTGAACTGGTCAATGCGGGCCTTGGTGTAGGAGACGCCGCCATTGAATTCCAGATCACGGGTGACAGCCCAGGTGAAATCGGCTTCCAGGCCGCGCGTCGACACCTCGCCGGCATTGGTCAGACGGGTCACCACCTGGCCGGCCACCAGTTCCAGATTATTGGCCTGATACCCGTCATACATCGTCTTGAACGCGGCCATGTTCAGCATCAAGCCCGCTTCGGGGAAGCGTGTCTTCAGGCCGATTTCATAGCTGTTCGACTTTTCCGCCGCGATGGGCAGGGTGTCGGTCGCCACCATGTTGAAGAACACGTTCAGCGCCGGGCCCTTATAGCCCCGGGTATAGGTGGCGTAGCCGATCACATCGTCGGTGAAATCATACTGAAGGCCGGCATTGCCCGACACGCCGTCCTGGCTGGTAGTGCCGTTGGCGGCGAAATAGGGCCGGACGCCGGGGAAGGCGGCCGTGGAGGTGGAACGGCGTTCGAAATTGAACGACACCTTGTCGTCGGTGTAGCGGCCGCCGACGATGGCGCGGAAATCATCGGTGAAATTCACCGTGGCCTGGCCGAAGGCCGCGTAATTCTTCAGCTTGGTGGTGAAGTCCGCATTGCCTTCGTTGGTGACGAAGGTCGACGCGCCGGCCCGGCAGGGCAGCAGACCATTCACCGCCGCCAGGGTGGTGGCGGAGCAGACGGTGACCGTGCGATTGAAGAAATCCACTTCCTTGGTGGTGTAATAGTAAAGCCCGGCGACATAATCGATGAAGTTCTTGCCGGTGGACGCGATGCGCAGTTCCTGGGTGAACTGGTCAAAGGACAGGTCGCCCCGGTCGTGCGAACGATTATCGCCGGCCGCTACGCCCGTGGCCACATAGGTCGGGCTGTCGGATCGGAAATCACCGTCGCGCTGCTGGTAATTGTACCAATGGCGATAGGCGGTGATGGATGTGATGGCGGCCGCCCCCAGATCGATATCGGCCTGCAGCGACGCTCCGGAATTCTTGTCCCGCGTCTTGGGATCCAGATCGTTGTCGATATCCTTGTTGCGGGCACCGGGCGTCAGCGGCGACAGCGACGGGCGGAAGATCTGGTCGTTGAAGGCGCCGGCAAAGACGGTGCCGATGCTGTCGGCATAGCCATTGTCGCTGGCCTTGGCATAATCGGCGATGGCCGTCAGGCGCACATCCTCCGTCGCGTCCAGCACCAGCTTCATGCGGGCGCCGTAACGTTCGTAGCCGTTGATGTCGTTGCCGTTATGGACGTTGGTGCCGTTGCCGTCATAATGGCTGAAGAAGCCGGTGATCAGGCCCGACAGCTTGTCCGACATCGGCCCGGACACGCCCGCCTTCAGCCGGTATTCGTTGCCTTCATAATAGGAGGCCTCGGCAAAGCTTTTTGGGCTGGCCGCCGGGGAGCGGGTGGTGATGTTGACCACGCCGGCCGACGCATTCTTGCCGAAGATCGATCCCTGCGGGCCGCGCAGCACTTCCACCCGTTCCAGATCCAGGAAATCGGCCGTCTGCTGGCCGGCACGGGCATAGACCACACCGTCGATGACGGTGGATACCGACGGTTCCACGCCCGACGCGAAGGAGATGGTGCCCACGCCACGGATGGAGATGGCACTGTCCTTGTTGGTGTTGCCCTTGCGGAAGGTGATGGTGGGCACACGCTGGAACAACTGTTCGGCCGAATTGACATTGGCCTGTTCCAGCTGGTCACCGGTCACCACGCTGATGGCGACGGGCACGTCTTGCAGATTCTGGACCCGCTTCTGGGCGGTCACGATGATTTCTTCCAGCAGGATGCCGGAGCTTTCCTGGGCGACGGCCGCGCCGGCCAGGCCCACCAGGGCCAGCGCCGTGCCGGCCGCCAGGCGCGTCAGATGCGTTGCACGCTGCATGTCTTATCCTCCCTGTTCAATTGTCGGCTCCCCTTGTTGGCGGGGTTGCTTCATTCCTACCGCATGGTTATCGGTAAGACAAGAGTTGTATCTTATATAAGAGTTATCATAGATACTCGTCCAGTCCGAAAAGGCGCCCGACGCCTGACCCGCAGGAAGGAAACCCACGAAATGTCCCTCTCCCACCCGCTGTTGCGTCAGCAATGTTTCATCGATGGCGTCTGGCAGGATGCCATGGATGGCACCACCATCGCTGTTTCCAATCCCTCAACAGGTGATGTGCTGGGCTCAATACCCAAGGCGGGGCGCGCGGAAACAGCGGTGGCGATCGCGGCGGCGCACCGGGCCTTTCTGGGCTGGCGCGGCTGGACGGCGGCGGACCGGGCCAACCTGATGATGAAGCTGCATGACGCCATCCTGGCCAACCGCGCCGATCTGGCCCGGCTGCTGACGCTGGAAATGGGCAAGCCCCTGGCGGAGGCAGCGGGTGAGGTGACGCTGGGGGCCGCCTATATACGCTGGTTCGCGGAGGAGGCGCGGCGCGTCTATGGCGATGTCATCCCGTCCCCCTGGAAGGGCCGTCGCCTGCTGGCCGTGCGCGAACCGGTGGGCGTGGTGGGGGCCATCACTCCCTGGAACTTCCCCAACAGCATGATCGCCCGCAAGATGGGCGCGGCCCTGGCCGCCGGCTGTACCATGGTGGTCAAGCCGGCGACGCAGACACCTTATTCCGCCCTGGCCGTGGCGGCGCTCGCCGAACAGGTGGGGTTCCCGGCCGGGGTGTTGAACGTCGTCACCGGTTCCGCGGCGCAGATCGCGGCGGAGATGTGCGAGAATCCGTTGCTGCGCAAGATCACCTTCACCGGGTCAACAGCGGTGGGCAAGGGGCTGGCGGCCCAGGCCATGGCCCATATGAAGCGCGTGTCGATGGAACTGGGCGGCAACGCGCCCTTCATCGTGTTTGATGATGCCGATCTGGACGCGGCCGTGGCCGGCGCCATGGTGGCCAAGTTCCGCAATACTGGCCAGACCTGCGTCTGCGCCAACCGTTTCCTGGTCCAGGACGGCATCCATGATGCTTTTGTCGCCAAGCTGGGGGCGGCCATGGCGGCGATGAAGGTGGGTGACGGGCTGGAGGAAGGGGTGGTCCAAGGCCCCTTGATCGACATGGGCGGTGTTGCCAAGATCGAAGAACATGTCGCCGACGCAATATCCAAGGGCGCCAGTCTGATCACCGGCGGGGCGCGGCATGAACGCGGCGGCAGCTTCTTCCAGCCGACCTTGCTGACCGGAGTCACGCCCGCCATGAAGGTGGCGCGCGATGAAACCTTCGCCCCGCTGGCGCCCGTCTTCCGCTTCACGACGGAAACAGACGCCCTGCGCATGGCCAATGATACCGAATATGGCCTGGCGTCGTACGTCTACACCCGTGATCTGGGCCGGTCTTTCCGCATGATGGAGGGGCTGGATTATGGTCTGGTCGGTATCAATGAAGGGCTGATCACCACGGAAGTGGCGCCGTTCGGCGGGCATAAGGACTCGGGCGTGGGCGTTGAGGGCTCACGCCATGGCATCGATGATTACACGACCTTGAAATATGCCTGTATCGGGGGGCTGGGCTGACGACTGTCCGGGTTGCGGACATCCCCGACTTTCAGTCAGAAAGAGCGGGAAATAAGGGTTGGAGCGGCAAAAACCTTGCCCCTCCAACCCCAAATTGTTTTATCTTATAGAAGTCTTGCTCAATTCCAGGATGCCCCCCGGCATGGAAGCCCCCGGTTACCGCCCGCTTTATCGCCAAGTCTATGACATCATCGTCAATAAGGTCGCCGAAGGTGTCTGGCGGCCGGGCGAAGCTATTCCCAGCGAACAGGCCCTGGCCCGTGAACTGGGGGTCAGCCAGGGCACGATGCGCAAGGTGCTGGACGCGCTGACGGCGGAAAAGCTGCTGGTCCGGCACCAGGGCAAGGGCACCTTCATCGCGGAAAACACACAGGAACGGTCGCTGTTCCGCTTCTTCCGCATGGTGCGGCCGGGTGGGGAGCGGGTGACGCCCAGCATGGGCGACCAGAGCGTGCGTGTGCGCGTGGCCCGTGTTGCCGACCAGCAGAAGCTGGATCTGGCCAAGGGCGCCAAGGTGGTGGAGATCAACCGTGTGCGCCTGATCGACGGCAAGCCCACGATCCGCGAAACCATCATCCTGCCATCGGCCCTGTTCCCGCGCATCGAAGACCGGATGCCGCTGCCCAACACGCTCTATTCGCTGTACCAGACCGAATATGGCATCAACATCGTCTCGGCCGGCGAGGAATTGCGGGCGGAAAGCGCCACGCCGGAGGATCAGCGCCTGCTGGGCGCACCGGCCGGGGCCGCCATCCTGTGCATCGACCGTCTGGCCCTGTCGCTGCAGGACCGCAAGGTTGAATGGCGCACCAGCCGCGTCTATGCCCGCGACCTGTCCTATTCGGTGACGCTGGGGTAAGCTCCCGTCAAGCCGTGGACGCCATGGCCAGCGCCTGGAATTCCGCCACCTGCGCTTCCACCCAGGCGCCGTCGCGGCCCAGTTCCGCGGCCAGCACGGCCGCCACGGCGGGGGCCGCCGCCGCTGCCGCACGGGCGTCCAGCAGCAGGGCGCGGGTGCGCCGGGACAGCACATCTTCCACCGTCCGCGCCATCAGGTGGCGGGCGGCATAGGCGGCTTCACCCAGGAAATAGGGCAGGTCGGGATGCATGGGGGCCGCCCAGCCCGGCCGTTCCGCCAGCACGGCCCGCACCGCCGACGCATCTGCGCCATAGGACATCAGCGGGTCGGCCGCGTCCGCCCGTTCCACCCAGCCATGCAGGCGCAGGCCGGCTGTGGGGCTGGCCGCGGGTGGCAGGCTGCCGGCACGGGCGGCGGCATCCACCGTCTGTTCGGCCATTTCGCGATAGGTGGTCCATTTGCCGCCGGTGATGGTGACCAGACCGCTGTCCGACACCATCAGCACATGGTCGCGCGGCACGGCCGAGGTGCCGGATGCGCCCTTTACCTTCACCAGGGGGCGGATGCCCGTGAACACGGCGCGCACATCGGCGCGTGATGGGGCGCGGGTCAGATATTTGGCGGCATGGTCCAGCAGGAACGCGATCTCGCTTTCCAGCGCATGCGGCTCCAGGCTGGCCGTGGGGATGGGCGTATCGGTGGTGCCGACGATGGTCCGCCCCAGCCAGGGCAGCACGAACAGCACGCGGCCATCTTCCGTCTTGGGGATCATGATGGCGTCATCCCCGCCCAGGAAGGACGGGTCCAGCACCAGATGGATACCCTGGCTCAGCGACAATCCTTCCGGCAGGTCGGGCCGGTCCATGCGGCGGATTTCGTCCATGAAGATGCCGGCAGCATTGACCACGGCCTTGGCCCGAATGCGGTAAGTGGTACCCGTCTCCGCATCCCGCGCCGTGACGCCGTCGATGCGGCCATCCTGCTTGGTCAGGCCCGTGACGGCGACATAGTTCAGCAGCACCGCCCCCTGGTCGGCCGCCGTCTGCGCGATGGTCAGGGCCAGGCGGCTGTCATCGAACTGCCCGTCATAATACAGCACGCCGCCGGTCAGCCCGTCGCGCTTCACCGTGGGCAGGCGCCGCAAGACCTCCGTCCGCGACAGCAGGCGCGACCGGCCCAGACCCAGTTTTCCCGCCAGCAGATCATAGGCGAACAGGCCCGCGCCGTAGAAGGCCATGTCCCACCAGCCATAGCAGGGGACGATGAAGGCCTGGCGGTGCGTCACCTGCGGCGCGTTGGACAAAAGCCGGCCGCGTTCATGCAGGGCGTGGCGGACCAGATGGATATTGCCCTGGGCCAGATAGCGCACGCCGCCATGCACCAGCTTGGTGGAGCGGGAAGAGGTGCCCTTGGCGAAATCATGTGCTTCCAGCAGCAGGGTGCGGTATCCCCGCGCCGCCGCATCCAGCGCCGTGCCCAGGCCCGTGGCCCCGCCGCCGATGACGACCAGATCCCATTCAAGGTCTTCGGCCAGTTGGGCCAGTCCGGCTGCGCGATCGAAACTCATCTGTTGCTCCACATGCCGGGCTCAGGCTTCCGCCCAGCCGCGCGACCGTTCCACGGCCTTGACCCAGCGATCATACAGCCGGTCGCGGTCCGCCGGCTTCATGCCGGGTTCATAGCGGCGGGCCAGTTTCCAGGTGGCGCGGATCTCCGCCCGGTCCTGCCACACACCTGTCGCCAGCCCGGCCAGATATGCTGCCCCCAGCGCCGTCGTCTCCGACACGCGCGGCACCTCCACCGGTACGCCCAGCAGGTCGGCCTGGAACTGCATCAGGAAGCCATTGCCAACGGCACCGCCATCGGCCCGCAGCTCGGAAAGCGCAATGCCCGTCTGCGCCTCAATGGCGCGGGTGACGTCGCGGGTCTGATAGGCCATGGCTTCCAGTGCCGCGCGCACGATATGGGCCCGGCCCGTACCCCGCGTCAGGCCGGCGATCAGGCCGCGGGCATAAGGGTCCCAGTGCGGCGCGCCCAGCCCCGTCAGGGCCGGCACGAAATAGACGCCGTCATTGTCGGGGATGGACCGGGCCAGCGCCTCGGTTTCCGCCGCGGCCGCGATCAGGCCCAGCCCGTCGCGCAGCCATTGTACGGCGGCCCCGGTGACGAAAATCGCCCCTTCCAGCGCATATTCCAGCGGCTGGTCACCGATGCGCCAGGCCACGGTGGACAGAAGCGGGCCGGGATCGCGCAGGGTGGAAGCGCCCGTATGCATCAGCAGGAAGGAACCGGTGCCATAGGTGTTCTTGGCCAGACCCGGCCCGTGGCAAGCCTGGCCGAACAGGGCCGCCTGCTGGTCGCCCGCCACCCCGGCGATGGGGATGCCGGCCGCGCCCAGGAACCCGCCCTCGCTGGTATGGCCCAGCACGGCCGACGATGACATCACCGTGGGCAGCGCCTGCCGTGGTACATCCATCAGCGCCAGCAATTCATCGTCCCAGCGCCCTTCATGGATGTCGTAAAGCTGGGTGCGGGCGGCATTCGACGGGTCGGTGGCATGCACGGCACCGCCCGTCAGGTTCCAGATCAGCCAGCTGTCGATGGTGCCGAACAGGATGTCGCCCCGGTCCACGCCCGTGCGCATGCCCGGCACATTGTCCAGCAGCCAGCGCATCTTGGTGCCCGAAAAATAGGGATCGACCACCAGACCGGTCTTGGCCCGGATCATCTCCACCACGCCCGTGCGGGCCCGTAATTCGTCGCAGAAGCCGGCCGTGCGCCGGTCCTGCCAGACGATGGCGCGGTGGACGGGCTCGCCCGTATGCCGGTTCCAGGCCAGGACCGTTTCACGCTGGTTGGTGATGCCGATGGCGCGCAGGTCGCGCGGGCCGATATTGGCATCCTTCAGGGCGCGGGCGGCCGTGTCCAGCGTGACGCGCCAGATCTCCGCCGCATCATGTTCGACCCAGCCGCCCTGGGGGTAATGCTGGGTGAATTCCGCATAGGCGCGGCCGACAATGTGGGTTTCCCGGTCGAAGATGATGATCGTGGTGCCGGTCGTGCCCTGGTCGATGGCCAGGATATGGTCGGTCATGGTCGCTGTCCCTCCCGGCGGCCTTTGCCGGCCGCTCCCGTTTCTATCCTGTCCCGCCGTCAGCCGACAATCTTGATCCAGGCCAGCACGAACAGGGCGATGAAGGCGGTTTCGGCCACAACCAGAGTGACGGCCGCGCGCCCCACCTCCATGATGTCCTTGGCCGATGTCTTCATGCCCAGGGCCGCGACGGACACCAGCAGCAGCCAGCGCGACAGTTCCGTCAACGCCCCCGCCACCGATCCCGGCACCCAGCCCATGCCATTGACGAAGGCCAGCGCCACGAAGCCGACCAGGAAGCCGGGCAGCGGCGTCACCTTCGCCTCCCCGTCCTGTGCCTTGCGCCCGCGCGCCGCCAGCAGGGTGATGGCCATGACGACGGGCAGCAGCATGGCCACCCGCATCAGCTTCACCACCGTTGCCGTATCGCCGGCCTGCGGCGACTGGCTGTAGCCGGCGCCCACCACCTGCGCCACATCATGGATGGACCCGCCGAAGAAGCGACCGGCGGCCATGGCGTCCAGGCCCAGCCAGCCGGCGAAGGCCGGATAGGCCAGCATGGCCATGGTCGACAGGCTGGTGATGCAGGCAATGACCACGACCGTGTCGCGTTCGGCATCCTTGCGCGGCCAGGCGGCGGCGATGGCCATGGCGGCGGACGCCCCGCAGATGCCAACCGCCCCGCCCGACAGCACGCCGAACCGGCCGCCCACCCCCGTCAACCGCGACAGGGCCCAGCCGAAGCCGATGGTGGCCGGTACGGCGCAGGCGACCATGGCCGCCGTCGACCAGCCCAGATCGCCCACCTGCGCGAAGGTGATGCGCAGCCCCAGCAGCGCCACCGACAGGCGCAGCAGCGTGCGCGCCGACAAGGCAATGCCGGGCGCATAGCGCGGCTCGCCCGGTAACGTGTTCAGCGCCATGCCCAGCAGCAGGGCGAAGACCATGGGCGGGGCGTTGTAATGGTCGGACAGATAGGTTGCCGCCAGCGCCACGACGATGGTGGCGATCAGGCCGGGCATCAGCCCCCGGACATGGGTCAGCCGGGATGGCGCGGGGGCGGCCATTGCAATCATGCCTCCAGTTCCTCCAGCACGGCGCGGGCCGTCACCTCGCTGACCCTTGCGTTGCTTTCATCGGTCACGCCGGCGATGTGCGGGGTCAGGATCAGGTTGGGCACATTCTGGAACAGGGCGCCAGAGGCCGCCGTCACCGGTTCGGTGGCGAACACGTCCAGGGCGGCCCCGCCCAGCCGGCCCTCCTTCAGCGCCGCGCACAGTGCCGCCTCATCCACCACGCCGCCGCGCGCGGCATTGATCAGGACGGCATCCTTCTTCATGCGGGCGATGGCCGGCGCATCGATCATGTCGCGGGTTTCGGCCGTCAGCGGCACATGCAGGCTGACCACGTCGGACCGTTCCAGCAACGTGTCCAGCGACATGCGGTCGGCCTGCAGCCAGGCCGGGTGGCGTTCGGGCAAATGCGGATCGAAGGCGGCGATGGTGAAGCCCAGCGCGCGGGCCTTCTGTGCCGTCAGCCGGGCGATGGCACCATAGCCGACCAGGCCCAGCCGCTTGCCCGCCGCTTCCCGGCCGATCAGGTCCATGCGCGGCCAAGTGCCGGCCGCCACGCGGTCGGATGCGAACCAGGACCGGCGCAGCAGCATCATGGCGGCGGTGATGACATATTCGGCCACGGCCAGGTCATTGGCACCCGTGGCTGGGCGGACCTTGACATTGCGGGCCGCACAGGCGGCCGTGTCGATATTGTCCAGACCCACGCCCAGCCGTCCCACCACCCGCAGCTTCGGCGCCTTGGCCAGCAGCGGTTCGCGCACCTGGGTGCGGTTGCGCACGACCAGGGCGCGGGCGTCCGCCAATGCTGCCACCAGCTTGTCCGGATGGTCGACCAGCGTGGGATCGTACAGGACGTCGCGCCCGCCCAGCACATTGGCGATCGCTTCTTCGTCCATGAATTCGGTGATGACGATATCGGGCACTTCTTCCTCCCTTGTTTTTATTGGACCTACGCCGCCAGTCCCGCGATTTCCGCGTGCAGGGCCGCCGGGATGGTCAGCCCTTCCGTCGCCGCCTTTTCACGCAGGGCCAGCCGACGGTCGCCGGGCAGTCTTGCCGGCGCCTCTCCCGCCACGGTCAGCAGCAGATGGGCCATGTGTTCGACATAGCCACCCCCGCCGAACCGGGCGGGGTCCAGCACGATCAGCAATTGGCCCAGGTCCGGCGGGCCGCCGTCCCCATCGAAGAAACCGCTGGCGTTCCAGGCGAAATTGCCGCCGACCAGCGCCGCGCAGATCACCTCCACCATCAGGGCTAGCGCCGCCCCCTTGGCCCCGCCGATGGGCAGAAGGCTGCCGGACAGCGCAGCCTTCGCGTCGGTGGTCGGGTTGCCGTCGGTGTCCAGGGCCCAGCCATCGGGGATGGGCTTGCCGGCCTTGGATGCCGCCATGATCTTGCCGCGCGCGGCCACCGACAAAGCCATGTCGATGACCAGCGGGCTGCGGCCGGGCAGGGGGGCGGCAAAGGCGATGGGGTTGGTGCCCATCAGCGACCGCCGCCCGCCCGGCAGCGCCATGGCGCCCGGTGTGTTGGCAAACGCCAGGGCCACCAGCCCCCGGTCCGCCAGTCGTTCGACATGCCGCCCGGCCTGGCCGAAATGGTGGGAGCGATGGATGGCAGCCGCGGCAACGCCGGTCTTCCCCGCCAGCGGCACCAGCCGTTCGATCGCCAGATCGACGGCCGGATAGGCGAAACCGTGCCCGGCATCGATGCGGACCCCGGCTTCGCCGGCCGTCGCTGCCTGTGGCACCGCCTTGCCATCCACCTTGCCGACCCGCGCATGCAGCGCGTAGGAGGGGACGCGCGACAGGCCATGGCCCGCCTGCCCATCCACCTCTGCCGCGACCAGCGCGGATGCCGTTGCCAGTGCGGCCGCCGGGGCGACGCCGCTTTTCAGCAGCGCCCCCTCCGCCAGCCGCCGGGCCTCGTCCAGGCCAAGCGTAACCGTGCTCATGCCGACCGGTAGAGCTTGGTCATCACGAACTCCCTATGGCCCAGCGCCTCGGCCGCGGTCAGGCGACCGTTGGCGGTGCGGGCGATGACGTCGATCAGGGCGTCGCCGGCCTGATCGATGGTCATGTCGCGGCGCACGATGCCAGATACGTCCACATCCACATGCTCGCTCATCAACCGCACGGTGCGCGGATTGCCCGTGATCTTGATGACCGGCATGATCGGGTTGCCGATGACATTGCCCTGACCCGTGGGGAAGCAATGGACGACATAGCCGGCGGCGGCCTGCAAAGTGCAGCATTCGGCGGCGGCCGACGACGTGTCCATGAAATAGAGACCGGGCCCCTTGGCCGGCGCTTCGGCCGGTTCCAGCACGTCGATGAAGCTCGTCTTCTTGCCGATCTTTTCCAGGTTGCCCAGGGCCTTTTCCTCGATCGTCGTCAGGCCGCCGGCGATATTGCCCTTGGTCGGCTGGCTGTCGGACAGGTCGGAGGTCTTGTGCGCCTCGATCACGTCATCCTGATAGGCCTGCCAGGTCTTCATGAACTTGGCCGCGACCTCCGGATTGGCGGCGCGGGCGGCGGCCAGATGCTCGGCACCGGTCAGTTCCGACGTCTCGCCGAAGCAGCCATAAAGGCCCAGTTCCACCAGCTTGTCATACATGTTGCCGACGGTGGGGCAGGAGGCCAGACCCGTCGTCGTGTCGCTTTCCCCGCATTTGGCGGCGACCCAGACTTCCGACAGCGGGCAGGGCGTGCGCACCAGTTCGGACGCCCATTGGGAGAATTCCTTGGCCTTGCGGCTGGCGGCGGCGACCGTGGCAATGTCACCATTGCCTTCGATCCAGAAGCCGGCGACAGGCTTGCCGGTGGCGGCGATGCCGTCCACCACCTTCTGGGTCCAGCCTTCCTCGATCCCGATCACCACACAGGCGGCCACGTTGGGGTTGGCGCCGGTGCCGATGATGGTGCGGAAATGCAGGTCCAGGTCGGCGCCGAACTGTAACCTTCCATAGGAATGGGGCAGGGCGATGGTGCCCTGGATATGGGCGGCGACGGCCTCGCAGGCCGCGTTGGAAATATCATCCAGCGGCAGGATGACGACATGGTTGCGCACGCCGACACGGCCGTTTTCACGGCGGTAGCCCCAGATTTTACGATCGGACAATCCCATGATCCGGGCTCCCCTTACCAGCGCTTGGTTTTCAGATTGTGGGTGTGGACATGGGTGCCGGCCGCGATCGGCTGCACCACCTTGCCGATATCCTCCCCGTACTTGATGACCGTGTCGCCCACCGCGAGGTCACGCAGGGCAACTTTGTGGCCGATCTGGACGGGCTGGCTGACGGCCAGGCGGAACTCGCTGTTGTCCTCCGTCACCACGCACAGCATGTCGGTGCCGGCCGCCAATCCTTCCACGACGACGACGCCGACATTGTCGCGCCGGTCATGGACCAAAAGATGTGGTGCGCCCACAGGATCCTCCCTCATTCGTTGGTAAGTCTGAAGTCTTATATAAGACACATATGTTCACAACGTTCGAAGCTTGGCAAGCGGGCTTTTTGAAGATTTTCAGGAATGGCGGTATTCCGCCGATTTTTGCATTGACAATGGGCGATAAAGGGCTGTTCATGTCGGCGGTCTTATATAAGAGCTGGTGACATGACGAACCCGCCATCCGACCCGAAACGCCCCCTGCGCAGCGCCCGCTGGTTCGCATCTTCCGACATGCGCGGCTTTGCGCACCGGCAGCGCACGCAGCAGATGGGATTGCGCCGGGAAGAGTTCATGGACCGCCCGGTGATCGCCATCGTGAATACCTGGAGCGAGATGAGCCCCTGTCACATCCATCTGCGTGATGTGGCCGATGCGGTGAAGCGCGGGGTGCTGCGCGCCGGTGGCTATCCGGTGGAACTGCCGGCGTTGAGCGTGGGGGAGGTGATGGTGAAGCCCACCACCATGCTCTACCGCAACTTCCTGGCCATGGAGGTGGAGGAACTGCTGCGTTCCCACCCCATTGACGGGGCGGTGCTGCTGGGCGGCTGCGACAAGTCCACGCCGGGCCTGATCATGGGGGCCATCAGCGCCGGCCTGCCCGCGATCTATTGCCCGGCCGGCCCCATGGCCAACGGGCAATGGCGCGGGACCAAGACAGGGGCCGGCACCCATACCAAGAAATATTGGGATGAATTGCGGGCCGGGAACATCACACAAGCCGACTGGCTGGACCTGGAATCGCGGATGACGCGGTCCATCGGCACCTGCAACACCATGGGCACGGCATCGACCATGACCGGCATTGTCGATGCCATGGGGTTGACGCTGCCCGGTGCCTCCTCCATCCCCGCCATCGACAGCGGCCATCGCCGCATGGCCTCGCTGTGCGGGGAGCGGATTGTGGAGATGGTGGCGGAAGACCTGACGCCGGCGAAAATCCTGACCCGCGATGCCTTCCTGAATGGTGTGGCCGCCTATATGGCGCTGGGCGGGTCGACCAATGCCGCCATCCATATGATCGCCATGGCCGGCCGGTCCGGGGTGGACCTGACCCTGGATGATCTGGCCGATGCGGCCAAACGCATCCCGGTCTGCGCCAACCTGTTCCCGTCGGGCAATGCGCTGATGGAGGATTTCTTCTTCGCGGGCGGGCTCACGGCCCTGCTGGCCAAGCTGAAGGACCATCTGCGGCTGGATTGCCTGACCGTCACGGGCCGGACGCTGGGGGAGAATATCGCCGACGCCGCCTGCTATGACGACGACATCATCCGCGACCCGGCCAATCCTGTCGTGCCGCTGGAAAGGGGGGCGACGCTGGCCCTGCTGCGCGGCAATCTTTGTCCCGACGGGGCGGTGATGAAATCCAGCGCCGCCGACCCCAGGCTGCTGAACCATACGGGCCGGGCCATCGTCTTTGACAGCAATGCCGACATGCTGGCCGCCATTGATGATCCCGACCTGGATGTGGATGCGGACAGCGTCATCATCCTGCGCCATGGCGGCCCGGTGGGTGCGCCCGGCATGCCGGAATGGGGCAACCTGCCCATCCCGAAAAAACTGCTGGCCCAGGGCGTGCGCGACATGGTCCGCATCTCCGACGCCCGCATGTCGGGCACGCATTATGGCGCCTGCATCGTGCATGCGGCACCGGAGGCGGCCGTTGGCGGCCCCCTGGCGCTGGTGCGCACGGGCGACCTGATCCGGCTGGACGTGGCGGCCGGCACCCTGGACATGCTGGTGGATGCTGCGGAGCTGGACCGCCGTCGCGCTGCCTGGGTGCCGCCCGCCAGCCCCTATGATCGATCCTATGCCGCCCTTTACCGCGCCCATGTCAGTCAGGCGCCCAAGGGCTGTGACTTCGACTTCCTGGCGGGCACCGCATCCGTGCCCGAACCGCCGATCTATTGAGGACACGCACCATGCATTCCCCCCTGAACCCGCTGAAGCCGCGGCTGGCCGACATTTCCCGTCTGCTGACCGGCACCTGGCTGATGTCGGGCGCGCCCAGCACGGCCGAGGCGCTGGGCCATTGCGGCTTCGATTTCCTGGTCGTGGATATGGAACATGTGCCGGTGGAGATGACCGACCTGGCCAATATCCTGCGCGCCATCGAATGCACGCCAGCGCAAGCCATCGTGCGGCTGGCCTGGAATGATCAGGTGCTGGTCAAGCGCGTGATGGATGCCGGCGCCCGCACCCTGATGTTCCCCTTTGTGGAGAATGCGGAAGAGGCGCGGGCCGCCGTATCCTATACCCGTTATCCGCCCGATGGCGTGCGCGGCGTGGCCGCTGTGCATCGCGGGTCGCGCTATGGAAGGGAGCCGGATTATCTGAAACGCGCCAATGACGCGGTGGCGGTGATCCTGCAACTGGAGACGCCGGGCGCGGTGGACAGGCTGCCCGAGATTGCCGCTGTGCCAGGGGTGGATGCCTTGTTCCTGGGGCCGGGCGATTTGTCGGCGGCCATGGGCCTGATCGGGCAGATCGGGCATGCCGATGTGCAGGCCAAGATCGCCCAGGCCGCCAGCCTTGCCCGCGCGGCGGGAAAGCCCATCGGCATTGTCGGTCCCAACCCCGACATGGTCGGGCGCTTCATCTCCTATGGCTACAGCTTCGCGGCGGTCGCATCCGACATGGGCATGATGACGGGCCGGGCCGTGGAATGGCAGCAGGCGCTGCGCGGACAGGAAGTGGTGGCGGCGGCACCGGCGGGGCCTTATTGAAAGGGATATCGACGGCCCGTCGCCAAGGGGGAACCCGCCATGCCAAATACCACCGTCATTACCCTGTCCGCCGGCCCGATGCGGGTGGAGATCGCCCCCGAACTGGGTGCCTGCATTCTGTCCCTGACGCATGAGGGCCGCCCCATCCTGCGACCGGCGACGGCAGCACGGGTGGTAGAGGGCGGGACGCGGCTTTCCGGCTGCTATCCCATGCTGCCCTTTGCCAACCGCATCGCCGATGGCCGGTTCCTGTTTGCCGGCCGCTGGCAGCAATTGCGGGCCAACGCGCCGGAGATTGTGGGGCCGCACGCGCTGCACGGATTGGGCTGGCAGCACGCCTGGGAGGTGCTGGAGACGGGGCCCGATCGCCTGGCCCTGGGCCTGACGCACCGGCCGCAGGCCGACGGCGACTGGCCCTATGCCTTCACCGCCCGGCAGGAATTCCGCCTGTCGCCCGGCGGGTTGCAGATCGGGCTGCGGCTGGTCAATGATGAGAAGTGCAACACGCTGGCCGGCATGGGCCTGCACCCGAATTTCGTCAATACTGCCGACGCCATGCTGCGCTTTGCCGCCCTGTCGCACTGGCGGCCGGGTGGGGATGGCTTGCCGGCCACGGTGACCATGCCGCCGGACCCCGATTTCCGCCATGGCCGCCTGATTGCGGGCACGGGCCTGGACGGTGATTTCGCGGGCTGGGCTGGCATCGCCCATTTGACCGGACTGGTGCCCGACCTGCTGGTCACGCTGAAGGCCGACCGGCTGTTCGGCACTCTGCGCGTCTTCACCCCGGAAGGCCGCGATTTCTTTGGTGTGGAGCCGGTCAGCCACGGCGCCAATGCCATCAATCAGCCGGGCCTGCCGCCCATGACCATCCTGGCACCCGGTGCCGCGCTGTCCGGCACCATCAGCATCCTTGCGGAGCCGATTGCATGACCCTGTTCACGCCCGTTCTGCCCCTGCGCTGCGCGCTGGGCGAAAGTCCCGTCTGGGACGACGCGGCCGGCATTCTGTCCTTCGTGGATATTCCCGGCCGCTGCCTGCACCGCTTTCGCCCCGCCGACGGACGCCTGACCAGCCTGGGCCTGCCCGAACATGTAGGCTGTGCGGTGCCGTTGGCCGGTGGCGGGTTTGTCGCGGCCCTGCGCACGGGCATCTTCCGGGTGGGGGCCGACGGGGCCGTTGGGCCGATGCTGGCCGCCAATCCCGGCGATGCCAGCGATACAAGGTTCAATGACGGACGTGTCGATCCATCGGGACATCTGATCGTCGGCACCATTGATGAGCCGAAATCGGGATCGCGCGGTGCCTTGTTCCGGCTGGAACGGACGGGCCTGCGCCGGCTGTTCGACGGGCTGCTGACCTCCAACGGGCTTGCCTTCTTCCCCGACGGGCGGACGATGTACCATGCCGACACGCCGCGCTTTGTCGTCCATGCCTATGATTACGATCCGGAAAGCGGGCAGGTGGCGAACAAGCGTGTGTTCGCGCAGCTTGACCCCGACGCGCCGGACCGGGGCCGGCCCGATGGGGCGGCGGTGGATGTCGATGGCTGCTACTGGACGGCGCTCTACCAGGGCGGGCGGGTCCAGCGCTACGATCCGGATGGAAGGCTGATGGCCGAATACCGGGTGCCGGCGCGGTCGCCGACCATGCCCTGCTTCGGCGGGCCGGACCGCAAGATGCTGTATGTCACCAGTGCTGCTGCCGGCAATGACGGGGCCCAGGATGGGGCCTTGTTCGCCATGCCGGTGGATGTGGCAGGCCTGCCCAGCCCGCTGTGCCGTGCGGAGACCCTGCCATGAACGCGGCCGTCCGTTACCACAGTCTGGAAGGCCGTTCCGTCCTGATCACGGGCGGGGCGTCCGGCATCGGTGCTGCGATGGTGGAGGCGTTTGTGGCGCAGGGCGCCCGTACCAGCTTCATCGATATTGATGAGGCGGCCGGCAAGGCCATGGCAGCGCGGACGGGCGCCCGCTTCACCGCCTGCGACGTGACCGACATCGCCGCGCTCCGCGCCGCCATCGCCGATATCGAGCAGGCGGCGGGCGGCATCGACGCGCTGATCAACAATGCCGGCAAGGATGACCGGCAGGTTGTGGAAACTGTGGAGCCGGAAAGCTGGCGGCGCATGCTGGCGCTGAACCTGGATCACCAGTTCTTCGCCAGCCAGGCGGTGGCCCCGGCCATGATGGCGCGCGGCAGCGGCGCCATCATCATGCTGGGCAGCATTTCCTGGATGCGCGGCCGGCCCGGCATGGTCAGCTACACCACGTCCAAGGCCGCCATCAACGGTTTGACGCGGACGCTGGCCCGTGAATATGGGCCGGGCGGCGTGCGCGTGAACTGCATCGTGCCGGGTGCCATCCTGACTGACCGGCAGGCGGCGCTGTGGCTGACACCGGAGTTGAACCAGCAATTCATCGACCTGCAGGCGCTGAAATTCCGCCTGACGGCCGAGCATGTGGCGCGCATGGCCCTGTTCCTGGCATCGGATGAAAGTGCCGGCTGCACCGGTGCCAATTTCATCGTCGACGCCGGCCTGACGCAGAATTGAGTGAAGCCGCGCATATGGCGCCAGCGTTTGGGGCAAATTATAGAGCCATTTCCGGGTGACCGGAAATGGCTCCGGCGGCGACCGCCGCCGCGCCGCGCGTGCGGCGTAGCCAAGCTGCCGGAGGCGGCGCCGGCGAGTGAGGAACGGCAAAGAGCTTGACCTGTTTCCGATCATCCGGAAACAGGTCAAGTGTGTGACAAGGAGTGTGTGACGTCACACGTCGGTCAGGAAATCCCCAACCAGCCGCGTGAATCCGGCCGCCTGTTCGATCTGGGTCCAGTGGCCGCAGCGGCCGAAGACATGCAACTGGCTGCGGTCGATCCATTGATGCAGGGAGAGCGAACTGGATAGCGGAATGATGCGATCATCACGGCCATGGATGATCAGCGTGTCATGTGGCAGCGCCTTGATGGCGGCCGGATCGCTGGCCAGGGCATCGACCCAGCGCTGGCGCGGGGCGGGGAACAGGGCGGCGAACGCTTCCTGCGCGCCCGGACGCAGACTGGCCTGATAGCGCAGTTCCGCCAGTTCATCGGTGACCAGGGTGCGGTCATAGGCGAACAGGTCCATCATCTGCCGCATGGCCTGGAAACTGGGTTGATAGCCCCAGATGCGGTCCAGCCCGTCGGTAATGGGAAAGGCCGTACCCGCCGCCCCCATCAGCACCAGCTTACCCACCCGGTCGGGATGGGCAATGGCCATGGCCAGCGCGATGGCCCCGCCAAAACTGTTGCCGATGATGTGGGCGCGGTCGATGTCGAGCGCGTCCATCAATGCTGCCAGTTGCGCCACCCAGACGGATTTGTCGCAGACCATCCGCTCTCCCCCCGGCCGTTCGCTGTAGCCGAAGCCCAGCATGTCGGGCGCGATGGTGCGCACCCGCCGGGACAGTTCGGGGATGGTCAGCCGCCAGTTGGCCCAGGCGGTGACGCCGGGGCCGGAGCCATGGATCAGGATGACGGGATCGCCATTGCCGTAGTCATGGTAATTGACGGCCACACCGCCGGCCAGGATGGACCGGCCGATCTCGGGGGAGGGGGACATGGGTCGGTTCCTCACTTCACCGTAAAGCCCGTGGCGCCCAGATGCTGCACATCCAGCGACACGGACAGGCGGGGCGACAGGGCGTCGGCCGCCGTGGCCCCGCCGGCCAGGACGATCCAGCCCGCCTCCAGCCGCAGCCCGCTGGCCGCGACCAGTCGGGACGCCGCCGCCAGACTGCGACCCGGATGGCCCAGGATGGCGGCGGAAGAGCCCACCTGCATCACCTTGCCGTTGAAGCGCATGACCATGCCCAGGTTTGACAGGTCGATATCCGGCCGGTTCCAGGCGCCCAGCACGAAGGAGGAGGAGCTGGAATTGTCGGCGATGACATCGGGCAGGCTGAACTTGAAGTTCCGGTATCGGCTGTCGATGATCTCCAGCGCCGGGGCCACGGCCTCCACTGCGTTCAACGCCTCCGCCATGGTCACGATCCCTTCCAGTGGGCGTTTCAGCAGGAAGGCGATTTCCGGTTCCACGCGCGGATGCACATAGCGGTCAAACTGGATCGCTTCGCCATCCTCCACCCGCATGGCGTCGGTCAGCCGGCCCCAGATGACGTCATGCACGCCCATCTGGTTCATCTTGGCCCGGCTGGTCAGGCCCATCTTCATGCCGATAATGCGCTCGCCCCGTTCCTGCCGGCGGCGGATGGACAGGGCCTGGATGGCATAGGCTTCGTCCAATCCCAGATCATGGCGGTCGGCCAGCTGCGGGATCTCGGTGGCGGTGCGCGCGGCCTCGTCCACGGTGCGGGCCAGTTCTGCCAGGAGTTTCATGGTGATGTTCCTGTTTTTTGGGGGGGCGGAATTACGGTGAAGCGGCTTCTCCCGTCCTCCCGGTGACAAACCCTTGGGCGCCAAGTTAACCCCTTGGAATAAGGTGCCTTCCCCGCGGAAGCGGGGATCCAGGGGCCACAAGCAACAACGGTTGGTGCCCCAGGCCCCTGGACCCCCGCTTCCGCGGGGGAGGCAGGGAGGGTGCAGATGGCTAAGTCAGCGCCCGGAGGCTTGTCACCGAGGTGACGGGGGAGAGAACCTGCCCGTCAGCCCCTACCCGAAATGCGCCCGGACAGAGCCCAGGCCGTTGATGCGCAGCTCGATGCTGTCGCCCTTGGCGACCGGCGCCAGCGGCCCCAGCGCGCCCGACAGGACGATGTCGCCCTTCTTCAAGGGACGGCCCACGGCCACCATCTTGCGCGCCAGCCACAGGGTGGCGGTCAGCGGGTTGCCCAGGCAGGCGATGCCGGCACCGGTGGAAACCGGTTCGCCGCGCTTGTCGATGACCATGCCGCACAGGACGGGATCGAAATCCGACAGGGCAACCGGTCGCGTGCCCAGCACGAACAGGTCGGCGCTGGCATTGTCGGCAATGGTGTCCAGGATCTTGATGTTCCAGTCCTTGATGCGGCTGCCCACGATCTCGATCGCGGGCAGGGCATAATCGATGGCATGGATGACATCGGCGATGGTCAGGCCGTCCCCATCCAGATCATCCTTCAGGGCAAAGGCGACCTCCCCCTCCACCTTGGGCTGGTGCAACTGATCGAAGGGGATTTCCTCCCCGTCGGTGAAGGCCATGTCGGCGAACAGCATGCCGTAATCCGGTTGATCCAGGCCCAGCATGGTCTGCACGGCCCGCGAGGTGGCGCCGATCTTGCGCCCCACCAGCCGCCGCCCGCCCGCCAGCCAGTGGCGCGTGTTCGCCTCCTGGATGGCATAGGCGATGGTGGGATCGTTGGTGCCCAGCGTTTCACGCAAGGGCTGGATGGGCGTGCCGCCCGCCTTGACGGCGCGCAAGCTGGCGGCTGCCGCTTCGATCTGTTCAGGGGTGATATCGGGCATCATGCCTCACAGCTTCACGCAGATGTTGGTCAGTTCGGTGTAGAATTCCAGGCCGTGGACGCCGCCCTCCCGCCCGATGCCGGACGATTTGGACCCGCCGAAGGCCGTGCGCAGGTCACGCAGGAACCAGCTGTTGACCCAGACGATGCCGGCTTCGATCCGGGCGGCGACGCGGTGGGCGCGGCTGCTATTCTCCGTCCAGACCGATGCCGCCAGCCCATATTCGGTGTCGTTGGCCCGGGCAATCACCTCTTCCTCGCTGTCGAAGGGGCTGACATGGCAGCAGGGGCCGAAAATCTCCTCCCGCATGATCGGGCTGTCATCAGACAGGCCGGTCCAGATCGTCGGTTCGATCCAGCATCCTTCGGCCAGGGCACCCGGCATTTGCGGAATGCCGCCACCGGTCACCACCGTGGCGCCCAGGTCGCGGGCTTTCTGGTAATAGGAATGGACCTTGGCCTGATGTTCCTTGCTGATCAGCGGGCCGAAATTGGCTTGGGCATCGGATGGCACGCCCAGGCGCAACGCTTCGGCCCCTTCCTTCAGCCTTGCCACGAATGTGTCGAAGATCGGCCGTTCGACAAAGACCCGTTCCGTCCCCAGGCAGACCTGTCCGCAATTGGCGAAGACGGACCGCAGCGTGCCTTCGATGGCCTTGTCCATGTCGGCGTCGGCAAAGATGATGCCGGGATTCTTGCCGCCCAGTTCGAAGCTGACGGGGCGCGTGCCTTCTGCGGCGGCCTTCATGATGGCCGTGCCCGTGCGGGTCTCGCCCGTGAAGGTGATGCCGTTGACGCCCTTGTGCGTGGTCAGGAATTCCCCCGCACTGCCGGGACCGAAGCCGTTGACGACATTATAGACGCCGGGTGGCACGCCGGCCGCGTTCATCACCTCGCCCAGCAAGGCTGCCGTGGCCGGTGTCTCCTCCGACGGTTTGACCACGACGGTATTGCCGCAGGCCAGCGCCGGCCCGACCTTCCAGGTCATCAGCAGCAGCGGCAGGTTCCACGGGCAGATGACCCCGATGACCCCGCGCGGACGGCGCACCCCGTAATTGACGGCCCCGGTGCCGTCCGGTGTCGGCATGGTGAAGGCTTCCGTGGGCACATTCTTCACCAGATCGGCGAAGACCTTGAAATTGGCGGCCCCGCGCGGAATGTCGATATGGCTGGCCAGGCTTTTCGGCTTGCCCGTGTCCAGGCATTCGGCTTCCAGGAACTCCTGGAAGCGGGCCGTGACGCCGTCTGCCACGCGGTGCAGGATGTCGGACCGTTCGGCCATGCTCATGCGGCCCCACGGCCCGTGCAGGGCGGCACGCGCCGCCTTCACGGCTGCATCCACATCCTGCGCATCGGCTTCGGCCACCTGGGCGATGATACTGTTGTCGCAGGGATTGCGATCCTCGAACCAGCGGCCGGAACTGCCGGCCACGAAGGCTCCGTTGATGAAATTGAGGATACGCCGGTCGGTCATGGCGGGGTTCCTTTGGGGGGGGCAGAGCGGTTGGGGGGGCCTTGTGAAGGCGCTGTCTGTCCAGCTTCGGCTGACGGTGTCCCCTCTCTCTCTCCCGTCACCCCGGCGCAGGCCGGGGTCCAGGGCAGAGCGGCGTCTGCCGCGACATGAGTCATATCGGCGCTGACCGCGCCTTATGCTGGACCCCGGCCTTCGCCGGGGTGACGGGAGAGGAAGGGGGACATGACCGCACAAGGGGGGCCGCAACAAAATCCCCCGTCCCCGGCGCTGTCGCACCGCCGGGGACGGGGGCGTGGTTCAGGTCACCACGGTCATGAAGCGGTCGTTCAGCGCGCGCTCGTAATAGAAGATGGCCTTTCCGGCCTCGTCCGCCGTCCAGGTGCGCACGGGATTGTCGGGATAGAACTGGTAGCCGCCCGCGAACACCTCGTTCCGGTTGCCCGACGGGTCGAAGAAATAGATGGTCTGGCCGCGGGTGATGCCGTGGCGCGTGGGGCCGATATCGACCGAAACATTGTAGCGGGTCATCAGGTCGGCGGCGTGGCCGATATCATTCCAGTTTTCCAGCAGGAAACTGACATGGTGCAACTTGCCCTTGCCGGGGAAGCGGACCAACGCCAGGTCATGCGCCTTGGTGGAGCAGGTCAGGAAGATGGCGATGGTTTCCGCCCCGTCCGGTGTCACCACCTGTTCGGTCAGGTTGAAGCCCAGCACATCGCGGAAGATGGCGGCCGTGCCGTCAATATCATCGCCATAGAGCAGGCAATGGTCGAAGCGGATGACGCGCATGCCGCGCGGTTCGGTGCGCCACAGGTCGGGATTGTCGGTCATGGGGCCATTGTCCGACCGTTCCATGCTGACATACAGGTCGATCAGATGGCCCGTCGGTGTGCCGAAGCGCACGCGCCGGCCCAGGCCCGGCTGTTCCCCGGCGGGCACGTCCATCGTGTCGATACCGGCGGCGTGCAGACGGCCGGTAAGGGCGATCAGCGCCTCTTCAGACACCACCTTGAAGCCCATCACATCCAGGCCCGGCTCGTCCGCCTCGCGCAGCACGATGGAATGGCGGTCGAACTCGTCATAGGCGCGCAGATACGCGCGGCCGTCGCCCGCCACCTCCACCAGTTCCAACCCGATCCGGTCGCGGTAATGCACCAAGGCCTCGTCCAGATCCAGCACGCGAACCTGGGCAAAGCCGGGGCGCAGGACACCTGTCATGCTCATGATCGTTTCCTTCCCTGTTTTGTTTTGGATGTTTTCTCAAGCGCCGGGCGCCGCCATCCGGCGGCTTGGCTCACGGCGCATGGGCGCCGGGCCGGCGGTCGCCGGCCTGCAGCCCTCCGGGTTGCTTTCATCACGCAGAGGTGCGGTCGTATCCGGCACCGGGTAAAGGCAATCCGGGCTGACATCGAGTGCCAGGACCAGGTCGCCGCGGGCGTAAAGCCGACAGGCCAGCGCCAGGCCGCGCGCCTTCTCCACCGGTCCCACATGACGCTTGCTCATCGGCCCCGTCTCATAGGCGCCTTCCAGCACCTGCACCCGGCAGACGCCACAGCCGCCCCCGCGGCAGCCGACGGGGATATCGGTCTGGCCGCTTCGTTCCATGGCGATCAGCACCCGGTCATCGTCTGTGCAGGTAAAGCTGCCGCCATTGTCGCGGACGGTGACGCGGTGGCGTTGGTCCTGTCCCATGGCCTCAGATCCTTTTGTAAAGCGGGCTTTTCATGACGGTGGCGCTGTCTGCCTTGGTCACGAAGCTCTCCATATGGATGTCCTTTTCAAACAGCCGCCCCTTCATCAGGCTTCTGACGCAGGCGTCGATCATCACGGGCGGGCCGCAGAGATAGGCCTTCATGCCCTTGAAGCTGCTGTTGAAATGGCGCTCCGCCACCTCATGCACAAAGCCGCGCTCGCCCTCCCAACCATCGCCTTCGGACCCCTGGCAGGTGGCCGGGATATAGGTGAAGTTGGAGTACCGGCGGGCCAGTTCGTGCAGCAGGACGCCGTCATAGGCGTCGCAGCTCCTGCGCACACCGTGGATCAGCGTGATGGGGCCGGTCCAGCCGCCAGCCAGCAGGTCCAGCACCATGCTTTTCGGGCTGGACAGGCCCGACCCGCCGGCCAGGAACAGCATCGGTTCCGACGCTGATTTATGGACATGGAACCGGCCCAGCGGTCCCGACAGGTTCAGCCGGTCCCCGACGGCAAGATTTTCATGGATATAGGTCGTGCCCACCCCACCCGGCACCCGGCGGACCTGCAATTCCAGCAAGGTCGGATCGGCGGGGGCCGACGCGATGGAGAAGGCGCGCGGCTCCTCCAGTCCCGGCAGGTGCAGGTTGACATATTGCCCGGCCTGGAAGGGCAGGCCCGCGCCCGGCACCCGCAGCCATACGGCCTTGATATCGGGCGTCAGGTCGGCCATGGCCTCCACCGTCGCGCTCACATCCTGGACGGGGTGATGTTCGGCGTCGGGGTCCACCTCCACATCCGCCTCGATGGTGACGTCGGACAGGGCCCTGGCACAGCAAGCCAGCGTCCGGCCTTCCTCCCGTTCGAAATCCATCAGGGCAAAGGGGCTGGACGCGGCATGGTCGACATCGCCATCCAGCACGGCCACCTTGCAGGTGCCACAGAGCCCGTGATTGCACTGGTAGGGCAGATAGATGCCGTTGCGCAGGCAGGCATCCAGCAGCGTCTGGCCTTCCGCCACCTCGATGGTTTCGCCCAGCGGCTCGATGGTCAGTTGGTAACCCATGACAGCCTCAGGCGTGGGAGCCGTTGATGCCGGTCAGGCCCGGCGTGCGCAGGACCAGCACCGATTTGTGCCCGACGCCCTGCGCCTTCAGCCCTTGGGCCGGGTCCGGCGTGAAGGGCGCGCCGTCCAGCTGCCATTCCGCCTGGGTCCAGTCGATGGCGGCGAAATCCGGATGCTGGGCATAGGCCGCGGGCACGATCTGGTCGTGGAAGGCGGCAAAGGGCATGTCGGGCGGCAGCGGGAAGGCCACCGGCGCGCAGAACATCAGATGGTCTTCCCAATGCAGGTAGACAACCTGGTTTCCGTGGAAATTCTCCAGCCGGTCCTTGGGCTGGAATTCGTAAGGGCCGATCGCGGCAACCGCCATGGCAAACCTCCCCTGTCGGCCGCCCGCGTTGGGGGCGGCCGTTGATGATTGTGTGGTATTTCCGTCGCCGCCGATCCGCCTTTTCCCGTCATCCCGGCGAAAGCCGGGACCCAGGGGCCAGAAGCTCAAAGCTTTCGGCAGTGTCGATCAAAACAGCGCATAGGTCGGGCACTTGGCCCCTGGGTCCCGGCTTTCGCCGGGATGACGGAGAAGAAGCACCCGGGCGTCCCCCTCACCCCGACGCCTTCCCGCGATCCTTGGTCCAGGCGTCCCACAGCTGCTGGTCGGGCGAGCCTTCGTAATCCAGATTGTCGGCGCCATTGTTCAGATGGTACCAGGCCAGCACGTCGGGGATGGTGGCCCCGCCGCAATTGCCCTGGAATATCTGGTGAACGGGCAGCCAGGACTGGATGTATTTCTCCGGCTCGTCCTTGAAGATGTCGCAGCAGCCGTCGGAACAGAAATGATAGGTCTCGCCCTTGTACTCGGCCCGGCGGAAGCAGATCTTGGTTGGATCGTCCGGCTCCGTAAACAGCATGGGGATCTGGCAGACGGTGCAAAGCTGGGGCAGGCTGTTATTGTAGAAGCGCTTACCTTCCTCCTGCTGTTTCTGCCAGTACTCGAAGCGCGGGCGGTACAGCTTGTCGAAGGTGTCCGGGTATTTCTCCGACAGCCACGCCAGTTCGTCCGGCTTCGGCACCCAGGTGTGGAAGGCGGCGGCCTGGGTGTAATTGTAGAAGGTGCACCAGGCTTCATGGCTCAGGCGTGATTTTTCTTTGCGAGCCACGTCGGCATATTTCGGCTCGCGGATGCCATAGCGGGCCAGATCCTTGAACAGGGCGCCGCCGGCCTCCTCGAAATACATCTCCCAGGCTTCCGACCAGGACATGACGCGCTTGGGCAGCATGTAATCCATCATCATGGCGACGATGGTCAGCAGCCGGTAGCCGCGCCAGAACCATTTATCGATCCATTTCTGGACGATGGGCACATTGCCTTCGTCCTGCTCCAGCATGAATTTGATGATCTCCAGCCCCAGCGTCATGTGCCGGCTCTCATCGCTCTGCGCTGAAAAGCCGAAGGTGACCGTGGCCATGTCGCCATTAAAGGCCGCACCCGACATGAAGGGCACGAACAGCAGATTGGTCAGCACATATTCAAAGCTGAAGCTGATCGCCGTCAGGAATTCGAACGGCCCGGCGCTGGACGCATCGTCGAAGAAGCTTTTCGGCACCGACAGGTACCAGACGCGGTCATGCATGTGCCGGCTGTCATGCAGCCCGTCGAAGAATTTGTTGTAGTGGCTGATCGTATGGATCTGCGTCTGGGCGTGGCGCAGCTCGTCAATGGCCTGCATCTGACAGGCCACGCGCGGGCCGGCGCCGACGAAATGGCGGCCGACCTGGGCATAGCCGCGATGGGCCATATATTCCAGGGGCGACACGCCCGTCAGGAACAGCTTGATGGCGTTGATGTAACGCGCATCCGTGATGTTCATCTGCCCGTTATTCTGGGCAAAGCTGTCGATCACGGCATAGAGCTTGCGCTCCTTCTCCGCCTGATATTTCCAGTAGGCGTCCATGGTCAGGCGGAACGGGTCTTCCCAGGCGTCCCAGTCATGGATCTTGATGCCTTCGTAATCAGCGAACGGGAACACCTTGCTCATCGGCTGATAGGTGGTTTCCCAGCCCAGGCCGCGGGTCAGGTGCGCGTAACGCTCCTTCAGCCCCAGCTTGCGGGCGGCCTTCGGGTCCTTCAACAGCGTCGTCATGGATGATGCCTCTGTCGGGATGGGTGGGATCAGTTCTTCCAGGCGATGATGATGCGCTCGTCATCCTCATCGACATTGCCGGCCAGGCTGATGATGCTGAGCTGCAGCTCCTGCAGGTCGTAATCGCGGCCCAACTGCGCCTCGACGCTGTCGCGGCGGATTTCCAGCCGGCCGGGGCAGTTGATCTTGGTCAGCGATGGCATGCTGCTGACGCTGGCTTCCGGATTGTCGCCCAGGATGGCCGTGGTGATGGCCCGGCCCTCGTCCGTGTTCTGAAGCGTGATGGAAACATTCTGCGCCATGGGGCGATCCTTCCTTAAACGGCGAGGCCGATTTTGCGGGCGCGGGCGTCCAAGGCCTGACGGATGTCGGTCAGTGCCGTCACCCCGTCACAGCCCAGCACATGCTCGGCCAGCGGCAGCAGGGCGTCCTGTGCGCGGGTGGCCCAGGCGGCGTACCAGCCGGACAGAAGCTGTTTGTTGGCGTCATTTTCCGCCGCCACGCGCTTGATGACGGCATCGACCCATTTGGCATTGTCATCCTGCCAGTCGACCATGAATTCGGTCAGCATGGACAGGCCCTGGGCGCCATGGCGCTGACCGGCCGCGTCGAAGCGGGCATAGACCAGCGGATAGACCATGCCATCCATGGACAGGTTCTGTGCCACCAGCATTTCAAACCAGTCGGACAGGACGAAACTGTCCTCCACCATGCGGCGCACGCCCTGCCAGACCGGGTCGTCCAGCCAGGCCTTCTTCGCCTCCGACAGGGTTGAACCGGAATTGCCGTCCATCACCAGGCCGACGCGGCTGATGATCTGGGCGATGCCCAGCCGGTCCATGGTGATGAACTGCGTCGCCTCGGTGATCGCGGCACCATAGCCGACGGCCGTGATCTCCGAATTGTTCATGTTGGCGCCCCATTCGTAATGACGCAGGGGCAGTAGATAGAGCCGGACCATCTCCGCCCATGGGGCGTCGATGTTGGACAGCAACGCCCGCTTTTCGACGAAGCTGAAATTCTTTTCCGTCGCTTCCATCATCCGCGACCGGGCGATGGTGTAGGAACCATAGTAAAGCTGGCGCGGATCGCGCGGCGCGTACCAGTCTTCCATGGAGATGGACGTGCGCGACTTGTCGAACAGTTCATATTGCGGGGCCCAGGTCGGGCGGTAATGGAAGTTCGCCTCGGGCTGCATGTCGTACATCGACTCTTCATAGCGCGAGGCGGGGCGGTCGGCGCCCAGCCGGCGCGCGACATTGGCAAAGGTCTGCCGCCGCTGCTGAAGGGCGGTGGTCTTGATCTCCAGGCTCATGCCGGGCTCCTGACGGGTTCGGATGATGCGGGATAGCGGGCGGAAAGAAGGGCGAAGCCGGCGGCGGCTTCACCCTCCACCACCATCTCGGCCGCGTTTGCGACGCGGAATTCGCGGAAGGCCGGCATGGGCAGCACCAGCTCCACCGTCAGGTCGGGATCGCCGATGGTGAAATCGAACAGCACGAAGGACCCGCGTGTGCCGGTCACACGGACGCGGCGCTTGGAAATATCGATAAGTGGCGGGTCAGCCGGCGTGGCACTGGCCATGAACATTCCCTCCCTGAAGGGGACCGCCCCTGGTCATCCCCACCGTCCTGGCGGTGGTGGCCCTCTTTCCCTTGGGGTTGGGACGGGGCGGGGTCGGCATCTGCATCCTGTTTCGCAAGGCCCGTGCCAGAGACGGGGGACAACGGGCACTTGCGGTCAGAATTTATAAGATATTGATATGTATGGAACTATTAGGCCTTTTCGGCGGGGTGGCCGGGGCCGGTTTCTCTGTTGCCCCGGCCATGCCTGCCGGCTTGATCTTTCGATGAAGCTGGCCTATCGGACCGATTGATCATTTCATCAAGGACGATCACAGCTTGGCCAGACGCAGCTCACGCAGATGGTCTTCCAGGAAGTCCACGCGGTCATTGCCCCAGAAGACCTGATCGCCGACGACGAAACTGGGCACACCGATGACGCCTTGATCGAATGCCAGCTCGCTGTTGCGGGCCAGGGTGGCGGCGGATGCCGGATCATCCAGCGTGGCGGCCAGTTCCGCCCGGTCCAGGCCGATGGCGGCCCCGACATCCAGCACGATGTCGCGCTGTCCGATATCCATGCCTTCGGCCCATTCCTTGCGCATCATCTCCACAATATAGGGACGCAGCAGCCCGCGCTGATCCGCCAGCAGGGAACCGTAGCCGGCCAAGGTCGGCTCGGTGGTCGGCGGCGGCGGGTTCAGCGGCACGCCCAGCCGCCGGGCCCAGCGGGCCAGATCCTGCCGGACCAGCGGGATTTTCACCTTGGCCCGTTCCGGCGGCGACCGCCCGTCCCAGCCACCCAGCGGCCGCCAGACAATATTGACATGATACTTGTCCAGGACTGGCCACAGCGTCTTGGAGACGAGATAGCAATAGGGGCTGCGGAAGTTGAAATAGAAGATCACATCGGTGGGGGTCATGGGGGGGCTCCGGTTTGGGAGAGGGGGGGCGGCATCTGCCCGGCACCGTCATTCCTGCAAAGCTGCGGGGCTGGGAGGCCGTTTCTCAGACACTCCACATGCCTTCCCCTTGATGAGCGGGGAACCAGGGGCAGCAAGGATCAACGCTTGGGTGCCCGTGGCTCCTGGACCCCCGCTCATCAAGGGGGAGGCAGGGAGCGGGGAGGAAGGCTGACGTCTGTAACTACGGCGTGTTGAAACGCTGGCCGACATCGAAAACAAAAGCCGGACCGGCGGTCGCCCGTCGGTCCGGCAAGGGGGCCGGCGGCTGGATGGAGACCGCCTGGGCGGGAGGATTACCTTCCTTCGGCGCGCATGTTCTGGACGTTGAACATGTTGGCCGGCGACAGTTTGGGATCGACCTGGCCCTTGAACTGGCCTGTCGTGCAATGGCCCGACAGCACATCGATCATGCTGAAACTGTCATCGATGGCCACGCCCGTGCCCTTGTTCACGGCCAGATGATGGTCGGGATGGGACTTGCCGATGGTCCAGGACTTCCACAGGTCGCCCTTGCGGTCATAGATCAGCGTGCGCTGGATGGTCATGGCCTGGGCGTCGATATGGAAAACGCGCTTTGAAATCGGGTGGGCGGGGTCCACCGGTTCGGCTTCCAGCACATAGGTCTTGCGCAACTGCCAGGTGATGTTGGGGAAACAGCCGCCCTTGCCGCCGAAATCGACATATTGATACCCGTCCGGGTCCTTGATGTCGGTCGCCAGCTTCAGGTCGTTATGGTTGTAGAAGGGCAGAAGCATCATCTTCGTGCCCTTGTAGGTCCATTTCATGTCGGCGATGCGGCCGTTATAGCCCTCGAAATCCTCGATCATCAGATCGGAGCCCAGGAAGGCGTCGGTCACCTGACCCGTGGCCAGACGGCGCACGCGGCGCTGGAAGCCCAGATACAGCCAGGCATCGTCGCGCTTGCCATCATCCTCGTAGCGCAGGATCAGCAACTGGGTGTTCTTCAGATCACCCGGTTCCAGCACCTGCACATAGATGCCGCGGAAGATGTTGGACGGATTGTCGGACAGGTCGGGCAGCGGCGACTGGTCGACGCGATGCTTGAAGTTCAGGAAGTGGAAGTTGAACTTGATCTCGCGCTCGATGGCGCCGGAGCTCAGGTTCTTGAAGCGCCAGTAGAAGGGATAGATGGCGGCACTGTCCCCCCAGTTATAGCCATGCTTGTAATTCCAGGCCAGTTTCTGCCCGGCCAGCGGGTCCTTGGGGTCGGGGTCGGCGGGGAAGGGACGGCCGGCGACATAGCCGGACAGGTTGCCATCCTGCCCGATGGTCACCTTGCCCACATTCTGTTCCGACGCCTTCACATAGGAGGCGGGCAGCGGGAAGTCGGTGGTGGCGCCGACCGTGACCTCCACCCAGCCATCCTTGATGAACTGGTACATGGCCGGGTCCAGATAATCCTTGGCCGCGTCCACATTGCCCTTGTTGATGACCAGACCGGGCGTGATGCCGGGAACCTGCGGCATGCCCTTCTTGTAGGGAAAGAAGCTTTCCTGAAGGTCCTGCGCATTCTGGGCGTCGGCCGTGCCGCCGATGGCCAGGGTGCAGAGCGCCACACCGACCGCTGCGGTCATGCGCAGGGTGCGGGCGAATTTCATCGCTTTCATCTTTGATCCTCCCAGGAATGCTCAGAACCGGTAACGGACGGTCAGTTGGACTTCGTCTTCGCGCTGCGCCATGCCGATGGGGCCGGAGCGGAAGCGGCCCAGCGGCTCGAACCCGCCCAGGCCGATGGAACCGGGCGCCCCGCCCGCATGCAGCGGCGTGGTGGTAAAGGGCGGGAACGGGTTGCAGGACCGGCAATCGTCGAAGGTGCGGATGCCCTTGCCGATCTTGAAATTGCCGCCCAGCACGACCTGCCAGCTGTCATTGATCAGCCAGTCGACGGACGGCGCGATGGCGGCGGCCTTGGCCTTGAAGTCATAGGCCGTGATGATCTGCGGCGACAGGCGGTCGTTCAGGTAGAAGCCCTTGATCAGCAGGGTACCGATCCAGCTGTTCTTCCAATCCGGCATGCCCATCGGGCCCAGCGGCCCCTGTTCCAGTTCATGATCCAGCAGATGCTGACCGAAGATCTGGCCGGAGATCAGGAAGGACCGCGTCGGGTTCAGGAAGGGGATGAAGGTCTGGCGGTCGATGCCGACGACATAGCGGATGACATCGCTGCTGCTGAACAGGCGCGGCCGCAGGGTGTTGGCGAACTCCTCCCCCGTCGTATAGGCGAATTCCATGCGCACGGCCGATTTCAGGCTGTCGACATAGAAATCCAGCGAGGTGCCGTAGAGATCGACCTTGGGGAAGTCGATATCGAAGGCGATCAGATAGGGCCAGGCCTGCGCCTCCACCCCCGGCGTGAAGGCATTGTCGGCCGGGATGCCGCCGCGCAGGGTCGGCAACTGGGCGCGGGTGTGCAGATAATTGAAGCTGAAGCCCACGCTCTGGAACACGCCTTCGACCTTGCCGCCGAACTGCGTGTCATCCAGGCTCCATTTCGGCAGATTGGCCTGGCGGATGCCGATGACATGGGACGGGAAGTCGGTCGCCAGATTGCCATTGGCGAAGTTCGACACGGTGCAGCCATTATCCCAGCAATTCTTCATGCCGCGGAAGAAGCTGCCGGCATCCAGGATCGTATAGGGCGTGCCCGCCTGACCAATGTTGGATGGTCGGAACTTGTCGAAATTCCAGACGAATTGCAGGTTCAGATCGTCAAAGGGACCGGTGCCGCCCATACGGTATTCGGCCGTCGCGATCCATTGCGGGATGCGGATATCCTCCAGCTCGTCATAGATGTTGTTGCGGCTGTAATCGACGGGGTTGATGACATCCAGCACGCGGAACAGGTCGGTGCGGCCCCAGACCACCTGCTGGCGGCCGATGCGCACGCCCAGTTCCTCGGCCCCACCCACATCCCAGGCGGCGTCGACATAGGCTTCGCGCAGGAAATCCAGCCGCTTGTTGAATTCCGGATAGCGCAGGTCGTTCAGGCTGTAATCCAGATAACCTGGAATGCAGCCGCGGCTATCCACGTCACAGGGGCGCACCGGTACGCCGAAACTGACGCCACCATTGGCGTCATGCAGCGGCTGGCCCAGCACGATCATGCCGTCATTGGGATTCTTGGTCAGGTTGATGGGGCCGGCGGGCAGCGGGATGCCGCCGCCATGGGGCACGGATTTCCCCATGGCCACGCTTTCCAGCAGGATCGACCCGCCGGCATTTTCGCCGAAGCGGGTGTCGCGCAGGTCATAGACCGCGTCGTAGCTGCCGCGCAGGATGGCGTTGAAGGACAGGCGGCTGAACCGGCCCGTCGGTTCGAAATCCTTCTGGATTTCGATCTGTGCCGTGGTGCGGGCCTTCACCAGCCCATCATCCTTGCGCACATGGGTTACGTTCTCGACGAAGCCGCCGACATCCGCGTCCTCGGCAAAGGCGCCGGCGGGTACGGCCAGCGCCGTCGCGGAAAGCAGCAGGCCGGCCAGTTGGCGGCTCATCAAACCCCTGATCTTGGGCATGTCTCCCTGTCCCCCTTTTATGCGGGCGCAAAGGCCCGTTGACGTCACCGCCTGGTCATGGGCGGACGCCTGGTTTCAACGGCAAGGCACTGGGCCGCGCGGCACCCGGCTGGGTGGTGCGGCGGGATCGCTACCGGGTAAGCGGGTTCTGTGGCTGGATGTGCATGTTTCCCCCTGTTCGAAGGCGGATGGATGGGCTGTCCCCCATCCGTCGTTGCCTTAGTCGGCCGCCGCCGGTTCATCCGTGCGATCGGGCCTTTGATCCCGGCATGCGTAGGCCGGGTGCCGGCGCATATCGCAATCACCGTGCCAGCCATGATCGGGTGCTCGCATGGCCCGTGGTTTGCACCAGGAAGGACAGGCCGGAAGGCCAGGAACGGCCTGCGCTTGACCATTGCTTTCAACAGGGCGGAAGCGGGCGCGGGTGGACGGAAAACGGGTGGATGGACGCGACCGTGGATCACCAATTGATCAATTGGCAAAAGTGCGGCGCCGTCATGATGAATGATTTCATCATGACGCAGCGCAGCGCGTGCGACGCACCATCCATCCCCGACGAAGGACAGTCCGGTCACGGTTCGATTGGCGATTGCCAGCCGGTCGGCCCCGACATACGCTTTGATGACAGAGGCGCCAAAGAAGCGCCCTTGGGAGGAACCATATGGCCGACAAGCAGGCGGGTAACCTGCGCGGTGGCGGCATCATCCGCCCTACCGACGCGGTTGGGAAATGCGGCACACAGGTCTTTGATCAGTTCGATCTGCCGGACATTGAGGATCTGGCCAGCCGGCTGCGCTTTTCCCCCAAGAAGGGGCGCATCTGGCTGGACAATAACCGCATGATCCTGATGCATACACGCGCCCTTGGCGCGCTGCGCCGGGAGCTGGTGGAAACACTGGGCATGTCGGCGGCGCGCGCCCTGCTGATCCGCATGGGCTATGCGTCCGGTGCCCAGGATGCGGAACTGGCCGTGAAGGTGCGCGGCAAGGCCAGCTTCACCGATTTCTTTCTGGTTGGCCCGCAATTGCATGCCCTGGAAGGCATCGTGAATGTGGAGCCGATCCGGCTGGAAAGCGACAGCGCCACCGGCCATTTCTATGGAGAGTTCCTCTGGCACGACAGTGCGGAGGACGAGGTCCATATCGAGAATTTCGGCTTCGGGTCGGAGAATGTCTGCTGGATGCAGCAGGGCTACGCCTCTGGATACACGTCGGTTTTCGTGGGCCGGCCCGTGCTGTTCCGGGAGGTGGAATGCCGGGCCACCGGGGCGGCCGCCTGCCGTATCATCGGCAAACCCGTTTCGGAATGGGACATCACGGAGGATGAGCTGCGTTATCTGCAGCCCCAGGCCTTCGCCAATCGGGACAAGCTGTCCGTATCCAATGCGACGGCGCGGGGGGGACCCGCCAGCACCCTGCCGGCGCCGGCAGGGGAGGCACCGCCGGCTTCTGAAAAGCAGCTTGTCGGCGCATCCGCCGGCTTCAACATGGTCTGCCACATGCTGGAAAAGGTGGCGGGCACCAATGCCACCGTTCTGCTGCTGGGCGAAAGCGGGGTGGGCAAGGAGCTGTTCGCCCAGACACTGCATCGCATTTCCAAGCGCAGCACGGGCCCGTTCGTGGCCATCAATTGTGCCGCCATTCCTGAACATCTGATCGAAAGCGAGCTGTTCGGGGTGGAGAAGGGCGCCTTCACCGGCGCCACCGAAAGCCGGGCCGGCCGCTTTGAACGCGCCCATGGCGGCACCCTGTTCCTGGACGAGATTGGGACCCTGACCCTGCAGGCCCAGGGCAAGCTGCTGCGTGCCCTGCAGGAAGGGGAGGTGGAGCGTGTGGGCGACCGCAAAAGCCGGAAGGTCGATGTGCGCGTCGTGACCGCCACCAATATCAATCTGCGCGACTGTGCCCGGCGCGGCACCTTCCGCGAGGATCTGTTCTTCCGCCTGAACGTCTTTCCCATCCAGATCCCGCCGCTGCGCGACCGCCGCGCCGATATCCCGTTGCTGATGGACCATTTCCTGACGCGTTTCCGCACGCGGCACGGCAAGCACATCACCGGCTTCACCCAGCGCGCCATCAACGGCCTGTTCTCCTATGACTGGCCAGGCAATATCCGCGAGTTGGAAAACATGATCGAGCGCGGGGTAATCCTCGCGTCGGATGGAGAGGCGATCGATCTCTGCCACCTGTTCACCTCTGGCGAGATGGTCAGCGGATCGGTGCTGGCCATGTCGGGGGAGGGTTTCCTGAACACCTCCCAGGCGGCGACGCGCGAACCCGCCAACAAGACGCCGCTTCCCAACGCGGGGGCCGATGACCTAATCGACACGCTGCTGGGTTCCGGCACCTCGCTGGACGATCTGGAGGAGCGGCTGCTGCATGCCGCCGTGGAGCGTGCGCAGGGCAATATCTCCGAGGCAGCCCGCATGCTGGGCATCACGCGGCCACAGCTGGCCTATCGGCTGAAGCGCAAGGTGATCTGACGGCGTCGCCGGCGCCTTCACCAAATCATCACCCGCTTTCATCTACCGGGGCCGCTTTCGATGAAATCATCAAGGCGGCCTCGGTCCATCCGCCGGGAAGCCTGGATTTCCGGCCCTGGCATGCGGGTTGCTAATCTTTCCCTTACCGAAGAAGCGCCCCGCCGCCGGCAGGGGTAGCGATAGTCCGGGACCGGGATGGCCGCCGCGCCGCCCGCGACCCGTGCGTAAGGGGGAAATCCAAAAATGTGCGACGCGCCTTTCGCGTGGCGGTCCCGCTTGTCCCGCGGGCGCCGAACCCTGAACCCTGCCCGTTGCCTGACGGCCCTGGCCCTGGCGCTGGCCACCCTCACCGGGGCGGCGGCGGCCGACGGTTTTGGCCGCACCGACCTGTTGCAGGCGGTGGCAAGGTCGGAAAAGACGGGTACCATCGTCGCTGTCGGCCTGCGCGGTGTCATCGGCACCAGCCGGGATGGCGGGGCGTCCTGGCATCGGCATGATCTGGATGATCGCACGGGCGGCCTGCGCCCGGCGCTGCTGGATGTCGCTGCCTGCCCCGATGGGCGTTTTGCAGCGCTGGACGGGCGCGGCCAGGTCTTCACCAGCACCGACGACGGTGACCGCTGGACCATGCGGGCGCTGGAGGGCAAGGAGGTGCCGCAGGCCATCGCCTGTGATGCGGCCGGGCGGCTGTGGGTGGTCGGCGGCTTTTCCACCATCCTGGTCAGCGCCGATGCGGGGACAAGCTGGGAGGACCGGTCGATCGGGGAGGATCTGATCCTGACCGATATCCAGTTCCCCAATGCCGACACCGGCTATGCGCTGGGGGAATTCGGGTCGGTCTACAAGACCGCCGATGGCGGGGAAAGCTGGACCGTCCAGCCCCCCATTCCGGGGGAGTTCTATCCCCAGGCCGCCCTGTTCACCAGCGCCGATGACGGCTGGGTCGTGGGGCTGGACGGCGCCGTGATGCACACGGCCGACGGTGGCAAAAGCTGGGTCAAGCAAGGCTCCGGCACCCAGGTCGGCCTGTTCGGGCTGGCGTCACTGCCGGGCGGCGGCGTCATCGCTGTGGGCGACCGCGCCACAGTCCTGGCCACCAGCAAAGGGGCGGGCTGGTCGCTGGCGCAGCCATCCAAGGCCGGCGCGCCCTTCCTGACCAGCGCCGTCGCCACCGGACCCGACACCATCCTGGCGGCCGGCGCCGCCGGCACGCTTGCCCAGATCAGGTTGACGCCATGACCCACAACCATCCGCTTGCCGGCGCCATGGCCCGGTTCGAACGCATGATCTTCACCCGGCCCGGCCTGTTCCTGGCCATCATCCTGTCCATCACGGCCCTGTTCGCGTTCCAGCTGCCCAATCTGCGCGTCTATACCGATTTTGCCGACCTGCTGCCGCAGGAGAACGAGTTCATCCGGCTGCATAATGACATTCGCGACACGTTCGGCGGCGCCAATATCGTCACCGTGTCGGTGAAGGCGCGCAACGGCGGCATCTTCACGAACGAGGCCCTGGCCGCCATCCACCACGCGACCCAGATCGTGGATGAACTGCCGGGCATCAACCATAATCTGGTGACCAGCATCACCCACCGTACCGCGCGGCGCGTCACCGTGTCGGAGACGGGGGCTGTGGTCGCCACACCCTATTACAACCCGTCGGCCGCCGAACCCCTGACGGCGGACGAGTTGGAACAACTGCGCGTCGATGTGATGGCCGATCCGCGGACCTATGGCCTGACCATATCGCCGACGCTGGACGCCGCCCTGATCAAGGGACAGCTGGCAGAGGGCGATCTGGATTATCACGCCATCTTTGACAAGCTGGCAGCATTGCGGGCCGACCTGTCGGCCAAGGGCTTCGATGTGCATGTCATCGGCCAGCCCGTCATTGTCGGCTGGATGTACACCTATATGGTGGAGATCCTGCAGATCTTCGCAGCCACGCTGGCGGTGATGGTCGGGCTGCTGCTGGCCTATTTCCGCCGCGCCTATGGTGTGCTGATGCCGGTGGCGGCCATTACCGTATCCACCATCTGGGGGCTGGGCTGGGTGGTGCTGTTGGGCATCAATCTGGACCCGCTGACCCTGGTCATCCCCTTTCTGATCTCCGCCCGCGCCCTGTCGCACGGGGTGCAGAAGGTGGAACGCTATTTTGTGGAACTGGCGCGTACGGGCGATACCAAGATTGCGGCGCGGGCGGCCTTCCACGCTCTGTTCCGGCCCGGGGCGTTGGGCATTGTCGCCGATGCGGCCGGCATCTTCCTGCTGATCTTGGGATCGATCCCGCTGGATCACAAGCTGGCGCTCTATGCCTCGCTCTGGGCGCTGTCCATCGTGCCGGCCGTGCTGCTGCTGGTGCCGCTGATGCTGGCCGTGGTGCCGGGGCCGGCCCCGATGATCCGCAAGGAAGGAACCGTCACCGACAAGGTGCTGCGCGCCATCGGCACCTATGTGTCGCGCATCGGCGCCGCCAAGGCCACCATCGCCATCGGCGTCACGCTGGTCATCGGCGCCATCGCCCTGCTGCCCGCCATCCAGATCGGGGAAAGCGAGCCGGGATCGCCCCTGTTCTATCCCGACCATGACTATAACCGGGCATCGGCCACCATCAATGCCGACTTCCCCGGATCGGAGGAACTCTACATCGTGGCCCGTGTGGCCGAGCGTGGCGATCTGAAGCGGCCGGACGTGCTGCAATCCATCCAGGATCTGCAGGTCCATATGATGGGCGACCCGGCCGTGGGCGGGACCAAGGGCATTCCCGACCTGATCGCGCAGGTGAACCGGCTGTTGCATGGCAATGACCCGCGCTGGGCCACCATCCCATCCGATGCCTCCTATGTCGGCGGCCTGATGTTCGCCTATATGGCGTCCAGCCCCATCCCCGGCGCCTTGAATGAATTCGTCACGCCGGACGAGCGCACGGCCAATCTGGTCTTCTTTTTCAAGGACCATAAGGGTGACACGATCAGCACGGCCATCGACCGGGCCCGTGGCTGGATCGCAGAGCATGGCCAGGACGTGCCGGGCCTGTCCTTCCACCTGGCGGGCGGGGTCATCGGCGTGAATGCCGGCATCAACCAGGCCATCCTGCATTCCAACCTGCTGGTCGTGCCCGTCGTGCTGCTGGTCATCACTCTGCTGACCGCCATCTCCTATCGCTCGGTGGCGGCCGGTGCCATGATGCTGTCTTCCATGGTCTTCGCCACCTTGCTGACCTATGCCTGGTTCGGCATCACCGGGGCGGGGCTGAACATCAATACCGTGCCTGTGGTGGCGGTCGGTATCGGTATCGGCATCGATTATTCCATCTATATCATGGACCGGATAAGGCATCAGTTCGGCCTGTCCGGCGACCTGTCCCGGGCCATCCGGGAAACGATGATGACCACGGGCCGCGCCATCAGCTTCACGGCCTTCACGCTGATGTTCGGCGTGGTCATGTGGGTGTTCCTGTCCAGCCTGCGCTTTCAGGCGGATGCGGCCCTGCTGCTCTGCCTGATGCTGGTGCTGAACATGGCGGCGGCCATCTTCCTGGTGCCGGCCTGGACCCTGCTGTTCCGTCCCGCTTTCATCCTGGCCGTCGACAAGGCGGAGGAAACGGCGGAGGAAGCCGCCGATCACGGGGCGGAGGAAGCGGCCGCGTGAGGGCGATGGGCGGTCCTGCTTGCGGGCGGGCCGCCCTTTCGCGCACACTCCCGCCCCATGACAAGGATGGGGGAGCGGGCGGATGCCCCGGCGCAAGGATATATGGCGATGCGGGCTGATCGCCCGGCCGCTGGCCGAACTGCTGGAAACGGGGGTGGCCGGGGCCGAGGTGCATTGGCTGGCCGAAGAACCGCGTTTCCATTTCCTGGCCGACCCGTTCCCCTGGCGCGACGGGGCGGGGCGGCTGCACCTGTTCGTGGAGGCCTATGATTACGATCGCCGCCACGGCACGATTGAGCTGCTGACCCTGGATGATCAGTACCGGGTGGCCGAGCGGCGGCCCTGCCTGATGGAGCCCTGGCACCTGTCCTATCCAACCATTTTGGAAGCGGAAGGATCGACCTGGATGCTGCCGGAGGCGCACCGGTCGGACGGGTTGCATTTATACCGGATGCGGAACGGTCCGCATGATTGGGTGCGGGAGACGGAAATCCGGCTGGACCGCATCCCGGTCGATGCCACCCCGCTTTATCACCAGGGGCGCTGGTGGCTGTTCTATTCCCCCGCCAACAACAAGGCGACGAAGCTGGGCCATCTGCATGTGGCCTGGGCGGATCGGATCACGGGCCCCTGGTTTCCGCATCCGGGCAACCCGGTGCGCATCGACCGGGCGTCTGCCCGCCCCGGCGGCACGGCCACAATCATCGATGGGCGGATCATGCTGCCCATGCAGGATTGCACCCGCACCTATGGCGGCGCTGTCCGTCCGCTGTGGATCGACCGGCTGGATGAAACGGGGTTTGAAGCCACGGCCGGCGATGCGCTGCCCATCCCGGCCAGCGCCGGCCGTTACACTGACGGCATGCACACACTGAGCACGGGCGGGGGGGTGACGCTGATCGATGTGAAATATATCGACCAGTCGCTGTCGGGTCTGTGGTTGGAGATCAGGCGGAAGTTCCGATCCGCCGCATGATGGCCGTGCCCGCCGCGTGGAAGCGCTGGGGGGAGAAACGGTCCATGATATGGGCCCGCGATGCTGCCCCCATGGCATGCAGGGCTGCCGGATCGGACAGCAGCCTTCCCAGCCGGTCGGCCAGGGCCGCCACATCGCGCGGCGGCAGAGTATGGCCTGTCACCCCTTCGATGATCGAATAGGGGATTTCACCGACGGCAGAGGCCAGCACGGGCAGGCCCGCCACCATCGCCTCATGCGCCGCGATGCAGAACCCTTCGGAGCGCGACGGCTGCAAATAGAGATGCAGGCCGGCCAGGAATTGCTTGGGCCCCTCGACATAGCCGGGCATCACCACCTGGGCCAGATCGCCGATGGCGGGCACCAGCGCTTCCAGGGCGGCGCGTTCGTCGCCTTCCCCGGCGATGGTCAGGCGCAGGCGGCAGGGCGGGCGGAAACCCTGGGCGCGCAACAGTGCCAGGGCCTGCAGCATCTCCGCATAGCCCTTGACCGGATGCAGCCGGCCCAGCGTGCCCAGTTCCAGGGTCTGGCCCGGCTGCCAGGCGGGAGCGGGGGCCTGATCCGGGTCGGCGGCAAAAATGGGCCAAGTCATCAGCCGATCTTCCGGCACAGCCAGTCGCTGCTGCGTCAGGGCCGTGACGGAGGCGGAATCGCCGACCCAGAGCAGGGCGCGTGCTTGCAGAAGCCGCATCAGCCGCTGGTTCCAGGGCTTCAGAAAGGCGGCATGCTGCCAGCTGATAACGGGCAGGCCACGGCGCGGCCCGATCAGCAGGCCCAGGATGGTGGCGCGGCTCAGCGAGGTCCAGATATGGGTCGCGCCCCAGGCGCGGATTTCCCGGTCCAGCCAGGTGTATGCGTTCCAATGATCCTTGGTGCCGCCCTCGCGCACCAGCGGGTCCAGACCGGCGGCGACCATGGGCGGCAGGGCGCGGCCATCGCGGCGGGTCAGGGCGAAGACGCGCACGCTCGCCCCGGCATCGCGCATGACGCGGGTGACGGCTGGCACGGGCAGGGCGGCCCCGCCGCCTTCGACGGAATTGATCACATAGGCGATGCGCAGGGGCTTGGTCATCGCTGTCCGCTCCGCCGCCAGGCCAGGAACAGCAGCAGCAGACTGGCCGCCACCGACTGGCCGATGGCCTGATAGCCGGCGCCATCCAGCCCGAACAGCTTCAGCAGCACGGGCAGGGCCGGCAGGAACAGTAGGCTGGCCACCAGATTGGCCGTCATCGACCAGCCGGGCCGGCCTAGAGCTGCCAGCGCAGAGCTGCAGGGCTGGCCCACTAGGGCCAGGGCGCGGGCAAGGACCAGCACAGCCATCAGGCCCGACGCCTCGGCAAAGGCCGGACCGGCAATCAGCTGCACCAGTTGTGGCGCGAACAGCCAGACGATCAGGATCACGGGTACGCAGGCCGCCAGCGCGATGCCGACGACACGCAGCAGCGTATGGCGCAGCACGGCCCCGCCATGCCCGCCTGCCACCATGCGCGCCAGTTCCGGGTAGGCGGTATTGCCCAGGATCTGCGCCGGCTGGGCAATCAGGACGGTGGCGCGCTGCGCCACGGAAAACAGGCCTGCCGCCGCCGGCCCCAGCACCCAGCCTACGATCAGCGGCGCCGCGCGGCCCGCCAGTTCCGACAGGGTGACATCGGCATTGCTGGCGATCATGAAGCGCCAGATGCCGGGATTGTCGATCACGGGGCTGCCGGGATCGGGCCGGTGCAGATGGGGACCCAATTGCTTGCGCGCGAAATGGATGCCCAACGCCCACAGCACGGCGAATTCCGCCAGGGCGGCCAGCAGCCAGGCCACCAGAAAGCCCTTCAGCCCCCAGCCCGCCAGCGCCGCCAGCCCGGCGCCAGCCAGCCGCACGATGGGCTGCACCATGTTGTGCAGGCCCAGCAGGTCGAACCGGTTGATAAGCTGAAGATAGCCCGCCGGCGTGGACCGGACGGAGCCCAGCACGGCCAAGCTGTAGGGCAGGGCCAGGACCATGGCCGTCTGCGACCAGCCCAGGCGCGGCCCGATGACGGGGGCCAGAATGGCGGCGGTCAGGATGGCGGCCAGCCCGCCCAGCAATTCGACCTTGGCGCCGAAGCGCAGCAGGCGAGCCAGACGGTGGCGATGGTCGTCACGCTGCGCCTCTGCCCCATAGCGGACGATGGCCTGCCAGGACGGGAATTCCACAATGCCGACGACGGTGGTCACATAGCCATGGACCAGCACCAGCACGCCGTAATCCTCCGGCCCCAGGGCGCGGGTGGCGATGACCAGATAGGCAAGGCTGAGCAGACCGGCACCGGCCTTGCCGCCCAGTACCAGGCCCAAACCACCGAATATCCTACGCAGGGCCCCCTGGGGTGCTGTCTTGGCTACATCCAATCCTTGGTCCTCAAAGCGACGGAGAATGCGCTTCTACGCTCCAACCGGCGCCAGAGGAAATCATAAAAGAACCAGTCCATCAGGCGCTGCGGCGTGTACCGGTACAGCAGCCTTTCATACCATGTCCAGCTTACAGCGCGGCGGTCGGTCCGCCGCTGCGATGGAAAGCAATAATGGCCGGGGTCATAGACCACGGTGCCTTCGCGCAGCACGCGATGCACGATCTCGTGATCTTCAAGTACGAAGGGCCACAGGCCGATATCGAATCCCCCGGCGGCGCGCAGTGCATCGGTGCGATAGGATTGGGCATAGCCGCCGGCATGGCAGCGGCTGCGGAACAGCCGGCTTTTGCGCAAGATACGGCCGATGCGCTGCTGTGCTGCCTCCGATCCGGCCGGATCATAGATGTCGATGGCCATGATGGCGGCGGCGTCCGGCCGGGCGGTGAACAGGGCCAGACAGCGTTCCAGATATTCGGGCGGATAGCGTGTATCCGCATCACAGACGGCGACATAGGGGGTGTCGACCAGGGCCAGCCCCGTGGCCAGCGCGTTCACCTTGCCCGGCACGGGCGCATCGACGATGCGGGCATCGATATCGGGCAGGGCGGACAGGTGCCGTTCCGCCTCCGCCCTGCCCCCGTCGGTGGAGACATTGTCCAGCAACAGCAGCTTGAAACGCCGGTCCTTCTGGCCGGCCAGGCTGTCGATGGTGGCGCCGATCCAGCCCTGTTCATTGTAGAAGGGCAGAAGCAGGGTGATAAGGGCCGTCATGCCATCCTGTTGTCGGCTGGGGTTAAGGGAATGCCGCCGCGGCCAGCCGCATCAGGACCGCCGCCGCACGCTCCGACGACGGTTTGTCCGTCAGGTCGAAGCTGCGGGCGAACATTTCCTGCTGCACGGGCTTGTAGGTGGCGGCGTGGGTGTCAATGGCAAGGCGAAGCCCGGCTTCCAGCTCATCGGGGGAATTGATGACGGGGCCGGCCTGCCAATGGGCGTAATTGGGGTCGTTCTGCCAGTCCACGCCATGGCTGTTCAAGAACAGGCAGGGGCGTGGGGTCAGCAGGAATTCGTAGATCTGGCTGGACACATCGCCCAGATAGATGTCGGCCATCTGGGTATAGGACATGTCGGTCGACGCCCGACTGCCCAGGTCGATATGGATGTTGGGCGCATCGCGATAGCGTTGGTCGATATGGCCCGGCCGGTCGATGCGCAGCTTGTCGATGGTCAGCACGAAGCGCCGTTCGAACAGCATGACATGCGGCGCGAAGATCAGCTGATATTCCGGATGGGCCAGGAAGAAATCCAGCACCTGCTTGCCATGCACGAACCAGGAGGACAGGTGGGGCGAGCAATGGGGGTTATAGACCACGGTCGGCTTGCCATTGCCGGCGGGAAAGACGCTTTGCACGGGATGGATCGTGTCGAATTTGGGATAGCCCACGATGCTGACCCGGTCGGCGGGCAACCCCACCTCCGTCACCAGCCGTTCCTTGATCTTGGGGCCCGAGCAGAGCACATGATCGAATCCGGCCGACGCCTTGTCGAAACCGATGGCGCGGTCGCCGGCCCCGTGGCGGGTGTGGATGATCTTCAGGTTCTTCAGACCATAGATATTCTTCAGGACCAGCGAGGTCTTTTCCGCCACGACCAGGAAATCCAGGCTGCGGAAGAAATCCAGATTGTCGCCATAGACCAGCAGCTTGCGCGACGGAATGACGGATTCCAGGACGCGCGACAGGAATTTCGACCGGCCCTTCAGGTCCAGGTCGACATGCCGGATACGCCGGCCGATCTCCTCGCCGGCCATGTGCAGCACTTCCCGCTTCATGCGCTCGTTCGTCGTGGCGACGATGATTTCGCCCGCGAAACCACCCTTGGCCAGCGCCAAGGCGATGGGCAGGCTGTGGGCGACCTGATGGGTCTGGTCATGGTTGAACAGGAAACCGATGCGCATGCCGGGCTCTTCGGGGTTTTTATCGTGACGGAAGGAAGGTTTGATGATGCGTCCAGGGGCGCGCCTTTACGACCCGCCTTTCTGTCGCTGCCCGGTGTAACATCATCACCATCCGCTTGGAACTGCGTCCCTCTGCACCTCCGTCCCGGGTTGGTGGCGTAGCACCCTGTCAACCATCGGTCACCACGATCACGAGGAAGATCTGACGTCCTCGCGCTGTCCGTCGGTCCATATCTTCCCGGTCGGACCAGTTTGAACAGGATGCGGCTTCACTCCCACGCCGCACAAGGTGGCGCACTGTCGCGTGGGATTCAGGAATTTTTGCGGGGACGGGGGCATGCACGCACTTGGCCTGGCGGCGTACGAGCGCCGGGCCGGCATGATACGCAAAAGGCCTGTTTCCGCTGACCGGAAACAGGCCTTTGCCGTGGGGCTCCCCCAGGGGCTGACGCTGACTATTCTTTGACGTGGTTGATCAGGCTGTATTTCAGGAAGAAATCGGCTTCCTTGTAGTCGGGATAGAGCGCGGTGATCTGCGCCATGGCATCGGCCCGGTTCTTGGCGGTTGTCACGATGCGCAGGTAATTGTCGAAATAGGTGATCAGGTCATCCACCATGGTCATGCCGCCGGGATCGCCATGGCCGGGGTAGATGGTGGGGTTCAGCGGGCCATAGTCCCGACGGAGGCGCACCAGTTCCTGCTTCCAGGCGACCACCCGCTCGATGGTGATGTCGTCGCCCATCCAGGGATGCACCTTGTTGTAGCCAAGGTCGGCCAGGAACAGGGCATTGATGGACTTGCAATAGAGCGTCGCCATGTGCGGCGCTTCGGTAGCCGGATAGGTGGCCATGACATCGCAGGCCCCGCCGCCATCGAAATTCAGGACCGGCCCCTTCAGCAGGCCGATGCTGTTCTCATAATCGAACCCTTCCGGGAAGGATGCCGATTTCGGACGCAGCGGCCGTTCCAGGGGCGTTTCCGCCTCCGTCGCCCCGCCCTGATCCATATAGATCGCATATTCCTTCACGTCACGGCGGATCGCCTCGTCCGCCACCAGGATGCGGGCCTTGGGGAACTGGTCCCGGAACACATGCATGCCGGTGAAATGGTCGGTGTGACCATGCGTGATGAAGATTTGGGTCAGCGGCAGGCCCAATGAGCGCACCAGATCGGCCAGCTTCTGCGCTTCATGGCCCTTTCGCTGCACATCGATGACCGTCAGCGTCTTGCCGTTGGAGATGATGTAGGAATTCACGGTGGCAAAGCCGCCCTTGTGCACCGTCACGGTCAGGTCCGGGGATGCCGCGCGGCCAGGAAGGGAAAGGGCGGCCAGGGTCAGGCCGGCGGCTGCCAGGGCCCTAAAGCTTCTTGAAATCATCGGTCTGTCCCGCCAGCAGTTCGAGATAGCGTTGAAGAAAGGCCCGCCGTTCCGGCACCAGGGCCTGGCCGGCCTTCGACATCACCCGCGGCGGCACGGCCTGCAGATTGGCCTGCAGGCCCTTGACCACCGTGGGACCGTCGGGCGATCCGCCGATGATGGTGCCGGTCAGGTCGACCGTGGCGGTCAGGCGTGCGATGCCGATCGCCCCCAGCCATTCCAGTGCGTCGGCGTCGTGCAGATACAGCGCCTCCGGCCCGGCCGGATCGCGGAAGAACATGTGCGTGCGGATGGCCGACTGTACGGCGGGCAGCTTCGCCATAGGGAAGCCGGTATCCTTCAGGACGCCGCCGACAAGCTCCACCGCCCGGTCCGCATGATCGACATCCTTGGCGGCATAGGCCGGGAAGGCGGCCATGTCGTGCAGCATGGCGGCGGCAAACAGGACATCGTCATCCAGCGCGACCCCGTCCTTGGCGGCCAACTGGCGGGCCAGATCATAATCGCGGACGCTGTGGCTGTAGCCCCAGGCGGGGTGCCGGAAATTGGACTCCGCGAAGTGGCGGATCTTTTCGCGCCAGCCGGCATCGGACGCGGACTGTGTCTCCGCCGCCAGGCCGGACGTTGTCCCCCCGGCCAGCAGGGTGGCGGCCACAAGCAAGGCTCTCATGCTCATTTCAGAAAGTCCTTGGCCAGATCGTCAACCCATTGGTCCTGGAATGCCTGTGTGCGGGGGGCCGGTTGCCAGAGCGTGAACATCTCCAGTTCCGGGTCCTCCACTGCCGTGCGGACGCCGGCCAATGTCTCCAGCACCGCGTGACCGCAGAAGGGTACGTAGGCTTCGGAATAGCCGCCCTCATGGATCACCACCAGCCGGCCGTCGCACAGGTCGTCCGCCGCAGCCATGATCAACCGCGTCAGTTCGCGGTAGGTATCGCTGTGCAGCAGCATGCGGGCCAGGGGATCAACGGCGTTGGCGTCCAGGCCGCTGGCCACGATGATCAGTTCCGGCTTGAACGCAGCCAGGGCCGGCAAAACGATGCTTTGCATGGCGCGCAAATAGGTGTCGTGCCCTGACCCGGCCGGCAGCGGGATGTTGATATTGGCGCCTAGGCCATCACCCGCCCCGCGATCCTCCGCCCCGCTGTAACCCGGCGGGAAGCAGCGATCCTGGTGGATGGAGATGGTCAGCGTGTCGCCGCGATCGTAATAGACATGCTGGGTGCCGTTGCCATGGTGGACGTCCCAGTCCAGCACCGCGACCCGCCCGACCCCGTGCCGCGCCCGCGCCGCCTCGATGGCGATGGGGATGTTGCACAGCAGGCAGAAACCCATGGGCATATCCGGCAGGCAATGGTGCCCCGCCGGCCGGCAGAGCGCGTAGGCGTTGCGGAATCGGCCGGTGACGACGGCGTCCACCGCTTCGATGCCCAGGCCGGCGGAGATGCAGGCGATCTCAAACCCGCCCTTGCTGAAGGGGGCCAATTGGCCCAGGTCGCCGCCGCCGGCATCGCTGGCCGCCTTGAACCGGTCCAGATAGTCGGCGGGATGGATGCGCAGCAGGTCTTCCCGGCTGGCCGGCGGCGCCTTGGGCAGGGCCAGCGCGTCGATCAGCCCGGAGGCCTGGGCCAGGTTCAGCAGCCGGCGCTTGCTGTCCGGCGTGTCGGCACCGTACGAACCCGTCGGCGGCTGGACCCAGGTATCCAGCGGGATATAGAGCGCCTGGACGCCCGTGGAGTGCCAGAAGCAGCGTTCATTCTGGAAAAGGGCGGTTTGCGACATCATTGCCTCCTGCACACAAACCAGCGGTCATAACCCATGACCGCTGGTACGGCGGCGACCGCCGCCGCGCGGCCAGTGCCGCGGAAGCCAAGCCAACGGATGTTGGCGCCGGCGCTTGAGGGGCCGAGAATTATGACTGTCGGTCATAATTCTCGGCTGCTGGTATCAATGTACCGTGGCGGGCGCATCGGCCCGGGTGAAGACCTTGGCGCCGGCGATCCAGGTCTCAACGGGCTGGATCGTGTGGATCTGGGTCACCGGCATGTCGAAGGGGTTGCGGTCCAGCACCAGGAAATCCGCCCATTTGCCGGCCGTCAGCGACCCGGCCTGTGCCTCGATCCCCATGCGCCTGGCGGCATTGATGGAGAACATCTCGATCGCCTGCTTCAGGGTGATGGCCTCGCCCAGACCGAAGCTGCGCTCGCTGCCGCCGGGATTGCGGCGGGTGACCGCCGTTTCAATGCCGATCCAGGGATTGGGGCTGGGCACCACGGCCCAGTCGGACCCGGCGATCACCAGCGCATCGGCGGCGAAGGCTTCCCGGATGGGCCAGACGCGATCGATGCGCGGCGTGCCGACGGCCGAGGTGATGTCGTCATTGATGGGCTGCGGGTCCCAGAGATAGGGGGAGAATTCGGCCGCGGTCTTCAGCTTCTTGAAGCGCGGCATGTCCGCCACATCAATGAAGGTGGAATGCCCGATCTGGTGGATCGGCCCCTTCATGCCGTTGGCCTTGCGCGCCGCCGCGATGGCGTCCAATCCTTCGCGCACCGACCGGTCGCCGGCCGCGTGGAACATGACGGTGACGCCCTGCTTGTCCCAGGCTGTGACCAGCTTGGCCATCTGGGCGGGATCGAACAGCAGCAGGCCCGTGGCCGGGGCGTTGGGCTGACCGGCATGGTACGGGTGCAGCATGGCCGCCGTGTGGCTTTCCGTCGGAACGCCATCGGCGAACACCTTCACGCAATTGGCATTGAAGGTGGCGCGGGTATAGTGGCCGCGCGTCGCCAGGGTCTCATCAAAGGCGGCATTCGCACGGCCTGCTTCGGAGAAGGCGATGCAGGCCTGCACCCGTTGCTTCAGGATGCCCTGGTCGGCCAGGGTGGCGTAGACCTCCAGATCGTCGCGATAGGCCATGGCCTCGATATAGCCGACGACGCCGAAGCCCGACAGCATGTCCAGGTGGTGGCGCAGGTTTATTGCCGTCTGTTCCTTGGTCTGCGGCGGGATCTTGGCGGTGACCAGCCGGCCGGCGGTCTCGCGCAGGATGCCGGTCGGCTTGCCCTTCTCATTCCGCTCGATGATGCCGCCTTCGGGATTGGCGGTGCTGTCGGTGATGCCGGCTGTCTTCAGCGCCAGCGAATTGGCCCAGACGCTGTGGCCGCTGACATCGAACAGCATCAGCGGATTGTCGGGCGAGATTTTGTCCAGCGTTGCCGCCGTGATCGGCGTGCCCTGCAGCAGGGAGGCCTGCCATTGCCCACCCGTCACCCATTCGCCGGGCTTGGCCGCCTTGACGCAGTCGGCAACCAGGGCCAGCAGCTTGGCGGCGTCCGCGTCCTGGGGAATGCGGCAGCGGCCTTCCTCCCCCTTGGCCTGCAGCACGGGATGCACATGCATGTCATAAAGGCCGGGCAGGATGGTCTTGCCGCCCAGGTCGACCACCTGGCCTGCACCTGTGCGCCATTGCGTCGCTTCCGCATCGCCGCCGATGCGCGCGATGTGGCCGTCCTTGACCTCCATACTCGTGCGCCAGCCGTCGGGCGTATAGATCTTGCCATTGACGAACAGGAAATCGGCCGCCGCAACCGGGCCGGCGGCTGCCAGGGCAAGGGCCGCAACAAACGGGGCCAGGAAGGCCGAAGCCGATTTTCGATTTTTCGCCATGGCGCGGGTCCTTTGCAAAGATCTTGGGAACGGCAGTCGATAAAGGAAAAACGGTGGGGGGCATTATGGCCGCCCCCCACCTGTGAACCGGGTCGATCAGTAGCGATAGCCGACCGTGACCCCGAAGGTGCGGGGACGGATGACTTCCCGCCGGAAGAACTCGTTCGGGTTGGACGCACGCTCACGCCGCGTCCAGGTCGTCTTGTCCAGAATGTTGTTGACGAAGATGGACACGTCAAAATCCCCCGGCCTTGCGCCGATGCGGGCCGACCAGACACTGACGGCCGGCGGCAGGGTCAGGTCCGTATCGATGGCACCATTGGCGGGGTTCAGGAAGGGCGGCAGCTTGGTCTGCTTGGACCGGTAATCGAAATCCGTGCGGACATAGGCCGGCAGCGTGCCTGTGACGTCGAAATCGTACTGGCCGTGCAGGGACACGGTCCAGGGCGAACCCTGAACGCGGTCGCCCTTGCTGACGAAGGGGGCCGTGGCCGTGGGGCCGCCGCGCACGGTTTCCAGGAACTGGGCGTCGGTGTAGCCCAGTTCCGCCTGCAAGGACAGGCCATCGACGGGCCGCACTTCCACCTGCACGTCAAAGCCGCGACTGCGCGCCTTGCCCAGGTTGGAGGTGAACTGGAAGCCACAGGAATTCAGCCCCACCGCCTGCTGGATGTTCTTCCAGTCGATCTGGTAGACGCTGGCCTGGATGCTGCCCAGCCCGGCGAAGCGGCTTTTCACGCCCACTTCCTTGCTCCAGACGGAGTCTGAATCATAGTTGGTGGGGCGTCCGTTGGGATAGCCGATGGAGGTCAGTTCCGCCCCGCACTGCGTGCCCACCTGCGGGTTGTAGCCGCCGACACGGAAGCCGCGCGACGCCGACGCGTAGAGCAGCGTATCCGGCGTCGCCTGATAATTCAGGCCGACCTTGGGCGTGATCGGGTTCTCGCTCTGCCGGCCCCGGTCATCCACCAGCGGCCCCACGACGAAGCCCTGGGCGATGTCCTGGATCTTGAAGATGGTGTGGCTGTAGCGCAGGCCGGCGATGGCCGACAACTGATCGGTGATGTTGTAGGTCAGCTGACCGAAGGCCGCCACCTGCTCGTCGGTGGAAACGGCGTTCTGGTCATAGACGGAATAGCCCGGCACCGGCTTGCTCTGCCCGAACAGATAGACGGGCAGATAGGGATCGACCACCTGCTGGATGGAGGTCTGTTCGGCATGGGCGTAGAAGCCGCCAACCACCCATTGCCAATGGCCCGTCGGCTCGTTGGATTGCAGCCGGACCTCCCCGGTCCAGTTCTTCTGCGCCACCACGAAGTTCGACGGCGCCTGCTGTTCGGGCAGGTAGGGCAGGTGGTTCACGCCCGTGAACAGGGTCTGGTCGAAGGTGGTGTAATCCTGCACGAATTCCTGGCGGCGGTCGTAGTAGGAACCGACGGCGATCAGGTCGACACCATCAAAATCGACGCTGACATTGACGGCCGGCAGATAGAATTTGTCGCGGCCCGACTCCCGCACCTGATTGGCGTTGCGGAAGACGCTGTCATCGTAGTTGGAGTATTTCTCCCAGGTCTCCGGGCTGTCGTTGGTCTTGACGTCCTGGTAGTAGAAGGACGGCGTGACCTTGATCTTGTCGCTGGCCTGCCAGGTGGCGGCCAGACGGCCGACATAGCTGTCGGTGCGGTTCGCATCTTCGTCCACCACCTTGCCGGTAAAGGAACTGATGCGGTCGACAAAGCCGCCGTCGCGGCGGTAATAGGCGCTGGCCGCCAGGGCCAGCTTGTCATCCACGACGGGACCGGTCAGCGACAGGCCCAACTCGCCATTGGCCGCACCATGCTGAGTGCTGGAAAGCTCGCCGCGGCTATAGACCTTCAGGCCGGAGAAGGAGGGCTGCTGGGTGATGAAACGCACGGTACCGCCCATGGAGCCGGCGCCGAACAGCGTTCCCTGCGGCCCGCGCAGCACTTCCACCCGTTCAAGATCGAACACGACCGGATAGGCATTGCCGCCGCCATAGCCCAACTGGCGGATCTGGATCGGCACGTCATCGATATAGATGCCGGTGGTGGCGGCACCCACGGCGGAATTCACACCACGGACGGAGATGTTGGAGGTGGTGTTGCTGCGTTCGATGGTGATGCCCGGCGTCTGACGGACGATGTCGGAAAAGTCGCGGATGCCCCGGCTGTCCATCGCCTCGCTCGACAGGGCGCTCACGCTGACGGGCACCTTGATGATGCTCTGGCTCTGCCTTGTTGCCGTGACGATGATCTCGTCCAGCTCCACCGTCTCGTTGCTGGATTGCGCCAGCGCGGCATGGGTTGAGACCAACAATGCCAGCGGGCTGATAGCCAGCAGTGCGAAGCGATTCTGATGTCGCATGGGTTCCCTTTAGCCTCCTTGTATGGCCCGGTTCCGGGCGGTTATCGATCAAGGATCGATAGTAACAGGATTGAACAGGTGGCTCTGTCCCCAGTACTGATGACAGTCTCTACTGCGGTTGCGGGTAGAGTTTTTCTCCGCCGATAAAGGTCATCATCACCCGCGTTTCATGAAGATGGTGGATCGGAACTGAGTAAGGATTGTCCTGTATGACTATAAAATCGGCAGCCATTCCCGTTTTCAAGGTGCCGACCTGATCGCCCAGACCCATCAGCCGGGCACCATTGGCCGTAAAAAGCGTGAAGGCCTGCTCCCGGCTGATGGCTTGGCCGGGGGCCAGCTTTTCCGGGCTGCCGCCGGGGCGCTCACGCGTCACCAGGGTTTCCAGCGCCAGCCACGGATTGACGGACGGGATCACCGGCCAGTCCGACCCGGTCACTACCAGGGCCCCGGTCTTCAGCGCGTCGGCCAGCGGCATCCAGCGTTGCATGCGCTCTGCCCCCACCGCCTTGGCGATGTCGACCGATGCGATGGGCGTCGGGTACCAGATATAGGGGGAGAATTCCCAGGCCGCGTTGATGGGCCCGACGCGGGGAATGTCGGCCGGATCGACAAAGGTGCTGTGGCCGACGGCATGCACGGGCCCGCCCTTGCCGTTGGCCTGCCGGGCGAAGGCGATGGCGTCGATGGCGGCACGCACGGCCGCATCGCCGGCCGCATGGAACTTCACCGACAGGCCCATCTTGTCGAACCGGGCGACGGCCGGGTTCAGGTCGGCCGGCGCCGTCATCAGGATGCCCTTCTCCGGGCGGCTGTCCTGTGGGCCATGGTCGGCATAGGCATGCAGCATGGCGCCCGTATGGCTTTCGGTCGGCACGCCATCCATGAAGATTTTCACGCAGTCGGGCTTGAACCGGTCAGTGGTGTAGTTGGCCCGTGCCGCGATCAGGCGTTCGCCCATCTCGTGCTGCACGCCCGGCAGGGCGTCCCAGACGATGCAGCCCCGGATGCGCTGCTTCACCAGCCCCTCCCGCGTCAGCTGCGCGAAGGGTTCGATATCGGCATCGCGGATGGAGGCGACGGTGAAGGCGGTGATGCCCTGGGACAGCATCAGGTCCGCCGCCCATTTGATCGCATTGCGCCGGGCGGCCAGGCTGTCGGGCGGCAGGGCGCGTTCGACCAGGGTGGTCGCATTTTCCCGCAGCAGCCCCGTCGGCTCGCCTGCCGCGTCGCGTTCGATGATGCTGCCCACCGGGTCGGGCGTATTGCGATCAATCCCGGCCAGCCGCAGCGCCGATGAGTTGACCCAGACGCTGTGCAGCGCCTCGTCATCCAGGACGACAGGATTGTCGGGGGCGACAGCGTCCAGCAGGGCGCGGGTCTGTTGACCTTGGGTGAAGCTGGCGGCCACCCAGCTGCCGCCCTTGATCCAGTCGCCCGGCGCCCGCTTGGCCACGCAATCCCGCACCGCCGCCTGAACCTCGGCCGCGTCCGCACCGGTCGGCAGCCGGCAGGCGGTGGCGGCCAGGCCGGCGAACAGCGGATGCACATGGGAATCCACCAGACCGGGCAGCACCGTGCCGCCATGCACATCGACCAGCGTCGCCGCCGGCCCGGCCAGCCGGCGGGCCTCGCTTTCCTTGCCGACGAAGCGGATGACGCCATCATGGACGGCCATGGCGTCGGCCCAGCCCGACGGCGTCTTGATCTGTCCGCCCATGACCAGCAGATCGGCCGGAGCGTTCTCCCCGCTCCCCGCTTCCACGGGAGGCAGACAGGTGGAAAGCAGCAATCCCAGCAGGAGCGTCCGCATCCCGGATGGCATCCCCATCATATCATCCCCAGAAAGAACTGGTTGCTGTGCGTGAAGTGGTAGCGTTCGTAAGCGCGCCGGCGGTAGGTGAGCACCGATGCCGACGAGATGCCGAGGTCGAGTGCGATGGCCTCGGCCGTCATCCCGACCATGGATCGGGCGCAGACAGCCCGCTCCCGCTCCGTGAGATTGATGAAGATGCTGCCCAATCGATGCTCGATCTTGCCGATTGTGCTGCGGGGATCGATGGCCAAGGCGCTCACTGCTCCCTCCCTTTCACCCGGCGTGGGTTCCTGGATCGTGCCTGTCCTCCGGCCTGCCGGCCGGGATGATCGGTCGTGTCATCGATGCCGCCCCATGATCAGTTAACCGTGGTGACGCGGCGGTCGACAACCCGCCGGGCCTTTCCTTCCGATCGCGCCAGGGTGCCCGGCGGCCGGACCACGACATTCACGCTGATCCCGATCAGGGACTTGATCTTGTGGGCAAAGTCGCGGGTGGCGCTGGCCTGGCCCTCCGCCGATGTGCCGGGCCGCACCTCCACTTCCACCGCCACCACATCCATGCGGCCGGGGCGGGTCAGCTCGATCAGGTAATGCGGCGACAGGGCAGGGCAGGTGAGGAGGATTTCCTCAATCTGGCTGGGGAAGACATTGACGCCGCGGATGATCAGCATGTCGTCGCTGCGCCCGGTGATCTTGGCCATGCGCCGCATCGGCCGTGACGTGCCGGGCAGCAGCCGGGTCAGGTCGCGGGTGCGGTAGCGGATGACCGGCATCGCCTCCTTGCTGAGCGAGGTGAAGACCAGTTCCCCTTCCGACCCGTCGGGCAGCACGGCGCCCGTCTCCGGATCGATGATCTCCGGATAGAAATGATCCTCCCAGATGGTGGGGCCGTCCTTGGCGATGCCGCATTCCTGCGCGACGCCCGGCCCCATCACCTCCGACAGGCCGTAGATATCGGTGGCGGTGATGGCGAACGCGCCTTCAATCTCCCGCCGCATGGCCTCGGTCCAGGGTTCGGCGCCGAAGATGCCGATCTTCAGCGACGTCTGGGCCGGGTCCAGGCCGCGCTTGTGATATTCGTCGATCATCGCCAGCAGATATGTGGGCGTGACCATGATGATGTCGGGCCGGAAGTCGGCGATCAGCTGGATCTGCTTTTCCGTCTGCCCCCCGCTCATGGGGATGACGGTGCAACCCAATGCCTCCGCCCCGCCATGGGCACCCAGGCCACCGGTGAACAGGCCATAGCCATAGGCGATGTGGACCTTCATGCCGCTGCGGCCGCCGGCGGCATGGATCGACCGTGCCACCAGCTGCGCCCAGGTTTCCAGATCGTTCTTGGTATAGCCGACGACGACCGGCTTGCCCGTGGTGCCGGAAGAGGCGTGGATGCGGGCCACCCTGTCCTGCGGCACGGCGAAGAAATCGAACGGATAGGCGTCGCGCAGGTCGGTCTTGGTGGTGAAGGGGAACTTTGCCAGATCATCCAGCGACCGCAGGTCGTCGGGATGAACGCCGGCCGCATCGAACTTGGCCCGGTAACGCGGGTTGCCTTTATAGGCATGGTTCAGCGACCAGCGGAGCCGGTCCAGTTGCAGCGCCCGCAATTCATCCACGGACGCCCGCTCAATGGGGTGCAGCGTTTCGATCATGAGTGGATCACCTGCACGCTGGTGAATTCAGCCAGACCCAGGCTGGCGAATTCCAGGCCGATACCGGACTGCTTGACGCCGCCGAACGGGGCGTCGGGCCGGATGGCGCCGTGATTGTTGATCCAGACGCTGCCGCATTCCAGCCGGGCCGCCAGGGCCCGCGCCTTTTCCAGATCCTGCGACCAGATGGAACCGCCCAGGCCGCTTTCGCTGGCATTGGCCTGGGCGATGACATCCTCGATATCGGTGAAGCGGATGATGGGCACCGCGGGGCCGAACTGTTCCTCATCCACGATGGCCATGCCGTCGCTTGCATCGGCCAGGATGGTCACGGGATAGAACAGGCCGGGCCCCTCGGCGGGTTCACCGCCGCACAGAACGCGGGCCCCTTCCTGCTTTGCCCGTTCGACCAACTGCTTCACCCGTTCGAACTGCATGCGGTTCTGCACGGGCCCCAGATGGCTGCCGGCGTCCAGCCCGTTGCCGGTGACAATGTTCCCGGCATAGGCGACCAGCCGGTCACAGACGGTGTCATACAGGCTGTCATGGACATAAAGCCGCTTCAGCGCCGCGCAGGTCTGACCGTTATTGATGAAGATGCCCCAGAACAGCTTATCGATATGGGCATCCAGATCGGCATCGGCCAGCACGATGCCGGCATCATTGCCGCCCAGCTCCAAGGTCAGCCGCTTCAGGTTGGCGGCACCGCTGGCCATGACCTTGCGGCCCGTGGCGGTCGATCCGGTGAAGACAATCTTGTCGATGCCCTTATGGTCGGCCATGGCCTGGCCGATCGTGTCCAGACCCGACACGACGTTCAGCACGCCGGGCGGCAATGCCTCTTGCAACAATTGACCCAGCCGCAGCGTGGCCAGCGGCGTGTAGGGGGAGGGCTTCAGGACCAATGTATTGCCGGCCAGGATCGCCGGCATCATGTGCCAGATGGCGATCATCACCGGGAAGTTCCAGGGCGTGATCGAGCCGACGACGCCGAGGGGCTTGCGATGCAGGGTCACCCTTCCGCCGGCATCGTCCTGGATGATCTCCGCCGGCAGGTCCAGGCTGGCCGTATGTCGGGTCCAGGCGATGGCACCGCCGATTTCCCATTGGGAACCGAGGCCGGCCAGCGGCTTGCCCTGTTCGCGGGTGATCAGTTCCGCCAGCTCCGTAGCGTTGGCCTCGATGATGTCCGCCATCCTGGATATGGCGGCCTTGCGGTCGGCTGCCGACCGGGCCGCCCAGGCGGGAAAGGCCTTGCGTGCGGCCGCCACGGCCGCGTCCAGCTGGTCGATAGAGGCGGCGGGTGCCGCGGCGACAACGGCATCTGTGGCCGGATCGCGGACATCGAAGGTGCCGCTTCCGGCCATCGGATGGCCGTCAATGGTCAGAGCGAAATTGCCATTCATGGCAGGCTCTCTCCCTATGGTGAGATCTTGTTGTCAGCGGGTTGCCGCACCGAGCATCGCGGCGCGACGGTCGGCGGACATCTGCTCGATCAGGGCGGCGCGCACGCTATTCACGTCCTGCAGACGCATATGGCGCAGCCGGTTGATTTCATCGGTGGTGTAAGGCGCGAACCCGTCCGGCACGTCCGGTCCCATGGTGGGGACCAGCCAGTTCATCAGGGCCGTCAGGTCATCGTCATTCAGGGTCGAATTGGCCACGCCGGGCACGCGGATCAGAAATTCGCGCCCGCCCGGAACCGTCAGGAAATTGGCCAGGTGGCCGCGCATCGGCGGCACCTTGCCATACATGCCCTCGCCCCCCGGCAGGTGGCAGCCCTGGCAATTGGTCATGTAATTGATGCGCGGACTGCGCGATGGCGGCTGGGCTGTCGCAATCGGCAGGGTCAGCGCGGCGGCAAGACAGGCGATGGTGAGTGCCCGTCGCATCGCATCAGCCCGCCGCGCCCAGCACGACCGCCGTCGAGCAGTTATAGACGATGCCGGCCTGCGTCCCCAGGCACCAGTTGATGTCGTTGGCGCCCTGCGGCTGATAGACGGGCGTGTCGCCTTCATTGCGATTGCAGATGCAGCGTCCGCAGGCCGCCTTGCCGCAGCAATCATTGTAGGAGATGACATAGTCCTTGCCATCGGCCGGATTGCGGCAGGTGCCAACCCAGGTGATGGGTGATGGTTCCGTCCCCGGCGGGCATGACGACACCGACCCGCCGCAGCAGGAACAAAGGAACCCGTCGATGGCGCAATAGCGCCAGTAATCGCACGACGCCGGGTCGCCGGTTTCCCCGGGCGGCGCCTTGGCCCCCTGGGCCGCGGCCCTTGCCACGGGCAGCGCCGGCAGGCTGGCGGCGGAGGCAAGCGCGCCGATGCGGCCCAGGATACTGCGCCTGGAAATCGACTTTGCGGCCTGCCGGGCGAGAATTTCTGTGATGCGATCCAGTCTCGTCACGGTCTTACCTCCCAACGCTTTCAATCTTCGCGCGGTCCTGCGCGGTCTTGGTCACGAATTCCTGCAAGGACGCGACGCCCAGATCCTGGGCCGTCAGCAGGCTTTCCAGATGTTCGCGGTTATTCACCAGGCCGGTGGCGGCCAGCTTGCCGTCGGGCCCGATCAGGGCCGCGTGCGGCAGCTTGGATACGCCATAGGCCATGCCCAGTTCCGTCGACAGGACCAGGGGGAATTCCTCCAGCTTGTGCTGCCGGATCATCAGCTGCTGTGCAGTCTCCTCCCCGTCGCTGGCCAGCACGACGTCCAGCCGGCTGCGTTCGTCTGCTGCGACCCGCTTGATGATGGGGATCAGGGTCTTGCAGACGGGGCAGGTGGGCGACAGGAAGAACAGCAGCGTGGATTTGGCCCCGCCTTCCTGGCCGATCACCACCTGGCGGCCGTCAATGGCGCGCAGGGCGAAATGCGGGGCCTTGGCACCGGCCTTCGGTCCGCCCGGCAGAACCAGGGCGCCGACAGGGCCCAGCCGTTCATGCAGCATGCCGACCTGCCGGAACAGCGCCACGACGGCCGCCGCCAGGGCCAGGATGATGACCCATTGCAGGACAAGGGCGACATAGAGGGCTTCCATCATGACGCAGCTCCGCGGGAGGGCAGGGAAATGGCGGTTTCGAACGCGGCATAGAGCAGGGCGGCACCCGGCAGCACGGCCAGCAGGCTCAGATAATCGATCCAGACCAGGGACCGGTCCGTGACCGGCTGGAATGCCGCCAGCAGCGCCAGCCCGGCCAGGACCGCGTTGCGGATGACCATGGCCCAGCGCAGCCGCGGCCGTGGTGCGGCGAAACCGATGCAGCCGCAGTCGATCCGGTCATTGCCGCGCAGGATGTTGAATCCGATGCCGGCGGCATAGGCGGCCAGCAGCCCGGCCGCCAGCCAGAGGGCGACCGGCGACAGCAGGACCCCCACCGCAGTGGCCAGTTCCAGCACCGCCAGAATGGCGGCCACGGGACGGCTGGCTGCGCGCGGAAACAGGCGATATCCGTTGATGACCGCCGCGATACGCGGCCTGTCGCGCAGCTTGTGCCAGGCAGCGAAGGCGAACAGCAATGCCATGCCCGCCTTGATCACCAGGGGAAAGACCGGATCGACGGGCATCGGCTACCTTCCCATGCTGGCGGGTTGGGCGGGGGCGGGCTGGATGACGGTCAGGGTCTGGCCCAACTGGTCGACCGCGCGCAGCTTCTTGCCGCTGGCCGCGTCATAGATGGCGAGGGCAGGGACCCCGAACTCCACCGCGTAGAGCAGCGGCTTGGCATCCTGGCTGACGGCGATGGAGGTGGCGGCCGCCTCCAGGTCGATCTGCTGGATCTTCTTACGGGTCTTCAGGTCGAAGACCCAGACCTGCTTGCCGGGGTCCTTGCGTGTTTCCGGCCCACCCTGATGCATCAGCACGTAAAGCCGGCCCTGTGCGCTGTGATAGGCACTGGGCTGCAGGCCGCCCACACGCCAGCCGTCCGGCTTGGGCCCGACCAGCGACCATTGGTCGACCACCTTCGGTTCCTTGCCGGCGCCATCGACGATCAGGACCTGGCTGTTATAGGTGAAGAACATCCAGCGGCTTTCGCCCACGCGCACGGCCTTCTCCGTCGCCAGATCCTCCTGGGTCCAGAGCGGCTTGGACACGCCCCCCAGCGTCACCTTGCCGTCGGCATCCATGGATGCCAGCTGCATGGACCCATCGCCACACTGCATCATGAAACGGCGGGGGCCGACCGGGTAGATCAGGCCGCAGCCGGGCGTCGGGTATTCCCCCACCACCGCAGCCTTGTCCAGGTTCGCCACCGTCACCGACTGTTCGGGGGTGAAATTATAGATCAGGGCGAAACGGCCATCGTCGGTCAGGGTGGAATTGCCGACAAAGGGGATGCCGCTGAACTTCTTGGGCGGGATGACGATTTCCGTCCCCGGCGCCAGGTTCTTCGTATCGTAAAGGGTCAGCACGTCGGTGCGGTCCCCGCGCGATCCCCGCGAATAGAAGGTGGCGGGCACGACGAACCGGTCGCCGCGCGGGTCCAGGCCCAGCGTGCCATGGCCATAGCCGCCGCTGACCATGCCGGCGAAGCGGCCGGTATCCGCGTCGATCAGATAGGCCCTGCCGTCGGCCATGTTGAAGAAGGCGACATCATTGACCCATACCCAATGGGGCGGCAGTTTTTCCGGCAGCGCTTCGACCGATAATTGTTCGGCCTGCAATTCGGCACGGGCAGGTCCTGCCAGGGCCAGGGCTGCGCAGAGGGCGATCAGGGGAAGGCGGGACATAGCGGAGTTCCTCCGGTCAGAGGCTAGTTCTTCGTGGCCAGGAAGGCGATCAGGTCGGCCCGCTGCGGGGCGTCGGCGATGCCGGCGAATGTCATCCGGTTGCCCTTGACGGCGGTCTGCGGTGCTTTCAGGTAGATATCCAGGCTGGCATTGTCCCAGACCAGATCGGCCCCCTTCATGGCGGGCGAATAATTATATCCCGGCAGGGTGGCGGACTTCCGTCCGACCACGCCTGCCAGATTGGGGCCCATGCCCGACCCCTTGGCCGGGTCCACCTGATGGCAGGCTTGGCATTTTGCCGCGAACAGCCGGGCGCCGGCGGCGGCGTCCTGTGCACTGGCCGCACCCGTCATTCCAAGGACTGCGATGGCGGAAATGGACATTGCCCTGGAAATTCGCATGCTCGGGTCCTTGCTAAGGGGTCAATGATCGTCGGCACGTCGAATTCTGGTGCTGTCGACCCTAATCGAAACGGACAGTCAGGCTGGCACCCAGCCATCGCGGCCTTGCATAGGCCTGGTTGGAGATGCCAAGGGCACTGGACAGGTCAAGGTTGTAGATACGGTAGCGGCGGTCCAGGATATTGTTGGCGAAGACCGCTGCTTCGGTCCCGTCATCGAACATGTAGGCGATGCGGGCATTGCCGACCGCACGGGCACCTTCATGATCGATCGGGGCATTGAAGGTCGAAAAGAACTGCGAACTGTCGTATTTCCAGTCCGTCTGCAGGGCCAGGCTGCCGCCACCCAGCGCGAATTCATAACGCACCATCCAGCCAAGGCTGAGTTCGGGCGCCTGGGGCAGTTCCCGGTCGGCGACGGCACCCGATGGCAGCACGATATCCTTCACCTTGGTGTCGAGATAGGTGCCGAACAGCTGCAGGGTCAGGCCCTTGACGGGCTGTTTGACCAGTTCGAATTCCGCCCCCGTCACGCGGGCCGGATTGTTGCGGATGAACTGGGACAGCGCCACGATGGAGAAGGCCTGATAATCCTTGTAATCGTAATGGAAGATTGCCGTGTTGAACTTGGTGGTGCGGTCCAGCGTCAGCTTCGCCCCCATCTCGTAACTGGTCAGCTTCTCGCTGCCGAACGGGATGGTGTTGGGATCGATGGGTGTGAAGGCCTGTGTGCCGAACCCGCCGCTCTTGGTGCCGCGATTGACCCCGCCATAGAACAGCATGTCCTTGGTGGGCTTGTAGTTCAGTTCCAGCCGGCCCGACCAATCATGGAAGGTGCGGCGGGCGAGCGCGGGGTTGGTCGTCTGGTTGAAGGTGAAATCGCCGATCCCATCTGTCTTATGGGCGAAATCATAAGTCTTCACGTCGCTTGAATAGCGCCCACCGACCACGGCGGAGACGGTGTCGGTCAGGTTATATTCGAACTGCCCGAACCCGGACCAGTTCTCCGTCTTCAGCCGCCCGCCATAATTCTGCTGCGGCAGGATGCCCAGCGGGGAGGTGATGGCATAGGCATTGTCCGACCGGATCGACAGGAAATAGGCGCCGGCCAGCCAGTTGTACCGGTCCGTATCCTGGGCCAGACGTAGTTCCTGGGAGAACTGCTTCAGCTTCTGATGCGTATCGAAATTGAAGATCCCGTCCGGCGACATGTCGGTATCTTCGCCGTAGGATTTGCGCAGTTCCTGGTAATCGGTGACGGAGGTCAGGTCGATCTCCCCCACCTTCTGGGTATAGCGCGCCGTGGCGCTGGACAGCTTGCGGTCGAAAGCCCCGATACGGTCATTGGACGCCGTGAAGGGATCGCTGTCGGGCTCCCGGTACCCGAACGGATCGGCGCCGGGGCCCGTGCCGTAATAATCCTCGGTGGCGCCCACCGCCACGCCCAGCCCGTTCGCGTCGGGATGGGCAGCGACGTGGGAGTAAAGGCCGCCGCTGCGCTCATGATCGTTGCGCAGATGCTGAACCTTCAAGGTCAGCTCGCCATCCTCGCCGACATCGACCGCCAGCTGGGGTCTGATCCCGTAGAATTTCGAGTTTCCCAGGTCCGCGCCGATGCGGTTTTCGAAATAGCCCTTGTGATGGTTGGTGGTGAAGGCAAGGCGCCCCCGGACCCGGTCGCTCAAAGGACCACTGACGGCGCCTTCGGTGGCGATCTGGCTGTAGCTGCCGACGGTCGTTGTCAGAAACCCTTCGAAACGATCGGTGGGCTTGGCGGAAACGATCTGGATCAGGCCGCCGGTCGCGTTGCGACCGAACAAGGTGCCCTGCGGCCCGCGCAGCACTTCCACCCGTTCAAGGTCGAAGGTCTGCCCACTGATGGCACCCAGGGCGGAAATGTAGACTTCATCGGAATAAAAGGCGATCGGCGCTTCCTGGCTGTCGGCGAAGTCGTTCTGGCTGACGCCGCGCAGGTTGAAGATCGTGATCGTCGGGCTGTACTGGTTGACCTGAAGCGAGGGAATCTGCCCCGCAAGGGCCGTGACATCCTGTCGACCGATGGATGCCAGCGCGTCCTCTCCCAAGGCCGTGACCGACGCCGGAACCTCCTGCAATCCCTGCGCTCGCTTCTGTGCGGTCACGATGATTTCAATTAACCCTTCCCCTTCCGAATTTCCCGGGCCAAGATTTTGCGCGTGCACGGAGGTGCACAGCGCAAAAGCGGCCGGGAGCGCCATTAGTTTTCTCATTTGGCCCCCCTAATTCGAATTTTTTCGAATTCTGAGGTTTGCTTTTTCTGTTGTCAAGCGGGAAAGATCGGACGAAACAACGTCCGTCAGAGTATGAATTCGATTGAGGACGATTATGGCAGCTGCGGTCGGTACCCCACGGGCTTCGAACAGCCGGGCAACCCAGGCGCGGGGACGGGCGAGGAGGGCGGAGCTGCTGGCCGCTGCACGGCAAGTGCTGGGCGAGCTACCGCTGGATCAGGTGGGAATGGCGGCCGTTGCGGAGGCTGCGGGGATACCCTTGTCTTCGGCCTACCATTTTTTCGGCGACATCATGGAGCTGTGGCGTGAACTGGCGCGGATGATCGCCACCCAGCAGGCGTCGGAGGATCTGGACCTGCCGCGCGTTTCCAGCTGGCAGGAGCTGATCAAGGCGTCCCTGATCCACCATCAGTCGGCCTTCAACAAGGACCCGGCCGCCCGCAAGCTGATGCTGGGTCCCCACACGCCACCGGACATCAAGAGTGCGGCCTGCAAGGAAGATTTCCGCTTTGGCACCGCCTTGTGGATGGCCGTGAAGAAGCAGTTCCTGCTGCCGGAACTGGCCGACTCGCGTGAGCTGTTCTTCAAGGCGCTGTTGATCGCCGACGTCTTTTTCTCCCTGTCGGTGGCCGACCACGATCAGGTGACACAGGAAGCGCTGGATGAGGCCATCCTGGCTGTGGTGTCCTATCTCAGCATCTATCTGCCACCACAGCTTGCCACACGGGAGTGAACGGTGCCGGCAGATGCCGTTATAATTTTCATTTATCCGTAGCGTTTCAGCCGCTGGACCAGCGTTCTTGGGGCCTACATCGTCAATTACATGTAGCTGACGGCAGCCATTTTGAGTTTCTGGCAGTAGGCAGTGTGGAGCGGGTGTGTTTACCGGGCCAGGACGCGCGCAGC
>CALRTC020000035.1:0-64199 GCA_943371025.1 Hydrogenophaga intermedia
TCGATGGCCCCGAGGGTCGTCGTGTTCAGGGTATTCAGCTGCGTCGTCGTCAGGCTGGAAACCTGCGTCGTCGTCAGCTCCGCCACCTGCGTCGTCGTCAGGTTGTTCAGCGCCGTCGAACCCAGGCTACGCACCTGGGTCGTCGTCAGGGCCGCCAGGTCCGTCGTCTCGATGGCCTGCAGGTTGGTGGAGTTCAACACATTCAGCTGCGTCGTCGTCAGGCTGGAAACCTGCGTCGTCGTCAGTTCCCCCACCTGCGTCGTAGACAGGTTGTTCAACGCCGTCGAGCCCAGACCGCGCAGCTGCGTCGTCGTCAGGGCCACCAGGTCCGTCGTTTCGATGGCCTGCAGGTTGGTGGAGGTCAGACCGTTCAGCTGCGTCGTCGTCAGGCTGACAACCTGCGTGGTGGTCAGCGAAGCAACGTTGGTCGTATTCAGCGCACTGACCTGGGTCGTCGTCAGGGACGCGATCACCGTCGTGCTCAGCACGCTCACCTGGGTGGTCGACAGAGCGTCAACCTGGGTCGAAGCCAGACCGCGCACCTGGGTCGTCGTCAACACACCCACCTGCGTGGAGGACAGGACGCCGACCTGCGTCGTCGTCAAGCCACCGACCTGCGTGGAGGTCAGGCCCACGATCTGCGTGGTGGTCAGGACACCCAGGTCCGTCGTCTCCATCGCACCCAGCTGGGTGGTGCTGAAAGCACCGACCTGGGCGGCGGAGAAGGCAACGATGTTGGTCGAGGTGATCTCGATCAGGTCCGTCGTTTCCAGCGCCCGGATCTGCGTCGTCGTCAGCGAGTTCAGCTGCGTCGTCGTCAGGCTGGAAACCTGAGTCGTCGTCAGGTTGGCAATCAGCGAAGTCGACAGACCGCGCAGCGTCGTCGTGGTCAGCGACGCCAGGTCCGTCGTCTCCAGCGCTTCCAGGACTGTCGTGTTCAGGGTATTCAGCTGCGTCGTCGTCAGGCTGGAAACCTGCGTCGTCGTCAGTTCCGCCACCTGCGTCGTCGACAGATTGTTCAGCGCCGTCGAACCCAAACCACGCACCTGAGTCGTCGTCAGGGACGCCAGATCGGTCGTCTCCAGCGCCTGCAGGTTGGTGGAGTTCAAGACGTTCAGCTGCGTCGTCGTCAGGCTGGAAACCTGCGTCGTCGTCAGTTCCGCCACCTGCGTCGTCGACAGATTGTTCAGCGTCGTCGAATTCAGGTTGCGAACCTGGGTCGTCGTCAGCACCGCCAGGTCCGTCGTCTCGATGGCCTGCAGGCTGGTGGAGTTCAGACCGTTCAACTGCGTCGTCGTCAGGCTGACAACCTGCGTCGTCGTCAGCGCAGCGATATCGGATGTATCAAACGAATTGAGCTGCGTGGAGGTAAGGGCAACAATCTGCGTGGTGCCGAACCCGACGACCTGCGTCGTGGAAAGGGCGGCGACGGCGGTGGTGGTCAGACCGCTAACCTGAGATGTTGCGAGCGCGGCGATCTGGGTGGTGGTGACGGCACCGATCTGCGTGGTGGACAGCCCCGCAAAGTTCGTCGTGGAAAGGGCCCGTACCTGGCTCGTTCCCAACGCTGCGACGACCGTCGTCGAAAGACCGGAAAGCTGGGTTGTCGCCAACGCACCGAATTGCGTGGTGGACAACGCACCGACCTGGGTGGTGTCAAGCACCTCAGTCTGGGTCGACGTAAGCGACCTCAAGTCTGTCGTGGAAATTGTTGCCAGGACCGTCGTAGTCAGGCCGGCAATTTGGGTGGTGTTAAAGGAAGAGATGATCGACATGGCCGCGCTCCAGATTCTCAGTGTCAGGTGGAACCACCCAGCAAGACCTCTCTGTCCAGAAGCCCTACCAAGCCGCCGCGACCTACACTCACGCAGAGTTGCCGGCCACGACTAACACCCACACAATCTGGAGCCTTCTACCGGATCAAATCGACAGCACTCACCCACGCCAGAAAACTGGCGCATACAAAATAGCTGCCTAATGGTCCCCTTTTGGTATTCGGCGCCCAAATTTTTTGGGTCTCATTGGATAAAATACCATCCATAAGCACGAGTCAAGTTTCAATCGGAGTACCCCCCATTTTTGGCCCTCAAGCGCAGCCGAATTGCCGCTCCATTGCACAAAAGGGGGGCCGGGGCGGTGCGATGCCGCTAATGCCTCCCCCGTGGCGGCCTTTCGCTCCATCGACACCGCCGAATCCGCATTTGCGGCTGCTTCCACTTTTTTGTCGTTAATTTTGGCGATTGGCATTAGCCTCACGCCCAGTTGACCGACCCCCTATAGTGGATATTGCGATTGTCCCCTCATTTGACGGCATTGCGGTGTCTGTTCTTGGTCGCAATGCATCACGGCGTACAATTGTCGCCTGATGAATTGCCGGCTGCCACGGACGGCGAGCTGGTATCAACCATTATGCGGACCATGTACCGCGTGGGCCTGCGCACGAAGCTGGTCCGCCACAGCAGCTGGAAATCCGTCTGCAACCTCGGTGGTGGCTATCCGGCCATCGCGATCCGCAAGGATGGGAGCTGGGTGATCCTGGCCTTTGTGCCGCCGGGTCCCGCAGGCAGCCAGTTCGCGGCCATCCTCGACCCCCAGAACGAGGGGGCGGGCGTCCAGATGGTTCCGGAAGCCGAATTTCGGGAACAATGGTCGGGTCAGCTTATCCTGACCAAGCGGATCCATGCGCTTCTGGACGAGAAGCAGCCTTTCGGCTTCCGCTGGTTCATGCCGGAAATCCTGCGCTACGCCAATTTCTTCCGGGGTGTGGCCATTGCTGCCGTGATGTGCAACCTGATCGCATTGGCCATGCCGATGCTGTTTCAGGTGCTGATCGACAAGGTCGTCACACATCATTCTTATCAGACGCTGTTCGCGATCGTCTGCATCTATATCCTGTTGACCCTTTTCGACGGGTTCTTTGCCTATGTGCGGCAGAACCTGATGACCCTGGCCAGCAACAAGATTGATGCCCGCCTCACCTCGCGGACCTTCCAGCATCTGCTGAGTCTGCCGTTGAGCTTCTTCGAGAGCAACAGTGCCGGCGTGTTGACGCGGCACATGCAGCAGACGGAGAAGTTGCGGCATTTCCTGACAGGCCGGTTGTTCCAGTGCTTCCTGGACGGGATCACCCTGCCGGTGCTGCTGGTGCTGCTGGCCATGTATAGCGGGATATTGACGCTGATCGTGCTGGCGTTTTCATTGGCCATCTCCGGCGTGATCGCCTTCATGGTGCCGATCTATCGATCGCAGTTGAGCCGGCTATATGAAACGGATGCCTCACGCCAGGCGCATCTGGTCGAAACCCTGCACAGCATGCGTGCGGTGAAATCGCTGGTGCTGGAGAATTTGCGGCAGACCGCCTGGGACAACAAGGTTGCGCAGGCCGCGCGCAGACATCTGGATGTAGCCCGTATCGGCATCCTGGGTGGTGTCCTGACCAACGGGCTGGAAAAGCTGATGCAGATCAGCATTCTGGGTTTCGGGGCGGTCCTGGTGTTCGATGGACATCTCAGCCTGGGCGCCCTGGTCGCGTTCAACATGCTGTGCGGCCGGGTGACGGGCCCGCTGCTGCAGATCGTCGCCCTGATCAATGAGTATCAGGAGGCCGACCTTTCCGTCCGCATGCTGGGCACCGTCATGAACACCCCGGCGGAGCGCAGCGGCAGCATCCGTCAGGCGCGCCCGCCGATCACCGGGGCGATGACGTTCGAAGACGTCACTTTCCGTTATGCTCCAGGCGCTTCGCCTGCCCTGAACAAGGTCAGCTTCGATGTCGAGGAGGGGCAGGTCGTCGGTGTCGTCGGCCGGTCGGGATCGGGCAAGACAACCATTACCCGCATGATCCAGTCCATCCATCTTCCCCAGGAAGGGATGATCAAGCTGAATGGCGTCGACCTCCGCCATATCGACCTTGACCATCTGCGGCGCAGCATCGGTGTGGTTCTGCAGGACAATCTGCTGTTTCGGGGCACGATCCGCGAAAATATCGCGGCGGCACGCCCCGACGCGCAGCTGGCCGAGATCATCCAGGCGGCACAGATGGCCGGTGCCGACGAGTTCATCGACCGGCTGCCCATGTCCTACGATACGATGGTGGAGGAAAACGCCTCCAACTTCTCCGGCGGACAGCGCCAGCGCATCGCCATCGCCCGCGCCCTGGTCACCCATCCACGCCTGCTGATCTTCGACGAGGCCACGAGCGCGCTGGACCCGGACAGCGAAGCTATCGTCCAAAGGAACCTGACCCGCATCGCCGAGGGCCGGACGATGCTGATCGTCTCCCATCGGCTTTCTTCACTGGTCAAGGCGGACAAGATCCTGGTCCTTGAACAGGGTCGTCTCATCGACTGCGCCCCCCACGCCGTCTTGCTGCAACGCTGCGACATTTATCGGCACCTATGGCAAACCCAGACACAGCACATCCATTGAAACGGGCTCTGAATCCCCTGCGAGAGCGCTGGCGTCAGGTCATCGGACAACAGGCGCCGCGCCCCTATGTCGCGCCCGAGGCTATGGAGTTCCAATCCGATCTTGAAGTGGTGATTGCCGAGCCGGCGCCCCCGATCCTGGGGCGCCCCCATCTCGTCGTCGCCGGCATGCTGGTCTTGGCCGGCATCGTCGCATCGCTCATCCAGGTCGATATGGTGGTCGTGGCGCCCGGACGTCTGGTCACACAGTCGCCGCCCATCATTCTGCAACCGATGGCCCTGTCGATCGTCACGGAAATGCGGGTCAAGCCAGGGGAGGTTGTCCGACAGGGGCAGGTTCTGGCCACACTGGACCCGACCTTCACTGCTGCCGACCGTTCGTCCCTGTCATCGCAGCAGAAGACGCTGTTCGCCCTGCTGCGCCGGCTGGAACTGGAGTCGGCGGGCAAGCCGTTGCCTGACAGCATGACCCGGGACCCCGACCCGGACATGGTGCTGCAGACGACGCTGTTCCACCAGCGATCGGCGCAATACCAGTCACGTCTCGCCGCCTTCGACGGCCAGATCAGCAGTGACGAAACCGCCCTGCGCTCCGCCGAGGACGATGAGAAGTCACTGTCGCAGCAATTGGATGTGGCGCAGGACGTCGAAAACCTGCGTGCCGAGCTGTTCAAGGGCCAGACCGGGTCACGGTTGCAGTTGCTGGAGGCGCGGTCGGTCCGTCTGGAGACGGAGCGGTCCCTGCAAGCCACCCGGAACAAGATCCAGGAACTGCGATTCGCGCTGGCAGCCCGGCGTGCGGAGCGACAGAACTTCGTGGACGACTGGCAACGGCAGCTGCTGGAGCAGCTGGTTGAAACTAGGCGCGATGCGGCACAGGTCGACGAGGCGTTGACCAAGGCCGTGCGCATGAACGATCTGGTCGAACTGACAGCACCGGCCGACGCCATCGTGCAGGAAGTGGCCAAACGGTCCAACGGCTCCATCGCACGCGAAGCCGAGGCGCTGATTACCCTGATTCCCCTGGACAGCCCGTTGCTGGCGGATGTCACCATCGGCTCCGCCGACATCGGCTATGTCCGTCTGGGCGATGAGGTCGAGGTGAAGGTCGACCCGTTTCCGTTTCAGCGCCATGGCATGCTGAAGGGGCGGATGCGCTCGATCAGTCAGGAATCCTATGTGGTTGGAGCCACCGGGGAGCAACTGGACGCACTGCGATCGCCGGTCATTTCCAGCGCCTATGTGCACAAGGCGCAGGTAGAGCTGCTGACGACCGAGCTGCGGCGGATGCCGGAAGGCACCGCCTTGACCGCCGGGATGACGGTGCGGGCCGAAATCAAGGTCGGCAGCCGCTCCGTCATGTCCTATTTCCTTTATCCGATCCTGCGCGGTCTGGATGAAAGCATCCGAGAGCCGTAACCAATCGGCTCTCGGATGCCCGGTCAGTCAGGCTGACGCCACAGGCGCTGATCGTAGGGAATGGGGGAATAGGCATTGTGCCAGGCCAGCGCGGTCCGATAGCGCTGTTCATAGTCCGGCAGGAAGCCAAACTCCTCGGCATCATGGTTGAAGTCGCTGCCGATATCCCCATAGAGGCGGATGTTGGTCATGTCGGGAATCGGCAGGCGTCCTGCTTCCCAATCCGCCCACATCCGGTCGAACGCGTCCTCCATTGATCGCGCCATCAGATTGGTATCGAACAAGGCGCAGGTGTCACGCGCCGCCCGCAGCTTTTCCCGGGCAGCCGCCAGTTCCTCGGGATGGGTCGCCAATCGCACCGCCGTTTCCACATAGTCGCGCGGACCGGAGCAGACAAGATCGGGAAGGCCGGCCGAATGCACCAGGCTGGCACAGACACGCGACGCAAAGGTGCGGCCCGGGACCGTGACGACGGGTACACCCATCCACAACGCATCCGATGCCGTGGTGTGGGCACCGTAGGGCGCGCTGTCCAGAAAGACGTCCACGACCTTGTAGCGCGCCAGATGGTCCGGTGAGGCGGTGAACGGGGCACAGATGAACCGGGCCTGGTCGACACCCGCCGCCGTCAGGCGCTCGCGCAATTCGACTTCGACATGGTCACCGGGTTGCAGCATCCACAACACGCTGTTTTCAACCCGCTTCAAAATCTCGATCCAGCGGGCGAACGTGAAGCGGGTCAGTTTCTGCTGACCGTTGAAGCAGGCATAGATGAACGCATCCTTGGGCAACCCATATTGTTCAGGCACCGGTACACCGGGGGCCACGACCCGGTGCCTGTCATTGGGCTGATAACAAGGGACGCGTTCCACCTTCTCTGTGTAATATTTCTCCATCTCCGGCGGGATGATGACATTGTCGGCCAGGATGTAATGGTGGAAGGGGCTGCCCATGGTGCCGGGATAGCCCAGCCAGTTCACGATGATGGGTGCCGGGCGCCGGGACAGCAGACGGGTGCGCGCATCGCGCGTGTGGCCGTTGATGTCGATCAGGATGTCGATACCGCGTTCCTCGATCAGGGCCGCCGCATCGGGATCCGACATCGGTGTTATATCGACCCAGTAATCAACACTGTTGCGGATTCGCGTCTTCAGACCGTCATCGTGGGGCACACCGCAATAAAAGACACTGACCTCGATCCGCGTCCGGTCATGCAGACCGAACAGTTCCGCCGTCAGGTGCCCGATGGCATGGGCGCGCAGATCCGATGACAAATATCCAATGCGCAGTCGTCCGTCGGGATGACGGCGACGGTAAGCGAAATCAGCATTCGTCTTGAAGCTGTCCGGCATGCCCACATCATGCGCCACATAGTGATAGGCGTTGGCCAGGGACAGCAGGGGATCATCCGTGTAATAGGCCATGCTGAGCGGGGCCATCACCAGGTTCATCTGCTTGGTCGTCACCTCGCCCACGGGCTGCAGAAGCGGCCACTTGCACTGGCGCTGACGCACATTCACCCAATGCACGATTTCTTCACGCGAATGCGGCCGGATCTCCAGCGTCCTGCGCAGCAGATTTTCCGTTTCGGCGGTCATCTTCTGCTCGCTCAGCACCCGGCCCAGCTGCTTGATGGCCGTCACCTTGTAGCTGATCGTCTCCTGATTGACGTTCCCCAGAAGGCCAAGCGCGTGCCGCCAGTAATTGATGGCCATTTCGGCCTGGCCCAGGCGCTCCAGACACGAGCCCAGCGAAATGACGGCCGGCACAAAGTCCGGCCGCTGGCCGATGATTTCGTTGAAGATAATCAGGGCGCCATGCAGGTCGCCCTGATTCATCTTCACGGTGCCGAGATTGAAGCGCGCCGCCTGGATGGCGGGGTCATCGGGGTGTGAAGCGATCCACCCGGTATAAAGCTCAGCAACCCCATTCGTGTCGCCACGACGTTCAAACTCGGCTGCAGCCGCGAAAAGTTGAAGAATGTCCATGTGGACCGGCCCCGATGACAACGACAAGGCAGGGATCAGGGCGTATCGACGCCAAGCTGCCCGGCGAAATAGGCGATCGTGCGCTTCAATCCCTCTTGGAGATGGATGGTCGGCTGCCAGGACAACAGGGCCTTGGCCTTGGTGATGTCAGGGCAGCGCTGCAGCGGATCATCCTGGGGCAGAGGCTTGACGATGAATTCCGACTTGGCCCCGGTCAGACGGACCACCTCCTCGGCCAGCTGCCTGATCGTATATTCACCCGGATTGCCGATATTGATGGGGCCCGTCACACTGTCGGGCGCATCCATCAGCCGCACGAACCCTTCGATCAGGTCATCGACATAGCAGAAGGAACGCGTCTGCGATCCATCGCCATAGATCGTGATCGGCAGGCCCTGCAGGGCCTGGACAATGAAATTGGACACCACGCGCCCGTCATTGGGATGCATGCGGGGGCCATAGGTGTTGAAAATGCGTACGACACGAATATTCACGCCGGCCTGGCGATGATAATCGAAGAACAGCGTTTCTGCGCAGCGCTTGCCTTCGTCGTAGCAGGCGCGCGGGCCGATCGGATTGACGTTGCCGCGATATTCTTCGGTCTGCGGATGCACGGTCGGGTCGCCATAGACCTCCGACGTGGAGGCCTGGAAGATCTTCGCCTTGGTCCGCTTCGCCAGCCCCAGCAGGTTGATGGCCCCATGCACCGAGGTCTTCGTCGTCTGTACGGGGTTGAACTGGTAATGGACGGGCGAAGCCGGGCAGGCGAGGTTATAGATCTCGTCCACTTCCACGAACAGCGGGAAGGTGACGTCGTGGCGCATCACCTCGAAATGGGGATACGACATCAGATGCAGGATATTGTCCCGCGTGCCTGTGAAGAAATTGTCCACACAGAGCACATCGTGCCCGTCCTTCAGCAACCGCTCACAGAGATGGGAGCCGAGAAAGCCGGCGCCACCGGCAACCAAGATCCGCTTACGAGCCCGCTTCATGTTCTTCCTTCGCGGTTGATGGCAAGGTCGGCGTCAAACCGGCCTTTATCGGAGAAGATGCTTAATCTATAACGCAGCGGAGGGGAGGGATGCCAATGGGAAGCAGCATTTCCTGCCCATAAACCGCAATTTTGACCCCGCACCGGCCACGGCGGGTAGCCAAGCGCAAGGAACTGACGGTTGCACGCCAACCTGCTACGGCTTTTTGCATTGATCGGCCTGCTGACGCTGGCGGGGTGCGGCAGCGCCCCCACGCCATCGAACCAGCCGCCTGACACCGAGCTGGTGTTCTGGGAAAGCATCCGGGACAGCAAGGATCCGGCGGAATACCGTGCCTATCTGGACGCCTATCCCCAGGGACGTTTCGCGGCACTGGCACGGATAAGGGCCACCGCCGCAACGCCGGCGCCGCCCGTCCCGTCACCGGCGCCGTCGGCGCCGGTGCGTAAGCCACCACCCGCGAAGGCCGCGGCCCCGGTCACCAAGCCCGCACCCCCAAAGGCGCAGCAGGGCGACCCGGCCATCATCGACACACCGGCCCCGCCGGTGAACTGGGCCAAGATCGATGATGTCGGCGGCCGGCCCAATCCCGTGCTGCGCAGCCAGATCATGGATTGCTGGGACCCGCCGCCGCTGCCCCGCGGCATCGGCAGCCTGCGGGCGGAGATCGGCATCTATTTCGACCCTGCCACCGGCCAGGTGCGTGGCGCTGCCTTCCTGGGCGGAAACCGGCAGATGAATGACACCGTCTATGCCCGCTTCGTCAACAGCGCCCTGGCCGCCCCCATGGCGCCTGGCTGCCGGGCACTGGACCTGCGTCAGCCTGGTGCCGATGCGGCCACGGGACTGGTCTTACTGTTCGCGCTCGACAGCCCGCCCTGATCGCCACGGATCGCCCGCAGGATCGCGAAATAATCCAGGATACGGGCCGACCGCCATTCCTGGTCCTGCCAGGCGCCCTGTTCGCGGGCGATCCGGCAGGCCTCGATGCCCGCCGCACGCCCGTCCACGCCGGGTGCGGTGCGCAGATGCGCCGGTAGTGCTTGCAGGAACGGCTCCATCGCCTCGGGCGAGGGTGACGGCATTTCCTGCAGCCACGCTTGCGACATGCGAAACCGGTCGCGCATGACCAGAGCCGTCATGTAATCCAGCGGTGGCATCAGTTGGGCCGGCTCCCCCGGCCGCACGCCCATCATCGGCATCAAGGGCGCCAGGGACGGCACGGCATGGTTGGCCATGACCTCGCAGTTCCAGTACAGCCGGGCCACATCGCGGTAATGATGCAGGTCGCGAATCGGTTCCAGCCCGGACTGGTCGATCGGCAATATCTCGACCTTCGGCTTGGTGACGGTGACCGTATCATTGGAAACATCGACATAGAGCGTGCCGATCTGCGTCGCGTTCTGAAAGAACTGGCCGCGCAAAACACCCCAGATGGGTCGCATGATGCCACCGGCCTTGAAAAAGGCATGCAGCGCGCGTTCTGCCGGAAGTTGAGGTTTCTGTAGGCGCCGAACCAGCTCCTTGCGGATTTCGTCGCTGATCTCCAGACAGCAGCCCAGGGGATATTCCTTCCCGTAGGTCATCGTGTACCGCGCGGACAGAGCAGGATCCATCTCGTCGCGCAGGGCATAGAGATAATCGTAGATCTTCTTCAAGGACGGGATCAGGAAACGTTTGGTCAATGCCAGCTGTTCTCGACTGACCGGCGCCGGCTCATGGGGTAGCAGGGAAGGGGCAGCGACATTCTTCATCTTCATTTGAGGCCGGTTGACAGATGGCAAGCCGCTGATCTTTCGCACGACGCTTTGATACCGGTCCAGTGAACTCTGCTGCCAGGGGCATCGGGAACGGCCAACCGTTTCGGGCATCAAACATATTGCAAATGCGAGTCATTCCTAATAATTTCCCATCGGCAACGCGCTGCACCATTTGGGCGGCGCACAAGGCTAATTTGCGAATGACTCGCATTATAAATTGATCAAAGCAGGTGGAGATGATGGAATCAAGGCAGAATTCCCAGGTGCTGCGGGGACGCTTGGCCCTGATGGCGGCCCTTTCCGTGGGGGTCGCAGCCAGTGCCGCGCCCGTGCTGGCCCAAGGCAGCGCAGGGGCGGCCAAGGAGGGGGACAAGGCAGTCCTGCTGCCCACCCTCGGTGTCGAAGGTCAGGCGGCGGCTCCGGACAACAAGCCAGAGAAGGCTGCATCGCCCAAATACACCGCGCCGCTGCGCGATACGCCGCAGACCATCACCGTGGTACCGGCCACCGTGATCAAGGAACAGAATCTGCTGAACCTGCGCGACATCCTGACAACGGTACCGGGCATCACCTTCGGCGCCGGCGAAGGTGGCGGCGGCTATGGTGACAGCATCAATCTGCGTGGCTATTCCGCCAATTCCGACATCGCCATCGACGGCATCCGCGACAGCGCCCAGTACACGCGCAGCGACAGTTTCAATCTGGAACAGCTGGAGGTGACCAACGGCGCCAACTCCGTCTATACGGGGGCGGGTTCCGTCGGCGGCAGCATCAACCTGGTCTCCAAGGCGGCCAAGGACGACAGTTTCACCAATGCCAGCGCCGGCATCGGCACCGACAGTTATTACCGCGCCACCGTCGATACCAACCAGAAGATCAGCGACAGCGTGGCCGTCCGCCTGAACGCCATGGGACACAAAAATGATGCCCCCGGCCGCGACGTGGAAAAATATGAACGCTGGGGCGTGGCGCCCTCGGTGATCTTCGGCCTGAACACCGACACCCAGGTGACGTTGTCCTATTTCCACCAGCATGACGACAATATCCCGCAATATGGCGTGCCCTATTATCAGAACGCCTTCCACAATGGCGTCCTGCCGGGCGTGGATCTGTCCAATTACTACGGATACGCCAATGTCGACACGCAGCAGAGCGATGTCGACATGGTCACGGCCAAGATCGAACACCGCTTCACGGATCGGCTGTCCGTCCAGAACATGACCCGCTGGCAGCGCGTCACCCAGTTCTCCATCGTCGATCCACCGCAGGGCACCTGGTGTCTGGCCAACGGCACCAACGCCTCGTCGGGTGCTGCCTGCAGCCCGGCGGGGACCTACACCCCCAGCGGCCCGCGCGGCAATACCCGCGACACGCGCAACAGCATGCTGTTCAACCAGACGGACCTGAAGGCCGAGCTGGCCACCGGCGCCATCACCCACAACCTGACCCTGGGCGCCGCAATCTTTGCCGAGAAGTTCCACCTGGATACCGGCAATTCGCTGCGCAACCCCGGTGGGGCGACACCCAATCCGACCCTGCCGGCGATGAGCATCAGCAATCCGAACAATATCTATACCGGCCCGGTGAATTTCATCCGTACGGCCACCCAGGACGGCAATCTGGAGAACCAGGCCGTGTACCTGTTCGATCAGGTCAAGCTGAACGAACAGGTAGAGCTGAATGGCGGTGTGCGCTGGGAACATAACAAGGGCGACTACACGGCCGGCACCTACAGCGCCCAGGGCGTGTTCCAGTCGCAGGGCGAGTTGTTCAAGAACAGCGAGAACCTGTTCTCCTACCGCGCCGGGCTGGTGTACAAGCCGCTGCCCAACGGGTCGATCTATGTGGCCTATGGCAATTCCAAGACCCCGTCCAAGACGGCCGTCAACGGTTCCTGCACGGTGGCGACCTGCAATGTCGATCCGGAAACCGCCAGGAATTACGAGATCGGTACGAAATGGGATCTGCAGGACAACCAGCTTTCCCTGACCGCCGCGATCTTCCGCAATGAACGCACCAACTACAAGGTGCCGTCGGCCGACCCCCTGATCCCCGAACAACAGCTGAAGGGCAAAAGCCGGGTGGACGGTGCCTCCCTGGGTGTCGCCGGCACGATCACGGACGCCTGGCGCGTCTTCGCCAACTACACCTATCTGGACAGCGAGGTGCTGCAGAGTGTGGATGACGGCGTCGCCGACCCGCAGCGGGGCAATCCCCTGACCAGCACCATGAAGCATTCCGGCAGTCTGTGGACCACCTATGACCTGCCCATCGGGCTGCAGCTGGGCTATGGCGCCACCTATTTCGGCCGGATGTACCTGAACAACAATGCCGCGGTGCTGTTCCAGACCCCGGATTTCTGGGTCCACCGCGCGTCGGCCTCCTACTGGCTGACGGAAGATGTGCAGGTGCAGTTGAACGTCAACAACCTGTTCGACAAGCATTATTTCCAACGCATCCGCAATGGCGGCTGGGCCACGCCGGGCGATGCCCGCAACGCCATGCTGACGGTGAATTACAGTTTCTGATCCGCTGTCGATACGTCAGGTGGAAAGGGGGCCCAGATCGGGTCCCCTTTTTTCATGTCGGCATTGATGCAAATCAGAGTGGATCGCAATTGCAGACGCTATAGTCTGTGCATTGAGACAGCCCAGCCAGGAACAGTTTAACGATGATGATCGCCATTCCCGACGTCCTGACCGCCGAACAGGTCCGGACCTGCCGTCAGATGCTGGATGCGGCCGATTGGGTCGACGGCAAGGTCACGGCCGGATTCCAGTCCGGCAAGGTCAAGGACAACAGCCAGTTGCCGGAAGGCCATCCCGTGGCGCGGGAACTGGGGCAGGTGATCCTGGACGCGCTGTCGCAGAATCTGCTGTTCATGTCAGCGGCGCTGCCGTCGCGGGTGTTTCCGCCGCTGTTCAACCGCTATGAGGGCGGTCAGCATTTCGGCGCCCATGTCGACAATGCGGTCCGTCAGGCGCCGTTCGGGGGGCCCCGGGTCCGCACCGACCTGTCCTGCACCCTGTTCTTCAGCAATCCGGACGAATATGAGGGCGGGGAACTGGTAGTGGAGGACCTCTACGGCCATCACGCCGTGAAGCTGCCGGCCGGTCATATGGTGATGTATCCCAGTTCCAGCCTGCATCATGTCCGCCCGGTCACGGCCGGCGCGCGTGTCTGTTCCTTCTTCTGGCTGCAAAGCATGGTGCGCGACGATGGGAAGCGGCGCATCCTGTTCGACATGGACATGGCCATCCTGTCGTTGAACAAGGACATGCCCGACCATCCGGGCATCTTGTCGCTGACCAACAGCTATCACAACCTGCTGCGGCGCTGGGTCGAAGTGTGATATCCCATAGCCCGCATATCGGTGCATGGTGGGGATAACGGCGGGCATGGCGGAACCGATCAAGATGGCAGACATCGCCCGGCTGGCGGGCGTGTCCGTTTCCACCGTGTCGCGCGCGCTGGCCGGCTCCTCCCTGGTGCCACAGGCCAAGCGGGACGAGATCCTGGCCATCGCGCAGTCCCAAGGCTATGTCGTCAATGAACAGGCCCGCAATCTGCGCCTGAAAAAGACACGGACCATCGGCATCGTCATCCCGCTGGGACATGAGGTCGGGCAGCTGATCTCCGACCCGTTCTTCATCGAGCTGCTGGGACGGCTGGCCGACGAGATCACGGCGCGGGAATATAACGTGCTGCTGACCAAGGTGGCCCGGCCAGAGCCCGGCTGGCAGGATCGGCTGATCCAGTCGCAGCGCGCCGATGGCCTGATCGTCATCGGGCAGAGCGACCAGCATGAAGCACTGAATGCCGTTGCCCGCACCTATCTGCCGCTGGTGGTCTGGGGCGCGCATCTGCCCCGTCAGACCTATTGCTCCGTCGGGTCGGACAATGTCGGTGGCGCGCGGGCGGCGGTCGAACATCTGCTACGGCTGGGCCGCCGGCGCATCGCCTTTCTGGGTGTACCCGATCTGCCGGAAGTGGGGCTGCGCCTGCAAGGTTACCGCCGTGCCCTGGAAGCCGCCGGCATCACCCCTGACCGGGCCTTGATGGCGCCGGCCCATTTCACCGTCGACACCGCCTATGACACGGTGCGCGGCCTGATTGACAGCAAGGTGGCATTCGACGCCGTGTTCGCCGTCTCCGACGTCATCGCCATTGCCGCCATCAAGGCCCTGAAGGCGTCCGGCCTGCGCGTGCCGGAGGATGTGGCCGTCGTGGGCTTCGACGATATCAATATCGCCGCCTATATCAGCCCGCCGCTGACCACCATCCACCAGGATCTGGCCCGCGGCGCCAAGGTCATGGTGGACCTGCTGTTCCGCCGGATGGAAGGGGAGAACACCCCGTCTGCCACCATGCCGGCGGAACTGGTCATCCGCAAATCCTGCGGCGCCTGACATTTTTCACCTGAACATCCAGACAATAACCCCCGTCAGCACGATCAGCAGCAGCGACAGCACGCGGTAATTCTGCCAGAGCGGCTGCGTGGCCAGCTGGCGTGTCTCCGACCGGTAATCCTCAGGCGTCCACAGCAGCGGCTGCACCTGTGCGGCCGACGGGGGGGCCGTCAGCAGGCTGGCCACGATGATGGCGGCCAGGGCGATGAAGAACAGCAGGGTCGCGGCCAGCAGAAAATGCAGATGCAGGCTGCCCGACACCTGGATGGCATGGAACAGCAGTCCACCCGCCAGGATGCCGACCACCACGCCAGCCCGTGCGCCGGCTGTATTGGCGCGCGGCCAGAAGATGCCGGCCAGGAACAGGGCGACGACCGGCGGCACAGCATAGGCCAGGATGGCCTGCAGATACTGCCACAGCGTGGTGGAGAAGCTTTCGACCACCGGCACCCAGGCCACTGACAGCACCATGAAGGTGATGGTGGTAATGCGGCCGATGCGCACCAGCGAGGCCTGGGAAATGCCGGGGTTGAACCGCCGCACGAAATCCATGGTGACCAGCGTGGAGGCCGAATTGAAGGTGCTGGCGATGGACGACATGATGGCGGCCAGGAACCCGGCCACGACCAGACCGATGACACCCACGGGCAGCAGGTCGAAAATCAGGGTCGGATAGACCAGATCCGGCCGGTCCAGATGCGGATAGAGCAGGATGGCGGCACTGCCCGGCAGCACCATCAGGAACAGCACCGGCAGCTTCAGCAGGCCCGCGAACAGGCTGCCCCAGCGGCCATGGTTCAGATCCTTGGCCGACAGCACACGCTGGACCATGAACTGGTTGGTGCACCAGAAATAGAGCCCGATCAGCGGCACGCCTGAAATCAAGCCCGTCCAGGGCAGGTCGGGGTCGCTGGCCGGACGGATCAGGCTCATCTTTTCGGCCGATACGGCAGCCATGACGGCATCCCAGCCGCCGGCCTTGTCAAAGGCGAAGAATGCCACGAAGACCGACGCCCCCATCAGGATCACCGCCTGCACCACTTCCGTCACCAGCACGGCCTTCAGCCCGCCCGCCGCCGTATAGGCGCCGGCCGCCAGGGCCAGCAGGCCCGCGATCTGCCACAGCGGTACATCGGGCAGCACCAGCTTGAACATCAGCGCTCCGCCAAACAGCGTGCCGGCGGTATCGACGATGATGTTCAGAAAGATGGTCAGGCCTGAGAAATACAGCCGGATGGAGCCGTCATACCGCCGCTCCAGGAATTCCGGCATCGTATAGACCTGACTGCGCAGGATCACCGGCAACAGGAACAGGCAGAAGAAGACCAGCACGACGCTGGCCATCCATTCATAATTATAGACGGCGATGCCGGCCGCATAGGCCGCCCCGGCCAGTCCGATCAGGGTGGTGGAGGAGATGTTGGACGCCAGTAGCGCCAGACCGATGGTCGGCCAGGTCGAACTGCGCGACGCCAGGAAATAGTCACTGGCCGTGGTCGTCCGCCGCGCGGCAAACAGGCCCAGCGCCACGACGGCAACCAGATAAATCCCGATGATGGCGGCATCAAGCCCCGCCAGCTGGCCCAGTCCCTGCGGCATCACATCCTCCCCTGGCACGGCATGTTATCGGCACCGTGTCTCATTGGGGACAACATACGGCATTTTTCGATCTTTGCAAACGATTGCATTGCGAGTTTTGTCGAATTCCGGACATTGGACGGATTGGGGACGGATTGGGCTCACGCAGACAGCCTGACGCGGTTCCGTCCCGCCGTCTTGGCCGCATAAAGGGCAGCGTCGGCCCGATTGAACAGCCCCGTCTGGGTCTCGGTGGCGGGACGCCCCTGGGCGACACCTATGCTGACCGTCACCACCAGGCTGGTCCCTTCCAGATGGATGGGCACATTTCCCGCCGCATGCCGGATCCGCTCGGCGACGATGCAGGCGGCGGCGGCATCGGTATGCGGCGTCAGGACCACAAACTCCTCCCCGCCATAGCGCGCCAGCAGGTCGGTATCCCGCATCTGCTCCTTCACACGCCGGGCCACCTCGCGCAGCACCGTGTCGCCGACCAGGTGGCCGTAGGTGTCATTCACTTCCTTGAAATTATCGAGATCCAGAATCATGACACAGAAGGGGTGACCGTGCCGCAGGCTGGCGCTCCATTCATGGTCCAGCCGCTCCATGAAGGCGCGCCGGTTGAAGATGCCGGTCAGCGGGTCACGCGTGGCCAGATCGGCCAGGCGATCATTGGCCTCGCGCAGGCTCTGGGTGCGCTCCGCCACCTTCGCTTCCAGTTCGCGCTTGGCCTCGCTCAGCTTGGCAATACGCGCACGCTCGATCAGCATCACCATGCTGGCCCCGGCCGTCAGCGCCAGGATCAGCCCCATGAACCGCACCCAGGGCCATTCGTACCAAAGATGGGGTACCGCAATGATGAAGGCCCGCTCCGAAATGACACCCGCGTCCCGGTCACTGACCCGCAGCCGCAGCGTATATTGCCCCGGTGGCAAGTTGGTATAGACGGCGGCATGGCGGTCACGCTCCGCCTCCATCCAGTCCAGGTCGAACCCCTCCAGCTTGTAACCGTAACGCAGGTTGGGCCCGGCCGCGAAATCCATCAGGCTGAATTCGACTTCCAGCCGCCGGTTGTCGGTCGGAACGCGAATGACACGCTGGCCCATGGGCAGGTTCAGGGCGCTGGCATTGACACTGCGCCCGCCTGCGGTAACCGCCGTGACCGCCAGCGCATCCTGGAAAATATGACGGCGGATCTGCGATGGCTGAACCAGGGTGATGCCGTTGGCCCCGCCAAACACCAGCCCGCCATCATGCAGCGCCGTCACCGACCCCGGCAGGTAGGAGGAGACATTGCCTGCTGAGGTTGGATCAAGCCGTGCCACGCTGAAATCCTGCGTGTCGATAGCGGCCAGACCATTGTCGGTGCTGGCCCAGATGCGACCGTCGGAACCCAGGATCAGGGCGGAGACAGCATTGCTGGGCAAGCCTTCACGCTGGGTCACCGACTTGAAATGCAGTTTCTCGTCCGTTGGCTGGCCCGCCGTCAGCAAGGCGACGCCGCCGCCCACCGTGCCCAGCCACAGCCGCCCCTGTCGGTCATGGACCAGGGCCGAGACATAGTCGTGCGGCAGGCCGTCGGACCGCCCGGGCTCCCGGTGGAAATGCCGGAGACGTCCGTCCGGCATCAGGATGTTCAGGCCGTTGGCCGTGCCGATCCAGACATGCCCGGCATCGTCGGGCAGGATGGCCCAGACCTCGTTGTTGGACAGGGCCTGACCATCACCATCGCTGTTGGTGGTATAGCTCCGCACCGCGCCATCGGACAGCGTTTGCCTGAACAGCCCGTAATAGGTGCCGACCCACAGATGGTCTTGCGTGGTGTGAAGGGCGGTGATGTCGCGTCCGATCGTGCCGGGGATCGGCATCGCCGCAAGGCTGCCGGGCGCGGCACCGGGATGCAGACGCGACAGACCTGCCGATCCGATCCAGACCGCGCCCGATGCATCCCCGGTGATGGCATAGACGGGCGTGCCGCCGGGATTGCCGCCATCCACCCCGCCGCCGAACGGGGTGATGTGGCCTGTCTCAAGATCCAGCCGGTCCAGTCCACCCTCGTCCAGCCCCAGCCACAGCCCGTTACGGCTGTCGGTCCACAGGCTCCAGGTGTCGCGGCCGGAAAAACCGCGGGTATGGCCGGTCGCGATGCTGGCTATGCCGGACGGCACCGAATCATGCCGCGACGCGCCCATGTTGCTGGCCACCCAGATGACGCCGCCGCGATCCTTGATCAGACCGCGGGTGAAATTACCCCTCAGCGCCCGCGGAATATTGGGGTCGGAGCGAATCAGCCGAAGCTGGTCCTGTCCAATGTCATATTCGGCGATGCCGCCGCCGAACAGCGACAGCCACAGCACGCCCGGGCGCTCCTCCACGATTCCGCGCACCGTGCTGCGGCCCAGCGAAGTATCGATACCCGTCAGGGTCGGGTGGCTCTGGGCACGGTCGCTGCCAGGGGCGATGCTGACCACGCCGCCACCATTGGTGCCGATCCACAGCCGGCCCTGTGCATCCTCAAAGAATGACCAGACGCCGGTGGCCAGGGCGCTGACGGCAGCGGGCTCTCCGTCCAGCATCCGCCATTCGCTACCGCCGGCGCGGCGGATCGCCACCCCCCGCTCGGTCCCTGCCCACAAGGTGCCGTGCTGGTCAAGGAAGACGGCGAAGACGTAGCCGGTGGGAAATCCCTTGTCGTCGGCGCGCACGCGCTCCCGCACCTCAAGCCCCGGACCAACACGGTCCAGGCCCGCCACGGTCGCCACCCAGACGCCGTCGCCCCCATCCGATGCCAGCGCATAGACCTGGACATGGCCCAGCCCCTCCGGCCCGGCCCCCAACGTGCGGAAACTGTCGGTGCGCGGGTTGTAATAGGCAATGCCGGCGGTATGGGTCCCCAGCCACATGCCCCCATCGGGTGCTGGTTGCAGCGCCCGCACGAAGCCGTTGGGCAAGGATTGCGGATCGGCCGGATCATGTTCAAACGTGCGAATCCGGTTGCCGTCATAGCGATTCAAACCGCCCAAGGTACCGATCCAGATGAACCCGGTCGTATCCTGCGCCAAGGCCATGACCGTGTTGTTGGACAGGCCGTCCAGGGTGGTCAGCGTTTCGAACCCGACCTCTGCCCGCTGCATCAGGGTTACCGACGGCTGCCCAGCCCTGACCTGAACGGCGTAAGAACAGAGAAAGAAGATGGCAGCAACCAGCAGATGGTGTTGCCAGGACGGACTGGCAAACGGTCTCTCCCTCCTGAGGTCAGTGAAGAACCACACCTGGCGCCCCTCTTGCCGCACGTTCCCCCACTCCATCGGCTATCCGGTACCGCCCGGCAGTCTCAACTTCGGGAAACTTCGGGGGAACTGAAATTAAGGATAGTATGGATACCAGGATATGGCTAGCGACCGCTATTGCAAGTGGCCATTATCAGATACAAATAATCGTGTAAAGGTTGTGATGCGACATCAAGCCCACCCTTGATCCATGTCATGGTCGCCAGTTGGTGCGGCCCTATCATGGTTCGGTCATAAAAACGAAATCAGGCGCGGACCAACGCTTGATAGAGGAAACGGAATGCTGAAACTGAAACGGGTCGGCATCGGCACCAGCCGGGAAAATGTCGCCTTCCTGTCGCGGGCCTGCACCACCTACCGGGCCGCCGCCTTTGAGGGCCAGGAAAAGGTGGAGGTGGTGACCAATGGCAGCCGCCTGGTCGCGGCGCTGAATATCGTGGACGATCCCGCCATCCTGCCGCCCGACTGCCTGGGCCTGTCGCAACAGGCCTTCGCCCGTTTCGGGAAGGAGGAGGGGACGATGGTCCGCCTGGACCATCCCCATCCGCCCAAAAGCCGCGAAGGTCTGCACGCCAAGATCGAAGGGCGCGAACTGGACGAGGCATGCTTCCGCGCCATCATCGACGACATCGCCCATCACCGTTATGGCAAGGTGGAGGTGGCGGCCTTCCTGGTGGCCTGCGGTTCCTTCATGACCACGGCGGAAACCCTGGCCCTGACGCGGGCCATGGCCGATGCGGGTGAACATCTGCATTGGGGTGACGCGCCGCTGGTGGTGGACAAGCACTGTATCGGCGGCATTCCGGGCAACCGCACCTCCATGATCGTCGTGCCCATCGTGGCCGCGCATGGCCTGCCCATCCCCAAGACCTCGTCGCGCGCCATCACCTCGCCCGCTGGTACCGCCGACACGATGGAGGTGCTGGCCAATGTCGAGGTCGACCTGATCCGCATGCGCGACATCGTGCGCGAGGTGAATGGCTGCCTGGTCTGGGGCGGGCATGTGAAGCTGTCGCCGGCCGATGATGTGCTGATCTCAGTCGAACGCCCGCTGAATATCGACACGCGCGAACAGATGGTGGCTTCCATCCTGTCCAAGAAGAAGGCGGCCGGCTCCACCCATCTGGTCATCGACATGCCCGTCGGGCCCAGCGCCAAGGTCCGCAGCCCCGAAGACGCGGCCCGCCTGCGCAAGCTGTTCGAATATGTGGGCGACGCCATCGGACTGACCCTGCGCGTCACCATCTCCGACGGGTCACAGCCCGTGGGCCGCGGCATCGGCCCCGTGCTGGAGGCGCGCGATGTCATGGCCGTGCTGGAGAACCGCCGGGAGGCGCCGGTCGACCTGCGCGAACGCTCCCTGGCCCTGGCCGGCCGCATCCTTGAATTCGATCCGGCGCTCCGCGGCGGGGCCGGGTTGGCCCGCGCGCGTGAATTGCTGGAAAGCGGGGCGGCACTGAAGACCATGCGCAAGATCATGGAATTGCAGGGACCGCCACCCCGCGCCACCGCCATCGGCGCCTTGAAGCGCGAGGTCCTGGCCGACCATGACGGCAAGGTGGCATCCATCGACTGCTACCGTCTGGCCCGGATCGCGCGTCTGGCCGGCGCACCGTTTGATCCCGGTGCCGGCATCGACCTGCTGAAGAAGGTCGGCGACACGGTGCAGGCGGGCGAGCCGATCTATCGCATCCATGCGGAAAAGGAAGTCGAATTCCGTTTCGCCTGCGGCCTGGCGGCCGAGGCATCGGGTTATGCCGTCGGTCAGGTCTCCTGACCGACGGCACGGCGGCGACCGCCGCCGCGCGGCCCGTGCCGCGTGAGCCAAGGGCGCGGAGGCGCCCGCCCGGCGACTGAAGGAACATGCATAAAGCCATGACAAACGGCGTTGGAGGTTTCAATTGAGCATCACGACAGGCGTGGCCGGCGATCCGACCATCACCTTCCATGGCGCCGCCGGCGGCGTCACCGGGTCCTGCTTCCTTGTCCGCTACCAGGGGGGAACACTGCTGGTCGATTGCGGCATGTTCCAGGGCAGCAAAAGCGTGCAGGAACTGAATTACCGCGACTTCCCGTTCGATCCGACGGAACCGAGGGTCCTGTTGCTGACCCATGCCCATATCGACCATAGCGGCCTGATCCCGAAACTGTACCGTCATGGCTTCCAGGGCCGCATCATCACCACCAAGGGCACGGCCGACCTGCTGACCTTCATGCTGCCCGACAGTGGCTTCATCCAGGAAAGCGAGGTCCGCCACCTGAACCGCCGCAACCGCCAGCGCGGCGGGCGGGAGGTGGAGCCGATCTATACCCAGGCCGATGCCGAGCGTGTGCTGACCCGCATCGACGCCGTCGACCGCGATGTCTGGGTGGATGTGGCGCCAGGCGTGAAGGCCCGCTTCTGGGATGCCGGCCATATCCTGGGCTCCGCCTCCATCGAACTGGAACTGCCCGGCGTCGAAAAGTCCGTGCGTGTACTGTTCTCCGGCGATATCGGACCCGGCGACAAGCCGTTCCACCCCAATCCCGAAGGCCCGGTCCGCCCGGACTGGCTGGTGGTGGAATCCACTTATGGCGGCCGTGACCGGCCCGTCATCACCGCCGATGAACGCCGCGCCCTGCTGGGGCAGGAATTGAAGGACGCGCTGGCCCGTGGCGGCCCTGTCATCATCCCGGCCTTCGCCGTGGAACGGACCCAGGAACTGCTCTATGACCTGGACCGGCTGTTCGATGAGGGCGTGCTGCCCACGGTCAATGTCTTCCTGGACAGCCCGCTGGCCATCCATGTCACCCGCGTCTTCGACCGGCATCTGCCGGAGATCAACGCGGAGGGCACGCCCGCCCCGTTCTCCCGCCGCAACCTGCACCTGACGGAGGATGTGGAAGCCAGCAAGCGCCTGAACCGCATCTCGGGAGAGGCGATCATCATCGCCGCCAGCGGCATGTGCGAGGCAGGCCGCATCCGCCACCACCTGAAGAACAATCTGTGGCGACAGTCGGCAACGGTGCTGCTGGTGGGCTATCAGGCGCCCGCCACGCTGGGCCGGCTGTTGCAGGAAGGCGTCAGCCGCGTGCGCATCCATGGGGAAGAGGTGCAGGTGCGGGCCAGCATCCGCACGCTCGACACCTATTCCGGCCATGCCGACCGCTCCCACCTGCTGCGCTGGACCCTGGACCGGCTGCCCGTCTCGGGCGGCATCTTCGTGGTCCATGGGGAGGATCAGGAACGCGCCGCCATGAAGGCCGGGCTGGAAGCCGCCGGCATCGACGGGACCAAGATCCATGTGCCGGCACTGGACAGCGAATGGGCCCTGGGCGAGCGTGGTGCCGCCACGGTGGAAGCCAAGGTGGCTCCGCGTGCAGCCCCCACGGCCAAGGACTGGCACAACGACTATGCCGCCACCATGCTGGCGCTGGCCGAAAAGGTCCGCAACGAAAAGGACGACGCCACGCGCGCGGAACTGCTGGCCAGGGTCAAGGCCGTGCTGGGCATCAATGGGGTGGGCAAGTAGGGGCGCTTTTTCCTCACCCTTTCGAACGTGCCAACGCGCGGGTAGGGCGAGGATATCGGCCCTGGCGTGTGGCAGGTTTGGACTTTTCCCGTCATCCAGGCGAACAGTGTTGAGTTGGGATCAGTGTAGGTCAGGTCGAGCCGAAGCCCGAGCCCTGACATGCAAGCGGTACTATCGCCCCGTCAGGGCTCGGGCTTCGCCCTCAACCTGACCTACGCCTGCTCTCCACTTGACGCTGACCACCCTGAACCCGAAAACCGCTACCCCAGCATCTCCTCCACCGCCTTGCCGCACGCCGCCGTGGACGCCGTGCCCTTCAGGTCGCGCGTGCGCAGGGCCGGTTCGGCCAGCGTGCGTTCGATGGCCTTGACGATGGCGTCCGCCGCCTGCTGTTCGCCCAGATGTTCCAGCATCATGGCCGCCGACCAGATCTGCCCCACCGGGTTGGCGATGCCCTGGCCGGCAATGTCGGGGGCGGAGCCGTGGACGGGTTCAAACAAAGACGGGCCGGTCCTGTCCGGGTTGATATTGCCCGACGGGGCAATGCCGATGGTGCCCGTGCAGGCCGGGCCCAGATCGGACAGGATGTCGCCGAACAGGTTGGACCCCACCACGACATCGAACCGGTCGGGATTCAGCACGAACTGCGCCGTCAGGATGTCGATATGGTACTTGTCCCAGCGCACATCGGGATAATGCGCCGCCATCGCCTCCACCCGCGCGTCCCAATAGGGCATGGTGATGGCGATGCCGTTGGACTTGGTGGCCGATGTCAGGTGCCGGTCGGGCCGGCGGTTGGCCAGTTCGAACGCATAGCGCAGCACGCGGTCGACGCCGTGGCGCGTCATCACCGTTTCCTGGATCACCACTTCCCGGTCGGTGCCGGCGAACATGGTGCCGCCCACGGACGAATATTCGCCCTCCGTATTCTCGCGCACGATCCAGAAATCGATGTCGCCCGGCTGACGCCCGGCCAGCGGGCAGGGCACGCCCGGCATCAGCCGGACGGGGCGCAGATTGACATACTGGTCATATTCGCGGCGGAACTGCAGAAGCGACTGCCAGAGCGAGATATGGTCCGGCACCTTGGCGGGCCAGCCGACGGCACCGAAGAAGATGGCATCGGGCTGGCCGATCTGCGCCTTCCAATCCTCCGGCATCATCCTTCCATGCTTCAGATAATAGTCGCAATTGGCAAAGTCGTGCCATTGCTGCTCCACCGTGAACCCATACAGGCGCGCGGCCTTTTCCAGGATACGCACACCCTCGGGCATCACCTCACTGCCGATGCCGTCGCCGGGGATGACGGCGATCTTATAGGAACGCTTGGGTGCCATGGCTCAGTTCGCCTCGTGCAGCTTCAGGCCACCGATATGGAAGGCCTTGGTTTCCAGATATTCCTCGATGCCCGTCGGCCCGCCCTCGCGGCCCAGGCCCGATTGCTTGATGCCGCCGAAGGGGGCGACTTCCATGGCGATCGACCCGGTATTCAGCGCCACCATCCCGGCCTCCAGCCCCTCGGCAATGCGGAAGGCCCGGTGCAGGTTTTCGGTATAGAAGTACGCGGCCAAGCCATAGGGCGTGGCGTTGGCCAGTTCCAGGGCCTGGCGTTCATCCTTGAAACGGAACAGCGGCGCCACGGGGCCGAACGTCTCCTCCGCTGCCAGACGCATATCGGCCGTGGCTCCCGTCAGCACGACGGGGGCGGCAAAGCGGGCGCCGGCACCGCCCTTGTCGGCATGGGCGAACATTGTCGCGCCCTTGGCCAGGGCGTCATCGACATGGGCTTCCACCTTGTCGATGGCGGCGGCATTGATCAGGGGACCGATGGTCGTGCCCGGCGCATCGCCGCGTCCGACGCGCAGCGCCGTCACGGCCGCCGCCAGCTTCTGCGCGAAGGCGTCATAGACACTGTCCTGCACCAGGATGCGGTTGGCGCAGACACAGGTCTGGCCGGCATTGCGGAACTTGCTGGCCATGGTGGCGGCAACGGCCACATCCAGATCGGCATCGTCGAACACGATCAAGGGTGCGTTGCCGCCCAGTTCCAGCGACAGGCGCTTCACGCTGTCGGCGCACTGCGCCATCAGCAGCGACCCCACCCGCGTCGATCCCGTGAAGGACAGTTTGCGCACCAGGGGCGATCCGGTCAGGGCCGACCCGATATCGCGCGGCAGGCCGGTGACGACATTGACCACGCCGGCGGGGAACCCCGCCCGTTCGGCCAGCACGGCCAGGGCCAGCGCGCTGAACGGGGTCATTTCCGACGGCTTGATGACCACGGGGCAGCCCGCAGCCAGGGCCGGCGCGCATTTGCGCGTGATCATCGCGGCCGGGAAATTCCAGGGCGTGATGATGGCCGACACGCCGACCGGTTCCTTCCAGGTCAGGATGCGGCGGTCGGCGTCAGGTGCCGGGATCATGCCGCCATAGACGCGCCGCCCCTCGGCCGCGAACCATTTCACAAAGCTGGCGGCATAGCGGATTTCGCCCGCGGCCTCGGCCAGGGGCTTGCCCTGTTCGGCTGTCATGATCCGGGCCAGATCGTCGGTATGGGCCAGGATCAGGGCGTGCCAGCGCTCCAGCATCTCGGCCCGCGCACCGGCCGTCAGCGCGCGGAAGGCGGGCCAGGCGGCGTTGGCGGCGTCGATGGCGGCCTGGGTGTCGGCCGCGTCGCAATTGGGCACGGCACCGATGATGGAACCGTCGGCCGGATTATCGACATCCAGCATGGCGAGGCTTGATGCCTGCCGCCACTGCCCGCCAATGAAGGCCGACTGCCGGAACAGGCCGGTGTCGGCAAGGTTTGGTTTGTGGGTCATCCCAATGCCTGCGTGACAAGAGAGAAACTGTGGAGTGTGTCGTCTTTGGCCAGAGGCTTGCCCTTCACCATGCGGGTGACACGGCCAACCCGTTGCAGGCCCAGTTCATCCAGCCAGGCCGAAAGACCACTGTCGGCCCGCACATCGACGCGGCAGAACATGCCCGCATTGGCCCCCAGCCAGTGGGAGATCAGGGCCTTCGCCCCGCCCAGATCGGGTGCCACGGTGGGGCCGACCGTGTAGCCGCGGCCGAACCTGCGGAACAGGGCGAAGCCCGCCACCTCGTGCTCCCGGGTCAGCATGACGCCAAGGGCGCTCTTATCCATGGTTGCCATCAGGCGGCGGCGGTCCATGCCGGTGGCGCGGGCATCCATCTCCGGGATCAGGTCGATATCGCGCTGACCCATCGGGCGCACCCGCTCGTTCGGCAGCAATTCGGGCAAGGGCACGGAAAAGGCCGTGCCCTGGTGCTGGAACACCTCGCCATCCTCCACAAAGCCCAGCGAACGATAGAGCGGCAGCCCCTCTTCGGTGGCGTGCAGCATCACCGTGCGCTCGCCCAGGATGTCCAGCACGGCACTCATCAGCCGGCGCCCGATGCCCAGCCCCTGGGCCGCGGGAGAAACGATGACCATGCCCAGCGTGCCGGCCGCCGGCCCGAACAGCCAGCACATGGCCGTCCCCAGAATCGACCCGTCGCGTTCAGCCACCACGCCCTGGCCGAACTCCAGGAAGAACTGCCAGTCTTCCAGCCGGTGCGGCCAGTTCAGTTCACGCGAAAGCGCGTGGGCCTGTTCCAGATCCCCGTCGGTCATCGCCCGCAACCGCACCCCGGGCTGCGTCCCCTTTTCCATCGGACTGGCTCCTTCGCAAACTGTCCGGATTGTGCGGACGCGGCATGAACTGCTGCGCCCACACAATCCCGGAAACCCATATGTCATGCGGTCAGAATAAGCGTGGGCGCATGGCATTCGCTGCCGGGATGTGGGTTTATTCAGAAGATTGTGGCGTCCTTCTTTGCGCTGTTCCCGATCAAATGCCGCCCCGCCGGGTCTATCCATGACGCCATTGGATAACCAGCCGGAAGCGACGACCGATGACGCATTTCAACCCCGACAGCCTTGTCCTGCCCGCTGGTTCCAACTTCATAGCCGGTCATCGCGTGACCGGTAATGGCCCCGGCATCCAAGTGCGCCGCCCGTCGGATGCGCGCGAATATGCCCTGCTGGACAGCGCCGGCCCCGATCAGGTCGATGACGCCGTCGCCGATGCCTACCGCGCCTACCGCACCAGCGGCTGGGCCAAGGCCGACCCGCGCCAGCGCATGCGCGTGCTGCGCCGCTGGGCCGATCTGGTGGAAGAAGCCGTGGGCGAACTGGCCCCGCTGGAAGCCATCGGCTCCACCCGCACCATCGCGGAAGCCACGGCCTGGGACGTGCCCTATTCAGCCGAATGCATCCGCTTCTTCGCCGAATTCGCCGACAAGATCGGAGGAGAGGTCGCCAATACCACGCCCGATAAGCTGGGCCTGACCATCACCGAACCCTATGGGGTCGTGGCCGCCATTGCCCCTTGGAACCTGCCCATCGTCATGGCCATGTGGAAGGTGGCACCGGCCATCGCGGCCGGCAATTCGGTGGTGCTGAAGCCATCGGAAATGACCCCCTTTTCCATCGTCCGGCTGGCCGAACTGGCGGTGGAGGCCGGATTGCCGGCCGGCATCTTCAACATCGTCCAGGGTGATGGCCGCGCCGTGGGCGACCGTCTGTGCCGCCATCCGCTGGTGGCCAAGGTGACCTTCACCGGCTCCACCCGCACGGGTGCGGCCATCATGACGGCCTGCGCCCAGACGGGGCCGAAGCCGGTGACCCTGGAACTGGGCGGCAAAAGCCCGCAGCTGGTCTTCGCCGATTGCCATGATCTTGAAAAGACGGCCGGCATCGTGGCCCGCGCCATCACCTTGAATGCCGGGCAGGTCTGTGTCGCCGGCTCCCGCCTGCTGGTACAGGAAAGCGTGGCTGATCAGGTGCTGGACCTGATCACAGCCCGGTTCCAGGCGCTGAAGCCGGCACCGACCTGGGACGCGACCTCCACCCTGTCGCCCATCATCAGCCATCCGCAACTAGACCGGATCGACGGTATTGTCGGCCGCACGGTAGCCAACGGGGCGCGAGTGGTGACGGGCGGCAGCCGGGCACCGACACCGCAGGACGGTTCCTATTTCCTGCCCACCATCCTGGCCGACGTGACACAGGAAACCGAAGCCGTGCGCGAGGAAATCTTCGGCCCCGTCCTGACCATGCAGACCTTCCGGGATGAAGAGGAGGCCTTCAATCTCGCCAATGACAGCCAGTTTGGCCTGGCCGCCGGGGTGCATACCGGCGACGTCGCCCGCGCCCTGCGCGCCGTACGTTCGCTGGAGGCCGGCACCGTCTGGGTCAACCGCTATGGCCGCTCCAACGACTTCATCCTGCCCACCGGTGGCTTCAAACAGTCCGGCATCGGCAAGGATCTGGGGCGGGAGGCCTATATGGCGAACTTGAAGGTGAAGACGGCGCTGGTGGAGTTTTGAGGGCTCCAGCGGGTTCCCCTTGAGCATAATGCCCCATTGGGGCACTATGCTCTCATGCATACCATTGTCGAAACGCCGATCTTCACCCGTCGCGCAGATGCCCTGCTGTCGGCGGGGATCGGGCCGATCTGGTGGCGTTGTTGGCCGCCGACCCAAGGGCGGGTGCGGTCATTCCGGGGCTGGGCGGCATTCGCAAGCTCCGCTTTGCGCCGGAGGGAAAGGGCAAGAGCGGGGCTTTCCGTGTCATCTACTTCCTGCTGGATGATGACACGCCAATCCTGGCCTTGCTTCTTTACGGCAAGAACGAACAGGTGAACCCGTCGCCGGAGCAGCGCAAAGCCATGGTCAGGCTGGTTGAGAACCTGAAGGGGGCGGCACGGCGGAGACTGGCGGGTAGTGGAGAGGGTAATGACTGAGGCCAAAACGAAGCCGGTGGATATCAGCGATGAACTGCTGCTGTCGCTGGAGCAGGCGGTAGGAATCATGGAAGGACGGGTAACGCCCGGCCGTGTCCATCAGGTATCGGTGCCCGAGGTTGATGTCCGCCATGCACGCCAGCGTCTGGGCATGACGCAAGCCGCCTTTGCCGCCGCCTTCGGCGTATCATTGCCGACCTTGCGGAAATGGGAACAGAAGACGCGCCGACCGGACGGGCCGGCGCGTGTCCTGTTGCGGGTTATCGAGCGTGAGCCCGACGCGGTGCGTCGGGCATTGGCGGGTGGTGACTGATCACCCCGCCACAGACCCCACCCGCTCCACCTTATATGGCGACAGGTCGATCCCCGTGGCCCCCGTGGCGATCAGTTCGGCCATGGTCTGGCCCACGCCCGGCCCGATCTGGAAGCCGGAGCCAGAGAAGCCGAAGGCATAGTAGAGGCCGCTGGTCGTGGTGCTGGGGCCCATGACGGGCAGGCTGTCATCCATATAGCCTTCGATGCCGGTCCAGACGCGGATGATGTTCAGCCGCGCCAAGGCGGGGGCCAGACGGCGAAGCTGTTGCAGCTGCGTCAGCGTGTTCTGCGGCTTCACGAAGGAGCGGTAGGTTTCCGCCACGGCGGGCCCGCGGGTGGACCCGCCCAGCACGATATTGCCGCGCGCCACCTGGCGGAAATAGACCGTCTCCACCTCCAGCGGCGTCATCACCCCCACGGCGGGCGCGATGGCATAGGGAACGGGTTCGGTCACCGACATGGTCGGGCTGCGCGCCGTCAGCTTTACCGGTTCCCCGAATTGGGCCGACAATTCACCCGCCCAGGCACCCGCCGTGATCAGCAGGACGGGTGCCCGGAAAGTTCGGCCATCATTGGCCGTAGCGACGAAGTCGGTGCCGACCTTGGCGACATGCCGGATGCGGGTATTCTCGAAAATCGCCGCGCCCAGCTTGCGCGCCGCCCGGGCAAAGGCCGGGGCCGCCAGACGCGGATTGGCGTGCCCGTCCATGGCCGAATAGGACCCGGCCAGCACATCCGGCCCGAAGAAGGGGAACCGGTCACGCAGCGCATTGCCGGACAGGATTTCCAGGTCCAGCCCGTTCTGCCGCGCCTGCTCGGCATATTCCTCCATCTTGCCCAGATTTTCCGGTCGCTCGCGGTAGCAGACGCGGATATGGCCGGACTGGAGATATTCGACGTCCGCCCCCAGCAACTCATTGGCCTTGCGCCAGATCTCCAGGGACCGGTTGGCCAGATGCAATTGGTGGATAGGGCGGCCCTGGCGGCGGACATTGCCGAAATTGGTGCCGCTGGCCTGCCGCCCCACCAGATCGCTTTCGATCAGGGTCACGGACATGCCATGGGTCTGGCGCAGGAAGAAGGCGGCGGACGATCCCATCAGGCCGCCACCGACGATCAGCACATCGCTGTGCGTCACAGGATCGGTCATCATTCTTCCTCCCCGATGGCGATGGGCAGGGGCTTCACAGGGGCCTGGCCGCGCAGGCGGCCGGCGCTGGCGATGGGCATGTCGCCCGTGGCGGCGATTACTTCCGCCGCCGCGTGACCGCAATAGCGGCCCTGGCAGCGGCCCATGCCGACGCGGTTGAAGGCCTTGGCCCGGTTGGCCTCTGCCGCCCCCGTGACATCCATGGTCCGGCGCATGTCGCCCACCGTGACGCATTCGCAGCGGCACAGAATTGTGTCGTCTGACAGGCTTGCCGCCTGCTGGTGTGGCCAGGGGAAGGCCCGGGCCAGACCGCGCGCGAAACGGGCATAGCGCCCGACCTCCCGCCGTAGCGCGATCATCTGCCCCCAATCGACCGGCTGATCCAGGTCGGACAGGGCAGCCAGGGCCGCCAGCCGGCCTGATGCCTCCGCCGACCGTGCGCCCAGGATGCGGGCCCCGTCGCCGGCCAGATACAGCCGCCCCGCCGGTACCTTGGCCCTGCCGTCGCCGTCGCGCACGGGCAGCCACTGCCGGGTCAGGTCGTCAAAGGCGAACTCGCAGCGCGCCAGATCGGCCAGCTGCGTTTCCGGGCGCAGGTGATAGCCCATGGCCACGGCATCGGCGGCGAAATGCCGTTCCGTCGCGTCGGCCAGCCGCACCGTCACACCCGCCACCCCATCCTGCGGGTCACCCGCCAGGGACAGGGGCGTGACCCCGGTCAGCAGCGGCACGCCCGCCGCCTTGATGGCACGGGTCAGGGCGATGCCGTTCCACAGGACCGATGGCAGGGCCAGCAGGTCGGGCAGGGCCCGCAGCCGGTGGGCAAAAGTGGACGTGTCCAGCACGGCCGCGACCTTGGCGCCGGCCTTGATATATTGCGCGGCGACCAGATAGAGCAGGGGGCCGGTGCCCAGGAACACGACCTGCGATCCGATGGAACAGGCCTGCGCCTTCAGCGCCACCTGCGCCCCGCCCAGGCTGTAGGTGCCGGGCAGGTCCCAGCCTTGCATGGGCATCAACCGGTCCGTGGCCCCGGTACACAGGATCAGCGCATCATAGGCGATGGCGTCCTGTGCTTTGCCGCTGGCCGTCCACACCTGTCCGTCGGCGATGTTCCAGACCAGCGTTTCGGGCCGGTAATCGACCCGGTCGCGGATGGCATCGAAGGCCTGATGCACCGCCTGCGCCCGGTCCGCCTCCGTCCCGTAGAGATCGGTGTAGGAGCGGCGGAAATTCTCAGGTTGCCGGCGATAGATCTGACCACCGTCACGCCGCCCCTCGTCGATCAGGAAGGGGCGCAGGCCGGCGGCGACCAGCGTTTCGGCAGCGCGCACGCCGGACGGGCCGGCACCGACAATGACAACCTGCGGGCTCATGCGTGGTGCGGCCATGATGCCTCCGGCTGGCGGGTGGTGACGTTCATGCCGTTTTCGGCCAGGGTGGAACAGGCGCGCAACCGGTGCCCGTCCGCCGTCCACACCCAGCAATCCTGGCAGGCGCCCATCAGGCAAAACCCGGCCCGCTTGCCATCGCCGAACTCCGATGTGCGCAGCACACGGCCGGCCGCCAGCATGGCAACCATCAGCGTGTCGCCCTGCAAAGCCTGCACGGGCTGCCCGTCGATGGTCAGACTGATGGCGGGCCGATCCTGTTCGGCCAGCCGCACGAAACGTCCCTGGGTCACGCTGCCCCCTCCGCCCGATGGCACAGGATGGTGTTGCCGCCCGGCAGGTGCTGCCGCGGCGGGGAGAATTGGTTGCACTGCCCGTCAATGCGCATGGCGCAGCGCGGCAGGAAGCGGCACAGGTCCGCCCCATCCAGGGCATGTCCGATGGCGGGCGGGGCCGGGCGCTGGCCCTGTTCGTCCAGCCAGCCGGCGCGCAGTTCCGGTACCGATCCGATCAGCAGGTCGGTATAGGGGTGGCGGTGGTCGCACGCATAGCCCTGGCGTGGCCCCACTTCCACCGGCGTGCCGGCATACAGCACCAGGATATCGTCGGCGATGGCGCGCACGGTATTGATGTCGTGGCTGATGAACAGAAAGGCCAGGCCCAGTTCCCGCTTCAGTTCAGCCAGCAGATCCAGGATGGCGGCGCCCACCACCGTATCCAGGGCCGACGTCACCTCGTCACACATGATCAGGTCGGGCTTGGCGGCCAGGGCGCGGGCCAGATTGATGCGCTGCTTCTGCCCGCCCGACAGGCCGGCGCAAGCGCGGTCGGCCAGGTTGGCGGGCAGGCGGATCAGGTCCAGCAGTTCGGCCAGCCGCCGGTCACGCGCCGCCCCGGTCAGGCCATGATAGAAGGTCAGCGGCCGGCCCAGGATATCGCCCACGCTGTGCGCCGGATTCAACGCCGTGTCGGCATTCTGAAAGACCAGCTGGATGCGGCGGAACTGGTCGCGGCTGCGCTGTTCCAGCCCGGCCGGCAGGCGTGCCCCATCGAAACTGATGGAGCCGGTGGCGGGGCGCAGCATGCCGGCAATGACGCGGGCCAGGGTGGATTTACCCGACCCGCTTTCCCCGATGACACCCAGGGTCTGCCCCTTGGCGATGGTCAGGTTGATGTCGCGCAGGATTGGCGTGGCCGGCATTCCATTGGCGCCAATGCGACCATAGCCGGCGGTCAGGCCGGTGATGTCCAGCAGCGGCTTTAGCCCTGCCTTCACGGGCGTGGGTTCAGCCGCCGGTGCGGGCCGTGCCGCCGCCATCAATGTGCGGGTGTAATCATCGGCGGGCTGGTCCAGCACCTGCACGGCGGCCCCGTTTTCCCGTACCCGGCCCTTGTTCAGCACGACGATGCGGTCGGCCATCTGGGCCACAACCGCCAGATCGTGGGAGACATAGACGGCCGTCGCCCCCTGGCGCTGCACCGCCTGCTTGAAGGCGCGCAGCACCTCGATCTGGGTGGTGACGTCCAGCGCGGTCGTCGGCTCGTCCAGGATGACCAGTTCCGGATCGGTGATCAGGGCCATGGCCGCCATCAGGCGCTGCAGCTGCCCGCCCGACAATTGGTGCGGGTACCGGTCGCCGATGCTGTCCGGGTCCGGCAGGGCCAGGGCGCGGAACAGGCCCACGGCCTTTTCCTCTGCCGTCTTGCGGTCCATACGGCCATGGATCAGGGCCGGTTCCACCACCTGATCCATGATGCGCCGCGACGGGTTGAAGGAGGCGGCAGCCGATTGCGCGATATAGGACACGCGGTCCCCGCGCAAGCCCGCCAGCCCATCTTCGTCCAGCGACAGGACCTGGGTGTCGCCCACGCGCACGGTGCCCCCGGACAGGTGGCAGCCCAGGCGGGCATAGCCCATCAGGGCCAGGGCGATGGTGGTCTTGCCCGACCCGCTTTCCCCGATCAGGGCCAGCACGCCACCACGCGGGATGGTGAAATCCACATCCTCGACGATGGTGATAGACTTGCCATCCCGCCCGCGGGCGGTGACGCGCAGTCCCTTGACCTCGACATGCGCCTGCATGGTCAGTCCTTCCCCGCGATGCGCCGGCCGCGGCCGGGCAGCGCATCGATCAACAGATTGACCCCGACGGTCAGGGTGGCGATGGCGAAGGCCGGCACCAGGATGGCCGGCGCGCCTTCGCCCAGGCCGGAGATATTCTCGCGCACCAGCGATCCCAGATCGGCATCCGGCGGCTGCACGCCCAGGCCCAGGAAGGACAGGCCCGACAGCAGCAGCACGATGAAGACGAAGCGCAGCCCGAAATCGGCCAGCATGGGATGGACCATGTTGGGCAGGATCTCGCGGATGGCGATATAGGCGGCACGTTCACCGCGGCAACGCGCCACCTGCACATAATCCATCTGCGCCAGATTGACGGCCAGCGACCGGGCGATGCGGAAGGCGCCGGGAATGTAGGTGACGGACGCCACCAGCAACAGCAGTGGCAGCGACGACCCGACCACGGCCACCATCACCAGCGCGAAAATCTTCGACGGGATGGAGATCAGCGTGTCCATGAAACGCGAAATCAGCTCATCCAGCCAGCGCGGGCCGACGGCCGTGACCAGGGCCAGGCCGATGCCCGTGGAGCTGGCAATCAGCGCCGCCAATGCGGCCAGCCCCACGGAGTAGCGGCCACCGGTCAACAGCCGGCTCAGCACATCGCGGCCCAGATAATCGCTACCCAGCGGATGGGCGACGCTGAAGCCGGCAAACACCTCATCGGCGATGAAGGCGCCGGGATCATGGGGGGCGACGGCGGGGCCAGCGACGGCCAGCAGCAGCCAAAAGACCACCAGGACCAGCCCGACCCGGCCGCTGACCGACAGGGCGGTGAACCAGTGGCGGGCGGCAAGGGTCTTGCCGGAAGCGGAGGGGATGTCGGTCATCGGTTGCGCAGCCTCGGGTTGGCCAGGATGGCGACGACGTCGGCCGTCAGCAGCAGCAGCAGATAGATCACGCAGAAGATCATGGCGCAGGCCTGAAGCAGCGGCATGTCGCGGCTGGTCACGGCATTGACCATCAGGCTGGCAAGGCCCGGATAGTTGAAGATCGTCTCCACGATGATGGCGCCGCCCAGCAGGTAGGACAGCGACAGGGCCATGGCGTTGACGATAGGGCCGATGGCGTTGGGCAGCACATGGGTCAGCACGACCCGCGCCGGCTTCACGCCCTTCAGCAACGCCATCTCCACATAGGGCTGGTTCAGCTGGGCGATGATGGCGGCCCGCGTCATGCGCGCCATCTGGGCCACGACCACGACCGACAGCGACAGGATGGGCATGGCCAGCGCCCGCAGGGTCGACAGCATGTCGGCATTCTTGGGCACCAGCGCGATCGAGGGCAGCCAGCGCAGCTTCACCGCAAAGGCCAGCACGGCCAGGGTGGCGATCAGGAATTCCGGCACGGCCACCATGGACAGGGTGGCGATGTTCAGCCCCCGGTCCAGGCGGCTGTCACGGTGCATGGCCGTGACAATGCCCAGCGTCAGGGCCAGGGGCACAGTGAACAGGGCCGTCAGCCCCGCCAGCAGCAGCGAATTGGGCAGGCGGTCGGCGATCACATCGGCGACCGGCAGATTGGCGACGATGGAAAAGCCGGGATCACCGCCGGCAATGCCGATCAGCCAGCGCAGGTAACGTTCGGGTGCAGGCTGATCCAGGCCGAATTTGGCGCGCAGTGCCGCCACCGCCTCCGGTGTCGCGGCCTGTCCCAGCATCTCCTGTGCGGCGTCGCCGGGCAGCAGGGAGGCCAGGAAGAACACCACAAGGGAGACCAGCAGCAGGGTCAGCACGCCCGATGCCAGACGTTTGCCTACCAGGGGCAGGGCGGCGGACAGGCCGCCACGGGTCGCGGGTCCGGCCATCTTTCAGCCCTCCCACCAGACATGTTCGGCAAAGCGGTAACCCATCAGGCCACCGGTGGGCACAGGCAGCAGCCCCTTCAGGCGCTGGTCGAAACCGTCGATCTGGCTGATGAAGGTCGGCAGGACGACGCCGCAATGGTCGCGCACCAGTTCCTGCATCTCGCCATAGATTTCCTTGCGCAGGGTCGGATCGGCTTCGCCCCGCGCCTGAAGCAGCAGGTGGTCGAAATGATCGTGCCGCCAGCCGCTTTCGTTCCAGGCCGCGTCGGACTTGAAGAACAGGCTGAAGATCAGGTCGGCGGTGGGCCGCGGGTTGGTGTTGCCGAAGGTCAGCGGATGCTTCATCCAGTGCGTGGACCAGTAGCCGTCGGCCGGCATGCGGTTGATGGCCAGCCGCAGCCCCACCCGCGCCCCATATTCCTGCAGCACCGACGCCATGTCGACCGACCCCTCCGCCGCCGGAGAGGCATAGACGGGCAGGGGGGCGGATGACAGGTTCAGCTTGGCGAAATGCCAGCGCGCCCGGTCCAGGTCCAGTTCCCGCTGTGGCAGGTCATCCCGGTAATAGGGATGAAAGGGCGGGATCGGGTGATCATTGCCGATGGTGGCGAAATCGCGGAACAGGGCGCGCTTGATCAGCCGCCGGTCGAACAGGTACTTCATGCCCATGGCGAAATCGTAACTGCCGGTGGGCGTCCCGTCCTGACGCAGGATCAGGTTGGTATAAAGGCCCGACGGGGTTTCCAGCAGCGCATGCGTACCACTGTTGCGCACCCGCGCCGCGGACCGGGGATTGACGGCATTGATCAGATGCATGTCGCCCGACAGCAGGGCGTTGACGCGGCTGACCTCATCCGGAATGCCGATCAGTTCCAGACCATCCAGATAGGGCCGGCCGTCCCGGAAATAATCCGGGTTGCGCACGCCGATGGTGCGCACGCCCGGCTGGAAGGTCTGGCAACGGAAGGGACCGGTGCCGTTGGCCGTGGTGAAATCGGTGGTGCCCGACCGGATGATCAGGAAATGCGACTGGGCCAGGATGGAAGGCAGATCGACATTCGGCCCCGTCAGCTCGATGGCGACATCGCGGGGGCCGAGGGCGCGGGCGGATGCGATCTGCGACGCGATGGGCCGCACCTTTGATCCCGTGGCCGGGTCCAGATGGCGCAGCAGCGAAAAGACCACATCGTCGGCCGTCAGCGGCTTGCCATCATGGAAGCGCACACCGGCGCGGAGCGTGACGCGCCAACGGATCTGATCATCGCTCTCCAGGCTTTCGGCCAGACAAGGACGCGGCGTCATGTCGGCGCCGTCATAATCGGTCAGGCCGTTATAGAACATGTGGTGGCGGACATAATCGGTGGACAAGGCCCCCTTGGCGGGGTCCAGCGTGTCTGCCGTGGAACTGGACATGCTGGCGACCCGGATCTGGCCGCCGTGCCGGGGGGTGGCTTGGCCCTGCGCGCGGGACGGCAGCAACGGCGCCATGCCGGCGGCCAGCGCCGTCCCCATCATCTGGCGTCTGGAAAGGCGCATGCCGGCCCTCAATGCAGGATGTCCTGGATACGGTAGTACAGCCCGACCATGGGCAGGAACCATGGCTTGCCCAGATGGCCCGGCACGGGCGGCCATGACAGGCCGGCCCAGGGGTTGGCCTCGGGCTCCCCATTCATGACGCGGGCCATGCGCAGGCCCATATGCACCGCCATCTGCGTGCCATGCCCGGAATAGCCCATGGCGTAATACAGCCCGTCATGCTGCCCGGCGCGCGGCAGCCGGTCGGCCGTCAGGTCGACCATGCCACCCCAGCAAAAATCCAGCCGCACATCCTTCAGCGCCGGGAACAGGCTGCGCATCGTCTGGTCCAGGATGCGCCCGCTTTTGGCATCCGACAGCGGGTCGGACATGGCAAAACGGGCACGGCCCCCGAAGATCAGGCGATTGTCTGGGGCCAGACGGAAGTAATTGCCGATATTCTTGCTGGTCACATAGTTGCGCTTGCCCGGGAACAGCCGGTCGACGACCGCCTGCTCCAATGGCTCCGTCGCGATGACGAAGCTGCCCACCGATACAATGCGCCGACGGAACCAGCCAAAGGGACCGACGGGGCTGGCCCCACCCGTGGCGACCAGGACCTGGCCGGCCTGGACGCTGCCGCGCGGCGTGGTCAGGGTCCAGCCGGCACCATTGCGCGCCAGGCCGGTGACGGGTGCGCCTTCATGGATCACCGCCCCCTTGCGCGCTGCCGCTTCCGCCAGACCGACGCCGAAGCGGGCGACATGCAACTGACCGCTGGTCGATTGCAGCAGCCCGCCATGGAAGGCGTCGCAGTCAATCTCCGCCCCCAGCCGTTCCTTCGGGATCAGGCTGACATTGGGATCGACCGCCGCCAGGGTTTCAGCCGCCCGCGCCAGCTTTTCGTAATGTTCGGGCTTGGCCGCCAGTTTTAGCCGGCCGGAGCGGCGGAAAGCGCAGTCGATATTCTCTTCCCGCGCCAGCCGCTCCACATCATCGACGGCATCGACATGGGCTTGGTAATAGGCCCGCGCCGTATCCAGCCCGAACCGGGCCGTCAGCGCCGCAAAGTCATGGGCCGTGCCACTGTTGCACTGCCCGCCATTGCGGCCCGACGCCTCCCCCACCACACGGCCGGCCTCCAGCAACGTCACCGACGCCCCGCGCCGGGCCAGCGCCAGGGCCGCCGTCAGGCCGGTGAAGCCGCCACCGATGATGGCGACATCCGCCCGCCCTTCCACCGGACCTATCGCAGCCCCCGAAAATCGGGGCGCTGTGTCCAGCCAGTAGGAGAGCGTCTGGGAAGAGGTCATGATGCTTCACCGGTCGGAAGGGGGAAGGTCCGTCAGGGATCAGAGACCCAGCAGGGCCGGCAGGATGCCGATATGCGGGATCTCGTAATCACGATAGTTGGGGTTCGTCGGCTCGTGCCCGCGCGCCACGAAGACGCGGGCGCCATAGCCCAGGTCGGTGGCGCTGTTGTGGTCATAGCGGAAGCTGGAGGAGACATGCATCATGTCCTCCGGCCCGCAGCCCAGCTGGTCGAACATATATTCGAAGGCCTGGAAGCGCGGCTTGTAGGCCTGGGCCTGTTCGGCCGTATAGACACGATGGAAGGGCGCGCCCAGCAGGGCCACATTCTGGTGGATCTGGCTGTTCATGGCGTTGGACAGGATGACCAGCGGGATTTCCTTGGCCACCTTCGCCAAGCCAGCCGGCACGTCTGCGTGCGGACCCCAGGTGGGCACGGCCTCATAGATGCGCTTGGCTTCCTCCGGCCGGAATTCCACCTTCCACTTCTTGCAGGTGCGTTCCACGGCATTGTGGATAACCTCCGCATAGGGCTTCCAGGCGCCCAGCACCTCATCCAGGCGATAGGCCGCGAAATCCTTGCAGAACCGGTCCATCTGTTCCGGCGCAATGCGATCGGGGAACATCTCCCGCGCCATATCGGACATGCGGAAGCGGGTCAGGGTGCCGTAGCAGTCGAAGCTGATATATTTGGGCCGGAAGGGGGCCATGGTTTCGTCTTTCCAATTGCTGCGGTGGAAGGATCGGAGAGGGCCGGTTTCAGCCCCTGCACAAGCAGATTAGGCCATGAGGGGCCCGGAACTTCCCCCCGAAAGGGCGCATCCGGCGGCAGGGGATGCGGCTTTTTCCAGCGGTCGGCCGGCATAGTCTGCTGCACCGGAATGCAGCCCGCCAAGCGGTGGTTGCGATCAATATCCCCGGCGGCGGTCGATCTGCCCGACCATGGCTTCTCCGGCCTGATGCCGGCGGATATTGGCGATCAGCACCTCGGCCGAACTGTCGGCGCGGGTGGCGCTGGCAATGTGCGGCGTCAACAGGATACGGGGATGGCGCCAGAAAGGATGATCCGGCGCGGCCGGCTCTGTTGTCAGCACATCGATGACGGCGCCGGACAGGTGGCCGTTGTCCAGGGCCGCCAGCAGATCATCCTCCACCAGATGCGCGCCTCGTCCGACATTGATGATGGCGGCACCCGGCGGCAGAAGATCGAAGGTTCTGCGGCACAAAATGCCGCGCGTATCCTCTGTCAGGGGCAGAAGACAGATCAGGATGTCACATTGGCCCAGAAACGCGGGCAGGGCATCGGCGCCGGCATGCACCTCGACGCCCGCAATCTCACCACCCGACCGGCTCCACCCTTTCAATTGAAACCCGAAGGGACGCAGGGCTGACAGCACGGCTGACCCCAGATTGCCCAGTCCCATGACGCCCACGCGCCGCCGGCCGGCGGGAACCATGGGCCGGGGTGCCCAGCGGGATTCCGTCTGGGCCTGGTGATAATCCAGCATGTCGCGATGCAGGGCCAGTGTGGCAAAGGTGGCGTACTGCACCATGCCGTCGGTCAGCCCCGGCTCTATCATGCGCACGACCTTCACATGATCGGGCACCTGTGACAGGTCCAGCTGATCCACGCCGGCCCCGACGGAGAACAGCACCTCCAGGTTCGGCAGCCCGTCCAGCAGGTCGCGCGTCACCGTCCAGGCCGCCAGATATCGGACGTCGGATGCCGTCCCGATCTCCGGCCAGGTGCGGAATTCCACATCGGGCGCCAGCCGCGCGAAGGCGTCGCGCCAGACACGGCCCCGGTTCGGGTCGGACTTGAACAGGAAGGCCATCATCCACCCCTTGGAAGGCTAAAAAAGAAAACCCCGCCCCCGATGAACAGGGGCGGGGAAGGCTTGAGGATTAAGGAGGGGTACACATGAACCAGGGCGGGCGAACCCGCCCCGGCGGGATATCAGAACTTGTAGGTCACATGCCCGGTGATGGTGCGCGGCGTGCCGGGCGCCACCCACAGACGGGCATAGGAGCTGGCGTAGTAGGTCTTGTCGAACAGGTTGTTGACATCGACCGACAGCTTCACCTGTTCCACCGGCTCATAAGACGCGGTCAGTTTCACCAGCGTGTAGCTGGGCAGGTAGAAGGCCACGCCCGTCTCGCCCAAGCGGCTGGAGACATAGTTGATGCCGCCACCGACGCTGGCCGTGCCCTGACCAACCTCGAAATCCTTGAACAACATGACGTTGGCCTGGTTCTTCGGCACGTTGATCAGCGGGTCGCCTTCCTTGATCGGCAGCGAGAAGTTGGGATCCAGGAAGTCCGACGCCACTTCCGCATCGGTATAGGCATAGGTGATGAACAGACGGCTGTCATAGGGCAGCTTGGCATTCAGATCGAACTCGACCCCCTTGCTGCGGGCCTTGCCGACGGCGATGGAATAGCCCGCGTTGACCGGGTCGGAGGTCAGCACGTTGGTCTTCTTCATCGTGTACAGCGAAATCGTGCTGTTGATCGTGCCGTCGTCATACTTGGCACCCACCTCATAGGAGGTGGACTTTTCCGGCTCGAACAGGACGTTGCCGAAGCCGGCGCCGGAATTGGGGCGGAAGCCCTTGCCATAGCCGCCATACAGCGAAATCTCGTCCGACACGTTATAGACAAGACCGGCCTGCGGGCTGAATTCCTCGTAGCTGCGCTTGGTCGGATTGGTGGCGCTGGCGGCGGCAAGGTTGTTCGTATAGTCACGCTTGAAATTATCGAAGCGGCCGCCGAAGCGAATCTTGAACTTCTCCGTCAGGTCGATCTGGTCCTGCAGGTAGATGCCCCAGGCATCCTGCACTTCATGGGTGTTGGTGAAGGCAGACAGGTTGGTCGGCACGCTGCCATAGACGGGGTTGAAGATGTTGACGGCATTGTTGTTCGCCGTGATCGGGCTGCCCGCCGTATAGGCGGACGGACGGAAGCGCTTCTGCACCCCGTCGATGGTGAACTTGTCCCAATCGGCGCCCGTGATCAGGTGATTGGTCAACCCCGCCACATCGAAGGTTCCGCTGACCTCGCCACGCAGAACCGCGTGTTCGGTGTCATAAGTGCGGTAGCGGCGCTGACGCGACAGGTAGGAGCCGTTCGTGAACAGCGTCTGACGGCCCGACGCCAGTTCGGCGTCGCTGGAATAGCCCTCGAAGGACGTGTCCTTGTAGCTGCCGCCCAGCAGCAGGCTCCAGTCGTCACTGAAATCGTGCTGAAACTGGACCTGATGGCCCAGAACCTCGACTTCCGTCGGCCCATCACCGGGTTCGCCCAGAAAGGTTGTGCGATCGACGGCGCCCAGCTTGCCGTTCACGGCCACGATGCCGCGATCGAACGGCACCTTCATATTCACATATTCCATCTCATAGGACAGGGTCGTGTCTTCGGTCAGCACAGCCAGGATGGAGGGCGAGGCCACCGTCTTCTTGCTGTCGATCGTGTCACGGAAGCTGCCGGCATCCTCGTAGGCGCCATTCAGGCGTACCGCGATCTTTTCCGTGATCGGGCCGGTAATGTCGCCTTCGACACGATAGGTATCGTAGCTGCCGGCGGAAATGCCGACGGAACCTTCGGTCTTGAACTTCGGCTTCTTGGTGATGATGTTCACCGTACCGCCGGGCTCGCCGCGACCGAACAGGGCCGAGTTCGGACCCTTCAGCACTTCGATCCGGTCGATATTGGAGGCATCGCGCGGGCCGCCATAGCCACGGCCGCCATTGAAGCCATTGACCAGGAAGCCGGACGGGAAATTCTCGTCGCCGGCGAAGCCGCGGACGGCGAAGCTATCCCACAGGCCGCCGAAATTATTCTGCTTGGCGATGCCGGACGCCAGTTCCAGCGCCCCTTCCAGCTTGGTGACGCCCAGATCCTGCAGCAATTCGCCATCCAGCACCTGGATGGCCTGCGGCGTCTCCTTCAACGCCACGTCGCCGCGATAGGCCTGACGCTGGCCGACGACGATGATTTCTTCAAGGCTGCTGCCGCTCGAAGGGGCCTGCTGGGCGCCCACGGCGGGAACAAGCGCGGCACACGCAACACCAGCGGCCAGCGCCAGACGGAACCCGGTAAAGACGTTCATTGCTTTTCCCCTTAGTTTGAAGCTGCTCCGCTGTTCATCTCTTGACGGCGGCGGCTTGCGCCTGATCGTTTGTCGCCGCCTGTTATATTATAACGTTCCTCCAGGGCTAGGCCTTTTTTTGGGTCGCAGCCCTTGCCCCTTCACACCATCAGTCTTAGGCCGGACGGCAGATTTGTTTCGTCAAACTGGCCGGTCTGTACGGATTGTTGTTTTGTTATGGGCGCGAAATGCGCGGAAAATGCCGGGGCGGTTTTCGCCCCGGTCGGAACGGCTTAGAGATATTTCAGCCACCAGATGTCGCGGCGGCGCTGCTTGACGCCCGCGAACCAGCGCGTCGGCAGATAGAGCGGCACCAGCAGGATGGCGACCCAGATCCAGACGGTAGAGACATTGTCGACGCCGAAGAACTGGCCCTTGTTCAGCCCGTAGATGGCAACGGCGATCAGATACAGCGCCTTCAGCACATAAAGATGCAGCAGGTAGAAGAACATGGGCGCCCCGCCGAACATGGCCAGCCAGGGCATGACGCGGCTGTCCTGATACTTTTCGAACAAGGCCAGCAGCAACACGCCCGTACCGACGGTGGACAGCAGGAACAGCAGCGACGGCGGGTACTTGGTCAGGGACAGGAAGGCCATGAGAGTGTGCAGCCCGTCGACCCCGGTCACCCAGGGCTTGTCACCATAGACATTCAGGGCGCGGATGACGACGAATCCGATCAGCATGCCGGCCCCCAGCAGGATCAGCCGGCGACGGCGGGCCAGGGCATCGCTGCCACGGGCAAACCAGGGGCCGGTGGCGTAGCCCAGAAGGATGACCCCGATCCAGGGCAGGACGGGATATGTGGTCTTGGCGATCAGCCCGCCGCCCAGGTCGATGACGGATCGCTGATGCAGTACGGCCCACAGGGCATAGAAACTGTCACCCGGCGCCAGCCGGATCGGGTCCAGCAGATTATGCCCCAGCACGATCGCCAGGCCCAGGCCCACCTGCACGGCCCGCGGCAGGTGCAGCAGCCCGGCCAGCGCGATCATGGAAATGCCGATGGCCCAGATCACCTGCAGCCAGAAGGTCTGGGGCGGGAACTGCGCCGACCAGGCAAAGCCAACAAAGGTCAGTTCCAGAAAGATCAGGAACAGGCCGCGCTTGACCAGGAAGGACGACACCTCCGCCTTCGTGTGCGACTGGCCGTAAAGCCAGGCCGACAGACCCGTCAGCGCCACGAAGGTGGGCGCACAGAAGGTGGACAGCAGCCGCGTGAAGAACAGGGCCGGATCGACCGTGGCCGCATCGACGGGGTCGGTCACCTGCATATGCAGGAACCAGGTTTCGCGCACATGGTCCACCAGCATGAAGACCATGACCAGACCGCGCAGGGCATCGATGGCAACCAGCCGTGCATGTGCCTTGGCGGCACTGACGGCGGCGGTGAAACCGGGGGAAGCCCCGGCGCTGCTTACGCTTGTCATCCCGAACCCCGTTCTTGACCTTGGCGCCTTTGGTCGGCGTTTCAGTCAAGAGTAGACGCGTGGTCAGGCGTGATGTGCGGAAATACGCCTGGATGCAAGCGCAACCTGCCGAATAGGACGGGGGCCACAGCACAGGAAATGCCGTGGCGACGCGCCCCTCAATCCAGTCCGTGTAAACATTCCTCCAGAATGGACAGAGCCCGGTCCAGATCGGCCCGGGTGATGGTCAGCGGCGGGGACAGGGTCAGCACCGATCCCATGGTCAGCTTGAAGGACAGGCCCGCCGTCAGACAGCGATAGAGCATCTCCTCCGCTGCCGCCAAGGCCGGGGAACCGTCGGCGCGGGTCAGTTCCACCCCGATCAGCAGGCCGCGCCCACGCACATCACCAATGATGGGATGGCGCTGCCGCATCTCCTGCAACCTTTCCAGGGCATAGGCCCCCAGAAGCGCGGCATTTTCCACCAGCCCTTCATCTTCGATGATCTGCAGGGTGGTCAGGCCGGCGCGGGCCAGCAACGGGTTCTTTTCATGCGTGTAATGGCCGATAGCGATGGCGTCGGCGACATCAAGGTCCGGCCGCACCAGCAGCGCCGCCAGCGGCAGCATGCCGCCCCCCAGCGCCTTGCCCAGCACCAGCATGTCGGGCAGCGTGCCCTCATGCGCATGGGCGAAGAAGGAACCGGTCTTGCCCAGGCCCGTCGTGATCTCGTCAAAGATGATCATGCTGCCCTGCCGGTCGCAGGCATTGCGCATGCGCGGCCAGAAGCCGGCGGGCGCGATGGTGGGCACGGCCCGCATCGGTTCGGCCACCAGGGCCGCGACATCGCCTTGCTTGTCCAGCGTATATTCGGTGATGGTGGCGCACGCCATGGCGCAGCGGGAAAGGTCGGGCACGCCCCGGCCAGGGAAACCATAGGGGCAGCGGTAACAGGCGAACGGCGCCACATGCTCCGTCCCCGTCAGCAAGGGCCCGTGCCCGCGGAAAAGCTGCTCCCCGCCCAGGCTGGACGCCCCCAGGCCCGCGCCGTGGAAGGCATCCCAGAAGCTGACGGTCTTGAACCGGCCCGTGGCGATGCGGGCCAGCTTCAGGGCCATTTCCACGGCTTCCGACCCGCCGGGTGCGAACAGCACCTTGGCCCCGCCGGGCCAGGGCGCCAGCGCCGCCAGCTTCTCCGCCAGTTCCATGGCCGGGTCACAGGTGAAACGGCGCGGCGCGAAGGGCAGTTCATCCATCTGCCGGGCCAGGGCCGCCTTCAGCCGCGGATGACCATAGCCGATATGGTGAACGCTGTTGCCATGGAAATCCATGATCCGGCGGCCATCCATATCCTCGATCCAGATGCCTTCCGCCTTGCGCACGGCCGACAGGCAGGGGGTGGACAGGGACTGGCGCAGGAACACCGCCTCGTCCCGGGCCACCGCCCGGCGCGCGGCGGGGCCCAGCGCTTCGGTCCAGGCGGCGCGGCGGCCACCCTTGTTGATGTCGCCCTCGGTGATGGCGTCCGGCACGACAAGGGCCGGGCTGCGCGAACTCTGCACTCTGCACCTGTGCGTCGAGATGTCGGGGATTATTGGTCTATACCAGATTGGACCTGCGGTTGGAACCGTGAAGTCCGCCGGTCAGGGCCTTTCGCCGGCTGCCAGCCGCCGGTTGATATCGTCCAGCACAGGGGGCAGGTCGCGGATGCTGTCGATGACGTAATGCGCCCCGGCCTCGGCCAGCACCCGGGCCGCCGCCGCGTTGCGCAGGGCGAATTCGGCCGGGGACAGGGCTGCGGTGTCGGCGGCATCCAGGCCCATCAGGTTACCGGTGGCGCTGACGCCCACGGTCCAGGTGCCCGCCGCCACGCCTTCGCCGATGCCCGGCGGGGTGTCATCCACCTTCACCACGGCATGGGCGGGCCAGACCTGAAGGTCGATGAAGCATTTGAACATCATCAGCGGGCTGGGCCGGCCGTGCGGCAGATCGCCGGCCGTGACCAGACAATCGGGGCTGTACCCCTGGGCGGCGGCCAGCGGCAGCAGCGCCTCCATGGTCGGGCGGTCATAGCCCGTGGTGGATCCGATCTTCAGCCCGCGCCGGCGCAGGTCGGCCAGCGTGTCCAGTGCGCCATCGATCAGCGTCGCCCGCTCCGCCACCGCTTCCAGGGTCAGCGGCAGGAACAGGGCATGCAGCCGGTCGACATCGGCATCGGTGAAGGTGGCACCCATGACCTGTTCCCAGGCGGCGGCCACGCGCGGCAGCCTGCCCACCGCCTGAATATGGTTCCATTTGGGCAGGCCCATGGGGCCGCGCGCCTCCTCCTCCGTGATCTCCACGCCCAGGCGGGCAAAGGCGCGGCGGAACACGCCCAGGGGGGCCAGGCTGCCATGGTCCAGCACGGTACCGGCCCAATCCAGCACCACGGCCCTGATCCGGCCGTCGGTCGCATCGGTCATCCGATGATCTCCATTCAATGTCTGCGTCGTCCCGGACGGGATGGCGGGGTGTGGTCTTATAATTTGTCGGGTTAGGTGGAATCGGTTTGGCACTCACCACCGTCACCCCGGTTCAGGCCCATCGGCGCCAAGTTAACCCCCTGCACTAACCTGCCTCCCCCGCGAAAGCAGGGGTCCAGGGGCCACAAGCGACTACGCTTCGGTGCTCTTGGCTCCTGGACCCCAGCTTTCGCGGGGGAGGCAGGGAAGGTGAAAATCCCTGACTTGGCGCCTGTCAGCGCAGGCCGGGGTGACGGTAGGGAATGCTTCAACGTGAACCAGACAGATGCTCAATCGCCAGCGGGTCAGGCTCGCCCAGCAACTGCGCCAGGGCTTCCTCCCCCAGGGCAAAGGCCGTGCTCATGCCCGTACCGCTGCTGACCATGGTCAGGGCAATGCCATCGGCCGGGCGGTCGATGAAGGCCGTCTGGTCGGGGCTGGAGGGGTAGTAGCCGTTCCAGCGCTCCTGCACCGCCAGATCGGACGGCAAATCCAGCAGGGCGCGGGCTTCGCGCAAGATGATGTCATCCACCCGCTGGCTGGCGAACGGGTCGGGTGTCGCCCCGTAATGGTGGCTGTCGCCGATGACCAGGCTGCCATCGGCCGACTGCACGATGATCAGGTGGATGCCGTTTTCCAGCGCATCGGCCACTTCCCCCTCCAGCCGCTGGCGCAGCGGGGCGGCCGCGGGCAAGGCGGCATAACCGTCGTAACGCACCAGTGACAGGTCGCCCATCACCGCCGCCGGCAGGCGCCAGCCGGGCGCCGCCACGCGCAGCATCTGCAATTTGCACAGGCTGAGGCGCTGCGCCCGCAGCCGCTCGGGGAACAGGGTGGCCAGATCGGGGCCGGGGCAGACCGCGATATGGCTGGCGCGGAAACGGCCAACATTCGTGTCGACAAAGCCCGGTTCCACCCCGCGTACGGCTACCTGACGGAAGAAGCGCACCCCCTGCGCCTCCAGCCAGGACCAGAGCGCGGGGATGGCCGTACGCGGCTCCACCCGCCGTTCATGCGGGCTGTACAGACCACCGATGGCCCCACCCGCCGCCATGGGCAGCCGGTCGTAAAGTCCCGCCTGGTCCAGCAGCCGGCATTCCGCCCCCATGTCGGTATCGGCGAAGGCGGACAGCACATCCATTGCCTCCGGCCGGTGCGCCACCACCAGCAGGTCGCGATGGATGACGGGGATGCCGGCGGGACCAGCGACCCGCTCCCAGACATCACGGCTGTAGCGCGCCCGGTCCCAGGTGCGTCCCGCCCGCTGGCCCGTCACCGTGACGAAGCCGAAATTGCGGATCGAAGCATTGCTGGCCCGTTCGTCCCGCTCGAACAGCGCAACGGACAGGCCGCGGCGCGCACCGGCCAGGGCGTGGGCCAGGCCGACGATGCCGCCGCCCACCACGACCAGATCAAAACCATCCCACATGTCATCACACTCCCGCGGGGGCCGTCTGCCAGCGCCGGGCACGGCGCAGCAGCCCCCTTGTCGTCAGGGCCCAGGCCGCGCGCAGGGCGGCCCCGGTGAAGAAGATCAGCATGGCCATGGCGGCGGCCGGGGCGGTGTCGCCCGCATCATCCATGGCCAGCACCGACAGCGACGCCAGCATCGTGTCGGGCGTATAGAGGAAGACCACGGCCGACACGGTGGTCATGGCGCTCATGAACAGATAGGCCGCCATGTCCAGCACCACGGGCAGGGCCATGGGCAGGGTCACCCGCCACAGGGTCAGCCACGCCGGCACCTTCAAGGACCGCCCCGCCTCTTCCAGTTCCGGGTCCAGGCGGCGCAGGGCCGTCATGGCCGACAGATGCGGCACGCTGTAATAATGGGCGATGGTGCAGACAACCAGCAGCGTCAGCGTGCCGTTCAGCGCCCGCAGCGGATTGCCCGGATCGGCCAGGAAGAAGACATAGCCCAGCCCCAGCACCAGCCCCGGCACGGCCAGCGGCAGCAGGGCCAGGGCATGCGGCACCTGACGCAGCAGGCGTGGCGCCCGCCCCTTGGCCACCAGCCAGGCGGCGGGGAAGATCAGCAGCGTGCCGAACAGGGCCACCAGCGCCGACAGGCGGACGGAATTGGCATAGGCGTCCCAGCCGCCGCCATCCATCATCTCGAACCGGTAATGCCAAAGGCCGGGCGTCAGGTCATAGGGCCAGAGTTTGGCCAGCGACGCGAACAGCGCCGTGCCGGGAATGGCCAGCAGGCAGACCGCCATCAAGGCGCAGAACAGGAAGAACAGCCGGTCCAGCCAGGGGTGCCGGTCGGGGACCAGGGCCACGGCCTTGCCACCCAGGGCGGCCGCCGGCCGGGCGGCCATGGCCCGGTCGATCAGGAAGGCGATCAGGGCCGGCAGCAGCAGCAGCAGGGCCACGACGGCGCCGCGCTGGAAATTCTGCTGGCCGATCACCTGCTTGTAGATGTCGGTGGCCAGCAGGGGTGTATTGCCGCCAATGACCTTGGGCACGCCGAAATCGGTGATGATCATGGCGAAGACGGCGACGAAGGCCGACACCAGCCCCGCCCTTACTCCCGGCAGGGTCACGGTCAGGAACCGCCGCCACGGCCCCGCCTTCAGGGCACGGGCCGCCTCATACAGGCGGGCATCGGCCAGCGACAGAGCGGCGGTCAGGATCATCACTGCATGCGGGAAGGTCCAGAACACCTCGCCCATCACGATGCCGATGGAACCATAGATGCTGTGCCCGCCCAGCCAGCCCTTCAGCCAGCCCTGGTTGCCGAACAGATAGACCAGGCTGATGCCCGGCAGCAGCGACGGTGCCAGCAACGGCAATTGCGCCACCAGGGCGAAGAAACCCCGGCCCGGTGCGCGCGTGCGGGTCAGCCCATAGGCGTAAAGGAAAGCCAGCGCGACGCTGATCCCCGCACTCAAGCCCGACAGGGTCAGGCTGTTGGACAGCGACTGGGCCAGATGCGGGCTGGACAGGTAATCGGTCAGGTTCGTCAGGCCGACATAGTTTCCGGCCCGGTCCTGCACCGCCTTGGACAGCACTGATGCCAGCGGCAGCAGCAAGGCCGGCACCAGGAACAGCAGCGGCAGCAGGATGGCCAGTACCGCCCCCAAACGGGGGCCACGGAAACCGGATCGCGGCACCGTCGCGGTTCCGGCGGCCAGGGTCGGGGGCAGGGCGGGGGCGATGGTCATGCCGCCGCCCTGTCGATGAACAGATGCAGCCGGTCCAGCGGCAGGATCACCGCCACCGGCTGCCCCGGCGCCCTGGCGCCCCGCGCGGGGCCGGTGACGGACAGGGACTGGCCGGGCAGCCCGTCCAGCGCGATCCGCTGGGCAATCTGGGCGCCCTGATATTCGCTGTCGATGATCCGGCCCGGCAGACGCAGGGCGCCATCGCCCAGGGCCGGTGCCTGATTGCCCGGTTCGGTCAGTTCCACCCCTTCCGGCCGGATGCACAGCGACAGGGCGGTGCCCGGCCCGACGCCGTCGGGCACGGGCAGGTTCAGGACCCAGGCACCCAGTTTGGCATTGCCGCCGCTGGTCACCTCCAGGGGCAGGCGGTTCATGGCGCCAATGAAGCCGGCCACGAACAGGCTGGCCGGCCGTTCATAAAGATCGGCGGGCGTACCCACCTGTTCGACGCGTCCATGGTTCAGCACCATGATCCGGTCGGACAGGGTCAGCGCCTCCTCCTGGTCGTGCGTGACCATCAGGGTGGTGATGCCCAACTGGCGCTGCAGGCGGCGCAATTCGCCCCGCAGGTCGCGCCGCACCTCCGCATCCAGGGCCGACAAGGGCTCGTCCAGCAGCAGCAGGCCGGGACCGGGCGCCAGCGCGCGGGCCAGCGCCACGCGCTGCTGCTGCCCGCCCGACAATTGGCCGGGATATTTATGGGCATGCGCGCCCAGCCCGATCAGGTCCAGCATCTCCGCCAGCCGCTGCTGACGCAGCGCGCGCGGCTGCCGATGCAGGCCATAGGTGATGTTGTCGGCCACGCTCATGGTCGGGAACAGGGCGTAGGACTGGAAGACGATCCCGACATCACGCCGTTCCACCGGCACGGCGGTGACGTCGGCCCCGTCCTGATGGATGGACCCGGCGGTGGGCAGTGACAGGCCGGCAATGGCGCGCAGCAGCGTCGTCTTGCCCGACCCCGACGGGCCCAGCAGGGTGACGAACTCTCCCCGCCGGACGGTCAGGTCGACCTGATCCAGCGCCGTGAAGGCCCCGAAGCGCTGCCCGACACCGGTCAGGACAAGGTGCGCCGCCGGATGGATGGAAGAAGCGGTCATTTCGGTTCGGACTTGGCGTCGTAACGGCGCGACCATTCGGCCAGGATGCGGTCGCGGTTGGCCGCGGCCCAGGCGAAATCCTGTTTGATCAGCCGCTTTTCCAGGTCGGCCGGCACATGCGGCAGCGCGGTGGACACTTCCGGCCGGGCCACGATGGCAAAGTTCTTCGCATATTGGCTGTTGGCATCAACGGTCACGGCCCAGTCGATCAGGGTGCGGGCGGCGGCGGCATGGGCCGTGCCCTTGACCAGGGCGATGGATTCCATGTCCCAGCCCAGCCCTTCGGCAGGCAGCACCAGTTCCAGCGGCGCCCCATCCACGATCAGTTTGTTGGCGCGATATTCAAAGGACAGGCCCAGCGCGAATTCACCCGTTGCCGCCGCCTTGCAGGGCTTGGATCCGGAATGGGTATAGGCCGCGATATTGCGGTGCAGCGCGTCCATGAAGGCCCAGCCCTTGTCCTCCCCCATCATCTGCAACCAGGCGCTGACCATCAGGAACCCCGTGCCCGACGAGGCCGGGTTGGGCATGATGATCTGCCCGGCCCAGGCGGGGTCGGTCAGATCGGCCCAGGTGCGGGGCAGGGGCAGGTGGCGCTTTTCCCGCTCCGGCTTGTTCACGCACAATGCAGACGCCCAGATATTCATGCCGATCCAGTGCGGATCGGGCCGGCCGTCGCGCATGGCGGGCTTCACCGACGCCAGTTCCTGGGGCGCATAGCCATCCAGCATGCCTTCCCGGTCCATCAGCATCAGCGAGGTGGCGGCCACGCCCATGACCACATCGGCATTGGGGGCCGCCTTTTCCGCCAGCAGACGGGCCGTGATGACACCATTGCTGTCGCGCACCCAGCGGATCTCCACGTCGGGATGCGCCGCCTCGAACGCCGCCTTGTAGGCCTTCAACTGGTCGGCCTCCAGCGCTGTATAGACGGTGACTTGGGTCCGGTCCTGGGCAGGGGCGGCGGACACTGCCAGACCGAAGGCCAAGGCAAGCGCAGGCAGCGGGCGGAACCAATGACGCATGGCAACCTCGAAGACACCGGATGGTACCGCACCCATCCGCAGGGCATGCGGACGGGCACCGACAGGAAGGCTCTTGTCGGGGCGCACCATGACGGGGGGTGTCCTATAATGGAAATCCGTCGTATCAATGGGTGCCATAGATGCCTTCTATAGGATGATCCCATGCTTCATACCCAGTTGCGCGCCTTCCACTGGGTGGCCCGCGAAGGCAGCTTCACGGCAGCGGCGCGTGTGCTGTCCGTGTCCCAGCCCACCCTGTCGGCGGAGGTGAAGGCGCTGGAGGAACGGTACGGCATGCTGCTGTTCATCCGCGAACGGCGCGGCGTGTCGCTGACCCCGGCGGGCCAGTCCCTGCAGGCCATTACCCAGCGCATGTTCGCGGCCGAACAGGAAGCGGCGGAGATGCTGGCCGGGCACCGGGCCCTGACGGGCGGCACCCTGAATGTCGGGGCCGACGGGCCGGTGCTGGCCATTCCGCTGCTGGCGGAATTCACCCGCCGCCATCCCGGCGTGAAGCTGCGCCTGTCCATGGGCAATGCAGAGACAATCCGCCGCGATATCCTGGACATGCGCCTGGACGTGGCCGTCCTGGCCAGCCCCGTCATCGACCCGCGCCTGACAGGCCTGCCCCTGGGCCGGGATCAGGTGATGCTGGTCATGCCGGCGGGGCACCGCCTGTCCTATGGCCCGACCGTGCCGCCCCACGCCCTGCTACGCGAACGTATCCTGATGCGAGAGCCGGGATCGATGACGCGCCGCGTGGTGGAGCGTGTGCTGGCAGAGGCCGAACTGACCCTGCCCGACACCACCGAAATCGCGTCGCGGGAGGCGCAGCTGGCCGCCGTGAAGGCCGGCATGGGCCTGGCCTTCATCTGTGAAGGGGAATTCACCGGTGACCCGGACCTGACCCTGCGCCCCCTGGAGGGGTTGCGGATGGAGATGGATGAATATGTCCTGTGCCTGCGCGACCGCAGCCGCCTGGGCATCGTCCGCGCCTTCCTGGCGGTTGTGGAGTCCCTGTCGGAAAGCTGGCCCGTGCCATCCTGGCGCACAAAGGCATAATCCTTGTAGACAGTCCAGACCAGATCATCACGCGCCGTTATCGGCGCCACTTTCATTTCATGTAAACAATGCATTTACATCCGCGTTGGATGTTAAAATTTCATTACAGTCTGTTTGTTGCTGAATTTTGAAGTTTCAGGACAGACAATCAAATCTGGTTTACACCAGTTTTCCTTGCCTCATATTGCGCTGCGGTTCCAGGGGTGATGCCGCCAGGGAAGGCATCCGCCGGGACGCGAGCGTCTTGCGTCCGCGGATGGCCATGGGATGGCGGTTCGCCCGCCCACGATACCGGACCAGCCAATAAGGGGAGCTTTCATGCGCATTCCACAGCAGCAGGCCGGGGCCATGTGCCGCCGCGCCCATCTGGCCGGCGCCAGCCTGGCCGTCCTCATCATCTGCACGCAGGCCGCCCAGGCCGAAATGGCGCCCGCCGCCGCCACGACGGAAGAAGTGGTGGTGACGGGCCAGCGCCTGTCCACCCAGCGCGCGCTGGAACAGCAGAAGGATGCCGACGGCGTCTCCAACGTCATTTCCTCCGACGATCTGGGCAAACTGCCCGATGCCAACATGGCCGACGCCCTGTCGCGCGTGCCCGGCATCTCCGTCGTCAACAACCAGGAAACGGGCGAGGGTGAATATGTCACCGTCCGCAGCCTGGCCGCGACCTTCAACGCCTATTCGGTGAACGGCGTGCGTGTGGCCGAAACCGACGGGTCCAGCCGCCAGGTGTCGCTGTCGGTGCTGCCGCCCAACGGGTTGCAGGCGGTGAAAGTGTCCAAGTCCTCCACCCCCGACATGGATGGCGACGCCATCGGCGGCACCATCGACATGCGCACGCCCACGGCCTTCGACTTCAAGAAGCCGGTGGCACGCGCCTTCTACACCTATGGCTGGAACGACCGCGCCGACAGCCAGGGTGAGCCGGCGGCCACCAATTCCGGACAGATCGACCTGGGCAGCCGCTTCGGCGCCGACGACCAGTTCGGCATCTTCGCCACCGGCTATTACACCAAGTCGCACCTTGTCTCCGAAGAGACGGAGAATGACGGTGAATGGGAACCGTTCCGCTGGCGCAAGGACAGCCAGGAAGCCATCGACGACAAGTCGATGTATCTGCCCGGCATCGACCTGGATTATCGCCGCATCGAACAGGAACGCATCGGCGGCAATATCTCGCTGGATTACCACGGCGACGACACCAGGCTGTATCTGCGCGGCCAATATGCGCAGTACAAGCGGGTGGAAGACGTCAACTACCTGATGATCAAGTCGTCGCGCACCAAGCGCCTGACCCAGGTGAACCCGGAAGCCACCAATCTGGTCGATCCGGAAAAGGCCATCACGGGCGTGCAGGCCAATGGCGATCGCATCTATGGCTACACCACGGCCCAGATCGTTGATGTCAATAAGGACGGGATCATCACCGATGCCGACCGCAACACCAATTCCTACTGGTCGCTGAATGGCCGGTCCGGCACCTGGGACCCGCAGAACTTCCAGTTCTCCCGTACGTTCGAGGTGAAGGACCAGAAGCAGAATCTGGGCACCGTCAATGCCGGCGGCGAGACCAAGGCCGATGCCCTGACCCTGACCTATGACGCCGCCTATAGCTGGGGCGAGCGGGAAACGCCGAACGCCTACAGCGTCAGCTTCCTGTCGAACAAGAATGTGGCACCGTTCACCAAGTCGGGCGTGCTGTTCTCCTCGGCCGATCCGCGCTTCCCGCTGTACCAGATTCCGGCCGCTGCCGGGTCGATCACGGGCTGGGACAGCCTGCTGCTGCCCGACGGGGCCGGCCACAGCCGCGACAAGACCACGAACGATCGCTATAGCGGCAAGGTCGATGCCCGCTATGATATGGCCGACAGTTCCTGGCTGCATCATGTGCAGGCCGGCGTGAAGTTCCAGCGTTCGACGCGCGACACGGATGAGACCAAGCTGTTCTCCGACGATCTGAACGTCGCCAATCTGGCCAGTTCCGGCCTGGTCGAGCGCAGCCTAGCCGGCATCCTGCACGGTACCTATGAATTCGGTTCCCTGATGGGCCGCGATCAGGTGATCAGCGCCATCAACAAGATGGGCACGCAGAGCTTCAACGATGACGACCAGAACGGCAATGACAAGCATAGCCGCGAAACCATCTATGCCGGCTATGCCCTGGCCGATGCCCGCTTTGGCGATGTGCAGCTGATCACCGGCGTGCGCGTGGAAAACACCCAGGTCGACAATCGCTTCTGGGTGTTCGACACCAACAGCCATTGGGGCAGCAGCGATGCCAGCTACACGCAAGTGCTGCCCAGCGCCACGGTCAACTGGCGCCCCACCGAGGATCAGGTCTATCGCGCGGCCGTCTGGACCAGCTTCTCCCGCCCCGAATATGGCTATATCAGCAGCGGCCAGTCCATCGGCCGCAATGCCGCCAATGAGATCGTGTCGATCAGCCAGGGCAACCCCGACCTGAAGCCGGCGGAATCGACCAATATCGACCTGTCGGCCGAATATTACCTGTCGGAGACCAGCATGGTGTCGGCGGGTCTGTTCTATAAGGACATCAAGAACTTCATCTTCGCCAACGGCAACGAGATCACGGCCGATACCACCCAGGGCTTCATCACCATCAGCCAGCCCAAGAACGGCCGCAAGGCCCAGATCTATGGCATGGAACTGAATCTGGTGAAGGATCTGGCCGGCGTGGCGGCTCCCTTCGACGGATTCACCGTCTATGGCAATGTCACCTGGCAGTATAGCGAAGCGGAAACGGGCCTGGACTACCGCAAGGGCAACAAGATCCCGCTGATCAACGCCTCGCGCCTGATGTACAATGCCGGCCTTGGTTACCAGTATGAAGGGCTGGAACTGTTGATCTCCTACAATTACCGCTCCGCCTATATCGAAGATCTGCGCGACAACGCCATCGACAAGTGGGTCCAGCCCAACAAGAGCCTGGACTTCCATTCCCGCTACAGCTTTGAAAACGGGATGTCGATCGGCTTCGATGCCCAGAACCTGACGGACGAGTACCGTTACTATACGACCAAGGGCAAGAACCCCTCCTATCAGAAGGACTATATGGAGCCGGGCCGCACCTTCCTGGTGAAGGCGTCCTACGCTTACTGAGCCACGGTCAATCCTATGAAGGGCCGGGGGAGCGATCCCCTGGCCCTTTTTGCAGGATGGGCGTTGATACCGCCAAACAAAAACGCCCGCCGCGATCTCCTCGTGGCGGGCGTTTTTGTTTGGGAAAGCCGGGTTCAGCCGGCGGCGACCTCGCCCAGGACCATGGGGCCGATGGCGGGGTCGGTACGGCTGTCCTGGCCGGTCTCGATATGGCCGGCATAGCGGCGCAGGAAATCCGGGCCCGACAGCGCCGTCACCGTCAGATCATACCAATGGTCGCTGGCAACGACGGGCCAGGAGATGACCTGTTCACTGCCGCCGGCCAGTTCCACCTGACGGCTGCCGCCGCCATAAATGGCGGCCTGGGTCACTGACAGGGCGACCAGATCGGCCCCCCAGTTGCGCAGAACCAGATCAACCTGCCCCCGCACCGCACTTTCGCGCAGGGTCACTTCCAGATCGGCCGCCACGCTGCCGGCGAAATGGCGGAAGAAGCCGGCGGGACCGTGCAGGGCCAGGTCGAACAGGGTAGTGCCATCGGGCTCCCACGGCTGGGCCCGGTAATCATGGCCCGCACCCAGCGTATAGCGCCAGGGGCCCTGCCGGTCGCGGCTATCGAAAAGCTGGAACACGGCACCCGTCCGGCCCTTGTTTGCCAACAGCAGTTGCGGCCTTCCATCCACCAGTCGCAGGTCGGCCGACAGCCGATAGGGCAGGGGGCGGTAGCGGCGCTGCGGCCCTTCCTGCGCCGTCGGCGCCTGTTTTTCCGGGATGGTCAGGCCCGGCGCCTCGGCCGAAATGCGGACACGCTGCATGTAATCGGTCGTGTCCGGCAATACCAGTCCGCGCCAATCACGGTTGGGGTTGGCGAAATCAAAGGCCGAGGTCAGGTCGCCACAGACGGAACGGCGCCAATCGCTGATATTCTTCTCCCGCACGCCGAACCGCGCCTCGATGAAGCGCAGGACGGAGGTATGGTCGAACAGTTCCGAACAGACATAGCCGCCCCGGCTCCAGGGCGACACGATCAGGGCGGGCACCCGGATGCCCAGGCCCACGGGATGCGTGCCCTTGTTGGGATGGCGCGGATTGCCGTCATCGGGATAATGCTTGCCCTCACCCGCCACGGGCACGGTCGAATGCCCGTCCTGCGGGAACAAGGGCGGGCGCGGCGGGGGCAGATGGTCGAAGAAGCCACCCGCCTCGTCATAATTAATGATGAAGACGGTCTTGGCGAAGACGTCCGGATGGTCGACCAGCGCCTCGATCAGCTTGGCGCAGACATGCTCGCCCTTGGCCGGTTCGGCGGCGGGATGTTCGGACAGGTCCGTCGCCGTGACGATCAGCGATACCTGCGGCAGCTTGCCAGCGGCGATGTCGGCGCGGAACGCTTCCACCAGTTGCTGCCCGTCAGACCGGGTGCGGTCCGGCCCCGTCTTATGCTCCGACACCCAGGACCGGCCGCGCGTGTAAAGCGGAGAATCCTTCGGGGCCGGGCGGAAGGGCTTGAACACCGAAATGACGTTGTCGCCGAAATTGTCGTATTCCTGATAGACCTTCCAGTCGATGCCCGCCGCTTCCAGCCGTTCCGGATATGTGGTCCAGGTCAGCGGGCCCTTGGACAGGGGCTTGTCCGTCGTCTGATCGGCGCTCGGCGTCTCATCCTCTCCATAATTGCTCATCACCGGGTCGCCGCCGACCTTGCCGCCGCCATTGCAGCCCGTCATCAGGTGCAGGCGGTTGGGATAGGTCTGGGTCAGGGTCGAACAATGATACTGGTCCAGGATGGTGAAGGCGTTGGCCAGTGCGTGGTAATAGGGCAGGTCGGCGGCCGTGTAATGAACCATGCGCTTGTGCAGTTCCCGGCTGGCGCCCCATTTGTCGTACCGGCCACCATTGACGATGGTGATGGCCGCCTGATGGCCCTGGTCCGATCCGTCCACCGTATAGGCATTGGTGCGGCGGCTGTCGCCATGGAAGGGCATGACATGGCCGTCGGCATGCTGGTCGCTGGGCTGCTGCCAGACGCTGCGCCCGCCGGGCAGACGCAGGGCCCGCGGATCGCCAAACCCGCGCACCCCGTTCAGCGTGCCGAAATAATGGTCGAAGGACCGGTTCTCCTGCATGAAGATGACGATGTGCTCGACATCGCGGATCGTGCCCGTCCGGTTGTTGGCCGGGATTTCCATTGCCTTCAGGATGCTGGCGGGCAGCAGCCCGGCCGCGGCACCCGCCGCCGTCAAACCGAAGAACCGCCGCCGCGTGCTGCGCGTCACCATGATCTCTGCGCTCCCGTTGAAATCTCAACTGGACTATACCAGATTGGATTTTACAGCTTCGCGACGTTTCCATGACAGAAGGATGCGCAGGCTTGACGCCGGCCCCCTTTCGCGGGTGATCTGCGACAGTCGGCCACGCGGGCCGGCGGGGTGGAAACGACGGGAAGATCGATGGCGACGAGTGGGGCGAAGCCCTGGTGGCGGGAAGCGGCACCGGCCAACAACCAACTGCAATATCTGGAGCTGCGCGACCGGATCGCCGCCCAGATCCAGGCGGGCGTGCTGGGCACCGGCGACCGGCTGCCATCGGAACGGCAGCTGGAGGATGGCCTGGGATCCGCCCGCGGCACCGTGCGCGAGGCGCTGTTCCAGCTGGAGGCGGAGGGGCTGATCTATCGCCGCGACCGCAGCGGCTGGTACGTCTCCCCGCCGCCCGTCCTTTACGACCCCACCCGGTCGGAAGGCTTCATGGCCTATGTCACGGCGCAGGGGCGGCGACCGGAGACGGAGACGCTGTCGAAGCGGCTGGTCCCGGCGACCGAGGCCGTGGCCGCCATCTTCGGCGTGGCCGAGGGCACGCCGCTTTACGATATAAGCCGCCTGCGCAGCATCGACGGGCGGTCGGTGCTGGTGGAACGCATCCATGTCAGTCCCGACCTGGCGCCGGGCCTGATCGACCATTCGCTGGACGGGTCGCTGACGGCCGTGCTGAAGAACGCCTATGGGGTCGTGGCTGCGCGTAACCGCATGGCCATGAAGCCCTGCGCCATCCTGGGCGATAATGCCGAAACGCTGCGCGTGCGTTCCGGCTCTCCCGGTCTGTCCGTCATCCGCACCAGCTTTGATCCTGCCGGCCGCGTCGTGGAATATGACGAGGAATGCTGGCGCCACGACGCCGTCATCGTCTCCGTCGATATAAGGGTTACCCCACCGGCCCCCTGAGCGGGCGGGACGGCGGCCATCACGAACGCAGCCGCGCCACCATCCACAACACCGGACGCAGCAGCAGGTAAAGCGGCTCCAGCGCAGGTGGCAGGGGCAGCACGGCCCGCTCTGCCGGGGAAGCCGTCAGCAGCCGGGCCAGACTGTCCCGCCGGCGCGGATGCTGCTTGGCCGCCAGCAACAGGTGCTGCAACTGCCAGACGCGCAGTTCCTGGGCCAGGGTTGCTCGCCGCCGCCTCTCCGGCGCGCGCGTGAACTCCCGGCGGAAGCAGGCCAGCAGCCGGCCCGTCCAGCGGGTTTCCCGCGCTGCTGCCGCCAGGGCAGGCACATCCCGCCCGTCCAGTTCCGCCGCCAGGGTCAGGCTGGCGGCAACGGCAGCCAGCACATCCTGTCGGCGGGCCTGGTCCAGGGCGGCCGCCACCAGGGTCTCCGCCTCCGGCCTGGCCAGGATAAGGCGAAAATCCTGCAGCCATTTGAGCTTGCAGCAGCCATGGCGGGCGGCATGGGTCGCCAGATAAACCAGCTCAACCACCGGATGGAGAACGGGGATCTCCGTGTCCATCAGCAGACGCGTCTGGCGCTGCGGCCAGACCAGATCAGGATCCAGCGGTGCCAGCGCATCGACACGGGCCCATCGCCAATGCACCTCCAGGAATGTTCCCGTCTGCTGGTTCCGGTATGAAAGATTATATTCCCGCCGTCTCTGATAGAGGCTCATTTGCCGGATGAACGCAGCCCCCCAGGCGTCGGCATGGCTGTAACCCAGGCCGGTCAGCACCTCGTGGACGGCCAGCAGGTCCTGTTCACGGACCAGAATATCCAGATCCAGGCAGTCGCGCCGCAGGGGATCGCCCTGGAGATGGAACGACAGGGCGGGCCCCTTCAAGGCCAGCCAGGGCAATTGCGCCTGGGCGAAGGCCTTGGCCAAGCGGCAAAGGTCGAAAGTCAGACGCATGCCGGCCAGCGTCCACCGGCGTTGCTGGTCCGTCAGGGCGGACCGGAGAGCGTCCGCCAACGGCCCCATATCTCCCCGCAAGGCTGCCGACAGGGTCAACACCATGCCGTGGTGTCGTGCGGCGTCCACCACGTCCTGCACCGTGACGCCTGGCGGCAATGAGGTGAGTGACCGGACACCGGCCGGGTGCGTCAAATCGACCAGCGCATGCAGGGGGGGAGGAAGGGTGAACAACAAGGTTTTCCAGAAAATACCAACCAAGCTTTCAACTATAGGGGTAATCGCTGGCAGCACACAGTCCCATTCTGCCGCCCTGTGCGTCCCGCCGCTGCCCGGCCGGCAGGTCGGCAAGCCTGTGCTGCTATGGCAGGGGCGTGATGGCCCCGTTGGTCATGTCGATACGGAAATGCGCATCCGGCAGGCCGGCCTGCAGCCGTCCAACGATATCCAGCAGCAGTGCCAGCCTTACCCGCAGGGCCGCCGGGACCAGGCCAGGGCTCGGGGCCGCCGTCAGGTCGGCCAGCAACCGGCGGTAATCCTGCCGCCGCTCCTCCGGAATGTCGGGCAGGGCCAGGCTGCCAGCGCTCAGCAACCGGTGGAGATCGACGGCCAGATCCAGGCCTGTCCAGTTTCCGCCCGGTGCCGGGGACAGGCCTGCCATCCGACGCAGGCCCGCCGCATCGGCCGACAGCAATGCATCGCGCAGGTCGGCCGGCCAATCCTGTGGCAGGAAGCGGCGGCGGGCCAGCTGGGTCAGGTGCCAGCGGGTGAAGCCGGCATAGTCGCGGCTGTCCAGCATGCGGATATCCCAGGCGTCCGCCCTGGCGGCGCGCAGCCGCTGCCATTCCCGGCGGTACAGCGGGAAAAGGCTGTCAAAGCCCGGGACATTGGTCAGGCGCGGCGTCTCCACCTCCACCGTGCCGGCCGACAGCGTCAGCAGCTTGTAGGCCGGGACATAGGCCGCCAGGGACGGCGCCTGGACATTGACCAGGAAGGAACCGTCCACACCCTGCCATCGGGCCGTGTCATTGTAATGCATGTGGCCGCCGACATGCAGGCGCAGCCCGGCCTTGGACAGGGCCCGCGCCACCTTGACATCCGGCATACGCGACAATTGCAGGGCGTCGCCCCCGAACAGGTGGGCCAGATCGTCGCTGGCGCCGTTATTGGTATCGATGGTGGGGAAATGGCTGAAGGCCAACAGCACCTTCCCTTGGGCCTTGGCCCGCTTCACCACATCGGCGATCCAGGGCAACAAATGCGGCTTCAGTTCCTCCATCCGGTTGAAGCCCGCGCCCCCCGATCCTTCGAAACCGCCACCGGGCAGCGGCTCGTAAAGATTGGCATCAATGGCCAGCAGCCAAAGGCCCGCGACGGGTTCCACCAGATAGGAGGCGTCGGGGATCAGACGGCAGTCGCTGCGGGTACCGCAAAAGCGGTATTGCCGCTTCTCCACGCCGGCATAGGCACTGGCCAGCGTAGGGTCGAAGGGTAGGGCGGGCTGGTAGAAGGGGGTTTCCCAATAGAGGTCGCCCGGCCGGGGCGCGAAACCATAATCGGCGAAATCGCGCAGGATGGTGTCATAGCCGGCACTGGCAATGTCGGGTGTGCAGATGGTGCCCGCCTCGGGCTTGCCGCCGATGGGGCAGGGGGGCGTACCGGGGCTGTAGACCGCTTGTGGCGCGCCGTCCGGTCCCATGAAATCCGGCTTGCCGGCCGGCGTCTCACGCGGACGGACCGGATCGTGGTTGCCGTTGGTCAGGAAGAAACGCAGCCCGTGCCGGGTCTCATATTCCGCCAGCACCTGCCGCAACCCGCGCAGATGCACGGGCTGCCCGTCGTCGCTGAAATCGCCATTCAGCACGATCAGCCGCACCCCGCGCCGTACGGCATCATCCAGGGCCGCGCGGAAGGCGAAGGCATTTTCGTTGAACAGGCGCGTGGAACTTAGCTGCGCCGCCATGGTGCGGATGGTGACCGGCGGGCCGCCGGCCGGGTTGGGAACGCCGGCAAAGCCGGTGCCCGTAAACTGTCCATGCACGTCATGGAAATGCACATCCGGCATGAAGGCAACGCGGTAATCCTCCGCCCGCGCGGCGGGTGCCGCCAAACCCAGCATCAGGGCGGCCAGCAGCATCCAAGATTTCATGATCCTCATTCCACAGGCTGCCCCGCACAGGCGTCACCCGTCCGTCGCGTGTTGCACAGGGTGACGGCCCCGCCGGGCGGGCGCACCTGATAATCGCCCAACCGCGCGTCGGGCCAGAAATAATCGGTGGACACATATTGCGCCCCGCCGGCCAGGGCCGTGTCACGCCGGGTGGTATCCTTGGCCCGCGCCTCGCTGGTATCGGCATCGGCGCGGGTGCGCACGATATAGCCGGCCCCCACGGCCGCCGCGATGCGTGCTGCCTGGTCGATGGGATCATTCAGGGTCAGATAAGCGGCGGCGGGACTGTCCTCATCGGTATTGATGAACATGACCCGGCCTTCCAGCGAGCGGCGATGACCGCGATAGACGGCCACCACCTCCGGCCCCTCATCCAGGGCGAACCAGATACGGCCCCGCGCCTGGGCCAGGGTCGGCCAGTTGCCCGCGCGCACGGCATCCCGCAGGGTCGGGTGCCCCCCCTGTACCTCGTCCGGTGTGATCAGCGTGGCCGGCGGCAGCACCGACCGCACCTCCCGATCAAAACCATCAAAGGCGGTTTCATCGAAGGGCAAGGCATCGGTGCCGCCCGGCATCGGCGACTTGCCCTGCTTGGCATTGATCATGATCAGCAGCGGCGTGTGACCAGGATGGGTATCGGACCAGCGCCGGATTTCCGTCAGGCATTGCATGAACAGAAGGCAATGGCTGTGGGGATCGATATCGGTGACGTGGAAAACTTTCAACCCCGGCTTGGCCATGGTCTCCACGAACCCGGGCTCCAGCGGCACACCAGCCAGTGCCGGGCCCTTGGGGGCGATGTAACGGCCGCCTGCCGGGTCGTGATAGACGTCAATTTCCAGCTTGCGCACACCGGCGTCCAACTGTTCAGTCAGGCTGCGGTGGCCATAATCCAGGTGCGCGGCGGCCCGTGGATCGTGGGCCGCCAGCATCGCCTTTTCGGCCGGCGACAGCGCCATCTTGTAGCTGTTATGGGTGCCGACGGTCAGGATGTCGTTCATGCGCAAGGTCGCATCCATCCAGGCCCGGCAATCCGGACCTGGGCAGGGCGCAGCCGCAGCGGCGGTCAAGGGTGACAACAGCGCAAGCCCCAACAGGCCGGCTTTCAGCAAGGAACGCATCGCAAATCCCGTCATCCGTCCCGCATACCGTCTTTCGCCTTATTGGTGAAGCCGTCGAAAGACTGTAAGCCTTTGGTTTGTCTTGCGGCGCCGATGAAGCGATTGCTTTCGGCATGGCCGCGACGAAGGCGGCATAAAACAGGATTTCCGTGACAGTTCCGTGATCAGCTATTCGGTTTACAGGCCGGCGGCACCTTTCCTGCCCAGGACTGACATTCCAATTTGGCGGCAATCCGCTACGGTGATAAGTTACATTATGGAAATACCCGGAGCGGTTTTGGGTATGTAAGGGACGTAAACGATGTTGAAATTCTGGTACATCCGGGTACGTCGTGGACATAGATATCCGTAGTGTCCACGATGGTTAGCATGCGCGACCGAGGACCGGCGCGCGGCGCCTCA
>CALRTC020000036.1:0-60546 GCA_943371025.1 Hydrogenophaga intermedia
TGGTCAGGTTGATGCGGATCGGCGGCACGCCCGGCCGCGGCTGCGGGATCACGGCGGGCGTCTCGGCCAGTTGCAACGGCACGCGGTTGGTCACGAAGTTGGCTTCTTCATAGACCTTGAAATGCTCGTTGAACTCGTGATTTCCCAACGCGAACAGCGACAGACGCTCCTGCGGGACGCGCAGATAGTTCACGGGCGAGAAATTGTACAGGTCGCCGGCGCTGCTGGTCGTGCGGGTGCTGTTGAACGGCCGCGGCACGCCGTTGGCATCCCAGGTCAGCACCGTGGTGCCCTTGGCCAGACGGCCGCCGGGAGCGGTGGAGGAACCGCTATACAGGATGGTCGGCACGCCATTGACGACGCCTTCGGTAATGGCCTGCTTGGAATAGTCGCGGTCACCGGCCATCACCTCGTCGCGCTTGTTATATTCCGCGAACAGGGTCAGGTTCGACTTGCCGTCCTCGGAGCCGGTGCCGATGGTCAGGTTGACGTTGCGCTCCTTGCCGTCGCCTTCCTTGGTCACGCCAAAGCGGGTGGAAGCCTGGGCCCCGCGGAAGCTGTCTTCCAGGATGAAGTTGACGACGCCGGCGATGGCATCCGACCCATAGACGGCGGATGCGCCACCCGTCAGCACCTGCACCTGCTTGATCAAGGACGCGGGAACGTTGTTCAGGTCAACGGTACCGGTGCCGTTGGTCGGGATATAACGGCGACCATTCACCAGCACCAGGGTGCGGGCGGCGCCGATACCGCGCAGGTCGACCGTGGCCGATCCGTTGCCACCATTGTTGGAGAAGGCGCCCAGCGCCGGGATGATCTGCGGCAGTTCGTTCAGAACGCTGTCGACGGTGGCGGCGCCAGCCTGCTCGAAGGAGGCGGCGTCAACAACCGTCACGGGGCTGGAACTGGTCAGTTCCGGACGCGCGATGCGCGAGCCCGTGACGACGATTTCCTCAAGCTGCAGCTCCTGCGCGCCGACGGCCCCGACCGCGGCGAGAGTGATGGCAGCACCTAGCAGCAGATTGCGCTGCAAGCGACGCGAAGCAGGTCCCTGACGATTAGCCATTTTTGTCTCTCTCCAGATTGCTGACCTTGGCCGTTCTATACCTATCGGCCTAGACTCAATGGGGATGAGAAAATGACGCGTCCTGGCGACAGTGCAACGGAACACCATCCGTTAAAGAAAATTTGACACATTCTGTGACATGCGGGCCACAAGGGCAGACGCAATGGGTGCCATCACTTAACCTTATGAATTGCATGATAAAATTATTGAACGCCAGATGACAGAATTCGACAACTTCATCTGGAAAACACATCAAAATAGTCCGGACTTATTCTAATTGGCTCCAACTTTGTAACAAACCGCACCAAACGCCCGTTACTAAGGATAATCTCGCCAGATCAGGACATATACCTTTCGGAATATTGCCTGCACAAGCCGCAGACCGGCTCGATCCGGGACTCGTGGGTAACAATTCATCGCGCCCGGACGGGCGAATGAACCTGCTGCACCGGGAATCGCCCGGGCCGGCCTGCCGGTCACGGAACGATGGGCATTTCCAACAATATTGACGCGATAAAGGTTAACACTCGCGTCGGTGCAACGGCGGTGGGTCCGGCTCTACGCCCGTGTCATCGGCTCATGAAATGCGCGCCATGGTACGCGTCAGCCAGGCCGCTGCATCTGCCTTCTTGAACAGGAGATCGGCCCCTGATCAATGCAGATCTGGATGAGGCGCCACCGGCAGATGCGCCTTCAGCATGTCGTCGGCAGGCTGGATCAGAGATGGAAGCGGCCCGGATGGATGGATGCCGGGTCCAGGCCCAAAGCCACCAGCCTTTCCGGGACACATTCGCCCCGGATCAGCGCCGCCGCCAGCATTGCCACGGCCATCGATGTCTGGATGCCATTACCGCCAAGAGCCGTCAGCCAGAAGAATCCTGTCCTGTTCTGATCGAACCCGATGACAGGGGATCCATCGGCGACAAAGCTGCGCAGCCCAGCCCAGCTGCGCCCGCAGTGGTCATCCGCAATGTCGCAGGCTGCCTGAACCCGGTCGATGCCAACCGTAATGTCCGTCTTCTCCGGCCGGGCATCGCCGGGCACGGATGGCGTTTCGTCTGCAGGGGACAGCAATAGCTTGCCGGCTTCGGGCCTTACATAGAACTGTTCATCCACATCAACCAGGAACGGCAGATGCATCACATCGATCCCGGCGGGCGGATCAACCAGGATGGATGTCCGTCGGCTCGGCACCAGCCCAACGGGGCGAACGCCCGCCATTCCGGCAACCTGATCGGCCCAGGCGCCCGCAGCGTTGACCAGAACGCCCGCACGCCAGGTCCCGGCCTTGCTTTCAACGCGCCAGCCCAGACCATCATGATCAATGGCGGTGACAGCGGCACTGGTAACGATTTCCGCCCCTTTCGCGCGCGCGCCGCCCAGGAAGCCCTCCATCAGCAAGTCGACATCAATGTCGCAGGCACCCGGTTCCAGCACACCCGCAGCCGCGTACCCTTCGCGCAGAATCGGCGCCAGCGTCCGGCATTCGGCACCGGTCAGCGGGTTCACGCTGGGCACCTCGGCCTGAAGTTCCATCAGCACGCGTGTGAACCGGTCCATCTGGTCCGCCCGTGCGACATGCAGCGCGCCGCGTGGACGCAGCAGCGGGCGATCGGCAAACCCCTCTGGCGGATGGCGAAGAAAGGGACCCGTGGCCCGGGTCAGTGCCCGGATGGCACTGTTCCCGCAGGTTTCGGAATAAAGGGCGGCGGATCGGCCGATCGCATGCGATCCGCATTGGCTTTCCGCTTCCAGCAGAACCACGGACCGTCCCGGCGCCAGCGCATAAGCCAGGGCCTGACCGGCGATGCCGCCGCCGATGATCACCACATCCGTCATGCCCATGGCCCGGTCCTTTCACGACATCTCCTGTGCATGATCGGTGACCCGGGCCTTTCAGGGCAAGTATTGCTTATTTCGGTGCCATGCGGATGGCACCATCCAGACGGATCGTCTCGCCATTGATCATGCTGTTGGCAATGATATGCATTGCCAAGCTGGCATATTCGTCCGGCCGGCCCAGGCGGGAGGGAAACGGTACCTGCCTGCCCAGGCTGTCCTGGGCGTCCTGCGGAAGGCCCAGCATCATCGGCGTCAGGAAGATACCGGGGGCGATGGTGACGACACGGATACCGCTGCGGGCCAGTTCGCGGGCCGCCGGCATGGTCAGCGCATGCACCCCGCCTTTGGAGGCGGCATAGGCGGCCTGACCGATCTGTCCTTCGAAGGCGGCAACAGAGGCCGTGTTGATGATGACCCCGCGCTCACCATCCGCCGTAACCGGGTCCAGGCCGGCCATTCCGGTGGCGGCGAGGCGCATCATGTTGAAGGTCCCGATCAGGTTGACTTCGATCACCTTGCGGAACAGGTTCAGATCATGGGGGCCATCCCGGCCCAGAATCTTGGCCGGCGGGGCGATGCCGGCGCAGTTGACCGCGATGCGGGCCGGTCCGTGGGTCGCGGCGGCTTCCGCAATGGCGGCCTGGGCACTGTCGGCGCTGGTCACATCGCACTGGACGGCAATGCCACCGATCTCCTTGGCGACCGCCTTGGCGGCATCCAGGTTGATATCAAGCAGGGCCACCTTGGCCCCCTGTGCCGCCAGCGCCTGCGCCGTGGCGGCACCCAGACCGGAACCACCGCCGGACACGATGGCCGCAACACCTTGCACGTTCATTGCTACGCTCCCTCTCTTTGTTACTTGCTTGCCGGCATTCGCCGGTGTTCGGGCGGATGCTTTTCACGCCGAAAGTGCGACCGCACAATCGACCAGTGCAACGGCGGGATCGGCCACGCGCGACGGATCAAGCACCCGTTCTTCCTGCAACAGCTTACGCGCCTGCATGAAGTCCCTGGGCTGGTTGATAGCGTCAATCGCGACGAACCGTCCATCCCGCAGATAGACGACAGAGAATTTGCGGTCGGCCGTGTCACCACGCACAACCGCCTGATCCGTGGGCCGCGACAGCCCGGCGATCTGCAGCTTCAAGTCATATTGGTCCGACCAGAACCAGGGAATTTCCGCATAGGGCCGGGGGACACCCAGCATGGCACGGGCCGCCGACTGGCCCTGGGAGATGGCGTTCTGTACCGACTCCAGGCGCAGGCGACATCCCAGCAGGGCATTGGGATGGTTGGTCACGTCACCGGCGGCAAAGATATCGGGGAGATTGGTGCGACCACAATCATCGACAATGATGCCATTGTCGCAGGCGATGCCGGCCGCACGGGCCAGGGCGTCATTGGGAAGCACGCCGATACCGACAACGATCACATCGGCCTCTACCAGGCGTCCATCCGTCAGGCGGATGCCGGTGGCGCGCGTCGTGCCCTCAATTCCCGCCACACCGGCCCCCAGGATCAGTTCCACCCCATGGGCACGGTGTTCGTCGGCATAGAAGGCGGACACCGGCGGGGCCGTGACACGGGCCATCACCCGGTCTGCCGCCTCCACCACCGTGACAGCCGCCCCCAGTTTGCGGGCGGATGACGCGACCTCCAGGCCGATATAGCCGGCACCAACGATGGCGACACGCCGATCGGGACCGACCACGTCGCGCAGCGCCGCGGCATCAGCCATGGTCCGCAGATAGTGGATGCCCGGCAGATCGCTGCCCGGAAGGGTCAGGCGGCGGACAACGGCACCGGTCGCGATCAGCAACTTGTGATAGGAAACCGGGTCGCCACCGGCCAGCACCACCTGGTGCGCCGCCGGCTCGATCCGCGCCACCGGGGTTTCAAGCCGGATGTCGATTCCCTTCTGGGTGTAGAATTCCGGTTTGCGCAGGAAGGCACGTTCCGGCGCCAGTTCACCTGAAAGAATGGCCTTGGAAAGCGGCGGCCGTTCATAAGGATGCCAGGGTTCGTCCCCCAGCATCAGAATCGGTTCCTGCCATCCTTCGGCCCGCAAGCTGACCGCCGCCTGGCAGCCCGCCTGCCCCGCCCCGATGATAACGATCGGCGCGGTCATCGCGTGACCTCCGTCGCGATGCTCCAAGACACACCGGCGTAAGGCCTGCGAGCTTTCTCGAACATGTTTGTTTTCCCCCCTCGTGTCCCTGTCCCGCTCCGGCGGGCATATATTATGCAGTTATGCTTAAATATATCAGAGGCGTCGATATCCCGTTTGGGGACAATGGTTCAGGGGCCAAAAAAAAGGGGCGGCCCCTGCGGACCGCCCCTTTTCATTCGATCACCCTGTGCTCACGCCCCGGGTGCGGCCTGACTGGCCCGGTCAGAATAGATGTAAAGCGGCTTGGCCCGCCCCTCGACCACTTCCTTATTGACCACAATCTCTTCCACACCGGACAGGCCCGGCAGGTCGTACATCGGGTCCAGCAGGATCGTTTCCATGATTGAACGAAGGCCGCGGGCACCGGTCTTCCGCTCGATCGCCTTGCGGGCGATGGAGCGCAGGGCCTCCTCATGCACCGTCAGCTTGACGTCTTCCATCTCGAACAGGCGCTGGTACTGCTTGACCAGTGCATTCTTCGGACGGGCCAGAATCTCGATCAGCGCGGCTTCGTCCAGGTCATGCAGCGTGGCCAGCACGGGCAGACGACCGACGAATTCCGGGATCAGACCAAACTTCAGCAGATCCTCGGGCTCGACCTCACGCAGCACGTCGCCCATGCGACGCTCGTCCGGGCCGCGGACATCGGCGCCGAAGCCGATGGACGTGCCCTTGCCGCGGGCGGCGATGATCTTTTCCAGACCCGCAAAGGCGCCACCGCAGATGAACAGGATGTTGGTCGTGTCCACCTGCAGGAATTCCTGCTGCGGATGCTTGCGACCACCCTGCGGCGGGACGGAGGCAACCGTGCCTTCCATGATCTTCAGCAGGGCCTGCTGCACACCTTCGCCCGACACGTCGCGCGTGATCGACGGATTGTCAGACTTGCGGCTGATCTTGTCGACCTCGTCGATATAGACGATGCCACGCTGTGCCCGCTCGACATTGTAATCCGCGGACTGCAGCAGCTTCAGGATGATGTTCTCGACATCCTCGCCCACGTAACCGGCCTCGGTCAGCGTGGTGGCGTCAGCCATCGTGAACGGTACGTCGATGATACGCGCCAGCGTCTGGGCCAGCAGCGTCTTGCCCGAACCCGTCGGACCGATCAGCAGGATGTTGGACTTGGCCAGTTCCACATCATTGTGCTTCGCCCCATGGGCCAGGCGTTTGTAATGATTGTGGACGGCCACGGAGAGCACGCGCTTCGCATGCTCCTGCCCGATGACATAATCATCCAGGACCGTGCTGATATCGCGCGGGGACGGCACACCGTCGCGGGACTTCACCAGCGTGGTCTTGTTCTCCTCGCGGATGATGTCCATGCACAGCTCGACGCATTCATCGCAGATGAACACGGTGGGGCCGGCAATGAGCTTGCGCACCTCGTGCTGGCTCTTTCCGCAGAAGGAGCAGTAGAGGGTATTCTTGCTGTCGCCGCCGGTCGACTTGGTCATATGGGCTCCGTACATCACCGGATGGCGGACGACCTGGGACCCGGCTGGCCCCTGACCGACACGCCCGACCATCCCTTGCGGGATGTCCTGCTTCAGGGGGCGCCCTTGCCTTCTCCGGTTCCCCATCCTTCCCACGGCGGGAGACGGAACCCCAGGGCTGACAGCGGACGCCCTCTTCACCTATTCAACAACACCAAAAGCGGCGGGATCAATATATACTTGTTCGCCACCGCCCCCGGATTACGCGGCCTGGGTGAGACCACCTGGCCGTTGGGCGAATACCTCGTCGATGATCCCGAAGGCCTTGGCCTCCTCCGGGCTCATGAACTTGTCGCGTTCCACAGCCTTTTCAATGACATCCAGGCTCTGGCCCGTGTGCTTCACGAAAATCTCGTTCAGCCGTTCGCGCAGGCGCAGGATTTCCTGGGCCTGGATCTCGATATCCGCCGCCTGACCCTGTGCACCGCCCGAAGGCTGGTGGATCATGATTCGGCTGTTGGGCAGCGAGAAGCGCTTGCCAGCCGACCCACCGGCCAGCAACAGGGCCCCCATGCTGGATGCCTGCCCCATGCAGATCGTCGCCACCGGGCAACGGATATATTGCATGGTGTCATAGATCGCCAACCCGGCCGTCACGTAACCGCCCGGCGAGTTGATGTAGAAGGAGATTTCCTTGGTCGGATTCTCCGCTTCCAGGAACAGAAGCTGCGCGCAGACCAAGCTGGCGACGGCGTCATTGACACCACCGACCAGGAAGATGATCCGTTCCTTCAGGAGGCGGGAGTAGATGTCGTATGCCCGTTCGCCCCGGTTGGTCTGTTCGACCACCATGGGAACCAGCGCGTTCATCTGCGGCTCGATCATGATCCCTGCTTCGCTCCTAACCGGCAGCCGCGGGGCCCTGGATTGGCCCCCGCGGTATTCTACTTACGGGACGTCCGTGGCGCCTCAGGCGGCCACTTCGTCCTCGTCCGGATCGCGCATCAGCTCTTCGACCGACACGGTCACCTCGTTCACCTTAACGGTTCCGAGGATGAAGTCGACAACCTTATCCTCGTAAATCGGCGCACGAAGGCTTTCGACCGCCTGCGGGTTCTTGCGGAAGAAGTCGAAAACCTGCTGTTCCTGGCCCGGATAGCGACGAACTTCGTCGATCATGGCCTTGTTCAGCTCATCACGGCTCACAGTGATATTGTTACGCCGACCGATTTCGGAAAGGAGCAAGCCCAGACGAACACGCCGGACAGCAATGTCCCGATATTCGGTCTTGAGCGCTTCCTCGTCCTTGCCTTCCTCTTCGGCGCCGCCATTGGCCAGTTCTTCCTGCAGGCGCTTCCAGATCTGCTCGAACTCGATCTCGACCATGCCGGCCGGAACCTCGAAGCTGTGCAGCTCGGCCAGCTTGTCCAGCAGGGCGCGCTTGGCGCGCAGGCGCGAGGTCGTGCCGTACTCGTCCGACATGCGCTCGGAAACGGCCTTCTTCAGGGCGTCCAGATCGTCAAAGCCGAAGGACTTGGCCAGATCGTCATTGATCTCGGCGTCCTTGCCGACGCGGATTTCCTTGACCTTCACCTCGAAGACGGCGGCCTTACCGGCCAGTTCGGCAGCGTGGTAGGCTTCCGGGAAGGTGACGTTTACGGTCACATCGCTGCCGGCCTTGGATCCTTCCAGCTGCTCCTCGAAGCCGGGGATGAAGGAACCGGAGCCCAGCTCCAGCTCGTAATCCTCACCCTTCATGCCCGGGCGCTTCTCGCCATCGACGGAACCGTCAAAGTCGATCAGCAGGATGTCGCCGGTGACGGCAGCACGGTCTTCCTCGACCTTCTCGGTCGTGCGGCGGCCCTTGGACAGGCGCGACAGGCTCTCGGTCACGGCATCGTCGGCAACGGCGGCCACCGGCTTCTCGATCTCGACGCCCGACAGGTCGGCCGGCTCGATCTCCGGCAGGATCTCGACCTGCACCGCAAATTCCAGGTCCTGGCCCGGATCGAACTTCAGCACTTCGATCTTGGGCTGCAGGGCCGGACGCAGGTTGTTGTCGTCGACGGCCTTCTTGGCACCGTCATTGACGGCGGCTTCCAGCACTTCGCCCATGACCGACTGGCCATAGCGCTGCTTCAGGATCGGCATCGGCACCTTGCCCGGACGGAAGCCCGGGATCTTCAGGGTCTTGCCGACTTCGATCAACTGGGTGTGCACCCGCGATTCGATGTCCTGGGCCGTGATGACGACCTTGAAGTCGCGACGGAGGCCTTCAGCGCTGGTCTCGGTGATCTGCATGGGACGAAATGCCTGTCTTCTTGCTGCTCGCCCCAGCCCCCTCTGCCATCTCAGGGACCGAAGCTCCCGCGGGTGCGCCATGTTCGGCGGCCGCGGTGGGTTGCGGGTCAAAACTCAAAAAACTCGTGGTGCGGGCGAAGGGACTTGAACCCCCACGTCTTTCGACACCGGAACCTAAATCCGGCGCGTCTACCATTCCGCCACGCCCGCCCGTCAGGCAAACCGTGAGGTCGCCCGTGGGAGCGCACCGTATAGCAAGCCCAAACAGGCTCGCCAAGCGCCGATTACACGCGCGACGGCGGCGTCGCACGCGGGCCGCGGACGATCATTCCAGAAGGATGCGGGCCGCCGCATCGATGATGGCCTCCGCATCCAGCCGCATCGCCCGGTAAAGATCGGGCAGGTCAGCCGACTGACCGAAATTCTCCACCCCCAAAGCGGCCAGCCGATGCCCGCGCACCCCGCCCAGCCAGGACAGGCCGGCGGGATGCCCGTCGGTCACCGTCACCAGACGCGCCGCGGGCGGAAGGGCCGAGAGCAACCGTTCTACCGGCGCCAGGGCCGCCTGCCCCTGCTGGCGGGTATGCCGGGCCGCCGTCCAGCCCTGATGCAGCCGGTCGGCCGACGTGATGGCCAACAGGCCGGCACCAGGCATGTCCTCCAGCAACTGGGCATGCGCCTCCATGGCCTCGGGCGCCAGCGCCCCCATATAGATGATGGCCAGATCGGCATCCGCCGCGGGCGGACGCAGCCAATAGCCGCCATCAATGACCGCCTGCGCATCCAGCGCCCGGGCCGGCTGATCCAGGCCGCGCGTCGACAGGCGCAGATAAAGGCTGCCACCATCGGGCTTCTGCATGTGGTCGAAGCCCCAGCGCATGATGGCGGCCAGTTCATCGACGAAGGCGGGCTCGAAACTGGAGAGCTTGGGCAGTGCCATGCCGATCAGGGGTGTAGCGATCGACTGGTGTGCGCCCCCTTCCGGTGCCAGGGTCACGCCGCTGGGCGTGGCCACCAGCATGAAGCGTGCATCCTGGTAAAGCGCATAGTTCAGCGCATCCAGACCCCGCTTCACGAACGGGTCATAGAGTGTGCCCACGGGCAGCAGCCGCGCCCCGAACAGATCATGGCTGAGCCCCAGCGCCGCCAGCATCAGGAACAGGTTATGTTCGGCGATGCCCAGTTCGATATGCTGACCCTGCGGATCGCCCTGCCAGCGCTGCGCCGATACGACCTTCTGTTCCTTGAAGATGTCGTGGCGTTCGTGCCGGTCAAACAGCCCGCGCCGGTTGACCCAGGCCCCCAGATTGGTGGAGACGGTGACGTCCGGGCTGGTGGTGACCAGACGGGCGGCCAGTTCAGTGTCACCCTTGGCCAGTTCGGCCAGAATCTTGCCGAATCCTTCCTGCGTGCTCATCCGTTCCGACAGCGAAACGTCAAGCCGATCCGGCACCGGGACGGTCCTGGCAGACAGCCGGCGCGTCGGGGTACGGGTGAACGGCACCTCCTCGGCCAGGAAGCGCTGCAGATCCTCCACATCGACATCCAAGCCGGCGAACGGCTCCCATTCCTGGCCGTCGGCGATGCCGCATTGCGCCTTGAAGGAGGATATCTGGTCCGGGTTCATCAGGCCGGCATGGTTGTCCTTGTGCCCCTGGAAAGGCAAACCCATGCCCTTGACCGTGTAGGCCACGAAGCAGGCGGGCCGTTCCGCATCCGGACCGTTGGCGATGCCGTGGAACGTGTCCAGGATGGTGGGCAGGTCGTGGCCGGCCAGGTTGGTCATCAGGCGGGCCAGCATGGTATCGTCATGGCTGTCCAGCAGCGACCGGATGCCGCCGGTGGTGCCCAGATCGCGGGTCAGCGCCTCGCGCCAGGCCGCGCCCCCCTTGAAGCACAGGGCCGCATAAAGCTGGTTCGGACAGGTATCGATCCAATGGCGGAGCGCATCGCCGCCCGGTTCCCGAAAGGCCGCTTCCAGCAGGCGGCCATATTTCATGATGACCACGTTCCAATCCAGCGACCGGAACATGCCCGTGATCGGTTCCCACAGCTTGTCGGAAACGACACTGTCCAGGCTCTGGCGATTGTAGTCGATAATCCACCAGGCATTGCGCAGATCGTGCTTCCAGCCTTCCAGCATGGCTTCGAAGACATTGCCTTCGTCCATCTCCGCGTCGCCGACCAGGGCGATCATGCGGCCTTCCGGCTGATCGGACAGGCCCTTCAGGCACACATAATCCTGAACCATGCTGGCAAAGGCCGTGACGGCCACGCCCAGCCCCACCGAACCGGTGGAGAAATCCACATCGCGCGTGTCCTTGGTGCGCGACGGATAGGACTGGGCACCACCAAAGGCGCGGAACCGCACAAGCTTGTCGCGCGTCTGCCGGCCCATCAGATATTGGATGGCATGAAAGACGGGGCTGGCATGGGGCTTGACCGCCACACGGTCCTGCGGGCGCAGCACATCGAAGAACAGTGCCGTCATCAGGCTGACCATCGAGGCGCTGGACGCCTGATGCCCACCCACCTTCAGTCCGTCGCGCGACGGCCGCAGATGGTTGGCATTATGGATCATCCAGGTCGAAAGCCAGAGCGCCTTGCGTTCCAGCGCGCGCAAATGCGACAGGCGCCGAACGTCGTCGGACGGGCGCAAAGGGCTGCTATTATCGGGCATCACGCCATCCTGGTGCTGAACGGGTTTCCTGGACATTTCCGGCTTTTCTGGGCGAAGCCTTGCATGTCAAGGATCGGCGTTCGCGCAAAGCCCTGGCGCTGCCGCTGATCCCTGGTCGGTTATAAACCAGGGGTCGTGTCATATGAAACGATTCAGAGGCAGCGCGCCAATGCAAGATCGGCGGAGCTGCGGGCAGGCAGATCAACTGGCGCGCGGCGAACCATACAGCTGGGTGAAGCTTTCAACCGTCAGCGTGCGAACATTGCCCCGCGGCGACCGGGGTTCGCGAACCTGCGGACCATCCAGCAATTCGTTGCGGGAGATGTAGCGCACATGAGGGACGGGAAATCCTTCCTGCGTGACTGAAATGACATGTGCGGTTTCGACCGTGTTGAAAATCACGCGTTGATAAACGTCGCCGGCAACCGGCGTCGACAAAGGTTTGGAACGCTTGAACAACGAAACGCCCATCGCAACGCCCCCCGCTTCGGGTCAATTCCAGTTTAGCGCCAAAGAGCTGCACCATCCCTGAAAGGAGTACTGCCCCATGGTAAAAGTGACATTAACGCAATGATAATGACCACGCAACGAAGACACCGGGTTTCCTGCGATTTTCTTCCCAGAAGTTATATGCAATTTTAACAAAAGCTGACGGAACTTGCCGCGATCCGCGGCCCCCTATAGGAACAATCTCCCCGTCCGTCCGCAACAGGCCGCTGGGCGTTTCCGGGGGAAATGGCCAAGTGATTTCTAAGAAATGACGTGAGAATATCGTCACTATATATTGTTTTATATAGATAATTTAGCAATTACGTTCGGCACAGCCTCGGGCAGATCCTCGGCAACCAGGCCTGCACCGCAATGCAGGCCGGCCGCACCATGGCACCAGACACCCGCCGACGCGGCGTCAAATGGGTCCATGCCTTGAGCGATCAACGCCAAAATCATGCCGGCCAGGACATCGCCACTGCCTGCCGTCGCCAGGTCGGGCGGAGCATTATGGTTGATCCGCACTCGTCCATCGGGATGCGCGATCAGCGAATCCGCGCCTTTCAGCACCAGAATGGCGCCCGACTCCAGCGCTGCCCGACGGACTCGGTCCAGGCGCGACCCGCTGCCGTCCCCGAACAGTCGTCGGAATTCTCCCTCATGCGGGGTCAGCACCCATCGGTCATTAAGCCCCGCCGCCTTCAACGCCGGGAGATCGCCCGCAAAGGTGGTGAAGATGTCCGCATCCAGGACCCCCGACTTGCCGGCCCCAAGGGTGATCGCGACCAGATTCCGCAACCGTTCACCAACTCCCGCTCCGGGCCCGAGCAGGACGGCATTACGCCGGGGATCGGCCAGAAGATCGGCAAAGCAGGCAACATCGGCTACCGGATGCACAATCAAGCTGGGCATGGCCAGACTATAGACCAGATGCGCTGCCGGATCGCAGGCAAGGGTCACCAGTCCTGCCCCCAGCCGGAGCGCCGCCCGCGCTGCCAGACGGGCCGCCCCCGTCATCTCGGTGCCACCCAGGATCAGGGCGTGCCCGCGGCTATATTTATGTGATTGCGGCGTGGGGCGCGGAAATCGGGCCCGCCACAAGGTGGGGTCGTTCAGGGCCAGGGTAGGCGCAATGTCGGTCAGAACGGAGTCGGGAATGCCGATATCCGCGACGTGCAGCCGGCCGCACAGACCACGACCCGGATAGAGATAATGTCCAGGCTTCGGCCGGAAGAAGGTAACAGTGATGGTTGCAGGTGCCGCGTCCCCCTGCACGCTGCCATCGTCCCCGCTGACACCGCTGGGCACATCCACCGCCACCACCGGCCGGCCCGTGGCAGCCATGGCGCGGACCAGTGCCAGCCCCCAGCCTTCGAGTGGACGGCAGAGGCCGGCCCCGAACAAGGCGTCGACGATGATGGCCGCCCCCTGGAACAAGGCCGGCTCGGCCGGCAGAACCGGGCCGTCCCAGGTGCCGGCCGCCCAGGCGGCATCGCCTTTCAGCCCACCACCGGGGCCCAGCAGGCCCACCCGCACCGGCCAGCCCGCCTGTTCCAGATGACGGGCCGCAACAAAGCCGTCGCCGCCGTTATTTCCGGGTCCACACAGCACCGCAACCGGCACCGGGGTGCCGGGCGACAGTTCCATCACGGCCCGCGCCACCGCGAGCCCCGCTGCCTCCATCAGAGTCGGGCCGGAGATGCCCGCCGCCATGGCGGCGCGGTCGGCTTCGTACATCTGCGCGACGGTCAGGAGTTCCTGCGACATGGGCGCCTCTACCGTATTCCACATGGCCGGCAACAGCATGGGCATGGTGGACGCCTGGCCCTTGCCGATCAATCGACATGTGCCGTCGCAAAACGGAAGCGGAAAATGAAAAGGCCGCCCGAAGGCGACCTTGTTTCATTCCCTGCGATCAGGGAAAATGGGGCGATGGATGGGACTCGAACCCACGACCACTCGGACCACAACCGAGGGCTCTACCAACTGAGCTACCACCGCCGCCGTGGGCCGCCTTATGCTACAGTCGGCTCCATGACGTCAAGCATTCCTTTCAAAAAAATTCATCACAGGATCATCACGGTAAACGCTGCATTAACGTGCAGGTAATCAAGGTTTGAACCGTCCTTTTCCGCCCATATGCCCTACGGTTGATCCATATGGTCATTTTTTGTGCAGCACATTGTGACATATTTGGGCAAAATCGAAGTCGTTGCGCGCCAAGGGCGCGAAATATCATGGTCCTGCCAACTGGCATGGTCCATGCTTACCAGGGTCAATGCGTGGGCAGGGCCGCTGACGGTCGGGCCCGCGCCGAAATTTGGAGCTGCGGGACGCGATGAAGAAGATTGAAGCCATCATCAAGCCCTTCAAGCTGGACGAGGTGAAGGAAGCCCTCCACGAAGTGGGGATCAAGGGCATCACCGTGACCGAAGCCAAGGGCTTTGGCCGCCAGAAGGGGCACACCGAACTTTACCGGGGCGCAGAATATGTCGTCGACTTCCTGCCCAAGGTGAAGATCGAAGTCGTCATGGACGATGCGCTGGTGGAACGGGCCATCGACGCCATCCAGCAGGCCGCGCATACCGGTCGCATTGGCGATGGCAAGATCTTCGTCACCCCCGTCGAAGAAGTGATCCGCATCCGGACCGGCGAGCGCGGGTCCGACGCGGTCTGATCCGTCTGGCCGACAGCCGGGCAACAACCGGCGACCATCGGCCACAGGATCAAGAATTTTCTTTCCAAATGGTCCGGGGATCGGGTAACGCCAACACTTGGCGGGCCCATCCGGGACCGGTTCGACAGCGACAAACCTCCAACTACGGAAGCAGAGGCTATGTCTGATTTGGCCAAGTTCTTCGACCTGATCAAGGAAAACGACGTCAAGTACGTCGACTTCCGCTTCACCGACATGAAGGGGAAGGTCCATCACGTCTCGCAGCACATCTGCACGGTCGACGAAGACCTGATGACCGACGGCGTGATGTTCGACGGGTCGTCGATCGCCGGCTGGAAGGCGATCAACGAGTCGGACATGACCCTGATGCCCGACCCCTCCACGGCCGTCATGGACCCGTTCTCGGCCCAGCCGCTGCTGACGGTCCTGTGCGATGTGCTGGAGCCCTCCACGGGCCAGCCCTATAAGCGCGACCCGCGCTCCATCGCCAAGGCTGCTGAGAAGTACATGGCCTCGGCCGGCATCGGCGACGTCGCCTATTTCGGCCCGGAAGCCGAGTTCTTCGTCTTCGACGACGTGAAGTTCGAAGTCTCGATGAACAAGGTGATGTACGAGTTCGACAGCGAGGAAGGTCCCTACACGACCTCCAAGAGCTACGAAGGCGGCAATCTGGGTCACCGTCCCGCCGTCAAGGGCGGCTATTTCCCGGTTCCGCCGGTCGATAGCGCCCAGGACCTGCGCGCCGAGATGCTGACCGTCCTGGCCGAGATGGGCGTCGAAGTCGAAAAGCACCACCACGAGGTGGCCGCTTCCCAGCACGAGCTGGGCGTGAAGTTCGGCACGCTGGTCAAGATGGCCGACGGCATGCAGCTGTTTAAGTATGTCGTGCACAACGTCGCCCACCAGTACGGCAAGACCGCCACCTTCATGCCGAAGCCCGTCTTCGGCGATAACGGCTCGGGCATGCACTGCCACCAGTCGATCTGGAAGGACGGCAAGCCCCTGTTCGCCGGCAACGGCTATGCGGACCTGTCCGACACCGCCCTGTACTATATCGGCGGTATCATCAAGCATGCCCGCGCCCTGAACGCCTTCACCAACCCGCTGACCAACAGCTACAAGCGTCTGGTCCCGGGCTATGAGGCTCCGGTGCTGCTGGCCTACTCCAGCCGCAACCGTTCGGCTTCCTGCCGCATCCCGCATGTGTCGAGCCCGAAGGGCAAGCGCGTCGAGGTCCGCTTCCCGGATCCGGGTGCGAACCCGTACCTGGCCTTCGCCGCCATGCTGATGGCCGGTCTGGATGGTATCCAGAACAAGATCCATCCGGGCGAGGCGATGGACAAGAACCTGTACGATCTGCCGCCGGAAGAACTGAAGGAAATCCCGACGGTCTGCCGCTCGCTGCGTGAAGCCCTGGAAAGCCTGTCGGCCGACCGCGACTTCCTGAAGAAGGGCGACGTCTTCACCGACGACATGATCGACAGCTTCATCGACCTGAAGATGGAAGAAGTGCTGGCGTTCGAAACCTCGCCGCACCCGATCGAATACAAGATGTACTACAGCGTCTGATGCGGACGGCCCGGCAACGGGCCTTCCCTTCCGACCAGGGTTACGCAGCCCCCGCCGGGAAACCGGCGGGGGTTGTGCTTTTCGGCCCCTGTCCGCCGCCAGGGGAATCCGCTATACAGGGCCGGCAATGCCCGACAGCCCCACCCGCCCCGCCCGCGCCGCGGTCTTTCCCGTCTCCCCCGGTATCTGGGGTGGGTCGCCACGGCGCATCATGGGCATGGTGATGCGCAACTGGTTCCTGATCCGGAAAAGTTGGCCGCGAATCCTGGAACTCTGCTACTGGCCGACCGTGCAATTGCTGGTCTGGGGATTCATGTCCCAGTTCCTGCGGGGGAACAGCTCAATGCTGGTCAATGCGGCCGGCGTCCTGGTCTCCGCCGTGCTGCTGTGGGAGGTGCTGGTCCGCACCCAGATCGGCATGAGCCTGACCTTCCTGGAAGAACTCTGGTCACGCAACCTGGGCAACCTGTTCGTCAGCCCGCTGCGCCCCTGGGAATGGGTGGCGTCGCTGGTCATCATGGGGCTGATCCGGGTGCTGCTGGGCCTGTTGCCGCCGGTCATCCTGGCCATGGTCTGCTTCGATGTCAGCCTGTTCGATCTGGGGTTGCCGCTGGCTGGATTCTTCGCCAACCTGATGATGCTGGGCGTGTCCATCGGGCTGTGTACATCGGCCATCATCCTGCGCCATGGGCTGGGGGCCGAATCCTATGCCTGGATGGCTGTTTTCGTCCTGGCTCCGTTCTCCGCCGTCTATTATCCGCTATCCTCCCTGCCGCCGGCCATCCAGTTCATCTCCCTGGCCCTGCCATCGACCCATGTGTTCGAGGGGATGCGGGCCGTGCTGTTCGACGGACGGGTGCCGCTGGACCAATTGGCGATGGCCGCCATTCTGAACCTTCTCTATCTGGCGCTCGCCGCCCTATACTTTCTGCGCGCGTTCCGCAACGCGCGGGCGCGGGGCGCCCTTTTGAACGCAGGCGAGTAAGGCGGGGAGCGGACGGGGCGTGTCAGAACAGCGCAAATACGCGGTGCAGCGGCCCAAGGGGGCGAAATGGGAAACCTTGTCCCTGGTCGACGATCTGGGTCAAGGCAAGCAGGAATTCAAGAATGCGGTCACCCTGCATGGTGCCGGGCCCGTTCGGCTGATCCAGGTGGATTTCGTCAATGACGAAGCATTGGCGGATTTTGACTGGCGCCTGATCGAACTGCACGACCCGCGCAAGGGCGATCGGCCGAAGCCCACGGTCGTGGCCGGCAGCGAACGCAGCCGGCCCAAAAGCCACCCAACCCGCGCTGGTGCGCACAAGCGTGGTGGCGGCCGGGGGCCGGGCGTGAATGACAAGGTGCCGGTGCCGTTGAAGACCTATGTCCTGGCCTTCCTGTTCGGCGCCGTCTCCCTGGGTGTCTGGGCCCTGCTTTACCGGACGTGAAAAGGGCGGAAGCAAACCATCGTCGCTTCCGCCCTTTACCGGACAGGCCCGGGATCCCTCTCAGACGCTGGCCGCCGGACCCGGCTCGTCGGCCGTGGCCCCTTCCTGCAGGCGGGCCGCTTCGGCCTCCAGCACCTTGTACCGGCGCGCGGAGAAGGGTACGGAAACGATGTAGGCCAAGCCGACAAAGGCCAGGGTGGTCCAAGGCGCACTGACCAGGGCAGCGGCTGCCACCCCCACCCCCAGCAGCACGAACACCACAAAACGCTGCGGAATGCGCAACCCCTTCATGGAGAAGGTGGGAATGGCACTGATCATCAGGCCGGACACCAGCAGGGTCCAGGGCACGACGATCCAGGGTCGGTCGAAAATCTCCGGCCCGACTTCCAGCGTGGCGATCAGCGGCAGCAGTGCCAGGAAGGCGCCGGCCGGCACCGGGACGCCCGTAAAGTAATTATAGGCGAAGGGCGGCTTTTCCGCGGCCGCCCCCAGCATGGTATTGAACCGCGCCAGACGCAGCGCCGCACAGCCCCCCAGGACCAGCGCCACGATCCAGCCGATGGAACGGGCATCATGCAGGGTCCAGAGATAGAGGATCAGGGCCGGGGCCACACCGAAACTGACCACATCGGCCAGACTGTCCAGTTCCTCCCCAAACTTGCTCTGGGCGTTCAACATGCGGGCGATACGGCCATCCAGCATGTCAAACAGGGCCCCGGCGGCGATGGCCAGCACGGCTTCCTTCCAATGCGCATCGATGGCGAATCGCATGGCCGTCATGCCCGACGCCAGATTAAGCATCGTCAGCATGTTGGGCAGCAGATTGTTCAGCGACAACCCCTTCAGGCGGGCCGGCCGCAGCCGCCGCGCCCGCTGGCGATGCCCCACGCGGGGTGGCGCTTTTTCCGCCGGCATCAGCGAACCTCGCCCTCGCGCTGACCTTCGTCGCTGTTCAGGTCGGCCAGGATGGTCTCGCCAGCGATCATCTTCTGGCCGACGACCACCAACGGATGCACCCCGTCGGGCAGATAGACGTCACAACGGCTGCCAAAACGGATCAGGCCATAGCGTTCGCCAGCCTTCAACGACTGACCGGGCGCCACCCACCAGATGATGCGGCGGGCGACTAGACCGGCGATCTGCACGAAAGCCATCTCACGGCCGTCGGGCAGGCCCAGACGGATGGACATGCGCTCGTTCTCGTCGCTGGCCTTGTCCAGGTCAGCGTTCAGGAACTTGCCGGGCTTATACTCGGCTGCCTTGATGGTGCCATCGGCCGGGCTGCGGTTCACATGCACGTCGAAGACATTCAGGAAGACGGAGATGCGGGTCAGCTTCTCCTCTCCCATGCCCAGTTCGGGCGGTGGTGCGGCCTTGGTGATCAGGGTGACGCGGCCATCGGCCGGGCTGATGACCAGACCGGGCTTGGTCGGCGTCACGCGATCGGGATCGCGGAAGAAATAGACGCACCAGGCGGTCAGGACCAGACCGATCCAGCCCAGCGCCGGAGACCAGGTGGCCAGCAGGGCCGACACCACGGCAAACAGGGCGATGAAAGGCCAGCCGGCCTTGTTGATCGGTACGATGACGGTTTTCAGCGCGGACATGGTCTTTCGCGGCTACCCGGTGGTGGAACTCGAAGCGGCCATACTAGACAGTCGGGCGGCGGAAATGAAGCCAATTGGCACATATGGCCCGTATGGTCCTGGCGGTGTATAGCATCGCCCATGCGCGACTTCCCTTCCCTTCCCATTGATGACGCCCTGCCAGCCCTGCTGTCGGCCCTTTCCACCGGCACGGACGCGGTGTTACAGGCGCCGCCCGGTGCCGGCAAGACTACCCGCGTGCCGTTGGCCCTGCTGGACCAGCCCTGGGCCGCATCGGGTCGTATCATCATGCTGGAACCCCGACGGCTGGCGGCGCGGGGTGCAGCGCGGCGCATGGCACAGATGCTGGGGGAGGAGGTGGGCCAGACCGTCGGCTACCGGGTGCGCATGGATGCCCGCGTGTCGGCCGCCACCCGGATCGAGGTGGTGACGGAGGGTATTTTCCTCCGCCGCCTGCAATCCGACCCGTCGCTGGACGGCGTATCAGCCGTGCTGTTCGATGAATTCCATGAACGCAGCCTTGATGCCGATCTGGCGCTGGCCTTCTGTCTGCAATCGCGCGCGCTGCTGCGGGATGATCTGCGGCTGGTGGTGATGTCGGCCACGCTGGATGGCGGGCCCGTGGCGGCCCTGCTGGGGGGTGCGCCCCTGGTCACGTCGGAGGGTCGGGCCTTCCCGGTGGAAACCCGCTGGGCAGAGCCGGGGCCGACCGACCGGGCCGACGATCATATGGCCCGCACCATCCGCCGGGCGCTGGCAGACGAACAGGGCAGCATCCTGGCCTTCCTGCCGGGCAGCGGGGAAATCAAGCGGGTCGAACGGCTGCTGGCCGAGGGGCCGCTGCCCGCAAATGTCCTGCTGACCCCGCTTTACGGCGATATGAGCCTGGAGGCACAGGACATCGCCATCCGCCCTGCCCCGGCCGGTCAGCGCAAGGTGGTGCTGGCCACCTCCATCGCGGAGACCAGCCTGACCATCGAAGGCATCCGCATCGTCATCGACAGCGGCCTGTCGCGCCTGCAACGGTTCGACCCGCGCAGCGGCATGGGCCGGCTGGAGACGGTGAGATCGTCGCGCGCATCGGCCGATCAGCGCCGGGGTCGCGCCGGGCGCCTGTCAGCCGGCATCTGTTATCGGCTGTGGTCGGAGGCATCGGACCGCGCCTTGCTACCCTTCACCGCGGCGGAAATCACCCGCGCCGATCTGACACCCCTGGCGCTGGAACTGGCGCAATGGGGCATCGTGGATGCCGATGAACTGTCCTGGCTGGATACGCCGCCCGCCCCCACCCTGACCCAGGCGCGCAAGCTGTTGCAGCAATTGGGCGCCATCGACGCCCATCTGCGCATCACCGACCATGGCAAGGCCATGGCCGGTCTGGGTGTGCATCCGCGTCTGGCCCATCTGGTGCTGCGCGGCAAGGAACTGGGCCGGACACGGCTGGCCTGCCGCGTGGCCGCCCTGATCGGGGAACGCGACATTCTGCGTGGCGGCGGCCGGCGCGATGCCGATCTGCGCACGCGGCTGGAACATCTGGACGAGCGGGGACGCGGCGGCGATGTTGATCGTGGCGCCCTGCATCAAGCGCTGGAACAGGCAAGGCAACTGGAACGACAGGTCGGTGGCCCACCCGGCGGCAATGACCATAATGATGCCGGTCTGCTGCTGGCCCTGGCCTATCCCGACCGCATCGGCCAACGCCGTCCCGGGGCGCCGGGCCAGTTCCGCCTGTCGGGCGGACGCGGTGCTGCCCTGGACCCGACGGACGCGCTGGCGGCTTGCGAGTTACTGGCCGTCGCCGATCTGGATGGACAAGGCCGCGACGCCCGCATCTTCCTGGCGGCCCCCGTCACCCAATCGGAACTGGAGGAAGCCTTCGCGGACGAGATCCGCACGGAAGCCGAGGTGGTCTGGGACAGTCGTGAGCAGATCGTTCAGGCCCGGCGGCGGCGACGGCTTTTCGAACTGTCACTGAAGGACGAACCGCTGCCCAATCCTCCCGCGGACCTGGTGTTGCCGGCTTTGCTGGAAGGCATCCGCTCGATGGGCCTGTCCTGCCTGCCCTGGACCAAGGAACTGGAGGGATGGCGGCGGCGCGTCGCCTTCCTGCACCGCGCCGCACCCGACCGCTGGCCGGACGTGTCGGACGAGGGGCTGTTGGTAACGCTGGAGGATTGGCTGGCTCCCTATCTTTCCGGGATCACCCGTCGGTCGCACCTGGATCGGATCGATCTGCATAGTGCCGTCACCGGCATCCTGGACTGGAACCAGCGTCAGGCCATGGATACCGAAATTCCCACCCACTTGACCGTGCCCACGGGCAACCGCATCCCCATCGACTATAGCGGGGAGGAGCCGGTGCTGGCCGTCCGCCTTCAGGAACTGTTTGGGCTGGCGGAAACCCCACGCCTGGGTGGTGGGCGCATCCCGGTGCTGCTGCACCTGCTGTCCCCGGCCCATCGGCCCGTGCAGGTGACGCGCGATCTGGCCGGCTTCTGGGCTGGCTCCTACAAGGACGTGAAGAAGGAACTGGCGGGCCGCTATCCCCGCCATTATTGGCCCGACGATCCGCTGGTGGCGGAACCGACGGCCCGCGCCAAACGTCGGGGTACGTGACACAGGACCCGCCCGTTCCACACCTTTTGCGTTATAGAATCAACCTTGTGATCCCGACCAGGGAGAGTAGCCTCAACCAATCCGACTCGTGATTTGGGAGGCTGCGGTGCGTTGGACTATACGCTTGAAACTCATCGCAGTCGGCGCCGTCGCCTTTGTCGGCCTCAGCATACTGGCCGCGACCTTCTTCATTGTCGACCGCGCCTCGGTCGAGAAGTTCCGCCAGTCGGATCAGGCGGAACAATATCTGAAGCTGGTCAATGAAGCCCATGGTCTGGCAACCGAAATGGGCCTGGTCGCCATGGACATCCTCGTCGACAAGGATGATGGCAACATTGAAAGCCAGCGGCGGAAATCTATGGAGGACGGGCTGGCCGAACTGGCCCAACTGACCCGCCAGGTCAGGACCGGTGCCCAAGCGGGAGCCGAGGCCAGACAAGCCGAAAAGGCGCTGACCATCGGCGCCGACCTGACGCGGACCATGCGAAACGACTTGGTCCAGGCGGTGGAAAACCGCGCGGACCACCAGCGCTTCGCTGAACTGGATGATCAGATCGACGGGATGGTGGAGAATATCAAGACTGAACTGGACGCCATCGTCACATCTGTCACGACCCGCGCCCGACAGGCGGACGCGGAGCAGCGCGCCTGGATGGCGACATCGCGTCTGGTCGCTGGCGCCGCCTATGGGATCACCCTGGTGCTGATGGTCGGCACCTTGGCAGTGGTCGGCGGTGCCATCATCGGTCCATTGCGGGCATTGACCGCCGCCATGGGCCGGCTGGCCGACGGGGATACCAACGTTGTCCTGCCAACCTGCGACAGCGGCGATGAACTGACGGCGATTGTCGCCGCAACCACCATTTTCCGGGACCAGGCCGTCCACAAGACCCAATTGGAACGGGAACATGCGGACGCGGGAAACCGCGCAGCGATCGAACGGCGCCAGTCCCTGGAATCGGTGGCCGACGCCATCGACAAACAGGTGCAGAGTGCGGTTCAGACCATCGTTGATGGTATCGACAAGGTCCATGTCCTGACGGGCACCATGGCCGAAAAGGCGCGGGAAACCTCCCAATCCTCAACCGCAATTGCGACTGCGACGCATCAGGCGGCTGGCAATGTGCAATCGGTCGCCCAGGCAGCGGAAGAACTGGGCATTGCCTCATCGGAAATCGCCCGCCAGGTCAGCCATGCCTCCACCATCACCCAAACGGCCGTGCGGGAGGCGGAGACGGCGCGCGACGTGATGGGCGGCCTGACTGCTGCCGCCGGACATATCGGAGAGGTCGTCGCCCTGATCAGCGAAATCGCCGCACAGACCAACCTGCTGGCACTGAACGCCACGATTGAAGCCGCTCGCGCGGGTGAGGCCGGCAAGGGCTTCGCCGTTGTCGCGAGTGAGGTCAAAAATCTGGCCGGACAGACCGCCCGCGCCACCGATGAAATCACCCAGCAGATCGACACCCTTCGGCAAAGTGTAAGTGATGCCGTGCAGGTCATCGGACGCATCGCCGGCACCATTGAAGCTGTCAACGGCAACGCGACCGCCATTGCTGGTGCCGTGGAGGAGCAGGCGGCCACAATTGCGGGCGTGTCTGACAATACCAGCCATGCCGCGGCCGCATCCCGCGATGTGTCGGAGAAGGTCGGCCACATCTCGCATGGAGCCGCCGCCACACTGGAATCGGCCGCAGGGATCGAGCGATGGATAGAGAATCTATCGAAACAGGCCAGCGACTTGGCTCAGCAGGTTGACCGTTTCGTCAGCGATATCCGGCGAACCGCCTCAGGCGGCGCCACCTGACAGCCTGTAATATTAAGGGCCATAATTTATGCCCCTTGGTACGGCGGCGACCGCCGACGCACCGCTCATGCGAGCGGAGCCAAGCCAGCGGATGTTGTCACCGGAGATTTACCGCCACTGGTATAACTGTTCGACAGAATAAGGGGCGCCGATCCGGTTGGATCGGCGCCCCCGCCTTATCGTGTATTCCCCCTGCCCTCAGGCCGCGGCGGTCTTCCGCCCGGCGCGCACCGCATCATTCTCCAGAATGAAGCGACGCACACGCGGCTCAATATCTTCGCGCCATTTGCGGCCGTTGAAAATACCATAATGGCCCACGGCCTTCTGAAGATGGTTGTGCTTCTTCGCCTCGGGGATGTTCTTGCACAGATCGTGGGCGGCGATGGTCTGGCCGGGGGCCGAGATGTCGTCCAGTTCCCCTTCCACGGTCAACAGTGCCGTCTTCTCGATGGCAGACGGATCAACCGTCATGCCCCGCCATTTCATGCGGCCGTTCGGCAGCGCCCGTTCCTGGAACACCTGATTGACGGTCTGCAGATAGAATTCCGACGTCAGGTCCATCACGGACAGGTATTCATCGTAGAACTTGCGATGCGCTTCCGCGCTGTCACCGTCGCCGCGGACCAGATGGCGGAACAGCTTCAGATGCTCGCCCACATGACGGTCGAGATTCATCGACATGAAGCCCGTCAGCTGCACGAAACCCGGATAGACCCGACGCAGCGCACCCGGATAATAGAGCGGAACCGACGTGATGACATTGCGTTCAAACCAGCCGATTTCCTTGTCTTCGGCCAGCTTGGTCACCACGGTCGGGGCGGCGGCCGTGTTGATGGGGCCACCCATCAGGGTCATACTGGCCGGCTGACACGGATCATCCAGTTGCGCCATCAGGGCCACGGCGGCCAGGGTCGGCACCGCCGGCTGACACACAGCCATGACATGCGTGTTGGGGCCCAGGAAGCGGATGAAGTCCATCACATAGTCGATGTAATCTTCCAGATCGAAGCTGCCGCGGGCCAGCGGCACCAGCTTCGCATCGTGCCAGTCGGTGATATAGACGTCGTGATTTTGCATCAGCTGCTGCACCGTACCGCGCAGCAGCGTGGCGTAATGGCCCGACATCGGCGCCACCAGCAGCAGCTTCGGGTCATCATGCGGCACGGCGCGCTGGAAATTCAGCAAGTTGCCGAAGGGCTTTTCCAGCACCACCCGCTCCGTCACCGCCACCTCGCGGCCATTCACCCGCGTGGTCGGCAGGCCGAAATCCGGCTTGCCCCAACGGCGGGTCGTGCGGTTGATCAGCTCGGCTCCGGCAGCCACGGCGCGGCCAACCTTGGTGTAGGAGGCCGGCAGGAACGGGTTCTGGAACGTATGTTGGGTAGCCTCTGCCATCAGGCGCAAGGGCGTCAGGGCGGCATGCTGAAGATCGTACAGGTGATAGAGCACTGAATGTTTCCCTTTCAACCCTGGCCCCGCCCAATGGGGAACCCTCGGTGACGATAAAGCGTTAACCCTGCGGCACGCTGTCCCAGGGTTCAGCCTATCTACCACAGGCGATGATGCAACAGATAAATCACGAAACAGTTAAGATCAGCCGGAACTATCCGAAAGCTCCAGCCTTCCCCCTGCCACCGGTCCCATCTGTCGAGCTGCCGCTTTATTCGGCATACATACACCGTTAACCGGCGCGAATGTTACAATGTCCGGCGGGAACGCAGGGCCGCCGTCAGGGTTCCATCATCCAGATAGTCCAGTTCGCCGCCCACCGGCACGCCATGCGCCAGCCGCGACAGCTTCACATCGCAATGCACCAGACGATCGGAAAGATAATGGGCCGTGGTTTGTCCACCGACAGTGGCGTTCAGCGCCAGGATAACCTCCCGCACTTCCGACCGGCTGGCCCGTTCCAGCAGGCCTGGAATGGACAGATCATCGGGCCCGATCCCGTCCAGCGCCGACAAGGTGCCGCCCAGCACATGATAGCGGCCACGGAAGGCGCCCGTGCGCTCCAGCGCCCACAGGTCGCCCACATCCTCCACCACGCACAGCATGGTGGCGTCGCGGGCCGGGTCGGCGCAGATGGAGCAGGGATCGTGACTATCCAGATTGCCGCACACGGCGCAGGTGCGGATGCCGTGGGCGGCGGCCGTTATCGCCTCTCCCAACGGCATCATCAGGCTGTCGCGCCGTTTGATCAGGTGCAGCGCGACGCGGCGGGCCGATCGCGGCCCCAGGCCGGGCAGCTTCGCCAACAACTGGATCAGGCGGTCGATTTCAGGTCCGATCATGGCGGCGACGCTACAGGATGTTCGCCGAATGTTCCAGCAGAAAAGCCGGATTCAGAAGCCGGGCCCACAGCCGCCTGATTTTACCACACGATCGGTGCGCGGTGGATATTGGGCCCATTTCTCCGGTGCCCGGGGTGGGCGTGGCAGCAGCATTCCACCGCAATTGGGGCAACGCCCCCGCAGGGGCCCCTGGCCGCAGCCCTGGCAGAATGTGCATTCAAAGGAACAGATCAGGGCATCCGGGCTGTCGGCCGGCAGATCCCTGTCGCAACATTCACAGCCCGGTCGCATTTCCAGCATCAACGCCTCCCGTTTCCAGAAGACCTTCATCGCCCGACCGTAATGTGTCAGCAAGGCAGGATGCTGACAGAAAACGGACATTTTCCGCCATACCGGCGGGCCCCGGAAAAGCCGCGGGGGCGGGAAGGACCGGGCCCTCCCGCCCCCGATCACCGGTCTATGGTGACCAGACGCCTCAGAACGGCATCTTGAAGCCCGGCGGCAGCTTCAGGCCGCCCATCAAGGCGTTGGTCTGTTCGGCGGTGTAGGCTTCGATCTTCGACTTGGCGTCGTTATAGGCGGCGGTGATCAGGTCTTCCAGAACCTCCACATCCTCCGGATCGACAACAGACTTGTCGATCTTCAGGCTGCGCAGGTCGCCCTTGCCGTTCAGCACCAGCTTGACCATGCCGGCACCGGCCACACCCGTGGCCTCATGCTCCTGCATCTTGGCCTGCATCTCGGCCATCTTGGTCTGCATCTGCTGGGCCTGCTTCATCATCTGGCCGATATTCTTCATGGCTCAGAAGTCTCCTTCATAATCGCCCTCATCCATGGGCGGTGGTGCATCGAAATAAGGGCTGTCGGCCATCTCGTCACCCCCAAAAGCGTCCATCGCCTCGGGAATGTCGGGTTCGATGGTGGCCGGCGGGGCCAGCGTCACCTGTGACAGGTCGCGGATCGTGTCGATCTTGGCGCCGGGAAAGGCCATCAGCACGGCCTTGACCAGCGGATGTTCCGCCGCCTCGGCCCGCTGACGCTGTTCGGCGTCGCGTTCCTGCTCGGCAATGGTCGGCTCCCCGGCCGCGCCGGAGACGGAAACGACCCAGCGTTTGCCCGTCCATTCGGTCAGCATCTGCCCGACCTTGCCGGGCAGGTTCTGCGGACAGGCGGGCTGCAGGCGCAGTTCAATCATTCCGCTTTCAAAACGGACCAGATGGACCGATGCCCGCAGCAGACCGGCCAGCACCCCTTCCCGCTTGTCCAGGAACAGGTCGGCCACGGCGCGGAAGCTGGTTGGTTCCGGGATCGTATCAATCTTGGGCGCAGGAGCCGTCTGCAACACCGGTGCGGGGGCCGGTGCCCCAGCAAAGGCCCGCCCACCGGCCACCATGGCCATGGGCGCACCCTGGACCGGGGCCGCATGCACCGTGCCGGGGCCGGGTCCGGCGGAGAAACCGCCGCCACCACCACCCGCTGAACCACCGCCCAGACCAGCATGCAGGGCGCGGGCTGCCGCCTCCACCCCGCCGGCCTCGTTGATCTTCCGGATCAGATCGGCCGGGCTGGGCAGATCGGAGGCGTAGGACAGGCGGATCAATACCATTTCCAGCGCCTGCATGGGCACCGGCGCATGCTGAATTTCCCCCAGCCCCTTCAACAGAATCTGCCAGGCCCGCGCCAGGGCCGGCATGCCCAGCTTCTGGGCCAGGGCCACACCGCGCGTGCGTTCATCCTCCGGAATCGACGGATCGTCGGCCGTACCGGCGACGACGCGGGCGCGGGTCAGGAAATGGGTGAAGTCCAGCAGGTCCTGGGCAATGACAATGGGATCGGCGCCACAGCGATGCAGATCGGTCAGGATGTCCAGCGCCTCGGCCGGCTTGCCCGTCATCACTGTCTCGAACAGGTCGATGATACGGGTGCGGTCGGCCAGGCCCAGCATGTCGCGGACCTGGGTCAGGGTGACCTTGCCGCCGCCCAGCGCGATGGCCTGGTCCAGCAGCGACAGCCCGTCACGCACCGACCCGTCGGCCGCCCGCGCAATCTGGGCAATGGCGTCGGCTTCGACCGGCACGCCTTCCTTGCCCGACACGCGGGTGAAATGGCCCACCAGCGTCTCGTGATCAACACGGCGCAGGTCGAATCGCTGACAGCGCGACAGCACCGTCACCGGCACCTTGCGAATCTCGGTGGTGGCGAAGACGAATTTCACATGCGGCGGCGGCTCCTCCAGCGTCTTCAGCAGCGCGTTGAAGGCGCTTTTCGACAGCATGTGGACTTCGTCGATGATGTAGAGCTTGTAGCGCGCGGCCGACGGGGCATAGCGCACGCCCTCGATGATCTCGCGCACATTGTCGACGCCGGTATTGCTGGCGGCGTCCATCTCGATCACATCGACATTGCGGTCGGCCGCGATGGACACACACATCTCACAGACGCCGCAGGGGCTGATGGTCGGCCCCCCCTTCCCGTCCGGGCCGATGCAGTTCAAGGCGCGGGCGATGATGCGGGCCGTCGTCGTCTTGCCCACCCCGCGCACACCGGTCAGCATATAGGCCTGATGAATGCGCCCCGACTGGATGGCATTGCGCAGGGTCCGGACCAGCGCGTCCTGCCCCACCAGCTCGTCGAAATTCTGCGGCCGGTATTTGCGCGCCAGCACGCGATAGGCGGCACCGGCGGCGGAATGGCTGTTCGTCTCGTCGGTCACGGCGATGATCCAAGGGCGCGGAAGAATTTCCGCACTTTAGTGCCGGGGGCGTCCTGATGCCACGATTTTGCGATGGCGCAAGACCAGCAGCACCAGATCGTGGAACGATTTTCAGTAATATGAAGGTGGGAGGCTGGACGAACGACCCGAGCCGAAACTCGTTACGGCTGCTTCCTTCCGGACCTGACCGGGTTGGCGAGGGACTCGCCCGTTGCCAACCTCCCGCCGCCTATATCGGCGAGGCCCGCGGGAAATACAAGGGAGATTCCGCCGGGGCCGGTCTGTCGGGAACGCATTGGCCGGCTTTTCGGGCCCATGTCACCGTTTCCCAACCATGATGAAACTTAACTTCTATGCCGGGAGCGGCCTGGATCGGGCGGCACACCGGCGCAAGGATGCGCAATGGCTGGCCGAAAGGCTTCGCCACCCGACGGAAACCCGCATCGTGCCCTGGTGGCGCGGCCGGCATCTGGTGACCGGGTCAGAAGAGGCGCCGCTGCCAGCCTATCTGCCAACCGATGCCAATTGGTGGCAACGCGACATTACCCTGCCGCCGCTTTATCTGGGCGACAGCGGTGGTCTTTCCTATTTCGCGGTCGATCTGTCCCCCCTGGAAGACATTGACGGGCACAAATCCATCGCGGGCCTGGGCCGGTTCGTGGAGCTGCGGTCACTCGGCACCCGCATCGGTCAGCGCATGGGTGCGCTCTATGCCTATGTCCGTGCCTTGCTGCTCTGGCATTCCAAGCACCGCTTCTGCGGGTCCTGTGGGTCGCCGACGGAGGTGGCGGAGGCCGGACACAGCCGGCGCTGTACCAACCCGGCCTGTGCCGCCCAGCATTTCCCCCGCCATGATCCGGCCGTGATCATGCTGGTCCATGATGGCGGTGACCGCTGCCTTCTGGGCCGGCAGGCCCGCTTCCCACCCGGCTTCTATTCCACCTTGGCCGGATTCGTGGAGCCGGGCGAAAGCCTGGAAGAGACGGTGGCGCGGGAATGCATGGAAGAGGCGGGGGTGAAGGTCACCGACATCCGCTATCATTCCAGCCAGCCCTGGCCCTTCCCGTCCTCCCTGATGCTGGGCTTTCACGCCCGCGCCACCAGCTTTGACGTGAAGCCGGACGAAGACGAACTGGAAGACGTGCGCTGGTTCAGCCGGGATTATCTGCTCAAACACAAGCCGTCGGACGAATTCCGCCTGCCGCCGCATGACAGCATTTCCCGCCAGTTGATCGAGTCCTGGCTGAAGGGATAGTCCATCCGACCTAACCCGATGCTTGCGGGCGGCGGGGCGCCCTGCCATCCTGCGCACCTGTCCTGACCTCGCCGGAGTATGCGTCCAGATGTCCGACCTTTCCCTGCCTGCCGCGGGCACCGTGGCGGCGGAACTGTCCACCGTCCGCGATTTCATCCGCTATGCCGTCAGCCGTTTCAACCGGGCCGGCCTTGTTCACGGCCATGGCGCCTTCACCGCCTATGACGAAGCGGTGTTTCTGGTGCTGGAAACGTTGAAGCTGCCGGTCGACCAGCTGGACCCGTATCTGAACGCGCACCTGTTGCAGGCCGAGCGGCTGGCGCTGGCCGAAATCATCAACCAGCGCGTCACCAGCCGCAAGCCCGCCGCCTATCTGACCAAGCGCACCTATATCCAGGGCGTGCCCTTCTATGTCGATGACCGCGTCATCGTTCCGCGTTCCTTCATCGGTGAACTGCTGTTCGGCGAGCTGTTTGGCGGCGAACAGGACTTTACCCTGGTGGAGGATGTGACGGACGTGGAGAAGGTGCTGGATCTCTGCACCGGCTCCGGCTGCTTGGCCATCCTGGCCGCCAAGATTTTCCCGCTCGCCGATGTTGATGCCGTCGACCTGTCGCCCGACGCACTGGAGGTGGCGAAGATCAATGTCGCCGACCACGGCCTGGAAGAGCGGGTGAAACTGTATCAGGGCGACCTGTTCAAGCCGCTGAAAGGCAAGAAATACGACCTGATCATCTCCAACCCGCCCTATGTCGATGCCGAGGCCATGGCCGACCTGCCGCCCGAATATCAGGCAGAACCGACGATGGCCCTGGTCGGCGGCGGCAAGGACGGGATGGACATTGTCCACCGCATCCTGAAGGAAGCGCCCAAATATCTGAACCCGGAGGGCGGCATCCTGGTGGAGGTCGGCACCGGCCGCGCCGCCCTGGAGGAAGCCTATCCGGACGCCGAATTCCTGTGGCTGGAAACGGAACTGTCCTTCGGCGAAGTGTTCTGGTTGACGCGTGAGCAGTTGCTGGAGCTGTAACAGCACCCAAGTCCCGTAGGCCGGGGTGAGCGTCAGCGAACCCCGACATCTTGCCGGTGCTGTGGCCTGTCGGGGTTCGCTGACGCTTACCACGACCTACGGAGGCGTCAAGGCCCCAGGGAACGGGATAAAGGACGCGCCCCCGCCAAAGCGCTGGACCGGGCGCCGCCGCTGTCATACACCTATCGCAGCCCCGCATCTGGTGGCAGCACCCGTTCCCGACCCCAAGCCATAGCAGCATGCCCGACGCCCTTCCCCAGTCCGCCCCCCTGACGCCACTGGCGGCGGCCCAGGATGCCTTGCGCCGGGTCTGGGGCTATCCGGCCTTTCGCGGCATGCAGGGCGATATTGTCGAACATGTCGTGGCCGGCGGCGATGCGCTGGTGCTGATGCCCACGGGTGGGGGCAAGTCGCTATGCTACCAGATCCCGTCGCTGGTCCGGCCCGGTGTCGGCATCGTCGTTTCCCCCCTGATCGCCCTGATGCGTGATCAGGTGGATGCGCTGCGCCAGTTGGGGGTGCGCGCCGCCTATCTCAATTCCACGCTGGACTGGCGCGAAGCCATGGAGGTGGAGCGCGCGTGTGAGCGGGGCGATCTGGACCTGCTTTATGTTGCGCCCGAACGGCTGGTCACGCCGCGCTTCCTGGAACTGCTGGAACGGTCGCGCATCGCGCTGTTTGCGTTGGACGAGGCGCATTGCGTCAGCCAGTGGGGGCATGATTTCCGCCCGGAATATCTCCAGCTTTCCATTCTGCACGAAAAATTCCCCGATGTGCCGCGCGTCGCCCTGACGGCCACTGCGGATGCGCAGACGCGCACCGACATCGCCAACCGCCTGGGCCTGGGTGAGGCGCGGCTGTTCCTGGCCAGTTTCGACCGGCCCAACATCACCTACCGCATACTGCCCAAGGATCAGGAACGCCGCCAACTGCTGGATTTCCTGCGCCGCCGGCCGGAGGATGCGGGTATTGTCTATTGCCTGTCGCGTGGCAAGGTCGACGCCATCGCCCAGCACCTGTCCGAACAAGGCGTCGACGCCCTGCCCTATCATGCCGGCCTGGACCCGCAGACGCGGCAGGCCAACCAGGACCGGTTCATCAAGGGCGAAGGCGTGGTGATGGTGGCCACGGTCGCCTTCGGCATGGGCATCGACAAGCCGAACGTGCGCTTTGTCGTGCATATGGACCCGCCGCGCTCCCTGGAAGCCTATTACCAGGAGACGGGCCGCGCCGGACGCGACGGGCTGCCGGCGGAGGCACTGATGCTCTACGGCTTCGCCGACGTCGTGCAGATGCAGATGATGGTGGAGAATTCCGACAGCCCGCCGGCCTTCAAGCGCACGGAACGGCAGAAGCTGGATGCCCTGCTGGGCTTCTGCGAAACGGCGCGCTGCCGCCGACAGACTCTGCTGAATTATTTCGGGGAGGAGTACCCGAAGCCGTGTGGCAAGTGCGACACCTGCTTCCAGCCCGTGGAGACCTATGACGGGACGGTTGTTTCGCAGAAGGCACTGTCGGCCGTCTATCGCACGGGTCAGCGCTTTGGTGTCGGCCATCTGATCGATGTGCTGCGCGGCGTTTCCACCGACAAGGTGGCGGAAAAGGGCCATGACAAGCTGAAGACCTTCGGCTGCGGCACCGAACTCAGCAAGCAGGAATGGCACAGCGTCTTCCGGCAGCTGGTTGCCAACGGCTTTCTCTGCGCCGATCCGGAAGGCCATGGCGGCCTGGTCCTGACCGACACGGCCCCGCCCGTGCTGAAGGGCCAGGAAGTGGTCCGCCTGCGCCGCGATCCGCCGTCGGAGGGACGGAGCAAATCCGCCTCACGCGGCAGCACGTCCGCCGCGCGGCCCCGCACCTCCACCGCCGACCTGTCGCCGGCCGATGATACGCTGTGGCATGCGCTGAAGGCGCTGCGTCTGGAACTGGCGCGCGAACAGGGGGTGCCACCCTATGTCATCTTCCACGACGCCACGCTGATGGAAATGATCCGGGAACGGCCGACCGACCTGGACGAGCTCGGCACCCTGCAGGGCGTGGGTGCGCGCAAGCTGGAGCGTTACGGCGAATATTTCCTGGATGTGATCCTGGCGCATTCGTGAACCGGACCACGGCTTCCGGGTAAAATGGAAAGGGCCGCCTGATCGTCAGGCGGCCCTTCCAACGGCTGGCGGGGGCATCACCCCGCCTTCTTCTTATCCGCCTCCAGTTCGTCCAGCAGCGCCTTGCGCGACAGCTTGCCGATCATGGTCTTGGGCAGTTCGTCGCGGAATTCGTACAGCTTGGGCTGTTCGATGGTGGACAGCTTGTCTTCCAGGAAGGACTTGATGTCTTCCTTGCTGAGGTCGAATCCATCGCGCTTCTTGATATAGGCCTTCACCGTCTGGCCGCGATAGGGGTCGGGCACCCCCAGCACGATGCATTCGGCCACGCCCGGATGCTGATAGATCGCCTCTTCCACATTGCGCGGATAGACGTTGTAGCCGCCGGCCAGAATCATGTCCTTGATGCGGTCGACGATGAAGATATAGCCATCCTCGTCGAAATAGCCGACATCGCCCGTGTGCAGCATGCCGCCATCCAGCGTCTCCGCCGTGGCTTCGGACTTGTTCCAATAGCCCTTCATCACCTGTGGGCCGATGATGCAGATTTCGCCCCGCTCGCCCTGCGGCATTTCCGTCTTGCGGTCCTCCAGGCTGATGATCCTGATCATCGTGCCGGGAACCGGCAGACCGATGGAGCCGGCGCGGCTGGCATGGGGCGGGTTGATGGTGGCGATGGGGGAGCTTTCGGACAGACCGTACCCTTCCACCAGCTTGCAGCCCGACAGCTTTTCGAACTGCGCCTTCACTTCCACCGGCAGCGGCGCGCCGCCGGAATTGCACAGCTTGATGGAGGACAGGTCGTACTTGGCCACGTCCTTGTGATTGTTGATGGCCGTATAGATGGTGGGCACGGCCGGGAACTGGGTCGGCTTCTTCTTGTCGATGACCTCCATCACCTGGTCCAGTTCGAACCGGGGCAGCAGGATCATCTCCCCACCCTTCATCAGGGTCAGGTTCATCACGCAGGTCATGGCGAAGACATGGAAGAAGGGTAGCACGCCCAGCATGCGCTCCTTCCCATCCTCCGCCTCGTGGAACCAGGCCACGGCCTGACGCGTGTTGGCCGTGATGTTGAAATGGGTCAGCATCGCGCCCTTGGGCACGCCCGTGGTGCCGCCGGTATATTGCAGCACGGCCACATCACTGGCCGGGTCGATGGCGACCGGGGCGGGATTGCCATTGTTGGCGATCAGGCTTTTGAAGCGCACATGCCGGTCGTCATTCGGGATCTCGGCGATTTCCTTGCGCTTGGCAAAGGGGAACAGCCAGTTCTTCGGAAACGGCAGGATGTCGGCCATGGGCACGACGATGATTTTGTGCAGACGCGTCTGGCCAAACATCTTGGCCAGCTTGTCATAGGTGACCTTCAGATCCAGGCTGATCATCCAGTCGGCTTCACTGTCATTGATCATGTGGGCAATTTCCCGCTCGGCATAGAGCGGGTTGAAATTCACCACGGTGCCGCCGGCCTTCAGAATGCCGAAGAAGCAGATGACTGAATAAGGCGTGTTGGGCAGGAACAGGCCGACCTTCTGGCCCTTCTTCAGCCCCATCTTCTGCAGGCCCGCCGCGAACCGGTCCACAAGCGACCCGATCTGGGCGTAATTATACTTCTTGTCCAGGAAGTCGATGCAGGGATGGGTGGCGAAGCGGCGCACAGCCTCGTCCAGCATGGCCGGCAGGGACTGGTTGGGCAGGTCGATATCCCAGCTTACGCCCGCCGGATAGCTCTTTTCCCAGATGTGAGCCTGACGATCCTGCGGTGCCTGCTTGGCGGCTTCGGCCATGTCCGTCCTCCCGAATGCTTCTCGATTGGCGCCCGGCAGTGCCGGAGCCCTTTATTGACCTATATCGGTAGCCAATTCGCAACCTCAAGCGATTATTCCGGGTGACGTAACGGAAGGCATGCGGATTTTTCGCAGGGTGGAAGAATTGGCTGTTGCCCCCACGGAATGTCCCTGAAATCAGGCCTTGGCGTGCAAGGCAGCGGTCGTCATCGCCGCGGCCATGATACCAATGTTCGCCAAACCATGGCCTGCGGAAATCACCAGCCATGCTTTCACATGTCCTGCCCGGGCCAGCAGGAAAACATATAGCCACGCCTGGGCGGCAAAGCCGGTGAAGTACCAGCCCCATAACAAGCTGGACTGGCCCTTGTGCATGAAAATGAAAAACAGGCCGGTTGCGACGATAAAGATCACGTCCGGCCGGAAGCGTGGCGGGATCATGCGGCTGATCGCGTAAAGCGCGCCCAGCATCGCCGTTTCCAGCAATGGCCCCACCATGACAGTCAATATAAACCAGAAAGGAAGGCGCTCTCTGGCAAAAAACTGATCCGGCGGCGTGCCGGCGAAGCCCACGGCGTAATGGATCAGGCCTTGCCCCGCCCATGGCAGCAGCAGGAACAGCAGCCAGATCAGGGGCAGAACGTACCAACGCAGGCGAAGGGGTGCCCAGACGGTTCCGTCGCCGATCTTGGACAGAAGATAGCCCGCATAGACCAGGGACAGCGCAAAACTGGCGATAATGATGAAGGTCATTCACGCTCTTCGCGTTGGATCATCCTCCGCTCCCTTCAATTCATCACGTATCGTACCTTCCCACAACTTTTCTCCGCTGATGTGGATTGCCCGGCCAATCATGTGGGCGGACACCGGCGTGGTCAGCAGCAGGAACAGGATGGCAGCACCCGCGCGGGCCAGGACATCGATACCGGGAAAGAACAGCGCCACGGCCCCCAGCGCCAGGCCGCAGCCCAGAGCCCCGGCCTTGCTGCTGGCATGCATGCGGGTCAGGGCATCGGGCAGGCGATAGACCCCCAGGGCCGCGATGGCGCAGAACAGGGCACCGGCCACGGCCAGCAGGCCCACAGCCCCCTGCCATATCTCAATCCAGGGCATCGTCTTCCCCCTCCCCGGCCTGGCGCCGGGCCGCCGCGCGCTGTTCCATGAACCGGGCATAGGCCACGGTGCCGAAGAAAGCGACCAGCGCCAGGGCGATGGCCGCGTCCAGATAGACAACCCGATCCGTCAGGATGGCCAGCAGGGCGATGAAGGCCACGGCCAGCACCCCGAACAGGTCGATGGCGACGATGCGGTCCCCCAATGTCGGACCGCGCAGCACCCGCACCACCGACAGGGCCAGCGCCAGCAGCAGCAGGACGAAGGACAGGATCAGGCAGCCGGACAGGAACGGCGTCATCGCAGCACCTCCAGGATGCGTCGCTCCATCTCGCGTTTGGTTTCGGCGCGCAAGCGCTCGGGATCGGCAGCGAACATGGCGTGGATGTAAAGCGTGCGCCGGTCGGGCGCCACATCCAGGGTCAGGGTGCCGGGCGTCAGGGTGATGGAACAAGCCAGCAGCGTGATCTCCCAGTCCGTCTTCGCGTCCAGCGGAATGGCGATGATGGCGGGGCGGATCGGTTCCCCGATACCCAGTACGCCCTTGGCCACCTTGATCGCCGACAGCCAGATCTCCTTCACCAGCCACAGCGTATAGGCGATGCCGCCCCACAGGCGGCGGAAATAGCGCTGCTGGGGATAAAGCGGCCGGGCCAGCCACAGGATGGCATGAGACAGGACGAAGCCGACGATGAAGCCGCGCAGGCTGAAATCGGCCCCGATGGTCATCCAGCCGATCGCCAGCAGAATATTTATGGCCAGCAGGGTCATGGCGCGGCCCCTCTGGCGGCTTCGGGCTGGACGGCGCCGACCATCGTGGGTGGTTCACGCCCCTGTCCCAGCACCGCGTCGATATAGTCCGTCGGGTCGATCAGGCTGGCTGCCGCCCGGCCGCTGATATTCATCAGCAATTCGGGCCTGAGACCAAAACCCGTCGTCAGAAACGCCAGGATAAGCAGCGGCAGGATCAGCGCCATGCCCGTCCAGCCCTCAATGGGCTGAACAAAGGCGACCTGGTCCGCTGGATAGGGTTTCCACACCAGCTCCATCCAGACCCGGCCCACCAGCCAGATGGTCAGCAGGCCCGTGAACAGCAGGGCCGCGATGGTCGTATAGGCGCCGGCCGACAGGCCCGCCCGCACCAGGGCATATTTGCCCCAGAACCCCGACAGGGGCGGAAAACCCGCCAACGCGGCCATGGGGATGAACAGCAGCACACACAGCCAGGGCGCCAGCTTGAACAATCCCCCCAGGCGGTCATAGCCGGTATGACCACCCGCCATCCGCGCCACCACCCCGGCACCCAGGAACAGCCCAGCCTTCACCACCATGTCATGAACCATGTAGAACACGGCCCCGGCCAGCGCCAGGGGTGTGGCCAGCGCCAGACCAGCCACCATGGTGCCGATATGGGCCACCACCTGCCACGACCAGGCCCGCCGCAGGTCGCGCATGGCCAGGGCGCCCAGCCCGCCCAGGATCATGGTGCCCACGGCCATCCACAGCAGGATGGCATGGGTCCATTCCCGATCGCCGACAAAGATCAGCGTGAAGACACGGATCAGGGCATAGACCCCAACCTTGGTCAGCAGCGCCCCAAAAATGGCCTGCACCGACGCCGCGGGGGTGTGATAGGCAGCCGGCAGCCAGAAGAAGAACGGGAACAGAGCCGCCTTCATCCCGAACGCGATGATGAACAGCACGGCGACACTGCTCACCAGCCCCTTGTTGGCAACGCCGGGCAGCTTCACAGCCAGATCGGCCATGTTCAGCGTGCCTGTCATCCCGTACAACAGCGCCACGGCCAGCAACAGGGCTGCCGTCGCCACCAGGTTCATGGCGGCATATTTGACGGCCCCGTCGATCTGTTCGCGGGTTCCGCCCAGGGATAGCAGGACGAAGCTGCTGATCAGCATCACCTCGAACCAGACATAGAGATTGAACAGGTCGCCGGTGATCAGCCCGCCGCAGGCACCCGTCATCAGCACCTGGAAGACGGAATGGTATCCGCCGCGCTCCCGCACCGGGTCAATATCGCCCAGGCTGTACAGGCACACGGCGAAACCCAGCAGCGACGCGATCATGATCAACAGGGCCGACAGTTGATCGGCCACCAGCGTGATACCGAAGGGGGCCGCCCAGGACCCCATCTGCACGACCTGGATGCCATCATCCTGCACGGCGGACATCAGGCATCCGGTCAGAACCATCAACAGGACGCTGCCGGCCAGCGACAGGCCCCGCTGCACCTTCGGCCGCGCCCAGAATACCATGCACAGCGCCGCCGTCGACAGCGGCACCAGGATGGGCGATGCGGTCAGCCAGCCGCTCATGACCGCTCCTCCGGTTCCGCCGCGCGCATGGCGGCCGTGTCCAACGTCCCCATCTCCTGATACGCACGCCAGCCCAGTGCCAGGGCAAAGGACAGAAGCCCGAAGCCGATGACGATGGCCGTCAGGATCAGGGCCTGCGGCAGTGGATTGGACACGCCGGCGGCCAGCACCTCTTCCCCACGGCCGATCAGGGGTGGACGGGCCGCGGTCAGGCGGCCAATGGTCAGGATGGCAACATTGATGGCGTTCGACAGCAGGATGACGCCGAACAGCACGCGCAGATATTGCCGTGACAGGAACAGGTAAACGGAAGCGGCGACCATGCCGCCGACGGCCAGGGCCATGATGACGTTCATTGCCCCTCCCCCTCTTCCATCAGCGACTGCACCATGGACAGGATGCCGCCCACGACGACGAGATAGACGCCGATGTCGAAAACCACGGGCGTGCCGATGCCGGCCGCCCATTTCGCCGTCATGAAACTGTCGCCCCAGGGGGCTGCCACAAAGCCTGACAGCACGCCCATCAGCAGCCCCGCCCCCAGCACGCCGCGTGGATCGGCGCGCAGCATGCGCGTCATGGCCGCAACGCCAAAGGCCAGGGCATGCAGGCAGAAGGCGACAGCGCAGATCAGCCCGCCGACAAAGCCGCCACCCGGTTCATTATGGCCGCGCCAAAGGATGAAGATGGAGAACAGGATCATCAGCGGCACCAGCAGCCGCACGCCCGTGCGCAGAATCAGGCTGTCGATCATGGCTTGCCTCCGCCCTTGGCCCGCGCCTTCAGCAGCGCCAGCACGCCCAGACCGGCCGTGGCAATCACCGTGATCTCCCCCAACGTATCGAAGCCGCGGAAATCCACCAGGATGACATTGACGACATTGCGCCCGTGCGCTTCCAGCAGCGAGGTGTCGCCGAAGAAGCGCGTCAGTTCCAGCGACAAGGGCAGTTCCAGAATAGCCAGCATGAGGACGCTGGTCGCCCCGCCCAGGGCCAGCGCGATCAGCCCGTGCAGCAGCCTTGCCGGCGCCGGCCGGTCGGCCCCGCGCGGCAGCAGCGGCAGCCGGGCCAGGACCAGCACCAGGATGATGGCGGTCAGGGTTTCCACCATCAGTTGGGTGATGCCAACGTCGGGCGCGCCGTAAAGCAGGAAGAACAACGCTACCGACAGGCCGTTGACCGACAGGGACAGAATGGCCGCCATGCGGGTGGTGGCGCGCAGGGCACCCGCGGCGCCGGTCAGCATCAGCACGGCCAGGGCGACGCCCAGCCAGTCATCCGGCACGATGGTGATGGTGCTGGGCAGCACCAGTCCGTCGCGCACCCACAGGGTAGCGACCAGCAGCAGCGCCATGGACGCGAAGATGATGGCCAGATAGCGGTGCAGCAGCCCGCCCTGCAATCCCCCCGTGACCCAGCGGGCCAGCCCATCGCCGGCCGCCAGCAGCCGGTCCCAGGCCCGGTCGTGATCGATGCGCGTGAGGCGCTGAAGCGCCGCCAGACCCGCCCGCACCGGACGCAGCGCAAGATAGCCGATCAGCCCCAGCATCACGGTCAACGCTGTGAGGCCCAGGGCCGGTGTCAGCCCGTGCCACAGATGCAGTTCAACAGGCACTGCCGCTCCACGGATCGTTGATGCCGTGGCCGACAGCAAGGGGGCTGGCAGTGCCGCCCACAGGCCGAACAGCAGGGAAAGCGACGCCAGCACAGCCGGACCGCACCACAGCGCCGATCCCCCTTCATGCGCCCTGGCGGCGGCAGGCGACGCCTTTCCCAGAAATGGCTTCACAAAGACCAGACCGGCAGCACCGATCATGCTGGCATTGGCCAGGATCAGAGCCGCCTGCGGCAGCCACAGTCCGCCCTGCCAGACGGCTTCATAGATCAGTTCCTTGGAAATGAAGCCCAGCAGGGGCGGCAGGCCGGCCATGGACAAGGCTGCCAGCCCCATGAACAGGCCCGTAATGGGCATGTGCCGCACAAGACCACCCAGTTCGCCCACCTCCCGCGTGCCGGTGCCATGGTCGACAGCGCCGGCCGCCATGAACAAGGCGCCCTTGTACAGACTGTGTGCCAGCAGGAAGGCCGCGAAGCCGGACAGCGCACCCGGCGTCCCGATGCCCAGCAGCAGCATCAGCACGCCAAGCGCCATCAGGGTCGTGTATGCCAGGATCTTCTTCAGATCGGTGGAACGCAGCGCCATGGCCCCGCCCCACAGGGCCGTTACCCCGCCGGCCACAACCAGCGCCCAGAACCAGATCGGCGTCCCGCCCAGTGACGGATGCAGCCGCGCCAGCAGATAGACGCCAGCCTTCACCATGGTCGCGGAATGCAGGTACGCGCTGACCGGCGTCGGGGCGTCCATGGCGTTGGGCAGCCAGAAATGGAACGGCACCTGTGCCGATTTGGTGAAGGCGGCCAGCAGCAGCAGGCCCATGATGGCGGGATAGAAGGCATGACCGGTGACGTTCACGCCCCCGGCCAGAATGCCGGACAGGGTCCATTCCCCCGTCACCAGCCCCAGCAGCACCAGACCGGCCAGCAGCGCCATGCCGCCGCCGCCCGTCACCAGCAATGCCTGCAGTGCCGAGCGCCGGGATCGCGCATTCTCGTGGTTGAAGCCGATCAGCAGAAAGCTGGTGACGCTGGTCAGTTCCCAGAAAACGAACAGCGCAATGATGTCATCGGCCGTGACCAGTCCCAGCATGGAAGCCATGAAGGCCAGGATGAAAAGCTGGAACCGTCCCAGATGCGGGTGACCCTGCAGATAGCCGCCGGCATAGATGACGATCAGGCCGCCAATGCCGGCGACCAGCAGCGCAAACAGCAGCGACAGCCCATCGAGGCGGAAAGACAGGGCCACGCCCAGGCTGGGGGCCCAGGCCATGGTCTCCAGCACCGGTTGGCCGGACAGGACCGCGGGCAGCTGCGCGGCAAAGCAACCGGCAATGACCAGCGGGACCAGCCCGATCAGCCAATGGGCCGCGGACGGCACCGCGCGTGTCAGACTTGGCGCCAGAAAGGCGGCAAAGACGATCGCGAGAATGGCAGCCAGGATCAAAACGCGCCCACCTTCCGGTTACGGGTCCGTGGGGCGCAGTATAGGGATCAAGCCCCGCCCTTCAACCGAAACCGGCCGGGCGGGGACTCAATACGGCAGATCAGTGATGGCCGTGGCCGCCATGATGGCCATGACCGCCATCGCCTTCCGGCGCCTTGATGGCGGCAACGCAGATGGCGGCCAGGACGCTGGCGGCGAAGAACAGGCCGATGGCAGCGAAGCTCATGTGGTATCTCCCAAAACCGGTAATCCGCCGCAAACCTAGCGGGCGACGCCAGCGGGTGCAACCGTCACGGCGACAAGGGTGCAGCCAGCCATTCGCGCATCAGCATCGTCACCTTCGCCGGCTGTTCCAGCGGCGCCAGATGCCCGCAATGGTCCAGCATCTCCAGCCGCGCCTGGGGGATGAGCGCTGCGATCTCCTGGGACCGGTCCGGTGGTGTCTGCTGGTCGTCAGCGCCGACGATAGTCAGGGTGGGCACGGCAATGGAGGACAGGCCGGGCCGGCTGTCCGGGCGCGACAGGATGGCCGATTGCTGCCGGCAAAAGGCATCGCGCCCCACCCGTTCCGTCATGGCCAGCACCACACCGCCGATTTCCGGCACATCGACATGGTCGGGATGAACCTGCGTCGCCAGCAGGCGGGGGGACATGCCCTTGAACTTGCCCATGCGCGCCAGTTTCACCAGGGCCGTGCGCCGCTGGCGCTGCTCATCATTGTCGGGTCGCGCGCTGGTATCCACCAGACACAGGCGGGTCACCCGCGCCGGTGCCTGACGCAGAATCTCGAAGGAGACATAGCCGCCCATCGACAGGCCGGCCAGCGCGAACCGCGGCGGGGCATGGGCCAGGACGGCCGCCGCCAGCGCCGCCACCGAGTCCTGCCCGGTCAGGTCCGGAACATGACAATCCGCGACGTCGGACAGACCCGATAGCTGATGCGCCCACAGCGCGCGGTCGCATAACAGGCCCGGAAGCAATAGGAGGGGCTGCCTTGCGTCCTGCGGGGGGTGGCTCATCGCCCGTAATCCTTGCTAACAAAGGCCGAAATTGATATCGAAGGCGCGACCGTAATCGATGTGTGCCGCCGACGCCAATGCCGGGGACGCAAGGTTGTCACCGGTCATTGCTGATCGCCGCCGACGTCACGGTGTTGTAATTCGACGTCGTATCCAGACTGATGAAGGTCTAATGCTGTTCTCGGAACTTGGACTCGGGTCCGAAGTCCTGCGCGCCGTTGAAGAAGTCGGCTACACCACCCCCACGCCGATTCAGGAAAAGGCGATTCCCTGGGTGTTGCAGGGCCGCGACGTGCTCGGCTGTGCCCAGACCGGCACAGGCAAGACCGCCTCCTTCACACTGCCCATGATCGAAATCCTGGGGCGCGGCCGTGCCAAGGCGCGCATGCCCCGCTCGCTGATCCTGGAGCCGACGCGCGAACTGGCCGCCCAGGTGGCAGAGAATTTCGAGCTGTATGGCAAGTACCACAAGCTCTCCATGGCCCTGCTGATCGGTGGCGAATCGTTCGGCGACCAGATCAAGAAGCTGGAACGCGGCGTCGACGTGCTGATTGCCACGCCGGGCCGCATGATGGACCTGTTCGACCGCGGCAACATCCTGCTGACCGACATCAAAATCCTGGTGATCGACGAAGCGGACCGCATGCTGGACATGGGGTTCATCCCGGATATCGAGCGCATCGTCGGCCTGCTGCCGAAGAAGCGCCAGACCCTGTTCTTCAGCGCCACCATGCCGCCGGAGATCAAGCGTCTGGCCGACAAGTTCCTGACCACCCCGGAAGAGGTGACGGTCAGTGCGCCCGCCAGCACGGCCATCACCGTGGCCCAGCATCTGCTGGTCGTGGATGAGCAGGACAAGCGGGAGGCGCTGCGGCGCCTGATCGCCACGGACGATGTGAAGAACGCCTTCATCTTCTGCAATCGGAAGAAGGATGTGGACATCGTCTATGGCTCGCTGGCCAAGCACGGCTTCAATGCCGGCGCGCTTCATGGCGACATGGTCCAGTCGAAGCGGACGGAGACGCTGGAAGCCTTCAAGGCCGGCAGCATCGATCTGCTGGTCTGTTCCGACGTGGCGGCACGCGGCATCGACATTTCCAATGTCAGCCACGTCTTCAATTTCGACACGCCGCATCATTCCGAAGACTATGTCCACCGCATCGGCCGCACGGGCCGCGCCGGCAAGCTTGGCCGCGCCTTCACCATCGCCACGCCGGAAGACGGCAAGCTGGTGCAGGCCATCGAGAAGCTGATCGGCAAGGAAATCCCGCGCTTCACCATCGAGGGCGTTGCGACGGCCGAACTCTCCTTCGACGCCGACCCGCGCCGTCGCGGCCGGGGCGGCCCGAAGAAGGACGAGTCGCGCCGTGGCAGGGACAGCCGTGGCAGTCGGGGTGAGCATCGTCATGCCCACGTTCCGGTCGAGGCCATCGAGGCGGCCGTGGAAGCGCACGAGCCGAAGCGTGAACGGCCGGAGCGTCAGGAAACCCGCAGCGAGGGCCGCGGTGACCGCCATCGTGAACGTCCCGAAAGCCGTCCGGAAGGTCGTGCCGAGGGTCGTGGCGAAGGGCGGACTGAGGGGCGTCCCGACGGTCGGCCTGAGGGGCGCGGCGAGTTCCGCCGTGACGATTACCGCCGTGAACGCGATGATCAACGTCGCGACCGCCGGCCGCGTCGCGATGACATGGATGATGATCGCGGTCCGCCCGTCGTCGGTTTCGGCGACGATGTGCCGGCCTTCATCCTGCGCGCCGCGCGTCCACCCAAGGCACCGGCTGTCGTGGAAGTCGTGGATAACGAGGCGTCAGAGGCCTGACCCCCATGCAGACCATCTTCGTCCAGGTAAAATGCGAACTGGGCCGCGCCTATGACGTGGCCGATCTGGCTGTGCAGAGCGTCCCGGAAGTGTCGGAGGTGCATTCCATCTCCGGCCAGTACGACCTGATGATGAAGTGCTTCCTGGAGGATGGTGAGGATATCGGGCATTTCGTGACTGGACAGATTCAGACCCTGTCCGGCGTGAAGGACACCTTCACCATCATCACCTTCAAGGCCTTCACCTGACCTGATGTTTTTCAGCGTGGCGACATGAAAAAGGGGGAGCGACCGTCCGGTCGCTCCCCCTTTTTCGTTTGTCGGCGGGCAGGGGCTGCAGGGCGCCCCCTGCCCTTTATCACCGATCCGTGCGTTCCGCCCCAAGGATCAAGGGAAGCGGCAGATGGTGCCGGTCACCTCGACGAAGGAGCGGGCGCCGGGCGCTACCGTCATGCGGACTTCCTTGTCGGCCGTGATCAACGTGCGTTCCAGGGGCAGAACGCCCTCCATATCCACCGTCTTGCCCGAGGCGTCGATGATCTGGATCTTTACGGGCTTGGCCGGGTCGTACCAGGCCTCCGGGCTGCCACCCGTATTGCGGGCGGGCACACCCTCGCCGGAAACGGTGATGGCGCCGTCGGCAAAGGCCACCTGGCTGTTGGCGCCCTTATAGATGGGCGTCGGGAGGACAAATCGCTTGGTTTCAGCGCGCGAGCAGGAGCGCGGGTTGCTGGTCTGCTCAATGACGAAAGCCATGCGGTCGGGGTTCACACCCTCGGCCAGCTTGCGCGCCACCAGTTCATTCAGCTTGGCCAGTTCGCCACTGGGCACCTCGCGCTGCAACCGGATCTCCAGCTCATTGGCACGGATTTCCTGGGTCTGGGCGATCTGCTGAAGCTGCTGGGCGCGCTTTTCAGCCTTGTCGCGGGCCGCAACCATGTTGGCCAGTTCCTCCTGCATGGAGCCTTCGCGCGATCTCAACTGTTCGACACCGACCAGATAGGAGAAACCGGCAACAACACCCAGCAGGGCCAACCACAGGCCGACCTTGCCAAGCCGGCTCCAGAAACGGCGACGGTAGCGCCGATGGTGATCGTAAAGACCGTAGCTCATCGCCTGCACAAGCTAAATCAACGGAAAGGGCGCGTGCCCGTCACCGGACGCGCGCCCCGCGACCCTACTCCACCCGGTCACATAATTACAAGCCGGGGCCGTCAACCCTTGGGCAGCGCCTTCTCGATGGCAGCGGACAATTCGGCGGATTCAGGCGTCACCTTGGAGGAAAAAGCCTCAATCAGCTTGCCATCCGTGCTGATCAGATATTTGTGGAAATTCCACTTCGGCTCGCCCTTCTGCGCCGCCAGCCACTTGTAGAAGGGGTGGGCAGCGTCGCCCTTCACCGGTTCCTTCGTGGTCATGGGAAAGTCGATGGCGAAATTGACGTCACAGAATTCCTTGATCTCCTTGGCGGAGCCCGGCTCCTGCCCGCCGAAATCATTGGACGGCACGCCCAGCACGATCAGGCCCTTGTCCTTGTACTTTTCCCACAGGGCCTCCAGGCCCTTATATTGCGGGGTGTAGCCGCACATGGAGGCGGTATTGACCACCAGCACAGCCTTGCCGCGATAGCTGTCCAGCTTCAAGGCGCCACCTTCGATGGCCGTGAAACTGAAATCATAGGCGTCTTCCGCCCGCGCCGCATCCGTCATGCCGATCATCCCCATCATTGCCAGACCACCGGCCAGGGCCAGGACGGCCCGACGGCCCGCAAACCAGGACTTGCTGTTCATGCTGCACCTTGCGTCAGAGAGGTTTCCAGAATGTAGTACGCGGAACCATCCCGTCCAGTCTTCTCCCCCGCAATCACAGGCGCATGGCCACCTGCTTGGGATCGGCATTCCGGGCCAGACATTTGGCCAGGGCATCCGCCCGCTCCGCCGTCGCCTCCTCGCCGGGCTTCGATGCCTGGACATAGGCGGCGCACCCGGCAAAATGCGGATGTTCATCGGCCACCTGCAAGGGCGGCATCACCATGTCCGGACCGGAGCAGGCGGCCAGCCCCAGACATAGTGCCAACAACATGACAAAGCGGCCCATCGCCGCCTCCCTTGCGGTTTCAAATCAGATGCTGAATTGAAACGTTCCGGGGCTTGCGGCGCAGTGACAGGCCGCACAGAGTGAGATCGATGTCTTCGCGCAAAGGAGAGTGCCATGGCGCCCCTGGTTCCGCCCACCCTGACATTGGCCGCCGATCACAGCCGCCTTGTTTTCATCGACCTTCAGGACCGGCTGCTGAAAGCGATCGATGGGGCCGACGCCGTGGTGGCCCGCGCCCTGGTGCTGGCCCGCGCGGCGGAACGGCTGGGCGTGCCGATGGCAGCGACGGAACAGAACCCGGGTGGCATCGGCCCCACCACCCAGACCTTGGGCGCCCTGGTGCCCCGCCGCTTCGCCAAGGTTCACTTCTCCGCTGCGGAAGAGGCAGATTTCCTGGGGTGGACGGCGGGCGGCGGCACCGTCATCCTGGCCGGCACGGAGACCCATGTCTGCGTGCTGCAAACAGCACTCGGCCTGAAGGCGCTGGGGCTGCGCACGACCGTCGTGGCTGATGCCTGCGGGTCGCGCCAGGCCGCCGACAAGCAGGCCGCCCTGGACCGCCTGCGCTTCCACGGGGTGGAGATCGTGACGACGGAAATGGTCGTGTTCGAATGGCTGCACCGCTATGATCGGCCGGAATTCAAGGAACTGCTGCGGCTGATCAAGTAACCAGCCCTTCGTTACCCCTGCACATAATCCAGGGGCAGTTCGGTCGTGTATTTCAGACATTCCATGGAAAAGCCTGCGGAGACATCCGACAGGTCCACCACCTTGATCAGCCGCTTATAAAGCGCATCATAGCCGGCAATGCTGTCGACCATGAACTTCACCATATAGTCGATATCGCCCGACATGCGGTGCAGTTCGATCACCTCCGGGAAGCGGCTGACGCCTGCGGCGAACTTCTCCAGCCACTCTTCCGAATGATTGGCGGCACGGATCAGGATGAAGCCTGTCAGCCCCAGATTGAGCTTGCGTGGATTCAATAGCGCCACCCGCTTGCGGATCACGCCTTCATCCTCCAGCCGCTTGATGCGACGCCAGCACGGGGTCTGTGACACACCGGCCCGGTCCGCAATCTCCGCCACAGAGCCGGAGGCATCCTGTTGCAACGTTGCCAGGATCTTCAGGTCGATGCTGTCCAAAATATTCTCCATTCCTACACTTATGTAGGAAATTATCACATCATCCGCTGCATGCGCCCACAGGATTTGGAGAAAAATCGACGCGGTTCGTTGCTATGTTTTCCCCATCAGATTTTCAGGGGAATGGGTCATGCTGCACCGTCTGTTCAACGAACATCCGGCCTCCGTGGGCGAAAGCTATCTGGCGCACATGGGGCAGGCCTTTTCGTTCGGCGCCACCATGATCCTGGCCGGAATCGCCTGCCTGCTGCATGGGTTCCTGCCCTTCCTGTTCACCCGTACCGGCAGCAACGCCATCCGCCGGCTGCACACGCGCATGGTCACCCATCGTGACCGGCGCATGGCGCCGGTGGACGGAAAGCCCGCCTGATGAGCATGGGCTCGCTCGCCAGCGCGCCGGCGCGGCTGCCGCTGTGGAATGCGGTGCGCGCACCCTTGCCGGGGCTGCTGCTGGCCGGCACTGTGGCGCTGGCGTCGGCCCATCTGGCCGCGTGGCAGGGCGGGCCCGTCATGCTTTATGCCCTGCTGATCGGCATGGGCTTTCATTTCCTGGCCATCGACACGCGCTGTCAGCCCGGCATCACCATCGCCACCAAGCCGGTGCTGCGCCTGGGCGTGGCCCTGCTGGGCGTCAAGGTCACGCTGGCTGACATGGCCGGTCTTGGCTGGGGCGCCATCGGGCTGTCGGTCTCCGCCCTGCTGGTGGCCCTGCTGGGCGGCTATGCCCTGGGCCGCGCGCTGAAGCTGGAACGCACCCATGCGCTGCTGTCGGCGGGGGCGGTCGCCATCTGCGGTGCGTCGGCAGCCCTGGCCATCGCCGCGGCATTGCCCACCCGCCGCCAATGCGAAAAATCCACGCTGCTGGTCGTGGTCGGGGTCACGGCCCTGTCAACCCTGGCCATGCTGGCCTATCCGCTGCTGACGCGCCTGATCGGGCTGGACGACACCCAGGCCGGCTTGTTCTTCGGCGCCACCATCCATGATGTGGCGCAGGTGGTGGGGGCGGGCTATCTGGTGTCCGACCACGCGGCGGAGGTGGCGGCCGTCACCAAGCTGATGCGGGTCGCCTGCCTAGTGCCCGTAGTGCTGATCATCACTTGGCTGTTCCGCGACAGGGGCGCCGACGACAAGGCTGCCGCACCGCCCTTCCCCCTGTTCTTGCTGGGTTTCCTGGCCCTGATGGCAGCCAACAGTGCCGGGCTTTTCCCCTCCACCCTGGTGGCGGGGCTGGGCGAACTGTCGCGCGCCTGCCTGATCACGGCCGTGGCAGGGCTGGGCATGAAGACCAGCCTGCGTTCCATGGCGGCTCTGGGCCCCCGCCCCGTCGCGGCACTGGCCCTGACCACGCTGCTGATGGCCGCCTACGCACTGGGCTTCATTCTGCTGACGGCGGCGGTATAAAAAAACCTGTCCGCCGGGTTGCCCCGACGGACAGGGTGCAGACCCCCGGGCCGCTTTGCGCCGGCCCCGGGGTGGGAGAACTTCTTACAACACCTGCCGCAACCGATCCGCCACCAGCGCAATGGCCTCGCGCCCCACCGGCAAACTGCCGGAGAATGACATGAAGCCGTGGAAGGTGCCGGGGAAATCCACATGCTCCGCCTGTCCCCCGGCATCGCGCAGCCGCTGGGCATAAAGCGCCCCTTCATCGCGCAGCGGGTCAAACCCACCCGTCACGACCAAGGCCCGCGGCAGGCCGCGCAGATCAGGCGCCATCAGGGGCGACACTGCCGGCAGGACGGCCAAAGACGGGTCGGGCAGATAGTTCTTCTTGGCCCAGGCGATACCCTCGCGGGAGAGGAAATACTCACCATTGCCATTGGTGGTCCGGGATACCAGCCGCGGATCGCTGTCCAGCAGGGTCAGCACGGGGTACAACAGCACCTGCAACCGCGGCCGCAGCTCCGCCGGAGACAGCAGCAGGCAAACGGCCGCCGCCAGCGTACCGCCGGCACTGTCGCCACCGATGGCCAGACGCATGGGGTTGCCGCCGTGCCAGCCGATTTGTGACAGGGCCCAGCGCGTGGCGTTCAGCGCGTCATCCAGCGGCGCCGGGAACGGATGTTCCGGTGCCAGCCGGTAGCCGACGGAGACGATGAGGCAGCCCGCCTGCACCGCCATGTGCGACAGCATGGCGTCATAGCAGGCGAGCCCCCCCATGCTCCACCCGCCGCCATGGAAGAACAGCAGGGTGGGCAACGGCCCGGTCGCCCCCACAGGACGATAAAGGCGCAACGGCAGTTGGTGATCGGTCAGGGCCAGGCTTTCCAGGCGGATGGCGACATCCTGGGAAATCGGCCCGCCCAGCTGGCTGAACAGCGCGTCATAGTCGCGACGGGCAGCCGCCATGTCGATATCGTCGATGGCGGTGCCGCCCGCCTGCCGGAATGTCTCCAGCAGGGCCAGCGATTGCGGATCCAGACCCAAGGCAGGCCCCCGTCAGTAGCGATATTTCAGGCTGAAGGACCAGGTGCGCGGCGCGCCGTAATAGGCGAGCTGATAGCCCATGCTGTCCGACAGGTCGAAGCCATGGGTGATGTAGCGCTTGTCCAGCAGGTTGCGCACACCCATCTGGGCGGTCCAATGATCGTCGGCCGTTTCGAACGCCACCTGGGCGTTCAGCAGCGTATAGCCCTTCTGGGCCAGGATCTCGCTGCTGGACACGGTGGGGTAGGTCTTGGACCGGTATTCGGCATCGGCATCAAAGACCAGATCGCCGGCATCGAACACCGGATGGCGCCAGTTCAGGCCCAGCCGATAGCTGGTCTTGGGCGAATTGACGGGCGTGCGCAGCGCGGCAATGTCCTTGCCGCCCGGCCCGATATATTCGTCATATTTGGCACTCATCAGGGCGATGGTGCCGGTCAGGGTCACTTCCCGTGACACCCGCGCATTGGCCTCCACCTCCAGGCCCCGGGTCGTGGCGGCACCGGCATTGGTGAACAGGGCGGCGAAGCTGCCCTTGGCATCCGCCACGAAGCTGGAAAGCTGCAAATCCTTGTAGTCGTTATAGAAGGCCGCAAGGTTCAGCGTCGCGCGCCCGTCCCACAGGGTGGATTTCAGCCCCGCCTCGTATGACCACATGGTTTCCGGATCATAGGGCACGGCTTGGGTGGCGTCATTGGATCGGCCGTCGAACCCGCCGCTCTTGAACCCGCGGGCGGCACTGGCATAGGCCATGACATCGTCATTGATCTTGTAATCGACACCAACCTTGGGTGACAGCGATGACCAGTCGCCATCGGTATCGACATTGGTGATCAGCAGGCCGCCACCCATCCTGGTCGGCACGGGGGCCGCAGGCGCCAGGAATTCCTGGGTGCGGCGGAAATCCTTCTTTTCATAGGTATAGCGAAGCCCCGCCGTCAGCGACAGCGCATCGGTCAGGTGATAGCTGCCCTGGCCGTACGCCGCATAGGACTTGTTGGTCTGGTCGTTCAAGGACGCCGTGACCAGACTGATGACGGGACCGTAAAGCCCGCTCAAGGTCTCGTCATGTTCGCGGAAATAATAAAGCCCGAAGACGCCATCGAACCGGTCGCTGCGCACATTGGCCTGGAATTCCTGACTGAACTGCTTCTGCGCCTCGTCCACATAGACGCCGAAGATGGCAGCGTTGGTGGCATCCAGGTCCAGATGCGTGTCGTAATCCATCGTGCGATAGGCGGTGATGGATTTCAGCGTCAAGGCGTCATTGACGTCATAGCCGATATTGGCCGCCGCCCCGCGCACCTTCAGCTTGTTCAGGTCATTGAAGTCTGCGTCCACCTTCAACGGCGTGCGGCTGGCGGCCGTGCCGAACACGGCCGTGGCGCGGGCCGGCGTGCGCGACGTGTCAGGCGTGTCATCCGACCCGTCAACCGACAGGGTGACCGACAGGACCTCGCTGGGGGTGCCATGCAGGGCCAGGCGCCAGGCGAAGGTGTCCTTGTCGCCATCATCCTTGCCATCCACGGAATTGGTGGCATAGCCATCGCGCGACAGATAGGCGACGGCGGCACTGGCGGCCAGCTTTTCCGGGATCAGGGCGCCGCGCAGGCTGGCCTTCACGTCCAACCGGTCATAGGAACCGCCCGTGACTTCCAATGACGCGGCTGTGCGGTCGTCGGGCTGCTTGGACACGAACTTGACGGCGCCGCCGATGGTGTTGCGGCCGTAGAGCGTGCCCTGAGGGCCGCGCAGCACCTCGATCCGCTCCACATCGAACACATCCAGGAAGGCACCCTGGGCCCGGCCCAGATAGACATCGTCGACATAGATGCCGACACCGGGGTCCGCGAAGGCCAGGCTGTCGATCTGGCCGACGCCGCGAATATAGACGACGGCGTTCGACGCGTCGCCTTCATGCAGGGTCAGGTTCGGCACGGCGGCCTGCAGATCGCCCAGATTGGCGGCGCCCAGCCGTTCCAGCATGTCGGCCGACAGGGCCGTGACGGCCACGGGCGCATCCTGCAACCGTTCCTCCGACCGGCGGGCCGTCACCACAATCTCTTCCAGCGTCAGGCTGTCGGCAGCCGGCTGCTGCTGCTGCGCCATGGCGGGCAGTGCCGCCAGCATCGCCGTTCCCGTCAGCAGAGCCATGGTGTGGGGGTGGCGCGGTGCGCGTGTCTTGGCCATCTTCCGTCCCTGTATGTTCTGTATTGTCCACCACCGGTCGCGTCCAAAAAGGATACGCCAGCGTTATCCACACCATGGCGTGGGGAGCCGGTCCGGATATACAGAAGAGACAGCGGACATGATTGCCGCAAATTCTGCGCCTATTGTGCGGATGCGAACGGGACCGTCAATCCGCGCCGATCGTGTCCCGCGCCATCTGCAAGGTGCGGCTGAAATGACCGCGGATCACCTGTTCCAGCTTGGGCGTGGGCACAACGAAGGCGTTGCGCCCATCCAGATCAGCCTTGCGCTTTTCCAGATAGCCGTCATCGACGGCGCGCTTGATCCGATCCTCCCGCGTGCGGTTGGACCCCGATTTCATGGTCTGGCAGGCCGCACTGACCGTCAGCGGCGCATGACGCCAATGGGCCACCGTACAGCCCACGAACAGGTACCAATATTCCTGCGTGAAATATCCCGGCCGGTTCTCGAACGCCCGGTCCCAGTCGCGCGCGTAATTCTCCAGGAAATCCAGCCAGCGGAACAGGTCCTGATCGCTGATATCCCTGGTCGTCATGCCGCTCACTGCTGTTGTTGACCGAACACGGAGCCGGAGATGGCGGGGCTCATGAACTCGCCCAGGTTCTTCAACACCACGCGGAAGAACAGGCGGTCACCCGTATCGATACCGGTACGCCTTGTATAATCCCGTTCGCCCACCAGTTGGAAGGTCAGGCATTCCTCCTGATAGGTCAGGGTGGCGCTGCTCAACACCGGTCCGCCGCCGGCGGCCAAGTCACGGCGGTGATTGATGCCGATGGACCAGCGGTCGGTAATGGCCGAACTGATGCCCAGCGTCAGTTCCTCGCGGTTACGGGTGGCCAGACCGTCATCCTGGGTCAGCTTGTCCAGATAAACGTAAGAACCGGTCACGCGGAACTGCGAAGGACCGAACACGCCATACACATCATGCAGCCGCTGCGCCAGATTGTGGCTGTCCAGACGGAAGGAGTAGGAGACATCCATCCAGGGGCTGGGCGTCAGTTCCACCTTGCCCACCACATCGGACGTGCGGCGGCGCAGACCAGACCCGATGGGGAAATCGGTATCGCCCTTCAGCTTCTGGCTCTGGCCCAGGAAAATATTGCTGGACCCGCCGCCAAAGCCGAAGAAGCCCGCCTTCACACCGTAGGTGACGCGCTGCCCACCCTCCAGCCGGTCAATGCCGGGGTAGCGCGAGGTCTGGAACAGGTTCGTGTAATCGAACTCGATATCCTGGCTGTCTTCGTTGGGGATGTTTGAACTGTTGCTGATATTGGGGGCGGCTGACAGCATGACCAGCGGCTCGATCAGGGTCTGCACCGTGTCATCCTGGCGCGCCAGCGGGTATGAGAGGGTCCAGTCCGCATGGGCGAAAGGCCGTACCCGCGTCTTGTCGCCGTCCGCCACCGTGCCATCGGCATAGTGCAGGTTGCTGACCCAATAGGCATCGGTCCGCGCCTGGGCATTCATCGTCGACACCAGACCAAAATTGGTAATGTCGTCCCGTCGCCAGCCGACCGAACCGGACAGGCGGCGCGTGTCATTGCCATCATTGCGCAACAACGACAGGAAGCCTGCATCCGCCGACCAGCGCCCCCCCAGAATTCCACCCGGCTCACCCAGCGCGCTGTAGGTGACCATGGGCAGAACCAGCGGCTCCTCCTCCGGGTTGTTGGGGCGCAGGTCCTGGAAATCATAGACATTGATGGACAGGTAGTTGCGCGCATCGAACTGTTCGACATAGGCGCGGCTGGCCAGAATATCTTCCCGGCTGTAATCATAGCGGCGCAGGAAGGTGTCGTCGGTCACGCGGCGCAGGTCGAAACCCCAGCGCCATTGATCATCGATATCGAACCGGCCCGTGCCGAAGACATAGCCCCGGAATTCCTTGTCCGTCACCACGCCGGATGTCGTGTCGCGCGCCCGGTCGGCATAGGTGCCGCTGGCATTCAGTGTCAGGCTGCCGGTGGCGAAGCGCTGGCGATATTCGCCGCCCAGCAGCAGCTTGTCCTTCACGCTGGGCACGACTTCCAGGGTGAAGTCCTTCGACTCGTCGATATCGAAGAAATAATAGAGCCTGGCATAGGTGCCCAGATCGGAACTGATGCCGCCGCTGGGCGCTAGAAAGCCGCTGCGCCGTTCCACCGTCGGGTCCGGATGGCCGAAGAAGGGCAGCCACATGACCGGCACGCCCGCCACTTCCAGCGTCGCGTCCCGGTAATAGACGTCGTGATTGCCCTGGTCATGGGTGATACGGGCGGCGCGGATCTGCCAGATGGGCGGGCGCGACGGATCCTCGGCGCACAGTTCGCACGGGGAATAGACGGCATTTTCCATGCGGGTATAGCGACCGTCCAGCCGTTCGCCCTGCATGGCCGCGAATTTGGAATTGTCCGACAGCAGCACGCGGACCTGATCGACGAAGCCTTTCTGCAGATCGTCGGTCAATTCCAGGTAGTTGGCGAACAGCACCTCGCCCGTCGGCTCCAGGATGGAGACATTGCCCGACGCGGTGACGACATTGGTCTTTTCTGAAAAGCTGACGGTGTCGGCCAGCAGCAGCCGCGCACCCTGGCTCAGTTCCACATGGCCGCGCGCGGTGACGATGCCCAGGTCATGATCATAGTCCACCTGCTCGGCCGACAGCAGCACGGGCTGGCCCGTCTCCTTGGCGGACGGGTCAGCCGCCGGCTGATCGGCGGCAAGGGCGGGAGCCACCAGCCCATACGCCAGCGCCGTGGACAGAAGCAGGCGGCGAAGGAAGCGGGCGGTCGTCATCTGATTGGGCATCTCGATCACTGGCATCGTCGCTAGCTTGTCCCCGACCACACAGATCGTGTCAACTAAAGCCACCCACGGCGCATCCGCGCTATGTTGTCGTTGCGGGGCATGCTGATAAGGGGCTGTGGCATGGATTGGAACGATCTGCGGCATTTTCTGGCCGTGGCGCGGCTGGGCGGCCTGTCGGCGGCGGCCCGCGCCAGCGGCGGCAGCCCCGCCACGATCGGCCGCCATATCCAGTCGCTGGAGAATTCGCTGGGTGTCGCCTTGTTCGAACGGCTGCGCGACGGCTATGTGCTGACGCCCGCCGGACGCGACCTGCTGATCCGGGCAGAAGCGGCGGAAGCGGCCATTGACGCCGTGATGCGCGGGGCCGGTGCCGATGATGGCGGGCTGCGCGGCACGGTGCGGCTGGCCACGGCGGAGGCGACAGCCGCCTATCTGATCGCCCCCGCCCTGCCGGCCTTGCGCGCCGCCCATCCCGACCTGACGCTGGAAATCGTGACCGGTGTCTCGGTCGTCAGCCTGTCTCGCCGCGAAAGCGATCTGGCCCTGCGTCTGGTCCGGCCGGACCAGGGCGACCATGTCCGCCGCCGCGTCGGCACCCTGGGCTTCGGCTTTTACGCAGCCCCGGCTCTGGCGGAACAGGCCGGGGGCGATCCGTGGACGCTGCCGCTGGTAGGGTGGGACCCGACCATGGCGCATCTGCGCTCCGCCGAATGGCTGCGCAAGTTCGGGCGGGGGCCTATTGCGGCCACGGCCGGCACCATGAATGTGCAGATTGCCCTGACGGTCGCCGGCGTCGGGGCCGCCATCCTGCCCTGTCTGGCCGCCGATGCCGTGCCGGGGCTGGTGCGGCTGGTCGGGCCTGACCAGATCGGGTTCCAGGATCTGTGGCTGGTCGCCCATGCCGACCTGTCGCGCGTGGCCCGTGTGCGGGCGGTGATGGACTTTCTGGGCGACCTGTGTCGGAACCATGCAGCCCGGTTGCGGGGCATCTGACGGCTTTTCATTTTTGAAAAATAATCGATCATTGACCACTATTTCTGAAATAACTGTCAGAGCGTATCCCGATTGGCATCGCTTGCCACGCAATCGGGAGAACATCATGAGCGTGATCGTCGAACTGACGGGCCTGGGCGGCCCGGAAAACCTTGTTGCGCGGGAGATTGACCTGCCTGCGCCCGCCGCCGGTGAGGTCAGGCTGCGCCACACCGCCATCGGCTTCAATTACCTGGACGTCTATCTGCGCCAAGGCGTCTATCCCGTCGCCCTGCCCGCCGTGCTGGGGGTGGAGGCGGCGGGTGTGATCACAGCGGTGGGTGAGGGGGTGACGGATGTCCGCCCTGGCGACCGCGTGGCCTATGCCGGCCCCACCGGCGCCTATGCCAGCGAACGCAACATCGCTGCCCGCCATCTGGTCCCCCTTCCTGATGGTGTCAGCGACCAGGCGGCGGCCGCCCTGATCTTCAAGGGTCTGACGGCCCACATGCTGGTCCGTCGCGTCCATCGGGTGGCAGCAGGCGATACGGTGCTGGTGCATGCCGCCGCCGGTGGCGTAGGGCAGATCCTGTCGCGCTGGTCCAAGGCGCTGGGCGCCACCGTCGTCGGCACCGTGGGCAGCGAGGCGAAGATCACCGCCGCCAAGGCCGCAGGCGCCGACCATGTGGCCGTGCTGGGCCGCGACGATGTGCCGGCCCTGGTCCGGGTGGCCTCCGACGGTATCGGCGCGGCCGTCGCCTATGACAGCGTGGGCCGCGACACAGTGGAGGCCAGCCTGGGCAGCCTTCGCCCCTTCGGCATCTTCGCCTCCTTCGGCCAGGCCTCGGGCGAAGTGCCGCCGATCAGCGCCGGACAGTTGCGCCAGCATGGCTCAGCCTTCTTCGTCCGGCCCACCGTCTATCACCATATCGCCGATACGGGCGTCTACCGGGCGGCGGCGGCGGAACTGTTCGCGCTGCTGGCCGATGGCACCCTGTCGGCCGATATTGCCGCCACCTTCACCCTGGCCGACACCGCCCGCCTGCACCATCTGGCAGAGACGCGGCAGACGGTGGGGTCGGTGCTGCTGATCCCTTGAGCATCAGTCCTTGCGGGCCCGGAAAGCCGCCATCGCCGCCGTCACATCGTCCGGCAGCGGCGGCAACGGGCCCGTGTGCGGCGGCGCCGGGGCCAGCACCAGCGACAATGGCATGCGATAGCCGCCATAGAGCGCCGGGTTCGCCCCATCCAGCACCAGCCGGTGGCCATTGCCGGACAGAACCAGTTCCAGCTGATCATAGCGGTAATCAGCCAGGGCACGGCTGACCAGGGCCAGGCTGTCATTGCGATGCCGGTGCAGCCAGACCGGCGGCTCCGTCCCCGCGACGGCGATCCGCCCCGGCTGGGCCGCGCGCAGGCTGCCCGGCCCGACCACGGCCCCTTCTCCGGATAGGCGCAGGGGGACCGTGCCGATCAACAGCCCATCGGCACCCGTACCGGTCACACCTAAGGAGGCAAGGGCCGCGTTCACTGGCATCTGCGCGATATTGAGCGCCAGATCCAGATGGTGCTGCCCCAGGCGGTAGAGGGCGGGCGCCACCGTTACCGGCATCCCGGCCCAGCGGAACGGTTCCGCCGTCACCCGCAGCAATCCATCGCCACCCAGCGACAGGCCGACCGCCCCGTCCATCAATGGAAACCCGATATCCGCCATCCCGACAGACAGACGCTGCACCGGCATGGACAGGGGCGACAAGCGGTCGAAGCGCAGCACACCGTTCACGCCGGCCAGGCGCGCGCCCGGCACCGACAGGCCGACATCCTCCAGCATTATGTCGGCTGCCCCGTCGGCCCCGCCCTCATGCCAGCCGGCTGTAATGCGGGCAGCCAGGGTGCCGGTCAGCCCGTCCGGCAACGGCGCGCCGGGCAGCAACGCCTGCACTGTCGCCCCCTCCCCATCCAGTTGCAGCGGCGACAGGACAAGGCTCAGGCGGCCGCTGTCCCCACCGGCCACCATGTCGACGGCACCGGACAGTCGCGGGCCTGACGTCGCAGCCGCATTCCATTCCAGCCGCAGTTCCCCTGCGGGATCACCCCGCAGCCGCGATTGCACCGGTAAGGGCGGCAGCCAGGGCAGGCGGACGGATGCGGCAGCGATCTGAATATCCAGGGGCAGCGCCACGGGACCGGCCAGGGCCAATCCCCGCACCTCCGCCCCCAGGGTGGGAATGGACAGCCCGCCGCCGGCCCCGGCACCGGCCAGCCACCAGACGCCGTCGCGCCGCGTCGCCGTCGCCGCCAGTGTCAGGGTATTGTCGCGCGGCCCCTCGCCGAAGGCCACACCACGCGCCGTCAGGCGCAGATCGACAGCCGGTGCAGTGGCCGGCCAACCGGTCAGGTCGATATCATCGGCCAGCGCCGTCACCTCCACCGGCCCGCCCGCCAATGCCGGCGCCGCCCAACCCAGCCTTTGCAGGAACGGCCCCAGTTCGGCGACCGCCAACTTGGCCTCCAGCCGTGCCCGCCCCTTGTCGCCGGGGCGCAGGCTGGCATCGGCGCGGGCGATGCCGGGCCATTGCAGGGCAGCCGCCCCCTGCCCGTTGCGCCAGGACACGGTCAGGTCCGGTGCCCCCTCCCGCAGACGCTTTGCCTCCAGCTCAATCTCGGCAAGTGCCACCTGACGGTCCTTCCAGCGCAGCCGGCCCCTGCCGGACAGGCTGGGCGCCTGTGGCCCGCCATCGGGCGACAGGGCGAAAGCCAGTTCGTCCAGGCTCCCGTCACGCAAGCCCAGGGAAAGGTCGGCGCCGGCCAGGGCGCCCGCCATGGCGGCACGGCCCTTCAGCGTGCCGCGCCACACCGCTCCATCCGGAATCCATTGGCCGTCGGCGTCGATCGTCAATGGCGGCAAACCGGCCGGTGGCACCAGGGTCAGATGCGCCTGTTCCAGGGTCAGGGGCCCGTCCAGCGGCAGGGCGGCAGCGCCCACCGGCAGACGCGCGCCGCCCGCCCCCACCGGCAGTGACAGGCGCAGGCCCCGCACCCGCACCGATTCTGCCCGTCCCCGCCACAGCCCCATCGGCGTGTAGGCGATTTCCACCGCATCGGCCCCCTGTTCCCCGCCCAGGCTGAAGGCGCCGGTGGCGGAGCCAAGGCCCAGATGGTCAAGGGCCAGCACGGCCTGTGGATATCCGGCGACCTGCAAGGCTGCGGTCCAGCGGGCGGACAGGATGGAGGGCAGCGCCAGCCAAAGCACCAGCAGTGCCAGGGCCAGCCCAGCCCCCGCCATGATCGCCGTCCGCCGCTTCGTCACCACGCCATCTCCACCCGGCAAATCCCGCCGCCTGCTGCGCCGCACCGCAGCTTTCCATGCAAGGATGCGGCCGTTATCCTGTCGCCCGCAACCTTGCCGGATCGATGCCGCCCATGCTGAAGCACCTGTTCATCCTCTTCTCGCTCCTGCTCCTGGTCCCGACGGCGATGGCCGACCGGCCCAAGCCCGTGCCGGAGGAAACCTTGATCATGGAGTTGAAGACCGGCACCGTGACCATCCAGATGCGGCCGGACCTGGCCCCGCTGCACGTCGCCCGCATCAAGCAGCTGGTGCGGCGCGGCTTTTATGATGGCTTGGCCTTCCACCGGGTGGTGCCCGGCTTCCTGGCCCAGGCGGGCGACCCCAGCGGGACAGGCCGGGGCGGCACGGGCCGCTGGCTGGAACTGGAGCCCAGCAAGGAACCGCATGTGCGCGGTACCGTCTCTATGGCGCGCGGCATGAACCGCAACAGCGGCGATTGCCAGTTCTTCATCCTGATGAATGCCGACCCGACGCTGGATGGCGAATATACCGCCTGGGGGCATGTGCTGAAGGGCATGGACCTGATCGACAAACTTAAGGCCGGCGACAAGAAGACGGGCCGCGTCATCGACCCCGACCGCATCATCTCCCTGCGCATCGCGTCCGATCCGCCGCGCCCGCCGGCCCCCCCGCCCCCGTCGAAATAGCATTCACCCCCCGCGACGGGCGCGGTTCCCATCCGGCGGCGATATCGCTATGGTACGGATCGGCATGCAACCGACAACCGGCGTCCAGCCGGTGCAAGGACGATTGGAAAATGGATCTCGAAAACACCCTCTATCTCGATCTGGAATCGGGTCGCGTCACCATCCAGCTGCGTCCGGATCTCGCGCCCAAGCATGTGGAGCGCATCAAGGAACTGGCGCGTGAGGGGTTTTATGACGGTCTGACCTTCCATCGCGTGATCGAAGGCTTCATGGCCCAGGGCGGCTGCCCGGATGGCAATGGCATGGGCGGTTCGGGCAAGAACCTGCCGCAGGAATTCTCGCGCGAACCGCATGTGCGCGGCACCTGCTCCATGGCCCGCGCCGCCAGCCCGAACAGCGCCGACAGCCAGTTCTTCATCTGCTTCGCCGATGCCCGCTTCCTGGATGGCCAGTACACGGTCTGGGGCAAGGTGACGGACGGCATGGACCATGTCGACGCCATCAAGCGCGGCCAGGGCCGCAATGGCGAAGTGCGCGATCCTTCCAAGATCGTGAAGTTCAGCGTCGCCGCCGACGTGGACGCCGCCTGATTCCCGTCAGGGTTCCGTAAAAACGCCGTCGATGGCTCCTGGCCGTCGGCGGCGTTTTCCTTTTTGGACAAGGCGATAGGCGTCCACCAAGGGTCATGTCCATG
>CALRTC020000037.1:0-58668 GCA_943371025.1 Hydrogenophaga intermedia
GCGCGTCCTGGCCCGGTAAACACACCCGCTCCACACTGCCTACTGCCAGAAACTCAAAATGGCTGCCGTCAGCTACATGTAATTGACGATGTAGGCCCCAAGAACGCTGGTCCAGCGGCTGAAACGCTACGGATAAATGAAAATTATTATTTCTCCAATGCCTTCAAGATGGTACTGCTACCAATTCGCAAAATCATCTAGCGCATGCGAATGATTTGCAGTACGTTCATGCCGTTCCTGAAAGGAACAGACTGTCTCACACAAGGCCCGGGTTCGTCCGACCATGTATGTATGCGTCTGCAATGCAATCAACTGCAAATCCGTACGGCGCACCGTCGATGATGGCGCGCGGAGCGTGGCTGGCGTCTTCAAAGCTTGTGGAAAGACACCACAATGCGGTCGTTGCTTTACGACCATCCGCGACATGGTAGGCAGCAGCAACGCAGCCATGGTGAATGGCACGGCCATCGCCGCCGAATAAGCGGATATCCAGCGCTCGCCCCTGCCAGGACCTTCTATTGCTGCTTCATCGGGTCCGGCCGCCCGTCATTGATGCCCAGGCGCGCACGCAGCAGACGGATGTTACGTTCGGCCGCACGAAACAGCGGCTCCCCCTCCAGGTCACCGTTCGGCAATGGGGCCGGATCCTCGTTCCCGGAAACATAAACGACCCGATAAAGGCGCAGCGCCTCTTCGTAGCGGCCAAGTTCCTGGTAGATCTGGCCCAACTGATAATGGACCAGCATATTGTCGGGCTGATCGGCGACGATCTCGGCGTAAAACTGCTGGGCCATGACGTAATCCTTGGCCGCCAACGCTGCCTTGCCTCGATCGACGACATCATCCTTCCATGGATTGATCGGTTTGGCCCAATTCGGGGTCAGGCATCCCGGCAATGCAGCCAGTACCGTGAACAGGAACAGACTGGCGACAATTTTGCGCGGACCCTTCATCTCCACTCCCCCTTGCCGGCCAGGCCTTCCCTGCAAGGGATGGGCTCAGGCCCGACCGGGATTGCCCCCGGCCATCATTGACAGGGTGGCCGAACACAGCGCTTGTCGCAAGTCTGGCCTGTCCTGTTCGCTTGCCGATCTGGAACGCTTCATCGGCTGTTTACCAAGCGCTCGACAATGCGCATTCTGGCATCGGGGAGGAATCCGATGATTGCCGGAATATTCGACAGTGTGCAGGAAGATCTGGAAATCCTGAAGGCAGACCGCGCCATGCGCATTCTGCTGTCCCTGTGGTGGCGTGCCAGACAAGATAATGGCGGGGCCGTGCCGACGCGGCCGCAACTGGATCCATGCTCCTTTCCCCGGCCCGCCCTGCCCTTCATGTTCGTCTATGAACATGTGGAAGATCGCTTCCGATGCCGATTGGCCGGAACGAAGATGCGCGACATTTTCGGTGCCGACAGTACCGGACGATTTTTGGACCAGATGGCACCCACGCACTTCCTGCCCAGCCGATCGGCCCTGTTCCACCGCTGCATTGATAGCGGCATGCCTGTGTTCTATCGGGCCTATCTGGCGCCGCAGGGCCGGGAATGGCGGTCATCGCTCCGGCTGCTGCTCCCGGCCGCCGTGGCCGACAGCAGGGAGCCGACACAGATTATCGGCATGCTGCGGGTTTTCGATCCGTCACCCGCGGCGGCCAGTCTGGCAGCCGGCGATGGCATGATCAGCGCCCGTCCGCTGGACGAGACGGACTGCCGGTACCTGGTGCTTTAGGCACAGGTACCGGCCAAAACCGACAAGGCTGATCAGGCCGCTTCAAGGATCGTGACGATCCGCTGCTCCGTCGCCTCGTCCAGACGGAACTGCACGCGCAGCAGTCCGTCGGCGTTGCTGATGACCCGTGCGGTCAGCGGCGCATTCTGGCACAGGCCATGGACCTCCAGCTGCTCCCCGGGTTGTATGTCCAGCGTGACACGGATGGCTGCGCCGGCCGTGGACAGATCGGCTGTGCGGCCGGGCGCCTGGATGGCGGCATGGTGGCGGCTGGCGGGCGCGATGATGGTCACGGGCAGGTCGACGCTGCGGCGTTCAACGGCGCGCCGGTCACCGGCGCGGTCCATGGCCGCCAGGAACTCCTCCACCTCCCGACGCAGCTGTTCAGCCTGTTCGGACAATTCACCAGCGGCGCCGTGCAACTGCGTCGACGCCGCCATGGTGAACTGCGCACCTTCCCGCACGGCCACGATACTCTCGGACACTTCGCCCGTGCGCATTGCCGCCTCATGGACATTGCGGCTGATCTCCGCCGTCGCGGCACCTTGCTGGCTGACAGCACTGGCGATGGTGCCGGAATTCTGACCGATGCTGTCGATGATGTCGGCAATGGCCCCCATCATCGCTGCCGCGTCTTCGGCCGCAACCTGTACAGCGCGCGCCTGATTGCCGATATCCTCCGTTGCGCGAGCAGTCTGTCCGGCCAGATTCTTCACCTCGCCAGCCACGATGGCAAAGCCCTTGCCGGCTTCCCCGGCGCGGGCCGCCTCGATCGTGGCGTTGAGCGCCAGCAGGTTGGTCTGGCTGGCAATATCGGCGATCAGGCCGACAACGCCCTGTACATTGGCAACCACCTCCGACAACTCACCGACAGTCCGGCGCGCATTATGGGCTTTTTCAACGGCTGCTGCCGTGATGTCGGCCGTGATCGACACCTGACGCCCGATCTCGGCGCTGGAGGCCGACAGTTCCTCCGTCGCGGCTGCCACGGTCTGGGCATTATCGCGGGCGACCTGTGCATTCTCGGCAACGGAATTGGACCGCGTTCCCGTCATCTCCGCCTGTTGCTGCAGGCCGCCGGAGGTCGCCTCCAGTTCGGTCGCCGCGGCTGCCACCGTCTTCAGTTTGCCGGCAACGGCCAGCTTGAAGTCGCGGGTCAGCACTTCCAAGGCCTGGCGCCGGCGTTCCTTCGCCAGCTCCTCTTGCTGCTTTTCCAGTTCCAGCCCATGGGCACGCTGCGCATTGTCGCGGAAGACGGCGATGGCGCGGGCCATGGCGCCGATTTCATTGGTTGCGGTGGCTTCGGGTACATCCACGTCCAGCTTGCCATCGGCAAGATCATCCATGACGGCGGTCAGCGTAGACAGCGGCCGCGCCAAGGTGCGGGCCACGGCGATGGATGCCGCAACCGACAGGACGCCCAACACAATGACAGCGGCCAACTGGATGATCAGCAGATCGCGATGTTTGCGGCCAACATCGTCCAAATAAACACCGGAGCCAACCACCCAGTTCCAGTCGGGCACAAGAGCGACAAACGATATCTTGTCAACGGGCTGGTCATAGCCCGGCTTTGGCCATTTATAGGGGACGTAACCGGATTTCGCGGCGCTGGTTGCCGCCTTCACGAAGTCACGGAACATGAAGGTGCCGGCCGGGTCCTTGAAATCCGTCATGTCCTTGCCGTCAAGTTCAGACTTGATCGGGTGCATGACCATCTTGTGGGCGGTATCGTTGACCCAGACATATTCCCCGGCAAAGCGCATGGCCTTTACCGCTTCCAGGGCCCGGCGCTGCGCCTCGTCGCGCGGCAGGGTTCCGGCCTTCTCCTGCGCCACATACGAGGCTACGACAGCGGTCGCGCCCTCAACCGCCGAATGTGCGCTGGCGCTGTACCGTTCCTGCAATTGCGCATATTGCTGCTGGCTGGTGAGGGCGGCAAACGCCACCAGACCCGCAACCGAAATCAGGACGATCAGCCCAAGACGCTTGGAAATTCCGGTATTATGGAACCACGTTGAAATATTCACCAACCGCATCATTTTGCCTCTTTCCATCTCTATTTTACAGTTGGATCGCTGTTCGACGCATTGACCCTGTATCCGCGAAGTAGCAACGATGAACAATCAACTTTTCTTCAATAAAGGTGAGAGACAAATTAACTTCCGGTTAACATCTATGTTAATCTTATTATTATCAAAGATATAGACTGCCACTTTGCTCCTCAGGAAACCGCCCTGGGCGTGTATGATATCCTATACTGCGACACCGCGTCGCAGATACCAAGGTCGTCCTCACTTTCGGAGAAACCGGATGTCCGCCCCGTTCCGCCTGCTGGGCATTGACCATGTTGTTCTGCGCATCCGCGATCTGGACCGCATGCTGGCCTTTTATCGCGACGTGCTGGGATGCACGTTGGAGCGGGTGCAGGCGGAGTTGGGGCTATACCAACTCCGGGCTGGCAGCACCTTGATCGACCTTGTCACGCTGGACGGCAAGCTGGGTCAGGCCGGTGGTGCTGGCCCCGGGGCGGAAGGCCGCAACATGGACCATTTTTGCCTGGAAATCGATCGGTTCGACGAAGCAGAGATCAGAACCCATCTTGCCGGCCACGGCGTCAGTATCGGCGCCACGGGCCTGCGTTACGGCGCCAATGGCGAAGGTCCGTCGATCTATCTGACAGATCCTGAGGACAATGTCGTGGAATTGAAAGCACCAGTGGCGCCTTAGAAAAGCCAGGCCTCAGAAATGGCGCCAGCCACCGGGGCCCAGGTCGGATTGCGTGCCGTCCAGGCCCATAACATCCAGTCCCGGTTCCCCATCGACCACGCGGCCGATACAGGTGACGGACACACCAACCGTAGACGCCGCCGCGGCGATATCCTCGGCTTTCTCCACCGATGCGGTGAAGGCCACTTCATAATCGTCGCCACCGGTCAGAACCAGACCGCGAAGGTCGGGCGCCGCCAGCAGGACGCGCAGCGCGGGCCCGGACAAGGGGACGGATTGGGCATCCAGACGCAGACGAACCTTGCTGACCTCCGCCAGATGCCGCAGATCGGCCACCAACCCGTCGGAAACGTCCAGCGCAGCCGTCGCGAACACACGCAGCGACGCCACCAGATCCAACCTTGGCGTCGGTCGCCGCAGGCGGGACAGAAGATAGGCGCGGTCAGCATCCGACACGGGCGCCACCAGCCCGCCTTGGGCCAGACGCAGGCCCAGGGCAGCGTCGCCGATATGGCCGGTGACAAAAACGCCGTCACCGACCTTGGCTCCCTTGCGTCGGATCATGCGGTTGCGTGGCACCAGTCCCAGCGCCGTAATGGTCAGCGACAGCGGACCCGCAGTGGAGACGCTGTCTCCGCCCAGCAGGTTGACCTTGAACTGCTTCTGCGCCACGCCCAATCCCTGGGCGAAGGCTTCAACCCATTCGTCGCCCAGGGTGCGCGGCAACGCCGTCACCAGACTGTAGGCCAGGGGCTCAGCACCCTTGGCCGCCAGATCCGACATGTTGACGGCCAGGATCTTGTGGGCCAGGTCCGCCGGATCGTCATGGGGCAGGAAATGCACACCCGCGACCATGGCATCGGTGGTGACCACCAATTGCTGGTCATAGGGCACGTCCAGCACAGCAGCATCGTCGGTCAGGTCGAAAGCCCCGGGAACACCCACGGCCAGCGGTCGGAAGAAACGCTCGATCCGGCCGAATTCGCCCAGGCCGCTGGACCTGCCGCTGGTCACGACGCCCCTGCCCCGCCCTTGCCCTTGGCCGCCATCTCATCGGCCCGCAGCGTCCGGGCAAGCTTGTCCAGCACGCCATTGACCATGCCGGGTTCCCGCCCGGCGAAGAAGGCATGGGCAACGTCGATATAGTCGTTGATGATGATATGCGGGGCCACGGCGCTGTTGGCCAGCAACTCCCAGGCGCCAGCGCGCAGGATGGCGCGCAGCAACAGCTCCATGCGCTCCAGCGACCATTGCCGGTCCAGCAGGCCGCCCAGCAGCTGATCGACATCCGCCAGGCGCGCCTGCACGCCGCGCACAATGTCGGCGAACAGCTGCGGGTCCGGGGTCACGAACTCCTCGCCATCCTGTTCCTGCCCGATTCGGTGCCGCGCGAATTCATGGATCACCGTCTCGCTGGACGCACCCGCCAGATCGATCTGGTAAAGCCCCTGCACCGCCGCCAGACGGGCGGACGAACGGCGCGCCTTGGCGGACCCGGTGGGCTTGATCTTGGGCGGGGCCTCGGGAGCAGCAGCCGGGGCGGTGATCTTCTTGCGCGGGGGCATGGTGAACCTGGAACTCAGCGGGAATAAAGACGGAATTGCTTCTTCAGCTCGATCATCTGAAGGCAGGCATTGGCGGCGAAACCGCCCTTGTTCTTCTGGTTGACGGCGGCGCGGGCCCAGGCCTGCTCGAAATTCTCCGTCGTCAGGATGCCGTTGCCGATGGCCAGCGTGTGGCGCAGGGCCAGATCGGACAGGCCGCGCGCGCTTTCCTGGCAGACATAGTCATAATGCGTCGTCTCGCCCCGGATCACGCAACCCAGCGCCACATAGCCATCGAAACGGCGGCGTCCGGAATAGAAATCCATGGAGCGGACGGAAAACTGGATGGCCGCCGGGATCTCATAGGCGCCGGGCACCTGGAAGATCTCATAGGTGGCGCCGACGGCATCCAGCGCCTGGACGGCGCCCTTCACCAGTTCGTCCGCGAGGTCGTCGTAGAAACGGGCCTCGACGATCATGATATGGGGCGCGTCGGCCATGGGCTTGTCCTGTCAGACGGGGATCAAGGGATCAGAAGGGGGTGGGTATGGCCCTTTGGCCGACAATGGTCAAGCCATAGCCTTCGAGGCCCACCACCGTCTTTTTGGTATTGCTCAGCAGAACCATGCGCTGGACGCCAAGATCGTTCAGAATCTGGGCACCGATGCCGTAATCGCGCAGTTCACCCTGCGGCTCGGCATTGCCGTCATCCATACCGCGCAGACGGTCGGCCAGGGAGAAGGGCTGCGCGTCGCGCATCAGGACGATGACGCCCCGCCCTTCCTCGCCGATCTGCTTCATGGCGGCTTCCAGGCTGCCGACGGGGCCGTGGCGGCTGTCGCCCAGCAGATCCTTGACGATGTTCAGCGCATGCATGCGCACGGGCACGGGCGCACCGTCATGGATGTCGCCCTTGACCAGGGCGATATGTTCGGCCCCACTGATGCGGTTGCGATAGACGATCATCTCGAACCGGCCGCCATGATGGCTGTCCAGGAACGTGCGATAGCTGCGCTCGACAATCGTCTCCGTCCGGCGGCGATAGGCGATCAGGTCGGCGATGGTGCCGACCTTTAACCCGTGCAACTGCGCGAACTTCACCAGGTCCGGCATGCGGGCCATGGTGCCATCATCATTCATGATCTCACAGATCACGCCCGCCGCCGGCAGACCGGCCAGACGGGAGAAATCGACCGACGCCTCGGTATGGCCGGCGCGGACCAGCGTACCGCCCTCGCGTGCCAGCAGCGGAAAGACGTGGCCGGGCGTGACGATGTCGCGGCTGTCGACATTGGGGTCGATGGCGACCTGGATGGTCCGGGCGCGATCGGCGGCGGAAATGCCCGTCGTCACGCCGGTGCGCGCCTCGATGGAAACGGTGAAGGCCGTCTGGTGGCGGGTGCCGTTCTGCTGCGCCATCAGCGGCAGGCGCAGGCGCTCATTATGGGCGCCGTCGATGGCCAGACAGATCAGGCCGCGACCGAAACGGGCCATGAAATTGATGGCTTCCGGCGTGGCGGCACTGGCGGGGATCACCAGATCGCCCTCGTTCTCCCGGTCCTCGTCATCGACCAGGATGAACATGCGGCCCTGACGTGCCTCTTCGATCAGTTCCTCGGTGCTGCTCAGCACGGGCCGATCCTCTTCCGTCAGGCGGGTTTCCGTGGGCGTCATCTCAGGCGTCCTTTCCAACCAGCCGGGCGACATAGCGCGCCAGCATATCCACTTCCAGATTGATGCGTGCCCCCGGCCCGATCAGGCCGAAGGTCGTCTGTTCCGCCGTATGCGGGATGATATTGACACCGAAGACATCGTCCTCGACCTCGTTCACCGTCAAGGAGACGCCATTCAGCGCCACGGAGCCCTTGGCCGCGATGAAACGCTTCAGCGTCTGCGGCACGCGGAAGCGCCAGCGGTGGCTGTCGCCGTCAGGCGTGACGGACACGACCTCGGCCACGCCATCGACATGGCCATAGACCAGATGGCCGCCCAGCTCATCCCCCAGCTTCAAGGAGCGTTCCAGGTTCAGCTTCGTACCGACAATCCAGTCACCGACCGTGGTCTTGGCGATGGTTTCGGCCGACACATCGACCTTGTAGGCGTTCGCCAGCTTCTCCACCACGGTCAGGCAGACCCCGTTGGAAGCAATGGACGCGCCCATGGCCACACGGTCCAGCTCGAACCGCGTTTCGATGGTCAATCTCAGGTCGCCACGGCGCTCGATCTCCACGACGCGGCCGACATCGGTGATGATTCCAGTAAACATGGCGCATAACCTATGGCGTGGCGGGAATTTACGCGAGGGGGCGATGGATGCGCAGGGCGCATGGCGGAACCCCTTGTGCGCGCACGAGGTTCCGCGATCCGACCTGCATCATGGCTCGCAAGGACGCGTCGCCATTTTATTGCGCGACGGCATCACAATATAGGCTCCACACAGGTGATATTTGCAAAATTCGCAGCGCGGACAATATGTTTTATTTCCCATATTAGGTACGAAAATCACCACCATACCCCCCTCTGCTCCCCTTGGGCGCGGCGCTTGCCTTCAGCAGCGGGCTGGGACTATAATCCGAAATCAGAGGTAATTGCGACACTGGCGTTACCAAACTGGCGCGGGAAAGCTTTGCCTAAATCAACCAGATCGGGTAAAAGGCAATAAGGAGCTGATCGATGCGAAAGTTGAAGAACACGACTGGCCTTTACTCACCCGGCAGAGGGAAAATGCTCAACATCAAGAAGCTTAAGGACGCTCCCAGGGACTTGCCTGTCGAGCGGTTCATTGGCGTCGAGAAGACAACGGCCTTGATTGAAAAGGCAAAGAATAAGATTGGTTATGGTGGGGCAAAATTAGAAAATGCTGGAACTGAACATGTCGGAGCAGTGCGCAAGGGATTTTGATAGATTTATTGAGAAGAGTGGCGACAGTGTAGTTGCCGGCGCCATTTCGGCCCTTGAAAGGCTGAAATCAAAATTAAATAGGATTTTCTATAGCCCTTATCGGCGCGGCCTCCGTATACGGCAGACACGCGATGAAGACATGGTCATTCACAGCGCCGATGGCAAACATTCATTTCGCGTGATCTGGAGATTGGCATCGGGTGAACTGTCGGACAGCGATGAAATCCGGCTCACCCGCTTTCAACATGTCAGCATGAAATATGACCGATAGGGGCAGGTATCGATCTGTCGTCAACGCCGCAAGCTGATATGGACATCGTCGGCAGTGCGGAAATTTGGTGCTTCGCGCAATTGATCGACATCGAGGCTGCCGATCGCAGCCTTGCCGTCGCCGCCGATCAATAGCGGGGCGCGAAACCATTCGATTCTGTCAGCCAAATCCGCACGCACAAAACTGGTCGCGACGGCAGCGCCACCTTCGACCAGCAGGCGGGTGATGCCAAGTTCCGCCAATGCAGACAATGCTTTGGGTACGGATAACAGACCATCCGTGCCATTCGGAACCCGAATAACACGTACCCCCTCCCCTTCCAGCGCTGAAGCGCGTTCGCTATCGGCGCTCGGGCTGGTCATGACCCATGTCGGGACATCGGAGGCCCCCTTCACCAGTTTGGCGGTCGGGGGCAGACGCAGCGCGCTGTCCATCACGACGCGCACGGGCGAACGATCCTCCAGCCCAGGCAGGCGACAGGTCAGTTCCGGGTCATCGGCCAATACTGTGCCGATCCCCACCAGAATGGCGTCATGGTTGGCACGCAGCAGATGCCCGCGTGCCCGGCTTTCCGGGCCCGTGATCCATTGGCTGTGACCAGTCACGGTGGCGATGCGCGCGTCCAGGCTGGTCGCCAGTTTCAAGGTGACACCCGGCCGGCCCTTCAGGATGCGGTTGATGAAGCCGAAATTCAGGTCCAGCGCGTCTTGTTCCAACAGACCGACATCGACCTGGATGCCCGCGTCGCGCAGCCGTCGGATACCGCCGCCCGATACACGGGGATCAGGATCTTCGCAGGCGACGACGACACGCCCTACACCGGCGGCAACCAGCGCCTCCGAACAGGGCGGTGTCTTGCCGTGATGGTTACAGGGTTCAAGGCTGACATAGACGGTGGCGCCCCGCGCCGCCTCTCCCGCCTGGGCCAGCGCCTGCGGCTCCCCATGGGGCCGGCCGCCGGGAGCGGTCACGCCGCGCCCGACCACAACCCCGTCTTTGACGATGACACAGCCGACCGACGGGTTGGGCCAGACCCGGCCCAGATTGCGCGCCGCCAAACCCAGTGCCGCGCCCATATGGGCGCGGTCGGCGTCGGTGAAGGGGGCGGCGTCCATGCGGGTTCCGGTCAATCAGCGCTTTCAGGGCGCAGCGTTTCCACGAACTGGTTGAAGTCCGACGCTTCCCGGAAATCGCGATAGACCGACGCGTAACGGATATAGGCCACCTTATCGATGCCGTTGAGGTGATTCATCACCATCTCACCGATCTGGGTGGAGGGGATTTCCGTCTCCCCACTGCTTTCCAGTTGACGAACGATGGAATTGACGACGCGGTCAATACGATCGGCATCCACGGGACGCTTGCGCAGGGAAATGCGCATGGAACGCAGCAACTTTTCGCGATCGAACGGTTCACGCTGACCGGAGCTTTTCACGACATAGAGTTCACGCAACTGCACCCGTTCGAAGGTGGTGAAGCGCGCACCGCAGGCCGGGCAGAAGCGCCGGCGGCGGATGGCGGAACCGTCATCGGTCGGACGGCTGTCCTTCACCTGGGTATCGTCATTCCCGCAGAACGGGCAGCGCATGAATCCCCTCCGTCGTTATTGTCGTTGCCAAACAAAAACCCCCGGTCCCTGCCTGTGGCCGGAACCGGGGGTGAACTGCCTCAGAGCGTCGGGTAGATCGGGAAGCGGCGGCACAGTTCCTGTACCCGCGCGCGTACCCGGCTTTCCGCCGCGCTGTTGTCGCCATTGCTGACGGCCAGCGCGTCCAACACCTCGACAATCATGTCGCCGACCTGCGCGAATTCGGCCGTCCCGAAACCGCGGGTCGTGGCCGCCGGGCTGCCCAGACGCACGCCGGACGTCACGAACGGCTTTTCCGGGTCGAACGGCACGCCGTTCTTGTTGCAGGTCATGCCGGCATTTTCCAGCGCATGCTCAGCCGCCTTGCCCGTCAGCTTCTTCGGTCGCAGGTCGACCAGCACGATATGGCTGTCGGTGCCGCCGGACACGATGTCCAGGCCACCGGCAATCAGCCGTTCGGCCAGGACCTTGGCGTTAGCAACGACGCTGGCGGCATAGGTCTTGAATTCCGGCTTCAGCGCCTCACCGAAGGCCACGGCCTTGGCGGCGATGACATGCATCAGCGGCCCGCCCTGCAGGCCGGGGAACACGGCGGAATTGATCTTCTTGCCCAGATCCAGATCGTTGGACAGGATCATGCCGCCACGGGGACCGCGCAGCGTCTTGTGCGTCGTCGTGGTCACGATATGGGCATGCGGCAGCGGCGACGGATAGACACCCGCGGCGATCAGACCGGCATAATGGGCCATATCGACCATCAGATAGGCGCCGATCTCGTCCGCAATCTTGCGGAAACGGGCGAAGTCGATCTGGCGCGGATAGGCGGAGCCACCGGCGATGATCAGCTTCGGCTTATGCTCCCGCGCCTTGGCTTCCACCTCGTCATAATCGATCAGGTTGGTGTCGCGGGTCACGCCATAGGAAACGACCTTGAACCACTTACCCGACTGGTTGGCGGGCGAACCATGGGTCAGGTGGCCGCCAGCGGCCAGGTCCATGCCCATGAAGGTGTCGCCGGGCTGCAACAGCGCCATGAACACGGCCTGGTTGGCCTGGGCGCCAGAATGCGGCTGGACATTGGCAAATTCGCAGCCGAACAGCTTCTTCACGCGCTCGATCGCCAGCGTTTCGGCCACATCGACATACTCGCAGCCGCCGTAATAGCGCTTGCCCGAATAACCTTCGGCATACTTGTTCGTCAGGACCGAACCCTGGGCCTCCAGCACGGCGGTGGAGACGATGTTCTCCGACGCGATCAGTTCGATCTGGTCCTGCTGCCGCCCCAGCTCCTTGCGGATGGCGGCATAGAGATCGGGATCGGCATCGGCCAGATTATCGGAAAAGAAACCCTGAATGCTCATGTGCGTCTGGTCCTCTGGTACCGGTCGGGCTTTGTGTTGATCATGCGATTCACGCTTCGAATGCAAGTATTCGAAGCGATCGCACTTTCAGCCCAACATTGCGACACGGCGGGCATGACGGCCGCCTTCGAATTCCGTGGAGAAGAAGGTGGCGACACAGTCCTTCGCCACTTCCACACCTATGGTGCGCGCGCCCAGGCACAGCACGTTGGCGTCATTGTGCAGGCGGGTCAGTCGCGCCTCCGTCGGCGTGTGGCACAGCGCGGCGCGGACATGCCGATGCCGGTTGGCAGCGATGGAAATACCGATGCCGGTGCCGCAGATCAGCACACCGTAGGCAGCGCGCCCGTCGGCCAGCGCCGCGGCCAATGCGTCGGCGAAGCTGGGATAATCCACCGATTCCGGCCCGTTGGTGCCCAGGTCCAGCACCGTATGGCCGGCGGCCCGCAGCTGTTCAGCCAGCAAAGCCTTCAGTTCCGGCCCGGCATGGTCACTGGCGATCGCAATGGTCAGCGCACCCATGAACATTTCCTTCCCGGGTCACTCCCCGGAGCAACGATAACAGGCAGAAAACCCAGCGATAGTGGGTTTCGGACGGGCAAGACCCTACCAGAAGCGTGATGCTTTCACCAGTTCCTGTCCCCGGCAATGAAGCAGCCCGGCATTGCCGATCTAGCACCCCTGGCCCGCAGACTGCCCGTTTTAAATATTTCAAAGTAGAAATATTTGAAACAGATGTCCGGCCATGTCTCCACCACCTTGATTCGTCGCATTTTGCTCCCAGCCTGCGCACTGGCGAATGATAGCCGGCGGCGAAACCAGAACAGGATCAAGCTTCTAAATATCTTGGATACGATTTCAAAGCCATATTCATTGTCGGCGTGACAATCTGTCGGGCGCTATGTGCCCATAAATGCGACAATTTTTGCTATCCACTGTACAAGTTACAAATCCTAAAGTATTTTTCATCGCCGATGTGCATGTTCAAGATTGACAACATTCGCACCAACATGCCATCTGTCGCCACCGTCTAAAAATACAGTTCAGGAACAGTAGGAACATGGAACAGTCGGTCAACGACATTTCGGTCAACGAGCTTCTGCGGATGACGACGGAGATCGTTTCCGCCTATGTCGGTCAGAACACGCTGTCCACGCAGCAGCTTCCTGACGTGATCAACGCCGTTTACGGCACATTGTCAGGTCTTCAGGATGCTCCGGTTGAGGCACCCGCGGAACCGGTGCGTCCTGCCGTACCGATCAAGAAGTCGGTGACGCCGGAATATATCGTGTGCCTGGAGGATGGTAAGAAGCTGAAGATGCTGAAGCGGCATCTGCGGTCGACTTACAACATGACCCCGGATGAATATCGGGCCAAGTGGGGCCTGCCGCCTGACTATCCGATGGTTGCCCCCAATTATGCGGCGCAGCGTTCGGAATTTGCCAAGCAGATCGGCCTGGGTCGCGGCAACTCCCGTACGCGTCGTCGCTGAACACGATCGGTACGGATGCAGACAAAAGGCGGCTATCGCATCACGGCGGTAGCCGCCTTTTTTATTGGCGAATGTGTTGCGGCAGGGGCGGTCAGTTTTGGCGCATCATGGTCGCGCCAGCAGCCTGCGTCCCCATGCCAGCCGGCGTCTAACGCCTTTCCTGGGCTTTGCGCAGCATGTAGTTGAGTTTGGCAACGGCATTGCGGGCCAATGTGGCCCGGCCCGCACTGACGGGCCCCTGAATCACCACTTCCGTATTGGTCGCCGTATCGATCGCACTGACCCGCATGATGTTGCCGATCGCCTGAAATTCGATCAGAACGTCATTCTCCGTCAGTGGCGGCCGTGCCATCGGGGGCCACCGTCAAAGACTGCCAGGTGCGACATACGCACCATAGGACATGGAGGAGGTCCAGAACCGCTCCAGCTTGCGCATGGTTTCGTTCGCGGCGGCCAGTTCGTCTGCCGACAGGCCGTTGCGGTCCAGCGCCTCCACCTGACGCTCGAACAGCTCACTGATTCGATTGCGCAGGGTCAATCCCTTATCGGACAGCCGCACGCGCACGGAACGACGGTCATGGGCCGACCGCTCCTGCGCCAGATAGCCGTTCTCATGCATCTTCTTGACATTATAGGAGACGTTGGAACCCAGGTAATAGCCTCGGGCCGTCAACTCACCGACAGTCAGTTCGTCATCACCGATATTATAAAGGATCAGGCTTTGGACGTTGTTGATGTCCTGTATGCCCAAACGATCCAACTCAATCTTCAGCACTTCCAGGAAATGGCGGTGCAGCCTCTCGATAAGCAAGATGCTGTCATAATAGGGTTGACGCAAAGCCATCTCCATCTATCGCAGTCACCGCATACCGGCGTCCCACCACGCAACGACACCGCCTTTTATCACGATCCAACGTAATGCCTAGACAAAAACAATACTCCCAACACACCAATTGCCCCGGGTGCGGCACTGTGAAAGCCTATTGCTGAGTCAACTGGTGCGACGGGCCCCCAATTTGGCGCGAGCCATATTGAGCGACAAAGCCAGTGCTTGGCCGATCTGGCCGCCATCTCCCTTGATGTCATCGCGGACCAGAACATGCATCGCATCGATATGCAGGCCGACGACCTGCAGCTGCGACACCGACGGGTTGCTCAGCGGAACCAGGAAGTGGTTGAGGGAGTTGGCGAATTCGGACAGCAAGTCGTAGCCGAACGTCTTGCCCAGCGTCATGATGCCATCGCTGATCTTGATGACGCGGCGAAGATGCTGACTGCGATTCTCCACATCGGTCATCGCCCGCTGATAGGCCTGCTGAAGCTCCGTCACATCGATGCGGGTCTGGGCGATATGGGCGTCCGACATCCGGGAGACATGCGTGGCCGCACGCGCGATGGAGGCCGGGTCGATACGACCGGGCTTTCCATCCGGCGTACCCCCAACCTTCTCCCGCAGCTTGTTCGGCCGCTTGATGATTTCGACCCCGGACGGCAGCTTGCCCTCCTGCTTGGTATCGTCGTTCATGCACTTACCCGTCGCGCCTCAGCGGACGCGTCCTGCGCCCCCGGGCTCCCCCCTTCATTCATAGCTGGCGGATTCTCCACACTTCCCGGCTGACTGTCGATAACCATATGAGCCCCTTCGTCGACAACCCGCACATCTTCGGGATTCATGATGCGTTTATCGGTCCCGTCATAAGGCAGCGACTGGCGACGGCGATCCGGACCGAAATAATTGGGGGCGCGTACAAAGGCGCGTGGCTTGTCGATAATGGACAGCAGCCGGTTGGCAACATTGATCACCGACATCGGTTTGGCCAGATATTCGGTCACACCGCTGTCGCGGGCCAGACGGACCGCCGCCTCATCGGCTTCACCGCTCATCATCACGAAGGGCAGAAAGCGGATCTTGTCGTTCTCGTGCTCCCGCACCCACTTCAACAGACCGACACCATCCATCGGTTCCATCAGATGATCGGCGAAGATGATGTCGACATCGCGCCCGACCGAACTGTCCATCTGGGCAGCAACATCCAGGATAGCCATAGCCTCTTCACCATTCTCAGCCTGCAGCACCTTGCCGATGCCCAGGGCCTTCATGATGGTGACCATGATCGAACGTACGAAGCGGTTATCATCCGCAACCAGCACGGACAAACCGTCGAAGCGATAGAATTTCCCGCTGGAGCTTGGCTTGGACATTGGTTCGGCAGATGGGGAACGGCAACCGGGTGGAAACCGACGACAGACAGCTATCGCTATCTCGCGGTCAAATGCAAGCACAGATCATGTGTCCTTAAGCATGAACCCAGTCGTTTTCAGTACGGAAAGCTAGGTCAAACTGGTCATTTACGTTGCATTAACCTGAAAATCCACTCAGTCGTAACCATATCCCGACGGATAGTCGATTTTTCACAGTGGTGGCCGGTCGTTCCGGCAATATTGGACACGAAAGCAGCACCAGAAGCCAATGCAGGACAAGATCATGGACCCTATAAGCGCCAGGGCGGAGCAGCAGCGATGGACTGTCAGCGCCGACCTTTGGGACCGCTGGGCCGAGCGCATGGCGGATCCTGCGGCGCGCATCAATGTTCCGATGCTGGACCTGTCCGGGGTCAAGCCCGATTCGATGGTTCTGGATGTTGCTGCCGGTGTGGGGGAGCCATCGTTGAGCCTGGCGTCCCGTCTTCACGACGGGCATCTGATTTCCTGCGATCTGGTCCCGTCAATGCTGGCGCATTTACGCCGTCGGGCAGCAGGGCGTGGGATGTCGTCGTTCGACCTGGTCGGCGCAGATATGACATCCCTGCCCTTTCCCGCTGCGCGGTTCGACGTGATCTTCTGCCGCTTCGGTCTGATGTTCGTGCCCGACGTGCAGGCTGCGTTGTTGGAAATGCGCCGTGTGCTGCGCCCGGGGGCACGCGCCGTGCTGGCGGTATGGGGTCCGCGTGCCGACAACAGCTTGTTTGACCAGCTGGGCACGCTGCTGGACACGCACATCGGCGCCGATCCCGACGATATGCTGTCCACTCTGTTCCGCTTCGCGGACCCGGCCGCCATCCTGGCGCTAGCCCGCGAGTCGGGATTTTCAATGGCCCGTCTCGAACCGCTGCACCTGCGTCAGATGGCGGCTGCTGACCAGCCATTCTGGCGACCGACCTTGGAAATGGGATTCGCCCAGCGTCTGGCGTCGCTGGACGCCGTGGCGACCCAAGACCTGCACCATTCCATCGGCCAGCAATTCACCCGACAGGCAGACGAGACGGGTCGAGTCGAGGTTCGCATGTCGGTTCATCTGATCCTTCTGCATGCGTGAACCACCGGATTAGCGATCCGACATATATCGATCCGATGCATCGCTTGACTAAGTCATCGCTACCTTTATCGTGGCGGTACTTCAGACAGGTGTGTGATGATTGACGTAAAGACCTTGTGCCTGGGTGTTTTGAGCCGGGCGGATGCTTCTGGGTACGAAATCCGCAAGGAGTTCGAGGAGGGCCCGCTCAGCCATTTCAGTGACGCGGGTTTCGGCTCCATCTATCCGGCGCTGCGTCGGCTCATGGATGACGGGCATATCGTGATGCTGCCGCACAATGGCGACGGCCGCCCCGATAAGAAGATGTATCGCATCACCCCGGCTGGCCGGCATGCGCTGTATCAGGCGCTGACGCGGACGCCGTCGGCGGACAAGCTGCGATCCGACCTGATGTTCATCCTCAGCTTCGGGCATCTGCTGCCGCCCCGCCATCTGGATCGGATCATTGGCGAACGTATCAGCGACTATCACCGCACGATTGCCGTCCTGGAAGTGGAAGGCGAAACAGCGCTGCGGACGCCGGGCGAGCGTTTTGTCGAAGGCATGGGACTGGCCATCTATCGCGCCGTCGTCTCCTATCTGGAAGAACACCGGCACGAACTGGTCGCGGCCGCCCTGATGGAAAGCCAGGTCGCCTGATTGGCTTTGCCCCGCCGGTGCGGGTGTCGCACCGGCGCTCAACGCAGGATCGTGCAGGTCCTGTCCCGGCATTGCACCACCAGCACCATATCCTTGGGAACGGTGCAGGTGATCTTATAGATGGTTTCCGGCAGGCGGCCCGTCACGGCTTTCAGTACTTCCAGCTTGCCCGGTGTGCAGCTTGCCGACCGGGCGGTCTCCTTTGCTTCGGCCTGCTGGGCGCGAACCGGCAGGGCCGCCATTGTCAGCAGCAACAATACCGGCCAAAGCCGCCGCCCGCGTATCATCAGGGCTTCTTGCGCTGGGTGAAAGCGGCGGCCAGCGCCTTCAGATTATCGGCCTGCTCCTGCCCGTCATCGGCCGGGGCCGCACCGCCGCCACCCGTCCCCATTCGGGCGATGATGGCGTCCAGTACATGCGGCGGCAGCTTCTTCGGCCCGGAGGAGACACGGGCGGAACGGACCACGCCCTGCCCCGGAGCTGGCACCGCGGTGGGGGCAGCGCCACCACCACGGGCCACGCGGTCCACGGCGCTGCCGGCGATGGCCTTCAGGAAGGGCTTGCACAGACCGCGTAGCAATTGCTCGTCATCCAGCGCCCAGGCGATCAGCACACGCTGCGCCTGACTGCGGCTACCCTGAGCCGCCTTCAACGCCTCACGGATTTTGAGCGTGACATAGGTATCGCTCATCGCCCGGCTCCCCTGGATGGATCATGGGGGCAGAGTAGCGAACCGGACCCCGCAAGCCCAAACAATTTTACATCGCCGTCATTGCAGGGCGGCCTGTACCTCTTCCGCCATCGGCATGGCTGTGCCTGTGCCGACACGGGTGCAGGCGATGGAGGCAGCGACATTGGCATAGCGCATGGCCGTGGCCAGATCGTCACCTGCGGCCAACCGGGCCGACAGGCTCCCGACAAAGCAATCACCGGCACCGGTAGTATCAACAGCGGCAACCTTGCGGCCAGGTACCAGGAATTCTGTCGATTTCGTCACGGCCAGGGCGCCGCGCACCCCCAAAGTGACGATGATCGTCTGATCATCGCGACGAAACAGGCTCCGCGCTGCCGTCGCGATTTCCGTCACAGCCGCATCCCCGGCCACCTCCACGCCGGCGAAATGGCCCAACTCCGTCTCGTTCACGATCAGGATATCGGTATCGGCCCACAGGCCGGCGGGTGCGTCATCCAGGGCCGGGGCAGCGTTCAGCACGGTGCGGGCGCCGGCGGCCCGGCCCTTGGCAAACAGGGCGGCGATGGTGTTGCGCGGCACCTCGAACTGACTGACCAGGATATCGCCCGGCGCGATGACCAGCCCGTCGGCATCGGCGGGAACAACATGTTTGTTGGCGGCAGGAATAACGACGATCCGGTTCTCCGCAGTGGCATCCACGAGGATCAGGGCCGATCCCGTCGCCTCGCTGTCCGACCGGCCCACATGGCTGGCCTCGATCCCCTTGTCCTTGAAGAAATCCAGGATGCGGTCGCCGAACATATCGCGACCGACCTTGCCGACGAAATGCACGGGCGCGCCCTGCTGCACGGCCGCCACCGCCTGGTTCAGCCCCTTGCCGCCGGGCATCAGTTGCACCGTCTCGCCATTCACCGTCTCACCCGCCTTTGGCGCGCGCTGCATGGTGGACAGAATGTCGTAATTGATGGAGCCGACGACGATGACATTGGACATGGGACTTTTCCTCTCGTTGCAGCCCCTTTCCTATCAAGCCGGAAGAGGACTGCAAAGAGATGGAAAGCAATCGGCCCGCCTCACCTGATGGTGGGCGGGCCGACGCCGACGAAGAAAAGGCGCTTGTTACAGCCGCTCGATCACCATGGCGATGCCCTGACCGCCGCCGATGCACATGGTGACCAGGCCATAACGACCACCGATGCGTTCCAGCTCATACATTGCCTTCACGGTGATGATGGCACCCGTGGCCCCGACCGGATGCCCCAGCGAGACGCCCGACCCGTTGGGGTTCACCTTTTCCGGATCGAAGCCCAGCACCTTGGCGACGGCACAGGCCTGGGCAGCGAAAGCCTCGTTGCTTTCAATGACATCCATATCGGCCACGCTCAGGCCCGCGCGCTCCAGCGCGATGGGCACTGCATGAATTGGCCCCAGACCCATCACCTCCGGCTCCACGCCGGCATGGCCCCAGGACACGATCCGGGCCAGCGGCTTGACCCCGCGCTTGCCGGCCTCAGCCGCAGACATCAGCACCACGGCAGCGGCACCGTCATTGACACCCGAGGCGTTGCCGGCGGTGACCGAGCCGTCTTTCTTGAAGACCGGCTTCAGCTTGGCGAAGTCCGCCTCGCTGGCATCCGGGCGGAAATGCTCATCGGTGTCGAACAGCTTGGTGCCGCCCTTCACCTTCACTTCCACGGGCAGGATCTGCGACTTGAAACGACCTTCGGCCGTGGCGCGGGCGGCACGGCGGTGGCTTTCCAGCGCCAGGGCATCCTGCGCCGCGCGGTCGATATCGTGGCGGGCGGCCACATTCTCCGCCGTCACACCCATGTGGATCTTGTGGAACGGGTCGGTCAGGACCGCCACCATGGCATCGACCACGGCGGCGTCGCCCATGCGCTGGCCCCAACGGACCGACGGCATGACATGGGGCGAACGGCTCATGTTTTCCGCACCACCGGCAACGGCAACGTCGCATTCCCCCAGCTTGATCATCTGGGCGGCGGAGATGATGGCCTGCACGCCCGACCCGCACAGACGGTTCAGGGTCAGGGCGGGAGAGGCCACGGGGACGCCGGCCTCCACAGCAGCGACACGCGCCAGATAGGCGTCTTGCGGGCCGCTGGGAATGACCTGTCCCATGACCACATGCTGCACATCGGTGGCCGCGATCCCGGCCCGGCCGATGGCTTCTTTGATCACCATGCTGCCCAGCTCGGCCGGGCTGAAATCCTTCAGGCTGCCACCGAATCCGCCGATAGCGGTACGCGTACCGGCGACGATCACCACATCGTTCAACGCACTCATGTCGATCCCCCGATTTCGTTATTTTACATTGCAGCGCAATTTAATGTCTTCGCACTTGCAAAATCAACCGACATCTGGGGACGCCGGCGGGGCCGCGCACTCTTGCGCGACCCCGCCGGCCCCTCATTTCAGCGGTCGGTGAAGGTGGCCGTGCGCTTGTTGACGAACGCGTCCATGCCTTCCTTCTGATCATCCAGGGCGAAGGTGGCGTGGAAGACGCGGCGTTCGAACAGCAGGCCCTCGGCCAGGCTGCTTTCAAAGGCGCGATTGACGCTTTCCTTGACCATCATGGTCACCGGTCGCGACATGGACGCAATCTTCTCCGCCGTCTTGATGGCTTCATCCATCAGGTCGGCCGCCGGCACAACGCGGGCCACCAGACCCGACCGTTCCGCCTCTGCGGCATCCATCATCCGGCCGGTCAGGCACAGTTCCATGGCCTTGGCCTTGCCGATGGCGCGGGTCAGGCGCTGGGTACCGCCGGCGCCGGGGATGGTGCCGATGGTGATTTCCGGCTGACCGAACTTGGCAGTGTCGGCGGCAATGATGAAATCGGCCGACATCGCCAGTTCGCACCCGCCACCCAGCGCGAAGCCGGCAACCGCAGCGATGGTCGGCTTGCGGCAGGTGCCCAGACGGCCCCACTTCTTGGTGATGAAATCGTTCAGGTACGTGTCCTGATACGTGAACTTCGCCATCTCCTTGATATCGGCACCGGCGGCAAAGGCCCGTTCAGAGCCGGTGACGATGATGACATGGATGGAATTGTCATCTTCGAACAGGTTCAGGGCCTTTTCCAGATCGGTCACCAGACCGTCGGACAGGGCATTCAGCGCCTTGGGCCGGTTCAGGCGGATGATGCCGACCTTGCCCTTGGTTTCCACCAGGATGTTCTCGTAGCTCTCGGTCATGTCCCTCTTCCTGTGCTTTTCAGCGGCGCCTCAGCCTTGCGACATGCGGCGATAATCATCCGTCAGCATACCAGCGAAGCCCCAATCCTCATCTGCGATTTCCTGGATGACGATGTGCGTATGTTCGGGCTTCTTGCCCAGCACCGCCACCAGCGTGGCCGTGAACTCGCGAACGATGCGTTCCTTCTGTTCACGGGTCGCACCTTTGGTAATCTGCAGATTGACATAGGGCATGGGGCCGGTCTCCTCTCGACGCTCAGGTCAGGCCCCCAGCAGCCGGCGGGCAATGATCACGCGCATGATCTCGTTGGTGCCTTCCAGGATCTGGTGGACACGCAGATCGCGCAGGATGCGCTCCACCGGATATTCGCGGATATAACCATAGCCGCCATGAAGCTGTAGTGCATCATTGGCGACCTTGAATCCCGCGTCCGTCGCGAAGCGCTTGGCCATGGCGCAGTAAAGCGTCGCGTCGGCGTCCTTGGCGTCCAGTTTGGCCGCCCCGCGATGGACCATCAGACGGGCCGCCTCCAGCTCTGTCGCCATGTCCGCGAACTTGAACTGCAAGGCCTGGAATTCATTCAGCTTCTTGCCGAACTGCTGCCGCACCTCCAGGTGCGACCGCGCCGCCTCCAGACACGCCCGCGCACCCCCCAGAGAGCAGGAGGCGATGTTCAGCCGTCCGCCATCCAGCCCTTTCATGGCGATCTTGAACCCATCCCCTTCCGCGCCCAGGCGGTTGGCAACGGGGACGCGGCAATCCTCAAAAATCACCTGCGCCGTGGGCTGGCTGTTCCAGCCCATCTTCTTTTCCTGCTTGCCGAAGGAAAGGCCGGGTGTGCCCTTTTCCACGACAAGGCAGGAAATCCCCCTTGGCCCCGGACCACCGGTACGGACCATGACGACATAGATGTCGGACATCCCGCCGCCGGAGATGAAGGCTTTGGTTCCGTTCAGCACATAATGGTCGCCATCAGGCTCCGCCCGTGTGCGCAAGGATGCGGCGTCAGACCCCGCACCGGGTTCCGTCAGGCAATAGCTGGCGAATTTCGCCATGTTGAACAGGTCGGGCAGGAAACGGGCCTTCTGGTCCTCGTCACCATAGGTGTCGATCATCCAGGCAGCCATATTGTGGATGGAAAGATAGGCGGCGGTGGAAGGGCACGCTGCCGACAATTCCTCGAACAGGATGCTGGCATCCAGACGGCCCAGTCCGGTACCGCCATGGGTTTCCCCGCAATAGATACCGGCAAGGCCCAGTTCCGCGGCCCTGCGCAGGGTATCGACCGGGAAAATATGCTGTTCGTCCCATTCAGCAGCGAACGGCGCCATGTGTTCTGCTGCGAATCCGCGGGCCATATCCTGAATGGCGCGTTGGTCTTCGGTCAGGTCGAAATCCATCGTGGATGGCTCCTGCCTTTTTGAAAGCCATGGATACCAAACAGGCGGCTGCCATCGCGGGTGGGTCCGGCAATGACAGCCGCCCGATCGGCGGGAGATCAGCCCATCGTCGGGATGACGAAGCTGGCACCGGACCGGATGCCGGACGGCCAACGCTCCGTCACCGTCTTGGTCTTGGTGTAGAAGCGGATGCTGTCCGGACCATGCTGGTTCAGGTCACCGAAGCCCGACCGCTTCCAGCCGCCAAAGGTGTAATAGGCCAGCGGCACCGGGATCGGCACATTGATGCCGACCATGCCCACATCCACGCGCGCCGCGAAATCGCGGGCCGTGTCGCCGTCGCGGGTGAAGATGGCGACGCCGTTGCCATATTCGTGATTGGTCGGCAGCGACAGCGCCGTTTCATAGTCCGGCGCGCGCACGATCGACAGGACGGGCCCGAAAATCTCTTCCTTGTAGATGCGCATGTCGGGCGTGACGCGGTCGAACAGGACGCCCCCCACGTAATAGCCGCCTTCATAGCCCTGCAGGCTGATCTCGCGGCCATCGACAACCAGTTCGGCCCCTTCCTGCACGCCGATATCCACGTAACCCTTCACCTTTTCCAGGTGCTGACGGGTGATGACCGGACCGAAATCCGCCTTTTCGTCAGTCGACGGGCCGACCTTCAGGGCCCGGACGCGAGGGGCCAGACGTTCAACCAGGGCGTTCGCCGTCTGCTCGCCCACCGGCACCGCCACCGAAATGGCCATGCAGCGTTCGCCCGCCGAACCGTAGCCGGCGCCGATCAGGGCGTCGGCCACCATGTCCAGATCAGCATCGGGCATGATCAACGCATGGTTCTTGGCACCACCAAAGGCCTGCACGCGCTTACCGTTGGCCGTACCGCGGGTATAGATGTACTCACCGATGGGCGTGGACCCGACGAAGCCGATGGCCTTGATGTCGGGATGATCCAGAATGGCATCCACGACTTCCTTGTCGCCATTGACGACATTCAGGATGCCCTTGGGCAGGCCCGCCTCGTACATCAACTCGGCCAGCATCAGCGGCACCGACGGGTCACGCTCCGACGGCTTCAGGATGAAGGCATTGCCGCAGGCGATGGCCGGGGCGAATTTCCACATCGGGATCATGGCCGGGAAGTTGAACGGCGTAATGCCGGCGACAACGCCCAGCGGCTGGCGCATCGAATACATGTCGATGCCGGGCCCGGCGCCCTCTGTGTACTCTCCCTTCAGAAGGTGCGGGATGCCAATGGCGAATTCCACAACTTCCAGACCACGCTGAATGTCGCCGCGCGCGTCGGGCAGGGTCTTGCCATGTTCCAAGGCCAGCTTCAGCGCGATCTTCTCAAAATCGCGGGCCAGCAGCTCCAGGAACTTCATCAGCACGCGGGCGCGCTTCTGCGGATTGGTCGCGGCCCAGGCGGGCTGCGCGGCCTTGGCGTTAGCGACGGCTTCGGCCAGTTCCACCGCGCTGGCCAACGGAACCTCGGCGGAAATTTCACCGGTCATGGGCGTGAAGACCGGCGCGAAACGGCCGGACTTGCCCTCAACCCGTGCGCCACCAATGAAGTGATACAGCTTCTCGACCACCTGATCCTCCCTAAACTGATTGACAGGGAAGGTGGCACGGGACAGGGCGCACGACAAGGCGCGGATTAGCCCATCTAAATGTGCAAAATCCCCCATATAGCCGGACCGCACAATGTCCGGACCGCCCTCCTGCTCCCTTTCTCTCTCCACTATATCATCTGGAACAAGCCTCACCGCAATCTGCTCAGCATTCCAGGGGGGAGACGCACCGAAAAATGAGAAGAAGGCGCTGCGCGCTTTAACGAACAACTTTCCTAAAAAGCGACCTATCCGTTTGGACTAGTCCTGCGACCTTTCCGGGAACCGTTAACAATGTATGTTTCCTCCATAGTCTGTCAGGGGAGACATCAACAAGTGCAACATCATGACGGTGTCCATCTGCGCATGATGCGCACGTCACGGGGCATGAGCTTGGCGGCGCTTGCCACGTCGGCCGGCCTGTCCAAAAGCGAGATATCCAAGCTGGAAAATGGCGTTCGTCCCTTCCGGCCGGATCATGTCATTCGGTTGGCCAAGATTTTCGGCGTCGGCCCCACGGAGATGCTGTCCCCCGCCAGCCCGCTGCGCAGCATGCTGAGCGAAAGCAAGGCCGATTCCGAACTGCCACTGTTCGACGGCCGTGACCTGGCCCGGGACGGACTGGGCGCGACGGCACGCAGCGGCATTTCGCGGCCGCCGCAGCTGCGGGGCATCGTTGGCGCCTATGCCGTGACGGTGAATGACCTGTCAAATTCACCGGCGCTGGGTATCGGCACGACACTGCTGGTCAATCCGGACACGCCGGCCAATGTCGGCGACCTGGTGATCAACCGCCTTAACTACACGCCGCTGGCCTTCTATCTGCGTCAGGACGATGAGGGCACGATTTACGGCATGACGCTTTCACGTCGCCGGATCGACCTGACGATCGAGGATGTGGAGAAGTTGCATCGCGTCACAGGCGTCTGGTTCTCGCACTGATCGTCCATAACGGTTGCCTTTTGGCGGGGTGGCCCTTGACGCCGCCCCTTTCCGCCCCTGACATTCAGTGCAGGCAGGAATGGCCACGGGAACCGGATGAATGAAGGCCAGCATCGGCGGTATCGACGCTTGCGCCATTGACAGTCTGATGGCAACGGAGCGGGAACGGTTCGCCCGAAATAATCCTCTCTCCGCGGCACGCGCCGGTGACGGATTGCCGGGATTTTACCAGGGCGTGCCGATGCATTGGATGCGGGACTGGCCCATGCCATTCCCCCTCCTGGTTACGCGTGCCGAGGGAGCGACGCTGACGGACATGGACGGTCATGTCCTTGCTGATTTTTGCCTGGGCGACACCGGCTCCATGTTCGGCCACTCTCCTGGCCCCGTCCGTGATGCCATTCAGAAGCAGGCCGGGATTGGCCTGACCTATATGCTACCCACAGAAGATGCGTTGACTGTGGGGACCTTGCTGCAGGACAGGTTCGACCTTCCACACTGGCAGATCGCAACCACGGCCACCGATGCCAACCGGTTTGCGCTCCGGGTTGCGCGCGCCGTTACCGGCCGCCCCAAAATTCTGGTCTTCAATGGCTGCTATCACGGCACTGTGGACGAAACCTTCGTCCGGCTGGCCGATGGCGCAGCGGTCAATCGTCCCGGACTGCTGGGACAATTCACCGATCTGACAGCGCAGACCAGGGTGGTGGAGTTCAACGACCCGATTGCGCTGGAAAAGGCGCTTGCCGACGGGGATGTGGCCTGCGTCATCACGGAGCCGGTGTTGACGAACTGCTGCATGGTGCTGCCCGACCCGGGATTCCACGCGACCTTGCGGCGCCTGACGCGGGAGGCCGGCACCCTGCTGCTGATCGACGAGACACACACGATTTCGACCGGGCCTGCCGGCTATACCGGCGCTTATGGGCTGGAACCAGATCTGTTCGTGCTGGGAAAGCCCATCGCCGGTGGGGTGCCCGCCAGCGTCTGGGGCTTCACCGAGGATGTGGCAAGGCGGCTTGATGCTGTACGCGCCATGACACCCTCCGGTCATTCCGGGATGGGAACAACGCTTTCCGCCAATGCCCTGGCGCTGGCGGCGATGCGGGCTGTCCTGGAAAATGTCATGACGCCGGCGGCCTATGCCCATATGGAATCATTGGCTGGGCATCTGGCCAGCGGTCTGTCCGCCAGCCTGGTTGCACTGGGCTTGCCCTGGCATGTGGTCCGCGTCGGGGCGCGGGTGGAATTCATCTGCGCGCCGGGCCCGCTGCGCAACGGGACCGAAGCCGAGGGAGCCCACGCTGCCGCCCTTGAACAGGCCATTCATCTGGCACTGCTGAACCGCGGCATCCTGATCGCCCCCTTTCACAACATGATGCTGGTCTGTCCCGCCACCACCCGCGACCAGGTGGACGCGCTGATCGCGGCCTTCACGGACGTGGTCGGCATCCTGGCCCAAGACAAGGTGGCAGCATGACCAACCCGCACATCGCCCCCTGGGAGGAGGCGGAACGCTTCCTGGTCCAGCATCCCGACGTGGAAGCCATCGACATCGTGCTGACCGACGCCAATGGCATCGGGCGGGGCAAGATCATCCGCCGTCACGAGTTGGAGGGACTCTATAAGCAGGGACGCCACCTTCCCTCCTCCATCCTGGGCCTGGACGTCACGGGACAGGATGTGGAGGAAACGGGACTGGTCTGGTCGGTCGGTGATGCCGACCTGCGCGCATGGCCCATACCCGGCACGCTGGTTCCCCTTCCCCACACCGACCCTGCACGGGCCCAGGTTCTGGTCAGCCTCTATCATCTGGATGGTCGTCCGCACGGGGCCGACCCGCGCCACGCTCTTGCCCGGCAGTTGGATGGGCTGGCAGCAGAAGGCCGATACCCGGCCGGTGCCTTCGAACTGGAATTCTATCTCCTGGATGCCCAGCCTGGGCCGGATGGCAGGCCGCGGCCCGCCTCCATGGCACTGGATGGACGCCGGCATGGGCAGACGCAGGTCTATGGTCTGGATGATCTGGACGGGATGCAGCCTTTCTTCGGCCCTGTCTACGCGGCAGCCAAGGCCCAGGGACTGCCCCTGGAAACCCTGATTTCCGAATATGCGCCGGGCCAATATGAACTGACCCTGCATTACCGTACCGACCTGCTGCGTGCAGCCGATGATCTGGTGATGCTGAAGCGGCTGGTGCGGGGCATGGCCCGCCGCCACGGCATGATCGCCTGTTTCATGGCCAAGCCCTTTGCCGGCCTGGCCGGGTCCGGCATGCATCTGCATGTGTCGCTGAATGACGGGCAAGGCCGCAACCTGTTCGCAGAGACGGAAGGGGCGGACATGCCGTCCGCCCCGCTGCGCCACGCCATCGGCGGTTTGGCCGCCAGCATGGGAGACGCCATGCTGGTCTTCGCCCCCCATGCCAATTCCTGGCGGCGCTATGTCAGCAAGCTTTATGCACCGGTGCAGCCCAGTTGGGGCGTGAATGACCGGTCGGTGGCGTTGCGCGTGCCGGCGGGACCGGCCACGGCGCGGCGTGTGGAACACCGGCCCGCCGGGGTCGACGCCAACCCCTATCTGGTCGGCGCCGCCGTGCTGGCCGGCATGCAGCGGGGCCTGCGGGATCGGATCGATCCGGGGCCCGCCGCAGAATACCAGGGATTCACCCAGGCCACGCCCTTTGCCGGCCTCATGCCGGCCGACTGGCGTTCGGCCTTGGCGCAGGCCGCGCAGTCCGAATTTCTGAAACAGGCGCTGGGAGAGGCGCTGCACCGCGCCTTCATCGCGATTAAGCAGGCAGAATATGCCAGTATTGCCGGTACCGTACCGGATTCAGACTACCATATGTATCTTCATCAGGTTTGATCATCCCTTAACGGTTGCCACGGCGCATCTGGCTGGCTGATAATGATCCGACTTCAGCGATCATGCGTCATCGCCCATGCGGCTTATTCTCACCGCCCTGCTGTTGATCGCCCTGCCTGCGGCTGCTCAGGTGCCGCCAGCGACACAGCCGACAGCCTTTCTGCCGCCGGTGGGAACAGCGTGGCTGTCGGCCATAACCACCGACGCTGAACCGCAGCCGCGCGGCACAATGGGGTTGCGCCCCACACGGGCGGTGACCATGGCAGTGCGTCAGGGCAATGACGGCAACGTCGCCGACATCGCCGTTGAGATCATGGCGCATGCGAATGGGCGGCCTTCCCTGGTCCTTGAAAGCCGCGGACTTGGCGGATCGCGCGACGACGCGTTGGACAGCCTGCTGCTGGGTCTGGACGTTCTTGGGCTGGAAGTGACAGGGGGTGCCGCGCTGCCGGGTGCCGGCGGCCTTCGCCCGATCCTGGGGCTGCGACTGCCCGTCCAAACCCTGGATGGCTGGTTGTCGGCCGATATCGGCCATGGCGACGGGCCGGGGGTGGAACTTGGCTGGCAGCCGCTGCCCTTCCTCAATCTCACCAGCGGCTGGCGCCGTGCGCAGGGGGTGACGGCTGGCTTCAGCTTCAGCATCGACGTCAGCCGCCTGACAACCGCCTGGCCCGGACGGGAGCGGCGCCCGGACCGGCATGATCCGACCGAGGTCACCCCCTGGCAGTCACCGGCCCGACAATTGGCCCTGGCCCTGCCCGCCGCAACGCCCGCGCCCGTCACGGTTTCCACCCACGCCCTGGGCTTGCCGGGTGTGGCCGCCACCATCATGACCGATGATCTGTCCCGACTTCGCCAGGGCCGGCGCAGTGCGGCAGAGGTGCGCCGACATACGCAGTTCCAACGGGCCCGCCGCCCGGACAGTCTGGATCGGCATTGGCAGGTGCAACTGGATGCCAGGCTGGAACTGGAACCCGCCGCCTATGGGGAGGAATGGCCCCGCCGGGCGTCGATCGGGGGCCGGCTGGACCTGCTGCCCTGGCCCGGACTGGTGCTGACGGCCGCCGGACGCACCGGCAAGGCGGCCGGGATCGCTGAGACAGAAGAAAGGGTGCCCACATCCGGTCGGGAGGACGCGGTCCGCTATATCGGCCGCCATTACGAACTGGAACGCGCCCAACTGGCCTATGTCGGCGCTCTCACCCCCGCCCTGGACCTGCTGCTGGATGCCGGGCATCTGGAAAGCCAGTTCGGCGGTGTGGGCGGGGAATTGCGATACCAGCCGGTGCTGGCGCGCTGGTCGGCCGGTGTCGCCCTGCATCACGTCTGGAAGCGTGCCTTGAACTGGGATGCGTTCTACCGCGATCAGGCGCGCCTGACCGGGCATGGCACCATCGGTTGGGAAAGTGCCGATGCGCAAGCCCGGTCAGAACTGCGTGGCGGCCGGTATCTGGCCGGCGACTGGGGCGGCGGCATCGGCCTGACCCGGCAGTTCGGGCACGGCGCCACCCTGTCAGCCGACCTGGACATCACGACGCGGGCCACCCGTGCCGGGCTGACACTGACCATCCCCTTCGGCACCGTCGGTCCGGCGGTTGATCTGACCGGCAGCATTCGGGCAGCCCCCTTGTCGGGCGCCGGTGCCGAACGGCTGGACCGTGCCCTGGTCCTGGGTGATTTGCGCTACAGCGCCGGCTATGGTCGCCTGCTGGCCGATTGGGACCGGAATTTCCGACCGTGATCGATCAGGCGACGTGCCGGATGGTATGATTGTCGTTCAGCGGGCTGGCGACGATGGGCAGCATGATCACCGCGTCCAGGCCGGCGCCCGGCCGATTGACCAGCCTGATATCGCCACCGTGACCGCGCACGACGGAACGCGCGATGGAAAGGCCCAACCCCACCCCGCCAGTGCGACGGTTGCGCGACGTTTCAAGCCGCATGAAGGGTTCGAACACCCGCTCCATATCCGCCTCTGGAATGCCGGGACCGTCATCGGCCACGGTAATCTCCACCCCCGACGCTGTCGACCGGATGGCGACGCGGGCGACACCGCCATAATTGAGGGCGTTTTCCACCAGATTGCGGACGGCACGGCGCAGGCTGCCCGTGCGGCAGACAACCGGAAGCCGGTCCGCAGGGGTAAAACTGACGGGACGGCCGACATCGATGAAATCATCGCAGACGCTTTCGACCAACGACGTCAGGTCGGCGCGGACAGCCTCCTCCCCCAATTCCTCGCGCGTGAAGGAAAGGGTCGCTTCCACCGTGGCCCGCAGTTCGTCCAGCGTTTCCAGCATGCGGGCCTTCGCCTCGCCCTCTTCCAGCAATTCCACCCGCAGGCGCAGATTGGTGATCGGCGTACGCAGATCGTGGCTGACGGCAGCCAGGATGCGCGTCCGGTCATCGACAAAACGGCGAATGCGCTCACCCATGGCGTTGAAGGCATGGGTGGCGCGCTGCACCTCCTCCGGGCCCTGGCCGGCATCCAGCGGCGGCACGCTTTCTCCCCGGCCCAGCCGATCGGCCCCATCGGCAAGATGGCGCAAGGGGCGGGAAATGCGGCGGGAAATGTAGAAGGCGGCCAAAGCCACCATCAGAACCGAGGTGAGCAGCGACCAGGTGGCCGTATTGCTCCAGACCGTGGGCTGGACCAGGCGCTTGTTGATGCCGTTCAGCCATTGCCCGTCCGGCATCCGGACGGAAAACTTCATGCCCATTTCCACGGGATTGATGGCGGCCCAAGGATTGTGGAACATGCTCGGATCATCATATTCCGCCTTGTTCCAGATCTTCAGATAGACCGCGTCAGCCGGAAGACCCATCAGTTCCCGCAGACGCGCCAACGCCGCGACGGTCTGTGCGTCTGTCGGTTCGTAATCCGGGCGGATGGCCGGATGATCATCCAGGGAAAACCGCGTCTCCACCGCCCGCAGCGCAGCCAGGACATCACCACGATATTCAGCCGGCAGCCCGGCCATCACCCGACTGGTGGCCGCGATGCGCGGCAGCATCTCCTCCACATGCGTGCGGCGGACCGCGGCGGCCTTGTCGTCCAGCGAGGCGGTCCAGCTGCCCAGCTTTGCGATCAGCACAGCTGCCACCAGCAGGGCGACCATCTGGGTGAACAGCGTGCGGGGCCGCCGCAGCCAATGCAGGACCCGCCCCCTCATGCCGCCTGCACCTCGGCCGCCAGGCAATAGCCGCCGCCCCAGACGGTTTTGATCAAGGTGGGATTGCGGGGATCGGGTTCGATCTTGCGGCGCAGGCGACTGACCTGATTGTCGATGGACCGGTCGAACACATCTGCCTCCCGACCCTTTGTCAGGTCCAGAAGCTGTTCACGCGTCAGCACCATGTTGGGGTGGCGCACGAACGCTTCCAGCAGCGAGAATTCGGCCGTGGACAGCGACACCACCACACCATCGGCCGCTGTCAGTTCCCGACGTCCCAGATCCAGCAGCCACCCGTCAAAGGTCAGGCGCCGTTCCTCCGATTTCCGGCGGGCGGCGGACACGGGCAGCGAATGGCTGCGGCGCAACACCGCCCGGATACGGGCCAGCAGTTCCCGCGGCTCGAACGGCTTGGTCACATAATCATCGGCCCCCATTTCCAACCCGACGATGCGGTCGGTCGCCTCCCCGATGGCCGTCAGGAAGATCACGGGCGTGTCCATGGTCTCCCTGATATGCCGGAACAGGCTCAGCCCATCCTCGCCGGGCATCATGACATCCAGCACGATCAGGTCGGGGGCCGCCGCCTTCAGGCGACGGCGGGCATGGGCAGCGTCCTCCGCCGCCGTGACGCGCATTCCGTGTTTTTCCAGAAAACGCGTCAGCGTCTCACGAATGTCGCGGTGGTCATCGACCAGAACGATATGCGGGCTTTCGACAGGCAGCATTGGCAGGACGGCATCATTACATTTGCGAACATACGGGAAGATGGCACGCGTCGCGGCCCCGGCAAAGCCGATGTTGGTATCAAAGTGTGTCGACCCGACATAGGCCGCGGTATTGACCCTGCACCACCCGCCGGATGAAGATGGCGCCTTGCGTTGTGATGGTTGAAAGCGTTTGCGATGTCCGCAAAATCGACGCCGGCTGTAACGGCCCTGAAGGCGGCCAAGGTCGACCACCGGCTGCTGGAATATGACTATGACCCCGACGCGGATGCCATCGGCATGGCCGCTGCTGCCGCGCTGGGGGTCGACCCGTCGATCCTGTTCAAGACGCTGGTGACGGATGTGGAGGGGGCCGGGCTGGTCTGTTGCGTCATCCCCTCACCAGCCCGTCTGGACCTCAAGGCCGTGGCGGCGGCGGCCGGTGGTAAACGGGCGGCCTTGGCCGACCCGAAGCTGGCGGAGAAAGTGTCGGGCTATGTCATCGGTGGGATCAGCCCGCTGGGCATGCGTCGTCGCCTGCCAACCCTGATCGATGCCAGTGCGGCAACGTTGGCGGAAATGATCATGAACGGGGGACGCCGCGGCCTGCAGATCGTTGCCGCTCCGGCCGATATCCGGAAGGTTCTGGACGCCAAACTGGCTGCCATTACGGTTGCCCGCTGACCGGAACCGGTGCCCACGCCGTTATTACGGATAGTAAACCGGGCGATAGCTTGCCTGCACAGCATTCCCCGGCATGATTGGCCATTATCGCCAACCGCCCGCCGGCAGGAAATGATGCACACGGCTCCGGTAATCGCTCAGGGTGTCGCCAATGTTCAGGAACGCCGCCGGCTTGAAGCGCTGGACCGGTTTCAGATTCTGGACACGGGTCCTGAGCCCCAATTCGATCGCATCGTCGAAATGACCTCCCGGCTGTTCGGCACGCCGATCTGCCTGATCACGCTGCTGGACGAGAACCGGCAATGGTTCAAGGCGCACCGTGGGGTGCTGGTGCAGCAGACCCCGCGTTCTCAGGCCCTGTGCGACCATGCCATCCGCCAGACCGATGTCATGGTGGTGGAGGATGCGTCACAGGACGCACGTTTTGCCGCCAATCCGCTGGTAACGGATGCCCCCCATGTCCGGTTCTATGCCGGGGCCCCGCTGCTGACCCGGGACGGATATGCGCTGGGCACGCTGTGCATCATCGATCACCAGCCACGCCAGCTGGCACCATTGCAAAGGACGATCCTGGCCGACCTTGCCGGCATCGTCATCGACGAGATGGAATTGCGGCAGGCCAACCGTGAATTGTCGCTGCTGGCCCATACCGACCCGTTGACCGCCGTCCTGAACCGACGCAGCTTCCTGACGCTGGCCGAGCGCGAACTGGGTCGACTTCGGCGTAACGGCTCTCCGGCCAGCCTGCTGGCCATCGACATTGACCATTTCAAGCAGATCAACGACCGGTTGGGACACGAGGCCGGCGACCGCGCGCTGATGATGTTCGCCCGTCGCCTGTCGGACGAAATCCGGGTCCAGGATGTCTTCGCCCGCACGGGCGGAGAAGAATTCGGCCTGATCCTGCCTGACACCAATTCAACGCAAGCCTACGCCGCGGCCGAACGACTGCGCCGGGCCGTGGAAGGCGCGGCGTTCGATCTGGACGGCTCCAGCCTGACCCTGACCATCAGTATCGGGATCAGTGCCCTGCACCTGGATCAAGGCGGCATTGGTGGTGCGATGCGCCGTGCCGATGCCGCCCTCTATGCCGCCAAACATGCGGGGCGCAACCGGGTGATGATGGCATCAGAACCGGTCAGCCCGGTATAGACGGTGATGACTGCCAGCCACCTCCCAGCGCCCGGAACAGCGAAACGGCAGCCTGCAATTCCGCCAGCCGGACCTGGGTCAGCTGATCACGCGCCGACAGCAGCGAACGCTGGGCGTCCAGCAGGGTGATCAGGTCCGTTGCACCCTCCCGGTAGCGGCTTTCGGCCAATCGGAACAGTTCACGCGACTGGCGCACCGCTTCCTCCTGGAACTCCCGCTGCCGGGCGGTATTGCGGGCGGCAGCCAATGCCGTCTCCACGTCGGAAAAGGCGGTCAGGATGGATTTGCGATAGGTGGCGACCAGTTCAACACGCCGTGCCTCCGCGATCTCCACCTGTGCCTGACGGCGACCGCCGTCGAACAGGGTCTGGCTCAATGACAGGGCCAGATTGGCGGCCGCACTTGGCGCATCCACCAGACTGGAAAGGCCGCTGCCCGTCAGATTGCCGGACAGGTTCAAGGTTGCAGAGGGATAGAGCGCGGCGCGGGCCGACACGATGTCGGCACCCGCCCCGACCAGGGCCACAGCCGCCGATTTAAGGTCAGGACGGCGTTCCAGCAGATCGGCTGGCACGCCCACACCTGTCGCCGGCAGGCCCAGACCGCCCAGCCCGGTGGCTGCAACCTTCACATCGGCCGGTGCCAAACCCAGCAGCACGCCCAGGCTGTTGATGGCAGCCAGTTCCTGCTGACGCAGAGCGGGCAGTGCTGCACGCTGACTGACCAGGGTATTGCGCTGCTGCGCCACTTCCAACGCCGTGGCAGCACCGTTGCGATACCGCGCATCCACAATGGTCATCACACGTTCGGCCAGCGTCAGACTTTCTTCCGCACTCTGTATCCGGTCCCGCAGGGACAGCACCTGAAAATAGCTGTTGGCGACCGTGGAGGTCACCGTCAGGGCCACCGTCTCCTGATCCAGACGGCTGCCCAGGGCGCTGGCGGCAGCACTGTCGGCCGCAGCCTGGTTCGCGCCCCAGAAATCCAGCTCGTAGGAAGCGGACAGTCCGGCACTGCTGCTGGTGCGCCCGCTTTTGCCACCCGGTCCTGACAGGTCGCTTTCCTGCCGGCTGAGACCGGCAGACGCCGCCAGCGTGGGCAGCAGGGAAGCACCGGCCGCGCGGGCACGGGCGTCGGCCTGACGCAGGCGGGCGGCAGAGGCGGCAAGGTCGGGATTGGCCCTGCGGGCATCAGCCAGCAGCGTTACCAGTTCCGCCGAACCGAAGCCACCCCACCAGTCGGCGGCCGGCCATACGCCGTTCCTGGCGTCAGCTTCGGCCTGGCTCCAGGCGGTCGGGGCAGCGACGGGGCTATCCACCGTGCCATAATCGCCGTGGGCACAGGCGGACAGCAGCGCCGTTCCGGCCAGCAGAAGCGAAACAAGTGTAAGGGAACGTGGGGCGATCATCTGGATCATCCGGAAAAGGTCAGTCGGCGGCCAAAGCCACGACGGGGTCGAGCAAAGCCGCACGCCGCGCGGGCGCATAGCCAAAGATCAGGCCGGTGGCGAAAGCACAGCTGAATGCCAGCATCATGGGCGGCACGGTCAGTTGGATATCGACGCTGAACACGGTCAGGAACAGTGAGACAGCGATACCCAGCACGACGCCGATGACACCACCCAGAGCGGAGACCAGCAACGCTTCCAGCAGGAATTGCTGCATGACGTGCCGGGCGCGGGCACCCGTTGCCATGCGGATGCCGATCTCCCGCGTCCGTTCCGTCACATTGACCAGCATGATGTTCATGACCCCGATGCCACCGACCAGCAGCGAGATGGCAGCGATCGATCCCAGAAGGATGGTCATGGTCTGACGCATCGCCGACAGCGTGTCGATGAAGGAGGCGGTGTTACGGATCTGGAAATCTTCCGACTGATGACGTGTCGTCAGCAGGGTGGTGATCAGGGCCTGCGTCTCGTCAATGCGGGACAGATCGTCCACCAGCACGGTCATGGATCGCAGATTCCGCTGACCGAACAGGCGATAGCTGCCCGTGGTCAGCGGCACGAACACCACGTCATCCTGATCCTGACCGCCCGGATTGGCGCCCTTGGGCGACATGACACCGACCACCTGGAATGGCACATTGCGCAGCAGGATATATTTGCCGATGGGATCAACGCCGGGGAACAGGTTGTTCACCACTGTCTGGCCCAGCACGGCCACCGGCTGGTACTGATCCAATGCCGATTTGTCGAAAAAGACCCCGCTGGCCGGTTCCCAGGACCGGGAAAGCTGCACATCCGGGCTCGTCGCCGTTACCGTGGTCTGATAGTCCAGATTGCCGGCGCGTGCCGTCATGCTGCCATTATATTCCGGGACGGCAACGACGACGTTGGGCACCTTGGCCACCGCCGTGACATCGTCGGGAACCAAGGTGGCGACACCGTTGGCGTTGCGCTGGCCGGGGGCGCCGGGACGTATGACCAGCAGGTTGGTGCCCATGGCGCTGATCTTTTCGACCATGGCCTTTTCCGACCCGTTGCCCACCGCCAGCATGGTCACCACGGAGGCCACGCCGATGACGATACCCAGCAGGGTCAGAACGGTACGGTAAAGATTGGCCGACAGGGCACGGCGCGCCATGAGGAAGGCTTCCATCACCTCCCCCAGGTTCCAGTCACTGTCGTCACCTTGTTCCGGGACCGCGATGGTGCGGGCGGGAACGGGGGCGACGGGGCCGTCCTCGATGGCGTGCGGTGTGGGCCCGTCGGCCACGATCTGGCCGTCCTTGATCTCCACCAGCCGTCGGGCATTGTTGGCCACGTCCCGGTCATGGGTGATCAGGATGACGGTGTGTCCGCGGGCGGCCAGATCGGTCAGCAGCCGCATCACTTCCTCGCCGCTGCGGCTGTCCAGCGCGCCCGTCGGTTCGTCGGCCAGGATGACCTGACCACCATTGACCAGGGCACGGGCGATGGAAACGCGCTGCTGCTGGCCGCCGGACAACTGGCTGGGCCGGTGATCCATGCGGTCGGCAAGGCCAAGCGCCGTCAACAGCTCGACGGACCGCCGATGGCGGGCATCGCGCGACATGCCGGCATAGATGGCCGGCACCTCGACATTCTCGGCGGCCGTACTCATCGGGATCAGGTTGTAGCTCTGGAACACGAAGCCGAAGGCCTCGCGCCGCAGCATCGCCAGCATGTCACGGTCAAAGGTCGACACGTCGCGGCCATCGAACAGATATTGCCCCGTCGTCGGCCGGTCCAGGCAGCCCAGGATATTCATCAAGGTGGACTTGCCCGACCCCGAGGCCCCCATGATGGCCACGAACTCGCCCGGATAGATCTTCAGCGAGACGCCTTTCAGCACCTGGACGGCCAGCTCACCGCTGGAATAGGTTTTGGTGACGTCCACCAGCTCGATAAGCGGTGTCGCCTCCCCTCTCGACTGCGGCTTGCTCATAGCATCCCCGGCGGACGCATGCGCTGCATGTTCTGCTGCTGTTGCTGCTGCTGAATCTTCAATTGCGCAGCCGTCGGCTTGCGACCGACGACGATGGTTTCCCCTTCCTGCAAGCCGGAAACCACCTCGGCATTCACGCGGTCGCTGACCCCGATCATGATCCGGCGTTCCTCCAAGGTGCCATCGGCCTTGAGGACCTGGACCATGCGCGGCCGCTGGTGGCCATTGCCATCGGGGCCGCCCTCGCGCGGCCGACGGGTCGCTTCGGCATTGCCGGGCGCCTGATCGGCCGCCATGCGCGGTGCGTCCTGTGGCGGTGCGCCGAGAGCGCCTTCGCCCTGCGGCCGGCCGCCACCCGTCTGCGGGCCCGACAGGCCACTGGGGGGCCTTTGCCCCGGCATCCCCGGCATCCCCGGCATCCCCGGCCGGCCCTGCGGTCGTTGAAAGGCCGAAACGGGCACCCGGATCACATTGTCAGCGGCGGCGACCACGAAGAAGGTCTGCGCCGTCATCTGCGTCATCAGATCGCCGTTGGGATTCTCCACATCGAACAGAGCGTTGTAGAGCACAACATTGTTCACGGTTTCCGGTGTCGGGTTGATCTTGCGCAGCGTCCCGCGCCACCGCTGATCCGGACGGCCCAGGGTGGTGAAATAGGCCGGCATGCCGATCTTCAGCCGGGAGACATCGGCCTCCGACACCTGGGTCGTCACCGTCATCACCGACAGATCGGCAATACGCAGCACGATCGGCGCCTGCTGGTTGGCGTTCAGGGTCTGGCCCTGCTTGGAATTTTGGGAAACGACCGTGCCCGACATGGGGGCATAGATCTTGGTATAGCCCAGATTGGCTTCGTCCCCGCGCAGGGTCGAATTGGTCTGGCGGATCTGGGCCTTGATGGCCTTGACCGCCCCTTCGGCAGCGCGCAGGGTCTTGTCGGCTGTCTGGAAACTGTCCTCGCTGGTGGCATTCTCGGCCAGCAGGTTCTTCTGCCGCGTAAATTGCCGCTGGGCCAGCGCCAGTTCCGCCTCCCGTTGCAGCAGCTGCGCCTCCAGATTTTCCAGCTGGGCGCGATCGGCTTCAACGCGTGTCTGGTAAACGGTCGGGTCGATCTCGGCCAGCAGCTCGCCCTGCGTCACAGCCTCGCCGATTTCCACATAGACTTTGCGCAGCTGGCCGGAAACCTGCGTGCCGACATCAACATAGTCGCGCGGTTGCAGATTGCCGACAGCGGTCACGTTGTCCTCAATCGCGCCGCGATCGACGGTCGCCGTCAGATATTGCGCGGCCTCCTCGGCCGAACCTGACCGCCCCAGGAACCACCATGCTGCAAAGAGGGCGACACCGATGCCGGCAATGGCCAGCACAGGCCCGCGCCGAAACAGAAATGGCTTACGCCGACGGCCCGTGGGGCCCGCGGCGGGCTTTGATGACAAGGCGTTCTGGGAATGCATTTCTCGGCTTCAGACAGGTGAGCAGGTTCTCGACCAACCTTATACGCCGAAGGACATCCAACCCTTCGCTGAAAATGTGTTAAATTCTGTGTCAGTTCACGGCGACGAACCGCCTATCCCAATGAACCGTCTCGGTTCCGGATCGGCACCCTTCTGCGAAATGGCCAGTCGTCGTATGCTCGCTTCATCTGTCAGCGGGCTTTTGCGACGGATCAAAGCGCGGACCGGGAATGGCGTTACAGATTCTCTCTTTACGGGCACGGTTGATCTTCCTGGTGGCGGCGGTCATTGCCGCGCTGTCCCTTATTCTGCTGCTGGAAAACCGTGCGCGCCAGGTGGATGCCGAACAGCAGTCGATGATCCGGGCCCAGGATATCGCCCGTTTCGCCGCAGCTCAGCAGACAGAGCTGATGTTGACCCAGCAACGGCTGGTCCGCATCGCCGCCACCCGCGTTTCCATGCAATCAGCCCAGGAATGCGCCACCACCCTTCAAACCCTGAAGGGAACGCAGCCATGGATATCAAACATCTTCGTCGCCCGCCCGGACGGCTCCATCCGCTGTTCCACCGCCGCGGAGGATGACGAGATCAATCTTGGTGATCGTGAGTACTTCCAGCAGGTCGTCGCCACCCGCCGGCCCGTGACCAGCGGCTATCTGCGGTCCAAGGTCAACGGACGGTCGATCATGGTTCAGGCGCAGCCCGTCCTGAACGACGATGGTCAGGTTGTCGGGGTCGCGCTGGCCGGCCTGCTGCTGGACTGGCTGGATTCGGTCGCCGGCCGCGCCCTGGCATCGGTGCCGGGTGCGGAACTGATCGCCCTGGACAGCGACGGCACCTTGCTGGCGCGCTATCCTGCGGCTGCCGAATTGAACGGTGCAAACCTGTCCGTCATGCCCTTCGTGCGCGCCGCCATGGCGCAGGATACCGGTACATGGCAGGGACCGGGCTTGGACCAGACGGCTCGGCTGATGGGTTTCGCCTCCGTCAGCGGCAGCAGCATGCGCATCATCGTCTCCTATCCGCGTGAACAGGCCCTGGCTGCGGCGGCAGCAGAATTCCGTCGACACATGGCAATTGTCATCGCGCTCAGCGTGCTGGCCAACCTTATCCTTTATCTGGGCCTGTCGCGGACGGTGCTGGAGCCATTGCGGCAGCTGCTGAGCACAGTGCAGCGCCTGGGCCAAGGGGAACTGTCTTTGCGGGCGACGACGGGACCGGGCGAAATCGGTGTCCTGGCCCAGGCGGTGAACGACATGGCGGCCAGTCTTCAGCGGCAGACCGCGGAACTGGCCATACGCGACGCCCAATATCGGCTTTTGTCAGAGCAGAGCAGTGACGTCGTGGCACTGCATGCGCTGGATGGCACCTATCTCTATGTCTCTCCGACCTCTGGCTGGATGCTGGGCTATGCCCCAGAACAGCTGGTTGGCGGGAATCCCCTGGACCGCGTCCACGGAGAGGATGTCCAAACGATCGAACGGTCCCTTTCGATCCTGTTGGCGGGGATGCCCTGCCCGCCCGTCACCTACCGCGTCCGCCATGGCGACGGCCATTGGATCTGGGTGGAGACCGCCTTTGCCCTGGCCGCCGATGCGCTGGCCGGTCAGCGCATCGTGTCCGCCACCCGTGACGTCAGCGAGCGTGTGACACAGGAACAGGAACTCCGCGCCGCCCGCGACAGGTTGGGTGATCAGGCGGACAGCCTGCAGGCGCTGGCGGCCGACCTGGATCGTGCCCGGCGTGTGGCGGAGGCAGCAGCTGCCGCCGCGGAAACCGCGCGGGGCGAGGCGGAGCGCGCCAATCTGGCCAAGTCCGAGTTCCTTGCCAACATGAGCCACGAGGTCCGCACGCCGATGAACGGAATCATCGGCATGACGGGGCTGCTGCTGGACACGCCGTTGACGGCGGAACAGCGGGCGTTCGCGGAAACCATCCGCGAAAGCGCTGATGCCCTGCTCTATATCATCAATGACATCCTGGACGTCTCCAAACTGGAGGCGGGCAAGCTTGATCTGGAGAGCATCGATTTTCCGCTGGAGGAGATCATCGACGGGGTCGTGGCCCTTCTGGCCCCCCGTGCGCGCCAGAAGGGCGTTACGCTGTCCGCCTATGTCGATCCCGCCATCAACCGGGCCTATCGCGGCGACCCCACGCGGCTGCGCCAGATCCTGCTGAATTTGGCCGGTAATGCCGTAAAATTCACCGATGAAGGGCGCGTCGCGATCGATGTACGGCCCACGGTCGATGGGGGCCCGGCACCCGAAGGCACGACGCGTCTGCGCTTCACGGTCACCGACACGGGCATCGGCATGACCCCGGATCACCTGGAGCGGCTGTTCCAGAAGTTCCACCAGGCTGACAATTCCATCACCCGGCGGTTCGGTGGTACGGGGCTGGGCCTGACCATCTGTCGACAACTGGTCGAACTGATGGATGGCGACATCCATGTGGAAAGCTCTCCGGGCGAAGGCAGCCGGTTCTGGTTCAATGTCCCGCTGCCGGCGGCGGCGGCCCCCCTGCCCAACAAGACCGATATCCCCGCGCGGCTGAAAGGGTTGCGCGTCATGGTCATCGATGATGTCGAAACCAACCGGCGTATCCTGACGCGGCAGCTGGAACAGTTGGGCATGAAGCCCATACCGGTCAATGGCGGCTCCGCCGCCCTGGCCGAACTGGACCGCGCCTATAAGGAGGATACCTGTCCCGACGTCATCCTGGTCGACCATACAATGCCCGGCATGGCCGGTGACACGCTGGGCGGCTGGCTTCGCAACCATCCCAATTTCGCCAGCCTGAAACTGGTGCTGGTCACCTCAGCCGGCGGGCTGGATGCGGGCGACCCCGCGGCCGACATTTTCGACGCGGTGGTGTCAAAGCCCGTCCGCCTGCAGGGCTTGCGCGACATGCTGGGCCGTCTGTTCAGCGGCGGCGAGCAGATGGCGGATATGGCCACCGTGCTGGATGCAGGGCGGGGGCGGGGAAGACGGGTCCTGGTGGTCGATGACAATCTGGTCAACCAGAATGTAGCCCGTCTGATACTGGAACGTGACGGCTATGGCGTCGATCTGGTCGGTGATGGAATGGAGGCGGTGGCCGCTGCCGCCGCCTGCCGCTATGACCTGATCCTGATGGATGTGCAGATGCCGGGTATGGACGGGATCGAAGCGACGCGTCTGGTCCGCACCCAGGAAACCCAGGCCGGCAATCAGCGCACGCCGATTATCGCCATGACCGCCAACGCCATGGTCGGCATGCGCGAAAGCTATCTGGAAGCGGGAATGGACGATTATGTGTCCAAGCCCTACGACCCCATGACTTTGTTGCAGGTGGCTGCCCGTTGGGCCGGCGTGCGCGACACGGCCCCTACGCCCGACGCCATGCCCAGCGGTCACGACGCGCCTGCACCCGCCGACCCCACAGCAAACAAGGAAGACATCATGAACACCGCTGCCGCCACGGCGGCTTCAACGCATGAGAGACACCCGGTTCTGGACCCCCAGGCCCTGGATGGGCTCCTGGCCTTCACTGATGCCGATGAACTGGCCCAGCTGTTGAGCCGTTTCATCGCCACAGGCCGGGAGAGGGTCAGCCGCATGGAGGGTCTGCGCCGCGATGGCAAATGGGATGACCTGCGGCGCGAGGCGCACAGCATGATCTCCCTGGCCGGCAATCTGGGTCTGCGCCAGATCCAGCATCTGGCGAGTGACCTTGAAATGGCAATCATCAACGGTGATCACGATCATGCCACCGGTCTGCTGACCGCCATGCTGGATCTGGCCCCGACAGGCTGGGATGCGGCGACCCGGCACGCGGCCAAGCTGACAACGGCACCGGCGGCCTGACGGCGTACACCGCCCCTGCTTTTCACCCTTCCGAAGGCACCCGATGCCGGATGGCGTCGTCCAGGGGGAATTCCAGATGGCAGTGCAGGCCAGCCGGTTCGAAATGGATGACCGAACGCCCTTGAAGCTCATAGGCGATGGAGCGACGGATCAGGGTCGTCCCGAAGCCTGAGGCGCCGTCGGGCCGGGAATCTGGACCACCACTTTCCTTCCAGTCCAGACTGACGGTCTCGCCCTGCCCATGGTCGCGGCGAAGCGACCAGCTGACGTCCAGTTTGCCGCCCATCTGCGAGAAGGCTCCATATTTGGCAGCGTTGGTGGCCAGTTCGTGGAAGACGAGTGCCAGGGCTAGCGCCGCCTTGGGCCGCAGTTCGATCGCGGGGCCCGACAGGGAGACGTCGCTGGCCTCCTGCGCATAGGGCGTGACCTCGTGCCGGACAATCTGATCCAACCGCACCCATTCCCAGAAATGGTCGGCCAGCAGATTGTGCGTTTCCGACAAGGCCCGCAGCCGCCCCTCGAACGACGACCAGAAGCTGGCGATGTCGCCATGTCGGCGCCGGGTCTGGCTGCCGATCGAAATTACCGTCGCCAGCGTGTTCTTCACACGGTGCGACAGCTCAGCCATCAGCAGGGCCTGGCGCTCTTCCGCCTGCCGGCGTTCCGTCACATCGATAATCTGGATGACGGCCCCGGACGGTCCCTGGTCGCTATCCAGGGGCGTGATGGAGAACAGCACGGGCACATGGCGCCCGTCCGGTGCCGTCAGGGCCGCTGCCTGCTCCGCGATGGCCGGGATCGGCGCGTCAGGCAGCAGAGGCAGTCCCAGGCGGTCGAACAAGGTGGTCCCCGGAAGATCCCCCCCCAACATCGCCATGGCTGGCGGATTGAGATAGGTGGGTGTTCCCTCCGCGTCGGTCAGGACCAGACCTGCCGGGACATTGCGGGTGATGGTCGTTGTGATCAGGGCCTGATCGGCCAGCCGGCGATTGGCCGAGGCCAGCTGATCAGCAAGTTGCGCCCGGGTGCGGGCGGCATTGCGTTCTGCCTCCAACCGCAACGCTCGACCTTCCCGCGCCCGGAAATCCGCCAGCAGCCGCCGGTTCTGTTCTTCCAGAAAGCGGCGGCGCAGCAGCGCGCGCAAACGGGCGCGCAGCGGTGCCAGCTCATCGACCCGGAACAGATCGTCGATGCCGGCGGCCAGAATCTGCTGGATCACCTCTCGCCCGGCGCCGTGCCCATGCGCCAGGATCAGCGACGGATGACCAATCGCCTCCTGCCCGCAGCGGGTGCAGAGCGACATCCCGTCCATGTCCGGCAGATTGTCGGCCACCAGGACGGCGTCGAATAGGGTCTTGCGCAGCAGCGCCAGAGCCGCGGCGGCGCTGTCCACATGGTCGGCCAGACAGCCTTCCTCCAACAGCAGGGCCCGCAGTTCCACCTCCTGCCCGACCGGGAAACCCGCTATCAACACACGGGGCGGGCGAAAATGCGGAGGGGGCAGCAGGCCCACATCGACATCGCGCTGTGCATGCCGCAGCAGTTGGGCCACCCGCAGCAGCAGCAGGGTTGGATCGGTGGATTTCGGCAGGAAATCATCGGCGCCACTGTCCAGCCCTTCCCGCTGCCGCAACGGCGTCTCGTCGGCCGTCAGCATCAGGATCGGCATGGACAAGGTGGCAACATGCAACCGGATGAGGCGACAAAGGTCCGCCCCCTGTAGCCCCGGCAGGTGATGGTCCACGATCAGAAGGTGCGGGGGGGCACGGTTCAGTTCTGCCAAGGCCTCTTCGGCACTGGCCGTCTGCCCGACCTCGTACCCCTCGTCCTCCAGCAGAAGGCGCAGGCGCAACGCCTGGGTCGGGCTGTCTTCAACCAGAAGGATGCGTGCCAAATTCCTTACCCCAAGGCTGACGGCGGCTGGGCACAGGACCCCTATCTGCTATGCCCGGCCGCCCCGGAAGGTGGCCACGGCCAATCGCGCCAGATCACTTTCCACCACAGGTTTACGCAAATGCGGACGGTTCCGCCACTCCACCGGCAACCCGCTGGTGTCATACCCGCTGGTCAGGATGAATGGTATGTCGCGGTCAGCCAATGCCTGGGCCAGGGGGAAAACCAGTTGCCCCGAAAGATTCACATCCAGGATTGCGCCGTCAATATGGTCCTCGCAGGTCAAAGCCAGTGCCTGATCCACATTGCCGACAGGTCCGGCCACCGCGAATCCAAGATCGGCCATCATGTCGGCGACATGAATGGCAATCAGGAATTCGTCCTCGACGACCAGAATTCTTTGTTCAACACCCATGTATGCGACCTTGCATGGCAGCTTCGGCCCCTTCTCGGCACCATGATAGCGCGTTGCCGCCTCTTCAGGCTTTAAGCACTGTGCTTTATGGCGAACGGACTAAGGTGCGGTGCCCTTCCATCATGTGGACAATGTCGTTCGGTCGGACGGGGTGCCGCCAATGTCGCGCATGATCCGATCCGCCGCCTGCTGCACCAGGGCTCCCAATGTCGCGATCCGAAGGTCGGTAATGCGGGCCATCGGGCCCGACAGCGACACGGCATAGATCGGATCACCATGTTCATTGAACACCGTCGCCGCGACGCAGCGCAGCCCCACCGCGTGCTCCTCGTCATCGATGGCATAGCCGCGGGCGCGGATTCCGGCCAGATCGGCTTTCAGGTCGGCCAGACTGGTCACTGTGCGGGCTGTCATCTGTGCCAGTCCATGCCGGGCGACATGACGTGACAGCGCAGCATCGTCCAGCGCCGACAGCAGCGCCTTGCCCACACCCGAACAATGCATGGGCACGCGCGCGCCCAGCCGGGCGAAGGTGCGCATCATCTCACGGCATTCTACCTGTGACAGATAGACGGCCGCCCCCTGATCCTCAATTGCAAGATTGACCGTTTCGCCGCTGGCTTCCATCAGGCTGCGCATATGGGGGCGGGCCATGCGGACCACATCGCGCGTGCGCAGGAAGCCATTGCCGGCGATGAAGGCCTGCACACCCACGGACCAGAGCTTGGTCTCCGCATCGAATCGCACATATCGTTCGGATTCCAAAGAAGTCAGCAGGCGGTGCGTTGTGGATGCCGCCAGCCCGACACCGTTCGCCACCTCCGTCAGGCTGGCGCCGCTGTCGGCCTGCGCCAGATGGTTCAGGATGGCAACGGCACGCCCCAGCACCTGCACATTGCCGCTGCGTTCGGCATCCTTGGCGGCATTATCAGGTTTGGCTTTGGGCATGTGATGACCATTTCGGGGACAGTGAGACCTTGTTGATAGCATAGTGGCGTCGGACTTTCCACATCGTGGAAAGTCTTCCACGACCTGTTGCGCTGCGCTAATCGGCCTGTTACCCCTGATGACAACGAACATGCCACCAGGGAATACGTCCATGTCCGCCTATATCGATGTCCATGGCCTGAAGGTTGATGCCGAACTGCACCGCTTCATCACGGAAGAGGCGCTGCCCGGCAGCGGCGTGGAACCCGCTGCCTACTGGGCCGGCTTTGCCTCCCTGTTCCGCGACCTTGCCCCGGTGAACAGGCGCCTGCTGGATCGCCGTGACGCGCTGCAGGCCAAGATTGACGGCTGGCACATCGCCCGCCGCGGCCAGGATATCGATCCGGAGGCCTATGAGACCTTCCTGCGCGATATCGGCTATCTTTTGCCGGAGGGGCCGGACTTTGCCATCACCACGGCCAATACCGATCCGGAGGTCAGCCAGGTGGCGGGGCCGCAGCTGGTCGTGCCGGTGATGAACACGCGCTTTGCCCTGAACGCCGCCAATGCCCGCTGGGGCAGCCTCTATGATGCGCTCTATGGCACGGACGCGCTGGGTGATGTCGGTACTCCCGGGGCCAAGGGCTATGACCCCGTGCGCGGGGCCGCCGTCATCGCCAAGGGCCGCGCCGTTCTGGACCAGTCCGCGCCCTTGGCCACGGGCAGCCACAAGGATGCCACGGGCTACAGCGTGGTGGGCGGTGCCTTGGCCGTGGCACTGGCCGACGGGTCGGTGACGGGTCTGGCTGATCCCGCGCAGTTCAAGGGCTATCTGGGCGATGCCGCCGCCCCGTCCAGCATCCTGCTGACCCATCATGGCCTGCACCTGGACATCATCGTCGATCGCAGCCACCCGATCGGCAAGGGCGATGCGGCCGGTGTCGCCGACATCGTGCTGGAATCGGCCCTGACCGCCATCATGGATTGCGAGGACAGCATCGCCGCCGTCGATGCCGCCGACAAGGTCACCGTCTATCGCAACTGGCTGGGCCTGATGAAGGGCGACCTGACGGCGACCTTCGAAAAGGGCGGGCGCACCATGGACCGCGCCCTGAACCCCGACCGCGTCTATACGGCCGCCGATGGCACGGGCACGGTGACGCTGCATGGCCGGTCGCTGCTGTTCATCCGTAATGTCGGTCACCTGATGACCATTGATGCCGTGACGCTGGAGGATGGGTCCTGGGTGCCGGAAGGCATCCTGGACGGCATCGTCACCAGCCTGATCGCGCTGCATGATCTGCGCCGCACGGGCGGCCTGTCCAACAGCCGCGCCGGCTCGGTCTATATCGTGAAGCCCAAGATGCACGGGCCGGAGGAAGTGGCCTTCGCTAACCATCTGTTCGACCGGATCGAAGATGTGCTGGGCATGGCCCGCCACACCCTGAAGATCGGCATCATGGACGAGGAGCGGCGCACGACCGTCAACCTGAAGGAATGCATCCGCGCCGCCAAGGACCGGGTCTGCTTCATCAATACCGGCTTCCTGGACCGCACGGGCGACGAGATGCACACCTCCATGCAGGCCGGCCCCATGATCCGCAAGGCGGACATGAAGGCGTCGGCCTGGATCACGGCATATGAGAACTGGAATGTTGATAACGGTCTGGCCGCCGGCTTCCGCAGCCATGCCCAGATCGGCAAGGGCATGTGGGCCATGCCCGACCGGATGGCCGACATGCTGAAGACCAAGATCGGCCACCCGATGGCCGGCGCCAACACGGCCTGGGTCCCCTCGCCCACCGCTGCCACCCTGCATGCCCTGCACTATCATCAGGTCGATGTGGCCGCCCGTCAGGCCGAACTGGCCAGCCGCCCCCGTGCGTCCCTGCGCGACATCCTGACCATCCCGCTGGCCCGCGGCGTCAACTGGTCGGAAACGGAAATCAACGAGGAGTTGGAGAACAATGCCCAGGGCATCCTGGGCTATGTCGTCCGCTGGGTCGATCAGGGGATCGGCTGTTCCAAGGTGCCGGACATCCATAATGTCGGCCTGATGGAAGACCGCGCCACCCTGCGCATTTCCAGCCAGCATATCGCCAACTGGCTGCTGCACGGGGTCTGCACCCAAGATCAGGTGCTGGCCGTCATGAAGCGCATGGCCGCCGTCGTGGACAAGCAGAATGAAGGCGATCCGGCCTACCGCCCCATGGCGCCGGATTTCGACGGCTCCATCGCCTTCCAGGCCGCCTGCGACCTGGTGTTCAAGGGCGTGGAACAGCCCAGCGGCTACACCGAACCGCTGCTGCACAAGCATCGCCGCGCGCTGAAGGCGCGGGGCTGAGGCGGAATTTAAGGGGGGGTGGCGGGGTTTATCCCGTCAGCCCCTTGCCGCCAAGGCCCGCCCCACCTTGCTGCCATTGGGTCGGCCCAGTTCCCCGCTGATCCAGTCGCCGATGGCGGCCAGTTGATCCAGGTCCACGCCCGTGGACAGGCCCATGCCGTTCAGCATGTACAGCACATCCTCCGTGGCGACATTGCCGCTGGCCCCCTTGGCATAGGGGCAGCCGCCCAGGCCGGCCACGGCGCTGTCGATGACGCGCGCGCCCATTTCCAGACAGGCCAGGATATTGGCCAGCGCCTGACCGTAGGTATCGTGGAAATGCAGGGCGATACGCCCCATGGGCACGTCTTCGGCCACCCGGCGCAGCATGGCACGGGCCGAACGCGAATTGCCGACACCGATCGTGTCGCCCAGGCTGACCTCGTAGCAGCCCATCCCCATCAACTCGGCCGCCACATTCGCCACCTTGCCGGGGTCGATGGCCCCTTCATAGGGGCAGCCCAGCACGCAGGAGACATAGCCGCGCACCCGCACCCCCGCCGCGCGGGCCTGATCAACCACAGGACGGAAGCGGTCCAGGCTTTCGGCGATGGAACAGTTGATATTCTTCTGGCTGAACGCCTCCGACGCGGCACCAAACACCGCCACCTCCGTCACACCAACGGCAAGGGCTGCCTCCAGCCCCTTTTCGTTGGGGACCAGCACAGGATAGGCGACATCGGCCTTGCGGGTGATGGCCCGCATCACATCGGCACTGTCGGCCATCTGCGGCACCCATTTCGGGCTGACAAACGCCCCGGCTTCGACCACGGAAAGGCCCGTGTCGGACAGCCGGTTCACCAGTTCCACCTTGGTTGCCAGCGGCACCAGGGTCTTTTCATTCTGCAGCCCGTCGCGCGGGCCGACCTCCACCAGACGGATGTCATGCATGGTCAGTTCCATTCGGACGGGATGTGAAAAGGTAGGGTCACGTCGCCTTGGCAACGGGCAATGTCGACCCGTTGCCGCCACCATGTGGCGCCAGCTGCGCGTTGATCCGCGGCATCAACGCTTGAAACTGGGAGGTCAGCCCGATGCACACATGATAGGGCTGTGTCGCCAGCGAACTGGGAAGATCGACCAGCCGGTCCCGGAATTCCGGGTCCTGCATGCGGTGGCGCAGACTGACGGCATTGTCGACAATCGCGTCGACCCGGCCATTGGCGACAAGGCGCATGGCTCCTGCCAGATCGGACGTCCATTGGATGTCGAGCCCCAGCGGCCGCAGATTCGCCTCTGCCCAGCCCGATCCCAGATAATGCGCCAGCCGGAAGGGACGCAGTCCCTCCAGCGCACGCACCTGACGCAGTTCGCCCAGACGCGGCCCATCGCCGGCCGCGACGATGCACATCGGAAATTCGAACAGCGGCCGCGCGCTGGCCAGGACATAGGAAAGCCGTTCCGGGGTTGGAACGGTCACGAACCCATCCGCCTCTCCGCTGCGCACCATCGCCTGGGCGCGGGCCCACGGAAAGGCATGATGCTCCACCTCCACACCCAACCGGTCGTGAAGCAGGGATTGGACGGCATCCACAAACAGCCCCCGCACCTGCCCCTGCGCATCGACCTGAGAGAAGGGTGCAAAGTCGCCGAAATAGACCATGCGGAAGGTTACAGGCCGAGCTAGCGCCGGACGCCCCAACAGCGCCCCGGCGACGGTCAGTCCCCCCAGGAAATTCCTGCGAGAGAACATGGCGATGCCTCACCGTTCCCGACTTGGACATAAACATTAACCTAATTATGGGGCAGGCGGAACCAAGGAAGATACTAGAATGGTTAAATTTCCGAGTGAATTTGGTGGAAGAACGGTTCAGTCCGCCTCAAATCCCACCAGTTCCACCCCTTCGCTGACTTGATCGCCAACCTGGAAACGCAGGCCGGTGACAGTGCCATCGGCCGGTGCCTTCAGCGTGTGCTCCATCTTCATGGCTTCCAGCACGATGACGGGCTGGCCCTTGGTCACCGACGCCCCTTCCTCCACCAGCAGGGCGATGACCTTGCCGGGCATCGGGGCCGTCAGGCGGCTGTGACCGTGATGCTCCCCATGGCTGCCGGCATGCGGATCGACCAGCGACAGCGTGTAGGTACCACCGGCATGGAACAGGGTGACATTCCCGCCCCAACGGACCCAGCGGGCCGACAGACGCTGCCCGTCCAGCACGGCGGTCAGGGTACCATCTGCGGACAGAGTGCCGCCGGCCTGTACCACCCGGCCCGCCGCCTGGATGGCAAAGCCCGTCCGCTGCCAGGTCACATCGACCTTATGCCCGCTTTCCTCCCCCGGCACCGCCCACTCCATGCGGTCGACCGAAGGCAGGTTCAAAAGGAAGCCGCCGACCGCATCCCAAGGGTCGGTTCCCGCCCCACGCCGGGACAGGACCAGCCCCAGGCTGAACAGGGCCAGGACGTCCGTCGACGGCGCGGCGGGGCCCGGCAGCAGGTCCGCCTCATACCGATCGATGAAGCGCGTGTCCAGGTCGGCGGCCAGGAAGCCCGGATGGGCGGCCACGGCCGACAGGAACGGCACATTGGCGTTCAGCCCGGCCACTTCCGTTTCCGCCAGGGCCTTTTCCAGCCGCCGCACGGCGCTGGGCCGGTCCTTGTCCCAGACGATCAGCTTGGCGATCATCGGGTCATAGAAGATGGAGATGGCGTCACCGGACCGCACGCCGGTATCGACGCGCACATGCTCCCCCTGCTCCGGGAAACGCAGATGCGCCAAGGTGCCCGTCTGCGGCAGGAAGCCCTTGGCCGGGTCTTCGGCGTAAAGCCGCACCTCGATGGCGTGGCCGTTGATGGTCAGTTGCTCCTGACTCAGCGGCAGGGGCTCCCCCGCCGCCACCCGCAACTGCCATTCGACCAGATCCTGGCCCGTGATCTTCTCCGTCACGGGATGTTCCACCTGCAGGCGGGTGTTCATCTCCATGAAATAGAAGGAACCATCGGTATCCAGCAGGAATTCCACAGTACCGGCACCGACATAGCCGATGGCCTTGGCGGCCGCCACGGCGGCCTGTCCCATGCGGGCCCGGACCGCCGGGTCCATGCCGGGGGCCGGGGCCTCCTCCACCACCTTCTGATGGCGGCGCTGGATGGAACAGTCACGCTCAAACAGATAGACGCAATCGCCATGGCTGTCGGCGAAGACCTGGATCTCCACATGCCGCGGCCGGGCCAGATATTTCTCGATCAGCACACGGTCATCGCCGAAGGCGGCCTTCGCTTCGCGCTTGGCCGATGCCAGGGCGGCCGAGAATTCTTCCGCCCGGTCGGCCACCTTCATGCCCTTGCCGCCGCCGCCGGCCGACGCCTTGATCAGCACGGGGAAGCCAATACGCGCGGCTTCCGCTGCCAGCAGCGCGTCGTCCTGATCCTCACCATGATAGCCCGGCACCAGCGGCACGCCTGCCGTCTCCATCAGGGCCTTGGCTTCGGACTTGCCGCCCATGGCGCGGATGGCGCTGGCCGGCGGGCCGATGAAGACCAGCCCCGCCGCCACCACGGCATCGGCAAAATTGGCATTCTCCGACAGAAAGCCATAGCCGGGATGGATGGCATCCGCCCCTGTCGCCTTGGCCGCTGCAATGATGCGGTCGATGACCAGATAGCTTTCGCGCGCCGGGGCCGGACCGATATGGACCGCCTGGTCGGCCGACGCGACATGCAGGGCATTTGCGTCGGCATCCGAATAAACGGCGACAGTGCCCAGGCCCATCCGGCGGGCGGTGCGCATGACACGGCAAGCGATTTCGCCGCGATTGGCGATGAGGACTTTCGAAATCCGGCTCATTTCACCCATCCCGGCTGACGCTTGTCAAAGAAACTGGACAGGCCTTCGCGGCCTTCGGCGCCCGAACGGGCATCGGCGATGCGGCCGGCCGTATCGGCCACCATGGCGTCGGTCACGGGGCCGTCGACGGCGCGGATCAGATCCTTGGCCGCCGCCAGGGCCAGCGGGCCACCGGCCAGCAGATTGGCGATATGGCGCTCGGCCGCGGCATCCAGCCCGTCCAGCCCCACCACCTCATGCACCAGACCCAGGCGATGCGCTTCCGCCACGCCGAACCGTTCCGCCGTCAGGAAATAGCGGCGGCAGGCCCGCGCCCCTATGGCGGCCACCACATAGGGGCCGATGGTGGCGGGGATCAGGCCCAGCCGCACTTCTGTCAGGGCGAACTGCACAGGATCGGCGGCTATTGCGATATCGCAAGCCGCCACCAGCCCCACCGCCCCCGCGAAGCAATGGCCGTGGATGACAGCCAGGGTCGGCTTGGGGCATTCGTTCAAGGTGCGCAGCATGGTCGCCAGATCGACAGCGTCGGCGAAATTCTCCTCCCGGCTATAGCCGGCCATGCGGCGCATCCAGTTCAGATCGCCACCGGCAGAGAAACTCTTGCCATTGCCGCGCAGGACGATGACGCGCACGGCCGGATCGTGGCCCAGCCGCCGGAAAGCGCCCGTCAGTTCGGCAATGACCAGATCATTGAAGGCATTGTGGATTTCGGGGCGGTTCAGGGTGACGGTCGCCACCCCGCGCGCGTCGATGGCGGTCAGGATATCGTGCATTTCCATCCCCCTCACATCCGGAACACGCCGAACTTCGCCGGCCCAATGGGCGCGTTCAGCGCCGCCGACAGCGACAGGCCCAACACGGTACGCGTATCCGCCGGGTCGATGACCCCGTCATCCCACAGGCGGGCAGACGCGTAATAGGGATGGCCCTGCTTCTCATACTGCTCCCGGATGGGCGCCTTGAAGGCGGCCTCCTCCTCGGCACTCCATTCCTTGCCCGCCGCTTCCATCCCGTCGCGGCGGACCGTGGCCAGCACGGTGGCCGCCTGTTCCCCGCCCATGACGGAGATGCGGGCGTTGGGCCACATATAAAGGAAACGCGGGGCATAGGCGCGGCCGCACATGCCGTAATTGCCGGCCCCGAACGACCCGCCGATGATCAGGGTGATCTTCGGCACGTTGGCGCAGGCGACCGCCGTCACCAGCTTGGCCCCGTCCTTGGCGATGCCGGCATTCTCGTATTTGCGGCCCACCATGAAGCCCGTGATGTTCTGCAAGAACAGCAGCGGGATCTTGCGCTGGCAGCACAGTTCGATGAAATGCGCGCCCTTCACCGCGCTCTCGCTGAACAGGATGCCGTTATTGGCGATGATGCCGACGGGCATGCCCCACAGCCGGGCAAAGCCGCAGACCAGCGTCGTACCGTAATTGGCCTTGAACTCGTCCAGTTCCGACCCGTCAACGATGCGGGCGATGATCTCCCGCACGTCATAGGGCTTGCGCGTGTCGGTTGGGATGATGCCGTAGATATCGTCGGCACTGTAGAGCGGGTCGCGGACGGGCTTGATATCCACATCCGGCTTCTTGGTCCGGTTCAGGTTGGCGACGATACGCCGGGCGATGCCCAGGGCATGGCCGTCATCCTGGGCCAGATGGTCGGCCACGCCGGAGATGCGCGTATGCACATCGCCGCCGCCCAGATTCTCCGCCGACACGATCTCCCCCGTCGCGGCCTTCACCAGTGGCGGGCCACCCAGGAAGATGGTGCCCTGGTTCTTGACGATGATGCTTTCATCCGCCATGGCCGGCACATAGGCGCCGCCCGCGGTACAGGAACCCATGACCAATGCGATCTGCGGAATGCCCGCCGCCGACAGGGTGGCCTGATTGTAGAAGATGCGGCCAAAATGGTCGCGGTCGGGGAACACCTCGTCCTGGTTGGGCAGGTTGGCCCCGCCGCTGTCGACCAGATAGACGCAAGGCAGGTTGTTCTCCCGCGCGATATCCTGGGCGCGCAGGTGCTTCTTGACGGTCAGTGGGTAATAGGTGCCGCCCTTCACCGTCGCGTCATTGGCGACGACGACGCATTCCTGACCGCTGATCCGGCCGATGCCGGTGATGATGCCGGCGGCCGGCACATCATCGGCATAGACCTCGTGCGCGGCCAGCTGGCTGAATTCCAGAAACGGCGTGCCAGGATCCAGCAGGCTGCGCACCCGTTCACGCGGGGCCAGCTTGCCGCGCGCCAGATGCCTGGCCATGGATTTTTCACCGCCGCCCTGGGCGATGCGGCCGATGGTGGCGCGCAGATCATCGACCTGCGCGCGCATGGACGCCGCATTCTCGGCGAAGGCCGGGCAGCGCGTGTCGATCTGGGTGGTAAGGACGGTCATGGACGGCCTCGCGTCATGGGGACCGACTGGGCGGCTGACCCAACTTGATCCCAAGCTGAACATTGCCTCCCCCGCGAAAGCGGGGGTCCAGGGGCCGTGGAGAACGACGCTTCGGTGCCCTTGGCCCCTGGATCCCCGCTTTCGCGGGGAAGTCAGGTGGTGCAGCCGAAATCCCCAGCGCTTACGCCGTTTCTTTGAACAGCTCGCGCCCGATCAGCATGCGGCGGATCTCGCTGGTGCCGGCGCCAATCTCATACAGCTTGGCATCACGCAGCAGGCGGCCCGTGGCATAATCATTGATATAGCCGTTGCCACCCAGGATCTGGATGGCGTCCAGGGCCAGCTGCGTCGCCTTCTCCGCCGCCAGCAGGATGGCGCCCGCGGCATCCTTGCGGGTGATGCGCTTGGCATCCGCCGCGCGCCCCACGGCATAGACATAGGCGCGGCAGGAATTCAGCGCGACATACATGTCGGCGACCTTGCCCTGGATCAGCTGGAATTCGCCGATCGCCTGGCCGAACTGCTTGCGCTCATGGATATAGGGCACGACGATATCCATGGCGGCCTGCATGATGCCCAGCGGGCCGGCCGCCAGCACGGCGCGTTCATAATCCAGACCGGACATCAGCACGCGCACGCCGCCATTCAACTGGCCCAGCACATTCTCTTCGGGGATCTCGCAATCCTCGAACACCAGTTCGCCCGTGTGGCTGCCGCGCATGCCCAGCTTGTCCAGCTTCTGCGCGCAGCTGAAGCCCTTGAAGCCCTTCTCCACCAGGAAGGCGGTGATGCCGCGCGGGCCGGCATCCGGCTCCGTCTTGGCATAGACGACCAGCACGTCGGCGTCGGGGCCGTTGGTGATCCACATCTTCGTGCCGTTCAGCACATAGCGATCACCCTTCTTATCGGCACGCAGGCGCATGGACACCACGTCGGACCCCGCCCCCGGCTCGCTCATCGCCAGGGCGCCGACGAAATCGCCGCTGATCAGCTTGGGCAGATAGCGGCCCTTCTGGTCATCATTGCCATTCAGGCGGATCTGGTTGACGCAGAGATTGGAATGGGCGCCGTAGGACAGGCCGACGGAAGCGGACGCGCGAGAGATTTCCTCCATCGCCACCATGTGCTCGACATAGCCCATGCCGGCGCCGCCAAACTCCTCCCCCACGGTGACACCCAGCACGCCCAGGTCACCCATCTTCTTCCACAGATCCATGGGGAACTGGTCGGTGCGGTCAATCTCCGCCGCGCGCGGCGCAATCTCGTCGGCGGCGAAGGCCGAGACGGCATCGCGCAGCGCGTCCGCCGTCTCACCAAGACCGAAATCGAACATGGGCAGGCTGTTGCGCAGCATGGGTGTTCCCTCCAAGGATCTTATAGAAACGGTCATACGTTTTTTTAATGGGCGTTTCAACCAGGAATTCCGGGGGTTCCGACCTTCGACGCATGCGTGAATTCCTGTTGACGTGGCCGCCGCCCCGCCCCAGCTTGCGCCATTCGATTCTGTCTAGGAAGAGAGGCCATCGATGGCCCGTACCGCCGGCAGCCATGGGCCGAAAACCATGGAAGCGATCCGCAAGGCGGCGCTGACCCTGATCTTCCGCAAAGGATACGAGGCGATCACGCTGCGCCAGTTGGCCGATGCCGTCGGCATCCAGCCAGGGTCGCTCTACAACCATGTCCGCAACAAGCAGGACATTCTTTTCGACCTGGTCCATGACCATATGACCACCCTGCTGGGAGAGGTGGAACATGCGGTGCCCGCAGACGGGACGCCGCTGGCACAGCTGGAAGCCTTCATCGCCTTCCATGTGAGCTATCATATCACCCGGCGGGAACAGGTCTTCATCGCCAATTCGGAATTGCGCAGCCTGGAAGCCCCCAATCATGCGGTGGTTGTGGGCCTGCGCAAACGTTATGAAGGCATCCTGATCGATATCCTGCGCCGGGGGGGCGAGGACGGATCCTTGCGTGTGGACGAACCCACCATCGCCGCCTATGCCATCCTGTCCATGCTGACGGGCATCTGCTCCTGGTACCAGCCGTCGGGCCGCAAATCGGCCGAACAGCTGGTGGCCCTGCACCGCGACCTGATCCTGCGCGGTATTGCCCTGTCATAAGAAAGGCGGCGGGTCCGGTGGACCCGCCGCCATCTTGATCGTCCAGTCCAGGACGATCAGAACTTGACCGAAGCGGACAGGAAGAACCGCTGCCCCAACGCGTCATAAGTGTTGGAGAAGGTGTTCTGCTGCGACCCGATCATGGTGTCGGGCAGCATCGGCGGCTGCTTATCGAACAGGTTGGTCACACCGGCCGACAGGGTGACACCGTCCGTAATCTGATACGCACCGGACAGGTCGAACAGATTATAGGAACCGACCTTCGGATAGACCAGGGTGGCTGGATCCGTGCCGAACAGAATGGCATCGTTCTTCCACGACCCGATATAGTTCCATTGCAGGGATGCCGTCAGCGGACCGCTTTGATAGGTGAGGGTCGTGGTGGCCTTCCACTTGGTGAACGGGTCGCCAGCGGTGCCGCCGCAGATATTCTGACCACCATAGCCGGCGCAGTGATAGATCGTGCCACCGACGGCGGGCTGGACATCGAACTTGTCCCGATAGGCAATGTCCGTCTTCACCCGGAACTGACCGTCCCCGTCGATGGTCAGGCTTTCCGGCAGGTCCTGCTTCCACATCAGGCCGATATCGATACCGGATGCCTTCACGCCCGCATTATTGACCGTCGGCACCTGTACAATGGCCAGATAGCCCTCGCCCGTGCGGGTAATGGCCTTGCAGGTGGCACTGGACAGGTTCTTGTTCAGGAAACAGTCGCGGACGATACCGGCAGCACCGCCGCCAAAGCCGCCCAGGGCGTGATCCAGCTTGATCTGCCACCAGTCGACCGTGGCCTGGAATTCCGGCAGGAAGGTCGGTGTCAGCACGGTACCCACGGTCCAGGTCTTGGCCACCTCCTCCCGCAGGTCGAAGCCGGCGACAGCACCACCAGTGGTCAGGCTCTGGAACTGCGTCGGGCGGGCGGAGTTGAAGGCCGCCGTGCCGACGGCGCTGGCCGGGACACCCTGCTGAATACAGAAGGCGCGGTCAGCCGCACTGACGGTGGTGCTGAGGCAGGGATCGACTGTGGCATTCAAGGTCGGGAAGCCGACAGCACCGCCCTGGTACAGTTCCAGGACGTTCGGCGCGCGGATGGCCGACTGGAACTGACCACGGAAGCCAACATCCTTGACCACCGACCATTCAACGCCGGCCTTCCAGGTGTGGACGGAACCGACCGAGCTGTAATCTGAATAACGGACGGCGGCCTCAGCCGACAGGTTCTCAAAGAAGGGCTGATCAGCCACCAGCGGGATGTAGGTTTCGGCGAAGCCTTCCCAGACGTCGAACTGACCGGACGACGACAGGGCCGGGTTGAAGCCCAGGATGTCGCCCGTGCGGATGCTGTCATCCACGCGGTCGAAATACTTGTTCTTGCGCCATTCACCACCGAAGGCGACACCGACATCACCGGCCGGCAGTTCAAACAGGTTGCCGGTGACGGAGCCGTTCCACACCTGCTGTTCGAATTCCTGGGCGCGGTTGGTGTCGGTTCGGATGTATTTGGCGGCAGCTTCGCTGATACGGCCAGGCCCGAAAATATCGATCGGCACGCAGCCCTGGGCGCGGGCCGTGGCATCCACGCAGATGGCGTTGCCGGACGCATCCTTGGTGGCGTTCAACGCCTGACGCAGGCGGGCTGAGGACACGTCGTTGCGCACGATCACGTCACGCGACACGCGACCGAAGGTGAAATAGGTATCGTAGCTGAAGCCCGCAAACAGGTCGCCCTTCACGCCGGTCGTGGTGTTGAAGGCGTTCTGATTGTTGTCCTGCTGACGTGCGCCCAGTTCCGTCATACGGCGGGACAGGGCATTGGCCGTGGTGATGGAGGCATAGTCGGCGGCGGTGAAGCCGGCGGGCGCCACAAAGGTCGGGTCGGCCGACGCCGGGTACAACGCGCGCAACTGGGCGACCGTTTCGGCTGTCAGCAGCGGGTTGGTCAGGTTGATGCGGATCGGCGGCACGCCCGGCCGCGGCTGCGGGATCACGGCGGGCGTCTCGGCCAG
>CALRTC020000038.1:0-53599 GCA_943371025.1 Hydrogenophaga intermedia
CTCGGCTCCAGAAGCAGCATCACCCGGTTGTAGTGCAGGGTCAGATTGTCGGTGACCGTGCGCTCCTCCCGCCAGGCCAGAACCTCGTCCAGATCCTGATAGGGGGCCAGCGGCCGGTGCAGGTTCTCCGGCTGATGGGGCGGCTTGGCGGTGGCCCTGCTGCTGGCCCGGCACCCGACGGTATCCCTGGATCCGGACGGGACCGCCCCCTACTTCCGGGGCCTGTACATGCGGTCCATGGGGCCGCTGCCGGTTTCTCTGGGGGGATGACCGGACAGGGGTGGACAGAAGCCGGCCCGGCCACTGTCCACCCCTGTCGACCCGATCAGTACAACGTGTCCAACGCCTCCTTGGTGAAGGGCTTTAGCTGGTCCAGCCGCCCCTCGCGCAGCTTGCGCGCCCATTCCGGATCGGCCAGCAGACAGCGGCCAACAGCCACCAGATCGAACTCCCCCGCCTCCAGCCGCGCGATCAGGGGGGAAAGGTCTGTAGACACCTCCGCCCGTTCCCCGACATCGGTCACCGACATGGGGCCGGCCATGCCAACACTGCCCACGGTGATGGTGGGCTTGCCCAGCAAGTGCCGCATCCAGCCGGCAAGGTTCATGTCCGATCCGGGGAATTCCGGATCCCAGTACCGGCGCTGAGAGCAATGGAACATGTCCAGACCGGCATCGGCGATGGGCTGAAAAATGGCCTTCAGCTTCTCCGGCGTGTCGGCCAGCCGGGCGCCGTAATCCTGCTGCTTCCATTGCGAGATGCGAAGGATGACGGGGAAGTCCGGCCCCACGGCACCCGCTCCACGAAGGCCACCGGCACCTCCCCCATCCGGGTGTGGGGCGCACCGATCACCTGGACCATCTTCACGTCGGGATGCCGGGTCAGGAAGAATTCGATCTCGGCCGCGGCGACATTCTCGCCGCCGACCTTCAGCATGTCCTTCAACCGCCCGGCATAGTGCAACCAGCCATCGGTATCAATCCGGCCGCGGTCGCCCGTGCGCACCCAGCCACCCGGCAGGATGGTGGCCGCCGTGGCGTCCGGGTCGCGATAATAGTTGAGGAAGGCCCCACCACCGCGAAACTGGATCTCCCCCATCATCTCCGGCGGGCACAGGCCCCCGCTGTCGGGGTCGACAATGCGGATTTCCGTATGGGGGGGTGGCCGGCCGCTGGTCACGGCGCGCCGCTCCGTCGAGGTATCGGCGGGCGTGAAAGTGACGATGCCGGAGCCTTCCGTCATCCCGAACAGGTTCAACAGCACCGCGCCCGGCGGCAGCAGTTTCTGTACCGCCTGCTGCGTGGCCGGCGGCCCGACATTCAGCATCGACCGGACAAAGCCGAAACCCTCACGCGAATAGGACGGGTGTTGCAGCACCGTCAGCGACATTTGTGGAAAACCGGAATAGAGATGCGCGATGCGGTGCGGCCGGATCAGGTCGACCGCGCCCTCCGGCTCAAAATGCGGCTGGGTCATGAAGGCCGCGCCCCGTGACGGCACCGCCGTCATCGGCCCCACCCCGCCCGTGTGGAAAAAAGGCATGGGCATCCAGATCATGTGGCCCGATTACACGCTGCATACCGGCGGCCAGGCCATCAGCGGCCCTGACGATGCTTACCGATCCGCCGTGGCCCGCCAGTTCCAGCAATTTCCCGGTTTGGTCTTCACCCCGCATGAGGTCATGGTGGCCGGCGATTGCATCGCCGTCCGCTTCACCGAACATGGAGCCTCGATCAAACATGCCGGCCGGCCGGCGGCGTGGGAAAGCATCGGGATCTACAAATTGCGGGACGGCCGGCTGGCCGGCTGCGCCATCGAGCAGGATTATTTCTCGCGGCGGCGGCAACTGGAGGAAGGCCCCGCCATGCGGGTCGACCACCCTGCCATCGCCCCCTGGGACAGTCCGCCTGAACCGCCCAACCCCTTCGGCGAACAGGTGGTCAGGGACTGGCTCGGATCGGGAAAGCTGACGGACCACGCCAGCATGCAGATTGATGATCAGCGTGCCACGCGCCGGGTGCCATCGATCCTTTCACAAACCGCCATCATCATCACCGATATCGTCTCCGCCGGGGACCGCGTCGCCTTCCATACACGGCAGGAAGGCGTGCTCCTGGACGGGTTCAGTGATGGACAGCCCGGAACCCCAGTCTGGATGCATTGCTCCGGCATGGTCCGGGTTCGTGACGGGGCCGTCGCGGACGGCCATGTCCTGCGCGACCGCTGGGGTCTGTACCGCCGTCTGACAGCCGCGACCACACGATAAAATACGACATAAAACAGGAGAGACCATCAATGCCGCTCAAGATCACCTTCATTGATCCAGATGGGCAACAGCACGTCCTTGACGCCGCACCGGACCAGTCGGTGATGAAGGTTGCCGTGCAGAATGGTGTACCGGGAATTGACGCCGATTGCGGTGGTGCATGCGCCTGCGCCACCTGCCATGTCCATATCGACCCGGACTGGTTCGCCAAGGCTGGCGGCCCCGGGGATGAGGAGAAGGAAATGCTGTCCTGCGCGCTGCATCTGCGCGAAACCTCACGCCTTGCCTGCCAGATCAGAATGAACGCCACACTTGACGGCATTCTTGTCCATATTCCGGCCAGCCAACGTTGACATGCCGGCCTGGCCACAGGCGCGATTTCCGCTCGGCGTTGCCATCCGGACGCAACAGGATGGGCGCAATCCCCGGTCTTCCATCACCAGGCAGGCAGGGAACTCACAACATCTGGCCAACGCCCCCCCGGGGGCGGGTCACAATGACCCGCAGTTCAACCGCCTGCCCCCGCCTTTGCTGCGGCATTTGCCGATGATTGTTCCAACGCGCGGATCGACCATTCGACATGGCTGTCCATGATGGCCGCGGCGACGCGGCCATCACCAGCCAGAATGGCGTCCGCCAATCGGTTGTAATTGGCAATATAGCCGGGAATATAGGTCCGCATGTCGATGGTGGTGGCCAGCAGGCGGTTCCAATATTCGATATTCAGCAATCCCATCAGATAGTCGACATAGGGCTTCTTCGCGATTGAGTTCAGCAGATAGTGGAAGTCATTCAGGACCAGATAGAATTTGTATGATGGCGGCGCGTCGCGCGCGGCGCGGATGCGTTCGATGGCGGCTTCCACGCGCTGCCGGTTATCCCCTTCATCGATCAGCCGTGTGGCGGCGACGACGCCGATTTTGGCAATGGGCCCTGTCACCTCGTAGATCTGGATCAGGTCCTCCAGGGTCAGCACCCGCATGACCGCGCCCTTGTCCGGCAGCAGTTCCACCAGCCCCTGGCCGGCCAGCACATGCAGCGCCTCGCGCACGGGCGCGCGGCTGACGCCCAGCCGCTTGGCCAGTTCAGCCGCCTTGATGCGCTGCCCGGGCTTCAGCACCCCCTCGTCCAGGCTTTGCAGCAATATCTCGTGCATTCGCTGGACCAGTGTCGTCCGGGTACTGCCATCGGCCATCAGCTTCGGCGCGCCGAATGGCGAATGGGAAATGCTGGAGCCGCGATCCGATCCGTCCATCGCCATGTCGGCATCGTCGGTCCGGGGGGTTCGTCTGGCCCGCACCTTTGATTTCACGTCTTTAACGGCTTGCGTCATCCCGAAACCCGCCCAGCAACTGCTTTTCCATGTCGCGCGGCAGTGTCGACACATTCGCCACCACCCGATGCCCCACCTGCGTGGCCGATGCTACGACATCGACCGTCCCTTCGCAAAGAAGGCGTTGAGAGAGCATAGCGTAACCATTTTCAGTGTCGACACATTTCACCATCCCCATCCTGAATATGCCCACCCACCAATAAGCGGCTGCCGTATCATACTGATTCTACAGCATTTATTATGATCACCTGGCGGTGCCCGGGAAATTTTCATCCATTCCAGAATTTGACCACTTGAAAGTGCCGACACTTTGTGATGCATTGAAGGCGTCCGGCGGGCTGCTTCATCAGGGACTGACGCCATGAGCAAACACCAATCCACCCCCTCCCCCTTCCCGGAACCGATCGCGGCACGCATCGCGCGCTTTGATCAGCTGACGGAGATCGCGGCCCAACGGGACCATGATGTCCCGCAGGCCGTGGCCGACCTGATCTGGTCACGTCGGCTGTTGCCGGTATTGACGCGGGCCGATGATGCCCCAGGCCCCTTTGGCACGAAGGCACCGATCAAAGGGGCCGGCGACATGTCGATCACCTTGGCGTCCTGCCCGCCCGACACAGGCCCTTCCCTTCATACCCACCGCAGAACCTTTGAGACCTTCACAGTGCTGAAGGGGCTTTTTGAATTCGCCGTGGGCGAGGATGGAGAGTTCAGGGAGACCCTGAGACCGTTCGACACGATTTCGGTGCCGCCGGGCCTTGCCCGTGCCTTTCGCAATATCGGGGATGAAGACGGGCTGCTGCAGGTCATCATCACCGGTGGCGTGCATGACGTGGACGACATCACGTTCCCGTCGGCAACCGCCCGCGCCATCACCCGGCATGGCGAGCGATACCTGACCCAGTTCCGGGCCATGGGGTTGCGTTTCGGCGTCTGATCCATGGCCCGCGCGGCACACGGTCCCCCAGGGAACGACTGAACCCCGTCTGCGGCAACGGGCAAGATCGACTTCTGGCCGGATGATGGCCAGGCCGACAAGGCCACGACAACCGTCCGCATGCTGCTGTCCGTCTTGTCGGCATCTTTATACCGGTGATGTCTCCGGCCACACGCCCTTTGGCGACCCGCAGGCCACCGGCTCCATGACAACCGGCGGTGCGGCCCCTGCCGCGCCTGACCCAGAGGACGGGTGAAATGAAGGATTTCAACGAGAAGATCGCGCTTGTCACGGGTGGCAGTTCCGGCATTGGCGCCACGCTGGCGGTGGCATTGGGCTGGCGCGGCGCCCGGGTCGCCATCGTGGCCAGCAGCGATGCGGCCAAGGCGGCCCCGGTGGTGGATGCCATTGTCGCCGCCGGTGGCGAGGCCAGGGCCTACGCCGCCGATGTCCGTGATCCGGATGCGGTTTCGGCACTGCTGGAAAAGGTCACGGCGGATTTCGGCGGCCTGGACATCCTGGTCAATGCCGCCGGGGTCTTTGAACCCACCCCCGTGGGCGGCACCGCACCCGAAACAGCCGACAGGATGATCGACATCAACCTGAAGGGAACCTGGAACTGCCTTCAGGCGGCTACCCCGCATCTGAAGGCGCGGGGGCGCGGCAAGGTCCTGAACTTCGCTTCCGTCGCCGGCACGATCGGGGTGAAGGGCTTCGCCCTCTATTGCGCCAGCAAGGCCGCGATCGTGATGCTGACGCGCGTGGCCGGCGCTGAACTGGCGCCCTTTGGCATCAATGTCAACGCCATCGCCCCCGGCAATACGGAAACCCCGATGAATCTGGCGCTGCGCACCGCGCCGGAGATGGCGGACGCGCTGGACGGCCTGCGCCGCATGACCCCCAGCGGCGTGACCTTCTCCAAACCCGAAGAGATTGCGGAGGCGGCTCTTTACCTGCTTTCGGCCGCGGCCCGACCCGTCTTTGGCACCACGCTGGTCATTGATGAGGGCATCTCGGCCACCATCGGCTGAGCAGGGCCCCGCCCGCGACACTCACCGGCGCCATCCGCGCCGGTCCATGAAAGAAAACACCATGCGCAAAGCCGAAAAAGTCATCATCACCTGCGCCATCACCGGCTCCATCCACACGCCGACCATGTCGCCCTACCTGCCCATCACCCCGCAGCAGATCATCGACCAGTCGGTGGAGGCGGCGGAGGCCGGTGCCGCCATCCTGCATCTGCATGCCCGTGATCCCGTCGACGGTCGTCCGTCGGCCGATCCCGACCTGTTCATGCAGTTCCTGCCCCAGATCAAGCAGCGCACAGGCGCCGTGATCAATATCACCACCGGTGGCGCACCAGGCTTCAGCGAGGATGACCGGCTGGCGGCCCCGCTGCGGGCCCTGCCGGAAATGACCTCGCTGAACATGGGGTCGATGAATTTCGGCGTCTTCGGTCTGGCCGATAAATATCAGGACTGGAAACATCCCTGGGAAAAGCCATTCCTGGAGGCCAGCCAGCGCTTCCCCGCCAACCATAATTTCGCACTGATCGAACGCATCATCCGGGAGTTGGGCGAAGCCCATGGCACGCGCTTCGAGTACGAATGCTATGATCTGGGACACCTCTACAATGTCGCGCATTTTGCCGACCGGGGCCTGATCAAGCCGCCCTTCCTGATCCAGGGCATTTTCGGCGTGCTGGGCGGCATTGGCCCCGATCTGGAGAACCTGACCCTGATGACGCAGACGGCCGACAGGCTGTTCGGCAATGATTATTATCTGTCGGCCTTCGGCATCGGCCGGTCGCAGATGCGGTTCCTGACCCTATCGGCCATGCTGGGCGGCAATGTCCGTGTCGGGCTGGAGGACAGCCTGATGATCGGCCGGGGGCAGTTGGCCCGCAGCAATGCCGAACAGGTGCGCAAGATCAGGTCCATCCTGGACGAACTGGGGATCGAGGTCGCCACCCCCGACGAGGCCCGCGCCATGCTGTCCCTGAAGGGACCGGACCGGGTTGCGTTCTGATCGGGGATTTCAAAATGCGCTTCGCGACAGATACCGGCGGCACTTTCACCGACCTGGTGGTGGAAGAGGATGATGGCCGCATCAGCATGTACAAGGCTTCCACCGTACCCGGCGACCCGGTGCAGGGCGTACTGGCCGGGCTGACCCTGGCGGCCCAGGACCAGGGACTGGATCTGGCCGGGCTTCTGGCCCGTGGCACCACCTTCATCCATGGCACCACACACGCCATCAACGCCATCATCACCGGCCGCACGGCCCGCACGGCGCTGCTGGTGACAGAAGGACACCGCGACATCCTGACCCTGCGGGAAGGTGGACGGCTGGAGCCCTTCAACCATTCCATCCCCTATCCCAAACCCTTCGTGCCCCGGTCCCTCACTTTCGAAGTGCCGGAACGCATCATCCATGACGGGTCAATCCACCGCCCGTTGGATGAAGGCGCGCTGGCCGCCATCATTGACCGGCTGAAGGCGGAGAAAGTGGAGGCCGTGGCCGTCTGTCTGCTCTGGTCCACCATCAACCCGGTGCATGAAAGCCGTATCGGCACGCTGCTGGCCGAGGGTCTGCCCGGCGTGCCGGTCAGCCTGTCGCATCAGGTGAACCCCACGCTGCGGGAATTCCGACGCGCCTCATCCACAGCCATCGATGCCGCGCTGAAGCCGCTGATGGGCCGCTATCTGGGGGGCCTGGAAAACCGGATGCGGGAGGCGGGCTTCAACGGTCAGGTCATGGTCCTGACCAGTTCGGGCGGTATGATGCCGGCCGCGGATGTGGCCGCCGCCCCCATCCGCATCATCAATTCCGGCCCGTCCATGGCGCCGGTGGCCGGCCATCACTATGCGATGCTGGAAGGGGTGGGCGACAGCGTCATCGTCGCCGACACGGGCGGCACCACCTATGACATCAGCCTGGTCCGTCGCGGCCACGTCCCCATGACGCGGGAACTATGGATCGGCCAGCCCACGCGCGGCCATCTGGTTGGCTATCCGTCGGTGGAGGTGAAAAGTGTCGGCGCCGGCGGCGGTTCCATCGCCTGTGTTGATGCCGGCGGGCTGCTGCATGTCGGGCCGGAAAGTGCGGGCGCCGTGCCCGGCCCCGTCTGCTACGGCCGGGGTGGGACCTTGCCTACGGTCACCGACGCCGCCCTGGTTCTGGGTTTCCTGGACCCCGATTTCTTCCTGGGCGGCGCCATGAAGCTGGACCGCGCGGGAGCCGAGGCCGCCATCCGTGAACATGTGGCCGAACCACTGGAGGTAGCGGTGGAGGATGCGGCCTGGAGCATCATCCATCTGTCCACGGAGAACATGGTTCAGGCCATTGCCGACATCACCGTGGCCCAGGGCATTGACCCGGCCCGGTCCGTGCTGATCGGTGGCGGTGGGGCGGCGGGGCTGAATTCCACCTTCATCGCCCGCCGCCTGGGCTGCGACCGGTTGATCATCCCGGAAACCGGTGCCGCACTGAGTGCTGCCGGCGCCATGATGTCGGAGGTGACGGGTGAATTTGCCACCAGCCTTTTCACCAGCACCGCGCGCTTCGATTTTGACAAGGTGAACACCGCACTGGCCGACCTGAAGGCGCAGTGCGCCGCGTTCGCAGACCGGTCAGGCGACCCGGCCCGTCCGGCCCAGGTCGGGATCATCGCGGAAGCACGCTACGAAAATCAGGTCTGGGACATCGACATGCAGCTGGACCTGGATCAGTTCGCGGACGGGGAAGACGTGGCACGCCTGCGCAGCACCTTTGACCGGACCCACCGCCAGATATTCACGATCGACGATCCGGCATCCGCGGTGGAGATCGTGGGTCTGCGGGCGACGGTGCGCTGTGCGGTGCGGCCCTTTGCCGAATTCCGTCTGGACCCGGATCACACCATTGCCGCCAATCCCGCGCGCCACCGCAGGGCCTGGTTTCAGCAGACCGGCTGGGCCGAAACAGCGATCCACCGTCTGGAAACCATGCCGGCGGGCCAGGTCTTCGCCGGCCCCGCCATCATCGAAAGCGCGTTCACCACCATCGTCGTCGATCCCGGTGCCACGGCGCAGCGATCGGCGGCGGGCAGCATTGTCATCCATCCCGCAAGCCGGGCCTGAAGGACGCCACCATGATGGACCCCAAACTGAACGGTGCCGAACTCGCCATCCTCAACAGCCGGCTGGAAGGCGTGGTGCGCAAGATGGCGAACACGCTGCTGCGCACCGGCCGGTCGGGCGTGCTGAACCGGGCCAAGGATTTCTCCTGCTGCATCGTCACCGCCGACGGTGACCTGCTGGCAGCAGCAGAAAGCCTGCCCATCCATGTCCTGGCCGGGCCCGACATGATGGCCCGCACCATGAAGCAGTTCCATCCGGTGCTGCGCCGGGGTGACGCGTTCCTGCATAACTCGCCCTATCACGGCTGCTCGCACCCGGCCGACCTGACGCTTCTGGTCCCCGTCATTGATGATGACGGCGTTCATCGTTTCACGGTTCTGGCCAAGGCCCATCAGGCGGATATCGGCAATTCAGAGCCCACCACCTATATGGCCAACGCCCGCGACGTCTATCATGAAGGAGCGCTGATCTTCCCCGCCGTTCAGGTGCAGCGGGATTATCGGGACATCGACGACATCATCCGCCTGTGCCATATGCGCATCCGCGTGCCCGACCAGTGGCGCGGCGATTACCTGGCCATGGTCGGTGCTGTCCGCATCGGCGAAAAGGAACTGTTGTCGATGGGGCGGGAACTGGGCTGGTCCCGCCTGGACAGCTTTGCCCGGCAATGGTTCGATTATTCTGAAGCGGCCATGGCCGATGCGCTGGCCCGGCTGCCGCCCAGCAGCACGCAGGCCAGCAGCACCCATGATCCCTTCCCCGGCATGCCGGAAACGGGCGTGACCATCACAGCCAAGGTGACGGTCGATGGTGGGGCGGGCCGCATCTGTGTCGACCTGACCGACAATCCCGACAGCCTGCCCTGCGGCATGAATCTCAGCGAGGCGTGTGCCCGCACCGCGGCCATGATCGGGGTGTTCAATTCCCTGGACCACCGGGTGCCCAAGAATGCCGGCGCCTTCCGCCGCATCGATCTGGTATTGCGGCGGGGCTGCATCGTCGGCATCACCGAACATCCCTATAGCTGTTCCGCCGCGACGACCAATATCGCCGATCGTGTGGCGAACGCGGTGCAGGTGGCCATCGCGGGATTGGGCGACGGGTTCGGCATGGCAGAGGTCGGGGCCGTGATCGCCCCATCGGCCGGGGTGGTGTCCGGCGTTGATGCCCGTAACGGCAGGCCCTTCGTCAATCAGATCTTTCTGGCCTTTTCCGGCGGGGCTGCCAGCCCGCAAGCGGATGCCTGGTGGACGACGGCCCATGTCGGCAATGCCGGCATGTGCTGTATCGACGGGGTCGAACTGGATGAACTGTACCAGCCGCTGCTGGTGCGCAAACGCGGATTCCTGGCCGACAGCGAAGGGGCCGGCACTTTCACCGGCGCACCGTCCACCATCGTGGAATTCGGGCCCCTGGTCGGGGCCTTCGACCTTGGCTACGGCTCGGACGGCACGGTCAACGCTCCCATCGGTGTGCGGGGCGGCGGTCCGGGTGGACGGGCCGATCAATGGCTGCACCGGGCCGATGGCCGGCATGAACCATTGCCGGCCTGCGCCCTGGTCCGGGTCCAGGCCGGCGACATCATCACCGCCATTTCCGCCGGTGGCGGCGGCTATGGCCCGCCGACATCGCGGGCACCAGAACGCGTGGCCGACGCCGTACGCGAGGGCTATCTGAGCCCTGGGCGCGCCCGCGACATCTACCGCGTCGCGCTGGACCCGACCGGCCAGCCCGACCCTGTCGCAACCCGTGAATTGAGGGCCGCATCATGAACCAGCCCCTGCGCGTCATCGTCACTGCCGGTGCGTCCGGCATCGGCCTTGCCATTGCCGAAGGTTTCCTGGCAGAGGGGGCACAGGTCGCCATCTGCGACATCAATGCCGACCGTCTGGTGCCACTGGCCGCAGCCCATCCAGGGTTGGCCGCTGCACCGGTCGATGTGTGCGATCCCGCTGCCGTCCAATCCTTCGTCGACCATGTCCGCGACCTGTTCGGCGGGGTCGATGTGCTGGTCAACAATGCGGGCATCGCCGGAGAGATCGGTCCTATCGCGGGATTGTCGGATCAGGGCTGGCGGGCCAGCTTCGACGTCAATGTCCATGGCGCCTTCTTCATGATCCGTGCCGTGGCCCCCTTGATGAAGGCCCAGGGCGGCGGGGCCATCATCAATATTTCCACAGGGTCGGTGACGACACTGCCCCTCAACCGCGCGCCCTATATCGCATCGAAATGGGCGCTGGAGGGGTTGACGAAGGCGGCCGCACGGGAACTGGGTCCAGACAATATCCGCGTGAATGCCATCCGCCCGGGCTTCGTGGACAGCGCGCGCATGCGCGGCATCCTGGGCGACATTGCCCAGCAGCGCGGCGTGCCCTTGACCAGCGTGGAGGCGGAAGCCCTGCGCTACATCTCCATGCGCAGCAAGGTGCAGCCGGCTGAGATTGCCGACATGGCCCTGTTCCTGGCATCCACCGGCGCCCGCCACGTCACGGGCCAGCTTCTGTCCGTCGACGGCAATGTCGAATGGGAATGAAAGGAACAACCATGGCCCGCATCCCCCCATTGACACCGGCGGAACTGGCCGCCCGGTCGGTCGATCTGTCCTTCATCGGCGATGATTTCCACGAATTGCCCAACAGCGTGCCCACGCTGGCCTACCGCCCCGATATCCTGCTGGCCAGCGGCGCCCTGTGGGGCAGCGTCATGCGGGCCGGAACGGTCGATCCGGGCTTGAAATGGATGGTCGGTTACATGGCCAGCCGGGCGGCAGGCTGCCGCTATTGCTCGGCCCACACGGCGACCGGGGCGGGTGCCCACGGCGTCGCCGCCGACAAGATCGCCGATATCTGGAATTACGAGCGCAGCCCGCTGTTCAGCAACGCCGAACGCGCGGCGCTGACCGTGGCCGTCGGTGCCGGCCAGACCCCGAACGCCGTCAGCGACGGCGATTTCCTGGAATTGTCCCGCCATTTCAATCGGGAAGAACAGGTGGAAATCGTGGCCGTGATCGCCCTTTACGGCTTCTTCAATCGCTGGAACGACACGATCGCCACCACATTGGAGGCCACGCCCCACCGGTTCGCGACAACCGTCCTGGCGTCGGATGGCTGGGAGGTCGGCAAGCATGGCTGAGGGACACCCTATTACCCCCGGTCAAAGTGCCGACACTGACTAAGCTCCCCCTTAGGGGGCCATCATTCGCCGCCCGATGGGGCGCCTTATCCATCGGACACGCAGACCATTTGCCATAGCTTTCGGGAAAGTGTCTGCACTATCCTGGTGCCTCAGTCTCACCCCCCGGCAATTCAGGCGCCAAACAGCGGAATGGAAAGGAAATTCATGCCGCACCAATATTATCATCCTTGTTACTGCCGACACTTTGTGGCTTAGTATCCTTCATGCGGCATTTGCAGCCGGGATAAGGGCGACCAGGGATGGCCCCCTCGCCCCGGCCGTAATCGGACGGAGCCCCCAAGAGACCTCCCCTGGCGGAGTCAGTCGACAGAGGGGCCAAAAGCCGGCACGAACCCGGCAACCAGAAATCTGGATAATAAATATCATTGGATGAAGCCTCATCTTGAGAACAGGAGAGTGCAGAAATGAAAACGGGTAACTTGCAGACGCTCCTTATGCTTGGCGCCGTTGCACTGGCAGCCACACCCGGGGCGCGGGCGGAAGAAGAACTGAAGCTTGAGGAGATCATCGTAACCGCCACAAAGATGGGGGAGACAAGGCTGCAGGAGACGCCGATCGCGCTTTCCGCCTACACGCCAGATTTTCTTGACAAAAATGGCATCCGCGATGTCCGCGACCTGGCCATTTCCACGCCCAATCTGGTCATCGCCCAGAATGGCAACGCCGCACAGATCTACATCCGCGGCATCGGTTCCAATATCACGGGCGGCGGCGGAGAGACCAGTTCAACTGTCCACCTGGACGGCACTTTCATTGCGCGGCCCAACGGCGCTTTCTTCAATTTTCTGGATGTGGAGCGCATCGAAGTGCTGCGCGGTCCGCAGGGAACATTGTACGGGCGCAACTCTGTGGGTGGCACGATCAACGTCATTTCCCGCAAGCCCGATGACAAGGTGCAGGCAAAATTCCAGCAAACTGTCGGCAATTATGATCTTTGGCGCTCCGAGGGCTATATCAGCGGACCGCTGGTCGCCGAAAAACTGTCGGCCAGCATCTCCGCCTCGCGCAGCAAGCGCGACGGCTATTGGGAAAATGTCGTCGCCTCCGGCAATGACCGCGCCTCGGAAGACAATTGGGCAACGCGCGGTCAGATCCGCTTCACGCCGACCGAAAAGCTGGAGATGCTGATCCGCGCCGATTACATGAAGGATGAGGGGCTGCCCGCCATCAATCATGTGCTGCTGGCGCCATATTACCCCGTGACCGGGGGACCGGAAGATCCCGTGACCGCCAGCATCCGCGGCGATTGGCACAAATTTGCGGCCGACACGGCGTCGGTCTATGAGCGCACCATGAAGGGCGTGTCCGGCGAGATCAATTATGATCTGGGCCCGGCCGCGCGGCTGAAGTCGCTGAGCGCCTACCGCCGTGGCAAGCAGTTCCAGATCGCCGACACCGACGGTTCCGATCTGAACAAGCAATATACAAATTCCACGGAAAGCCAGCACCAGTTCTCCCAGGAGCTGAACCTGTCCGGCAGCCTGGACGCGCTGCGCTATGTGTTCGGGCTTTATTATTTCAACGAGCATATTGCCAATGGCGGGGCCGGTGTCGTCTCCAACATCCTGAACCGGATCACGAAACCGCAGCCGATCATCGACACGGATGCCTATGCCGCCTATGGGCAGCTGGACTACGATCTGACGGATGCGCTGACGGCAACCGTCGGCATCCGCTATTCCGACGAGAAGAAGGATTTCGACCAGAACCTGAACATCCTGTCGACCGTCACCGGCCTGCCCCTGGCGACATACCCGCGCACATATCAGCGCGAAGGGCATTACAAGGCCTGGACCCCCAAGTTCGGCCTGAATTACGACGTCACCGACGACGTGATGCTGTATGCCTCCGCCACGCGCGGCTTCAAATCGGGCGGCTTCAACTTCTCCTCGGGCAACAGCATCCAGGGCTACGATCCGGAAAAGCTGTGGAGCTATGAGGGCGGCTTCAAGTCGACCCTGCTGGACAAGCGCCTGCGGTTCAACGCCTCGGCCTTCTATTACGATTATACTGACCTGCAGGTCTCCGCCTTCATCACGCCCGGCGTGACCGACATCACCAACGCCGCCGACGCCACCGTGAAGGGGTTGGAAGTGGAGTTGGAGGCCAAGGTCACCAACGATCTGGATATCGGCGGCACGTTGAGCCGCCTGGAAGCCACCTATAAGAATTTCCCCGGCGCGCCCATCACGGGCGGTACGTTTGATGCGACGGGCAAATATCTGAATTCGGCGCCCAAATGGTCCTACACCATCTATGCCAACTATAATTACGGGCTGCCGGACGGCAGCACGCTGGACTTCCACGCCGACTATGGCTGGAAAAGCCGGCAATATTACACGGTCGTGAATGACATGGTGCAAAGCTCGCCCAGCTACGGATTGCTGAACGCGAACATCACCTACACGTCACCGGACGACCATTGGCGCGTCGTTGCCTATGGCCGCAACCTGGGCAATGAATATTACCTGCTGTCGGCGGGAACCTATACCGTCGTTCCCGCTGGGACGCCGGGCGATCCCCGCACCTTTGGCGTACGCTTGTCCTACACCTATTGACCCGGGGCGCCCGGACCTGCACGCAACGGCAGGCCCGGGCCCTTTCATCGGATGGATCAAGTCCAGTAATCGGGAGAGATGGCATGACGCGGTTCAGTCGGCGCGGGGTGTTGGCGGGGATGGGTGCGGCCGCGCTGACGCGGATTGCCTGGCCGTGCCCCGCGCTGGCTGCTGGAAGCCCCGTGAAGGGCCATTGCGACCCGGCCTTCGCCCGCGTGAAGGAAGCGTTTGAAGAGAATTTCCGCAGCCGGCAGGAACTGGGCGCCGCCGTCGCCGTCTACAAGGACGGCAAGCCCGTGGTCGATCTCTGGGGCGGCATCGCCGATCCCCATACCGGCACGCCCTGGGAGCGTGACACGATCGTGCACATGCAATCGGTCGGCAAATCCATGATGGTGCTCAGCGTGCTGATGCTGGTTGACCGGGGCAGGATCGACCTGGATGCGCCGGTCGCCCGCTACTGGCCGGAATTCGCCCAGAACGGCAAGGAGAAGATCAGCGTCCGCACCCTGATGCAGGGCAAGGCCGGACTGATCTATGCCGACGCCGCGCCGGACGGATCGATGTTCGACCTGCCGGCGATGTTCGACGCACTGGCCCGGCAGAAGCCGGAATGGGAACCGGGGACCAAGGGCGCCTATCATTCCATGTCCATGGGCTATCTGATGGCCGCCCTGATCGAAAAGGTGGATGGCCGGCGCTTCAACATCTTCTTCGAGGAGGAGGTGAGCCGGCCCATCGGTGCCGATTACCGTTATGGCCTGGATGATGAGCGGTTGGCGCGCACGGCCTTCCTGGTCACCAATCCCGACAGCACAACCCTGCAGCAGATCCGCGACCGCAGCACGAAGCTGGGTCGCGCCTGGCATATCCGCCCCGCCGGGTCCGACTATAATTCCGAACAATACCGGCGATCGCTTCTGCCATCCGGCACCTGCGGCAATGCCCGTGGTATCGGGCGCGTCTATGCGGCCCTGGCCAATGGCGGTTCGCTGGACGGCGTCCATCTGATTTCCCGCGATCTGATGGAACAGGCCCGGACGGAAGCCTGGAAGGGCACCTGCCAGATGACAGACCGCCAGTTCCGCTATGGCTTGGGCTTTTTCCTGAATTACCCGCCGCTGCTGCCCTTCGGCACCAACCCCAGAGCTTTCGGTCATCCCGGTGCCGGCGGTGCCATCGGCTTCGCCGACCCGGAAAACCGGCTGGCCTTCAGCTACAGTCCCAATTTCATGTGCGGCGGGGCCGGGGTCGGCGACCGCTGCGAAGCACTGATCAACGCCACCTACAATGTCTGACGGCGCGCGCAAGGCGCAGGCACAGCCGCGCGAATTCGCCAGCGGCTGGAAGCTGCTGGTCGTCGCGACCCTGGGCATCAGCATGGCCACCACGGCCATCCCCTTCTACAGTCTGGGTCTGTTCATCGCCCCGCTGGAGCAGGCCAAGGGCTGGACCCGGACGGACATCACCCTGGCGGCTACGCTTTTCGGCTTCACCCTGCCCGTGGCCATGCTGGGCATCGGCCGGCTGATCGACCGTATCGGCCTGCGTCGGACGGCCAGTTCCGGACATTTCATGCTGGGCCTGACCTTTCTGGCCCTGTCCGTCACTGGCAGCGACATCCGGCCCTTCTGGGCGCTGTATGTCCTGGGGGCCGTGCTGGCCGCCGGTGCGTCACCCGTCACCTACACCCGCGCCATCATCCAGCATTTCGAACAACGCCGGGGCCTTGCCATCGGCGTGGCCATGTCGGGAACGGGCATCGGCGCCGGTCTGGCGCCCCTGGTCCTGGAACCGGTGATCCGGACGGCGGGATGGCAGGCCGGCTATCAGGTGCTGGCCGCTATCCTGTTCGCCATCGCCATCCTGGTCCATATCGGCCTGCGTGGCGTCACCCTGGCCGGACCGGAGATGGCAGGCGGCGACCGGACGGCAGCACCGGCCCCGGCGCAGGACCGGCGTGCGCGCTGGTTGCTGGCCGGCATCTGCCTGATCATCTTCGCCATTGCGCTGGCCGTGAACGGCTATGTTGTCCACCTGATGCCCATGCTGCTGGGTGCCGGACTGTCATCGCCCGCCGCAGCGGGGCTGGTGGCCTATATCGGCGCCACCGTGATCATCGGGCGCCTGGGGACCGGCTTCCTGCTGGACCGGCTTTCCACCGGTCTGGTCGGATCCGGCATCTTCCTGACGGCAGCGGCCGGCATCGGCCTGCTGGGTTTCTATGGTGCCGGAGCGGCCATGCTGCCCATCCTGCTGATCGGCTTCACGGTCGGGGCGGAGGTCGATATCGTTGCCTATCTGGTGTCCCGCTGCTTTGACCGCTGCCATTACACCGGCAATTTCAGCATCGTCTATGGCGCCTTCATGCTGGGGGCGGCGCTGTCCCCCCTGCTGGCGGGCTGGCTGTTCGATCGGGATGGCGGTTATGACCATTTTTTCCTATTGTCGATAATGCTATTGCTTATCGTCAGTGCGTCATTCCTGATCCTGCATGTGGCAGGGTTGGCGCCACGCCCCGTGTCGGAGAAAAGGGTTCAAGGATGAAGCGCCCCCTGTACCAGCTTCTGCCGTTCCTGTGTCTTGCCGCTCTTGCCACCTGCCCGGTCATGGCCGGGACGCCGTCGAAGCAGGACAAGGCGCTGGCCGCGGCGGCAACCGCATCCTTGCCGGAATTCATCGACTTCCTGAAGCTGCCCAATCTGGCACATTTGCCCGGCCCGGATATGCACCGCAACGCCGACTGGGCCGAGGCCGCCTTCAAGCGGCGGGGCTTTGCCGCCCAGCAGCTGGAGGATGGCGATACCCCGATGGTCTTTGCGCAATGGCCGGGCAGCAGCACGGTGCGCAAGACCGTCCTTTTTTATGCCCATATGGACGGCCAGGCAGTCTTCCCCAAGGAATGGAACCAAGCCGACCCATTCCAGCCCGTCCTGAAACGCAAGGCAACTGACGGCAAGTGGGAGACCCTGCCGCTTGAGGCGCTGACCGCCGGTCCCGTCGATCCGGAATGGCGCCTGTTCGCCCGCTCCGCCGCCGATGACAAGGCCCCCATCGCCATGCTGCTGGCCGCCATGGACGCGCTGAAGGCCCTGGGCAAAAGCCCCGCCATCAACGTCAAGATCATCCTGGACAGCCGGGAGGAAAGTGGGTCCCCCACATTGAAGGACGTGATCGACCGCAACCTTGACCTGCTGGCCGCCGATGCCGTGGTCATCCTGGATGGCCCCATGCATTCCAGCAACCGGCCCACCCTGGTCTTCGGTCATCGCGGCATCGGCGTGTTCACCCTGACATTGTTCGGCCCCAAGGGCGACCTGCATAGCGGGCATTACGGGAACTATGCGCCCAATCCGGCGCAAAGTCTGGCAACGCTGCTGGCCGGGTTGAAGGACGCCGACGGCCGTGTCCTGGTCCCCGGCTTTTATGACGGCGTCGACCGCAGCGAGGCGACACGCCGCGTCCTGGCATCTGTCCCCGATGATGAGGTGGCGATGCGCGCGCGCATCGGCATCGCGGAGGCCGAGCGGCTGGGCGCCAATTATCAGGAATCCATCAACTATCCGTCGCTGAATATCACAGCCATGAAATCGGGAGAGATCGACAGCCAGCGCTCCATCCTGCCCGCGCAGGCCGCCGCCAGCTTCGATATCCGCACCCTGCCCGCCACCCCGTTCGACCGTCAGGTCGATCTGGTTCGCAACTGGGTGGCCGGACAGGGCTATCATCTGGTGGATAGCGTGCCCAGCGAGGAGGAGCGCCGGCGATACCCGAAGCTGGCCTCCCTGAAGGCCGGGGTCAGCACGGCTGCCCTGATGACGCCGCTGGACGCGCCGATCGGCGTCTGGGCCTCCAAGGCCTTGCGCCACCAGTTCGGACACGAACCCGTGCGCATCCCGGTCATGGGCGGCACCGTGCCCACGGCCCCGCTGGTGGAAGCGCTGAAGGTTCCGGTGCTGCTGGTTCCCCTGGTCAACAACGACAATAACCAGCACGCGGCGAACGAGAACCTGCGCCTGGGCAATTACCTGGATGGCGTCAAGGCGCTCTACAGCCTGCTGAACCAGCCGCTGGTCGACTGACCACAGCGGCCGGACCATGGATCAGCAACAGCCTGTCCAGCGCTAAAGTGAATTATCTTTCCTATAAGAAAATTTAGTTCCAATGTGAATTTTGATATGTAGGATATGGGTATGTAGCAATTTCCAGCCGGCCGTAATGGCGGAGGATGATCATGAGTGCGGTTACGCGACCGAGTTGGTTTCAGCGCTTCCTGCTGCCGGGTTTCGCCTTCAAGGCCGTGGTCATCGGCGGCGGCTATGCCACGGGACGTGAACTGGTCGAATTCTTCATGCCGGCCGGACCCTGGGGTGGTGTCGGGGGCATGCTTCTGGCCACCCTGGTATGGGCCGGGCTGGCCGCTCTGACCTTTGCCTATGCCCGCACGGTCGGCGCCCTGGATTATCGCAGCTTCTTCGCTCACCTGCTGGGGCCGGGCTGGATTGTGTTCGAACTGGCCTACATGCTGCTGGTCGTCCTGCTGCTGTCCGTCTTCGGCGCCACAGCGGGGGAAATCGGGGCGGCGCTATTCGGCTGGCCGAAACTGGCGGGTACATTGCTGCTGGCCGTGTGCATGGCGGGATTCGCCGCCTTTGGCAATGAAGCGGTGGAGGCTTTGTTCAAATATGTCTCCTTCCTGCTCTATGGCGTCTATGCCCTGTTCCTGCTGCTGGCCCTGTCGACCTTTGGTGACCAGATCGCGCAGAATTTCACCCTTCCGGTGCCGGCCGACGGCTGGGCCACGGGCGGCATCACCTATGCCGCCTATAATGTCGCCGGGGCCGTGATGATTCTGCCGGTCCTGCGCCATCTGACCAGCCGGCGCGACGCCGTCATCGCCGGCCTGGTCGCGGGACCGCTGGCCATGGCCCCGGCCCTGCTGTTCTTCGTCTGCATGGTGGGCTTCTATCCCGGCATCACGCAGGAAACGCTGCCGTCCGACTTCATGCTGCGAAAGCTGGATCTTCCCGTGTTCCACCTGCTGTTCCAGTTCATGATCTTCGCTGCCTTGCTGGAAAGCGGCACCGGGGCCATCCATGCCATCAATGAACGGCTGGCCGGGGTCTGGCAGGCCCGCCGCGGCCAGGCGCTGGGCACCACGGGGCGCGGCCTCGTCGCGGCAACGCTGCTGTTCGGGTGCATGTTCATCGCGGACCGGTTCGGGCTGGTCACGCTGATTGCCAACGGCTACCGTTTCCTGGCGGTGCTTTTCCTGGTGGTTTTCGTTCTGCCGCTGGTGACCCTGGGGCTGGCCCGCATCCTGCGCCGTCCCCGGGCGACCGACGCCTGATCGGGCAACGGCTTGCGGAATTCCGTGTTTATGATAGGAAATCCCGAGTTCGAAAACCCGGTGACTAGATGACGATCAACCATACGACATTGCTTGGACAGCGGGTGAAGGCGATCCGCACCGCCAAGAAGCTGCGCATTGCCGATGTGGCCAGCCGGGCGGGCCTGAGCGGCTCCACCATCTCGAAGGTGGAGAACGGTCAGATGTCCATGACCTACGACAAGCTGATCCAGCTGGCCGAGGGGCTGGGCGTGGAGCTGTCGGCATTGTTCGCGGGCGAGGAGACGCCGGGCGGCAGTGCCGGCGCAAGCGGCACGCCCCGGCCCGCCATTACCGGCCGCCGCGACATGTCGGACGTGGAAGGGGGCACCTACGTCAAGACACAATGGTATGAATATTGGTACCTGTGCCCCAACTTCTCGCACAAGGACATGGTGCCGATCCTGGGGCGGACGACAGCCAGGTCCCTGGCCGATTTCGGGCCCCTGATCCGCCATCCGGGCCAGGAATTCCTGTTCATCCTGTCCGGCGAGATGGATGTCTATACCGAGTTCTATGAGCCGACGCGGCTCAAGGCCGGACAGAGCATGTATTTCGACAGCTCCATGGGCCATGCCTATATTTCGACCTCAGACGAACCCTGTCGTTTCATGACCGTGTGCAGTTCGGGCAAGGATACCCTGACGTAACCGGCCCACTCCCACCCGCGTGCACGGCAAAAAGGGGTGAGCGGCATTGCACCGCTCACCCCTTTTCTTTTACGCAGACGCCGCCGGTGCCGGCCGGGACTATGGCGCTGACTGGTAGGAAAGCTTGCCGTCCACATAAAGGGAAAGGGTTTTCCGCCCCGGGGCAGCGGTCGGGTTGCCCTCGTCGCTGATCATGGTGAAAGCCTTCGGACGGCCGGTCGTTTCCTGCGTCACCCCGGTCACGGCCACCCATCCCGGCGCCGTCTGCAACAGGCCGACGGTGCTGGCCTCCAGAACGATGCGGCCATCCGCTCCCTTCACGCGCAAATGGCCCTTGGCGACATGATCGCCCGCCCCTTGCGCCAGCGCGTAATCCAGCGTCAGACCATCGGTGCGGGCCCCCTCCGTCGCGGCCAGGGTGGCCTTGCCGGCGGCCTTGCGGTCGCCGCCATGATCAATGCGCGCCGGCATGTCCGGCGCACGCAGCAGGACACCGCCAGCCTTCGCCCGCGTGGGCTTGCCGCCTTCAATTGCCACCACGCCGTTGACCAGCACATATTCCATCCCGACCGACGGGGCGGTGGGGTTGGCATAGTCGGCCTTGTCGATGATGGTGGCAGGGTTGAAGATCGCCAGATCTGCGGCCATGCCCGGTGCCAGATAGCCGCGATCGACCATGCCGATCATGGCCGCCGGCAGGCCGGTCATCTTGCGCACGGCGTCTTCCCAGCTCAACAGCCCCTTTTCGCGGACATAATGGCCCAGGACACGTGGGAAGGTGCCGTAGAAGCGCGGATGGGGGAACCGGCCATTGGCAGCCAGGCCATCATCGGGCAGCGACCCGCAATCACAGGAGACGGCCGCCGTGGGATAGCGCAGGATGGCTTCCAGATCCTCTTCCTTGCCGAATTTGAAGATGCCGCGCATGTCGGCTTTCTCCAGCAGCTGGATGACCGTTTCGCCCATTCCGGCACCCCGCTGGCGCATGGCGTCGCTCAGCTTGATCTCGGCATCCAGGATCCACATGTCCTCCGGACCGGTGAAGCGCGCATTGATGGCCTGCTCGATCTCCACCGCAATCTTCGCCCGGGTCGCCGGGTCCTTGATGCGAACCAGGAACTGCTGATAGCCGCCATCCATGGCCCAGCCGGGAACCGTCAGTCCGGTCAGCGTGCTGGCGCCGGCCAGATAGGGATAGACGTCGATGCCGCGTTCCTGGCCCTTGGCCCGGGCGGCGGAAAATTCGTCCAGCATGAACTGAGCCTTGCCCTGTTCATGGCCCTGCACCTTCATGTGGGTGATGACCGGCAACAGACCGGCCGCGGTCGCGATCTCGACCGTTTCGCGCATGCCGGCGACGGAGGAGAAATTGTTCTCCGGGCTCAGCTTGTCATGGTTCTGGAAATAGGTCCGCCAGGGCCCGACAGGCTTGATGACAGCCGTCACCTCCGCCGGGCGGGCGAAGAAGGCCGGCTTGTAATCCAGACCGGAGGAGACGCCCCAGGCGCCGGCCTGCATCTGGGCGACCAGCATATCGCCCATGGTCTTGATCTGCGCCTCGGTGGGCCGTATGTCCGTCCGCCCCACGATCTGCGTCCAGACGGCGTTGAAGCCGATCTGGGCGCCGATATTCACGGCCAGACCGGGGGCCGCATAATTGTCGATCTGCTTACGGATGTCGGTTTCTCCCGACCCGTCGGCATTCATGATCTCCGTCGTCACACCCTGCTGCAACATGTTGGTGGCGGTGGCCAGGGCCGCCGGCAGGGAATGATCGTGGGCATTGATGAAGCCCGGCGCCACATAAAGCCCTTTGGCATCAATCACCCGGCCGGCCGTGGCCGCCGTCAGGTCACCGACCGCGATTACATAGCCCTGACGGATCCCGACATCGGCGCGAAACAGGCCGGCGCCGGTGCCATCGGCCACCATGCCGTTGCGCACGATGACATCATAGGCGGGGTCCGCCGCCAGGGCCGTCGGGGCACCGGCAAGGCCCGCCATCACCGTTCCGCACAGCAGCAAGGTTCTGATCATGGAGGTGCGCGTCATGATTGTTCTCCTGTGCAAGCCGGGCCACCCGACGGCGGCCCGGCAGTTCGGTCGGGTCAGTAGGTCACGCGCAAACCAGCCAGGAAGTAGCGCCCGACAAGGTCGTAAAGAATGGGGTTGGTGCCGAAGGCATTCTGGAAGGTTGACGGCAGAACCGGCGGATCGCGGTCCAGCACATTATTGGCGTTGGCGAAAACCTGGAAGCCCACGTCACCCATGTCCGGCAGCTTATAGTCCGCCGCCAGATCCAGCAGGACGACGCTGCCGGTATGGTTGTCGTTGATATCGGCCGCCGTATAGGTGTTGTCGTACTTGCCGCCGCCGATATAGCGGCCGCGCACCGTGGCCGATGCCCCCTGCAGGGCATAGGTCAGGCTGGCGGTCCCGCGCCAGTGGGGCACGCCATTGTTGTTCGGCCCCACTTCGCCGGCGCGATCCACGGCGGTCACGCCGTCATCCGTCGACAGGCGGGAGACGTAATTGACCAGCAGCCGCGACGTCAGGTGCCCGTCGCCAACCGGCAGCGTATAGGCGGCCTCCATGTCCAACCCCTCCGTCTTGACCGACGAGAGATTGACATAAAGCGGCGAGACGGAGGTGATGGTGTTGGCGCTGTTGCGCTGGACCAGCGAACAAAGGGCATTGTTGCCATTGAAGCAGCGCGTGACGATGGCCTGCGCCGACAGGGTCTGGATGGCGCCGTCGATGCTGATGTCATAGTAATCCAGCGACAGGCGCAGGCCCGGCACGAAGTCCGGCTCCAGCACGATGCCGGCCGTAAGTGTGTCGGCCTTTTCGGGCTGCAGGCCCTTGTTGCCGCCCGTATAGACCGGGATGAAGGCGGAGCTGTTATCCTTGGGATCGATCACCGTGGAGAAGGAGGTGATCTGGGCCGTGAACAGCTCGGTCACGTTCGGTGCGCGGATGTCCCGCGACCTCGTGGCCCGCAACAGCACCTGATCCGTCACGCGATAGGTGGTGCCGACCTTCCAGGTAGTGACGCTGCCGCTGGTCGAATAATCGGTCAGGCGTGCCGCGGCATTGAAATCCAGCTCATCGGCAAAGGCCGTGTCCTTGGCCAGCGGCACCACGATCTCGGCGAAGCCTTCCTTCACCGAATAGTCGCCGGCCAGGGCCTTGGGATTGCCGATCAGATAACCGCTGGCTTCCGACACCGGGTCGGTCAGGACCTTCACCCGTTCCTTGCGATATTCAAAGCCGACGGCGGTGGACACCGGGCCGGCCCAGGTGTTGAACGGCTCGCCCTTCAGGTCGGCGGCCGCCACATCCTGGAACACGCGCACATCATACAGCTGGTCCCCGGTGAAATAGGCGATGGCCGACGATGACGGCGAGCCATAGCCGAACAGGTTGACCGGCACGCAGCCCGGATCATCATTGGTCGTGGATGCATCGGCGTTGACGCGGCAGACGGCGTTGCCCCCCACCAGCACGCTGTCGGTGGCCTTGGCCAGCTTGGACGTGTTCACATTGCCATGCAGGACGTTCTTGGCCCGCGTGCGGCCATACTGGTAATAGGCCGACCAGTTCCAGCCATCACCGAAATCACCGTCCAGACCGGCGACCTGCCGGAAGCTGTTGGTTTCGACATCGCTGGTCATGAAACCGAAATCGGTATTGATGCGCCCCATGGTGAAGGACGTGATCTTATTGTTCACCATGGTGCTGCGCAGGCTGGCCGGCAGGAAGGCATTGTCGACGCTGATCGTATAGGGGGCGCTGACATTGAAGGCCTGCGTCACCTCATTGATCGACTGGCTGGCCGCATAGGTGGTTTCCGCGCGCAGACGGACATTGTCGGCCAGATCATAGCGCAGCGTGCCCATGATGTTCTGCCGGTCATATGGGGCGACCAAGGAATTGTACTTGCCCTGGTTGATGCCATCCCCGCCGATCTGATAGGCAGCGCCCGAAACCGCGCTGCGGACGAACGGGGCCAGCGTGCCGCCGGGCAGGAACTGCTGCCCAGCCAGCGTGCTCGGCCCCAGGATCAGCCCGCCCTCGGTCCGGTTGGTCTGGTGGACATTGGCGGCGATCAGATAGCGCGGCTGCCCGTTGCCGGCTGCATAAAGCGGATTGGCAATCGTCTGGTAGTCGGGCCGCGCCCAGTCGCGATCGGTCTGGTTGGTGATGCCCTTGCCGGTGAAGGCTTCGCCGGACAGGGTGACATGGCCGCGCCCATCGGCGAAAGCAGTGCCGAAGGCAGCCGCCGCCGTGGTCTCCTGACTGTCGCCCTCGTCGCTGACACCGGTCTGCACACTGGCCTTGGCGCCTTCGAACGTGTCATCCAGCACGATATTGACGACGCCCGACACGGCGTCGGAGCCCCAGGCAGCAGACGCACCGCCCGTCACCACGTCCACCCGCTTGACCAGGGCCTGCGGGATCATATTGATATCAACCTGACCGCTGGCCGAGGCGGCAACATGCCGGCGGCCATTGACCAGTACCAGCGTGCGGTTGGTACCCAGCCCGCGCAGATCCATGAAACTGCCGCCGATATTGGCGGTGCCCAGCACGCGCGACGCCGGCGTAAAGGTCGCCCGGAAGGCCGGCAGCTGGTTAAGGGCAGCGGCAATATTGCCGGTGCCGGAGCGGGCCAGTTCCTCCACATCGACGACGGTCGTCGGGGTCGGCGCGGTGAAGCCCGTCCGGGCCACGCGCGTGCCTGTGACGATGATTTCTTCCAGTTCCACGGTTTCCTGTGCCGCGGCTGTCTGGCAAGCCAGCATCGCCAGAACGGACACCGCCGCCAGACCACGGATACGGGCAACCGGCCACGTCCCCGCTCGCTTGTTCCGAACCATGCTTTCGTTCCCCTGTTCCGATTTAACCTTATGACAGGCATTGCCGCCTGCTTGTGGCTAACGTGACATAGATATTCCTATTGTCAAATAAATTTCTTATCGGCATATTTAAGTCGGATTACACATATTGCCATAACTGATCGGGTGTTTGGGAAAATGACTGAACAAGGCAGCGCAGCGTCCGAATGCGACTTCATCGTCGTTGGCGCCGGCATGGCCGGCCTGGCGGCGGCCGAGCAACTGTCGCTGGACGGACGGGTGATCGTGCTGGAACAGGAAAGCAGCCCGGCCTTCCACGCCACGGGCCGATCGGCCGCCCTGTTCGCCGACAGCTATGCTGAAAAGAACATCCAATGCCTGTCGCGCATCAGCCGTCCCGGCTTCGAGGCGCCGTCCTTCGCTGTCGACGGGCCGTTGCTGCACCCGCGCGGCCTGCTGCACATCCGGCTGTGGGACAATCCGGCCCTGCCGGCCGGCGACAAGCGGGCGATCTATCCGCGGCTGGACGGTCGGGACCTGACGGATCTGGTGCCGGTGCTGAACCCGGACACCGTCATTGAAGGCTTCTATGAGGAGCGGGCGGCCGACATCGATATTCACGCGCTGCAAACCGCCCTGATCCGGGAACTGCGCCGGCGCGGCGGCCAGGTGCAGCTTTGCGCCAAGGTGGAAGCCGCGCATCGGGCCGGTGGTCGCTGGCAGGTGACGGCCGGCGGGCGCCTCTATCAGGCGCCCGTCGTCATCAATGCCGGCGGTGCCTGGGCGGGCCAGATCGCCACCCTGTTCGGTGCCCGTGATCCGGGTGTGATGCCGTTGCGCCGCACGGCCGTGCTGGTGGAAACGCCTGCCGGCATGGACGTCACCCGTTGGCCCATGGTGGTCAATCTGGAGGAAACCATGTTCTTCAAGCCCGAAAGCGGCAGGCTCATGGTTTCCCCCGCTGACGAGACAGCCTGCCCGCCGCACGACGCCTATCCGGAGGAACTGGACGTGGCCATGGCCATCGACCGGCTGGAAACGGTCACCACCCTCAGCATCCGGCGGGTCATCACCAGTTGGGCCGGCCTGCGCACCTTCATGCCCGACCGGCTGCCGTCCATCGGCTTCGACCCCGGCGTGGAAGGCTTCTTCTGGCTGGCCGGTCAGGGCGGCTCGGGCATCCAGACGGCCCCCGGACAAGGGATATTGACCCGGTATCTGGTAACCGGCCAGACGGAAAACCTGGCGCCGGCCGACCGGGACATGCTGACCCGGGCCTTCTCGCCGGCCCGCTTCGAAGCCAAGGCAGCGTGATACACACCATATCAGAGTCACAACAGGGAGCGGTAAAGACCATGCGGAAATTCCTCACCACAGGGCTCTGCGCCCTGTTCCTGGCCGGTCCCGCCGGTGCCGTGGAAAAGACAACCTGTCCCGCCATTCCGGCCCGGGGCGTGGCCCCCGCCAACCCGTTGATGAGCAAGGCCGTGGACATGCTGTTCCAGGGGGCGGTGAAGGACGGTCTGGGCACGGGATATGCTGTCGCCGTGGCTGATGATGCTGGCAATATCCTGTTCGCGCGCGCCTATGGTCAGGCCGACCTGGAGATCCCGGCCCCCGTCCAGGCCGACAGCGTTTTCAAGGTCGGCTCCATCACCAAGCAATTCACCGCCGCCGCCATCCTGTTGCTGGCCGACCGGGGGAAATTGTCGATCGACGATCCTGTTTCCAATTATATCGCCGGATTCCCCGATACGAAAATCACCCTGCGCCATATGCTTGCCCACACCTCGGGCCTGCGGAACTACACCAATGCGGAATTCCGGCTGCGGGAAGGCCGGATAGAGCGCAGCGTGTCGGAAATGGTGACCTATATCCTGGCCCAGCCGGACCTGCTGACCTTCCCCCCCGGCAGCCGCTACAGCTACAGCAATTCCGGCTATTACCTGCTGGGCGCCGTGATTGAAAAGGTCACCGGACAGGGTTATGCCGACTTCATCCAGACGGAACTGCTGACGCCCCTGGGCTTGACGCACACGGCCATCGACAAGGATGGCGTCATCGTGCCGGGTCTGGTCCACGGCTATGAACGTCCGACAGACGGGTCGACCGGAACCGTCAACGCCATGATCATGTCACCCAGTGTGGCCGGTCCCGCGGGCGCCATGCATTCCACCACGGGCGACCTGCTGTGCTGGAACCGGGCGCTGCTGGGGGGACGCATCCTGTCCGCCGCCAGTCTTGAACAGATGTCCCGGGCGGGCCTTGGCGATTACGGCCTGGGACTGATGATCCGCCACGATCCCGACGGCATCCGGTCGGTCGGCCATTTCGGCGCCATCAACGGCTTCCAGGCCGCCAATTTCAGCCTGCCTGACCAGAAGCTGAACTTCGTGGTGCTGGGCAACCGCATGCAGTCCGTGATCCCGCTGGTGCCCGGTTTCCAGAAGGCCATCGTGACCTTCCTCAGCCATTGATGCCCGACCTGCCCTGACGGCGGCCATTCGATATTTCCCGGCGCCTAGTCCAGAAGCGGCAGGCGCCGCCATCCAGGCCCGTTTTGACTCTCAACGACTACCCACGGGCTTCCTGCCGGGTTCCCGGCAGGAAGGACCCGAAATGACCGAAGCCGTTGATCCCATTTGCGGATCAACGGTTTGGCCCTCTACTCATCCAAGGCCGATGGCCATCCCTCGCGCTTGGCCTTCACGGGCCATGTGCCGATGGTGAACTGCAACGGGCCGGCGGTGGGCACTACGGTAATCCAGGCCACCGGCACGGCCGGGCGCGAAGCCGCTCTGGCACTGATCGACGGGCTGAATTGGCTTTATGTGAATTCCTTTTCTGAGGGTCCATGGCGGGCGAGCCGCCACAGCATGCCGGCGGCAACCAGGGCGCCAGCGGCGACCAGAAGACAGATAAGGATAAGCTGGCCCGGTGTCATGGTGCCCTGCAAACCGGCCCCCGGAACCTGGACATCCAGGCTGAGCCCCAGCAACAGGCCACCGGCCCCCGCGGCCAGTTTCGACACCATGGTGAACAGGCCCACCATGGCATGGGACCGCCACCATCCCTCACGCACCGAACGTATCACCTGTGCCAATTCCACCCAGGACAGGATCGTCGGCACTGTCAGACACACGCCCAGGAGGATCAACCCCAGGGGCCACGCACCGCCGCCGCCGGCCAGCACGGGCAGGCCAAGACAGGCAGGTGCGGCCAGCAGATAAGAGATTGCCAGGGCCCGCGTCGTGCCCAGCCGGTCGATCAGTGGCCGGGCGCACCAGGCCGCCGCGAAGCGGCCAGCCATCAGCAGCGGCATGGCCAGTGCAGCCATCCCCGTGCCCGACCATTGCAGATGCGGCACCGCCTTGCCCACCAGCCCCAGGCCGAGCCCGCCAATGATCGTGACCAGACAAAGGCTGGCAAGACCGGGCGCTGCCGGCATGGCGTCTCCGGCACCGACCGGGGCGGGCGACGTCGACACCTTTTCCACCACCCGCACCAGTCTCAGGCACGGCACCATACAGACCAGGGCGACCGATGCCGTCAGGATCAGGACGAGCTGGGTGTGAGGCCTGGGTATCGCCGCATCCGCAATGGGCGCCGCCGCCAGTCCCGCCGCCATAGAGGCCAGCCCATGCGCGATGGTGCGCAAACCGGCCAGCTTCGCCTGTGCCTGCGGCGTTTCAGCCAACCGTGTCATCATGGCGTTGTGGGGAACGTCATAAAGCGAGAAGCAGGTCCGGAACAGCACCCCCGCCGCGACGACCAGCGGCCAGGATGTACCTGGCGGGACCAGCAGCCCCGCCAGGAAGAACAGGCAGGCCCCCGGCGCAGCGACCGCCATGGCCGGCACCAGCGAGCCCCCCCGCCGCAGGTGCCGATCCATCCAGCCCCCGACCAGCGGATCGGCCAGGGCATTCCAGACCAGCCCAGCCAGAAAGACGGATCCGGCCGTCACCGGGCCCATGCCGGTATGGCGGATCAGCACCAGGATGGTCAGGACATCGGCCAGGGTCCAGAGCAGGCTCTTGCCCAGATGCGCCAGCGCATAGACCCTGAAGGAAGAAAGCCGGATTCCGGCCGGTGCCTGCATTGCCGTCACCTCGCCATGGAACGGGACCGTTCCTGAACGCACCCTATGTCAGGTAGCAGACCCGGTTGAAGGCGAACATGTCCTTGAAGGTGCAGAATTCCGGCGCGCCCAGCTGGATCAGCGGCGATGCCGCCGCCACCATCGCCATCCATTCACCCATGGCCTGCCGCACCGCCTGGGCCTGCGTCGCAGACAATTCCCACAGGACATAGGCCAGCGAGATGTGGAAACGGTATTGGTCATGGCGGGGCGACCGGATGCCGGTGGCGGCCGACAACCGGTCGCGCAGGCGCCGCAGCCTGGCATTCTCGGCCTCGTCGACGGGTAGTAGCGGAATGGTCAGGGCATTGCCGGCGATGCCCGTCCCTTCCGGATCGACCCGCATGCGGATGGGCAATGGTGTGTCCAGCGCAAAGCCCTCCAGGCGCCGCCCGACCTCCCGGTGACAATCCTCAATCGAACTGTCCAGCGCCAGTCCAGGCGGCCACAGACCTGCCGTCCGCGCCGTCTCGTTGGCGCCATCGAACAGGGTCATGTGATAGCTCGACGGCGGCAGGGCCGTGATATTGGCGGCGAAGGGCCGGGCCGGCAGGTCGCGATAGATATCCAGCAGCGCGTTGAAACAGGCGGCATGCTCCCCCTGCTGCGGAATGTGGCAGATGATGGTGTTACCATGGAAGGGGCTGACCCGACCGTTGGCCAGGAACTTGCGCCCCACCTCCGTGGTGGGCCGTCCCCTGCCCTCACCGGCCCGCGCCATGGATGGCACCATCAGGCCAGCCCCGGCGGCCGTCCCCAGGGCCAAAAGGTGCCGGCGCCCCAGCATCGTGTCCTGTCTCTCACCCATGCTCAGAATTCCTGACGGATCGTAGCGCCGAAATAGCGGCAGTCGTCACGCGGCACGAAGCGCACCACCCCGCTGCCGAACGTGTTCAACTGCGTGGAGTAATGCGTGTTCGCAATGTTGCGGGCCAGAAAGGTCACGCGCAGCCCGTCGCCGCTTTCAAAACGGACGCTGGCATTCCACAGGCCGAAGGCCGGCTGGACCGTGTCCGGGGTCTGGTTGATGGAATATTGCACCTTCGATTGCCAGCTATAGTTCGTGGCCAGATCAACGGTCCAGCCGCCATCCAGCGGGATCGTGTAGTCGGCGCGCAGATCCGTCTTCCAGTCGGGTGAGAAAGGCAACGGCCGGCCATTCACCTGACAGGAGGCCGACGTGCCGGCGGGACAGGTGAATTCGTCGATCCGCGCCTCGATACGGGCCGCGACGGCAGCCAGGGTCAGGTTGGCAAGGGGGCGCGCCGACAGGTCCGCCTCGATCCCACGCGTCGAGACGCGGCCGGCATTGATCAGGCGGGTGACGGGCGAGCCGTTATAGGTGTCGAAGAAATTGACCTGGTAATCCTTGAAGCGGCTGAGGAACGCCGCAAGATTGACCTGCAGGCGCCCCTCCATGAACCGCGATTTCAGCCCGGCCTCATAGGCGTTCGACGTCTCCCCCTTCAACGCCGCCGTATCCTGGGGCAGCATGCTGAAGGCGATGTTATAGGCCGGCCCCTTGTAGCCGCGCGACCAGGTGGCATAGGTCATGGCCGTGTCCGACAGGTCATATTGCAGGCCCACGCGGTTGGCATAGTCGGTGGGGGCGGTGGAACCGCCGCTGGTGAAACCGACCTGGATGCCGGGCACGGCCACGGGCGAGGTGGAGGTGCGCCGGAAATCATAGCGCAAATCATCCTTGACCAGCCGGAAGCCGGCAATGGCCCGGACATCGTCGGCCATGTTTACCGTCGCCTCACCGAAGACAGAATAATTATCGTTGGTCACGCCATAATCGGCAATGCCGGTATGGACCGTGCTGCCGGTAGCCGACACGACGGTCGTGTCGCGGCGATAGCGCTCCTCATTCTCCGCCCGCATGTAATAGAGGCCGACGATGTAATCGACCAGATTGCCCTTGGGCGAGGCCAGGCGGATCTCCTGGGAATACTGATCAAAGGTCAGGTCGCCACGGTCATGCTGCTGCGGCAGACCGGACAGGGCGCGCGGCAGCCGATCCTGATCCTGGAACTGCGTATTCTCCCACCGCCGCCAGGCGCTGATGGCCGTCAGGTCATGGTCACCGACATGCCAGTCGATCTGGGCGGACAGGCCGCCATTATCGTCCCGCACCCGCGTGTCATAGTTGCTGTTGATCTCGCGATTGTCGGCGCTGGCAACCACCGGTCCCAAGGCGGCAGCGAAGGCCGGGAAGTTGGTGACTTTGTTCGTGGGATAGGCGGTCAGGAAGGTGCGCGTGACCACGCCCTGCGGCGGCGTCGCCGTGGAACGCATGTAATCGGCAATCAGCATCACCCGCAGATCGTCGGTCGGCAGCAGTTCCAGCTTGGCCCGCGCACCCGCCCGCTCATAACCATTGACGGTGCGCCCGTTGAAGACGTTGGTGACGTTGCCGTCGTAGCGGCCCCACATCGCCGTCAGCGACGCCCGCGCCTTGTCGGGCGACAGGGCGCCGGAGATGCCCGCCCGCAACCGCCGCTCATTCCCGCCGCCGAACCAGCCGGCATCAACATAGGCCTTGAAATCCTCCGTCGGGGCGCGCCCGACAATGTTGACGACACCACCCGAGGCATTCTTGCCGAACAAGGTTCCCTGCGGCCCCCGCAGCACCTCGATCCGCTCGATATCCAGCAGGTCCAGCGTGGCCTGACCCTGGCGGGCCAGCACGACACCATCGATGACAGTGGAAATGGTCGGCTCCACCCCCGGCGAGGTGGAGACGGTGCCCAGGCCGCGGATGAACAGCGCCTGATCCTTGTTTGATGCCGCCGTGCGGAAGTTCAAGGTGGGGATGATGTTGGCGATGTCGCGGATATTGTTCAGGTTGTTGCGCTGGACATAGTCGCCATCCACCACGCTGACCGCCACCGGCACGGTTTGCAGCGATTCCGCCCGACGGGTGGCGGTGACGATGATTTCCTCCAGCGTGAACAGTTCCGGCTCAGCTGCCGTCTGCGCCGAAGCGGCGCCCGGCGCCAGCAACGCAATGGCGGCACCGGTCAGCAGGGCACAGCGTGAATTCTTCAGGACAATCATGGGGGCTCCCTTCCCTCTGGTCAGCATGGTCCGGGACCCGATGCACGCCAACACCGCAATTTAAACTTACGACATGTGCATTATCGGTTCACAGCGGCCTTCCAACAAATTATTTACACTCACTGTATGTATCTTTTATGACGAGCCAGCAAGCGCTATTTTAGGTGTCCAATCGCGGCCGCGTTCCGCGCAGGGGCGGAAGCGGACGATGGTGGAACGGAAATGCCTATGGAATCCTTGAAGAAATCCGACCTGCCCGCCCTCGCCCATCGGACACTGACCCAAAGCGAGCGCCGGATCCTGGATCTGCTTTTCCGGGGCGGGCCGGCGACACAGGCTCGGATCGCGGAGACGACAGACCTGACACAGCAGTCAATCTCACGCATCATAGGTGGATTGAGTGATGATGGACTGGTGCGCACGGGCGACAAGGTGCAGTCGGGCCGGCGCGGCTATCCCAGCGCCGCGCTTGAGCTGACACCGGAATTCGCCTTCTCCTTCGGCGTGTCGATCATGACCGACGCATTGGCCGTCACTTTGGTGGATTTTACCGGCACCATCCGGGGGGAGTGTCGGCAGGGCTTCCTGTCGCTGCCGGTCGCGCGCGCCATCGACTGGCTGGACGGGGCGATGGCTGGATTGCTGCCCCTGACCGGCGGCCGTCCGCTGGCCGGGATCGGTATCGGCGTTCCCGGTTCCTTCGTGGCAGAGGGGCCGGGATTCAACACCCCGCACAGCCTGGAGGAATGGGCGAATATCGATGTCGCCGGCCTGTTCCGCGACCGGTTCAGCCTGCCCGCCATTGCCGATAATGACGGCAATGTTGCGGCCCTGGGCGAAAGCCTGGTCGGCGTCGGTCGCTGGGCACGCAGCTTTGCCTATCTCTACATCGCGTCCGGCGTCGGCGGTGGCGTGGTCCTGGATGGGGAGGTCTGGCGCGGCCGAAACGGCAATGCGGGGGAGTTCGCGGGTGGCCTGCCAGCCAACATCTACCCCTTCCCAAATCTGGAACTGTTGCGCCAGCTTGTGGCGCGTCAGGGCCGGAGTTTCGACACGGTGGACCAGTTGATCGACGGGTTCGACCCGGCATGGCCCGCCATTGATGACTGGATCGCGCGCGTGCGCGACAGCCTGTCGATCATTGCCTCCAATGCCACCGCTATCCTGGACCTGGACGCGGTTGTCCTGGGCGGACGGATACCGCGCCCGCTGGCCGAACGCGTGATCCCCGCCATTGAGCTTTACGATCAGAAGCGCCGCTCACAAAAGCGGCCGACGGCCCGGATCGTCCCGGCCGAAGCGCCGGGCAATGCCGCTGCCATCGGCGCCGCCATGCTGCCGCTGAAGCAGCGCTTCTTCAAAGCGCAGCTGTAGCCGTCCCGCCCCCAGCTGTCGCCCCGTCCAGCGGCAGATAGGGATGGTCCAGGCCGAACGCCGTCGGGCCGCCTCACGCTGGAAACCATCGACCAGCATGCCGATGTCCGACGCCGTGCTGCCGGCATCGATGCCTGCAGCATCTCGTCAATCATCCGCCGTTCCGCCAAACTCAGGTGCGAATAGCACTCTCCCATGGCAGCCTCCATTGCTAACCATCTGACTATAAAGGAGAGTCGCACTTCAAAATAGAATCTACCCCTGACGATGTGATGCCCGATCACAACAGGATGACATCAACGCCGCAACCCGCCGCTGACGGTCCCACCCTTCGGGTTCGGGCTGCCCCCTTCCCCCAGCGGGCACCCCCGCGCATTGGCGCGAAAATGTTAGCGATACCGGCGACAAACCCACCGCCGCACCTCCCGAAATCCAGTCAACCCGCCCCTTTCAGCCTTCTTCCATTTTTCCGACACAGAGTCCATTGACGGAATCATTCTCATAAGTTAAGAATGCATCCCATATAATGAAACGCCATCGCACGTTCTGGGAGTGGCTTGTTTGCCCGCTCCCCCGCGCCGAACGGCGATCGGCCCCAAGAAGCCATATCGGAACTTGAAAGGGAGGTAAGTCCGTGAAGAAAATCAATCTCGACCGCCGTGCCCGGCTCCTGTGCGGAACCGCCATTGTCGCCATCGGCATGGTCCTGCCGGCGGCTGCCCAGACCAGTACCCAGCCCGCCGCGTCCGGCGATGTGTTGGAAGAGGTCGTGGTAACCGGTTCCCGTATCCCCCGCGCCTTTTCCGCCCCCACGCCCGTGAATGTCGTCGGCGCGCAGGATGTGAAGCTGTCGGGCAACGTCAACATTGAAAAGATGTTGGCCCAGCTGCCGCAGGCTGTTGCGTCTCAGCTTGGTAGCGCTACCGCAAACACCGTTCCAGGCGGTTTCGCCGATGTGAACCTGCGCGGCTTCGGCTCCACCCGCAATCTGGTGCTGGTCAATGGCCGCCGCTTCGCCATCTATGGGCCGGAGCAGGTGACGGACCTGAACACCATCCCGGCCTCGCTGATTTCCCGCACGGAAATCGTCACGGGCGGGTCGTCGGCCGTTTACGGGTCGGACGCCATCACCGGCGTCGTCAACTTCATCATGCGCGATGATTTCGAAGGGGTGGAAGCCCGCGCGCAGTTGAACATGGACCAGCCGACGCGCACGCCCGTCTATAATGTCGACATCACGGCGGGTGGCAATTTCGCCGAAGGTCGCGGCAATTTGGTCGTGGCCGGCAATTTCCTCGATCGCGGATCGATCACGCGCGGGGAGCGCGGCAGCTACGCCTATGACAGCCTGTCGGATGGCTGCGTCGTGGCCGGGACCAGCAGCCCGGACCGTGCCGGGACCCCCTTTACCCCGCCCGCCGGCAAAAGCTGTGTTGATGGCGGCGGCCAGCTGGGCTTTGTGCGCGGCGGCAGCGGCGACATCCCCAACGGCCGCTTCTCCGGCATCCCGGCCGCCGGCGGGTCGAACGCGGCGCTGAACGCGGCCTATGCCGCCGCCGGCCTGTCGGGCCTGACCTCGCGCGGGTTCACCTTCAACGACCAGGGCACAGCGGCACGGCCGCAGGTGACGCCGCAGGATGATTTCAACCTGGGCCCCGACAATTACCTGATTCAGCCGCAGCGCCGCTGGATGATCAACAGCTTCGGCCATTACGACTTCACCGACAATATCCGCGGCTTCATGGAGCTGCATTACAGCTCCAACACGGTCGATGCCCGGCTGGCGCCCACCAATGTCGGCGCGCCCACCCTGTTCAATGTCAACAATCCCTACCTGACCCCGCAATTGCAGGAAGTGCTGCGCCAGTTGGACCTAGCGGAAACCGGCACGTCGACCGTGACCAGCGGCACGGCCACCCGCACCAATACGCGCGGCGACGGCCTGGCCCTGCTGACGGCCGGGCGGCGCTATGTGGAGGTGGGGCCGCGCATGGCCAGCGAACGGCGCAATGTCTATCGCGGCGCCTGGGGCTTTGACTGGAACCTGGGGTCCGTGTCGGACGAATTCCTGTCCAACCTGAAGCTGAACGCCTATTACACCTATGCCCGCAGCGAGGATACGCTGCTGCTGCGCAACGCCATTTCGCGCTCGCGGCTGCAGGCCTCGCTGCTGTCCTCAGGTGGGGCGGCCCCGGTCTGCAACATTTTCGGCGCCAATATCTCGGCGGCTTGCGTTCAGGCCATCGCCATCAGCGCCACCAACACCACCGTGGCCACCCAGCAGGTGGCGCAATCCAGCGTGACGGGTGAGCTGTTCCAGGTGCCGGCCGGCCCCGTCGGCTTCTCCGTCGGGGCGGAATGGCGCGACACCAGCGCCCAATTCACGCCCGACAGCTTCCTGTCGTCGGGCGACGTGGCCGGCTTCAACCCCGGCCTGCCGACCAGCGGCAGCGTCGGCGTGAAGGAACTGTTCGGCGAACTGAACGTGCCACTGCTGGAAGATCTGGATTTCGTGAAGTCGCTGGAAGCCAACGGCGCCTTCCGCTATTCCGATTACAGCCTGTCGGGCATCGGCTCGGTCTGGACCTATTCGGGCGGCATGGACTGGCGCGTCACCTCCGACGTGGCATTGCGCGGCCAGTATCAGCGCGCCATCCGCGCCCCCAATGTGAACGAGCTGTTCGGCGGCGTGAACCGCGTCGTCAGCGTGGCGACCGACCCCTGCTCCAGCCGTGCGCCTGCGTCACAGCAGACGGCCGCCGTGCGCGCGGTCTGTGTGGCCACGGGCGTGCCCGCCGCCAATGTCTTCACGGCCGCCGTGCAGCCCAACACCATCTTCGGGGCCGATTTCGGCGGCAACCCGAATTTGCAGGAAGAACGGTCCGATACCTATACGGTGGGCGCCATCCTGACGCCCAGCTTCGTGCCCGGCCTGAATCTGTCGGTCGATTATTTCAAGATCAAGCTGGAAGGCGCCATTTCGGCCCTGGGTGGGGGTCTGCAGAACACGCTCAACCTCTGCTACAATGTCATTCAGAGTGCGGGCAGCGAGTTCTGTCAGGCCATCCGCCGCAACCCGACGACAGGCGAGATCAACGATCCCTATGTCGCCAAGATCCTGAACGCCAATACCGGCCTGTTGCAGACATCGGGCCTCGATCTGGCCGCGCGCTATTCGTTCGAAGCCGGCTTCGGCATTCCGGGCTGGCGGGAGAACAGCTCCTTCGATATCACCACCAACTTCACTTGGCTGGATGATTTCACCTCCACGCCCGTGGCGGCCTTCCCCAATATCCAGAACCATTGCGAAGGCTCCTTCGGCCCCACCTGCGGCCAGCCCCTGCCCGTCTGGCGCGGGTCGACGCGCGTGACCTGGAACCTGGATCCGCTGCAACTGTCCGTGCGCCACCGCTATATCGGCAAGGTGACGACGGACCGTTATCTGGTGCCCCTGCGCCAGGGCTCGGCCTCCACGCCCGCCCTGTCCTCCATCCCCTACCCCACCCTGCCGGCACAGAACTATTTCGACGTGTCCTTCAATTATGATGTCAGCAAGGATGTGGAATTCTACGGCGGCGTGAACAATGTCTTCTCCCGCAAGCCGCCCATCACCACGCAAGGCCCCAACGCCAACACTTTCTCCGCCACCTATGACGTGCTGGGGGCAGAGTTCTTTGTGGGCGCCACGGTGAAGTTCTGAGGGTTGTTGAAGTAAGGCAAACGCCCCTTCTCCCGTCACCCCGGCAGCAGCATGGATGACGGGGGAAGGCGCCTCCCCTGCCCCCCATCCGGGAGGATCAAAACCAATGCTGGATCGGCGATCCATGGTTCTGGGAACCGGCATCCTGGCCGGTGCCGTGCCCGTCGCGGCCCTTGCCGCCACCCCCGCCCGCCCGCCCGGCCCCAACGCCGGCTGGGTCGATATCCGCCAGTTCGGGGCGAAGGGCGACGGCATCGCCATCGACACGCCGGCCATCAACCGCGCCATCGACCATGTGGCCGAACGCGGTGGCGGCACCGTCTATGTCCCGGCCGGCACCTATGCCTGCTACACGATCCGCCTGAAAAGCCGGATCACGCTTTATCTGGAACAGGGCGCCACGATCCTGGCCGCCGCCCCCGGCGACAGCCAGGGCTACGACCATCCCGAACCCATCCCCGACTGGAACAAGTACCAGGATTTCGGCCATTCCCATTGGCGCAACAGCCTGATCTGGGGCGAAGGCCTGCATGACATCATTATCGCCGGGCCGGGCCTGATCTGGGGCAAGGGGCTGGGGCGCGGGGATGGCAAGGATAACTGGCTGAAGGACCCCAGCGGTCCCGGCACGGGCAACAAGGCCATTGCCCTGAAATGGTGCCGCAACATCACCCTGCGCGATTTCAAGATTCTGGAGGGGGGCTGGTTCGCCCTGCTGGCCACGGGTGTCGATAATCTGACCATCGACAATCTGCTGGTCGATACCAACCGCGACGGGTTCGATATCGATTGCTGCAAGAATGTCCGGGTCAGCAACTGCACCGTCAATGCCCCCTATGACGACGCCATCTGCCCCAAATCCAGCTTCGGGCTGGGCGAGGCGCGGGTCACGGAAAACCTGACCATCGCCAATTGCCTGGTCACCGGCAATTATCAGATCGGCTCCGTCATGAATGGAACCTGGCTGAAAATGCCACCCGAATTCGCGCCCAAGATCCATGGGCGCATCAAATTCGGTACCGAGACGAATGGCGGTTTCCGCAACATCACCATCAGCAATTGCATTTTCGAGGATAGCCGCGGCCTGGCGTTCGAGACGGTGGATGGCGGCGTGCTGGAGGATGTGACGGTCAGCAACATCGCCATGCGCGGCATTGTCGACGCGCCCTTGTTCCTGCGCCTGGGCAAGCGCATGCGTGGGCCGGCCGGCGTGCCCGTGGGCAGCCTGAAACGCATCCTGATCCAGAATGTGGTCAGTTCCAACGCCACCATCCTGCCCTCTGTCATCGCCGGCCTTTCCGACCATGCGATAGAGGATATCCGCATCGCCGATTGCTATTTCCACCATGTTGGCGGCGCGCCGGCCGCCATGGCCGACATACGACCGCCGGAAGCAGAAATGGCCTATCCGGAGGCGACCATGTTCGGCGACCTGCCGGCCACGGGCTTTTTCATCCGCCATGCAAGGCGGGTGGTGATGAGCAATATTGAAATCGCCACCGCCGCCCCCGACCCCCGTCCCGCCATCCGGATGGAGGATGTGCAGGACGCCGATTTCTTCCGGCTGCGGGCACCGCGCAACGCCCCGGCCTTCGACCTCCATCAGGTGACCGACTTCCGGTCCACCGGCGCGCGCTGGCTGCCCGACCGGGTGGCCGACGGTCCTGTCGGCGGCCGCTTCTGAAGCCCAGCCCCGACCGGCCGGAACCCGGCACACATATCCTTCCCCGCTGCCGGGTTCCGGTCTTTTTCTGTTAAGGGATTGTCTTGAACGGCGTGTCCGGAGGCCGGGGTGGACGGGTGGATCTGGCCCAACCAGAGCGGAGTGAACCGCGCCAGGACTGTCGGCGGCTCCAACTCCCGAGAGGATGGAGCGACGATGAGCAGGACAACGAATAAATTTTCAGCTGAAGTGCGTGATCGGGCTGCTCGGCTGGTTCTGAAACACGAGAAGGATCATCCGGCGCGAGGGGCAGTAGCGCAACCCATTCATAGTCAACGCTTTTGCCATATTGGTGCGTTGACTGTCGGAAGCCTGCATGTCGCATGCGCAGTACAGGCTTACGGCCCGGCGGACAACGAGAAATCGATGGGTACCGTCAATTCCAGGCGGTCGCGTTCCATATCGTCGGGGAATGGCGGGAACGGGGCGGCGCGACGAACCAGGGACGCCACCTCTTCATCCAGCGCTGGCACGCCGGACGTGCCCTCAATCCGCCAGGACAGGAGCCGGCCACGCCGGTCGATGGCGAAGCGCAGCAGCACCGTTCCCTCCGCCCGCACCGCCTTCGCCGCCGCCGGATAGCGCTTGGCCCGTTCCAGCCTGGCCAGGATGCGGCCGACATAGTCGGGCGGCGGCCCGGCCGGTCCCGCATCCGGGGCGGGGCTGGGCGGGGTGGACAGCAGATCAGTGCTGCGGGCCGCAACTGGCAAGGCAGCGGCGGGCGTGTCCGTCTCCCCCGTGCCATCCGCCGGGCTGGCGGTTGCCGGGACCGGTGCGGCAGCCGGCGCGATCAGGGGTATGGGCGGCAGCGGCAGGGGGATGGCTGCCTTTGATCGTTCGGCCAGTACCCGCGCCGGGCGTGGTGCCGGATTGGGTGGGGCGGTCACCGCCGGTTCCGGCGGGCTGGGCATCGGTTCACGCGGTGCGGACAGGGTGACCGGCAGGATCTGCACCTGCAGCGCCGCCGCTGGTTCCATTCGCGCTGGCAGCACATCCCAGACAAGCCGGAGCAGCCCGGCATGCAGCAGGCAGGTCAGCAGCAGCGCGACGGTACGCTGTACCGGCGGTGGGGGCGTGGATCGGCGCATCATGAGGGCCCGCCCCTGATCCGTCCCGGGGCGACCATGGCCGCCGGGACGGAGCGGGGACGCTCGGCCTTATAGTTTGGCCGTCAGGGTCAAGGTGAACTCCCTGGGCGTGCCATAGCTGTTATAGGTGTTGGTGGAGCGGCCCAGCGCCGCGAAATACTTCTTGTCGAAGATATTGCTGGCGATCAGGGAAACCGACAGGTTCTCGTTGATCCGGTATCCGGCCTGGGCATTGAACAGGGCGAACCCGTCCTGCGCCAGCTTCGCATTGCTGCCATTGCCGCTATAGTCGGTGACCCAGGTAGCGCCACCACCCAGGCTGACACCGGCCAGGGCGCCATCCTCAATGCGATAAAGCCCCAGAAGCTTGAAGCTGTGCTTGGGATACCAGTTGCTGAAATTCAGGCCCTGGTTGGTCCGATCCTTGATGTACTCGGTATAGAGATAGGAATAGCCGGCCGTCAGGTCGAAGCCCGGCAGCGGCTGGCCCGTCACCTCCGCATCCACACCCTGCGACCGCACCTTGCCGATTTGCAGGTAGAAATTGGGATGGTACGGATCGGCATAAGCGCGGTTTGTATCCTCGATCTGGAATAGGGCCAGACTGGCGTTCAGCTTCTCTTCCAGGAAAGCACCCTTGGCCCCGACCTCATATTGCGTGCCCTTGCGCGGGTCCAGGGTGCGCCCGGTATAGTCGGTCACCGTCTGCGGGATGAAGGTCTGGGCGCCGCTGGCATAAAGCGCGATCTCCGGCGTCACATCATAGATGGCGCCCAGATAGGGCACGAATTCCCCATCGGCATTGGCCCCCGGATTCCAGGCCGTTTCCTTGGAAGGCGCAACCGATCGGCTGCGCGTCTTGAACCAGGAGAAACGACCCCCCGCCACCAGGGTCAGCGGGTCCAGGACCTTGATCCGCGCCTGGCCATAGGCCCCCTCCTGGAACGTGTAGCTCTTGCCGCCCGACGTGGCTTGGATGTCGGGCTTGATCCAGGCGCCCGACCCTTCCAGGTTGAACAGCGGGACATTGGTCAGGACGGGGGCGGAGCCGCCCACATTGCTGGACTGGTAGCGTTCGCGATTATAGCCGACAACCAGATTATGCGTGCGCCCGAAAAGCTCGACCGGCCCGGCGGCGTACAGGTCGATATTCTGCCGGAAATAATCGTAGCTGGTGTCGCGCCTTGCGTAATTGATGGTGTTGGTGGCGGGATTGACGGAAGTGGCCGAATAGCTGTCATTGAAGCGGAAATCGCGTTCCCACCAGCGGGCCTGCGCCTTCAGCACCCAGCCATCCTGCAGCCGGTGTTCCACCGCCAGGGTCTGTTCATAGGTGTCGGTATACATCCGCGCCCAGGGGGCGACGGGGCTGAAGGAACGCGGCAGATCGGGGATGGTCAGGTTGCTATAGACGGGGATGCCATAGAAGGGCGTGGCCCGGTCGCGCTGCACCACGCCGGTGGCCGTCACCGTCGTCGCCCCGCCGATATCATATTCGGCCGTCAGATAGCCCACCTGCTTGTTGCTGTCGGAATGGTCATAGAAATATTCCCGCCACTGGCCCGATGCCACGGCCCGCACGCGCAACGACTTGTCTTCGTTCACGGCACCGGTGACGTCGGCCATGGTTCGGAAATTGTTCCAGGAGCCGTAGGAAACCGTCCCGGTGGCGGCGAAATCGGCCCGTGCCCGCTTGGTCACCATATTGACCGTGCCGCCGGGATTGGGATCAGTGCCCATCAGCATGCCCGCCGTGCCGCGCAGCACCTCCACCCGGTCATAGATCGACAGGTCGAACTGCTGGTTGCCACTCAGGGCATTGTAGGACGGGATGCCATTATACATGGCGTTCATGCCATAGCCGCGCGAATTGTACTGGGCCTGGGTCCCGTCATTGGGGATCGCGGTCACGCCTGTCGCCTGCGACAGCGCGTCATACAGCGTCACCATGTTCCAGTCGTCCATCACCTGGCGGGTGATGACGGAAACGGAACTGGGTATTTCCTTAATGGAGACGGCTTCCTTGCCCATCAGGGTGGCGGTGGAACTGGTATAGGAGCGGGTGCCGTCCGTCTCGGCCGCCGTCGGTGCGCCACCGGCACGGACACTGTCGGTGACGGAGATGCGCGGCAGGGCCACGGTCTCATCCGCCTTCTCCTGCGCTCCTGCCAGACTGGCATGCGCCGTAAGGGCGGACAGCGACAGGCCGGCCAGGATCATCCGGCGGAAGGAATATCGGGTGTTCATGATGCCCCCAAGGGATTGATTATTGTGATCGACCGCCGCCGTCACCGTGCAAACGGGTCGGCGAAACGGGGATTGGTCAGCAATTCCCGGTCGGTCAGGGTTTTCAAAAAGGCGACGATGTCGGCGCGCTCCGCCGGCGACAGGTCGATGGCGGCGATCAGGTCGCTTTTGTGCGGGTTCAGCCGCCCATCCCCGGCATCGGGACCGGCGGCCGTGACGCGGCCCCCGGCGGCGTAATTGTCCAGCACCTGTTCCAGGCTGGCGACGCCGCCATCATGCATGTAGGGGCCGGTGACCTCGACATTGCGCAGGCTGGGGGCCCGGAAGGCGCCCCGGTCGGCCTGTTTGCCCGTATGTTCAAACAGGCCCTCATTGCCCAGCGGATAGGCGCCCTTGCCGTCAATGTTGAACTGCCCGGTATTGTGGAAGGGCAGATCGACGACACGGCTTCTCACATGCCGGACCTGGTCGTTGAAATTGAAGCTGCCATGGCAATGGAAACATTCCGCCTTCTCTCCGAAGAACAGGGTCAGCCCCCGTTCCTCGGCCGCATTGAACGCCGCCTCCCCGCGCAGATACTGGTCATAGCGAGAATTGAAGGAGGTGATGGCGCGCTGGAAGCTGGCGATGGCCTTGATGATCGTGGCGAAACTCACCGCCTCCCCCGGATAGGCTCCGGCGAACCCCGCCTGATAGACGGGATCGGCCGTGATCCTTTGCAGGATTTGCCCCCGGTTGGCATCATTGACGCCCATCTCCACCGGATGCTCGCCGAACAGCGGCACCTCCATCTGCCGTTCCAGGGTGACCAGGGCCGGATTGGCCCAGGTCAGGGTCGGCGCCCAAGCGACGTTGGCCAGCCCCTGCGGATTGCGGGCCGTCGCCTCTCCACTGGTGCCAACCCCCAGCACCCTGCCATCGGTGAAGGCCTTGCCCTGATGGTGACAACTGGCACAGGACAGGTTGCCGCCACCCGACAGACGCAGGTCGTAGAACAGGCGGCGGCCCAGCTGGAACCGGGCCTCGCTCATCGCGTTGTCGTCCGGCACCACGGGCGGCGGCACATCGGCCGGCAGGTCCCAGACCCAGGCCGGTTCCGCCGCCGACACCGGCAATGCCACCAACAGTAGCAGGACCGCCAGCAGCCGCCTCATGGCCGCACCGCCTTGACGAAGCGCTGCCCGTCCGGCAAGGGCTGCCCGCCATCGCCGGCCCCTTCCGCCGTGGGCTTCAGGCGCAGGCCCATGGTCTGGAAGATGGCGGTGCAGTCGGGATCGGCGGGACCACTCATGCAGCCCACAGCCCCGCCGCCATCGTGCGTCAGGTCGGTGCCCGCGAACAGCGCCTTCAGATCGATCGCGATCACGCCGCGCGCCGGATCGAACCGGTCCAGCCGCACGGGAATGCGGTTGGACGCGGAGCAGGCCACCGCCTCCCCCTTGACCGGGTCGCCAGCACAACCGCTGGACCCCAGATGCAGGTTCCAGGCGCCGGTCGGCGCGCCGTTGGGCCGCTGTACCCCACCCTGGGGCAGCAGTTCGATCTTGATGAACTTGCGGCCCGCCTGCCAGCTCCAGCCCATGGCCGTCAGGTCGAATGGCGCCGGGGCCTGCTCATAGGGGCCGTGGTTCAGGGCCGGCGGCACACCGATGGTGAAGGCGATACCCTTGTAATCGCCAGCCGGGCCCGTGCCGGTGATGCGGTCGTTACGCTCCGGCGTGCCGACACAGCCTTCCGTCGCATCCTCAAAATCCAGCAGGGCCGTCCCCTGATGCTGCCAGACATTCTGGTCCAGCGTCACCGGCACCGACCGCCCCGCCTTGTCGATCAACGCCACCTCCGACACGAACAGCCGCGCGTCGCGCAGCCGCACGGGCACGGGGGCTAGGCCGACAATGTCCCGCCCGCACGCGGCATCCATGGCAAAGCGCAGGGCAACGGGCCGGTCACCCTTGGGCGGCGGTGCGGCGCAGCCGGCCAGCACCAAAGCAAGCAACACGGGGGCGATCCGCCGCCCCTTCATCGTGGTCAGCATGGCTCATGCCCTCTCTCAGAAACGCAGGGTCGCGGTGGCATTCACGCTGCGGCCCTCCTCATAAGTGAAGGTGTCGGCCTGCGCCTGTTGGTAGGTGACGTAAGCCTTGTCCAACAGGTTGCTGACGCCCAGGTCCAGGCGTAGCCAGCCCTGATCCCAACTGATCCCCAGATCCTGCACGACATAGCCGTCGCGGCGGCGCAGGACTGTGGCGTCGCGCTGCTGCTTGTCCACGAACTGGGTGGCACTGATGGCGCGCCAACCCTGGCCCAGATCATAGGCCAGCGTCAGCACAGCCTTGTCCGGCGGCGCGAACAGACCGGCCCCCGTCGCCTTGTCCTTGGCCCGCAGGCGCGACAGGGCCAGCCCGGCATCCAGCGGCCCGATGCCATAGGTGATCTCCACCTCCGCCCCTTCGCGTTCCGCCCGCGACACATTCTGGCTCTGAAAGATCAGGCCGGTGCCGACAAAGGGGGCTTGGCGGACATAGGTGCCGACGGTACGCCGGTCGATCAGGTCCTTCACATCCTCGGTGAACCAACTGGCCTTGACGCGCAGCACGTCGCCGTCAAAGGCCAGATCGGTCAGGTTCAGGCTGCCGCCCAGCTCGTAATCCTGGCTGGATTCCGGGCGCAGGCTCGGGTTGGGCCGGAAATTGAACAGGGCCTGACGGGTGGACAGGTTGCTGAACGCCTCCCCGAAGCCGGGCAGGCGATAGCCCTTGCCATAGGCGCCATACAGGCTGAAAGCAGGGTTGATCCGCCATTGCAGGCTGACTTTCGGGGTCAACCGGTCTTTGTCGGTCTTGGTCTGGCCCTTGGGCGACAGGGTATAGCTGTCATAACGCAGCGCCCCTGTCAGGGTCCATTGCTCGGCAATGCGCAGTTCATCCTGGACAAAGCCGGCGATGGTGCCGGCCTTGCCATCGGGATTGACGGCATTGGGCGCACCACCCGTACGGTCCCTGTACCGGTCCTCATACCCGTCAATGCCATAGGTCAGGCGATGCGACAGCAATGATCCGGTATCGAAACGGTTGCTGTTCTGAAGGCTGCCGCCCCGCGTCTCCACCCGGATGGCCGTGGGGGATACGGGTGTCGCCGCCCGGCTTTCGGTATCGATATGCAGGTCGTTGTAATAGGCGGTGGCGGTGGCATCCAGCCAGTCATCCCGGCGCAGCACCAGATTGGCAACCGCCTCCTCCTGATCGCGCTTCAGCAGTTGGCGAAGCTGGAAGGCATTGTTTCCAGAAGGATTGTTGGGGCCCAGCAGGTGATCATCCTGGCGCTTGTAGGACAGTTCGATCCGGCTGTCCTGGCCGAAATCATAGGTGCCCTTCAACAGGCCGGCATAGAGCCGCCCATCGTTCAGCAGGCTGCCACCGTCACCCGTTTCGATATCGTTATAATTGCGATAGGTGCCACTGGCGATGATGCCGGCCCCGTCCACCTTGGCGCCCGCCGTCAGGTTCCCCGACAGGCTGTCATTGCCATCGCGATAGCCGACGCGGATGCGGCCACCCGTGGTCGCCCCGTCCTTCAGCACGTCTTCCGGGTCCAGTGTCTTGAAGGCCAGCACACCGCCCATGCCACCGCTGCCATAGGCCGCCGACGCGGCCCCGCGCACCAGTTCCACCCGCTGGATCATGTCAGGATCCAGGGCCAGCGGGCTGTAGACGCCGCCGGCATAGTTCCGCCGCGCCCCATCCACGGACAGGATGATGCGCGCCCCACTCTGGCCCCGGATGGCGGGAATCTGCCCCGCCGGGCGCGGACCGCCACCGAAATTCAGGCCCGGCACCCGACGCAGTACGGTGGCGAGATCATTCGCCTGCCCATCCTGAAACTGTGCCGCCGTGACGACGCTGGCCGATGCCGGCACATCCAGAAGGGGCACAGGCGTGCGGGTGGCGGTGACGATAATCTCGTCCAGCATGTCCTGCGCCTGGGCGGGAAGGTCCAGCGCCATCAGGGACAGGCCGGCCAGCAGCAGGGCTCGGCCGGAAATTCGCATTTTCATTATCGGTCTTTCTTGTTCAATGGACCTGAACGGGCATGGCGATGGCATAGCCGGCGCGATGCAGGGTGCGACCCAGCGCTTCGGCAAAGGCCTCACGTTCGTCAGGCGTCAGGTCGGCAGCAAAGCACAGGCGCTTTGACCGGCTATGCAGTTCCAGGCGGCGGCAATGGCCGGCGCCATCTCGCACCCGCACCAGCCGCAGCCCGAACAAAGGCAGCGTGTCGGCACAGCCCGGCCCGCCCTTCCATTGGCGTTCCAGGCGCAATTGCCCGCTCTCCACCACCACCCGCTCCGACCGCTCCCGCGCCCGGCGGACGGAAATGAAGGCGGCCAGCAGGAAGACAAAATTGCCGGTCAGGAACAGGATCGCCCACCACAGGCCAGCAGCCATGAAAGCCAGGTCGATCAGACAGACAATGGCCAGGGTGACCACCAGGAAGGTGGAAAAGCCGCGCTCCCCCAGGGAGGCTGGCGGCGTGATGATGGCATCGAACAGGGGCCGTTCCGCCTCCGCCTCTGTGGCGGTGGCAAACGGCAGCGACATTCCAGGGGTCATGATGTATCCCACTGTCGGAAGATGAAGCGGTTCCCCGCCCATCCCCCTTGGGATCAGGCAGCAGAACCCCGATGCGGCGACAGAGCGAACCTGGGTGGCGGTCCCCGCGCATGGGCACCGTCGAGGCGGAACGGGGCCGGATCTTTGCCGGTCAGCGATATCGGTGTGAACGGCACCCAGATAACGGGCACCGATAGGGTGGGCCCCGTCACCGCGCCCAGATTGGCGAACCCGGTTGCCGCGAACAGGCACGGTGCCTCGGCATGCGCGGCATGGTCGCCTTGCCCACCGTCGAGTGACACGGTGCGTTCGCCCTGCGGGGTGCAGATGGTGATCAGCGATCCGGCATTGGCCGCGAAATCCGGCATGATGCCGGGGGCCAGCAAGGCGCGCAGGGCAAGCGCCAGCAGCAGCAGCCACGCCATGGCCCCGCTCACCGCCCCCATCCCTTGCTGTCGCCCGCTGCCGATCATGCCTCTCTCATAAAGCCGGTTCGTTGTGGTCGCCTTGCGGCAGGTCAAGCCGAACGCAGCTTTCGCCAGCCGGCATCGAAGGCCAACACCATCAGCAGGCTGGCCCCGACCATGGGGAACAGGATGGACAGGCCGACAATGGCGGGCCAGAAGCCCCAGGGGATGCGCCCGCCCGCCAGATGTTTCGGGGCGCCGACACCGCTACCGACCGGGCGGCGCTTCCACCACATGACCACACCCGTGACGACCGTCATCACGATAAGCAGGCAGGAAGCCAGCCCGATCAGTTGGTTCAACAGCCCGAACTGCCGGCCCATATGGGTCATGGTGTTCCATTCAACGACCTTGCCCAACGGGCTGTACCGGTCCCAGCCGATATCATCCAGCACCTGACCAGTGCTGGGGTCGATATAGAGTGTACGCTGCTCCTGGGCCCGATCCGGGATCATGGAGGCCATGTAAAGCCCCTCCGGCCCCTGCGGATAGAACAGGCGCAATTTCGGCCCGGTCACGCCACGCTCGGCCAGCATGGCCATGACCTGGTCAATGCCCACCGGCCCGTCCCCGCTACCGGCCGGGGGCAGCGCATTGCGGACGGCCCAGGGGATGTCGCGATTGTTGGGATCGTGCGGCGGGCCGGCGTGATCCTCCTGCGCGCCGCCATGGTCAGCATGGGGGTCGACCGATCCCTTGCGCGGCGGTTCCGCCCCGAAATTGGGCGTCGGCGCCGTGGCGGCCGACAGGGTACCCAGACTGGCCAACTGCCCACCCCAGAATCCGGCCCAGGGCAGGCCCGACAGGATCAGGAAGGCGACCAGAAGCACATTCAGAAAGGCCGGGACCGCATGCAAATCGCGCCACCATAGCCGTCCTTTCGCCGCCAGCCTTGGCACCAGCGTGCCGCGTAGCGTCGCCCGCCGCGGCCACCACAGGAACAGGCCTGTCACCAGCAGGACAAAGGTCCAGCAGGCAGCCAGTTCCACCAGCCAGTCGCCGACCGTACCGACCATCAACTCCCCATGCAGATCGCCAATCACCGTCATCAGACGGCGGTCCGTGCGGATGCTGCCCTTGATGGTCAGATCATAAGGATCGACGAAGAAGGTGCGGGCCGGCCCGTCCGGCATCCTGACCGTCCATTCATGCGCCTTGGCCGGGTCGCGACCGGGGATATAGCGGGTGATCCGCGCGGCCGGCGCGGCGGCCAGCACCGCCGCTTCCTGCGCCGATGCCGACTGCATCGCCGCCTGCGGCGTCACCTCCATCAGGTCGGCATAGACGATGCCCTCAATCTCCCGGTCAAAGAGATAGAGGGCACCGGTCACCGCCAGCATCAGCAGGATGGGGGCCACGAACAGCCCGGCATAGAAATGCCAGCGCCAGACGGAACGATAGAGCGCTGCCCGACGCTGCCCCTGTTCAGTGGCTTGCGCCACGATATCCATATCAGGAATGCCCATGGCCCCTCCCCCCCCTTAGAACCGAACCGTGCCGCGCAGCGCCACCTGGCGCGGGTCGCCCGGATAGACGGCCAGCGCCGTCCCGGTGCCGGTGAAGTAACGCTTGTCCAGCAGGTTGCTGGCCGTCAGGTCAAAATCCCAGGCCCCGATGCTGTAGCCCAGGCCTGCATCGACCAGGGTATAGGCCTCCAGCACCTTGGGCCCCGCATTGACCAGTGACCGGCTGCCGACATGCGTACCGCCCAGGCGCAGCTCCAAACCCTCCACCGGCAGGGCGATCCGGCTGTTCAGCGTGGCCTGGAAACGCGGCGTGTCGGCCAGACGGCCTTCGTCACCGTCATTGCTACGGACCACCTCCGGGTCCATGAAGGCGGCACCGGCCTGCAGCGTCCAGCCATCGACCACCACTATCTCGCCCTCGATCTCCAGGCCCCGCACGCGGGCTTCGCCGTTGCTGATCTGGAAATCGGGATTGTTCGGATCGGTGGTCAGGTAATTGGTGCGGCGGATATCGAACAGCGCGGCGCTGAACCGCACGCCGTCGCCGGCATAGCGGATGCCCAATTCCTTCTGGTTCGATTTTTCCGGATCGAACGGTGTGCCGTCCGCCGACCGGCTGCCCAGCACATTTTCCAGGTCAAAACCGGTATTATACCCGCCATAGACGGACCAAGCGTCCGTCAGCCGGTAGGTGGCGCCAACCTGCCAGGTAAAACCGTCGATGGAGGATTTATCGACGGCACCGTTGTAGACAGACGTGTAGTCAATCCAGCTCTGCCGCGCACCCAGCACCAGATCGAACCGGTCGGTGAGACCGATCAGGTCCTGGAAATAGACAGCATGTGTATCGGCATCGCCGACACTGGCAAAGGCGAAGGTGCGGGCCGGTTGCACGCTGTCAAAGGTGTAGTCGGGGCGCAGAACGTTGATATTCCCGACATTGGTCAGGTTATATTGCAGGAAGTCGCTGCGCTCGGCCCCGAACTCGTACCCGCCCAAAATCTTATGGGTCACGGCACCCGTCGCGACGGTCCCCGACAGGTCCAACTGGGCGATGTAATATTCATCATCCTCGGCGCCGGTGCGGCCATTGCGGGTCAGGGTGACATTGTCGGCCAGCATGGGGCGGACACGGGTCTGCAGGAAGCTGGAATTGAATTCCTGATATTGCAGGCGCGGTGTGACGGTCCAGCCGCCACCCAGTTCCACCTCTGCCCAGGCCTGAACCAGGGGGGCATCCGCATCCAGATAACCGACATCCGGTTCACCCAGGAACAGGCTGCGGGCCAGCTGTTGAACGCCGTTGGGCTGCACCGTGCCGATGACCGGCAGGCCGGGATTATTCAGTGTCCGACGCTCGATATACTCGGCCACCAGATGGGCCGACACAAACTCCGCCGGCTTCCAGGCCAGTGACAGCCCGACATTTTCGCGGTCCATATCCTGGAAATCCACGAAGGTGCCGGACCGTTCGATCTCCCCTGTCAGGCGAGCGGACAGGGTGTCGGTCAAGGCACCGGTAATGTCGAAACTGGCGAGTTTCTGATCATCGCTGCCCAGCAGGACGGACACAGCACCGCCCAGCGTCTCCTGCGGTCGCTTGGTCACCATGCTGATGATCCCGCCGATGGCGGAATGACCATAAAGCACGGCGGACGGGCCCTTCAGCACCTCGATCCGCTCCACATTCGACAGGGCCGAGGGGTCCACATCCTCGTAATAGCGCTGGCGGATGCCGTTGCGCATCTGATCGGCCGCAAAGCCACGCACACGCAGGCTGAAGCTCTGATAGCGGGCCACGCGGCTGTTGCCGACGCTGGCCGACGGGACGGCGCGCAGCGCGTCGCCCACACTGCGCACACCGGCATCGGTCAGTTCCTCGGCGGTCAGGACCTGCACCGACTGCGGCACCTTGGCCAGCGGGATTCCCGACTTTTCACCGAAATCACCGCTGTTCTTGGTGCCGGTGACGATGACCTCGTCCGTCAGGTCCTTGGCGGGTTCGGCCCAGACAGGCAGGGAAAGGCAAAGCGAAGCAGCACCGGCCAGCAGGCGGCTGCGGAATTGGATAGACATGATGAAACCATGAATTCACAAGGCTCCGGCATCCCGTTCAACGGGAAACCGGCAGCGGCGTGCCGAGGCGGCACTGATCAGCGGGGCAAGGGCCCCTTGCTAAGGGTGGTCAGGCCACCACAGGCGGGCCGCGCGCCGCTGGTGGGCGGCAAAGCCATTGCGGGCCACCCGTCAGCGACAGGGGGATGCCCTGCCGCAACCGGCGCGGTGGCAAGGCGACGAGCAGCAACACAAAAAGAAGCAGCGGCGACCAAGTGCCAAGCATGGCAAAGGCGCACAGCCCATCCTGATGCGTGTCCGCCGGGGATGGTTTCTCGTCATCCACCGGCACCACCCGCTCCCCAATACTGGAACAGATGACCAGGAACCCCTGCCCGTCCGCCGCATCGAAGTTCGGCATATAGCCGCCGGGGATCATGCCGCGCAGCAGCAGGGCGCAGAACAGCACCATGCCGGCCAAGTGCCGCATGCTGAACAGTCCGGTCCTGAGTACGCGCGTTTCCATTCGCCCCTTGTGACGGCAACGGTTCGCCGGGTCAATATTTGACCGCTGCGGCATTTGCTGCCACATGCTGCAAGCCTATAATAGCTGGACCGAGCAGATGAATCCGGAGGGCGGCGCGCGGGACTATTGTTCCGCCGTTTTGTTGGCAGTGCTCGAGACCCCATGGATCATTCCTTGAAATTGGTCGCGATGGCCCTTTTCATCTCCATGAAGGCGCGGGGCGCGTTCAAACAGTCAGCAGCGATGATCCGTCCCTGCTTGCGGTAGATGATGATCGTCCCGTGCCCATCTTCTGTCGGCATCACTTCAGTGCCGTCATGCTCCAAAGACAGGCCAGCCGTCTGTATCTTCATCTCGTACTGGTTGGACCAGAACGTTGGCACCGCCAAGGCTGGGGGAGCCTGTTGTGTCACGGCACTGGCCGCCAGCGTCGCTTGCTCCATGGCGTTCTGAACCGATTCAACACGGATACGACGGCCGTTCGCGAACCGGTTTTCACGCGCGGCGCAGTCACCAACCGCCATAATGCCAGGAAGGCTGGTACGACATTCAGCATCGACATCCACGCCATTGGCACCCGCCGCGCCAACATTCTTCAGTATCTGCACCGCAGGGATGATGCCGATGCCAACGATGACCGAATCTATGGATAGGTCAGTGCCATCGGAAAGGTGAGCCACGGCGACACGGCCAGCAGATCCAGACAAGCCGGCAACAGTGACACCCAGGCGCACGTCAACACCGGCCTGTCTGTGTCGTTGAATCAGAAGGTCTGACAATTCGCAAGCCGCGACGCGGGCCAGGAGCCTGTCTTGCGCTTCGACCAAGGTGATCCTGTACCCTTGGCTGACGAGAACAGCAGCCGTCTCCAGCCCTATATAGCCGCCTCCAACCACCATGACATGCCGAGCGTCCCGGAGGTCGGCCCGGAGATTATCGATATCGGCCCGCTTGCGAATAACACGGATGCCCTGCAGTTCCGAACCGCAGCAGGCCAGACGGCGCGGAAGGCCCCCTGTCGCCCAGATGAGTTTGCTATAGGCAACCGTTTCACCGTCATCCAGTTCCAGACGATAGGAAGCAGGCGTTACCGCCATGACCCGACTGCCTGGACGCAGGGTGACACGCTGGGCGTTCCAGAACCCGATTGTTCTCAGTGCCAGTTGCTCGGAAGTGCGCAGACCCGAAAGGTAATCCTTGGTGAGAGGGGGGCGCTCATAGGGCGGATCCGGCTCATCGCCCAGCAGCAGAATGGGACCTTCATATCGGCGCTGCCGCAGGGCAATTGCCGCCTGTGCGCCGGCATGTCCGGAACCGACGATGACCACAGGATCGTCCACGGCGTTCAGCCCTCCGCTATCACGGTGACAGACAGTCCATCCAGGGCCGTGGACAAGGCAATCTGACAAGACAGGCGGGATGTCGGCGTGACATCAGGCAAGGAGGCCAAAAGATCCTGTTCATCAGCGGTCGGCGCACAGAGAGCCTCTACGGGGCCGTCGGTCACCGTGACGTGACAGGTGGCACAGGAGCAGCAGCCACCACACATGGCCAATAACCCCTCCGCACCGGCATCGCGGATGGCTGACATCAGGCTTTGCCCCTCCGTCCCCTCGATCGACAAAACCGTGCCGTCCGTGTCGGTGATGTGCAGTCGGATGCTCATATCAACCCTCTGCGGTTGGGGTCGCCGCCGCCGCCAGCGCCTGGCGCAGCACGCGGCGGTCGCCGATATGGTTGGCCAGGATCAGGATCAGGCGGGCGTTCAGGGCGTCGCTGTCGGTCCCGTCCCGCCCGTCGTGAACCGCCAGCAGCTCGGCATAGAACCCGTCCGGGT
>CALRTC020000039.1:0-46179 GCA_943371025.1 Hydrogenophaga intermedia
TCGGCAAGCCGCTGGCCGCTACGCAGCTGGTACAGAAGAAGCTGGCCGACATGTTGACCGACATCACGCTGGGCCTGCAGGGGTCGTTGCGTCTGGGCCGTCTTTTCGAAGCCGGACAGATGGCGCCGGAAATGATTTCGATAATGAAACGAAACAATTGCGGCAAGGCTTTGGACATTGCCCGACAGGCCCGCGACATGCATGGCGGCAACGGTATCTCCGGCGAGTTTGACGTGATCCGCCACATGGTGAACCTGGAAACGGTCAACACCTATGAAGGCACGCACGATGTCCACGCCCTGATCCTGGGCCGCGCCATCACCGGCATTCAGGCGTTTTTTTAATCGTTCCCTCAAGCGCCGGGCGGGCGCATCCGCGCCCTTGGCTTACGCGACCACGCGGTCGCGGGCCGGCGGTCGCCGGCCTGATTTTGCCTTGCCCCGGTCGCCGGCCTGGGCGCCCCGCTCCACAGGCCGGTCTTGCGTCACTTCTCGTTGGTGCGCGTCGTCGACAGGGTGGCGCCGGCCGGCGGCAGCACTTCCGGATTCTGCGTGTCCTTCCAGAACATCAGCTTGTCCAGAAACGACGGGCTGGCGACGACGACGCCCGGATTCTCCCGGTCGACCAGGGCACGGATGTCCGGGTTGACCTGGTCGGCCCCGGCCTGCGACAGCAGGGCGCCTTCGCCCTTGGTCTGCTGCGGGCTCTTGCGCGGATCGATCAGGGCGCCGTTGCCCGCACTGCTGGCGCCGAAGACGCTGGCCTGGGAACGGGTATCACGCTCCATCTCCTGCGGACGCGGGCTGCCCGGCTGCGGCGGACGCAGGTGGAAATCGGGCGGCACTTCCAGCGGGGCGCGGGCCACCACCATGAATTCGTCCGGCGCGTCATGGCCGCCAAACATGCCGCAGCCCGACAGCAGGCCGCCCATGGCGATGAACCCGATGGCCGGCACGGCCTTGCGCACTTGCTTCAACACACCCATGGTCCGATCCGTACCCTTGAAACGAGGAGCGAAGATTAGCGCCGCTCGGCGTCGGAGAACAGCCCGTCAATCAACAACAGGCCCACCCCGACCACGATGCAGCAATCCGCCACGTTGAATGCCGGCCAGTGCCAGCCCGCGACGTGAAAGTCAAGGAAATCGGCGACAGCACCGAAGCGCAGCCGGTCGATCACATTGCCGACGGCACCACCAACCACCAGACCGGTGGCCAGTGCCTGCAGACGGCGTTCCGTGCGACGCGCCCAATAAAGCAGCACGGCGCAGAAAACGAAGGCCACTGCCGTCAGCACATAGGGCATCAGGTCATGCTGGCTGTAGAACATGGAAAAGCTGACGCCGAAATTCCAGGCTGTGACCAGATTGAAGAAGCCCGTCACCTCGATGGCGGGCGCCACAGCCTGACAATCCGGCCCCGGCGGGCCCGACAGACAGGGCAGCACGGTTGTCAGCATCCAGTGTTTGGAAAGCTGATCAGATACAATGGCCAGCAAGGCCGTCAGACCTGTCAGCCATCGCAACCGCTTCCACACCGCACCCTTACCCACGTCAAACGCACCCATGTTCCACTGCCGACATCACCTGTTCTCAGCCGCCTTATACCCCAAACACGGCGGAAAGGCGGCAAATGGTCGGTGGGAACGATAAAATTCCGTCAATGCCGCCCCTGCGTGGCCCGCCGGTTGCCTATGCGGCGGGCGGGGATACGCGACATTTGCCTATAAGGGGGCAACCTGTTAGGTTCCGCGCCGCTCGATTCCTTATGTTTGAGAAGCGTGTCATGAAGGTCAATGCGAACACCATGCGCAAGGGTCATATCCTTGAGCATAACGGCCGTCTCTATGTCATCACCGGCACCCAGATCGTGCAGCCCGGCAAGGGCGGCGCCTTCATCCAGCTGGAAATGAAGGACGTGAAGAGCGGCAACAAGAATATCGAGCGCTTCCGCACCGGCGAAGCCGTCGAGCGCGCTCGCCTGGACGATCATGACATGACGTTCCTGTTCGCCGAAGACGACAATTACACCTTCATGGACAAGGAGACCTTTGAACAGGTCACCATTTCCGGCGAGATCATCGGCGACGGCAAGATCTTCCTGGCTGACGGCATGGAAGTCGTCGTGCAGTCCTTCGAAGGTACCCCGCTCTCGGTCGAGCTGCCGCAGTCCGTTGTCCTGACGATCACCGAGGCCGACCCGGTGGTGAAGGGCCAGACCGCTTCTTCGTCCTACAAGCCGGCCGTCCTTGAAAATGGCGCCCGTGTCCTGGTGCCGCCGCATATCGAAGCCGGCACCAAGATCGTCGTCAATATCGAGACCGGCGAATATATGGAACGCTATAAGGACTGAGTTTTGGCGGGCCGGCGAACGCCGGCCTTGGAAGCTTCGCTTCCGTTTTAGCCAGTCCTACGGCACAGACGCCCGCGCGGAGTTTCACGCGCGGGCGTTTCGCTTTTAAATAGGCGGGCCTCAATCCCGCAGTTTCTTCGTCATCGTGGAGTGTTCGACCATGGCAGCCCGTTCGGCCATCCTGAACGTCATGACCCGTGCGGCCGAGAAGGCCGGCAAGGCCATCCTGCGCGATTTCGGCGAGGTCGAGCATTTGCAGGTGTCCCGCAAGGGCCCGTCGGACTTCGTGTCCGCCGCCGACCAGAAGGCCGAACGCATCGTCCGCGAGGAATTGTCCAAGGCCCGCCCCGATTTCGGCTTCCTGCTGGAAGAAGGCGGGGAGATCAAGGGCAAGGACGCCTCCCATCGCTTCATCGTCGATCCGCTGGACGGCACCACCAATTTCCTGCACGGCCTGCCGCACTGGGCCGTTTCCATCGCGCTGGAGCGCGAGGGCGAGATCATCGCCGGCGTCATCTATGAACCCGTGCATGACGAGATGTTCTGGGCGGAAAAGGGCGCTGGTGCTTTCCTGAACCATTCCCGCCTGCGCGTCTCCTCCCGCCGTGCGCTGGCCGACAGCGTCATCGCCACGGGCATCCCCTTCAAGGGCCATGGCAATGCCCCCGTGTTCCTGACCCAGCTGGAGGCCCTGATGGGCCAGGTGGCGGGCATCCGCCGCTGGGGTGCGGCCTCGCTGGATCTGGCCTATACGGCCGCGGGCCGCTTCGACGGCTTCTTCGAAGCCGACCTGAAGCCCTGGGACATGGCGGCGGGCCTGCTGCTGGTCACCGAAGCCGGCGGTTTCGTCAGCGAGATCGGCCAGGGCAAGACCCCGCTGGCCAGCGGCTCAATCCTGGCCGCCAACGCCAACCTGCATTCGCATCTGGCGCTGGTCCTGCGCAATGCCGGCAAGCCCAAGGTGGCACCCGCTGCCGCAGCGCCCAAGGCCTGATCGGCGCTTATTGTTCAGTGGGAAGGGGCCGGGAAGGGCGACAGCCGCTTTCCGGCCCCATTTTCATAGCGCCGACGCACGCGCCATCAGCAACGCGCCATCCAGGGCGTCCCCCTGCGGGGCCGACAGCACCGCCGCCACCCAGGGCGGCATCCAGTCGCGCAGCACGGGCGCCAGACCGCCCATCAGGCAGACCGACGGCGCCCCCAGTTCCCGCAGGCGGCGGATATAGGCCGTCAGCAGATCCGCCTGTTCGCGAAGCAACCGGTCTGCCACCCGGTCCCCCCAGCGCGCCCATTCCACGGCCAGTGGCGCCAGCGCCCCGTAATCGGCCGGGCGGGCATGACCGACCCAGTCCACGACGCTGGCCGGGCTGCCGCCAAGCTGTTGCAGCACAGCGCGGGTGAAGTCGGTCTGCGGTCCGATCCCGTCATGCCCATGCAGGGCGGCACGGATGGCGGCGCGGCCCAGGGCCGCCCCCGACCCGTCATCCGACACCTCGAACCCCCAGCCGCCAATACCCTGCCCCGCACCGCCAATGATCAGATAGCCCGCACTGCCCGTGCCCGCGACCAGGATGGCCCCGTCGCCCCCGCCATGGGCGCCCAGACAGGCAATGTGTGCATCATGATGGACGGTGATGGTCGCAAAACGGACGGGGGCTGTCTGCTCCACCCGGCGCACATCGCCATCCTTGACGATGCCTGCCAGGCCCAGCGCAATATGGATTCGGGCATAGGCATCGGCCCCCAGTCCGGCCCGGGTCAGCGCCTGATCGGTGGCGTCCAGCACCGCCCCCCAGGCCATCTCCAGCCCCAGGCGGATATTGGCGCCCCCGCCCTCCCCCGTGCCCAACAGGGTGCCGGCGGCATCGGTCAGCCGCGCCCGGCAATGCGTGCCACCGCCATCGATGCCCAGGTAAAGGGGGGATTGCATGTGACACGCCTCCGGGGTTGCGCCGTTCGTCAGGGCTTGGGTGTGGAATCCTTGTGCGCCGGGACGTCCTTGGGCATCTCCTCCCCCGCCGGCTGGGGCAGGAAGAACAGGTTGCGCAGGAAGCCCGGCGCCAGCACGGCCAACGGATTGACCGCCACATCCAGATTATCGGTCGGCCCCTTCACCTTGTAGGTGGCGGCGAACAGCCCCTGCCCTTCCCCGCCGACCAGCAGGTCGCCCAGCAGCGGGATGGCGCCCAGCAGCTTGTTTACGGTAGAGAAGGGCACGATCGTGCCCTGCAGGGCGACATCGTCGCGCTTGATATCGACATTGCCTTCCAGCGTCAGCCCCACCTGCGAGCCGGACGTGCGCATATCGCGTAGAGTGATCCCGTCCTTGTGCCACAGGAAATCGCCTGACAGGCGGGAAAAGGCGATGGGCTGACCCGACATGAAATTGGCGAATCCGCGCGGGGAGGTGGCCGACAGGAGACGGGCCAGGACGGGCGCCTTCTGCACCTGATAGTCGCTGAGGTCGGCCTTGCCGGCGATGGCCTGGCCCGGATCGTCCGGTACGCTGCGCCCCGACAGGGTCAGCTTGCCGCCCTTGATCTGGCTCAGCACGTCCAGGCCATAAAGCGTGGCGCCGGCATCATCGGTATCGGCCGTCAGGGTCAACACGCGGGCATCATCGGGGTCGGGGGCGTAGCGTACCTTCAGGTGCCCCGCCTCTCCCACCTCCGCATCCAGATCGGTGCGGTACCAGATGCGGTTATCCCGGTCCATGCGGCCCTTGGCATTGCGCAGTTCGCGGCCCTCGTCACCCATGATGGCGCGGCCCAGATCGAACTGGATGGACAGCGGCGTCTTGGGCTTGGCGTCTTCCGCGGGGTCGGGTTGGATGACCTTGCCGTCCGGTCCCTTGTTCTTGCCGCGGAAGGGGCGCACGTCGAAACTGGCCCCGGCCACATCGATGGCCAGGCCACCCTTGCCGTCGGTGTCGCGAAGATCGATGCGGGCGTCACTCTCGCCCAGCTTGAACTGGTCCAGGCGCAGATGCGACAGGCCATAATCCTCCGGTCGCAGCTCCATGGACCCGATGGCCGTCAATTCCTGTGTCGTCACCACGAAGGCGGGGATCAGGATGGGCTTGCCATCCTTGAAGCGCACGGTGACCCGGCCCTGCCCCGGCTTGTCGGCCGGCTTCTGCCATTTCAGCACATCGATCTTCAGGACCGACGGGGTCAGGTCGATATCGGCCTGGATGGTCTGCGTCCGGCCCTCGGCGCCATGTTCGCTGGTATAAACCATGTCGACATTGGCAGGACCGTTCAGCCAGTCGGGGAAGTCCAGGTGGAAGCGACGGCGCTGTTCATCATCCAGCCGGCCGCGCACCCGCACCTGAGTGCCGATGGGGGCCTCTGCCGGGAAATTCTCCAGCCATTCCACCTGCGACGGCACACCGTTCAGCAGGGCCGTGCCCGACAGGTGCAGGTCCTGGCCCGTGACCGACAGGTCCAGCATGCCGCCCGTGGCCGTGATGTCGGACACGATATTGGGCACGGATACGTCGGCCAGCGTCGCCGTGCCGTCCAGCTGCACCATGTCCATGGTCAGGTCGCGCACCAGGGGGAACGCGAAATGCATGTCCGTGCGGGCGGTGCCGCCCACACGCTCGGGCACCAGATTGACCTTGGCGGCATAGCCCAGCGGCGGATGATCCAGCACGGTCAGGGCCGATGACACGGGCCCTTCCAGCCCGACCTTGATGTCGATCCGGTGCATGTCGCTGGTGTCCAGGCCCAGGATACGGACCAGGCCCGACGCCACCTTCATGTGCAGCAGGCTGCCATCCTTGATGGTGATATCGAAGCTCTTGCCATCGAATGTGGCGGTGGCAGCGACGCCCGTGACCGGTGGCAACGGCCGGCGGTAATGGACCGTGAAACCCGACAGGGCGAAGTCACCCTGCATGCGCGACACCTGGAAGGAATCGGGATCATCGATCGGGCCCGTCCCTTCCAGGATAAAGCCGGTGCGGTCGAAACGGCCGTCGGCCATGTTCCCGACCATCCAGGAGCGGACATTCTCCTTCACCCCCACCGGCCAGTAATGCCCCAGGTCGGCCATTGCCAGGCCGGTCAGCTCGGTATTCAGCGCCAGGGCGATCTGCCCTTCCTTCTGCGACGCCGTGCCGTTGACCGTCAGGGTGGTGCCCCCGGCCAGATCCAGATTGAACCGGTCCAGTGTCAGATGACGGCCGGCATCGTTCAAGGTGCCATGCAGTTCCACATGGTCGAAATCCAGCGGTTGCGGCAGTTGCCCCGGCAGCGACAGCCGCCCCTTGCCCCCGGTCAACCCCAGGATCAGGTTGGCGGGCGTCAGGTCGGATTTCAGTTCCAGCAGCACCGACCCCGCCAGCGTCACATCCAGGGCGCGCAGCGGGTGCAGCACGGGGGCGATCTCTGCGAAATCGGCAGGCGCAATGTCCGCCATCTCGCTGCGCAGCATGATGCTGCCATCGTCGGCCCGCCAGGTGACCTCGGCGGAGACCTGGTTGATCTTGCCACCCAGGTCGATCCCCGCCGCTGCCGTCCCGCGCACGCCCCGCACATCGCGGCGCAGGCGCAGGTCCAGGCGCGGCACCTGCCATTTCGTCGCCGTGGCCAGATTGGCCACCACCAGCTTGCCGCGGGTGATGCGCAGGTCGCGCAGCGCCCCCATGGTGGCTTCCGGATCGGGCGGGCGGCGCATCTGGTCGATGAAGTCGGCCAGGATGCGGGCACCGGCACCAGGATCGGAACCATCATTGCCGATATCCAGGCGGAACCCGCCTTCTGCCGTGCGTTCGGCATAAAGGCTGGGTTCGATCAGGTCGATGCGGGTGGGGGCCACCCGGCCCCGCAGCAGCGCCGGCACCGACAGGCCCAGGCGCATTTCCGGCACGGCGCCCAGCAAGGCACCGCTGGCGCCATGCGCCTCCACCCCCTTCACGCGGATATCGACCGGCGTGCCGAACCCGACCCAGGCCAGTTCGGTGGAGGCCACCTGCAATGTCACCGGCCCTTCGCGCGACAGTTCCTGCATCAGGTAGGGCGTGATGAAATCGACGGCCACCGGCCCCTGCTGCGTCAGGCGGAAGGCCAGATACCCGCCCGCCAGCAGGACCACCAGCAAAAGGCCGGCGATCAGTTCCAACAGGACAAGGGCAGAGTGACGCAGCATCAGTTTCGGTTCTCCGGCCCATAGGACCGGGGTGTGACGGACAGCTTGACCAGGCAACCGGGCGGGGGGCAGTCTGACGCCCCGTCCGGTATCGACGCCTGGGATAGCCCGGCAGAGGCATCATGTTCAATCAAGAATCCCTCCCCCGCCTTGGTGATCCGCAGCGCGCCGCCGTCGGACTTGAACATTGGCATGATGCCAGCGGTCCTGGCTGTGATCCCGATCTGGCCCAATTCGCCCGTTCCTATGCCACCGATCCCGCCGGTCGCGCCGTGCTGGAAGCCGTGTTCGCCAACAGCCCCTTCCTGGGTCAGGCCCTGGTACGGGAGATGGGCTTCTTCCGCACCATCCTGGAAAAGGGCTTCGACGCGGCCTTTGCCGACCTTGTCCAGGGTCTGTGGCGCGATCATGGCGCGGAAACCAGCAGCGAACGCCTGATGAAGGCGCTGCGCATCGCCAAGCGGCGCGCGGCCCTGCTGATCGGGCTGGCCGACATGGGCGGCGACTGGCCGCTGGAACAGGTGACAGGGGCGCTTTCCGATTTTGCCCAGGCGGCCCTGCAACTGACCACCCGGCTGGTGCTGCGTCAGGCGGTGACGTCGGGCAAGCTGATCGTGCCCGACCCGGCTGAACCGGAAAAGGGCAGCGGCTATATCGTGCTGGCCATGGGCAAGTTCGGCGCGCGCGAACTGAATTACAGCTCCGACATCGACCTGATCATCTTCTATGACGATGGCATCGTGCAGGTCCCGGATGGGGAGATGACGAAGCTGTTCGTGCGGGTGACGCGCGAGCTGGTGCGCATCATGGATGACCGTACGGCCGATGGGTACGTCTTCCGCACCGACCTGCGCCTGCGCCCCGACCCCGGCGCGACACCCGTGGCCGTCAGTGTGTCGGCGGCGGAAGCCTATTACAGCAGCCTGGGCCAGAACTGGGAACGGGCCGCCATGATCAAGGCGCGGCCCGTGGCCGGCGATCTGGAGGCGGGCAAGGGCTTCATGGACATCCTGCGGCACTTCATCTGGCGCCGGAACCTGGATTTCGCCGCCATCCAGGACATCCATTCCATCAAGCGCCAGATCGGTGCCCACAAGGGCCACCGGGAAAAGACCGTCAATGGCCACAATATCAAGATCGGGCGCGGCGGAATCCGGGAGATCGAATTCTTCGCCCAGACCCAGCAGTTGATCTATGGCGGGCGCGACCGTTCCTTGCGCACCTGCGGCACGGTGGAAACGCTCTATGCCCTGGTGGAGGCGGACCGGGTGGAGAAGTCGGTCGCCGATGACCTGTCCAATGCCTACCGCTTCCTGCGGACCGTCGAACATCGCGTGCAGATGGTGGATGACCAGCAGACGCACGAACTGCCCAAGACGGATGAAGGCGTGGCCCGCATCGCCGCCTTCCTGGGCTTCCCCGACGATGCCGCCTTCCGCGCCCGGCTGATGGCGACGCTGGGGGTGGTGGAAGACCATTATGACGGCCTGTTCGCGGAGAGCCCGGCCTTGTCCGGGTCCGGCAGCCTGGTGTTCACGGGCACGGAGGATGATCCCGACACGATGGAGACGCTGCGCGGCATGGGGTACGAGAACCCGTCCGCCGTCGCCGGCCAGATCCGCGCCTGGCACCATGGCCGCTATCGCGCCACGCGCAGCCAGCGGGCGCGGGAATTGCTGACCGAACTGGTGCCCACGCTCTTGGCCGCCTTTGGCCGCACGGCCCATCCCGACCATGCCTTCCTGAAATTTGACGAGTTCCTGGCCCGGCTGCCGGCGGGCGTGCAGCTGTTCAGCCTGTTTTACGCCAATCCCAACCTGCTGGATCTGGTGGCGGAGGTCATGGGCACGGCCCCGCGCCTGGCCGACCAGTTGGCGCGGCAGCCGCAGGCGCTGGATGCCGTGCTGCTGCCGGGATTTTTCGGCGCCCTGCCGGAACGGGACGAACTGGAGCAAGGCTTCCACGCCCTGGTCGGCGGGGCGCAATATTTTGAGGAGGTGCTGGACCTGGCCCGCCGCTGGACCAACGAGCATCGGTTCCGCGCTGGCGTCCATATCCTGCGCCATGTCAGCGACGCCGACCGGCTGGGCGCCTTCCTGACCGACGTGGCGGAGGTCGGTCTGACCGGCATCCAGCAGGCGGTGGAAGATGAATTCGCCAAACGCCATGGCCGGCTGCCCGGCGCCGGATTCGCCATTGTCGGTCTGGGCCGGGTGGGGGCCCGGTCCCTGATGCTGCGGTCGGACCTGGATCTGATCACGGTCTATGAGGTGCCGGAAGGGGTGACCCAGTCCGACGGTGACAAGCCCCTGTCACCCAACGATTATTTCATCAAGCTGACCCAGCGTCTGGTCAATGCCATCACGGCCCAGACGGCGGAAGGCGCGCTGTATGAGGTCGACATGCGCCTGCGCCCCAGCGGCAATGCCGGGCCGCTGGCCGTCAGCTTTGAAGGGTTCGCCAGATATCAGCGCGACAGCGCCTGGACCTGGGAACATATGGCGCTGACCCGCGCCCGCCCGCTCACGGGGCCCAGGCATCTGCGCGACCGGTTGACAACGGAGATCCGCGCCGTGCTGACCCGCCCGCGCGATGCGGTGAAGCTGCGTGACGATGTTGCCGCCATGCGGGCCCGCATCGACCAGCAGCACCACACGACCGACATCTGGAGCGTGAAATATGTGCGCGGCGGCATGGTCGATATCCAGTTCATCGCCCAGTACCTGACCCTGCTGCACGCCCCGGAAAAGCCGGAGATCATCGACCCCAACACCACGGGCGCGCTGGCCTGGCTGGGCGACAGCGGGTATCTGGCGGTGGAGACGGCTAACCACCTGATCGCCGCGCACAAGACCTGGCGCCGCGTGCAGGGCTTCCTGCGTCTGACGGTGGAAGGGTCCTTCGACGCCACCAAGGCGCCAGCCGGCCTGAAAGCCGGCCTGCGCCGCGCCGCCCTGCCCGACGCGTCGGAAACCTTGGCCTTCGACGCAGTGGAGGCGGCCTTGCGGGAGATGGCGGCGGATGCCAAGGCGGCGTTCGACGCGGTGGTGGGGCCACCGGCGACGTAACCTCACACCGGTGCCCGCATCCCCGCCACCCCCAGCGCCCCGTCGAACAGGCCGGGCAAGGCCGGCAGGTCGGTGACGCCGGGGTCCACACCCAACTGCATCATCAGCGTCGTGGCCTGACCGCGGTGGTGGGTGGCGTGGTTGAACATGTGCGTGACCGCCACCCAGGCCGGCAGGGTCCAGCGCGCCGGGTTGAAGCGGGTGACCCAGGACAAGGGGGCCGCCAGCCATTCCGCCGTCACCGTCTCCGCCGCCCAATGGGCGATATGGGCATCAGCCTCGGCGCGGCGGGCGACCAGATCTTCCCAGTCGGGGCAGAACAGCGCCTCACCCGCCGGCTTCGGCGCCTCTGTCCCTTCAAACCGGCTCATCCAGATCAGGTCGGCCCACAGGATATGGTCCAGCGTGCCGTGCAGCGACTTGAAGAAGGCACCCAGGTCGCGGCTGCGATCTTCCGCCGGAATGGCGGCACAGGCCTGCATCAGCCGGCTGTTCATCCAGGTGCCATAGGCGGCCATGGTGCGCACATAATCGACACTGATCATCGGTTTCCCCTTTTCCGCCGCCGGCCCTGTTGACTATCGCGGGCCGCGTCTCAATTCTTCTGCCCGATCCTTATGACGCATGCCCCCAAGGAAACCCCGTGATGACCATCACCATCGGCCAGCCCGCCCCCGATTTCACCCTGCCGACCGACGGCAATGGCAGCGTCACCCTGTCGGCCCTGCGCGGCCGCAATGTCGTGGTCTATTTCTATCCCAAGGATGACACGTCCGGCTGTACCACAGAGGCCTGCGGCTTTGGCGAATCGCTGCCGCATTTCGAGCAGGTGGACGCCACCATCATCGGCATTTCCAAGGACAGCGTCGCCAGCCATGACAAGTTCAAGGCCAAGTACAAGCTGCCCTTCATCCTGGCGTCGGACAAGGACAACGACGTGACGGAGCGGTTCGGCGCCTGGGTGGAAAAAAGCATGTATGGCCGCACCTATATGGGCATCGAACGCTGCACCTTCCTGATCGACAAAGAAGGCATCGTCCGCCAGGTCTGGCGCAAGGTGAAGGTGGCCGGCCATGTGGATGCGGTGCTGAAGGCCGTGCAGGGGCTCTGACAGACAGCACGCCGGCATGCGCGCCGTTGTCGCCCCGGCGACCCGCGCGTGCCGGCGTTCAGGACCGTCGGGCGTTACCGGACCACGGGCACCCGCGCGTCCGATTGCCAGAAGGCCCAGCGCACGCCCATGCCGACATTGACATTGGTCTTCTGCCGGAACAGGGGGCTGTCCTCGTTGACCGAGCCGCCATAATAGCCGACCTGGACCGCGCCAAAGACCAGCAGCCGGTCATTGACGGGATAGGCCAGGCCCAGGGTGGATTTGGTGCCGATATAGCCGGACTTGGCCTTGTAGGCGGGGCGACCCGCCGTCACATAGGCCTGTTCCACGGTGTAGAAATAATCATTCACGCCGTCGAAGCCGAAAATGGGGCCGATGGAGGCATAGCCACGGAACTTCGTGCCCCCCAGCGAGCGGTCGAACCAGCTCAGTTCCGGGTTCACGGTGATGCCCTCATAATCGAAGGCGACAAGGCGGGTGGCGATGACGGCGCGCAGTTCCACGCCCAGATCGACCTGCACCTCGTCCTTCTTGGGCTGGAAATGCCAGGTCAGCTTGGGGCCTGCTTCGATCAGCAGATCCAGATCGGACATGCCGCGCCGGGCGTCATTGTCCTTGCTGTCGACATCAAACGACCCGTCCAGGCCGATATCCAGTTCCAGCCGGTCCTGCATCAGTTCCTGCCGGGCGCGCACGAAGCCATCATCGCCGATGCGCAGATTGTCGCCGCGATAGATCAGGAAGGGCACGGGCAAGGCCTTGAACTGCCCCTGCGACGCGGCCGGGTAATGGGCGATATAGCCGCCGGCGGCCAGCACGCTGCCCTCCCACAGGGGGGCCGTATCGTTCGTCGTCTCCATGCCGAACAGGGCCGACTGGGCGGCAACGGGGCCGGCGGTGGCCAGCAGGACGGCACAAAGGGCGGAAAGGCGGCGCATCATCGGGGCGGTGACCTGGTCATGTTGCAGGGCGGCATAGCTCTATCCCATCAACGACGTCACCGCCAGCCTGTCACCGCAGGTCAAAAAGCGACAGGGGGTGCGGATTTCTCCCGCACCCCCTGTCCCCCTGCCCTTAAGCCGCCAGAACCGGCGCCTTGGGGAAGTCCAGATCGGTCTGGATCAGGTGGTTGGCATAGTTGGTCAGGATATTGGCCACCGTGACCGTCAGCACCTCCAGCAGCTCCGCCTCCGTCAGGCCGGCTGCACGGGCCTGGTCCAGGACGGGCGTGGCCACCAGGCCGCGGTCCCGGACGATGGCGTCGGCCAGACCGGCAATGGCGCTGGTGCGGGCGTCGGTACCCTGGGCCCGGCGGGCGGCCAGGATCTCCGTCTCGCTCAACCCCGTCAGCTTGCCGACCAGGGAATGGGCGGCGACGCAATAGTCGCACTCATTGGCCTGACCGACCGTCAGGGCGATGCGCTCCCGCTCCTTGGCCGACAGCGCGCCCTTGCCCGCCACATCGCCCAGGGCCAGATAGGCGTTCAGCGCGACGGGCGAATTGGCCAGCGTGGCGATCATGTTCGGCACCTTGCCCATCTTGGCACGCACGGCGTCCAGCTGCGGGGCGACGGCGGCGGCCGGGTTCTTCAGGTCGATCGGGGCGATACGGGACATTTTGCATTCTCCTGTTCGTCGGGGGCGGCGGGATGCCGTCTGGACATGGACAGAAGGTTGCCATACGCTTCGATGCAAAATGTCCTAGATCGTTATCAATTCGTCTGGCCCGGCGCCTGGCGATGGGGGAATATGACACCATGGAACAGCAAGAGCCCGACCGGCTGGCCGCCTTGCTGGCGCGATTCCGCCTGTCGGCGGGCGTCTATTACACGGGCGCCCTGTGCGGGGTGGCGACCCTGGGGCCGGAGGATGGGTTGGGCCATCTGCACCTGCTGCGGTCGGGCCGGCTGACCATCTCGGGCGCGGGTCTTGCCCCGCAGCATTTTGAAGGGCCGGCGGCCCTGCTGCTGCCGCGCCCGCGCCTGCACCGCCTGGAAACGGCGGATGGCGAGACGGCGGACATGGTCTGCGCCACCATCGCCATGGGCGGGCCGGCCAACCCCCTGCAACGCGCCCTGCCCCCGCTGCTGTCCCTGCCCCTGACGGGGGAGGATCTGCTGCACGGTGCCTTGGCGCTGCTGTTCACGGAAGCCGCGGGTCAATCCTGCGGGCGCCAGGCGGTGATGGACCGGCTGGCGGAGGTAGCGTTCATCTGTCTGCTGCGCCGGGGCATGGCGGCCGCGGCCGATGGTGTCGGCCTGCTGGCGGGGCTGGCACATCCGGCCCTGGCCCGCCTGCTGGCCGCCCTGCATGAAGAACCGGGCGCCGACTGGACGCTGGAGACCATGGCCGACCGGGCCGGCATGTCGCGCAGCGTTTTCGCCCAGACCTTCCGCGCGGTGGTAGGCACGACGCCAGCCGATTATCTGCGCGGCTGGCGCCTGCATCTGGCCGGGGCCGCCCTGGCGGCAGGGCAGCCGCTGAAACAGGTGGCGCGGGACGTCGGCTATGCCAGCCATACGGCCCTGTCCCGCGCCCTGTCGCAGATGCGTCAGGCCGAGGACGTTACTTCTTCCCCTTCATCATGAAGGCCTGGAAGGCAGCGATGGCTTCGGGGGAGCGCAGGCGCTTGGCGAAGATCTCCGCTTCCTTGGCGATGACGGCCAGCACCTCGGCCGAATTGGGGCGCAGCAGGGCCTTGGTCTCCCGCATGGCGCCCGCCGGCTTGGCGGCCAGCGCCTTGGCCTTGGTCAGGGCATGGGCCGCCAGATCGGCCGATGGCACGATCCCGGCCAGCACGCCGTTGGCCAGCGCCTCCTCGGCGGTCAGCGGCTCGCCCAGCATCAGCATGCGCGCAGCCTGCCCGTGGCCCATGGTACGCGGCATCAGGATGGAGCTGCCACCCTCGGGCACCAGTCCCAGATCGATGAAGGGCACATGCAGCCGTGCTTCCGGCGAGGCATAGACCAGATCGCAATGGAACAGCATGGTGGTGCCGATGCCGACGGCCATCCCGTCGACAGCGGCGACCAGCGGCAGGGGGCTGGTCGCCAGGTTCGCCAGAAAGCGGAACACGGGCGCATCCTGCCCCTGCGGCGGGTTGGCCAGGAAATCACCGATATCATTGCCGCCCGTGAAGAAACCGCCCGCGCCCTGGAACAGGATGACGCGCACGCCGTCCTGATCGGCACTGGCCATGGCGTCGGCCATGGCAGCGTACATGGCGGCGGTCAGCGCATTGCGCTTGTCGGCGCGGTTCAGGGTGATGGTCCGGACACCGTCCGCGTCATTCACCAGCACATGATCGGTCATTTCCGCTTTCCCCTCGGGCTTGGGCCATTATGGTTGGCGACAGGACGCCCGAAGCCGGTGGCGGCGTCAAGGTGAAAAGCGCACGACCGTGCGGAAAGGGCCGACTCAGCCCTGCGCCTTCCTGGCCCGCTTGGGCTTGGCCCGCGCGCGAACAGCGACGGCATAGGCGTCACGGGCCCAGGGCAGCAGGCTGTCGCTGTCCTCCAGCACCTCTTCCGGCGGACGGTAATAGTTCATCTTCCGCTCCGGCTGGTCCGCGTAAGGGGCAAAAGCGGGCAAGTCGCGCGCCTCATAGGCGGCGCGGTTCTGGTCGTCGACCTTCAGGTAAAGCTCTTCCCAGGCGATCAGCGCAAAAGTCAGACCGTCCAGCGACAGGCCCCAGCCACCGAACATGGACTTGGCCACCACCGGCCCCAGCGGCACCATCAGTTCCAGCACATGCGTAACGAAGGGCGGCTGGGGGCGGGGGGCCATGGGTTACTTCTTGCGGAAGGCATCCAGGGTGACAACCGTGCCGGTCGTCTTGGGCGCGTCGGCGGCATCCTCGGCGGCCGGTTCGTCCACGTCCGCCGCGACCTCTTCCTCTTCTTCCTCGATCAGAAGGTCGGGCATGTCGTCGGGCTGGAACTGCAAAACGAAATTCACCGACGGGTCGGCGAAGGTGATGATGGTGATGTAGGGAATGACCAGACGGCGCAGCACGCCACCGAAGCTCAGCGTCACGCTGAACCTCTCCGCTTCCACCGACAGGTCATAGAACTGGTACTGCAGGACGATCGTCATCTCCGTCGGATATTTGGCGCGGAGATAGTCGGGCAGTTCCACCCCTTCGGCGTCAGTGCGGAAGGTGATGTAGAAATGGTGTTCGCCGGGCAATTGCCCGCCCCGGGCCAGCACCTCACGCAGGGCCTGTCTGACCACGCCACGCTTGGCGGCCTCGACCATGCGGTCATAGCGGAGCATTTCCTGCGACATCGGTTAAGCGAACCCCTGGCAACGAACGCGACGGATCAATCCGTCTCCCATCGGTCCCAGACAAGCCTATTACGGGCGGATAATCAAGCGTCGGGCGCATAAGGACGGGTTCCCGCAGGCAGCCATGCGGGAATGCGGGGTATGATGCGAACCGAAACGGCAATTTCGGCCGGCTGTGAACCGCCCGTCGGCGGTGGGAATGGGAACCCTGACAGCCGGAGCCGCTTTGGTTCGCACGGCAGCGCACCTGCGCACGCAAAACGCCCGGGACGCAGATGCACCCGCCCGGCGCCTGAAGCTCAAAATAAGGTGGGGGGATTCTGTTGCCCAGCTCCCCCCGGGCTGCGACTTAAGCTAACTGACTAACGCCCTTAAGGGGGAATTAGGCAGCCATGCGAAGGTCAGACGCCGAGTTATCGTTGGCATCTATGAGGTTTGACCCGATAACGGCGGTATCATGCCGGGAGAAGACTATGCCTTTATTACGCGCGTCGATCCTGTTTCGCCCCCATGAACCCCGAACCATCAGGTCCGGGATGAATGGTGGAGGCGCCGGGTACCGCCCCCGGGTCCGCAACGTCTATTCCACACCGCGTTTATCCCCATAGTCGGGCGAACCCGACAGCTTCCATATAGGATGTCGGGGCGCGGAATGGAAGGGGTGTTTGCGGCCTTTTCTTACGGTGCCGCCGCCACCCCGTTGGACCGCGGGTCGGCCCCGCCGCGCCATTGGCCCGTCATCTTGTCGATGCCGTTCAGCTTGCCGCCGAAATCATCGACCTTCACCCCATGCCCCATGGCGCGAAGCTGGTCGGCCATGCCGCCGACGCTGGTGCCCTGCTCGATGCGCAGCGTGTCGCCATTGCCCATGAAGGTCGGCAGGGCAATGGCCGTCCGGACGTCCAGCTTCCAGTCCAGCACACCGACAATGGCCTTGGCCACCTGGGCGATGATGGTGGGGCCGCCGGCGGCGCCGATGGCCAGCACCGGCTGCCCCTTCTCGTCATAGACGATGGTGGGCGACATGGAACTGCGCGGGCGTTTGCCCGGCTCCACCCGGTTGGCCGTAGGCAGGCCGTCCACATCGGGGATGAAATTGAAATCCGTCAGCTCATTATTCAGCACATAGCCGTCGACCAGGATGCCAGACCCGTAGATATCCTCGATGGTCGAGGTCATGGACACGACATTGCCGGCTTCGTCCGCGACGGAGAAATGGGTAGTGCCGGGAATTTCATTGTCGGGAATGTCGGACACGCGCGGCGCATCCTTGGGATTGCCGGGCGTGGCCTTGGGCATGGCCTTCTTCTGATCGATCAGCTTGGCCCGGTCCTTGATATAGGCAGGGTCGGTCAGCCCCTCGACCGGCACCTTCACATGGTCGGGATCGCCCAGCCACTTGGCACGGTCGGCATAGGCCAGCCGCATTGATTCGCCCAGGATATGCCACGCCTCCACGCTGTCCGGGCCCATGGCGGGAATGTCGAACCCTTCCATCTGCTTCAGGATGGCCAGGACGGCGATGCCGCCGGAAGAGGGCGGCCCCATCCCGCAGACCGTATAGACACGATAGGTGCCGCAGACGGGCGGGCGCGGTACGGCGCGGTAATTCGCCATGTCCTCGGCCGTGATCACGCTGGGATGACGGGGTGAGGCGGCCACGGCGGCGCGCAGCTTTTCCCCCGCCGGCCCCTTGTAGAAGGCATCCGCCCCCTTCTCCGCGATCAGGGTCAAGAGATCGGCCAGCTTCGGGTTCCTGATGGTGGAACCGGCGGGCTTGGGCTTGCCATCGGGCTGGAAATAGATCTCCTGCGCTTCCTTGGAGACTTTCAGCAGCGGGGTCTGCTCCTCCAGCATGCTGACCATGCGCGGGGTCACGGCATAGCCGTCGCGGGCCAGTTTGATGGCCGGCTGGAACAGCGCCTTCCAGGGCAGCTTGCCATGTCGGGAATGCACCAGTTCCGCCAGCTTCAGATTGCCCGGCACGCCGACCGACAGGCCGCCCGACCGCGCATCCTCGTAATCCATTTCCTGCCCGTCCTTGGTCATGAACCGGTCGGGCCTGGCGGCACCGGGCGCTTCCTCACGCCCGTCATAGCTGAACGTGTCCTTGGTGCCGGCCGGGTGGTACAGCAGGAAGCCGCCACCGCCGATGCCCGACGATTCGGGTTCCACCACGGTCAGGGCCAGCATCAGGGCGATGGCCGCGTCGGCGGCGCTGCCCCCCTGACGCAGGATTTCCTGCCCCGCGGCGGTGGCGCGCGGATCGGCCGACGACACCATGGCCTTGCCCACCGGCACCGCCGTCACAACCGCACTTTCCTTCTGTGCCCAGGCCATCGTCGCCGGAACGGCTGACAGGGCGGTGGCAAGGCAGAGCGAGAGGGCAAGGGAGCGCAGACGGGTCATCGTGGGGGCTTCTCCGGCCGGTTTCGGGCGGAACAGCTTCACACGAAAACAACGCTTATCCTACTGTAAAATATTGATTATTTTGTAGGCATGCTGATGCCGGGATGACCAATGCACCAGCCCCGGACGCTTACAGCAGCCAGCGCCCCTCGGCCCAGCGCAGGGCCCAGCGGGCGCGGCGGCCCAGTGTCCAGTGGCGGCCCCAGACGGCCAGCGCCTCACCCTGGTCCAGGTCGATGAACTGCGGCGGGCGGCGGTGCGGGGCCAGACGGGGCACCAGCCCCGTGGCCAGGGCCACCAGATTATAGGACAGCAGGCCCCAGCCCGCGTGGCGTCCGTCGGCCGGTGCCACGGCCTCTCCCGCCGCCAGCACCCGGTCCTGCCCGCCCACGCGCAGCTTGGCGTCGGTGCGCAGCCGCCCGTCGCCATCCACATCCAGCCCGCTGGTGCGCAGCCAGGCCGGGCCGGCAGCCCCCGTGGCATTCACGAACAGGTCGAAGGCGATGCGGTCGCCACCGGCCAGCACGGCCTCGTTGCCCTCCACCTTCGCCACGCTGGCCTTTTCCTGCAGGATGGCGCCATGGGCGGCCAGCCTTTCGATCAGGCGGATGCCGGCCGGTTCCGGCAGCCCCTTCAGCAGCCGGTCGCGCGTCAGCAGGGTGACCGCGACATGGCCGCCCAGCCGATCCGCCAGAAGTATGATGGACATGGCCAGCATGGCAGCGGTGACCCCGCCGCCGGCGATGGTCAGGGCCACGGCGCGGCCCGGATGCTGGTCGATGCGGGCTTCCAGGGCGGCGCGCAGGTCCAGAATCTGCGACAGCGGGCGCGTGGTGAAGCAGCGGGGATGACCGATGGTTCCGGCAAGCGGCCGGGTCAGGGCCGGCGGGGCGATGGACAGCATGTCGAAGGAAAGCGGCTCGCCCTCATGCCGATGGACCAGCCCGGCCTTCAGTTCGATGCCGGTCACGTCGTCATCAATGGATTTGATCCCGGCCTCTGCGGCCAGAACCCCACTGTCCAGCCGCGCCACCGCCGGTTCGATACGGCCGGCCAGCGTCGCGGGCACGGCTTCCGGCCAGACCATGGCGGCCGGGGCCAGCAGGGTAACATCGTGGCCGCGTCGCCGCAGACCCGACAGGTGCTTCAGCAGGGGCGGCCTTGCATGTCCGGCGCCCAGCAGCAGGATACGACTCACCCGGCGGCCTTCGCCGACGCTTGAGCTTCCGTGGGGTCACGCAGCACATAGCCGCGCCCCCAGACGGTATCGATATAGTTTTCGCCCTCAGTCGCCGTGGTCAGCTTCTTGCGCAGCTTGCAGACGAAGACGTCGATGATCTTCAGCTCCGGCTCGTCCATCCCGCCATAGAGATGGTTCAGGAACATTTCCTTGGTCAGCGTCGTGCCCTTGCGCAGGGACAGCAGTTCCAGGATGCCATATTCCTTGCCCGTCAGGTGCAGGGGTGCACCTTCCACGGTCGCCGTCTTGGCATCCAGGTTCACGGTCAGCTTGCCCGTGCGGATGATGCTTTCCGAATGGCCCTTTGACCGGCGGATGATGGCCTGGACGCGCGCGATCAGCTCGCGCTTGTCGAACGGCTTGGTCAGGTAATCGTCGGCACCGAAGCCCAGACCCTTGATCTTGTTGTCCAGGTCCGACAGACCCGACAGGATCAGGATGGGGGTGTTGACGCGCGAGGCGCGCAGCCGGCGCAGCACCTCGTACCCGTCCATATCGGGCAGCATCAGGTCCAGGATGATGATGTCGTAATCATAGAGCTTGCCGATCTCCAGCCCGTCTTCCCCCAGGCTGGTGGCATCCACGATGTACCCACCCTCGGCGGACAGCATCAGCTGGATGCTTTTCTGCATCGCGGCATCGTCTTCGACCAGCAGGACACGCATGACCAGTTCCTCGGCAATCCATGGGCCCAACCCATCTAATGCAGATAGGTTAACAGAGGCTCTACAGATATGCTATCCGACCAACGGCAAGGCGAGGGGGATAGGCATGTCCATTGGTATGTGTTTGAATCCCACTCCGATATATTGCCCAAAAAACGGCACCCGCCATGCTTGACCATGATCAGTTGCTGCAAGAGATCAATGCCCTGCCGACTTATTCCATCTTCGGGCGGGTGACCTCTGTCCTGGGCATGATGGTCGAAGTGGGCGGGGTCGAGCGGCGTCTGTCCATCGGCGGCCGCTGCCGCGTCATTACGCGTGGCGGCAAGCCCGTTCCCTGTGAAGTTGTGGGTTTCCGCGGCGGCCGCGCGCTGCTGATGCCGTTCGGCACGCTGGACGATATCGGGCTGGGCTGCCGGGCGGAGGTGGCGGAGGGGCAGGCGTCGATCTATCCGACCCAGGCCTGGCTGGGCCGCGTCATCAACGCCCTGGGCCAGCCCATCGACGGCAAGGGGCCGCTGCCGCAGGGCGAGGTGCCCTATCTGATCAAGGCTGGCCCGCCGCCTGCCCATGCCCGCAAGCGGGTGGGCGCGAAGATGGATCTGGGGGTAAAGTCCATCAACACCTTCCTGTCCTGCTGCCGCGGCCAGCGCATGGGCATCTTCGCCGGTTCCGGCGTGGGCAAGTCCGTGCTGATGTCCATGCTGGCCAAATATACGGAGGCCAATGTCAGCGTCATCGGCCTGATCGGCGAACGCGGCCGCGAGGTGCAGGAGTTTCTGGAGCACGACCTGGGCGAAGAGGGTGTGGCCCGCAGCGTGGTCATCGTCGCCACCTCTGATGAACCGCCTTTGATGCGCCGGCAGGCGGCCTACCTGACCTTCGCCGTTTCGGAATATTTCCGCGATCAGGATCAGGACGTGCTGTGCCTGATGGACAGCGTGACCCGTTTCGCCATGGCCCAGCGCGAGATCGGCCTGTCGGCCGGTGAACCGCCGACGACCAAGGGCTATCCGCCCACCGTCTTCGCCGAACTGCCGCGTCTGCTGGAACGCGCCGGGCCGGGCACGGGCCAGGGCACGATCAGCGGCCTGTTCACCGTGCTGGTCGAAGGCGGCGACATGGAAGAACCCATCGCCGATGCCGTCCGCGGTATCCTGGACGGCCATATTGTCATGGAACGCCGCATCGGCGAGCGTGGGCGCTATCCGGCCATCAACATCCTGCGGTCGGTGTCGCGGACCATGCCGGGCTGCAACACGCCCGAACAGAACGCCCTGGTCGGCAGGGCCCGTCGCCTGATGTCCGCCTATTCGGACATGGAGGAGATGATCCGCCTGGGTGCCTATCGCAAGGGCAGCGACCCGCAGGTGGACGAGGCCATCCATTACAACCCGGCGATCGAGGCCTTCCTGCGCCAGGGCAAGGGGGAGCGCAGCACATTGGACCAGGGCTATGCCGAACTGGCCGCCATCCTGGGAGGGGCTAGCGGATGAAGGATCTGAAACCGCTGATCCGCCTGAATCAGCGCGAGGTGGACCAGCGCCGCCGCGTGCTGGTGCAGTTGCAGGAAGCCCAGCAGCGACTGGCCGAGGAGCGGGAATCATTCGAACAGCGCGCCATCCTGGAACGCGATCTGGCGGCCAGCGACCTGCTGCTGGCCCGTGAATATCCCGCCTTTGCCAAGCGCGTGATCGCGACGCGAGAGGATTATGAACGCCGGGCCAGGACCTTGACGCTGGAGGTCAGCCGCGCCGAGGAGGCGGTGGCCGAGGCGTTCGTTGAGCTGAAGAAGTTCGAGCAGGTGCAGGAACAGCGCGATCTGGCCGCCAAGGAAGCCCGCCGCTACCGCGAAACCCAGATGTTCGATGAAGTCGCCTCCATCCGCTTCTCCCGCCAGCAGGACGGTGCTGCGGATGATGGTACGGCGGGGTAGCGGCCCGACCCCGCCTTCCCCGCCCCGTCAGGCACCGGATTATTTTCCGGCTTCTCCCCGCAGATAGGAGACCGGCTCAACCAGCGTGTACCCTGCCGTCTCGGCCGCGAAATGGCGCAGCCAATAGGCATGGCCGGCGCCATAGACGATCAGCACGCGGTCCCCCGGTTTCACCACCTGGGTCAGCTTGGCAAAGATGCGGGCATTGCGGGCGTACCAGCGGGCGTTCAGATCCGCCCCCGGCAGATTGCGGCCCTTGCCCATGGCCAGAAGCTGGTAATAGCCCTCCCCCTGGCCCCGGATGAACAGCGGATGGTCGGGCATGTTCATGTCGGCCAGGATGTCGGCAACGCTGCGCGTCTTCTGGTCCTGTTCCAGCTTGGCCGCCGCCGCCTGGGCGGGTCCGAACAGCGCTTCCAGCCTGTCCGTCCGGCCATTGGCCTGCGCCCATTCCTGCACGGCCTCGAACGGGAAATAATCGGGCTCCCCCTTCTCCGCCATCTCATCGATGGCATAGACCTGGGGCAGGCCCAGCTTGTTGGCCAGCCGATAGCCGATCTGCACCGTCTCATTCGTGCTTTTCAGCAGATCGGCCGGCTTGAAGGCGGCATAGGCATTGTCCAGCATGCTGGCCTGATCCTTGGCCACCGCCTCCACGGCGACCACCGTCGGCTTGAACCGGGCCAGACGGTCGGCCAGTTCGGCCAGTTGCGCCTGCTTGGCCGGGGTGGTCACAGGATCGATCTGGGCATTCACCTTGTCCTGCCCTGGATTGCCGAAATGATAGGTGCCCAGCACCATCACCTGCACCGGTGCCTCCGCGGCCCCCGCGCAGGGCGCGCCCAGGGCCATCACCAGCCCGACCACCCCCAATAACCAACGCATGTCATCCCCCCTTGCACACGATATGACGTGTGAAAAGGCTATGCCCACGGCCATGCGTCGTCAAAAGGGCAGCGTGGGCCGGCGGGTCCACCCGCGCCGGGACGGATCAGACCACTGTCGACCAGATTTCGGCGGCCAGTGCCTCCAGTTCCTCAACACCCTTCGATTTCGGGTCTGTTTCCGCCAGTGTCAGACCTTCCATCAGTGCTGCGGCGAAACCGATGCGGTTTCCCAGCTGCGCCGCCGCAATGGGCACGCCCAGTTCCATTGCCTTCTCCGCCGCCGCATCCACCAGCTTGCCGCGCGCCGGCACCCGGTTCAGCACCAGCAGGGCCGACCGCTTCTCCCCCCGCGCCAGTTCCAGGGTGGGGCGGGTGGCCCAAATATCCATGGGGCTGGGCTGCACGGGGACCACCACCAGATTGGCGGTGCGCACGGCAATGCGGGCATCGGTTTCGGCATGGGGCGGGCTGTCGATGACGACCACATCATGGGTCTTGGCCAGCCGCTCCACCTCCCGCTGCGTGCGCCAGCCGGAGATTTGCAGATGGGTCAGGCCCGTCGCCTCCGCGCCCAGGGTTTCCATGCGTTGACGGAACCATTCCGACAGGCTGCCCTGCGGGTCGATATCGACGATGGCGGTGGTTTTGCCGGCCCGTGCCCAGGTGACGGCCAGATGGATGGCCAGCGTCGTCTTGCCGGCCCCGCCCTTCTGCTGCGCGATGGTGATGACCTGCCCCGTCATGCCCGAACCCTGCTAGCCTTTGTTTCGGCATGCAGTGTGCCCACATGGGCGCATGGCGGCAAGCGCCGCACCGCAACAAATGGATATGTCATGACCGCACAGCCCTGGCCCGCCCATCTGCCCATCAGCCGCCTGCGCGTGGCCCGCCCCACCGACCGGCTGGGAGAGGTCACGGCCTTCTACCGCGATGTCATCGGTTTGCCGGTCATTGGCGGCTGGGTCGATGACGGCACCCATGCCGGCTATGACGGGGTGATGGTGGGTCTGCCCGGCTGGGACACGCATCTGGAATTCACCCAGCACCGCGATGGCAGCCCCTGCCCGGCACCCACGCGCGACAATCTGCTGGTGCTTTATGTCGACAGCCGGGCCGATCTGGAATCGGTCTCCGCCGCCATCCAGGCGCGTGGCGGTGTGCCCGTCCTGCCCGAAAACCCCTATTGGCTGAACCGTGCCGTGTGTTTTGAGGACCCGGACGGTTGGGGCATCGTCTTCTCCCTGAAGCCCGGCGTCGCCTGAATTCAAGCGCCCTCATGCACCGGGCGCCGCCATCCGGCGGCTTGGCTTACGGCGCACGAGCGCCGGGCCGGCGGTCGCCGGCCTGCAAGGGCATGCTTAAGGACGCATGCCCTTGGTATTACGCGACCGGGCTTTGCAGGGAAAGCCCGTGATCGGGCGGGTTGGAGCGATTATCTTCCGTGGCAGAAGCATCCAGGACCCACCCCGTGCCCCACACCCATTGCTGCGACGACCCCAGCCATCCTCACGACGCGCCGGCCCCGCCGCCGCATCCCGACCGGCCGCGCGTGCTGCCGCCGGGGCCGGCTGCCTATGCCCAGGCGTCCGACGTGCTGGCGGCGGGCGGGCTGGTCGCCATGCCTACGGAAACGGTCTATGGGCTGGCCGGCGATGCCGGCAATGATGGGGCCGTGGCCGCCATCTTCGCGGCCAAGGGGCGACCCAGCTTCAACCCGCTGATCGTGCATGTGGCTGATGCTGCCGCGGCCGAACGGCTGGTCCATATCGATGACCGGGCGGCCCGCGCTATGGAGATGTGGTGGCCGGGGGCCCTGACCCTGGTGCTGCCGCGCCGGGCCGATGCGCCGCTGTCGCTGCTGGTCTCGGCCGGGCTGGATACGGTTGCCGTGCGCTGCCCCGCCCATCCCGTGGCCCGCGCCCTGATCCAGGCGTGCGGCCGGCCCCTGGCCGCCCCGTCCGCCAACCGGTCGGGCCATGTCAGCCCCACCACCCCCATCCATGTGGCGGAGGAGTTTCCCGAGGGCGGTGGCGCGCGGCTGAAGCTGATCCTGGCCGGCGGGCGCTGTGCCATCGGGGTGGAATCCACCGTGCTGGACCTGACGGGGGACCGCCCGCTGCTGCTGCGCCCCGGTTCGGTGACGCGGGAAGAGTTGGAAGGCGTGCTGGGCCCCGTCGATCTGGCCACCGCCGCCGACGGGGTGAAGGCCCCCGGCATGATGACCAGCCATTACGCCCCCGGTCTGCCCGTACGGCTGGACGCCACCGATGTGCGCGCGGATGAGGCGCTGCTGGCCTTCGGTCCCGATCAGTTCCTGCGCGGCGGGGCGCTGCGCCTGAACCTGTCGCAGAATGGCGATCTGGTGGAGGCGGCATCCAACCTGTTCGCCATGCTGCGCGCCCTGGACCGGCCCGGCCTGTCCGGCATCGCCGTCATGCCCGTACCGGAAAAGGGCTTGGGCGCCGCCATCAACGACCGGCTGCGCCGCGCCGCCGCCCCGCGGGGTTAGGGCGATGGCGGCCGACCTGCTGTCCCGTCTGTCGGCCCTGATCGGTGCGCCCCATGTGCTGACGGGCGAGGCGATGGGCGCTTACGCCTTCGACTGGCGCCGTCGTCAGGACAGCCGGCCGCTGGCCGTGCTGCGTCCGGGCTCCACGGCGGAGGTGGCGGCCATCGTCCGCCTGTGCGCCGACACCGCCACCCCCATCGTGCCGCAGGGTGGCAATACCGGGGTCGTGGGCGGCACGGTGGTGGAGGAGGGGCGGGGGGCCGTCCTGTTGAACCTGGGCCGCCTGAACCGCATCCGCGCCCTGGACGCCGCCGATTACACGGCCATTGTCGAAGCCGGCTGCATCCTGGCCGACCTTCAGGCGGCGGCAGAGGCGGCCGACCGCTATTTCCCCCTGTCGCTGGGGTCGGAAGGGACCTGCACCCTGGGCGGCAACCTGTCCAGCAATGCCGGCGGCATCCTGACCCTGCGCTATGGCAATGCCCGCGATCTGGTGCTGGGGCTGGAAGTGGTGCTGCCCGACGGGCGGGTCTGGAACGGGCTGCGCACCCTGCGCAAGGACAATAGCGGTTACGACCTGAAGCACCTGTTCTTAGGTGCCGAAGGCACGCTGGGCATCATCACGGCGGCGTCGGTGAAGCTCTATCCCCGCCCCCGGCAGGTGGAAACGGCGCTGGTGGCCGTGCCCGGCCCCGATGCCGCCGTCACCCTGCTGGGTCTGGCGCGCACGGGCACGGGCGACAGCCTGTCGGCCTTCGAACTGATGCCGCGCTTTGCCATCGATGGCGCGCGGCAGATTCTGGGGCGGGAGATGGACCCGTTCAGCGCCCCATCCCCCTGGTATGTGCTGCTGGAGGCATCCAGCGGCCGGGCCGGGCCCATGCTGCGCGAACAGCTTCAGGCCGTGCTGGAAACCGGGCTGGACCAGGGGGTGCTGACCGACGCCCTGTTCGCCGACAGCCTGGAACAGACGCGCCGGCTATGGCTGATCCGTGAAGGGCTGCCGGAGATCGGGCGCAAGATCGGCGGGGCCGTGCATACCGACGTTTCGGTACCCGTCAGCCGCATCCCGTCCTTTCTGGCCGCCGCCCTGGCGGCGGTCACGGCCTATATGCCCGGCGTGCGGCCCTACCCGTTCGGCCATGTCGGCGACGGCAATATCCATTTCAATATCGGCCGCCCCGCCGACATGGAGGGCCCCGCCTATCTGGCCCATGCGGAAGCCATCACCGCCCTGGTCCATGAACAGGTCCTGGCCCAGGGCGGCAGCACCAGCGCCGAACATGGCATCGGCAATTACAAGGCGGCCGAACTGGCCCGCATCAAGGACCCGGTGGAACTGGACCTGATGCGGAAAATGAAGGGGCTGCTGGACCCGGCGGGAATCATGAATCCGGGTAAGGTGCTGGAGCGCTGAACCGAGTCACCCGGCCAGCCAATTCTCCGCCCGTACCCGGCCATGGGCCTTCAGGGTCAGCAGATAATCCATGTCGATGCGCAGGCCCGTCAGGTCGCCCAGTGAGGGGGCCTGCGGGTCCAGGGACAGAATGTCCAGCTGTTCCGGCCGGTCGCCATGGGACAGTACCTCCTGTACCAGGGCGATCTCTGCCTCCAGCGGGTGGCAGAAGGTGATCTGGTTCAGGCGTTCGCGAATCGCCGCTGCCGTGCGCGGGGTCTCGTCGGTGCAGTTGGGCATGGCCTGCACCACCAGCACGCGGCCGATGGCCGGCCCATCCAGCAGGGCGCGGATGGGCGGGTTCAGGGTATAGCCGCCATCCCAATAGGCCTCGCCCCCAATCTCCACCGCCTGATGCAGCGTCGGCAGGGTGGTGGAGGCCAGCAGGGCGTCGATATCCACCTCCCCATTGCCGAACAGGCGCGGTTGCCCGTCGCGCACGCGGGTGGCGGAGATGGTGATGGCCGGTGCCGATGGCAGACGCAGGGCCGCGAAATCGACCTCGTCCAGCAGGATCTGGCGCAGGGGATTGAAGCCCAGCGGATTCAGCGCATAGGGGGAGAACAGGCGCGTGGCCATGCCGAAGGCGGCACTGTTGACGGCATGGGTCAGGCCATTATGGGCCCAGGTGGGACAGAAGCCCAAGGCACCCACCCCGCATTCCCCCACCCGCCGCCAGACCCGGTCCAGCGCCGCCCGCGCCCCCGCTGCCCCGCCCAGGGCCCAGCCGCTGGTCAGCGCCACGGCATTGACGGCCCCGGCCGAAGCACCGGAAAGGCGGGCGGGCGCGAATCCGGGCTGCTCCAGCAGCCGGTCCAGCACACCCCAGGTGAAGGCGCCCAGCGACCCGCCGCCCTGCAACGCCAGCGCGACGCCGTCGGGACGGTTGGGCACAGGCACGGGCACCGACTCCGGCATCGGCGCCGGCCCGGACGGGTCCGACCCCGGTCGCGGGCTGCCTTCCCGGCCCCGCAAGGTCCGTATGATCCGCTGCAACACCATGGTCAGGCTCCTTTCGCGGTGCCGCATCCTAGCCTGGAACGGTTCCCCCGCCGACCCTTGAACCCGGCAGGTCAGGTCCCCACGTCAAGGGGTGGGTGATACCGCGGACGCCCAGGATGGGGTCCGGGGGATAGCACCCTGAAGGGGCACTCGCTTCGTGAAGGAGGATTTGTCCATGACACAGAACCCGGTCCCGGCCTTGATCCGGACCGCTTTTCAGGCCGCGGGCCGCCGCGCCGCCGGTCAGGCAGACCTGACGGCCGCCGCCGTGGCGGGCCTGCGCAAACTGCGCCGCGCGCTGGCCGACCAGGCCGGCAACAATGCGGCCTATCAGGTGGTGGATGGCCCGCTGGCGGGCTTCATTCTGGAACGCAATCTGCGGGAACTGGCCCGCACGGGCCATGAACCGGCCCCCGTTCCCCTGCCCGCCGCGCTGCCGCTGGCCGGCCCCGGTGCCGCCATCATGCTGGACGCCGTCGGCAACGGTCTGGTCCTGCACCGCTATATCGAAGGCAATGCCGCCTTGACGGGCATGGTCCCGGAACTGGCCACCTGCCTCTGCGAAGCGCTGGGCGGCACGCCGGATACCGGCGCGCTGCTGGACCTGCTGCGCGGTGGCGGGGCGGCGGATGAGCCGATGGCCGAACCGGAAGATAGCGGGCCGCGCCGGCTGCACTGACATTCCAGGCGGCCGGGCTCGAGTTTTTCGTCGGTCACCCGGTTACGCCGCCAGACGCGCGGCTTCCGCCTTCTTATGCATGCGCTTATAGGCAAACCGCGACGCCCAGCTGTGCAGCCAGCTATGCGGCTTCAGGCCCGATGCCTTGAACACCATGCCGACCATGCGGTCGACATGGTGGGGCTGGTAGAAGGAGTAGGCCAGGCTGGTATATTCGGCATTGTTCTCGACCCGCTCATAGGCGCGGGTCCAGTAGTTCGCGGCATAGAAGGCGTAGGACAACTCGTCGTCCTCCGTCTCATTGATGCGCGACAGGCAGACCATGAACCGCTGCACGCGGTTCAGCTTCTCTGATTCGAGATAGCGCTTCAGATGGTCGTAGAACAGCTTGTAATGGCGAAGCTCATCGGCGGCGATGTGGCGGCACAGCTGCTTGAACACCGGCTCCTCGGTCGCCTCGGCAAGCGCCGTGTAGTAGCTGGAGGTACCGGTCTCCACGATGCAGCGGCTGACCAGCTCCCCGGCGCGGCTGCCGCGCTTGCTGACCATGGCGTCGACATCGATCTTGTAGCCATCGCGGAAGCGCTGCACGGCGGCCTGGAAGTCCCAGGACGGATCGACGCGCGCCGCCCAGGTGCCCAGCGCCTCGCCGTGCTGGACCTCTTCCGCGGCCCAGTCGCGCGTGATCTGGCAGAATTCCGGGTCATCACGGAACACGTTGCACAGATAGTCGGCGTAGATATGCCCGTTATATTCGACCAGGGCCGCCGCCTTTGCCAGCTTCAGCATCACGGGCGAAGCCTTGGCGGGGTCCAGCTGGTCCCAGGGCAAACCTTCGATCGTCCAATGCGCATAGGCCATGTGCCGGCACTCTTCCACGTTTACTAAGGGATGCACGCGCCAAACCGCGCGTGGCTGGTGACAGATTGGGGAGATCGACTGAAAAAGCAACGGGGGCGCAAAGCGCCCCCGTGATAATCGCTCTCACCGAACCGGAAACGTGACGAATATGTGACGCCTTCCGATCGGCAGATCAACCCGCTCAGTGCAGGGTGGAGCCCTGCACTTCCAGCTTGGCCTGAACAACGGCCAGCCTGGCCTCCAGGCTCCCACGCTCCGCTTCGGACTTGGCCTCGGCCAGATCCTCGCTCAGGTCGGACAGCTGCTTCTCCAGACCGGCGCGGTCCAGGCCGCGGACAACGTCCAGATCGGTCGCTTCCTCGGCCAGGATGGTGACGCGGGTCGCCGTGACTTCGGCAAAACCGCCGGCCACGAAGATGCGCTGGGTCACGGTTGCCATGTCATTGGCATAGATGTCGATGACGCCCGGCTTCACCGTGACGATCATCGGGGCATGGCCCGGCAGCACACCGAAGAAGCCCTCGGCCCCCGGCACCACCACCATATGCACCGGCTGCGACACCAGCAGCTTTTCCGGCGACACCAGCTCGAATTCAACCTTGTCGGCCATGGCTCACACCCTAGCAAAACACATCAAGGAGGGACCGTGCCCTCCCGAAACCGGAACCCGTCCGGCGGCGGACCGCCGGACGGGGATCACGGGGAAAGCGACTTAGGCGGCCTGGGCCATCTTGCGGGCCTTTTCGACGGCCTGCTCGATGGTGCCGACCATGTAGAAGGCGGCTTCCGGCAGGTGGTCGTAGTCGCCGTTCACGATGCCCTTGAAGCCCTTGATGGTGTCTTCCAGGGAGACCAGAACGCCCGGCGTGCCGGTGAACACTTCGGCCACATGGAACGGCTGGGACAGGAAGCGCTGGATCTTGCGGGCGCGAGCCACGACCAGCTTGTCCTCTTCCGACAGTTCGTCCATGCCCAGGATCGCGATGATGTCCTGCAGGGCCTTGTACTGCTGCAACACCTGCTGAACCTTGCGGGCGGTGTTGTAGTGTTCTTCACCGACGATGCGCGGATCGAGCGCGCGCGACGTCGAGTCCAGCGGGTCCACGGCCGGGAAGATGGCCATTTCGGCGATGGAACGCGACAGCACGGTCGTGGCGTCCAGGTGGGCGAAGGAGGTGGCCGGGGCCGGGTCGGTCAAGTCGTCGGCGGGCACGTAAATGGCCTGCACGGACGTGATCGAGCCCTTCTTCGTCGAGGTGATGCGCTCCTGCAGGGCGCCCATGTCGGTGGACAGGGTGGGCTGGTAACCCACGGCCGACGGGATGCGGCCCAGCAGAGCCGACATCTCGGCGCCCGCTTGGGTGAAGCGGAAGATGTTGTCCACGAAGAACAGCACGTCCTGGCCTTCTTCATCGCGGAAATATTCGGCGATGGTCAGGCCGGACAGGGCGACGCGGGCGCGGGCACCCGGCGGCTCGTTCATCTGACCGTACACGAGCGCCACCTTGGAGCCCGGGCCGTCGGTCTTGATAACGCCGGCGTCGATCATTTCGTGGTACAGGTCGTTACCTTCGCGGGTGCGCTCACCCACGCCGGCGAACACCGACATACCACCGTGCGCCTTGGCGACGTTGTTGATCAGTTCCTGAATGGTCACGGTCTTGCCCACGCCGGCGCCACCGAACAGGCCGATCTTACCGCCCTTCAGGTACGGGGCCAGCAGGTCGATGACCTTGATGCCGGTGATCAGCAGGGCGGCGTCCGTGGCCTGATCGACGAAATCGGGGGCCTCGCGGTGGATCGGCAGGACCTTGTCGTTGCCGACCGGGCCGCGCTCGTCGATCGGCTCGCCGATGACGTTCAGGATGCGGCCCAGCGTGGCCGGACCGACGGGCATCAGGATCGAGTTGCCGGTATCGAGAACCTCGGCGCCACGCACCAGACCATCGGTCGTGTCCATGGCGATGGTGCGGACGGTATTCTCGCCCAGGTGCTGCGCCACTTCCAGAACCAGGGTCTTACCCTCGTTCTGGGTGGTCAGCGCGTTCAGGATCGGCGGCAGTTCGCCGTTGAACTGCACGTCCACGACGGCACCAAGAACCTGCGTGATGCGGCCGACCGCGTTGCTGTTATTAGCCATGGGGTAAGCTCCCTCGGAACCTTGACTTCGTCGTGAATGCGGGTGGACTTACAACGCTTCCGCGCCGGAGATGATTTCGATCAGTTCCTTCGTGATCGAAGCCTGGCGGGTGCGGTTGTAAATCAGGGTATACTTCTTGATCATCTCGCCGGCGTTGCGCGTGGCATTGTCCATGGCGGTCATCTGCGCACCGAAGAACGACGCGGCGCTCTCCAGCAAGGCGGAATAGACCTGGATGGCCAGGTTGCGCGGCAGCAGGTCGGCCAGGATGGCCTCCTCGCTCGGCTCGAACTCATAGACGGCGCCGGCCTCAGACGCGGTACCGCTGGCAGCTTCGGGCGCCGCGAAGGGCACCACCTGCTGCAGCGTCACGATCTGGGTCATCGCCGACTTGAACTTGTTGTAGACGATCGTGGCGACGTCGAATTCGCCGGCATCGAACAGCTCCAGGATCTTCGCCGTCACCCTGTCGGCATCGGCGAAGGAGAGCCTCTTCTTGCCCACTTCCTCGAACGTGGCGACGATCAGCGCCGGGAATTCGCGGCGCAGCAGATCGCGACCCTTGCGGCCAACGGTCAGCAGCTTGACGGTCTTGCCTTCGGCCTGCAGGCGCAGGATGGCGCGACGCGTCTCGCGGACGACGGAGCCGTTGAAACCACCGCACAGACCGCGGTCACCGGTCATCACCACCAGCAGGTGGGTCTGATCGCTGCCCGTCCCGGTCATCAGGCGGGGACCACCGGGACCGCCAGCCACGTTGGCCGCCAGCGAAGCCAGCATCCGGCCCATGCGTTCAGCATAGGGCCGGCCGGCCTCCGCCTGCTCCTGGGCGCGGCGCAGCTTGCTGGCCGCGACCATCTTCATGGCCGACGTGATCTTCTGCGTCGACTTGACGCTGGCGATCCGGTTTCGGATGTCCTTCAAGCTCGGCATGACAGCCCTACGCTCTCAATGAGGCCCCTTGCGGGAGCTTGGATCAGGCGAAAACCTTGGTGAAACCGTCGAGGAAAGCCTTCAGCTTCTCTTCGGTTTCCTTGGAGATCGCCTTCTCGTTGCGGATCGCGGCCAGGATGTCGGCGCCCTTGGCCCGGATTTCGTCCAGGAAGCGGGCTTCGAACCGGTTCACGTCGTTGGTCGGGACCTTGTCCAGGTAACCCTTCACGCCGGCGAAAATCGACACGACCTGCTCTTCCACGGGCATCGGCTTGAACTGGGGCTGCTTCAGCAGCTCCGTCAGGCGCGCACCGCGGCTCAGCAGACGCTGGGTCGTGGCGTCCAGATCGGAAGCGAACTGCGCGAAGGCAGCCATTTCACGATACTGGGCCAGTTCCAGCTTGATGGTGCCGGCAACCTGCTTCATCGCCTTGATCTGGGCGGCCGAACCCACGCGGGACACCGACAGACCGACATTGATGGCAGGACGGATGCCGCGATAGAACAGACCCGTTTCCAGGAAGATCTGGCCGTCGGTGATCGAAATCACGTTCGTGGGAATGTAGGCGGACACGTCGCCGGCCTGGGTCTCGATGACCGGCAGGGCCGTCAGCGAACCGGCGCCATTGGCGTCGTTCAGCTTGGCGGCGCGTTCCAGCAGGCGGCTGTGCAGATAGAACACGTCGCCGGGATAGGCTTCGCGACCCGGCGGACGGCGCAGCAGCAGCGACATCTGACGGTAGGCAACGGCCTGCTTGGACAGATCGTCATACACGATCAGGGCATGCATGCCATTGTCGCGGAAGAACTCGCCCATGGCCGCACCCGTGTAGGGGGCCAGGAACTGCAGCGGCGCCGGCTCGGAAGCGGTGGCGGCAACGACGATGGAATATTCCAGCGCGCCGTTCTCTTCCAGGGTCTTCACGATCTGGGCGACCGTGGAGCGCTTCTGACCCACGGCGACGTAGATGCAGTAGAGCTTCTTGCTCTCGTCGTCGCCCTGATTGATGGCCTTCTGATTGATGAAGGTATCCAGAGCGATGGCGGTCTTGCCGGTCTGGCGGTCACCGATGATCAGCTCACGCTGGCCACGGCCGACGGGCACCAGAGCGTCAATGGCCTTCAGGCCGGTCTGCATCGGCTCATGCACCGACTTGCGCGGGATGATGCCGGGGGCCTTCACTTCCACGCGCTGACGCTTGACGTCCAGCAGCGGGCCCTTGCCGTCGATCGGGTTGCCCAGACCGTCGACCACGCGGCCCAGCAGGCCACGGCCCACGGGGACCTCGACGATGGCGCCCGTCCGCTTGACGACATCGCCTTCCTTGATGTCGCGGTCGGAGCCGAAAATCACCACACCGACATTGTCGGTCTCGAGGTTCAGGGCCATGCCCTTGACCCCGCCGGGGAATTCCACCATCTCGCCGGCCTGGACCTTGTCCAGACCATGGATACGGGCCACGCCGTCACCGATGGACAGAACCTGGCCCACTTCGGCGACATCGGCTTCGGTGCCGAAGTTCGCGATCTGCTGCTTCAGGATCGCGGAAATCTCAGCGGCGCGGATTTCCATTATCCAACCCCTTTCATGGCGAGTTTCAGCTTATTGAGCTTGGTGCGCACGGAACTATCGACCATGCGGGAACCGAGTTTGACGATCATGCCGCCGATCAGCGACGGGTCGACCCAGACGTCCATCTTGACCGAGTTGCCACCATCCTTGTTCAGGGCGGCGGACAGCTCGGCCCACTGGGCGTCGGTCAGCGGGCGGGCGACGGTAACGCGCGCCGTGCTTTCGCCGCGGCGGCGGGCCAGTTGGGCCACAAATCCGTCGATCATGCCCGGCAGCGCGAACAGGCGGCGATTACGCGCCACCAGCCCGACAAACTTCCGGACAAGTTCACCCACGCCGGCCGCGACCAGGACGGCGTCCATGGCGCGCTCCTGTTCGTCACGGGCGAGCAGAGGGCTGCCGATCAAGCGGCGGAGGTCCGCGCTTTCAGCAAGCAGAGCCTTGATGGAGAGCAGATCCTGGGCCGTCTGGTCCAGGGCCTGCTGCCCATCCGCGAGATCGAACAGGGCGCTCGCATAGCGCGAGGCGAGTTCGGAGACGCCAGTCCCTTCGGTTGCCACTGGGTAACCTCGGTTAAAGTCCGTGGACCTGAATGATTTCAGGACGTTAGCAATGATCGGCCATTCCGGAGGAGGACCCTCCGGCGTCGAGCGAGCGAGCATGTAACACAGCCCCAGCCCCTACGCAACAGCGCCGCGGTGGATTGGGGGTATGCGGTTTTGCACCGCTCCCCGCCGAAAGCCTGAGGAACAGGGCCGATTTACGACCTTAGTCGCGCCTGCCGACTGTGCAGGTGCAAAATGATTTTCGCCCGCGGGCACCACCCGCACGACCTATGCTTTTGCACCGCGGCCGATTAAGCCGGCCTTAATCGGCCGCGCGGGACGATGTCCCCTGCATGGCGCCTTTGCCGTGCTGCATCCGGGATCGCCAGCATGTGCGTCGTTCTGCCTTTCGCCCGCCAGCGTTTCACCCCCGGCGACCTTCTCGCCTGGACCAACATTCTCGCCGAGCGGCAGCGTCGCGGGCTGTGGGTAACGGCACTGCGGTCGACCGGTCCCACGTTCGACCGGATCGAGATCTGGCTGCCCACGCAGCTCTGCCCGACCCTGAAGCTGGAACGGGACGTCACCGGTACCTATCGTGCCTATTATCATGATGGCCACGGCTGGTTCCGCTTCCGCAGCAAGGCAACGATGGCCGAGTGCCTGATGTCGCTGGACCCCAACGACATCTCCGAATTCACGGGCGAGCTGACCGGCTATCCGTCCTGACCGACGACGCGCAGAAGACCGGGCCATAAACATATGTCCACCGGCAGCCGGGCGATGGTATCGCCGTCTCCCTGCACCGCCTCCCCCGCCGGCCCCTCGATCCGGGCGGCGACGGCCGGCAGGACCAGCACATCCCGCCGCCCGCGCAGCAGGCCCAGCGTCATCGCGGCGGCATAGGTGAAGGCGGCCAGCCGGCCGGGCCGGGTGAACAGCACGGCATGCAGGACCGGCTGGTCCAACCGCACATCGGGGGCCAGTACGAAAGTACCAGCATAATAATGTCCCTTGCACAGGATGCAGCTTGCCGCCCGATGATGTGACAGCGTGCCGTCCGGCGCGGTCAGGGTGACATTATAATCCAGGCCCGGCCCGGCCATGATCTCCCGCAGGCCCCCCAGCGCATAGGCCCCCTTGCCCAGCCGGCGCTTCACGGCCGGGTCGATGCCGGCAACGACGCGGGCATCCATGCCCACCCCGGCCATCATCGTGAACAGCCGCCCATTGGCCTGTCCGGCATGGATGATCCGGATCGGGCCCAGGGCCAGGCCGCGACCGATTCGCAGGGCGGACCCGCCCACGCCCAGTTCATGCGCCAGCACATTGGCCGTACCCAGGGGGATCAGACCCAATGGTGGCGGCTCCACCTCCGTAACCTGGGCCATGCCGTTCACCACTTCATTAATGGTGCCGTCCCCGCCGGCCGCCACGATCACATCGGCCGCACCGGCCAGGGTCAGATCATGGGCGATCAGCGTGCCGTCCCCGGCAGCACGGGTGGTGTGCAGCGTGACCTGGGCACCGGCATCGGTCGCCGCCTCCATCACCTGTTCCACCAGCCCCGGTCGCCGGCGCCCGGCAATGGGATTGAAGATGACGGCCAGCCGCCGGCCCGGGATTTGTGACGCTTTCACAACAACTCCATGACACGACCATTGATGATTGATGTAAAGACCGTGACGAACTGAAGAAGTTTCTGTCGCACTAGCGGTAATCGCCCATCAATGCGCTGACACGACACCAGATGAAGCGATATAGAACGCCTCAATCCGCTATGGCTAGTCTTAAATTCGTGGCGGACATCTTGGCTGTGGGGTTGACCGGCGATGGGGGAACATATGCTGGGCGACGGGGACAATAAGCGCTATCGCGCCATCTGGCTGTCGGACATCCATCTGGGTACACGGGGATGTCAGGCCGACATGCTGCTGGATTTCCTGAAACATACGGAATCCGATGTGCTGTACCTGGTCGGCGACATCGTCGATGGCTGGCGGCTGAAGAAAAGCTGGTACTGGCCGCAGGCGCATAATGACGTGGTTCAGAAGATCCTGCGCCGCGCCCGCAAGGGCACGTCGGTCTTCCTGATCCCCGGCAATCATGACGAGGCGTTCCGGGAATATATCGGGCTGCAGTTCGGCGGCGTGACCATCCTGGAAGACACAATCCACACGGCCGCCGACGGCAAGCGCTATCTGGTCATCCATGGCGACCAGTTCGACGCTGTCGTGCGCTATGCCAAGTGGTTGGCCTTTGTCGGGGACACGGCCTACACCTTCATCCTGTGGGTCAACACCCTGTTCAACAAGGTGCGGCGCAAGCTGGGTTTCCCCTACTGGTCCTTGTCCGCCTATCTGAAGCACAAGACCAAGAAGGCCGTCGAATTCATCGGCGATTACGAGACGGCGCTGACCGAGGAAGCGCGGCGACGGCAGGTCGACGGCGTCATCTGCGGCCATATCCACCATGCCGAAATGCGCGACATGGACGGTGTCCTTTATGTGAATGACGGGGATTGGGTCGAATCATGCACCGCACTGGTGGAACATCCCGACGGTACGCTGGAGATCCTGCGCTGGGCGGATATTGTCGCCTCCCGCACAGCGATGCAGGCGGCAGCGTGAAGCTGCTGATCGTCACGGATGCCTGGCATCCGCAGGTCAATGGCGTGGTGCGCACCCTGACCACGACGCGGGCCGAACTGGAACGGCTGGGCCATAAGGTGGAGGTCATCTCCCCCGACCGGTTCCGCACCATCCCCATGCCGACATATCCGGAAATCCGCCTGGCCCTGGCCCCCGGCCGGCGGGTGCGGCAGATGATCGAGGAGGCCCAGCCCGACGCGATCCATATCGCCACGGAGGGGCCGTTGGGTTTCGCCGCCCGGCGCTATTGCCTGAAGCGCAAGCTGCCCTTCACCACGGCCTATCACACGCGCTTTCCTGAATATGTACGCGACCGGGCGCCCGTGCCGCTGTCCCTGTCCTATGCCTTCATCCGCCGCTTCCATGCGCCCGCCCATTCCATGATGGTGGCCACGGCCAGCATTGAGGCCGACCTGGAAAAGCGCGGCTTCACCAATATCCGCCGCTGGTCGCGCGGTGTGGATACCGACCTGTTCCGCCCGCGCGACAAGGACCTGTTCGCCCACCTGCCCCGCCCTGTGTTCATTTCCGTCGGCCGCGTGGCCGTGGAAAAGAATATCGAGGCGTTCCTGTCGCTCGATCTGCCCGGTTCCAAGGTGGTGGTGGGTGACGGACCGCAACTGGCGGAACTGAAGGCGAAATATCCCGACGTCACCTATGTCGGCGCCAAGCACGGCGAAGACCTGGCCCGGCATTACGCCGCGGCCGACGTCTTCGTCTTCCCATCCCGCACCGACACGTTCGGGCTGGTGCTGCTGGAGGCCTTGGCGTCCGGCCTGCCCGTGGCGGCCTTCCCCGTGCCGGGCCCGCTGGATGTCATCGGCGACAGCCCGGCCGGGGTGCTGGACACCGACCTGCGCGCCGCCTGCCTGAAGGCTGTGGGCATCGACCCGGTAGTGTGCCGGGCCCATGCGCTGGGCTTTTCCTGGCAATCCTGCGCGCAGCAGTTCCTGGCCAACCTGCGGCCGTTCACGCCGGAAGGGCTGGCCGATCAGGCGGCATAAGGACGGGGCCGGGCGGGCAACCGTACCGGCCCCAGCTCTCAATCCTCTTCCTTCACCCGCTCCATATCGGCACCGCAGGCCGCCAGCTTGGCCTCCACCCGCTCATAGCCGCGATCCAGGTGGTAGATGCGGTTGACGGTGGTCTCGCCCTGGGCGGCCAGACCGGCCAGGACCAGGGAGACAGACGCGCGCAGGTCAGTGGCCATGACGGGGGCGCCCGTCAGCTTCGGCACGCCGCGCACCAGGGCGGAGGAGCCGTGGACATTGATGTTGGCCCCCATGCGGGCCAGTTCCGGCACATGCATGAAGCGATTCTCGAAGATCGTTTCCGTGATCATCGAGGCGCCCTTGGCCACGCACATCAGGGCCATCATCTGGGCCTGAAGATCTGTGGGGAATCCCGGGAACGGCTCCGTCATCACATCCACGCCGACCAGTTCACCCTGGGTCGCGGTGACCAGCAGGCCGTTGGGCGTCTCGCTGACCTTCACATTGGCGCCGGCCAGGGTCTTGGCCACCGCCTTCAGGTCGTCCATGCGGGCGCCGACCAGTTCCAGTTCCCCGCCCGTGATGGCGGCGGCCATGGCGAAGGTGCCGGCCTCGATCCGGTCGGGCAGCACGGCATAGGTGGCGCCATGCAGCCTTTCCTTGCCGCGGATGACCAGACGGTCGGAGCCGATGCCCTCGATCTCCGCGCCCATGGCAATCAGGCAGCGGGCCAGGTCGCCGATCTCCGGCTCGCGGGCGGCATTGACCAGGATGGTCTCGCCCTTAGCCAGGGTGGCGGCCATCATCAGGTTCTCGGTGGCGCCCACCGACACCTGCGGGAAGACGAATTCCGTCCCCACCAGCCCGCCTTCGGGCGCCTTGGCCAGGATATAGCCGCCTTCAATATCGATCTGCGCCCCCATGGCCTGCAGGCCCTTGATATGCAGATCGACGGGGCGGGTGCCGATGGCGCAGCCGCCGGGCAAGGACACCTTGGCCTGACCGAAGCGCGCGACCAGCGGACCCAGCACCAGCACGCTGGCGCGCATCTTGCGCACCAGATCATAGGGGGCGGTCAGGTTGAAAATATCGTTGGCGTCCAGTTCCACCGACCGGCCGCTGGAGCCAAAGGCATCGCGGCCGTTGATATGCACCTCCACCCCGTGCTGGGCCAGCAGGCGGTTCATGGTGGTGATGTCGGCCAGCAGCGGCAGGTTGGTCAGCACCAGCTTCTCATCCGTCAGAAGGCAGGCCGCCTGCAAAGGCAGGGCCGCATTCTTGGCGCCGGAAATGGTGATCTGACCCTTCAGCGGGTTGCCGCCGCGGATGCGAAGCTTGTCCATGGAATGTTCGTTTCGTCAGGAAGGTCTTGGAACGGGCCCGCACCCTGGGCCCTGATGATGGCGGCGATAGGGCCGGTCAGAGGCGGGCCAATGTCACGCCACGCTGCTTCATATATTTGCCGGCGCGGTCGGCATAGCTGACCTCGCACGGGCTGGCGCCCTGGAAGAACAGGAACTGGCACAGGCCTTCGTTCGCATACACTTTCGCCGGCAGCGGCGTGGTGTTGGAAATTTCCAGCGTCACATGCCCTTCCCATTCCGGTTCCAGCGGCGTGACGTTCACGATCAGGCCGCAGCGGGCATAGGTGGACTTGCCCAGGCAGACGACCAGCACATCGCGCGGGATACGGAAATATTCCACCGTGCGGGCCAGCACGAAGCTGTTGGGCGGGATGACGCAGACATCCGTCTGCCGGTCGACAAAGCTGGTGGCGTCGAACTGCTTGGGATCGACGACGGCATTGTCGACATTGGTGAAAATCTTGAATTCCGGGGCCACGCGCGCGTCATAGCCGTAGGAGGACAGGCCGTAGGAGATGACGCCCTCGCGCTTCTGCGCCTCCACGAACGGCTCGATCATGCCGTTCTTGGTCGCCTGTTCCCGGATCCAGCTGTCGGGCATGATCGGCATGTCGGTTCCCCACTTCCCCAATATCGGACGCCGCAGGACCAAAGGGCGGCGCGCAAGACCTTGTAGCCCAGCCGTATCGCCCACTCAAGCCGTGGTGTCGGGCATCTGTCCTTCGGCTGGGTCGGGGCCCAGGGCAGCTTCCATCGCCTCCTGCGCTTCGCGGGCGCGGTCCTGGTCCTTGCGGCGGCGCAGATTATCGCGCAGCGCCTGGGCCAGACGGTCCTTGCGTTCATCCTTCTTGGGCGGGGTGCTGGTCATGGTGCATTGTCCATCGGGCGGAATTGGCTGGATTGCTGGCCTTTTCGCACTTGCACGTCAAGTATGCGGAAAAAATCGACAGGTCCGGGATTTTTTTGCTTGCGGTCCGGGGGTTGGAGTGGCACATAGCCGCCCACCGCAGCGGCGACGCCGCGGTGACCCGGATGAAGGCGCTGCCGTAGCTCAGTCGGTAGAGCGCGTCCTTGGTAAGGACGAGGTCGTTGGTTCGATTCCAATCGGCAGCACCATCCCCCGGATAAAACAAAACCCGCCCGCCTTCAATGGCGCGGCGGGTTTTGTTTTATCCGGGTTTGGCGGGAGGGACGTGACACCTGTCCCCGCGACAAAATAATCTCTGGCCGTCATCCCGGCGCAGGCCGGGATAAAGCATGGAGCGGCGTCTGCCGCGACAAGACTCATATCGGCGCTGACCGCGCCTTGAGACTGGACCCCGGCCTTTCGCCGGGGTGACGGGAGAGAGGCTCTGACCGGATGGGTAACGCTGACACGAAGCCCCCCTCAGTGATCCGACCCCTGCAATATCTGGCGGCGCATGCCGGTTTCATAGTCCAGCCCCTCGCGGGTCACGGTGACCGACAGGGGGAACTGCCCGCGGATCAGGCCCTTGCGTTCCAGTACGGCCCAGGGGGCCGGGTTGCGCAGGCCCGTGGCGTCCTGGGCGAAGACCATCCAGGGGCCCAGATGGATATGGTTGCCATGGGCCGTGAAGGGCAGTTCCAGCACTTCGATGGCGCCATCACCGACGGGCCGGCTGATCTCCTCGAACTCGGTCAGGGCCTGGAACAGGGTCAGGGTCTTCAGCTGCAACGGGTTCAGGTTCAGCGGGTTCTTCTTGACGGCCATCGCCGATATCTCCGATCAAAAATATTGACGCTGGTTGAAGCCCGTTTGTCAGGCATCGTCAAGCGGGCCTGTGATCGGCTATGAAGGGGCCCTGCCATTCCCACGGGACCCTTCCCCATGTCGCCGCCCGCCCACCGTTCCAGTTTCGCCTGTTTCGTGCTGTCGCTGGCCCTGCTGACGGCAGCGCCGGCCCTGGCTGATATCCAGGCCGGGCGCATCGCCTTTTCCCAGGGTGACTATGCGACCGCCTTCAAGGAATTCAACGCGGCGGCCGCAACGGGCGATTCGTCGGGCCAGTATCTTGCCGGCGAAATGCTGATGCAGGGGCGCGGCATCCCCAAGGACAGCAAGCGCGGCCTGACCCTGCTGGAGGCATCGGCACGCGGTGGGCATGTGGGGGCGCAGAGCATGGTGGGCGCCATCTATGCCTTTGGCCAGGACATGCCGGCCGATTATGCCAAGGCCCTGACCTTCCTGCGCCCGGCGGCGGCGGCGGGAGACATGCATGCGCAGAACAATCTGGCGGCCCTGACCTTCTTCGGTCTGGGCACGGACCGCGACATTGTGGAGGCGCTGACCTGGGCGCGGCGCGCATCGGCCAAACGGCTGGTCGCGGCCATCCGCCTGGAAAAGGACATCATGGCCCAGGCGACGCCGGAACAGATCGCCGCCGCCGATGCGCGGGCCCGCGAACCGCTGGCCCCGCTGGCGCCACCCACGCCGGTCGCGCAGGCGCCAACGGCGAAGGAACCCGCCGCCCCTCCACCGAAGCCGGCCAAGACCGACCCGAAACCTGACACCAAAGCCGCCACCAAGCCGCCGGCACCGGTCCCGGCACCCGCAGCGCCGCCCCCCGCCCGGATGGAAACGCCCAAGCCCGCGCCCGCCGCACCGGCGGCCACCACCCCGGCACAGATGGCGGCGCAGGCAGCCCCAGCCACCAGGCCGACGCCGGAACCGCTGCCGCCCCCGCCGGCGGTCGAACCCCCGCCCGCACCGGCAGCGCAGGCCGTGGCAGCGGCACCCGAAACACCGGCACCGACCCGGGGTATCCCGATCAGCCGCACCCCGCCGGCCGCCCCTGTTTCCGCCCCACCGGTGCCGGCGGCAGCGCCAGTGGCATCCCCGGCACCAGCGCCGCCCCCCAAGCCTTCAGCGCCGCCCGCCACCCCTGCCGCAGGCGGCTGGGTCATCCAGGTCGGCTCCCTGCCTAGCACGGCGGAAGCTGACAGGCATTGGAAGGCGTTGCAGACCAAGCAGGCGGGCCTGTTGGCCGGGCGGCAGCCGACCATGGTCCAGGCCGATCTGGGCGCCAAGGGCGTCTATACCCGCGTCTTCCTGACCGGCTTTGCCGATCAGGCGGCGGCCAATGGGCTGTGCCAGAAGCTGAAGGCCGGTGGGGCCGACTGTCTGGTCAAGAAGGCGCCCTGACCCGGCCCGCCAGCCCGACGATGGTGGCCGCAAACAGCATCCCGCACAGCAGCCAACCCTGCCACGCGCCATAGGCAAAGCACTGGGCCAGGATGCAGGCGCCGAACAAGGCCAGCGCCATGCCCCGGATCGACGGATCCAGCCGCAGCAGCCGGCGCAGAACCAGCAGCAGCAGCAGGGTCACGACGCCTGCCCCCACCCAGCCCAGCTCAAGGCGCACCTGCAGGAACAGATTATGCGGATGCACGGGCAGCACGGGCCAGCCCGGCGCCGGTGTGCCCGGGAAGACGGCATCCCCGCCGGGCACGGCGCGGGAACTGTCGATGCCATAGCCGAACCAGGGATGGTCGCCCAGATGCTCGGCCACGAAATTCCAGGTCATCATGCGATGACGGAAACTGCCGGGCAGGCTTTCCAGTTGTGGCAGGCCCGCTGCGGTCATCCAGCGCGCCACCACGCCGCACAGACCCATCCCCGCCACAATGCCGCCGGCCATGATCGCCGCCGCCCCGCGCGGCCACCATATGGCCAGCGGCAGCAGCAGGATCAGGCCCAGCAGCAAGGCCGCAGCCGACTGGCTGGTGCTGATCCCGGTCAGGACCAGCGGCAGGGCGATGGCCAACCCCGCCAGCACGCGCCGCCCCTGCCGCCACAGCAGCAGGGCGAAGGGACCGGCCAGCAGGGCGATCAGCAGGGCAGCGCGGTTGATGTCGCGCTCATAGTCCAGTTCGCCCTTATGCGGCGCAGCCAGATGCTGGATGGGCTGGCCCAGCAGCACCTCCACCGCGAACAGGCCCAGGCCCAGCGCCGCCGCCGGCAGCACCCAGCGCGCGACCCGCGCCGCACCGGCGGCCGACAATTGCTGCAATCCCGACAGATAGGCCAGACCCGGCACCAGGATATAGAGAAAGGCCGCCCAGCTGTTGATCGCCTTGGCCCCGCCCCCGGCCCAGGTCAGGCTGATGCCCGTCAGCGCCAGGAACAGGAACAGCGCTCCGGCCAGTACCGGATCGGGCCTTGGCCAGCGCCGCTGGCGCCAAAGCCCAGCGGCCAGGGTCAGCACCGACAGGGCGATCATGCCCGGCGCCATGCCCAGCGGCACCAGCGGCACCAGCACGGCCAGGATGGGCACGCCCAGGAAAAGAAGAAAATCCGCGACGGGGGCGTCTTGCCGCCCCCCGATTTGCGCCTGCATGCTGCCGCCGTCCATTCCGCCGATCAGCGCCCCACCCCCCTTCTCTACCGGTTGGCGATGCGGGAACCAAGCATCATCGGTGATCTCCCCTAGGCGCAGGGGACGGCATGGCTATATCTAGGAGCGATCATCCGAACCATTGCCGCATCGAACCAACATGCCCCTGATCCGCCTGCCCACCCGCGCCATCATCGCCGTCGCCGGCCCCGACCGTGTCGGGTTCCTGCAGGGCTTGGTCACCGCCGACGTGACCCGGCTGGACGGCACCCGCGCCGTCTGGTCGGCGCTGCTGACCGCACAGGGCAAATATCTGCATGATTTCATTATCCTGGCCGATGGCGACCGGCTGCTGCTGGATGTGGAGGCGGCCCGGCGCGATGATCTGCTGAAACGGCTGCGCCTGTTCCGGCTGCGGGCCAAGGTCGAATTGCTGGATCTGGCCGGTGAGATGGTGGTGCTGGCCGACCCCGCGCCGGCCGAAGGTGAAGCCGGTGCTGTCACCGCCATCGACGGCGGCTATAGCCTTGTTGATCCCCGGCAGGCGGGGCTGGGCCGGCGCCTGATCCTGCGCGCCGATGTCGCGGCCAGGTTGGACCTGTCCGACGACATTGCCCTCTGGGACCGCGCCCGCCTGATCCTGGGCATCCCCGATGGCAGCCGCGACCTGATCCCGGAAAAATCCATCCTGCTGGAAAACGGCTTCAATGAACTGCAGGGCGTGGCCTGGGACAAGGGCTGCTATGTCGGCCAGGAACTGACAGCGCGCACGAAATACCGGGGTCTGGTGAAGAAGCGGCTGCTGCCCGTTGCCGTCGACGGTCCTCTGGCGGATGCCGGCACGCCCATCCTGCGCGACGGGGCGGAGGTGGGGGAGATGCGCAGCGGCAGCGGTGACCGCGCACTGGCCCTGATTCGTCTGGACGCGCTGAGGCCGGGTGCCGTCCTGACCTGCGGGGCGGCTGAAATCCGTCCGGAACCGCCTTCCTGGATCAATCTGCCTTCCCCCGAAGGCGATATGCCAACGAATGGATGAACTAAATACAATAATTGGTTAGTCTCTCCGCCCATCGACGCAAAATCAGGTTTTGGGGGAGGCAACATGGAGCGGGGCACGGGATCGCGGCTTTCGTCGCTGCGGAACCTGAGCACTGCCGTTGCCATCGGTGCCACCGTTCTGGTCGGCGGGCTGGCCGCCGGCACCACCTTCCAGATGGCCCAGTACCAGGTACAGGTCGGCAATCTGGAAGTGCCGGGCGACACGCTGGCAAAGACAAGGCTGCTGATCGATTTTCAGCAGCGCATGGGCCATGGCGGCTTCCTGGCGGCCCTGGCCCAGTTTGCGGAGACGGGCAATGCCGAAGCCCGCGCCGACATGCGCTCCAATCTGGAAGCGGCCGACCAGGCGCTGCGCGGATTGCAGGGCAAGCGCCTGACGCCGCAGGAACTGGAACTGGCCAATGATCTGAAGCGGTTGCTGGACAGCGCGCGCCGCGCCCTGGAATCGGCCAATAGCGGGCCTGCCGCCCTGGGACAGACGACGCCTGTCATCATCCTGACCCGCTATGCCACCCTGTCGGACCGTATCGACGCGCGGTCGCGCGCACAGCAGGCTGTCGAACTGGCCCGGCTGGAAGATATCGCTCAGCGCGGCCTGTGGCTGGGCGGGGCTGCCGTGCTGGCCTTGGTCGCCACCCTGTTCGCCTTCCTGACCCTGCTGGGTGCGCGCGTGCTGCGGCCCTTGCGCGAACTGGGGCGCGGGGTGGATGCGGTGACCCGCGGCGACTGGCGCGCGCCCATGTGGGGGACAGAGCGGGAGGATGAATTCGGCGGGCTGGCCCGGTCCATCGACGGGCTGCGCAAGGCGGCGGCCGAAATCCCCGACATCTCCGTCGCCACCGAAGACGGGCGCCTGCGCCTGAAGTTCGAAGGTGACTATGCCGACCTGTTCGAGGCGCTGACGGCGCGGCTGCGCGGGGCCGGCGGCACGCTGGCCATGCTGGGCAGC
>CALRTC020000040.1:0-41661 GCA_943371025.1 Hydrogenophaga intermedia
GCGCGTCCTGGCCCGGTAAACACACCCGCTCCACACTGCCTACTGCCAGAAACTCAAAATGGCTGCCGTCAGCTACATGTAATTGACGATGTAGGCCCCAAGAACGCTGGTCCAGCGGCTGAAACGCTACGGATAAATGAAAATTATTAACCGCATCACGGGCAGCCCGTCCCACCTGTCGGACCGACCGGTATCAGCCAGACCTCCGCCACCTGCTTGCCCCGTCCGCTGCCGCCCAGACCCGGGGGACGGGTCCATTGCAGAACCAGATCACCGCCGCGCGTCGCCGATGCCGGGATGTCGAATTCCAGGGTGGATGGATTGGCCGGTCTGGTCAGCGGTGCATGGATTTCCGTGTCGCCGTTGGCAATCAGCCGGATGGGCAGATGGTAATCTTCCCCCCCATAGGTCACGCGCAGCCGGTAGCGCCGGTTTCGATCTACCCCGTGATAGCGCAGGGTCAACGGCGTCTCATAAAGGCTTTCGGCATAGGTGACCCAGGAAAGGCGCCAGCCCGCATCCGGCATGATGTCGGCCACCGAATGGATGGCGCTGGACAGAAGCTGCGGGTCGCGGGCGAAGCCCGACCCCCTTTCCAGATGCGGCGACCAGGACGGATCGCCCAGATCATCATAAAGCGTGCCGGGGACGGGCTGTTCCCACCGCACAATCTCCTGCAGCCGGCACAGCCGCGTCGCCTCGTCGGTCTCCGTCCGGATGCGGGCGAAGCGGCCGGTCAGCCAGGCCCGGTCGTTCAGCGAGGTGTCGATCCGGTCCAGATTGGCCCCCCGCTCCACCCCCGATGCGCCAAACCGTGTCACACTCAGTTGCAGCCCCGCATGGTCGAACAGATCCTGGGCCAGATCGAAAAGCCGCTGGCGCCAGCCCCGCGTCCACGCGTCATCCGGGGCGGCCAGCGCCGCCTCGGCCCTGTCCATGGCGGCCAGACTGCCGGTCCGGGGGGCGGCTGCCAGCGCTTCCAGGGCGCGAGCCTGCCGGGCACCTTCCGCCAGGGCACGGCGGCGGGCATAGGCATCGTAATGGGCGCGGTACAGCAGGCTTTCCAGCCGCCAGTTGCCCCGCGGCGCCCCATCCGCCAGGGCCAGGAACCCTTGCAGGGTGGCATTGATGCCGCTGTTGGCGGCCACCGGTCCCCGCCAGTTGCGTTCCAGGTCCAGGATCAGGGCCGCGGCCCGCCCCGCCCGCTCCTGCCCCACTGTCGGGCCCAGGAAATAGCGGGCGTAATCGGACAGTGTTTCTTCCGGCCGGGTGGCGGGCGACCAGCCCAGGCGCGACCACAGCATCTTGTTCACATCATCATTCACCCCTTCGGAATAGGTGACGAAGCCGGCTGTCAGCGGGGCGAAATGCCGGAAGATGCGGGTCTGGTCGACGGGTCGCGGGTTGATGGGTTCCCGTCCTTCCAGCAGGGCAAAGGCCGGGTCCCAGTCCGGCACCGGATATTGCGCATGCAGCGTATGGCCGATATCGGGATAGAACAGGATGGGATAGCGGGCGGGAATGCGCGCCCGCTGCCGGGCCAGGGGGTCGCGTGACTGCGGCCCGAAAAACACGCCCGTCAGCCAGGCCGGCTGACGGTCCAGCTGCGCATAGAATTGCGCATAGGCCGCACGGTCGAAGCCCTGGCCAGAGACGTAAAGGGCGGCGGCCGGGTGATGGCGGCGCAGGATGGCTGCCATCTTTTCCAGCAGGCTGAACAGGATGTCGGGCGGCGTGTGCCCCGGATCGCCGCCGGGCACATACAGCGCGTGGAGGGTGGGAAAGCGCTGCACCAGCGCCTCGAAATCGGCCAGTTCGGCGGCGACAATGGCCGGATCGGCATAATCGGCGCGGATGGCCGGGTAATAAAGGTCGCAATCCAGCCCGTATTTCGCCAGCAATCCGGCAATGCCCAGGATGGTCTCCGTGGCCGGTGCGGGGAACAGCGGACTGGCCCGTTCATCATCGGATACGGGGGCGATCAGCTGAATGGCATTGGTGCCGAACACGGCCAGATCACGGATTTCCTGTTCGAACCGCGGCAGGGACCAGGCGTCATAGCTATTGTTCTTGAACCGATAGCCGATCTGGTGACTGCGCAAGGGATAGGCCGGGGCCGCCCGCCGGTCCAGCGGGGCCGACAGCCAGGCCCGCCCCTTCTGCATCGACAGGCTGCGCAACAGGTCGCCGATGCCATACAGCAGGCCGCGCGCATCATCGCCGGCAATGGCGATGACGGGGCGGCCGGCCTGGACGAAGCTGCGGATGGCATAGGCTTCCGCGCGTTGTTTTCCCCCGACCGACCAGCGCAGGCCGGGCGGGAGCAGGGCACCCACCTGCTCCCGCCGCCCCACCACAACCAGCGGGCCCAGCCCCAGGACGCCGCTGTCTGTGGCCCAGGTGACGCCCGTGCGCTTTTCAACCTCCTGCGTCAGCAGGGTCACCGCCGCCTGTTCCGGCCCGGGGGCCGGTCTGGCGACGATGGTGCTGTGCGTCAGGTCGATGGCGGCCCCGGCCGGCCCCGCCAGCAGCAGCCAGCAGAGCCACAGGACCAGGGCCGCGATACGGGCGTTCATCGCATCACGAGCGCGGCGTAAAGCCGCCGATCCCGGCAATGGCCAGCCTTGCCGCCGGCATCGCCGTCTCCGCGAAACTCAGCCGCAGGTACCGGGTCGCCCGCGCCTTGGCAAAGGCAATGCGCTGGGTGGCCAGGGCATAGGCGATATTGGCAAATTCGCCCGTGGCCCCGTCTTCCCAATTCTTGCCGTCGCGGCTGGTCTGCGCGGTATAGCCCTTGGGCGGGGCGGCCCCGGTCATTACCTGCCGCGAAGGGGTCAGGCTGAACCCGGCCAGCAGCACCTCGCTGCCCAGATCGACCGTGACCGCGGCTGGCTTGCCCGGTACGGGTGCCTCCATGATCCAGATGGTCTGGGCGTCATTGTCCAGCAGCTTTTCCGCCTTGGGCGCCGTCGCCTCCACCACCTTCCACTGTGTCACATCCAGCACGGTCGGGTCGGTGGACACGATGGGCGGCACATGCTCAGGCGCCACGGACTGGAACAGGGCGAATTCCGTGATGGCCGGGCAGACCGGTGCCTCCACAATGCGCAGCCGCACCCGGGCCGGCGCGATGGGGGCCGGCAGGCGGATGACCCGCTGCTGGGAGATGCACTGATGCACGGCCAGTTCCTGCCACTTGCCGTCGATTTCCGCATCCACGGCAAAGCGGGTGACGCGCACGCCCAGCGGCAGATATTCGGCCACCCGGATCAGGTCGAAACGCGTGCCGGGCTTCAGCATCAGGGTCAGGGTCGGATTGGTCACCCCGTCCGGCGTGGACCAGTAGGTTTCCCGGTCGCCATCCAGCACGCGCGCCGGTTCAAACCCCGGCCCGCGGCTGTGGCTGGCGCTGGCGACCGACCCTTGCGCCAGATCGCTGGCAAAACTGGCGCGGATGGCATCGCCGAACGCCTTCAGGATCTTCACATCCTGATCGGGGATGCGGCCCCGGCGGTCGGGCGGCAGGTTCAGATTCAGGTTGGTGCCGCGGGCAATGCTTTCATCGAACAGCTTGATCAGCCGTTCGCTGCCCTTGACCTTGGAATCCTCATCCGAATGATAGAACCAGCCGGGACGGATGGAGACATTGGTTTCCGCCGGCCACCACAGATCGCCACCGCGCACGCCGGAATTGCCCTCCACCTGATCATAGGGCTTGTTGGGCATGGTCGGCCAGCAGGGGTCGCCCGCCACCCCATCCTCGTTCCCGATCCAGCGGATATCGGCGCCCAGCGGGTCGAAGGTGCAGGCATCGGGTTGCAGCTTGTGGACCAGCTCGATGATGGACGGCCAGTTATAATATTTCGGCGCATCGATCTTGCGGGTTTCCCGCGCGCCGCCATAATAGCCGTCGCCGCCATTGGCCCCGTCGAACCAGACTTCGAACAGGTTGCCATATTGGGTACACAGCTCCGTCAAAGTGGCGCGGAAATAGTCGATATAGGCCGGGCGGCCATAGTCGGCATGGTTGCGGTCCCAGGGCGACAGATAGAGGCCGAACAGCATGCCGGCCCGTTTGCAGGCATCGGCGAATTCCCGGACGATATCGCCCTTGCCGTCCTTATAGGGGCTGTTGCGGATGCAATGTTCCGTCAGCTTCGTCGGCCACAGGCAGAAACCGTCATGATGCTTGGCCGTCAGCAGGATGCCGCGCATCCCGCCCAGCTTGGCCGCAGCCACGATCTGGTCGGCGTCGAATTCGGTCGGGTTGAACAGCTTTGTATCCTCGTCCCCATATCCCCATTCCTTGTCGGTGAAGGTGTTGATGGAGAAATGGACGAAGGCATAGCTGCCGATCCCATGCCATTTCCACTGGCGCGGGCTGGGCACGGCGCCGAAGGCGGCGGGCGGGGCAACCCTGGTCGCGGCCAGCGCCGGCAGGACAGGCAGGGCACCGGCAGACAGGCCGGCGGCGATCAGGGTGCGCCTGGAAAAGCTCGACATCAGGGGTGCCTCGTCAACGCTGGCCGGGCTGGCGGCCGAAGGAAGGGGGACGGTCGGCCAGGGCCGCAGCGAAGGCCGGGTTGGGCTCCCGCGCCATGGTGAAGCGCAGCGTGCCGCCGCGGCTCAGCTCCGCATGGCTGATCCAGCTTTTCGTCCAGGGGCGGCCGTTCCAGTCGATGCCGGCGATATAGGGGGTGTCGGGACCATTGCCCGGCGCCTCCACCACCAGTTCGCGCCCCTGTCCCACCGACAGCACGGCGCGGGTGAACAGCGGGGAGCCGAAGACATAGACCGCCTCCACCGGGTCGACCGGATAGAAGCCCAGGGCGGAGAAGACGAACCAGGCGCTCATCTGCCCGCAATCATCATTGCCGATGATGCCGTCAGGATCGTTCTTGTACATCTCCACGCACAGGCGGCGCACCATGGCCTGCGCCTTCCAGGCCGCCCCCGTATAGGCATAGAGATAGGCCGCATGCTGGTCCGGCTCATTGCCATGGGCATATTGCCCGACCAACCCGGAAATGTCCGGCGGGGCGTTGGCCGGCAGGGTGGATGGCGCGTTGAACAGCGCGTCCAGCTTCGCCTCGAACGCCTTGTCGCCGCCCATATGCTGGATCAGGCCATAGATGTCATGCTGGTTCAGGAAGGTGGCCTGCCAACCATTGGCCTCCGTATAGTCGCGCCACCAGGGCTTGGGCATATGGCCCAACTGGATCGGATCGTAATCCTGCCACCAGGACCCATCGGCAAAGCGCGGCCGGGCAAAGCCGATGGAGGCGTCGATGACATTGACCCAGTTGGACGAACGGCGGTGCAGCCGGGTGGCGTCCGCCGTTTCCCCGATGGCGCGGGCCAGACGCGACGACGCCCAGTCGTCATAGGCATATTCCTGGGTGCGGCTGACGCTTTCAAACACCTTGTCGGCCGGCGCATAGCCCATGCGGTCATAAAGATCGCGACCCAGGCTGTTATCCTGGTCCGGGGCCGTGAAATCAAAACTGCGGCGGCGGATGGCGGGCCAGGCGGCGGCATAATCGGCCTTGATGCCCTTGGCCTGCGCCTCGGCCAGCGGCACGACCCCATGCCAGCCGATCATGGTCCCCGTCTCCTTGCCCTGCAGGGGCCAGACCAGGGGGCCATAGGGGGACTGCACCGTCTGCCGGATCAGATCGTCGATCAGCAGCTTGGCCCGTTCAGGGGCCACCAGGGTCAGCAGCGGGTGCAGGGCACGGTAGGTGTCCCACAGCGACCAGCTGCTGTGCGCGGCCCCACCCTTGGGCACTTTCTGGATTTTGCCATCCATGCCCGGATAGCGGCCATCCACGTCGGAGAACAGGGTGGGCGCCAGTTGCGCATGGTACAGCGCGCTGGACAGGATGGTGCGCTGATCCGCCGTCCCGCCTTCGACCCGCACCCGGCCCAGGGCCTCGGCCCAGATACCGGCGGCGCGCTGTCGGGTGGCGTCGAAATCCCAATGCGCGGCTTCGGCCGCCAGATTGGCCCGCGCGCCCTGACCATCCACCCCGGAAATGCCGCAGCGGACCAGGATGGGGGCGGCCCCGGCATCGTCGAAATGCAGCACGGCCTTCAGCCGGCGGCCCGCCACGCGCGCCGTGCCCGCCGGCTGTTCGGCATCGCCATCGGTGAAGAAGCGCACCCGGTCCGGCTTGCGCGAGGTTTGCAGGGCGAAGAAGATGCGCCGCCCCTTGGCCCAGCGGTTGACCGTGCGTCGGCCCGTCAGCGTGCCATCGGCCGCAAGGTCCAGGGCCGCATCCTCGATCAGCGGCTGCTTGTCCGACTTGTCCAGCACCAGATGCGACAGGTCGATCAGCAGATGCCCCGGCCCCGCCGGAAAGGCGTAGCGGTGCCAGCCGGTGCGTTCCGTCACCGTCAGTTCGGCCCGCACGCCGCTTTCCAGCGTCACGGCGTAATAGCCGGGCTCCGCCCTTTCATCGCTGAAACGCTGGCGATAGCCGGCATCGGGGTCGGCCAGGGTGCCGGGCGTCAGCTGCACCTTGTCACCGGCCATGGGCGCCACCAGCACATCCAGCATGTCACCGATGCCGGTGCCCGACAGATGCGTATGGGAGAAACCCAGGATGGAGGTGTCGGTGCGGTGATAGCCCGAACAGGCATCCCAGCGTTCCACATCCGTGTCCGGCCCCAACTGCACCATGCCGAATGGCAGGGTCGGGCCGGGATAGGTGTGCCCATGCCCACCGGTGCCGATGAACAGGTTGGGGCTGCCCCCTTCCCCACCGGCGGATGCGGCGGCGAAGCCCGGTCGGGTCATGGCCAGCACGCCGCCCAGGGCGCTGGTCATCAACAGGGTACGGCGTGTCAGCATCAGAACGGCTCCCGCAGCAGATGCGGCCTGGTGTCGGCCAGATGGACCAGCATTTCGCCGAACAGGCCATTGGCCCAGGCGAACCAGTCGCGGGTGAATTTGGCCGGATCGTCGTGATCCACGGCCTCATGCATGAAACCCGTGCCCGCGTCGCTGTCGCGCAGCATGCGCAGGCAGGTGCGGATGGTGGTATCATCGGTACTGATCAGGGCCCGCATGATCAGCGACATGGGCCAGACCTGCCCCAGCCCGACATGCGGCCCGCCAATGCCTTCCACCACCTTCCCGCGGGAGAAATAGGGGTTGGTCTCGCTCCAGGCCGCATCGGCCGTGCGCCGCCACAGCGGGTCGGCCGCATCGACACAGCCCAGATAGGCCAGGGCCGACAGGGACGGCACGTTGGCATCATCCATGAACAGGGCATTGCCGAACCCGTCCACCTCATAGGCCCAGACCTCTGTGCCATCCGGCAGGCGGGTCTTGCCATAGCGGTGCAGGGCCGCCTCCACCTCATCGGCCAGGGCGATGGCATCGGCGGCCAGATCGGCCTCTCCCCTGGTCTCCACCGCCACCCGCGCCAGTTCGCGCAAGGTCGTGACGGCGAAGAAATTGGCGGGGATGAAGAACGGGAAGGTGCAGGCATCATCCGACGGCCGGAATCCGCAATGGATCAGCCCGACCGACCGCGACGGCGCGCCATAGCCATCCAGCATCAGGGTTTCCGTGGGCCGGTTGCTGGACCGCAGGAAACGGTAGGGACCCTTGCCGTCCTTGCGCTGCTGTTCGCGGAAGGTGCGGATGACAGCGCGCGCCGCCTGGGCCCAGGTCGCGTCATAGGGGGCCTTGTCGCCAACGGCCCGCCAATAGCCATGGGACAGGCGCAGGAAATAGCACAGGCTGTCGATCTCCCATTTCCGTTCCGCCACGCCGGGCTTCATCTCCGTCGTGTCGTTCAGCGCCCAATTCAGGTTCGTGGGCGCGGACGGGTCTTCCATGAAGGCGTTGGCGTAGGGATCGATCAGGATGGAGAGGGCCTGCCGCGCGATCAGCCCATGGAACAGCCGGCGCAGGTCCGCATCCTGTTTCGCCAGATGCAGATAGGGCTTCACCTGCGCTGCCGAATCCCGCAGCCACAGACAGGGGATGTCGCCAGTGATGATGAAACTGTCGGGCTTGCCATCGACAAGGCCCAGCTTCACCGTGGTGTCCAGGGTGTTGGGATAGCAATTGGCGAACATCCAGCGCAGCTTGGGATCAGCGATCTGCGCCGATACGCGCTTGATCTCCATCTCCACGGCCGGGCTGGTGAAATGCCGGGCGGATGGGGCGGGCCGGCCGCTGATGAACCCCTTTTCCGTCCGGGCCAGGGCCGGGCTGGCGGCCAGCGCCAGCCCCGTCGCCAGAAAGGCACGCCGTTCCATCATTTCGCCAGCTCCCGGCTCTGTCCATCGACGGTGAATTCGGCCCATACACCGGGTGCGCTGTCTGGCTGGCCGCCGCCCACCCACAGGCGATAGCGGCCGGGCTGGACCGTGCGGGTGCCGTCGCGCGCCACAATGGACAGGCCGCGCGGGTCAATGCTGAACCGCACCTCCGCCGACTTGCCGGGTTTCAGCGCGGTGCGGCCGAACCCGACCAGCTGGCGCTGCAGGATGGGCGTGGTCAGGCCGCCCTTGCCGCCCGATCCGGGGGGCACCAGATAGGCCTGCACCACCTCTTCGCCGGCCAGCTTACCCTTGTTGGCGACGCGCACACTGACCTGAACGGGGGTGGCCGTGTCACCGGCCTTCACGGTCAGGCCATCATAGCCATAGCTGGTATAGGACAGACCGTGACCGAAGCCCCAGAGCGGGGTACCGGTGAAGAAGCGGTAGGTGCGTTCCTTCATGCCGTAATCGACAAAGGCCGGCAGGTCGGATGTCTTCTGATAGAAGGTCACGGGCAGACGGCCGGACGGGTTGTTGGTGCCGGCCAGGGTTTCGGCCAGCGCCGTGCCCCCTTCCTCTCCCGAATACCAGTTGGTCAGCACGGCGTCGGCCAGGGTCGGATCAACCGACACCGCACTGCCCGTTGACAGGACCAGCACGACGGGCTTGCCCGTATCGCGCAGGGTCTGCAGCAGCCGGCGCTGCACGGGCGGCAATTCGATCTCTGTCCGGTCACCGCCGACAAAGCCGGGGACGGTGACCGACAACGCCTCGCCTTCCAGATCGGGCGACAGGCCCAGCACGGCGACGATGACGTCGGCGTCGCGCGTGGCAGAAACGGCCTGGGTCAGCAGCGGCTCGGCCGGCGGCAGCCACATCAGGCGGATGCCCTCATCCTCCCCATGATGGTCCAGTTCCAGGCGGAAATCATGGCGCTTGCCATTGCTGACCAGCGGAAATTCGACGCGCTGCTTGCCCAGCGGACCATCATGCAGCTTCTGTCCGTCGATCCACAGGCGCACATCATCATGGCGCTTGCAGTCCTTCCAGCAGGCGGGAATGTCGATGGCCAGCGTGTAACGGCCGGGACCGGGCGGCGTCAGTTCACCCGTCCAGCGCACGGCAAAGCCTTCCGGTTTCAGCTGTGGCAGCGGCGCGGCGCGGGTGAAGTTGACGTCGATGCGACGATCCTGACGGGCCACGATGGCCGGTGCGGCAACGGTCGGGCTGGCGAAATATTCGGCGCGCAGGCCCGGATGACCATCATTGGTGAAGGCTGTTTCGGGCACCACAACCGGGGCACCGTCGGCCAGCACCGATCCCTGGGCGTAACGCACATTGGCCGGCCCGAACTGTCGGCGGATACCGTCCAGCGGGGTTACCGGATTGCGCGCCGTGCCATGGTAATTGCCCTCCAGCACGACTAGGTCGTCGGCATTGGCGCCGATCACCGCGACCCGCGTCCCGGCCTTCAGCGGCAGGATGTCCTTGTCATTCTTCAGCAGAACGATGGATTTGCGCGCCGCTTCCAGCGCCAGGGCGCGGTGTGCGGGCGTGCCCACCTGATCGGGTTTGATGCTGGCCCAGGGGCTGGAGATATTGAACGCCGTGCCCAGCATCCGGCGGCCTTCCAGCACGCGGGCCAGGACCGTATCGATCTCCGCTTCTGTCACCAGACCGCGTTTCACGGCCTGGGGCAAGGCGGCATAGGTGTTGCCGCAATTCAGGTCCGTTCCGCCCTTCAGGCTGGCCGCCGCGGCTTCCGCCGCGTCCATGCGGTAATGGTGGAACAGATGCACGTTGGCGACCGCGTCACAGTCCGACACGGTGAAGCCCGTGAAGCCCCAATCCTTGCGCACCCGGTCGATCAGCAGCGACGGCAGGGCGCAGACCGGTGTGCCATGGATGGAGTTGTAGGCGCACATCACCGACAGGGCCTTGCCCTCAATGATGGTCTGGCGGAAGGCTGGCAGGTATGTCGATTCCAGATCCTGGGGGCTGGGGTCCACATCGAACCCGTCGCGCCCGGCCTCCGGCCCGCTATGCACAGCCAGATGCTTGGGCGTGGCGACAACCTTGGGCCATTTCGGGTCGGGCCCCTGCAGGCCGGCAATGAAGGCGACCCCCAGGCTGCCCGTCAGATGCGGGTCCTCGCCATAGGTTTCCTGCCCCCGGCCCCAGCGCGGATCGCGGAAGATGTTGATGTTGGGCGACCAGATGGTCAGCCCTTCATAGATGCGGCGGTCGGCCTGGGCCGGCCGGGCGTTGAACTTGGCCCGCGCCTCCGTCGCCACAACATCGCCGATCTTGCGCACCAGGGCCGTATCCCAGGTCGCGGCCATGCCCACGGCCTGGGGGAACACGGTGGCATAGCCGTTGCGGGCCAGGCCGTGCAGCCCTTCGTTCCACCAGTCATAGGCGGGAATGCCGGCCTCTGCATCGGCGGGCGCGGTGCTTTGCAGCTGGGCTGCCTTTTCCTCCAGGCTCATGGTCGCCATGGCCTTGGAAACGGCGTCATCGACGGGGGCGGCCATCGCACTGGTCGACAGGGCGGTGGCGGCAAGCAGCAGCAGGCGGCGGATCATCGGCCGGGTCCCAGGGTGCGAAGGGTCAGTGCCCGTTTCAGGGCCGCGGGGTCAGCGTCGGAGCGGATCTCCACCGTCACGCTTTCCCCCGGCAGCAGGTCGAAACCATCATCGGACGGCTGGGCAGCCACAGTGCCGAAATCCAGCATCACGGCACGGGCCAGCGTGCCGGCCGTGATGGTCAGGCGGCGGCCGTCCCAGCGCGTGGTCAGGTCGGCGACGGGATATTCCATGTCCTTCGGCGCCGCCCGTTCCAGGATGCGGCGCGACACGACCTTGCCCTCGACGATCAGTTCCGCCACGGCATAGGAGGTGGCGACAGGCGCCGCGCCGAACAGATCGGCATCAGCCACCGACGCCGCCTCCATCGCGCTCAACGGGGCCAGGGTGACGCTGCCGCCCTTGGCACCCAGCGCCTTGCCCTGCATGTCAAAGGCGCGCAGGCGCCATTCGGCCTGGATGGGGCTGGTCGCGTCGGAGACCAGGGCCACGCGCGTGGCCCCGTCCTTATGCTCCGTCACCACCACCTGCGGGGCGAAGAAGCGGCGGGCCGCGTGATGCAGCAGCTTCCAGCGGCCGTGATAATCCATGCTGGCCCAGGAAATGGCCGGCCAGGTATCGTTGATCTGCCAATAAAGCGACCCCATGGTCACCGGCCGGCAGGCGCGGTGATGCAGGGCCGCCATTTCGATGGCCTGGGCCTGGTTCACCTGGGTCAGATAGACCAGATCGGCGAAGTCCGCGGGTTTGCGCAGCCGCTGATCCAGATAAAGCTTTAGGCGGGCATTGCCCTCGCCTGCCAGGAATTTCTGGTGAGCCTTCAGCACGGGGCTGTCGACGGCCAGATCGCCCTTGCCGGCAAAGCCGCGGATGGTGGCCAGATCGGGCATGGCCTGGAAGCCATATTCCGACATGAAGCGCGGGCAGCTGTCCAGATAGCGTTCGACGGGCTTCGACCCCGACCAGACGTCCCAGAAATGGCGATCGCCATCCTTGTCCGTGTCGGTCGGCCCTTCATAGTCGGTGGACGGCGAACCGGGCCAGTAGGGGATGCCCGGCGACCGGGTCAGCACGGCATCGCGCAGCACCCGGTCGAACAGCACGGCCATGCCGACGCCGACCCGTTCCTGTTCGTCCGCACCCACGGCCTTCTTGAAGGCCTTGCGGTCCGACCAGTTCTCCCAGCCCGACAGCACCTCGTTATTGCCGGCCCAGACGACGATGGACGGATGGGATTGCAGGCGTTCGACCTGTTCCTCCGCCTCGATGCGCACATTCTCGCGAAAGGCGGCATCGGGCGGGGTGACGGCACCGCCGAACATGAAATCCTGCCAGACCATCAGCCCCAGTTCATCGGCCATGGCATAGAAGGCGTCATCCAGGTAATAGCCGCCGCCCCAGACGCGGATCATGTTCATGTTCGCATCCCGCGCCCCTTCCAGAATGGGGCGCATGGCAGCAGGCGTGACCCGGGCCGGGAAATTGTCGAACGGGATCAGGTTGGCGCCCTTGGCGAAGATCGCCACGCCATTGATCTTGAAGCCGAAACTGCCTTCCTTGCGGATCAGTTCCACATGGCGCAGGCCGATGCGGCGGTCGGCGCGATGCGCCTCCCCCACCCCGTCGCCCAGATGGCCGGAAACGGCATAAAGCGGCTGCGCGCCATAGCCCACGGGCCACCAGCGCTGGGGCCTGTCCAGGCTGACGGGGACGGACACTTCGTTCACCCCGGCCGTGACCTGCGCCACCCGCTCCACGGTTGTGACCTTGCCATCGGGGGCGGTGACGCGGGTGGTCAGGGTCACCTGGGCGTCACGGTCGGCCATGATGCGATAGCGCGCGACCAGCCGCGCCTCCGCATCGTTCAGCGCTTCCTGCTGGAGGGTCAGCCCGTCGATGCGGGCATCGTCCCAGACCTCCAGCCGGACCGGCCGCCACAGCCCGATATTGACCAGCCGCGGGCCCCAGTCCCAGCCATACTGGTATTTCGGCTTGCGGATATAGGGGGAGGTCTGCTTGCCCTTGGGCTCGTCGCCAAAGGCGCTGTCATATTCACCGGGCAGCGGGTTCGCCTCGGCCAGCACCTTGGGCTGCAAGGTGCGGATGGGCGAGGCGATGGTGACCAGGATCTCGTTCTCGCCCGCCTTCAGCGCCGCCTTGGCATCGATGCGCCAGCGGCGATGGGCATTGTCCGTGGCCGCCAGTTGCCGGCCATTGACGAAGATGGTGGCAAAGGTGTCCAGCCCGTCAAAGACCAGTTCCAGATGATCGCGCGCCAGCATGGCTTGCGTCACCTGCAGGGTCCGCCGGAACTGCCATTGGGTCAGTCCGGCCCACTGGATGGGGGCCTCGCTGATGCCCTGGAACGGGTCGGGCACGCGGCCGGTGCGGATCAGGTCTTCCTGCACGCTGCCGGGGACCCGGGCGGCGAACCATTTCGCCTCCTTCGGGTGCGCCTTGGCCGCGTCAGCGTCGCTGGGGTCGATCCGCACCTGCCAGTCGCCATCCAGCGCGATGCTGTCCAACGGTGCCGCGCCCGCCGCCGTGGTCAGCAGCAGGAACGACAGAAGGGCTGCCCGCATCCTCATTCCGCCGTCTCCTTCAGCGTCACCTTCTCCACCGTATAGAATGGGTCAAGCAGGGAGGACGTGAACTGGAAGCACAGATCCTTGTCCCCCGTCATCGCCGGCAGGCTGCCCTTGAAGCTGAAACGGTTGGGGGCCGACGCCGGGTCGGGCAGCGGGAAAGTGGCCACCACCACAGGCTTCGTCTCGCTATCGGCCTTGGTGGTGGCGGCGCAACCGGCTGTGACAACCAGCTCGCCATGGGTGGTCACGGCATAATGCTGGCGCAGCGCCTTGGTTTCATGCGCCAAGCCATAATGGCGGGCCAGGCGCGCCACATCGACCGTGAAGGATTTGGCGACATCCAGCGGGGCAGCCGGATAGGCCGTGCAGGTGTCGAACAGATTGACATTATAGGCAGGCGCATTGGCCGTATCACCGGGGGTCAGCGGCACCCGCAACCCCAGCGCCCCGCGCGGACAGGCCGCCATGTCGGAACTGGTCCGCGTCAGCAGCGCCGCCCGCGTCGCCTCAAAGCTGCGCGGGGCCGCCAGGGCCGCCCCGTCGGCGGTGAAGGCCGCGGCCTTGACCATTGTCCCCGGCTTCAGGTTCAGGGGCCCCTTATAGGCGCTGGATTTGGCCGTCGGTTCCCTGCCGTCGGTTGTGTAGCGGATGGTGCCATAGGGCGCCTGACTGTTCAGCGTCAGCTTGATCTTGCCGCTGCGCAGGGCGTCGCCGCGCGTCCCGTCCAGGGTGAACCCGACGGCGAAGGCACTGTCGGCGACATGCAGGCCCGACCGCTGCCAGCGCTGGATCTGCGGGTCCAGACGGACCAGGAAGCCGGTGAAGTCGCGCTGTTCCTTCGCGGACCAGGTGATTTCGGCGATGGCCGCCGCACGCGGGAACAGCGCATGCTGCACCTGATAGGGCGTGGCCAGATATTCCGACCAGGCATTGCCCTGGGCGCCCAGCACATGCCGGGCCCGTTCCGCATCAATGCCGGCCGGCATGGGGTCATATTTATAGACATCGGCCAGGGTCTGGATGGACAGCCGTCCCGGCGGTTCGTCCGCGCGGTCGCTTTGCAGGCTGTCCAGATACAGGGTCGGGGCCGGGCTCAACACCACATCATGGCCGTGATTGGCGGCCTCGATGGCGCCCTTTTCCCCGCGCCAGGACATGACGGAGGCCGATGGCGGCAGCCCGCCCTCCAGGATCTCGTCCCAGCCGATCAGGCGCCGGCCCTTGGTCGCCAGATAGGCACCGAACTGGTCGATCAGCCAGCTTTGCAGCTGGTTCTCATCCTTCAGGCCCAGGGCCTTGATCTGGGCCTGGACCGCGGGGGAACGCTGCCACTGGTCCTTGATCGCCTCGTCCCCGCCCAGATGGATATAGGTGCCGGGGAAGATGGCCATCAGTTCGTCCAGCACATCCTTGACGAACTGCACGCCCTGCGGGCCGGGGTTCAGCAGATAGGGGTTGATGCCCCAATCGTGCGACACGTCCGGCCGGTCGCCGAACACGCCGAATTCCGGATATGCTGCGACCAATGCCTGGGCATGGCCCGGCAGGTCGATCTCCGGCACGATGGTGATGCCGCGTTCAGCGGCATAGGCGACCAGCGCCTTCAACTGTTCCTGGGTGTAGAAGCCGCCCACCTTCGGCCCCACCGGACCGCCGGACGAGGGCGGCAGACGCCAGGCCCCGATCTCCGTCAGCTTGGGATAGCGCTTCACCTCGAACCGCCAGCCCTGATCGTCGCTGAGATGCAGATGCAGCACGTTCAGCTTCACCGACACCATCTGGTCGACGATGGCGAAAATGCTGTCGATGGGCAGGAAATGGCGGACCGGATCGATCATCAGGCCGCGCCAGGCAAAGCGCGGCGCGTCCTGGATGGTCAGGGCCGGCACGGCCACCGGCTTGCCGAACGCCCGGTCCGGGCTCAGCATCTGCGCCAGGCTCATGGCGCCATAGATCAGGCCCTTGTCGCCCGACGCGGCGATGCGGATGCCGCTGCTGTCGACGGTCAGGCGATAGGCCTCTTCCCCCGTGATGGCGGGATCACGCACCAGGCTGATGGCAGCATTGCCGGCCGACGGGGCCAGTGTCAGCCCGCGTTGCGTCTTCACATGCTGGATCAACAGCCGGGAAGCGGCGGCCGCACCGGCATCGCCCGTCGGCAGGGCGACGGTCGCCCCGTTCCCAACGGTGAAGGAACCTTTGGCAGTCGCAACCGACTGCGGCAGGGGCACAAGCGGCGGCAATGTCTGCGCCATCGCGGTGGAAGCCAGCAACGCCGTTGCCAGCCCGATCGTTACAGCCATCGCAGCTCGTGTCATGCCTGCCTCTTGGTTTATTTTGGTATTATCGCCGGAACTTCATCCCGGAATTTCAGTAACCTTATGTTTAAACTAATTATTTTTTGGCCACTGGCCCGATTGTGACCGTTCACAGCGGACGCTTGGTATCGTGCCAACCTGATACAGATTTGTCCATGGCGGACAGGATCGGCCACATGCGATAGCCGGGCGGCCATGGCGGCCGCCCGGATCGTCGTCCCCTCCCCCATCCGGATCGAATGGGGGAGGGGCTGCTGACATTACATGCGATAGGAAACGCTGGCCGCCAGCGTCCGGCCGTTCTTGTAGAAGGCGGTCGGACGGTTGCGGGAGCCATTATACTGGTAATAGCTTTCGTCCAGCAGGTTCTGGGCGTTCAGGGTGACCGTCACGCCTTCAACCACGTCATAGCTGGTCGAGAAGTCGAGCTGCTGATAAGGCGCCACCATTTCACGCGAACCCAGGCGACCGATGGTGCGGAAGTAGGACGTGCGATAATTGTAGCTGAGGCGGGCCTGGAACGGGCCATCCTCATAGTAGGGGATCACGGTGAAGGTGTGCTTGGACAGGTACGGCAGGTTCAGTTCGTTGCCGCTGGCATCGCTGGAACTGGTCGAGCTGTCGGAGAAGGTATAGTTGGCCTGCAGACCGAAACCGTTCCAGATCTCGCTCTGGCCCGACAGCAGGACGCCGTTGACGGTGGCTTCGCCGGCATTGATCGGACGCGACACGCTGTAACCATCCTCGAACCGCTGCGTCTGCGAATTGAACAGACGGACATTGGCCGTGGTGGTGTTCAGGATGTAATTGTCGATCTCACGGCGGAACAGTTCCACAGCCAGCAGCGTGCCACGCTGCGGGTAATATTCGGCCGACAGACCGAAATTGGTCGATTCATACGGCTTCAGATCCGGGTTGCCGCCACCGGCATCCTTGGTGATGTCGTTCTGCGAGAAGGAACCGGCCAGTTCGCCATAACGCGGACGGGACATCACCTTCGACGCAGCACCACGCAGAATGACGTCGTCCGACACTTCATAGGCGACGTTCAGGCTGGGCAGGAACCGCAGGTAATCGTTCGACACGGTCGTCGGGGTGGGCACCGGATTGTCGTTCAGCGTCAGGGCGAATTCCGACGTGTCCTTGGTATAGACAAGGCGGCCACCGATATTGCCACGCCACTTGCCCTGCTCGAAATTAAGCTGGGTATAGCCAGCGGCCACTTCTTCCTTCACCCGGTTGGACGCGCCGATCTTGCGGCCCAGGTTAAAGTTGATGCCGTCCGACAGGATCTTGATGACGGCATCACGCGGCAGGTTCAGGTACTTGGTGGCATTGCCGCTGCCGCCCGTGCCGGAGAAGGTGCCATCCGGCGTGGACAGCGTTTCAACACCCAGCTGCGAGGCCAGCTTGGAGCTGGTCAGGTAGGTGTTGAAACCGGCCGCGTCGACGCGGTTGACATGCTCCGTCCCGCGCGCACCGACCAGCAGCTTGGTGAAGGGGCCGAATTCCACGGGGATTTCGCCATCCGCACCGACATAGATGTCACGATCGGTGGTCTTGGAATAGTCCAGACCGCCAATCTGGGCCGCATTCAACTGCGTCCCGTTGACAATCATCGGCTTGCCTTCGAAGGTCTGCAGATTGTTGTTCGGGTTGGTGAAATAATTGGCCGGGTTCGTCAGGTCGCCGACGAAGTTCACCTCTGCCGACGTATCGGTGAAGCTGTAGGAATAGGGCAGCTTCGTCTTGACGTCGAACAGATATTCGGGGTCGCGACCGCCGCTGGCCTTGCTCCAGCCACCGGTAACGGTGACCTTGGCGCCGTCATTACCTTCCCACTCGCCTTCCAGGGCGATGTGATCGGTCTTCAGCTTGGTATTGCGGACCAGTGTATCCAGCTGCGCGGCCTGGTTGGCCGACGCGGCGAAGGAAGCCGACGTGACCACGCCATCCTTGATCGTGGCGTTCAGCAGCTTGTCGCCCGACCACCAGCCGGGGATCGTGTACATCGACTGGCTGTAATTGTTGTAATTGCCTTCGATATGCAGGCCCGTCGCCGTCAGCGTGACGTTGTCGCTGGGGCGCATCTGCACCGTGCTGGTGACGCTGGTGCGCTCACGCACCTGCTGGAAATAGGCGTAGTTGATGCCGAACGGCGATGCGGCCTTGTCCAGATCGGCCACGGTGCCGCCCGTGATCACGGCATTCGGGCTTTTCAGCACGCGCTGACCGGCGGCGTTCGTGGTGACGAACGGGCTGCCGCTGGTGCCATTGGCATTGTCATAGCCGAAGAACTCGACACCCGCGCGGGTCAGGTTCTGGCGGTCATAGGTGACGGCACCCAGAATGCCGATGGTCTCGTCATCATTCTTCCAGCTCAGCAGGCTGGACCCGCGGACATTGCCCTTCTCCGAACGGTCATTATAGGAATAACCGACGGAGCCGAACACCGACGGGCTTTCCAGATCCAGCGGGCGGCGGGTGCGGACGATGACCGTACCGCCGATGGAGCCTTCCTCGATCCGGGCTTCCGGCGACTTGTAGACTTCCAGCCGATTGACCAGCTCGGGCGCGATCAGCGAATAGTTGAAGGTACGGCTGGACGGGTCATTGTCGTTGCCGCCCCAATCGGCCGATGCCAGGGCATGCCCGTCCAGCAGCATGCGGTTCAGGGCGGGATCGGTGCCGTTGATGGCGACCTTCTCGCCTTCGCCGAAGCGACGGTCGATGCTGACACCCGGAATGTGCGACAGGGATTCGGCAACGTTGCGGTCCGGGAACTTGCCCACATCCTCTGCCGAGATGACATCGACGATGGCGTCCGCAGAACGCTTCACCTCGATCGACTGACGAAGACTGCCACGGATACCCGTGACGATGATTTCCTCAAGCGCCTCGCCGCTCTGGGCCGCGTTGGTATTCTGCGCCTGGGCCGCGCAGGTCATGCCTGCGACAGCGGTGGTGACCAGGATCAAGTGCCGGAACTGCATCTTCTCGCCCCCTGCTTTACTGCTGCGAACCACGCCGATTCCTCTCGGACGGGTCTGGTTTCATTGGATGAAAGTGATCCGTTTGTTTGCGAGCCTGCCAGCCCGCAACCAGCCTCTTTGTTTAATTAAACCAAATTAAAATAACCAATAGCGGTCCAAGACGCTACCAAAATTGCATGTTTGTTACATGCTGGGCGCCGAAGGGCAAAACCATGGAAAACAAGGCGTTATCACCAAGGCCAGACAGAATGCGGACAAGCAAGCGTGACTTTTTTGCCGGCACCGCGGCTGATCGGCGGGATTGCGAGGTTCTTCGCTGGAAAAATGGCTTAGTCATGCCCGCTTCCGGTACCCTGACCGGATGATTTCACCGCGGAATCGCGCCTGCCCCGGCCATAGAGGGGGATGGCGGACGCGACTCAGGGACCGCGCGCGGATAGTACCAATATAGACCATTCCTATACCGGTTGCCCTGCCCTGACGCATATTGTATCTGTGGAGCGCTGGGGAAGGCGCGGCGAGGTTGGCCGCCGGAGGGGGGTACATGTCGTTTTCCGATCAGGTGGGACATTTCCGGCAGGACAATCATTCCCCGCTCTATATCCAGCTACAGACCCTCATCCGTGATGCCATCCGTGGCAATGTGCTGAACCAGGGCGATGCCATTCCGCCGGAGCGCGATCTGGCCATAGAATATGATGTTTCGCGCATCACCGTGCGCAAGGCCATTGCCGGCCTGGTGGAAGAAGGTCTTCTGACCCGCCGACGCGGCGCGGGCACCTTTGTCGCCGGCCGTGTGGAAAAAAGTTTCTCCAAGCTTTCCTCTTTTTCCGAAGACATGGCCGCACGCGGACGCAAGGCCAGCAGCAGCTGGATTTCCCGCGGGGCCGGACATGTGACGCCGGAGGAAGCGATGGTGCTGGGCCTGTCGCCCGGCGCGCCGGTCTTCCGCTTCTCCCGCATCCGCTATGCCGACGACGTGCCGATGGCGCTGGAATTCTCCACCATTGCCGGCTATTGCCTGCCCTCCGTCGACGCGGTGGGCGACAGCCTTTATGCAGCATTGGAACGGGCTGGCAGCCGGCCGGTGCGGGCGTTGCAACGCCTGCGCGCCGTGCCCTTCCTGGGCGACCATGCCCGCATGCTGGGGGTTGATCCGGGCCATGCCGGGCTGCTGATCGAACGCCGCGCCTTCCTGCGCGATGGCCGTCCGGCGGAATTCACCCGCTCCTATTATCGCGGCGACGCCTATGATTTCGTCGCGGAACTGAGCGAATTCTAACCAATAGCATACCAATATAACTCCATTTAATGTATGACCCCTGTGGTGCGGGCAACGCCGCGGGCTTGCCCGCTGGCGCGTCCCGTCGCCTTGATCCCAATAGGCCTGCCGATCAGGCGTCTACGGATGGAGCCAATCATATGGATCGCCGCCAATTCCTGCTGGCCACCACCGGCACTGGAGCCATATTGACCGCCGGCCCCTGGTCACTGGCACTGGCCCGCGCAGAGGCCGGCACGCCGGGACCGAATTTCCCCATGCCGGCACCGCTGGACAGCCCGGCCCCTACGTTGCCGGAAACCGACCCCACCCGCACATTGCTTGATCTTGGCTGGCGTTTCCATGAAGGCGATATCCCGACACCGGAACCGGTGGGCCATCATGCGACATATCTTTCCATCAAGGCGGGCACGGCCCCCGGCGCCGCGGCGGTCATTTATGATGACAGCGACTGGCGGGAGGTCCGCCTGCCCCATGACTGGGCCAGCGAACAGCCCTTCGTTGAAACCGCCAACATCTCCCAGGGTTACCGCCCGCGCGGTATCGGCTGGTACCGGCGGGCCCTGCGGCTTGATCCAGCCGATCGGGGCCGGAAGATCGAATTGCAGATCGGGGCCATTGCGACCCATTCCACCGTCTGGGTCAATGGTTCCATCGTCGCCCACAGCTTCTCGGGCTATACCAGTCTCTACATCGATATCACCCCCTTCGCCCGCTATGGCGATGACCTGAACATCATCGCCATCCGTGCCGATGCCACGGCCATGGAGGGCTGGTGGTATGAAGGGGCGGGGCTTTACCGCAATGTCTGGCTGGTCCGCCGCGCACCCGTCTCCATCGTCACCGACGGCATCCATTGCGACCCGCGCCAGGATGGCGATGGGCGATGGCGCGTGCCGGTCACCGCCAGCCTGACCAATATTGAAACGGCCCCGGCGACGGTGACAGTGGAAGCCAGCCTGCTGTCGCCCGACGGGCAGGAAATCACCCGCGGCAGCGTGGACGTGACTGTTCCGGTTCTGGACCAGGCCGCAGCCAGCCTGTCGCTGGAGGCGGGTCAGCCCCTTCTCTGGTCGGTGGAAAGCCCCGCCCTTCACGCCGTACGCACCCGCGTGCTGCGGGACGGGAAGGTGATTGATGAACGCACCACCCCGATCGGTTTCCGCAGCATCCGTTTCGACGCCGACAAGGGCTTCTTCCTGAACGGGCAGCCGGTGAAGCTGAAAGGCGTCTGCATCCATCAGGATCATGCCGGGGTTGGCGTTGCCGTGCCTGACAGCCTGATCCATTGGCGTCTGCTGCGGCTGAAGGCCATGGGCTGCAACGCCATCCGCATGTCATCCCACGCGCCGACGGCGGAGCTGCTGGATTGGTGCGACCGGCTGGGCTTCCTGGTCATGAACGAAAATCGCCTGTTCAACCCGGCCCCGGAATATCTGGGTCAGCTGGAATGGCTGGTGCGGCGCGACCGCAATCACCCCAGCGTGATCCTGTGGTGCCTGTTCAACGAAGAACCCATGCAGGGCACCGAGTCCGGGGTGGAGATGGTCCGCCGGATGGTGATGGCCCTGAAACGGCTGGATGACAGCCGGCCGGTGACGGCGGCGATGAATGGTTCCTTCTATGATCCCGTCAATGTTTCCACTGTCGTCGACGTGATGGGCTTCAACTATTATCAGGAACATTACGACCGCTATCACACGCGCAATCCGGCCAAGCCCATTGTCAGTTCGGAAGATACCAGCGCCTATCAGACGCGCGGCGCGTTCGAAAGCGACCCCGGCCGCAACATCATCACCTCTTACGACAAGGAAGCGGCGGGCTGGGGCAATACCCACCGGCAAAGCTGGAAAAACATCGCCGACCGTCCCTTCGTGGCCGGTGGCTTCGTCTGGACCGGCTTTGACTATCATGGGGAGCCCACCCCCCATGCCTGGCCCAGCATCGCCAGCTTCTTTGGCATCCTGGACCTCTGCGGCTTTCCCAAGACCGCGTTCGGCATCCATGCCGCCCACTGGATCGATGATCAGCCGGTCATCTTCATGGCGCCGCATTGGACATGGCCGGGCCGCGAAGGCCAGATGGTGAAGGTTTTCATCAGCAGCAATGCCGATGAAATCATCCTGCGCCTGAACGGGCGGGAAATCGGGCGGCAGAAGGTCGACCGGTTCATGGGCAATGAATGGGATGTCCCCTATGCCCCCGGCCGGATCGAGGCGCTGGCCCTGCGTGACGGCAGGATGGTGGCCAGCACCGCGTACGAAACGGCGGGGGCCCCCGTCGCCCTGCGCCTGACGCCCACCCGCACCGCCATGGCCGGCGATGGCGAAGAGGTGCAGCCCGTCACCATCGATGCGGTGGATGCCAGAGGCCGCCACGTCCCCACGGCCAACCTGATGACGCGCTTCCGGGCGGACGGGGCCAGCATCATCGGCGTCGGCAATGGCGACCCCAACAGCCATGAACCCGAACAGGGCAACAGCCGCTCCCTGTTCAATGGGCTGGCCCAGATCATCATCCGCGCCGACCAGGGCAAGGGCCGTATCCGGCTGGTGGCGGAAGCCGACGGGCTGAAGCCGGCGCGGATCGATATCGACCGGCGCGCGGCCACCCCGCGCGCGCAGGTGCCGGTCACACCACCATACCTGAAGCTGGAGGAATGGCGGCGCTCCCCCCTGTTTTCGACGAAGCCGGCGCCGACGCTGGCCCCGGCCGATGCCGACAATAACAGCTGGGCCTTCCTGCGTGCCGGCACGCCCACCCCGCCGGAGCCGCAGATCGGTTGGCGCGTCTATCGCAGCCGGTTCAAGCCCTGGCGCAGGGTGGCGGCGGCGGGCGGGGTGATCAGTTTTGCGCAGATCGCTGGCCGGGCCGAATTGTGGGTCGATGGGTCCCTGCTGGCGGCAAAGATCGATGCAGCGCCCGGCCCCCTGACCGGCACCTTGTCCAAAGGCGATCAGACCCGCACCGTCGTCCTGCTGGTAGAAGCCGCCGCCGGTCAGGTGTCGGGGCTGCTGGGCACGGTCACGGTGTCGGACCGGTAACGCCGACAGCAATCGGGCGGCAGGTTGCCCTGCCGCCCGGTCCTTCCTAAGCCTCAACCACACCCGCATCGGGCGCCAGCAGCAGGTGCAGCACGCCGCCGCCGGGCCGGGCCACGGCCCGCACGCCCAGACGGGTCAGGGCCGCTTCCGTCAGTTGCGACGGATCGGTCAGTTCAACCCGCAGGCGGGTGCCGTGGCGGCTGATGCTGCGGATATTGTCCGCCCCGCCCAGGGCTGTCACCGCCACGGGCACCAGGCGCACCGCCGGGGCGGGCGCCCGCTTGGCTGCGACCGCTACCGGCTGTTCGCCGCCGGCCGCCAGCGCGTCCCGGATTTCCACGGCCACAGCATCGGCGATGGGGCCCAGCACCACCTGCAAGGCATTGGCCGAGGGGCGGATGACGCCGCGGGCCCCCAGGGCCTTCAGCGATGCCTCATCCACCTGCTCCTGATCGGCCACGATCAGACGCAGCCGGGTCGTGCAGGCCCCGACGCTGGTCAGGTTGGCAGCACCGCCCAGGGCGCAGACGAAAGCGGCCCCGCGGCCTCCTTCGGTCACGGCGGCGCTGACGCCGGCCGCCTCTTCCTCACGGCCCGGCGTCTTCAAATCCAGCCGGCGGATGACGAAGGCGAAGACGGCATAATAGAGCGCGAAATAGCCCAGGCCGACAGGCAGCAGCAGCAGCGGCTTTGTGGCCTTGCCATAGTTCAGCACATAGTCGAACAGGCCGGCGGAAAAGCCGAAGCCCAGCTTCACGCCCAGCAGGTCCATCAGCACCATGGCCGCCCCGGTCAGCAGGGCATGCAGCGCGTACAAGGCCGGGGCCAGGAACATGAAGCTGAACTCGATCGGTTCCGTCACCCCGGTCAGGGCCGAGGTCAGGGCCAGACTGAACAGCATGCCGCCCACGGCCTTGCGCCGTTCCGGCAGGGCCGCGCGATACATGGCCAGACAGGCGGCCGGCAGGCCGAACATCATGACGGGGAAGAACCCGGCCATGAAGCCGCCCGCCGCCGGATCGCCCGCGAAGAAGCGGCGCAGGTCGCCGGCCACGCCGTTATAATCGCCCTGCACGAACCAGAACACATTGTTCAGGATATGGTGCAGGCCGGTGACCAGCAGCAGCCGGTTCAACACGCCGAAAATGAACAGACCGGCCCCGCCCGCCTCTGCCACCCCATGCGACAGGCCATCGACGCCGGCGCTGATATGGCTGAAGCCCAGGCCGATGGCCACCGCCAGGACCAGACCGGCCGCCCCCGCGACGATGGGCACAAACCGGCGTCCACCGAAAAAGGCCAGGTAATCGGGCAGCTTGACGGTGGAGAAGCGGTTATAGAAGCCCCCGCCGATCAGGCCCGACAGGATGCCCACGGGCACGTCCAGGCGGGCAACCGCTTTTGATTTCCAGGCGGCGACGGCCAGATCACCCGTCAGGTCGGGCGGCACGGTCAGCAGGGCCTTGCCCGCCTCCGTCGCCACCAGGAAGCAGACGATGCCCGACAGGCAGGCGGCCCCGTTGCCGTCACGCGCGTAGCCGGTGGCCACACCGATGGCGAACAGCAGACCCAGATGGGAGAACAGGGCATCGCCGGCCGCACTCAGGAACCCGATATCCAGCAGGTCGGGCTGACCCAGACGCAGCATCAGGCCCGCCACCGGCAGCACGGCAATGGGCAGCATCAGGGCGCGGCCCAGCGGCTGCAGCTTTTCCAGGATCGACTTCATGCGGCGAACCCCCGTGCCAGCGTGCGGACATCGGCCGCCGTCGCGCAGGCCAGCGCTTCGGCAGCATGGGCACGGGCGCGGTCCAGGGTCAGACCGGCGACCAGCGCCTTGATTTCAGGAACCAGGGCCGGCGTGGCCGACAATTCGGTCACCCCCAACCCGATCAGGATGGGCACGGCCAACGGGTCCGACGCCAGACTGCCGCAGACGCCCGTCCAGCGCCCATGCCGGGCCGCCCCCTGACAGGTCTGCGCGATCAGGCGCAGCACAGACGGGTGCAAGCCATCGATGGAACCGGCGACGGCGGCATTGCCGCGATCCATGGCCAGGGCATACTGGGTCAGATCGTTGGTGCCGATGGACAGGAAGTCCGCTTCCGCCGCCAGAAGATCGGCCGTCACGGCCGCCGCCGGCGTCTCCACCATCACGCCCAGTTCCACGGGATCGGTAATGCCCATATCCGCGCGCACGCGGTCCAGCACGCTGCGCACACGGCGCAGTTCATCGACGCCGGCAATCATGGGCACCATGATCCGGCACTGGCCCACAGGCTGCACCGACAGGATGGCGCGGATCTGGTCGGCCAGCATGCCGGGATAGGCAAAGCCGACACGGATGCCACGCAGGCCCAGGGCCGGGTTTTCCTCCGCCGCGATGGGCAGATAGGGGGCGGGCTTGTCCCCACCGATATCCAGCAGGCGGACGATCAGGGGACGGCCTTCCAGGGCCGTGGCGATGGCCTGGTAATCGGCCGCCTGCTCCGCCACGCTGGGTGCTCTTGGCCGGTCCAGGAACAGGAATTCCGTGCGCAGCAGGCCGCTGCCTTCCGCCCCGTTGGCGATGGCCTGTACGGCATCGGCCTCTGATCCCAGATTGGCAAACACCTCAATCCGCGCGCCATCGGCCGTGTGGCAGGGTTTCAGCGCCGCCGCCTTGGCCGCGGCGCGCCGGACCCTCAGGTCCGCGATACGCGCCCGCGCGGCGGCCAGGGTGGCGGCGTCGGGCGCCACCTGCAACAGGCCGTTGCCGGCATCCAGGATCAGGTCGGTTCCTTCCCTCACCTGCCGCAGCACCGGCCCCAGGGCCACCAGCGCCGGCAGGCCCATGCTGGCCGCCAGGATGGCAACGTGGCTTGTCGGGCCGCCACGTTCAACACAGAACCCGACGACATTGGCCGGGTCCAGCGCCATCACCTGCGAGGGCAGCAGGTCATCGGCGATCAGGATCGTGTCGGGTGGGAAGGTCAGGGGCGCATCCGCCTCCCCCGCCAGCTCGGCCAGCACCCGGCGTTCCAGGTCCAGCATGTCATCGGCCCGTTCGGCCAGATGGGCGTCACCCGTGGCGCGCAGGGCCTCTGCCTGCGGCCGGACGGCCAGCCGCCAGGCATGACCGGCGCTGGCGCCATTGCCGATGGCCTCCGCTGCGGCGTCAAGCAGCCCGTCATCGGACAGCAGCGCCTGATGGGCCTGAGTGATGGATTTGCGCGGACCTTGCGCGTGCGCCGCCTCCGCGATCAGACGACGGGTAAGGGCGGCAAGGGCGCTGTCCAGACGCGCCCGTTCCACCCCGGCACCGGCCCCGGTGGGGTCGACGGTGATTTCCGGCAGCCGGAAGGCACGGGCCTTGCCCACAGCCAGGCCTGCCGATGCCGTGACGCCCGCGACACGGCCATCCCCCGGCAATGTGGAGATAACCGGTGACGGTGGCGGCAGCGGGGACGGCTTGGCGGTGGTGGGGGCCGCATCGGCCTTCTCCCCCATGCCGCTTTCGATCAGGGCGGCCAGGGCCGCGACAGCCTGGATCGCGTCCTCCCCCTCTGCCGCGATGACGATTTCGTCCCCGAAACCGATGGCCAGCGTCAGCAGCCCCACCGGGCTGCGCGCATTCATGCCCTGTCCAGCCTTGGACCCGGCCTTGGACAAGGTGACCGTGGCCTTGTAACCGGCCAATGCTTCCTTGATGCGGGCGGCAGGCCGGGCATGGATGCCATGGGCCAGCGGCACGGTGATGCGCCGATCCACCCGCGGCCCCGCACCCGATCCAGCCACGGGTGCCGCAGAAATGGCGGCAACCGGCGTCAGCCGGAAAATCTCGTCACCCGCCGTGACCGGCCCGGCGCCACGCACATTGATCAGCCGGTACCGTTCATTCTCCAGCAGCAGCACGGGCGTGATGATGGCGGGCGCGCCCTGGACAACGGCATCCAGGTCGAAACGGATCAGCGGCTGCCCGCGCACCACCCGGTCGCCGGGGGCGACACAGGGGCTGAACCCCTTGCCGCCCAGGGCCACCGTGTCGATGCCGATATGCATCAGGATTTCCACCCCGTCGGCGACGCGGATGGTGACGGCATGACCGCCGGCATTCAGGGCGCTGATCTCCCCATCACAGGGCGCCAGCAGGCAGTCGCCCGTCGGGTCGATGGCGACACCATCGCCCAGCATGCGGCCGGCGAAGACGGGGTCCGGCACTTCGTCCAGCCGCGTCAGCCAGCCGGTCAGGGGGGCGCCGATGGCGATGGCCGCCCCGGCAACAGCGTCGATCTTGTGGGTCGGTGGGCTCATGCTCAGGGTCTGGTCCAGAATGTTGTCGTCAGGCGACGCGGGTGCCGGCGATCCAGGTGCCCGCCGGCTGAAGGTCGGCATCCAGATGGACCCAGTCGGCCATCAATCCGGATGCCAGCGCGCCCCGTTCCCCGGACAGGCCCAGGAACGCGGCAGGCCCGGCAGAGGCCATCAGGGCGGCTTCGGACGGGGTGACGCCCAGCCGGCGGACGCTGTTGCGGAAGGCGGCCGCCATGTCGATGGCCGATCCGGCCAGGGTGCCATCCTCGCCCACGCAGCGCCCGTCCCGCACCAGGATGCGGCGGCCATGCAGGTCGAACTCCGTCATGTCGGCCCCGACACAGGACATGGCATCGGTGACCAGCATGAACCGGTCATGCGGGCGGGCGCGCAGGGCGATGCGCAGAACGGCGTCGTGGACATGGAAACCGTCCGCGATCAATCCGCACCAGACGTCCTGATTGTCCAGGGCCGCCCCCACCACGCCAGGGGCGCGGTGCAGCATGGGCGACATGGCGTTGAACAGGTGCGTGACCCCGGTCATGCCCGCGGCGAAGGCGGCCTTCGCCGTTTCGTAATCGGCGTCGCTGTGCCCGATGGCCAGGATCACGCCCAGGTCGCGCAGGCGGGCGATATCGTCCGCCACCACCATCTCCGGCGCCAGCGTCAGCATCACCTTGCCCCGGTGCGGCCGGGCGAACAGCGACAGCATCTCCGGGTCCAGCCCGCGGAACTTCTCCGCGTCATGGATGCCCTTGCGCTTGGCATTGATGATCGGGCCCTCGACATGCACGCCAAGGCAGCCAGGCACGCCGGCGGCAATGGCCGCGTCGGCCGCATCCAGGGCGCGGGCGATGACGGACGGCACGTCGCTGATCAGCGTCGGCATGAAGCCGGTGGTGCCGAACCGCGCATGGGCGCGGCCGATGGCGGCAATGCCATCGACCGTCGGCTGATCATTGAACAGCACACCGCCGCCGCCATTGACCTGGGTGTCGATGAAACCGGGGACCAGCCAGCCGCCCCGCAGATCGGTCTTTTCCAGCGCCGGATCGATCTTTTCCCGCGCCGGATCGGCGTTGGCCGGGCTGATGGCGGCGATGCGCCCGTCCACGACCCGGATCACCCCGCCTTCCAGCAGACCGGCCGGCGTCACCACCCGGCCATTGACGAAAAGAAACCCCGTCATCGTGTCTCGGTCACCTTGTTCAAATAGAGCGGACGATCCGGATCATGACCGCGGGCCAGCGACAGGGCATTGGCCATCAGATAGAAGCTCTGGATCATCAGGATGGGTTCAATGGCGGGGTGCGCCGCGATGGCCGGCAGGTTGCCGCCGCCCCGCGCATCGGCGATCCGGACATGGGCGCCGCGCCCCTGGAACTCCGCCGCCGCCGACCGCACGCCGTCACCCGCCAGATCGGAACCGGCGAAGGCCAGCACGGGAAAGCCGTCGCGCACGATCGCCATGGGGCCGTGACGCACCTCGGCGGCGCTGAACGCCTCTGCATGCAGGCCGCAGGTTTCCTTGAACTTCAGGGCCGCCTCCTGCGCGATTGCGAAACTGTAGCCGCGGCCGATGGTGAACAGATTGCGCGCATCGCGCAAGGTTTCCACACCGGCCGACCAGTCCAGCGCGGCCGCCCGGCCCAGCAGGTCGGGCAGCGCCGCGACAGCGGCCCGCAGCGCGTCATCATCGGCCCATTCCGCCACCAGGGCGGCCAGCCCGGCCAGGGAGACGATATAGGATTTTGTGGCGGCGACGGATTTCTCCAGCCCGGCCTTCAGCCCGATGAAGGTGTGCGCCATGGAAGCCAGCGGCGACGTCTCGTCATTGACCAGCGCCACAACATGGGCACCGCCATCGCGGTAAGCCTGCACCGTCGCCAGAAGGTCGGGGCTGCGGCCGCTTTGAGAGATGGCGATGCACAGCCCGCCTTCGGCCGTCACCGGGGCCGCATAGACGGAAACAACCGATGGTGCGGCGGAAGCGACGGGCACACCCAGCAGGGTTTCGATCAGATATTTGCCATAGGTAGCGGCATGGTCCGACGACCCGCGCGCGCAGGTGACCACCACGGTCGGCGGCGCCTTGCGCAGCAACGCCCCCAGAGTGGCAAAGATTTCCCGATTGGCATCCAGCAGGCGCCGGACGGCCACGGAAGCCTCCGCCGCCTCCCGTGCCATCAACGTCAACCCCAGGCCGGCGCCGTCACCCGTCTCCACCGCGACCACAATTCCCATCCATGCTGTCGGAACCAGAGTTTCGGAGCTTAAGTTATATATTGGTACTATTCAAGGTATTGAATATGGCTTTCATGCAGCCGGCAGCAGCGCCTTTAGCGCCGCCACCCTGGCGGCACTGGTCCGCAGCCGCGGGCCCGCCTGAAAGCCGAAGCGACGCTCAATCTCCCCCGGTTCGCCCAGGGGGGCGCGGCAGGATGCATGGACCTCCTTCACGCCGGCCGCCAGAAGCGGTCCGACATTGGTGGCATCCACACCGCCACCGGCCAGGATGATGATGCGGTCGCCCGCACGCTGCACCAGTTGACCCAGCATGCCCACCCCATCGACGGCGCGCGGACAGCCGCCGGACGTCAGGATGCGGTGAAATCCCAGGGCAATGGCATCCTCCAATGCGGCCAGTGGGTCCGGACACAGGTCGAAGGCGCGGTGCAGGGTCAGGGAGACGGGGCGGCCGCGCGCGGCGCCTTCCGCCCTTGCATGGTCAACCCATTGGGCCAGAAGGGCCAGATCCAGGCCCCCGCCCGCCCCCGTGGCGCCGATCACCACACCGTCCAGACCGGCCGCGGCGGCGGCACTGATATCGGCAGCGACCAGGGCCGCCTCCTGCGCATCATAGCGGAAATCACCCTCACGCGGGCGGGCCAGCATCAGCGTGGGAATGGGCGCCTGTGCTGCCAGCCGGATCAGCGATTCGGGCGGCGTCAATCCGCCCAGCGCCAGACCCGCGCACAGTTCCATGCGATCGCCACCACCGGCCACGGCGGCATCAATGCCCGCCGCTTCCTCGACACAGACTTCCAGCATTTTCCCCTCGACGGTGATTTGCAGCCGAACGCCCGTCGGCGTCGGCGGGCACCGGCAAAGTCTCTAATGCATTACCGAGCCAAGATAAATCCAATATAACTCCATCTTGCTCGAAACATGACCAACCGGTATTGTCTCAGGCGGCGCTGCGGGGGAAAACACCCGCCATCGCGCCGTCAACCCCAGCCGCCATTCCGGAACCGGTTTCCCCATGAAAACCATCCTGTGCTCCGCCTTGCTCGGCGTTGGCCTGACCCTGCCCGCTGCCGCTGCCGACTATGCGCCGCCGCCCGTTGCCGCCATAGGCACGAACACCTTTGCCGAGGTGGAATTGCGCGTGCCGCGCCCGGCAACGACGCCCTGTATCGTCACCCTGTTCGACACACGGGAATTCGTGGGCGACAAGCCGGTTCCCTTCGATTACGCCCCGCCCAGGGACTGCAAGGGCCCCTGGGCCAAGGTGGTGATCGAGGTGGATTATGCCGTGTCCGCCGGTCGTCAGTATGACCGGACCGCCATCATCGATGTCGACGGGGTCAATCTTTATTTCGGCACCACGATGGAACCGCGCAAGGACATCGCCCCGCAATGGCATGCCGAACGCGACGTGACCGACTATCAGGCCTGGCTGCGGGAAAAGCGCAAGGGCGCCACCCTGCTGGTCAATTATGTCGATGATACCTATACCGGACATGTGACGGGCCGGGCCCGGCTGCTGTTCTATCCGGCGGCCAGGGATGTTCCCGCCGCCGTCACCGCCCCCTTCGTGGCGCCCCTGTCCGATGCGCCCGTGCGGCTGGACAGCGATACGCCGCGCCTCAGCGTGACGCAGCGCTTCCCCGCCAACCTGGAACGGCTGCATCTGGACCTGCTGACCGAACCGCAGGGGGCGGACGAATTCTGGTATGCCTGCGTCTCCGACCGGCTGGCCGGGGACGGCAAGAATAATTGCGGCGGTGGCGCCTGGCGCGAGGCGGAGGTCTGGATCGACGGCGCCCGCGCCGGCACCGCCCCGCTTTATCCCTGGATCTATACGGGCGGCATCAATCCCTACATGTGGTTCCCGACACCGGGCATCCAGACCCTGAATTTCGAACCGACCCGTGTCGACCTGACCCCGTTCGCCGGCCTTCTGACCGATGACAAGCCGCACGAGGTCGCCATCACCATCCAGGGCCTGCGGCGCTATTTCCTGGTCACCGGCACGCTGATGGGATGGCAGGATGCGGGGTCCAAGCGGGTCACCGGCGGCCTGATCCGCAATACGCTGGGCGATCCGGAACTGTCGGTCGATGATCAGCGGGTGAAGGTGACGGGCGAAGGCGATCTGAACGGCGATGCCGTCACCCTGCAGTCCCGTCAGTATGAGGTGGCGGGTTTTGTGGAGACGTCGCACGGGCGCGTGGAAACCCGCGTCCGCAATGCCGTCCGATTCGTCAACCGGCAGGATTTCGTGACCACCGACAAGTCCGACATCTGGCGCGTCGATCAGAATACCCAGATCGACAATCTGACCCTGGTGACCGACCGCAACGGACTGACCACGACCCGCTTCCAGGCCCGTTATCCGCTGACCATCGACATGCAGGTGGAGAAGAACGAGGCAGGGCGCACCCAGCGCCTGAAACTGGACCAGGGCCTGTGGTCTGAAACCGTGTCGACCGATCCGGCGGGTGTTCGCCGCTGGAAGGTCACCGACTATGTCGTCCAGCCGGCGCTGACCGCCATCATCGACACCCAGACCCGGCGTTCATCCAAGGTGACCGGCACCTCGCTGATCCGGCTGTCGGTGAAGGACGAGGCCGGCGGCTGCTATGACCGGACCATCCAGGTTCGCGACAATGCCGTGACTGGTATTGCAGAGGGCTGCCGCTGACCCCGCAATGGGGCGACGGGACGCGACGGGGGCGGACAGGCCCCTGTCGCGCCGGGTGGCGGTTATTTGATCGGATTGGGCTGTTTAGACCATATATAGACGCATGTTAGCGGTTATATTGGGCTCAGCGATTTTTACAGATTTATAATACAAAAGCCTATTTTGGTATTGAATTGATCTTGTCTCCATGGCAGCGTCGATCCCGGTCCGCTGCTGCGGCGGCGGTCCGAACCGGACATGGAAGGAAACAGCGATAAAGCGCCACCATGCGCCGGAGGTGCCCCGTGGTTGGTTCGTCACGTCCACGGGAAGGGCCAGGGGAAATGGGCGGGTAAGGGCAAGAGAGACCTGATCCCGCGTCACCAATCGTGACGAGCTTTTTGTGGGTGGTCGAAGGGCGCCAAGCCCAAACAGAACAGAGGGTGGTGCCCCGGATCGGCCAGCCGACGGGGTAGACAAGGAAACGGGGGAGTACATGAAGAGGCACGTCAAACTGCTGCTGACGTCGACCTGTGCCGCAAGCCTGTTAGCGGTAACGGCTTCGGCGCAGAATGCCAGCACCAATAAGGACCAGACGACCGCGATCGAGCTGTCCGAGATCGTCGTCACCGGCACGCGCATCGCCCGGCCGAATGCGACGGCAGCGGCACCGATCCAATCTGTGACCTCTGCCGAGATCACGGCCCAGGCCGCCGTGAATATCGAAGAGGTGCTGAACCGTCTGCCGCAGATCGCACCGGACAGTCAGCAGAATTATCAGGATTCCGATGGCCGCCAGCGCATCAAGCTGCGCAATCTGGGCTTTGAGCGCACGCTGGTCCTGGTGGACGGCAAGCGTCTGGGCACCCAGAACGGCCAGGATGCCAACATGATCCCCACCGCGCTGATCGAGCGCGTGGACGTGCTGACGGGCGGTGCATCCTCGGTCTATGGTTCCGACGCCATCGCCGGCGTCGTCAATTTCGTGATGAAGAAGAATTTCGAAGGCGTTCAGATCAACGCCAACCACAATTTCTTCTATCACAAGAACGAGCCCGGCCTGGTCTCCAGCGTGGCCAACCGCTACAGCTTCTCGCCCGCCACGGGCACGAAGGCCGATGGCGGCCGCAGCGACCTTTCCATCGTCGCGGGCGAGAGCTTCTTTGAGGATCGCCTGCATGTGGCGGCCTTCGCCGACTACCGCAAGGCGGCCCTGATCCCCTTCGGCGCGCGTGAAACCTCCGGCTGCCAGCTGGTGGAAGGGACCAAGGACGGTCCGCTGACCTGCTCCACCTCCACCTATACGCCCAGCGGCTATATCTCCCCGCGTGGCGGCCCGAACAGCGGGTCGGTCTATGTGAACAATCCCAGCGGCAGCCGCGATTTCGTGGCCTTCGGCAATGGTCCGGGCCTGGCCGCCAACCCCTATGACGGTTATTCGTTCCAGCGCAAGGACGAGCGTTGGAATGCCGGTGGCTTCGCCAGCTATGAACTGAACGACAATGCGGAACTCTACACCAACGTGATGTGGTTCCGTGACCGGTCGTCCAACCCCTTCCCGGCCCGCGTCTACAGCTACACGGTCTATGGCGGCACGCCCTATCAGGTGAACTGCAACAACCCGTTCCTGTCGACCAGCCAGGCCCAGGCGCTGTGCGGCAGCAATGCCGGCACGGCCAACATGGTCCCGCTGGAGGTTCGTTACCGCTTCAACGAACTGCCGCATGTGGAAGACGTCTATATCAACAAGGGCACGCGCGTGACCGGCGGCGTCCGCGGCACGTTTGCCGATGTCTGGTCCTATGATGTGGGCGGCGTCTATGCCCGCAATCGTCAGGACTACACCTCGGGCAATTTCCCCGAATATGCCAAGGTCAACCGGTCGCTGAACGTGGTCAATGTCAATGGCACCCCGACCTGCGTGTCGAAGGTGAATGGCAGCGATCCGAACTGCGTGCCGTTCGACGCCTTCCGCGCCGGCAACAATGACCAGGGCCTGTTCGATTACCTGCTGACGGGCCGCAGCGGCACGTCGACCAGCGTCGGCACGCTGAAGGACATCCAGGCCAATGTGCAGGGCGACCTGGGCGAATATGGCATCACCTCCCCGTTCGCAAAGGATGGCGTGGCCGTCGCCTTCGGCACCGAATACCGGCATGACCAGCTGGAAAACTTCGCCGACGCCACCTATCGCGAGGAAAATGGCGGCCAGGACCGGACCCTGAAGCAGCATGCCTGGGAGGCGAATGCCGAGTTCCAGGCCCCGCTGGTGCAGAAGGTCGAAGGTGTGGACCTGCTGCAATTGAACGGCGGCTACCGCATTTCGAAGTACAGCGATAATCCCGACGCCTTCTCCACCTGGAAGGGCGAGGCACTGTATGCCCCGATCGAGGATGTGACCTTCCGCAGCTCCATCAACCGGGCGCAGCGCGCGCCGACGGTGGTGGAGATGAACCAGGCGCTGAATTACGATTACAGCACGCAGGGCGGCTCGCAGAACGATTTCTGCGCCAGCACGCCGCGGCAGATCCCCGACCCGAAGGACCCGACCAAGCAGATCACCGTCTATGATCCGCCCAAGGCGTCGGCCGCCGTCTGCGCTGCCACGGGTCTGGCCGCCAACCTCTATGGCAGCTCGTCCCTGTCCTGCCCGGACAGCCGCTGCACCATCCGCAGCGGTGGTTTCACGGTGGACCCGGAAACGGCCTATACCAAGACCATCGGCATGGTGGTGAAGCCCCGCTTCGCACCGGGCCTGGTCCTGTCGATCGACCGTTTCCTGATCGATCTGAAGGACAGCATCGGCTATAATGACGACATGTATTTCTGGAACGGCTGCCTGCAAAGCGGCGATCCGTTCTTCTGTCAGATGATCGTCCGCAACGCCAACGGCACGCTGTACAGCCCGGCTTCGACGAACCCGACCACCGGCTTCATCCGCGCCGGCACCACCAACTATTATCGCAGCCGTTCCTATGGCTGGGACATGCAGGCCCAGTACAAGCTGGATCTGGATGACCTGGGCCTGACCGATATCGGTACGGTGGACTGGAACTTCGCCGGCTCGCTGACCACCCATGCCGGTGGCCAGGATTCCCCGATCCTGCCGCGGACCAATTGCGCGGGCTATTATGGCGGGCCGTGCGGTCAGCTGATCCCGAAATGGTCGCACAGCCTGCGCGCCACCTACAGCACGGCCGAGGGACTGTTCACGGCCTCGCTGAACTGGCGTTACCTGGGCTCGCTGACCAATGTCAGCAATTCCCACGACCCGAACCTGGGCTGGAAGGCCGGCGACGACCGGGCAACCTTCTATCGTATCCCCGGTTACAGCTATTTCGACCTGGCCTTCACCCTGCGTGCGGCAGAAAACGTGACGCTGCGTCTGGCCTCGAACAACCTGTTCGACAAGAAGCCGCCGATCCTGCCGAACTCCTACAATTTTGGTCTGTCGCGCAGCAATACGCTGTCCGCCCGGTATGACTCGCTGGGCCGTCAGATCGCCTTGGGCGCCACCATCAATTTCTGATGATGGCTGGACACCGCCCCCTGGTCCCCAGGGGGCGGCCTTTTCTCCCACAACTGGGCCGCCGGATCGACAGACCGGCGGCCCTTCTTTTTTTGGGGGGGGCCACTCGCCAAGGGGGGCAACCGCAGTCATCGGTCGGTATGCCGGCTGGGGGCCGGGAGCGGACAGGCGGGTTTATGGCGGTAAATCTGGGATTCTGGACATTCCCACTCACCCCAGCCGTTCCCAGCGGACACACCGGCTATGTCTCCGTCGTCTCCCGCAGATGCAGCTCGTCTTCGACATCGACGCCCAGATGACGCACCGTTGTTTCTATCTTGGTGTGACCAATCGGGATCTGCACAGCTCCCAGGCTGCCGGCTTGTTTGTAAACGAGTGCAGCTTTGCTTCGTCGCCGAGAATGGGTTCCAAAACGCTCGCGGCGCAAGCCGATCCCGATCACGCATTCCTCGACGAGGCAAACATATGGGGAGGTGCTGAAGAATTTGCCGGGACCGACTCGGCTAGGGGAGACGTAATCAGCACGCGACCCGTCCTGACCTCCCAGCCAAGCGCTGGATGCTCTCGCGGGCTGTATGATTCGATCAATTTTACAATGAAATGGATATGATACATATTCATAAAGTGGTGATCGCCTATCCATGCAGCTCCATTGGTCGCGTTGCACATCCTACATGACATCGTATTGGGGACGAAGCTGCGGTGAGCCTCTTGCAAGATTATGTTGAGTTAGATCAATTTATTTGATTTTCTCATATGATCAGATGACCATTATGCATACTTGCATAGAATTTGACAGGAAGATTCATGGCTCGCGGGACGATGAAAACGGACTTCAAGGGCTTGGTCCGGCTGTTGGCGAAGAACCTCTATCCCGAACCGGATGTGTTCATCCGCGAATTGATCCAGAACGCCCATGACAGCATCGTCCTGCGCCGGGCCAAGGATTCCCACCATAGTGGGCGGATCGAACTGGACACAAACCCCGATACCGGTCGCTTCGTGGTGACCGACAACGGCATCGGCATGGGCAAACACGAGATTGTCGAATATCTGGCCACCATCGGTAAATCCGGCACTGGCCAAGCCAGCCAAACTTTGCGTGCCGCTGATTTTGCAGTCGACACCATCGGTCAATTCGGGGTGGGCCTGCTGTCGGCCTTCGTGGTGGCAGAACGGATTGAGGTGCTTACCCGCCGCACCGGCAGCGAACAGGTCTGGCGTTGGGTCAGCACGGGGGAGGTGGACTATGATATCGACCTGATCGATGATCCCCAGTTCCCGGTCGGTACACGGGTGACAATCCAGGTCGCGTCCATCCACCGCACATTGATCGAAGAGCCGGCCGTCCAGCAGGTGGTCAAGCGCTATGCCGATTTTCTACCCTTCCCGATCCATCTCAACGGTACCGGTCCAGTCAATGCAATGAATGCCCCCTGGCATCTAAATGCCTGGAGCGGCGATGCCGACTACCGCAAGGGCCTGGAACGATTCGTCCAGGACCGGTTCCAGGACACCGCCGCTCTGGTCATCCCGGTGAATTTCCAGGTGCCGCAGACCCGGGGCGTGCTTTACATCACCGGGCATCAAATCCCGATCCAGGGGACCAGCGGCCAGTTGGACATCTTTCAGGAACGCATGTGTGTTCGCCTGAAGGATACAGAACTGTTGCCCGACTGGGCGCGGCTGATCCGCGGCGTGATCGACAGCCCCGATCTGCAGCCCACCGCCGGGCGAGACAATCTGATCAAGAACCCCGCCTATATCGATCTTCGCAAGGCCTTGGGTAACCTGATTCGCCAGGCCCTGACCGACCTGGCCACCGCTGACCCGCGGCGGTTTCAGCGCCTGTGTGATTATCACCACGTTCACATCAAGGGCATGGCGGTCAATGATGAGACCTTCTTCGACCATGTGATTGAGTTGCTGCCGTTTGAAACCAACGCCGGTTCCATGACATTGCGGGACTATGTCGGTCGGCAGCGGGCGGAGCCGGGGCGGCGGTTGCCGGTCTATTTCTTTTCCTACAATCCTGACGCCAACCAGTTCAATGCCCTGTGCGACGCCAAAAAGCTGGTGGTGATCAATACCGGTCGTATTCATGATGAGCCGCTGGTCCGCCGCTATGTGGAACGGAGATCAACCGGGCTGGAGCTGAAGAATCTCGACCAGCTGGATGATCCGGAATTCTACCAACCGCTTTCCGATGCAGAGCGTGCCCCCTATTTCCCCTTGGAAGGCGCGCTGCAGGAGGCGTTGCGCTGGGCCGGTCTGCCGAACATCCGGCCGGTAACGCGGCGCTTCGCCCCGGCCAATTTGAGTGCCGCCATCCTTGAAACCCAGCGCATGGAATCCCTGGAACGGTTGCAGCAAATGACCCGGGCCCCCATGCTCGGCGATGCCTTTGATCAGCTTGGTGCCGATGTGGAGCGGGCGCTCCGGGAACGCCCGGTGGATTTGCTGCTCAATGCCGACAATCTTTTGATCCAGATGCTGAGCCAGCGGCCCGATATTGCGACGCAAAAATACCAACCACTGCTATTGGGGGTCTATAATGCGTCGGTGTTGTTCTCCGCTCACCGACTGACAGTGGACAACGCCAAGATTTTTCACAAGCAGTTGCATGCGCTGATGACTTGGCTGTTGGAGCTTGACAGTGATCTGGTGGATGCCCGTGCCAGGGCGGCCGAGCTTCAGGCGCAGATCTTCGCCGACCAGTTGGATGACGCCAAGGGGCCTGGCACCCCCTGGCGTCGGATCTTCGTCATGATGCCCTACGACCCGATCTATAATCCGCTGGAAGCGGCCCTGCGGCAGGTGTTGGAAAGTCCGCCCTGGTTCTTCCAGGTAGTACTGGCGCGGGATGAGAAGGTCGATACCCGGGCAACCGGCAACATCGCCAAGCATATCCGGGGTGCCGATGGCTATGTTGCCGAGGTGACAGAGCACAATGAAAACGTCATGATGGAGCTGGGCTGGGTCCTGTTTGATCGGACCCTGGCGAGCCGCCCCTGTTCCATTCTTTTCCGTCCCAGCGCTGGCAAAGAATTTCCATTCGACCTCGGTGACCGGTTGCGTACTGACTATAAAGAGCTGAGCCAGCTGGATTTGGTAATGCATTTGGCGCATGAATTCGAACGAGACAAGGACCTGAAGCGTCTTCGCCAGAGCAAGCGCGAACACTTCCTGTCGGAGACCCTGCTTGGGCAGGCCGATTTAGGTTTATCAGCCGAACTCAAGAAGAAAATTTGCAAAAAGTACTCCAGCATCGAATCCCTGTTGGGCAGAAAGAAGGAAGATCTTATCCGCCAGTTTCCCGACCTGAAGCCGCATCTGGCGCAAGCGTTGTTGGACTTCCTCAGCGACCAACTCACTCCCCATGCCGTCGCCGATGCAAAGACAGGCTGAGCGGAGCGCGGGGGATGACCGACACTGATATCGAGATCCAACGCCTGATCAAGGCAGGCTGTGACGCCTACCGTGCGGGCCAGCATCGTCAGATGGAACGATTATTTCGGGCGGCCATAGACCGCGCCCAGATGCTCGGCCCTGTTGCAGCACGGCAGCGCGTCGAGGCACAGTTCTGGCTCGGTGTCGCCCTGAATGACTTGGGCAAGCCAGAGGCGGCGTTGGTGGAACTGCTGACGGCCGCCCGCTGCCCTGACCCGGCGGCCGACCCCGCCGATCAATATAACGCGTTAACTAAAGCCATAGACATCAGCAACAACCGGGAACCGGTGATCCGAATTCGCGCCCTGCTGAACGATTGTCGACATCGCCTGATCCAATGGCGCCGTGAAGAGTGGGACCATAGGCTGGACTATTTGGAGAGCGAATTGGCGATTGCTCGGGGCGATTTTTCCAGCGCCGACCGGCTGGCCCGGCGTGCCTGGTCCCGCTGGCGCGTTACCTATCCCTCCTTCACTGCCGGGACCCATCTTAGAACACTTTGTGCTATCGCCTTTTCCCAGCGTGACAATGCATCCTTGGCTGAATGGGTCCGTGTCCGGGAAGGGCATCGTTATGAACACGAGGGCGACCGGATTTATCATGATCTATCCCGCACCCTCCTCTGCCGGGCAGAGGGCAAGGGGGGCGATGCTTCCGCCGTCGATACGGCCCGCCAGGGATTGACCCGCTGCGACAGCACTGATGAAAATGACGATATTGAACGTGCCACGCTGTGCTATCCCTTGGCCCTTGCCGGGCTGTGGACGGAATTGGACCGCCAGTTCGACCGTCATCCCCTCACAACTGAACTGGAAGGCTTGATCTTCCGCGGCGACGAGCGGCTGTGCCGGGCGCGGGCGGTCCTGGGCTTACCGGTGCGTGATGATGAATGGGACACGGAATTTCCGCTGCCTGCCACTCTCGCGGGTGACCATGCCGCCGCAGGTCACTGGCTGGAGGAAGCTGCCCGTTTCTTCACCGCCGCCCACACCAAAGCTGCTGAAAAAGACACACGGCTTGACACATGCTACTGGACCACACTGGTGGAAGGTCGGCAGGCGCGGCTGGCCGATTTGCAGGCCAAGCTGCGATAATGCGCTCGCCGATGTGGCGAAACGTTCAGGAACCGGGTGAGATCTGCTCCTCATCAATATACTTGAGAACAGAGATCAAGCTGCCCTTACCCATACTGGAGTCAATTGATGTCCGATCTGACCTTTGCCAGCAGCCCCGCCGTCATCGCCCATGTCAATCTGCTCCAGGGGATCATCAACCGGCTGGCCAACAACAGTGCACAATGCAAGACCTGGACGGTGACCCTGGTCAGCGCCCTTTTCGCCGCAGCGGCCAGCCTGCGTGCCCCGCCCGTCGCCCTGGCCGCCCTGGTACCGCTTGTGCTTCTGGGTTATATGGATATCCGCTACCTTGCTGCGGAGCGGGCTTATCGCCGGCTTTACAATGAAACGACCGGAAAGGTGCGGAGTGGAACTTATCAGCTTGCTGACATCTTCCAAGCCGGTGTCGCCGCCACGTCCAAGGAGATCGTCAGCACGATTTGGTCATGGGCGATTTTCCCCGTCTATCCGGGGATGGCCATCCTGCTTCTCGTTGCCTGGGGAACCGGCCTGTTGGACCGTCTGGGGACGGCTGTTGTAGGACAATGACCACCACCGTGCCTGAACTGGCATGGTCCAAAAGCTCTGACGACGGACTGGTCACATCGGGGAGTTGGTGAAGAGAGTACGAGGACGTCTGACCGTCCAGCCTGTCGGTCGTTAACTGTCTGGAAATGTTCAGGCGCATTTTGTGCACTGTGGATACCTGATTATGATGCGTTGACGGCTTTGTCGTTGCCATGGCTGTCGATACGAAAACATTGGGGATTCGAAACACTTATGGACCCTGCAATCGGCAACTTTGTCGCGTAGTCACCAAATCCCGAAGGGATGGAGGATTTTGCCCAACTTATTTGACCTGCGTCCGCTTTCCTACAACCTGGCACCGGGCTAAATGGCATTTATGGGACGCAAAGCTGACTTCCGCCCCCACCCCTGCTATACTCCCTCCAACGTCGCCCCACCCGCGCCCGCCATTCGGAGCGCGTCGGTCTACAACTCTGAAACACTCCCCCTGTCATGTTGCACTTGGTTGCAAAAGCTTCTTCCATTCGGAGGCGGTTTCCCCTGCGCTCTGACTGAAGGGCGCCCAACGGGGCGCGTGTCGCAACGCCGCCTCGCGAAAACTCCTATGCAGGGCGCATGATATATCGTATACGATTGGGGACGCAATGGAGGAGTCACCATGCCTACGCTTTCGTGGAAGGGCGTCTATCCCGCCGCCACTACTCAGTTCGCCGAAGATTTGTCCGTCGATTATGACGCCACCGCCGCCGT
>CALRTC020000041.1:0-41130 GCA_943371025.1 Hydrogenophaga intermedia
GAAGGCCTTTGCAGACAGGCTTAAGGAAAATGGCAAGGCACCCAAAGCCATCCTGGTTGCCGTCGCCAGAAAGCTCCTGGTCATCGCCTATGGCGTCCTGAAAACACGAAAACCATTCCAACCCGCTTGACTGCCAACACGGTATCTCATGCGCGCATGGGCGCGCGGGCGCTCGTACCGCAACCTGGTATTAAGCCGGTGCCGGCATCGGTCAGCGGGTGCTGACCGTCGGCAAGCGGTCGATCGGCTCCAGCGTGATGCGGCGGAAGAAGGTTTCCGCCCCTTCCGACTGGAACTGGATATGGCCCTGGGTCAGGGGCTGCCAGCTGCCGTCGGGGTCCTGCACGCTGATCCGGTCCAGGACCATGACCGGCACGCCATTGACCACATGCATGGCCCGGTCGCCCAGCACGTAAAGGTCCAGCACATTCCATTGGCCGACCGGCTTTTCAGCGTCGCGCGCGGCCTCCACGTTCCAGGCGGGGGCCTCCACCGTCACCGCCCGGCCGCCCGGCATGAAACGGCGCTGCGGGTCGATCAGCGACCGGTCGCGGCCGGTCTGTGTTACCGGCTTCACGAAGGTGCCGACGGGCACCACCATGCCGGTCGACCCGCGCATGATCTCGAACTCCACGGCCGGCATCCAGGTGCCATAGACGGACCCGGGGGCGCCGAATGAATGGTAGAGCAGGCCGTTATTCTCCGGCAGATCCAGGCGCGGGGCGTGGCGTTTGCCGCTCCATTTGAATTCCAGGCGCAGGTGATAGTTCCCGTAAACGCCGCGATGGACGATGGAGCCCCAGGTGCGGCCGTCCACGCGCAAGGCCGGCCCGCCATCCTCCGTCACCATGCTGAACATGGGATCGCCACCGGGTCGCCGGCCGATGGGGGTTTCCGTCTTGTTCACATAGGTGATGGAAGGGTCGGCATAGCCCAGCCAGATATCCCAGTCGGCCAGATCCTTGCCATTCAGCAGGGAGATGACAGGTCCGGTGGGCGATGGGATCTCGGTGAGCGTCAGGTGCTGCGCCTGGTAGGGCGGGTCCTGGGCCAGGATGGATTCCAGGGAGGGCTGGGTTTGTGCCATCGCCGCCAGTGTGGTGATGGACAGAAACATCCCCAGCCCATACCCTAAGTGCCATTTCATGCTTCTCTCCCCGTTTAGACAGCGCTGTCAATTTCTTCGCCGCGCACTATGCCTTTTTGGGCGACGGGAGGAAAGGGGGCTTGGCGGGCCCGGGTATTTCCCCTGGTTCGTACAGTGAATCAATCGAGAAATTTCGGAGTGACCGCACATTTCATCGGATAGTTCATTCGAGTAAAAATAATATTTATGATCATATACGCAGCTGGTGGTATTTATACCTGTAAATCAATGTGAGAATATCGATCTGCGCCAAATGAGTTGGTGTCTAATACAATCGGAGAATTCAAATGACGCCGAACGCAATTAAGGACCTGTTGGGTCTCGTCAGCCGTGCCGTTAAGACCAAGCACCCGGATTACACGGAGCTCACCCTATTCAACCTGAAGGTCCGCACGCGTTCCGGTGTGGAATATCTGCTGGATTCGCTGACCAATGTGGATAATGGCGTCCTGCGCGGATCGGTCAGCACCGGCCAGGTCAATGACGGCGATGAACTGATCATCGCCCTGGACGCGATCGAGGCCATCACCTGGGTGGCCACCAAGAATAACCCGACGCCGATCCGCATCTATTGGGGTCTGGCGGCCCGATAGCGCCCTGCCGGACCTGCTTTCGGTTGACCGGAAAGAGGTCCGCAGCGACTGCCGCCGCGCGGCATGTGGCCTGCGTGAAGCCAAGCCAACGGATGTTGGCGCCGGCGCTTGAGGGGCCAGAATGTGCCGGCCACAGGTCAGAACTTTCCAGCCGCTGATATAAGTCGGGGCCCGGACACTCAGCCCAGCATCCCCCGCAGCCGGTACAGCGCATCCAGGGCCTGGCGCGGCGTCAACTCGTCGGGGTTGATGTCGCGCAGTTCCGCCTCCACGACAGATGGTTCCGTCTCCGCAACGACCTGTCGCGGGGCCGGCTTGGCGGCCATGGCGGCGAACAGGGGAAGGTCGTCGGCCAGGCGGCTGGCGGCACTGGCCTGATCGCCCTTTTCCAGGATCTGCAACACTTGTTCCGCCCGCGAAATGACAGCGGGCGGCAATCCCGCCAGCCGCGCCACATGGATGCCATAGGAGCGGTCGGCGGAACCCGCCGCCACCTCATGCAGGAAGATGACGTCGCCCCTCCATTCCTTGATACGCATCGTGTGGCAGGACAGGTCGGGCAGCTTGGCCGACAGGGCCGTCAGCTCGTGATAATGCGTGGCGAACAGGCCGCGGCAGCGCGCCATCTCGTGCAGATGTTCGACGCAGGCCCAGGCGATGGACAGACCGTCAAAGGTGGCGGTGCCGCGCCCGATCTCGTCCAGGATGACGAGGCTGTGGCGCGTGGCCTGGTTCAGGATGGTGGCCGTCTCCACCATCTCCACCATGAAGGTGGAACGGCCGCGGGCCAGATCGTCGGCCGCACCCACGCGGCTGAACAGCTTGTCCACCGTGCCGATGCGGGCGGTGCGGGCGGGCACGAAGCTGCCCATCTGCGCCAGCACCGCAATCAGGGCGTTCTGGCGCAGGAAGGTCGATTTACCAGCCATGTTGGGGCCGGTCAGCAGCCACAGGCGCTGACCCGGTGACAGGTCGCAATCATTGGCAACGAACTGCCCGCCGCCATTTTCGGCCAGGGCCTGCTCCACCACCGGATGGCGCCCGCCCCGGATGTCAAAGGACAGGTCGCGGGCCATTTCCGGCCGGCACCAGCCGCCATCGACGGCCAGATCGGCCAGGGAAGCCGTCACATCCAGCGTGGCCAGCGCGCGGGCCGTGCTGGCGATGAAATCGGCCTGACCGACGATCGCCTTGACCAGCAGGTCGAAAATCTCCAGCTCCAGTGCCAGCGCCCGGTCGCCAGCCTCCGCCACCTTGCGCTCCAGGTCGGACAGGGCGACCGTGGTGAAGCGCACGGCGCCGGCCATGGTCTGGCGATGGATGAAATCGGCCCGATGCTTTTCCGACAGCAGCTTGTCGGCGTGGGTGGCCGTCACCTCGATATAATAGCCCAGCACGTTGTTGTGCCGGATCTTCAGCGAAGCGATGCCCGTGGCATCGACATATTGCGCCTGCAGCCCGGCAATATGCCGGCGGCTGTCATCGCGCAGCGCCCGCAGCTCGTCCAAGGCTGCCGAGTAACCTGGGGCGACAAAGCCGCCATCGCGGGCCAGCAAAGGCAGGTCCGGCCCCAGCGCCTGCGACAGCAGGGCCACCAGCGCCTCGTGATCGGCGCGCGGACCGCCCGTCAGCCCCTCGGCAATGCGGGCCAGACCCGCCGGCAGGGGGACATCGATACCGCCCGTGCCATAGGCCAGCCGGCCGCGCAGGGTGATGGCGCGTTCCAGCGCATCGCGCACGGCGGCCAGATCGCGTGGGCTGCCCCGGTCCAGGGTCAGGCGCGACAGAGAGCGTTCGACGTCCGGTGTGCGGCGCAGTTCCTCGCGCAGGTCGATGCGCAAGGGCGCTTCCCCGGCCAGATAGGCCACCATGTCCAGCCGCCGGTCGATGCGGGCCGGATCGGTCAGCGGGGCCGACAGGCGGCCGGCCAGCAGCCGCGCACCGGCCCCGGTGACGGTGCGGTCGATGGCGGCCAGCAGGCTGCCCCGGCGTTCCCCCGTCAGGGTGCGGGTCAGTTCCAGATTGCGCCGCGTGGCCGGGTCGATCTCCATCACCTGACCCGCCCCCTGGCGGCGGGGAATGTCGAAGCGGGGCAGGCGGCCCTTCTGCGTCAGTTCGACATAATCGACCAGGGCCCCGGCGGCCGCCACCTCCGCCCGGCCAAAGGCGCCGAACGCGTCCAGCGTGCCGACATTGTAGAGCGCCAGCAGGCGTTTGCGCCCATTCTCGCTGTCGAATCTGGCATTGGGCTGTATCGTCAGGCGCGCCCGCCATTCATCCCACAGCGGCGATAACTCGTCCGCGCCGGCCAGCCGCTCGGGCAGCAGCAATTCCCCCGGCGACAGCCGGGCCAGGAGCGAGGGCAGGGCGGCGCGGTCGGCCGGCGCCAGCGTCAGTTCGCCCGTCGACAGGTCCAGCCAGGCCAGCCCCGCCTCGCCCCCGGCTTCGGCCAGGGCGGCCAGGTAATTGTTGGATTTGGCATCCAGCAAGCCATCCTCGGTGATGGTGCCGGGGGTGACCACGCGCACGACCTCCCGCCGGACCACGGATTTGCTGCCGCGCTTCTTGGCTTCGGCCGGGTCTTCGGTCTGTTCGCAGATGGCAACGCGGAAACCATTGCGAATCAGCCGCGACAGATATTGTTCATGGGAATGGACGGGCACGCCGCACATGGGGATTTCTTCGCCCAGATGCTGGCCGCGCTTGGTCAGGGTGATATCCAGCGAGGCGGCGGCGGCAACGGCGTCGTCAAAGAACAGCTCGTAGAAATCGCCCATCCGGTAGAACAGCAGGGAGCCTGGATGCTGGCGCTTGATCTCCAGATATTGCGCCATCATGGGGGAGATAGCGGCGCTGGCGGGGCTGTCGGTGCGGCTGGGGCTGGTCACGGGCGGACAATCATCGGGCTGCCGGAAGGGGCCGCCACCCTACCATCCTGCCGCCTCCGGCTGCCAGCACCTAGCCGCCTCCGGCTTACAGCACCTAGCCGCCTCCGGCTTCAGACCGTCAGCGTGGCGCCGGCAAAGCCGACCAGCTCTTCCTCGTGCAACTCTTCAGCCGGGCGCAGCAGCGGTGTGCTGGGCCGGCGCAGGCAGGTGCCGCTGGTCCCGCACAGCAGCATGTCGATGCGGTCGGGATGGTTGGACAGGGGCAGGAATACCTGATCCAGCCGCAGGTTCCCCCGCTTGGTGTCCAACGTGGCGGAGGTGACGATGGGCTGGATTTCCCGGGCCGCCCGGTCCATCCAGTGCTGCCAGAGCTGACCCAGCCGCTGTGGCCAGGCCCGGCGCAGGGTGCTGCCCGTCAGCGGCCGGCCGAACAGCCCGTCCAGGCCCGTGCCGACCAGGCGATAGCGGTAATCCCCGTCGGCCACGTCCAGCAGCATGATCCAGGGCAGCAGCGGCTGCACATCGGCGGGGTTCAGGTCATGCCGGCAGGGGGCGGCGCGGTCGGGCCCGCGTTGCCGCCGCCAGTATTCGACAAGGTCGCGCAGCCGCCCATCCAGGGCCGGAATATCCAGCCCTGTCGGTTCGCCGCTGAATTCCGCAGCCCCGCCCAATCTCATTCCCCCACCCGTGGCCGGCGTCGTCGCCGGTGGACGGGATCATGCGCCGACAGATGTAAAGAATTCGCTACTTCACCCCCAGCAGCGGCCCCAGCACCCGCACCCGCCGGGCCAGTTCGTAGGTGGCAAAGCAACCGGCCACCGTCAGACCGATGATCAGCGTGGACTCGATCGCCACCGGCAGCGACAGGGCCTTCAGATGATGGCCGATGATGACGATCAGGGTCTGGTGGATGATGTAGAAGGGGAAGACCCCCACCGACAGATAACGCAGCAAGGGTGAGGAATGGTTGAGATGGCGGCGGGCAAAGCCCAGCACGGCCAGGATCATGGTCCATTGCTGCACCGCATAGGCCGTGCGGCTGGCCATGCGCAGCATGTCGTCGGGCATCGGCGCCCCGTCCCGCCAGTAGGTCCAGCCATACCAGGCATAGAAGGCCCAGGCGGTCAGACCCAGGGCCAGGGTGGTGAAGCGCCGCGCCGACAGAAGATCGAACAGGGCCGCATTGCGGGCGATGGCATATCCAAAAAGGAACATGCCCAGGCTGACGGCGTGATTGTACCAGTCCCAGGTCAGGTTGTGGGTGACGGGAAAGCTGGTCAGCATGGTGATGCGCAGCCCCGCCAACAGCAGGATGGGCAGGACCAGCAGCGCCGGGCCCTGTACCCACCGCCCCTCGCCCAGCCGGATCAGCGCCCGGCCGCCGCCCAGCGCCAGCAGGCCAGCCAGCAGGCCCGTATAGACCAGCAGATAGGCCACGAACCACATATGGTTCCAGGTGGGCAGGGTCAGGCAATCCGTGCCGCGGCAGAAGCTCTGGTCGAAGGACAGGTAGCGGGTCCAGAAGGCCCAATAGCCATCGGCGTAATTGATCTTCTCCACCACCTCATAATAAGGCTGGGGCACGACCAGGACGGCCATGACGAACAGCAGCGGGATGCCCAGGCGCGGCAGACGCGACCGGACCAGTTCTCCCGGCCCCATCCGGTCGGCCATGAAGCGGGTGGCAACGCCGGAGATGAGGAACAGCAGCGACAGTCGCCAGGGATTGCTGAGCAGCATCAGCGGCTCTATCGCGTGCCCCACATGCTGGCTCTTCACATGCCAGTCCCAGGTCACATAGAACATGCCGACATGGTAAAGGATCAGCAGGGCAAAGGCGCCGACCCGCACCCAGTCCAGAAAGGGCAGGCGCTGCGGCGGGTGGGCGGATAGGGACGATGCGGACATGGGGACGATGGCTCCCTGATGGATGGTGTCATGTCCCGGTGATGGCGTGCGATGGTGGACCGGGCAACAGGCAGGGGACGGGGCGGTTCATGGATGTGACGTCGGTACGGGCGGCTGGGACGAGCGGAAAAGGGTCTGGGACGAACGGCATTTCGTCCCGGTTTGGTCCGTTTCTGCTCGCCTTCCTGCTGATTCTGGTCGGCAACTCCGTCAATGTCATGACGATCCTGCAGGATGCGGCGCGCGATGGCCGACCCGTTGATCCGATCTGGCCGATCATGACAGAGGGCACATCGGGCATTGCCATGATGATGGTCATCTTCATCCCGGCCCTCGCCCTGGCCCGCGCCCCCATCCAGGCCCCATGGGCACGGCAGATCCTGACGCATGGGGTGGCGCTGCTGATCTATTCCTGCCTGCATGTCGTGGGCATGTCGATCACCCGCCAGATCGCGGCCGGGCTTCTGGGGCTGGATTATACATTTCCGGTCACGGTCGAAGTGCTGACATATGAGTTCCGCAAGGATGCCGTGTCCTATTTCGTCACATTGATGATCTTCCTGGCCCTGGGGCACGGGCGGGGGATGGCGGCTGCGGCCCCGTCGCCGCTGCCATCCCCCGCAGTCGGGACAGCGGGCGCGCTTGCCACAACGCCCTTGCCAGCCGAGCCCCCAGCCCCACCGTCGGCCGCCGGGATCACGCCGACCCCGGCCCGGTTCGACATCCGCGATGGGGCCATTGTGCATCGCGTGCCCGTGGCCGAGATCATCGCCGTGCGCGCCGCCGCCAACTATGTGGAATTCCTGCTGACCGATGGTCGCCGCCCGCTGATGCGCGCCACCCTGACGCAACTGGCGGGTGACCTGGCCCCCCACGGCATCCTGCGCACCCACCGGTCCTGGCTGGTCAATGCCCTGCATGTGAAGGCCGTGGCCCCGGAAGGGTCGGGCGACCATGAACTGACGCTCAGCGACGGCACCACGGCGCCCCTGTCCCGCCGCTTCCCCGACGCGCTGGTCAGTCTGCGGGGGTAGGGGAGACGCCGGGGCCGCTGATCAAGGCAGGGGCGCGTAGGCTTCGGCCGTGCCCTGGAAAATGATGACGATCTGGGTCAGCCGGCGGGGGTCCAGCTTGTCGTTCACGACCTGCCCGCCAGGGCCTTTAGTCGGCAACTGAAGCCGCCAAATCCCCAGCAGGGCGGGAAGGATGCGTGTCTCCTGGTCGCTGACCGTGCCGCCAGACAGCCAATTGATCCTTTCCACCTGTTCCGCGCCATAGCCCAGCAGCCGCCCCGCTGCGCCATAATCATTGGGGGCAGGGTCTGCCTTGTAGATGAATTGCTGTGCGGCAGGTGGTGCCTGGCCAGCGGCGGGCAGGATGTAGGTTTCATATTCGTAAACACCACGGGTCGGGATGTGGCTGAAATGCCAGCGCTCAAAGTCGGTCCGGATGAAGTCCGACGCCCCCATATGGGTGAAGGAGATGCCGGCCCGACCGCCGCTGGGGAACGCACCCGGCAGATGGATATCAAGGGCGTTGACGCGGATATTGGCCTTCATCGCCATTTCCGCCGCGATGGCGGGCATGGCTTCATCCAGCAGGAAGAAGGCCCCCTCTTTGGTGCGCAGCGCCTTGAACTGATCTGGAAAATCCTTTTCGGTCAGGGTCATGGTCAGTCGGAAACGCTGCCCGACTGTCTGTTTCTCGTTCAGATGCTTGGCAAGTTTCTCCGTCAGGGTGGCCGCATAGGTGTCCGCCTCCGTCACATTGCCCAGGATGCCAGGCATGGCCGGCGGTTCCTCCAAGGCCCAGTAGCGATAGGCCAGCCCCGCCTGATACAGGAAATCCTGCAATGCCACCTTGGTGCTGAACAACAGATTGCTCAACGCCTCGTGATAATCCGGGTGGTTGATCGGGGCGGTGTCGCCCTCCAATTTTTCCACGGCTTCCTTGTTGGTCTGCAAATCCTCCTGTTCCGTTAACAGCCGCGTTTCCGTCAGGAACGTACCGGCATAACGGGCATAGGCCGTGGCATAAGCGTCCACCTGATCCAGATACTGGTTGAAGGACTTCCAATATTTTTCCTTCTGCGTCGCGCTGACTGTATCACCGACCTTCATCAGCATGTCTTTGAAGACCTCCCGGTCCATCTTCAAGATGCGATCGCTGACGGAGAAATCATTACTGGCACTGCTGATGCGTTTTGCATTGTCCGACAAGACCCCGATCTTCTCGATGATGTTGGGGATGTCCGACAGCAGGGCAGAGGCAGCGCGGGTGGCCTTGTCCAAGGTGACGGTCTGGTGGGCCTCCTCCAGCTTTCCCTGCAATATCTCCTTTCTGCTGGTCGGCTTGGGCTTTGTCTCACCCGTCAGCTTATCGGCGAAGGCGGATGCGGCGACGCGCAAGGCACCGCCGGCCTTCAGCGCGCTGCCCACGGTGCCGAACCCGACGACACTGACGGCCACGGATTTGATGATGCTGAAAGCAGCGCTCATGCTTTCGGCCCGCAATCCGCTCTGCAGGGCCTTTATGAAGGCCTCTCCATCGCGGATCAGGGCCGCTTCAAGGGTTTCCAACTGGGTGTAACTGGCATTGGCGGTGGCCAAGGCTGCCTTGCGGCCGTTCAGCAGGTCGGCCCTTTCCTGCTCCAGCGCGTCCTGCCGGGTCTTGATCGCGGTTTGCATCTCCTTGGCCTGGATGCTTTGCAGGTCGGCATTGGCGCTGGCGGCCAGGTAACTGCTGAACAGAGCCTCCGCGCCTTTGGCGGCGCTGACCAGGGACTGGCTATATTCCTGATAGGATGTCAGCGGCAGGGCCGGAACCCAGTCCACGCTGTTGCCGAAATAGTCCAGCCCGGCCGCGATCTGCTGCAATAGCAACCAGATCTGGCCGCGAACCATGTCGAAACGGTCCCGCTGGTTCAGTACATTGTTCCTGAACGCAATTTCTTCGGGGGTCCAGCCATCCCGGACGCTTCCGGCGGCCAGATCTGCGAAGAAACTGTCGGTCGGATGGACATTGGCAAGCCAGAGCAGCAGGGTGGTGGCGGCCCTCAACGAATCGCCGGTGCGCTGCAGGTAGAGCATTTTGACATTGCGCAGCAGCAGCAGCCGGTATTCCAGGGAAAGCGATGCATTAAAGCGCACATGTTCGCTCCAGGAGCTGGCGCTGCCAATGGCATCGGCGACGGCCTGCTTTTTGGCTTTGGTCGCTTCGGCATCGCTTAGTTGCTGCATCCGGGTTTGCAGGTGAAGAAACGGCTTTCTCACGTCAAACTGTGGGCGCACGTTCGGCTGTTCACTTTCGACAATAGCAACAGCCTTGGGTTTGATTTCCCCGATGAAATGCTGATAGCTGTCGCCGCCCGCGCCATACCTCCCGCGCGGTGCCTCTCCCTTATTGCCGTTGGCGCCGTCCTTGCCCGCCGTGCCATTGCGGCCGTCGGTCCCCCACTCACCGTCCGCCATCAGGGCAATATAGTTGACGTGGCGGATGGCCGTTCTGTCCCGCTGGTTCTTGTACGGCCTGGGAAGCGGGCGCGGCCGGCCGGGATAGCGGCTGGAAACAAACACGGGGTCCGGATTGGCGGGGGTCCGATGCTTGTTGGACAGCCCGCCATATCCCCCCTGTCCAGCCTGTCCGCCATTGCCGTAGCCACCGGCTGTCCCCGCCTTGCCTGGCGCATTATCAAGGGTTGTCATGTCACTTCTGAACGGCTTCACCGTCAGAAAGGCGATCCGCCCGCCATCGCCCCCGTTGCCGGCATTACCGCCGTTCCCGCCATTGCCGCCATTGCCCCCGACCTGGCCCGCACCGCCCGGCGTGTCGCCATCGGAATCCTTGCCATTGTCCCCGTGGCGACCATTGCCGCCATGGCCGCCCGCCTGCCCGTCGCCCCCGTTGCCGCCGCGTGCCAGCAGGGTGAAATGCGCATTGGCAGACGAACCCTCCAGCGTTTCCGCCGCCACCGTGATGCTGCCGCCATGACCGCCATGCTTGCCATGGGTTCCATTGGCGCCGGCGCCGCCATCATTCCCGCGGGCGGCATTGGCAGCGTTACCGCCCCCATTGCTGGTGTCCGTTCCAGTGGCCGCCATGCCGTTGGTCGCACGGTCCACAGCCTCCGCCGTGGTTGCCGGGATGTTGTTATGAATGGGGATATTGAGGGTATTGCCGGCGAAAGGGATGGTTTGGACAGTATGCGTGACCGGTGCCGCCACCACGGGCGTCGCCACCGCCCGTCTCTCGTGCGTCTCTCCGGAGACATCCAGCGTCACCAGGCCTTCGGCGATGATGTTGCGGGCCAGCAGGGTGATGGTGCCGCTGGGGATCCTGGCTTCGAAATTGGCGGGGATGCGGATCGTGTCGGCTTCGATCCGCACTTCCTTCACGCCCAGGAAATAGCCGGGCTGCAGGGTCACCTGATAGGCCCGAACGATCTGGCGGCCGCCCTGGCGATATTGTTCGGCCGCCAGCAGCCCGGCCGTGGTGGGATCTGTTTTGACCCCGCCCTGCAGCGGATTGGCCAGCGTCAGGCCGGGCAGTTTCGTATCGGTCGGGGTGATAGCAGCCATGGCAAGCATATCCGCATTCTTAGGTTGAATGGCATATGACTACCATATTTGTTTCCATCGGGGAAATGCAAGGCAACGTGTACATGCGCCAAAATTATCCGGAGATGTAATGCTGCTTTATCCGCGCAATGATGGATAGAGGTCGCGGTCCTTCGGTCAGGCCTATAGACGCGCCATCAGCGCCGCCACCCCGGCTTCCACCATGTCCAGCACCTCTGCGAAGCCCTGGGCGCCGCCATAATAGGGGTCGGGCACATCGCGGTCGGTATGCGGGGGCGGGGCGAAGCGGGTGAACAGGGCCAGTTCGGCCGGGCTGCCGGCCGGGGCCAGCCGGCGCATGATCTCCAGATGCCCGCGATCCATGGCCAGGATCAGGTCGAACCGGTCAAAATCCGCCACCACCAGTTTGCGGGCACGCAAGGGTGACAGGTCATAGCCACGGGCGCGGGCGGCCTGGATGGTGCGCGGGTCGGGCGGTTCCCCGATATGGTAGCCATGGGTGCCGGCACTGTCGACCAGCACCTGGCCCTCCAGCCCCGCCGCCGCAACCCTGTGCCGCATCACCCCGTCCGCCGTGGGGGAACGACAGATATTGCCGGTGCAGACGAACAGGACCGAACGCATGGGACTGTTACTCCGGACGGAAGGGACCGACCGGGTTTACCCCGTCCGGTCCCGCTTGTCCCCTGCCTTAATGCCAGGAAAGGGGGGCAGCCGTCAGAAACGCGTGGTCAGCGACAGCCGCGCCTGGCTTTCCACGCCGGGGCCGCTATCTTCCTTCAGATTGCTGTGGAACAGGGTCAGGCCGGTCAGCGAGACCTCCGTCGCCTCGCTGAGGTGATAGCCCACCCGCACGTCGCTGGAGACGTAGTCGGGCAGTTTCGTGACGGTGTTGGTCCCGCCGCTGCCCGTGATCTGGAAAATCTCGGAGATGTAATGGACCTGACCGTCCAGCGACCAGTCGCCAATATCCCGGCCCAGCTTCAGCGTCACGCTGTGCTGGGGCGTGGCATCGGCGGAATACATGGTATAGCCCGCGTCGGGATCATCCTTCAGATGCGCGAAGCTGTAATTGGCGCCCCAGCGCAGGCCGCTGTCCAGTGTGCCTTCCAGGCCCGTCTCGATGCCCCAGGCGCGGCTGTTGCCGATATTGCCGGACATGCTGACGCTGGTGCCGGTGGTCCCGGTCATGCCTCCCACGCCGGTGCCGCCGTCGGGCGGCACGCCGCCGCCCGTGGTCACATCGCCACCGCCCACGGAGCCGCCGCCGCTGCCGCTGATATCGCGGGTCTGCTGGGCATAGGCGGACAGGCGCAGTTTGGCGTTCCATGCCGGGATCTGCCGGTCCCAGCCGCCTTCGATGCTGCTGACGCTGGTCGGCTTTACGTTGGGATTGCCGGAAATCACCATCAGGCTGCTGCCCATGCTCTGAACCGCCAGGAAGCCCAGATCAACCAGTGACGGCGCCTGCACCGCCCGACCCGCAGACAGGCGCAGCGTGTCGGTATCGGTGGCGCGGAACACCAGGCCGCTGTTGAAGGCGATATTGGTCAGGCTGCGGTCCCACATGTCGTTGGTCAGGGTGGTGGCGCTGTCCAGCGTGCCCTTGCGGAACAGTTCCATCTGGTCGATGCGCACCGAATTGGTGGCCGACAGCCGGTCCGTCACCTGCCAATCCCACATCAGGCTGGCGGCATAGATGTCGTAACCGACGGTGCCGCCCGCTGTGGGCGTACTGTCCATGGTGTTGTGGCGATATTCCAGGGCTGCGCGCATGGAATGGGCAGGCGCCAGCTTGAACTGGGCGCTGCTGTTGGCCACCGTGACGCCATTGTCGAAACGCGGGCTGGCCCCGGCCGCGGAACTGGTCCCGTCGGCTTCATGATAGGACAGGTCATTGTGATAGATCTGCCCGTCCAGCAGCACGCCGCCAAGGTCGGTCTTGCCCGACAGCTTGGCCGACCAGGTCTTGTACTGGCCCGCCACCGCCGAATAGCCGGGGTTCAGTTCGATCCCCTGCGAGGTCGTGCGCGTGCCTTCCAGGGCGATTTCCGTCTTGCCATCCAGCGCATAGCGTCCGTCAACGGCGACGGAGGTGCGTTCCGGGTCGATGCGGGTGGTGCTGGTGTCGCTGCCCGACAGGTCGAAATCGCTGGCGTGAAAGCCGCCGGCCGACAGGCGGATGGCGCTCTGGCTGTTGGGGTGGGCGGTGACCACGGCCGATCCGCCGCGATAGCCATCGGTACCGATGGTCATGTTGACCGCCCCCACATCCTCACTCAGCGGATTGCGGGTGATGATATTGATGACGCCATTGGCGGCATTCAGGCCGAACAGCGCGGAATTGGGGCCCTTGACCATCTCCACCTGCTGAATCTCCGCGATCTCCACGGGGATGGCGGCCCATTGGGTATAGCCATAATGGTCCAGATAGACCTGACGGCCATTCACCAGCACCAGGATGCGGTTGGAGAAGGCGCCGTTATAGCCGTGAATGCCGACATTATAGACGCCCTGCGACACCTGTTGCACATCCACACCGGCCAGCCCCTTCAGGACACGCGGCAGGTCGGCGACGCTGGTGATGCCGGCGCGGCGGATGGCGTCGGCGCTGACAATGTCCATATTCACGGGAACTTCGGACACACGCTCGGGTTTGCCCGTGGCGCTGGTGGTCACGGGCTCGCCCAGCAGCTTTTCCAGGGCCGACAGGTCATTGCCGCCGGCCAGCGCCGCCGTGGCGGGGGTCAGCGCCGTGCAGATCGCCAGGGCCAGGCGGGGGGAAAGGATGTGATTCGTGGCCATGGCTTCAAAACTCCTTGATGACCATGCGGAAGGCGGTGGCGAAGCGCACGCCGGCCATGGCCGCGCGGTTGCTGTTCACCAGGATTTCGGTGCGCGGCTGGGTCTGTACGGACACAATGCAGGCACCCGACCGGGCGCAGGCCGGATCGGTGCCGATCGACAGGACCGGCAGACCGGCCAGCCGTTCCGCCAGGCTGGGGTAAAGTCCGGTATTCACATCGGGGATCAGCAGGGCATCCACCTTCAACCCGTTTGCCAGGGCGGAAACCGGGATGAGCTGCACCTTCAAGGTCAGGCCATCGACCTTCAGCCCGGCCTTCAGGAATTCCTCCAGTTCGGCGGCGTCGGTCAGGGAGGCGTGATTGTCGGGATCGACCAGGATGCCCAAGGTGCCGCTCCCGTGCGGGGCCGCTTCCTGGAAGGTGACCGCGCGGCCGATGGCCTGCAGGTCATTGTTCGACAGGGCCGCGTTGACGGAGAAGGTCGGCATGGCGGCCAGGGCCAGGGTCGCGAGCGCGCCATAGATGGACATCGGGCGACCGCGGCGGCGGTGCCATCCAAACAGATGCGGTTTCATTCGGTTCCCGTGATTTGAACGTTGTTCTATGCACACGAACGGGTCGTGCAAACGTTGTCATCGCTATTTTGCCGCCCCGCCATGTGATGTTGTGGCGCTTGGCACGGCCGGCCGGAGCCGTGTTGGATGCCCCCTGTCAGGAAGGTCGGGGGCGATCCTGTTGCAAATTCAACTCATACCAACCTCCCTTGACCGTGACCGATCAAGGGAGGTTTCGTGTTCCCTCAAGCGCCGAGCGCCGCCATCCGGCGGCTTGGCTCGCGGCGCACGGTCGCCGGGCCGGCGGTCGCCGGCCTCCAATCCGCCAAGGGTCAACCCTCGGCAGATTGGTATCATTGCCGATTGCATATGCCGTCCGCGCCGCTGTCACGCCTTCTGTCCTTGCCCTGGATTGCGAGTGAAGATAGGAATCGCTCGCATTATTAATCGCGCTGGATATCGACGCCATGACCCCCACTCCCCGTTCCGCCAGCCTGGCCGAGGCCATTTTCGCCGGCACTTCCCTGGCCGCCCTGGCCTATGGCGCGCCCGCTATTGCCCAGGAAACCCCGGCCCCGGCCAAGAAACAGGATGACGCGGTCCAGTTGCCGACCCTGGCGGTGCAGGGGCAGCAGGCCGGGCCTGCGGGGGAACAGGGGTTCAAGCGCGATCTGCTGGACAGCCCGAAATTCACCGCCCCGCTGCTGGATACGCCGCGTTCCATCACCATCGTGCCGCAGGAACTGTTGCAGAGCATGGTGGCGACGACGCTGACCGATGCGCTGCGCACCGTGCCCGGCATCACCTTCGGTGCCGGCGAGGGGGGCAATCCCGTGGGCGACCGGCCCTTCCTGCGCGGCTATGATTCGCAGAGCAGCACCTTCATCGACGGCATGCGCGATATCGGCGCCCAGTCGCGCGAAGTGTTCAATCTGGAGACCATTGAGGTCACCAAGGGCCCCAGCGGCGCCTATGTCGGGCGCGGCGGCGCCGGCGGCAGCCTGAACCTGACCAACAAGGCGCCCAGGGCCGAGGATTTCTCCGCCGCGACGGTCGGCGTCGGCACGGCCAGCTACAAGCGCGTCACGGCCGATGTGAACAAGCAGATCGATGACGGCACGGCCGTCCGCATCAATGGTGTGTGGCATGATGCCGATGTGGCGGGCCGTGATCTGGTGGAAAACAAGCGCTGGGGCGTGGCGCCCTCCATCGCCTTTGGCCTGAACAGCGATACCCGCGCCACCATCAGCTATTACCACCTGGAAACCGACGACGTGCCCGATCCGGGCATCCCCTATAACAACCCGGTGTTCCGGGCCCGCAGCGACGGCCGCGCCCGCGTGCTGCAAACGGGTGACGGGTCGCCCGTGGATGTCGACCGTTCCACCTTCTACGGTCTGGCCAACCGCGATTTCCGCCGCGACACGGCCGATATCGGCACGGTGAAGCTGGAACATGATTTCAAGGGCGGGCTCAGCCTGCGCAATGTCACCCGCTATGCCCAGACGGGCCAGGATTACATCCTGACGCAACCTGACGACAGCCAGGGCAATATCTATTACGGCCTGGTCTATCGCCGGCAGAACAGCCGCGCGACGGAAGTGGACACCATTGCCAACCAGACCGACCTGTATGGCAGCTTCAGCTTTGCCGGCCTGACCCACAATTTCTCCACCGGCCTGGAATTCAGCCGCGAGAAGGGGGAGAATGACGGCTATGCCCTGACCCTGCCGACGGGTGCCACCTCCTGCTCCGCCGCGGCGATCGCCGCCTATTACTGCACGGATCTCTACAATCCCAATCCCTATGATCCGTGGGCCGGCGTGATGACGCGCAACAACAATCCCAGCAATTCGCGCAACATCACCAAGTCGGCCTATTTGAACGACACGACCGACCTGACCACCGATCTGCAGGTGAATCTGGGCCTGCGTCTGGACCTCTATGACGCCAAGTTCACCAGCACGGCCAGCACGGCGGGCGTGCGCAGCACCTTCAAGCGCCAGGATGACCTGTTCAATTATCAGGTCGGCCTGAACTATAAGCCGACGCGCGATGGCAGCGTCTATGCTTCCTACGCCACCTCCTCCACCCCCGTCGGCAATGCCTTGGTTCAGGGCAGCGACATTTCGGCCCTGAACAGCGTGCTGAATGCCAGCCTGCGGCCGGAAAAGAACAAGACGTTCGAGGTCGGGACCAAGTGGAACCTGTTCGGTGAGGCGCTGATGGCTACCGCCGCCATCTTCCGCACCGAAACCACCAACAGCCGCATCACCCAGGCCGACGGCACGGCCGCCATGGTCGGTGAAAAGCGGGTGCAGGGCGTGGAACTGGGCCTGGCCGGCAAGATCACCCCGGAATGGCAGGTGTTCGGCGGCTATACCTATCTGGATGGCAAGCTGATCAAGGCCGGCGGCAGTGCCGCCGCCTTTGGTCTGGCCGACGGGGCCAAGTACCCGAACACGCCGGAAAATGCCGTGTCACTATGGACCACCTATGACGTGCTGCCGGAACTGACGGTCGGCGGCGGCGCCTTCTATGTTGACAAGGTCTGGGGCAGCACCAGCACCAGCCGCACCACCACCCCGCCCAAGTGGGTTCCCTCCTACTGGCGGTTCGATGCCACAGCATCCTATGCCTTCACGCCCGACATGAGCCTGCAGGTCAATGTCCAGAACCTGACGGACAAGGTCTATTACAACCAGGCCTATCCGACGCATTTCGCCGCCATCGCGCCGGGCCGGTCGGGCACGGTGACCCTGAACGCGAAGTTCTGATGGACGCCCAACGCCTGAATGCCATGAGTGCCGCCGAGATGGCGGCGGCGCTCTCCGGCCCGCCCGAACAGGCGGCTTCGCTGGTGGCGGTCGCAGCCCAGGCCGGGCTGGCGGAGGCGCAGGTCGTCTATGGGCAGATGCTGCTGGATGGCCGCGGGGTCGCGGCCGATCCGGCCCTGGGGCTGGCCTGGTTTACCCAGGCCGCCCATCAGGGCCATGTGATGGCCATGAACATGGTCGGCCGCTGTTATGAGAATGGCTGGGGTACGGCACCCGATCAGGCGCTGGCCACGCAATGGTTCGCCCAGGCCGCGCGCGCCGGGCTGGACTGGGGCATGTATAACTATGCCTCCTCCCTGATCCTGGGGCGGGGGGTGGAGCAGGACCGGGCGGCCGCCCTGGACTGGCTGCGCAAGGCGGCGGCGCTGGGCCATGCGAAGTCGATGAATTTCATCGGCAGCTTTTATGAAGATGGCTGGGTCGTGTCCGCCGACCGGGCACTGGCCCGGCATTGGTACCAGGCATCGGCCGAGGGTGGGGATTTCCGCGGGCAGTTCAATCTGGCCCGGTTCCTGGCCGAAGAAGGGGAGATGCAGGGGGCGCTGGCCCTGCTGACCCGTTCCGCGGCAGCGTCCACGCCGGCCTTCCGGGCCAAGATGGCGGCGTTCCTGGCGCGGTCGCCGTTCGCGGAACTGCAGGCCTTTGCGGCTGGGCTTGCCTGATCCACCGCGGCCATGGCACGTTCGCAGCGTTTCCGCCATCGATCCCCGTGACACCATGACCGATCCTACGCTGCGCCGCCTGCTGGCGGGTCTGCGCCCCGATGCCGGCATCTTCATCCTGACCGGGGCCGGCATCAGTCGGGAATCCGGTCTGCTGACCTTCCGCGACGGCGACGGGCTGTGGGAGAAGGAGCGGATCCAGGATGTAGCCACGCCGGAAGCCTTCGCCCGCGACCCGGCCCGTGTCCAGGGTTTCTACAATGCCCGCCGCCGCGCCGTGATGGACCCCGCCGTGCAGCCCAATGCGGCGCACGCCGCCCTGGTCCGGCTGGAGCGGGAATGGCGGGGGCCGTTCCATCTGGTTACCCAGAATGTCGATGATCTGCATGAACGGGCCGGATCGACGCGCCTGCTGCATATGCATGGTGAATTGCTGAAAATCCGCTGTGCTGCCTGCGCGCGGATCGGCACCTTTGCCGGTGACTTGGAGGTGGATAATCGCTGCCCCGATTGCGGTGGTCACGGCGCCCTGCGCCCGCATATCGTCTGGTTCGGGGAGATGCCGCTGTTCATGGACGAGATTGCCGACGCGCTGGGCGATTGCGACCTGTTCATCGCCATCGGCACCTCCGGCCAGGTCTATCCCGCCGCCGGCTTTTCGGCAGAGGCGCGGCGGGCCGGGGCCATGGTGCTGGAGATCAATCTGGAGGCCACGGGCGGCCGCTTCGATGCCGGGCTTTACGGGCCCGCCACCCAGACCGTGCCCGCCCTGGTCGATCTGCTGCTGGGAATGAACCGATGAATGACATCAATATTGCCCTGGCCGACCCGACGGCGCCCGATGCCCGCGCCCTGATCGCGGCGCTGGACCATTACCTGATCGGGCTTTACCAGCCGGAGGATAACCATCTGCTGGACCCCGAACAGCTGAAGGCGCCGGATATCCGCTTCCTGCTGGCCCGTGCCGATGGTGTGGCCGTGGGCTGCGGCGCGCTGCGCCTGTTCCCCGGCGAGGGCTATGCCGAGATCAAGCGCATGTATGTCGATCCCGCCCACCGCGGCCGGGGCATCGCCAGGCGCATCATCGCGGCGCTGGAGGATATGGCGCGGGCCGAGGGGCTGTCGCTGCTGAAGCTGGAAACCGGGCATTTGCAGGTGGAGGCGGTGGCGCTCTATCACCGGCTGGGCTTCACCAGATGCGGGGCGTTTGCCGATTATCCCTGCGGCGGCGATGCCAGCCTGTTCATGGAAAAGCGGGTGTGAGACCAGCGGCTTGCACCCCTGACGGTCAGCCCGTCAGGAAGCTGAGGATCAGCACATCTTCGATGATGGGCTTGCCGATGATGCTGTTTGACAGTTCGCGCACATGGGTCTTCAAGGCGGTCAGGTCGGTGGGGTCGGACGAGCGGCTCAGCCGGTCATATTCCGGCAGATCCTCCGTCAGCAGCCCGATGATGCGCGGCTTGTAGGCCAGGACCAGGCCATTCTCCTCCACGATCTTTTCGGTCTTGCGCACGACCAGCCGCAGCGAAATGCGGATGAAGGCGAATTTCTCCTTGCCCGGCAGCAGCAGCGGCGGCAGGTCGACGAAGCGAAGCTTGGGATCGTCGGCGGGGCTGCCTTCCGCCTGCGCCCGGCCCGTCGCCGACAGGGCGAGCAGACCCGCCCCCAGCCGCAGCATTTCCCGCCTGTCCCAATTCCGCCCCCGCATCGCGGTGCCCCTTCGCCCAACCTGAAATCGACCCGCAGTAGACCGCGTCCCGGCCCCGCAGTGCAAGCTGTCACACCTGACCATGCGGTCAGCACATGCCAGCTGCATTCAATACCACACTGATGCGTCCATTAATTCATTTGACCATCAGACGGACAGGGCGCAGGCTCCCGGCAAATAAGTGGACTGCTTAGTGCACTAATCGTTGCCCTGTGGAAATCACGCCATGAATCGCAAGATCGCCCTGACCCTTGCTCTTCCCCTGCTGCTGAGCGGCGCCTATGGCGGCTGGCACTGGTGGTCGGTGGCCCGTTTCACCGAAACGACCGACAACGCCTATATCGAAGCGGACATCACCATGATCAGCCCGCGGGTGGAAGGCTTTGTCGCCAGTGTCGATGTGGTGGAAAATCAGATGGTGGCGGCCGGCGATGTGCTGCTGCGCCTTGATGACAAGGATCTGCACGCCAAGGCCGATCAGGCCCGGGCCCGGCTGTCCGCGGCCCAGGCCGCCATCGACAATATTGACAGCCGCCTGACCCTGGAAGGTGCCCTGATCCGCCAGGCGGAGGCGAGTGTGGCCGCCGCCCAGGCCGAACAGCGCCGCGCCGGGGCCGATGCCCAGCGCTATACGGCCCTGGCCGGCCGTGAATTCGCCAGCCAGCAGAAACTGTCCACCACCCAGGCCGATGCGCAGAAGGCCGGTGCCGCCCTGTCCAAGGCGCAGGCGGCGCTGACGGCGGAACGCGACCAGGTGGCGGTGCTGTCCACCGAACGGGCCAAGGCCGAAGCCACCCTGGCGGAGGCGATGGCGTCGCTGGCCCTGGCGGAGAACGACCTGGACAAGAGTATCCTGCGCGCGCCCGTGGCGGGCATCATCGGCAATTCCGGCGCGCGGGTGGGCCAGTTCGTGAAGGCCGGCGCGCAGCTGATGGCGCTGGTGCCGGTACAGGACGCCTATGTCACGGCCAATTTCAAGGAAACCCAGATCGGCCGCCTGCGCGTGGGCCAGCCGGTGGAACTTTCCATCGACGCCTATCCGGGCCTGGTGGTGGAAGGCCGGATCGACAGCCTGTCGCCGGCATCGGGTGCGCAGTTCAGCCTGCTGCCGCCGGAAAACGCCACGGGCAATTTCACCAAGATCGTGCAGCGCGTGCCGGTCCGCGTGGCCCTGCCCAAATCCGGGCCCATGGCCGGCCGCTTGCGGCCCGGCCTGTCGGTGGAAGCCCGGGTCGATACCCGCCATGACGGGCGCGACCTGATCGGGCTGGCCCCGGCCCACATCGCCGCTTCCCAGGTCGCGAGCCGGCCATGACCAGCATCACCCTGTCCGACACGGGCGACCACGCCCCCGCCGCCCCACCGCCGGCCGCCACGGACCGGATCAGCACGCGGACGCTGGTGGGGTTCGTGGCCATGGTCTTCGGCATGTTCATGGCCATTCTGGACATCCAGATCGTGGCCAGCAGCCTGCGCCAGATCCAGTCCGGCGTGGCGGCCAGTGCCGACGAGATCGTCTGGGTCCAGACCAGCTATCTGATCGCCGAAGTGGTGATGATCCCGCTGTCCGGATATCTGACCCGGCTGTTGTCGACGCGGGTGCTGTTCACGGTGGCGGCGCTGGGCTTCACCTTCATGAGCTTTCTGTGCGCCCAATCCTCCAGCCTTGATGAGCTGGTGCTGTGGCGCACGATCCAGGGCTTCATCGGCGGCGGCATGATCCCCACGGTCTTTGCCACCAGCTTCACGGCGTTTCCTCCGTCCAAGCGCGCACCGGTCACGGTTGTGATCGGACTGGTCGCGACATTGGGGCCGACCGTGGGGCCGACGCTGGGTGGCTATCTGACGGAGCAGTTCTCCTGGCACTGGCTGTTCCTGATCAACCTGCTGCCCGGTCTGGCCGTGGCGACCATTGTCTGGAACTGCATCGATATCGATCGGCCCAACCCGTCGCTGCTGAAGGGCATCGACCTGCCGGGGATCGCGCTGATGGCCTTGTTCCTGGGCAGCCTGGATTATGTGATCGAGGAAGGGGCGCGCAACCAGTGGTTCGAGGATGATGCCATCCGCGATTTCGCGATCATCGCCATCCTGGCCGGTACGGGCTTTTTCTGGCGGGTGCTGACCTACGCCCAGCCCATCGTCAACCTGCGGTCCCTGCGCAATGTCAATTTCGCCCTGGGCTCCCTTTATGGCTTCGTCATCGGCATCGGGCTTTATGGGTCGGTCTATATGCTGCCGCTTTACCTGGGGCAGGTGCGCGGGCTGAACGCGCAGCAGATCGGGGCGACCATGGTGGTGACGGGCATCTGCCAGTTCCTGTCCTCGCCCATTGCCGGGGTGCTGACCTCCAAGCTGGATGTGCGCAAGGTGCTGGCCATCGGCTTTGCCCTGCTGGCCGTCAGCTTCTATATCTCCACGCCCGTCACCGCCGACTGGCAGTTCGATGAATTGCTGTTGCCGCAGATGCTGCGCGGGGCGGGGCTGATGTTCTGCATCATCCCCATCACGACGCTGGCCATGGGCACGCTGCCGCCCGAACAGGTGCCCAATGCGGCGGGCCTGTTCAACCTGATGCGCAATCTGGGCGGGGCCTTCGGTCTGGCCGGGATCAATACCCTGATCACCGAACGCCAGGCCCTGCATGGCCGCGTGCTGTATGACTGGATCGACCCGACAAGGGCGGAAGTGCAGGGGTTCCTGGACAATGTCGCGGCCCGGATGGCGGCGGCTGGGCATGGCGACGGGGCCAATGCGGCGCTGGGCGTGCTGTCGGGGACCATCCAGAAGCAGGCGGTGGTGATGACCTTCGCCGACCTCTTCCTGGTCATGGGTGTGTTGTTTACAATCGCGTTGCTGACCCTGCCCTTCGTCAAGCGCCCGGTGCTGCGCGGCGGACCGGTGGGCGAGGCGCACTGAAGAGGGAATGCAAGACCATGCCGGACGATGCACGCCGGATCGATGGGGAGACCAGGCGGCGGGGCGCCGGGCGGCCGCTGGACCTGGGCAAGCGCAACGCCATCCTGGATGCGGCCGAACAGGTCTTTGCCGAGGAAGGCTATGCCGCCAGCCTGGACCGGGTGGCCGACGCCGCCTGTGTCTCCAAACAGACCATCTACAAGCATTTCAGCGCCAAGGACGGGCTGTTCGACGCCATGATCCTGCGCCGGGCGGAACGGATGACCGAACCGCTGACCATGGCCGATGCCAGCCAGCCCGTGCCAGAGGTGCTGCGGGCGCTGGGCCTGCGTTTCCTGGAACTGATGGCCAGCAACCAGCTGCATTGCCTGCTGCGCATCATCCTGTCGGCCGGAGCCGACAATGAACTGGCAGCCCATTTCTACCGCACGGGCCCGGCCGCGTCGCTGGGCCGCATCGCTGCCTATCTGCAGCGCTGTCACGCCGAAGGAAGGCTGGATATTCCCGATGCGCTGCTGGCGGCCGAACAATTCTATGGTCTGCTGAACGGCCATACACAGCTGCGCGGCCTGCTGGGCGTGCAGCCGCCGATGGGGGACGCGGAAATGGCCAGGCGCGTCGACGGTGCGGTGCGGGTGTTCCTGGCCGCCTATGGGCGGTAAGGGGCCCGCGCCCTTATACTGATCTGCATTGATCAGAACCCGCGGTTCAGATCAATGCAGCCCTCAGGCGCCGCTTGCCGCCATCCGGCGGCTTGGCTTCACGCGACCATGGGGTCGCGGGCGCTCAATGCGCCAACCAAGCTACGATGAGTTTCACTCACCGCAGCTTGGTGTTACGCCGTGCGGCGCAGGGTCGGGCTCTGTTCGGGCTGGATCAGGTCGGCCAGCTGGGCCGCCAGGGTGCGGCCCTTGTCGGTCAGGGTGATAATCTTGCGCCGACGCTCGCGCGGGTCCTCCTCGGCCTGTACCAGATCATGGCCCTCCTTGCCGAAGCTGTGCCACTTCGACAAGGCGGCCACATTGCGCGAGGCCGAGGATTGCGCGATGCCCAGGCGTTCGGACAGGTCGCGGATCGACAGCCCTTCATTCTGCGCGATGGTCAGGAATGACAGCGCATATTGAATGGGCAGGTCGGGATCCAGCGTCCGCAACGCTTCCAGCACGCGGACCAGCGGGTCCAGCTTCTCAGGATGCCAGGCGGCGGATCCTGGATTGGTAGTCATCATGGTCACGGCCATCGATGGTGGGTCCCCTGGCCACCGGGCGCCAGCGGCCCGGGGTATAAATCAGATGCAGACGGCCGACCCAGATCAGGGTTTCGCCATTCTCGCGGCGGACTTCAATTCCGCGCAGACCAACGGCGTCCCGGTCAGCCCAGTGCGCAAGCTCAAAGAATAATTTGGGGCCGCGCCCCAATGACATGAAGAAGCTCATCACTGCCCTCGATTGTTCGGAAAATCATTTGTTCGTTGAGGGGGATTTGTCGGGTGAACAGTACGTTGCCACGACGGGCAAAGCCGCCGCAGTTGGTACCGTTGCCGGTACGGGGGAAATGGGCATTCATCGAAGGTCACTCCTCTGGTTGGATGGTTGCGGGACAGGTTCAGCCGACTTTATCGCCGACGGACGGGAAGGTTGCAATGAATAATCTGTCCCGATATTCCGTGAATTCCGAGATCGGATGAATGCGGACCGAAAAAGGCCGGCGAGCGGGGCCGGTGGTCCGGCTCCGGACATCCTGGAGATCGAATTCCCGCAGCAGCACGGCTGGCAGGTCCTGTACGGACAGCGGCGCAGGTGACAGCCGGCGGACCAGCCGGCCAAGGATCGACAAGGGGCGCATGGGCATTTTCCCGGCTGGATGTTGCGACACGCGCAATCATTCCGATATCGGATATGATCCGTCAACATGCGGATTCGGCCGGGCAGGGGTGCGCTGGCGCCGCCCCCCCCCCTCAGATCAGATCGCCCAGGTCCAGCGTGCCCTTGTAGCCGGTGATCTTGATGAGGAAATCGTCATAGCCCAGGCCGGTGCTCAGCGTCGGCCCGCCGGCAATCAGGTAGCTGTCATTGCCCCAGATGAAAATCCCGGCCGTGCCGGTCTTGTAAAGGGCGGCCCCGCGGGCGAACAGCTGGTTCACGGCAACCGCGAAGGAGGTGCCGGTCAGCACCTGGCTTTCGGCGATGGCGGTGACGAAGAAGGGCAGGTCGATGCGGTCGGCCAGTTCCGTGCCCTTGGCGCCGCCCAGATCCAGGTCGCGGATCCAGTCGCTATTCCCCGCCGTCATGGGCATGGTCGTATCGCGCGCGTCCATGGCGCTGGGGAACTGGAACAGGTCGCGCCCGGTGCCGCCCCACAATTCGTCCAGCCCGGCGCTGCCGACCAGCGTGTCGTCGCCGGCCCCGCCAAAGAGCGTGTCATTGCCGCCGGCACCGTTCAGCATGTCCTTGCCACCACCGCCGGTGATGATATTGGCCAGGACATTGCCATTGCCGGTGAAGCCGCCGCTGCCGCTATAGGTCAGCTTCTCCACTTCCACGGGAAGGGAATAGGAGGCCAGCGCCGTCCGCACCTCGTCATTGCCGCCGCGGGCCTTTTCCGTGACAGTGTCATACCGGGTGTCGACAATATAGACATCGTCGCCCAGCCCGCCGACCAGCGTATCATTGCCGACCCCGCCATCCAGCGTGTCATTGCCGGTCCCGCCCGTGATCAGGTTGGCCATGCCATTGCCGGTGCCGGCGAAATCCTCCGCGCCGATATAGGTCAGCCGTTCGACATGGGCCGTCAGGGCATAGCTGGCGATGCTGGCCCGCACCTCGTCCGTGCCATTGTCCAGCGCTTCGGTCACGATATCGCCGTCGCTGTCGACAATATAGATATCGTTGCCGCTGCCGCCGATCAGGGTGTCGTTGCCGCCGCCGCCATCCAGCCGGTCATTGCCTTCCCCGCCATCCAGCGTGTCATCGCCCTCCAGGCCGTACAGGCTGTCATCACCGGAATAGCCCAGCAGCTCGTTGGCCAGCCCATTGCCGGTGCCGGCCGCATTGCCGGGGTTCAGCAGCACCAGATTCTCGACATTGTCGGTCAGGCTGTAGGCGGCGAGGCGGCTATAGACGGTGTCATTGCCCTCGTCTTCATTCTCCACCACCTGGTCGCCGCGGGAATCCACCTCGAAATGGTCGGCCCCGGCCCCGCCGCCCATGACATCATCGCCCGACCCGCCCCGCAGCAGGTCGGAGCCGCCGCCGCCGGCCAGCGTGTCATTGCCGCCGGCCCCCAGCAGCACGTCCGCGCGGTCGCTGCCGGTGATGACGTCATTGCCCGGCCCGCCATCGATCAGGCTGGACAGGGTGGTGGCGGCCGTCAGCACATCATCGCGGGTGGTGCTGGTGCGCGTGTCGAATGCGCTGCGCGGGCGATAGATCAGGATCTCGGACGTGCTGGCGCGGGCATAAAGGTCGAAGCTGGCGCTGGTCAGCGCGATCGATCCGGTCTTGCCGGTATCGATGCGGGCCAGGGTACGGGTGGTATCACTGGCTTCCGCCACGATGAAGCTGAGGGTCGTCGTGGTCACCTTGGTGCCGGTGGAGGACCCGGTCCAGTTCATCCGGATCTCGTCCCCGGCCTTCAACCCCTCCATCCAGGCGCTGGTTTCCGTGCCGTCATAGGCGCCGGCCAGCAGCCAGTCATCGCCGTCGGCGCGGGAATTGGTCAATTCATAGCGGATGGCCGTCAGCACACGGGAAATCCCGCCCGGATCGGCGCTGTAGAAGGAGTAGTTGGCGCCGTCGGCGGCACTGTCGACGGCCTTGATGAAGGCAAGTTCGTTCTTCGCGCCCACGGCTAGGCCCAGATTGGCCCGCGCGATGGCAACGATTTCGGCGCCGGTCAGCTTTCCAGCGACAGCGCCCGCCTTCGACATTTGTGTCTGCCAGTCGGCCATACCGGTTTCCTTGGCCTGTCCCCTTTTGGGCTGGATACGATGTCAGACTACGCTGTTTGCGGCCCCGCCGCCAGCCGTTCGCGCCAACACCCCCGTGCGGCCGGGCCGACGGGGGCAGATGGAGCCAGCGGAGCGGGCAAATCCTTACTTGGCGGCGATGGTGACCGTCACCGTGTCGGCGTAATCGCCGGCAATGTACTGGTCAGAGGCGGCGACCGAGACCTTCAGGTCCGACTTCTTGCCGAACTGGGCGGTGGCGCGGTCGACAACGGCCTGGCTGGTCAGGCCACCGGTGAAGCTGTCATAGTTGACGCTGTAATCGATGGTGAAATTGCCGCTCTTCAGCTTGCCGGCGTTCGCGGATGCCAGCGTGATGCGGTAGCCGGAGCCGGAATTGCAGGTTTCGGTGACCGAACCGACCGTCTTGTTGGTCTCGCCGGTCTTCAGCGACAGGGACTGGCCCAGGTCCTGGACCGCGATGGTGCAGGACAGCGCCACATTGCCCTTCAGCTGGATGGTGCCGGAAGCATTCTGGGCGAAGGCGGGGGCGGCAACGGCGGCGGCGATCAGGGCGGCGGCGGCGGCCTTGGCGAAGAACTTGGTCATGTCGGTCTCCATCGGTTCGTTGGTTCGCGGCGTTGTCGCCGTCATGGGAACCTAGGATTGCAGCTCACATGCCAACGGTTATGGCACGCCTGAAAGTTGAGGGATTCTGCGGTCCTTTTGACTGTGTTTATAGGCGGTTTACATACGAATATATGCGGATCATTGAAATATGCATGACGCATTGTGCAAAAACTGCACTATGCAACGATTTGGGCTGGGGGTGATGCAACCTAACCTTTCGGTTAGGATGTCGACGCCGGCGCCCGTGCCCGACAAAATCACGCGGCCGGTTTCCGCCACTTGTCATCCCGACGAATCCCGGTCATTCCATCTGTAACGGACAACAAACACAGGTGAGGCAATTCATCATGTCGTGCGAGAAGCTTTGGCGCCGCCGTCTGGCCGGGGCCGTCGGGGCGCTGGCCCTGCTGACCGGCGCCGCGTCTGCGGAGACCACCTTGATCCATGCCGGCACATTGCTGGCGGTACCGGGGCAGAAGCCGCTGTCCCAGCAGACGCTGGTGGTGACGGATGGCAAGGTGACGGCGGTGAAGGCCGGATATCTGGATGCGGCCGCCGCCGGTGCGCCGACCGATGCGAAGACCATCGACCTGAAGAACAGCTTCGTCCTGCCCGGCCTGATCGATTGCCATGTGCATCTGACGGGCGAGCTGACGCCGCGCTCGATCCTGGCCGAGGTGCAGGACGGGCCGGAGGATACGGCGCTTTCCGGCGTGCCCTTTGCCAACCGCACGCTGATGGCGGGCTTCACCACGGTCCGCGACCTGGGCGCGTCGGCCCGCACGGGCTTTGCCCTGCGCGATGCCATCAATCAGGGGAAGGTGGAAGGACCGACCATCCTGGCGGCGGGGGAAATGATCTCCATCACCGCCGGCCATGGTGATGTCAACGGCTTCAACGAGGATGTGACCCACGCGCTCAGGTCGGAAAATGTCTGCAACGGCGCCGATGATTGCCGGCGCGCCGTGCGCGAACAGATCCGCAAGGGCGCGGACGTCATCAAGCTGGCCACCACGGGCGGCGTGCTGTCCAACATTGCGGCCGGCACGGGCCAGCAGATGTTCGATGACGAGGCCAAGGCCATCATTGATACGGCGCACATGATGGGCAAGAAGGTGGCCAGCCACGCCCATGCGGCCGGCGGCATCAACCTGGCCCTGCGCAGCGGCGTGGATTCGGTCGAACATGGGTCCTATCTGGATGCCGACAGCCTGAAGCTGTTCAAGCAGACGGGCGCCTATCTGGTGCCGACCCTGCTGGCCGGCCATACCGTGTCGACCATGGCGCGCAACAACACCACCCTGACGGCCGCCCAGGCCGGCAAGGCCATGGATGTGTCCGAACGCATGAAGGGCTCCTTCGGCCAGGCCGTCAAGGCGGGCATCAAGGTCGCCTTCGGCACCGACAGCGGCGTCAGCCGCCATGGCGACAACGCCCTGGAATTCAAGCTGATGGTCGATGCCGGCATGCCGGCGGCCGACGCCATCAAGGCGGCCACGGTCAACGCGGCCGACCTGCTGGACCGCGGGTCGCGCATCGGCAGCCTGGAACCCGGCAAGGATGCCGACATCATCGCCACGGCCAAAAGCCCCATCGACGATGTGACGGAATTGCAGCGCGTGCAGTTCGTCATGCGCCAGGGCGTGACGCACAAGCAGGCCGGCCAGCCCGTGGTCTTCGTGCCCAAGGGCTGAGGATCGGGGGAGGTGTCGGGGGGGGCATGCTCCCCCCCGATGGCCCTATCCCACCCACAGGCCCGTATCGGACACCTGGATGGTGCGGTTTTCCTCATGCCCGTGGGCCAGATAATGGATCAACGGATTGACCCCGGCCGCGGCCACATCGGAGTAGGTGGCCAGATAGGCGGAACTGTCGAACCAGGCCGATGGATCGCGTCCCTCCCGCCCGCCATATTGCAGGTAATGCATGAAGGCATTGTCGATCTGCCCCCGTGACAGGGCGCTGGCGACGTCGGGATTATGGGCCAGATAGTAGCTGGTGTTGAACAGGGCGCTGGGGTCGCGCCCTTCCTTCATGCCATAGCGCAGGAAATGTTCCAGCCCGTCGACAAAGGCGCCGGCATCCACGGCCGCGGCCACATCGCCATTATTGGCCAGATAGTAGCTCTCGTCGAACAAAGCCAGGTCGAACCCGGCCGTGGGGAAGGCGATACGCCCTTCCGCCTTGCCAAAGAGGGTGTAATGGGCAAGGCCCGACTTGTAGATGCCCTGGGCCACCGCAGAGGCGACGTCGGGATTGACGGCCAGATAGTAATTTTCGCTGAACAGGCCGCCGTCGAAATCGCGGTCGGCGTCGGGTGCGCGCATCTCGGCACGGCCATTCAGCAGGAAATGCTGGAAACCGCTGCGGAAGATGCCGGCATTCACGGCCGCCGCGATGTCGGGATTGTGGGCCAGATACCAGGCATTGTCGAAGGTGGCATTGTCGATGCGCCCTTCCGCCTGGCCGAAGGCGGTGTAATGCGCGGCGCCGCTGGCAAGGATGCCGGCCTTCACGGCGGCGGCCACATCGGGATTGGCAGCCAGATAGGCCGCCTCGTTGAAGCCGGTGGCCGATCCCGTGACGGCCGTGACACCGTGAACGCTGCCCAGCATGACCAGCCGGTCGGAAAGCTGCAGGAATTCCACCCCCGTCAGCGTATCGGTGCCCAGCGCGCCGGCCTTGTCGGTGACGGTGACGGTGCCATCGGCGGCCGTGGTGATGGTGACATTGGCGAAGGTGGCATCGAAGCGGGCGATGTCGGTACCGGCCCCGCCGATCACGCTGTCATTGCCGACGCCGCCGACCAGCCGGTCGTCGCCGTCACCGCCGCTGACCGTGTCGTTGCCGCCATCACCGAACAGCAGGTCGCTGCCCCCCAGGCTGCCGACGAAATCATTGCCGCCGCCGCCATGCAGCGTGTCGTCATCGGCGCCCAGCGTGAAGCTTTGCGCGCTGTTGTCGCCGACGACATAGTTGGACCCGGCCCCACCCGTGACCGTCACCGTCCCCGTCACCACGGCGAAATCGACATTGTCGAGCTGTAAGGGCGCGCCGGCCGGCAGGCCGCGGGCATCAATGATCAGGGCCTCGGGCTGACTGGCCGTGGTGCCGCCGCTGATCACGATGGGCGTGCCGGGCAGGGTGCTGCCGGACAGGGTGGGCGTGACGGTCTGGACCACCAATGTCTGGCTGGTTTTCAGGCCGCTGGTGAACTGGCTGATGGCGGCCGTGACCAGGGCGATGGCGTCAGTGCCCGTCGTGACGGTACCCGCCGCGCCGGACAGGACGCTGGCGCCCTGGCTGCTGGTCTGGGCGCTGGTCGGGCCGCTGACCGTCAGGCCGGCGCCCGACGGCAGCGTGGCCTGCAGGCTGGTCCCGGCGCTGCCGGTGACCAGGGGGACGACGGCCGGCGTGGTGACCGTTCCGGGAACCGGATTGACGGTGACGGTGGTCGTCGGCCGCCCGCTGCTGTCGGTCCCGGTCTGTGTCGTCACCGTTGCCCCGCCGATCACCACGGGGGGAGAGGTCGGCGGCGACACGGGCGGCGACACGGGCGGGGAGACCGGTGGCGATACCGGCGGAGAGACCGGCGGTGAAACCGGTGGGGAGACCGGCGGAGATACGGGGGGCGACACGGGCGGGGACACCGGTGGCGATACCGGTGGTGAGACGGGGGGCGAAACGGGTGGGGATACCGGGGGAGAGACCGGCGGCGATACCGGCGGGGAAACGGGGGGTGAAACCGGTGGCGACACCGGTGGCGACACGGGCGGGGACACGGGCGGGGACGTGACGGTCACGCTGAAATCCGCCTGGCTGTGGTTGCCGGCCGTGTCTGTGGCGCGCACGGTCAGGGTGGCCGTGCCGGCGGACAGGGCCGCGCGGTCGGCAACCGTCACCACGCCGCTGGCGGCATCAATGGCGAAGGCGCTGCCGGGATTGCTGGTCAGGCTATAGGCGATGGTGCCCACCGCGTCCGTGGAACTGGCCGTGATGCCGACGGTGGCGCCGTTGCTGGCCGTCGTATCGATGCTGTTGGCGCTGCTGTTGCTGTCCGTGGGGGTGGCGGGCGCGGTGGCGTCGGCCGTCACCGTGACATTGATCTGGTCGCTGTCGCTGGCGCTGGCCAGATCGGTGGTGGTGACGGTGATGGTGCCCGTGCCGGCGCTGGTGCCATGGAAGGACAGGTTGGCCAGGGCTGCATTCACCTCCGCCACCGATCCGGCGATGGTCAGCGACGCGCTGTTCGACCCGGTGACGGTGCCGCCGCCGCTGGCCGACAGCGTGCCGTTGCTGGCCGACAGCTGCACGGTCAGGGTGTCGCCGCTGTCGCTGTCGGCCACGCTGACCAGATTGGACCCGCTGAGCGCGATTGACTGGCCGTTTTCCACCGACAGGCTGGCGGGCGCCGTGCCGGTTGGGGCCGTATTGCTTGGTGCGGTGATGGTGACCTGGAAGCTGTCGGCATCGCTCAGGCTGCCATCGCTGCTGGTGACGCTGATCGTGGCCGATCCCGTGCTGGCTGCCGTCAGGCGCAGGCTGGCCAGCGTGCTGGTCACATCGGTGGGCGTGCCGGTGATGGTGACGGTCGCCGTGCCGGAATTGCTGACGCTGGCCGATCCGCTGGCCGTGACGGCCAGGGTGCCGTTGTCGGTGCCGACGCTGGTGGTGATGGACGTGCCATTGTCCGTCACGCTGACGGCATTGCCACCGCTGAAGGTGAAGGCCGTGCCGCGGGTGGCACCGGTAACCGTGCTGGAGGGCACGGCATTGACCGGGGCCGTGTTGGTGGGCGCCGTGACGGAATAGGAGAAGGTGCTGCTGGCCGTGCCCCCCTGGCCGTCGCTGGTCGACATGGTGATGGTGGCCACGCCGGGATCGGTGCCGGTGAAGCTCAGCGTGTCGATGGCGGCGTTCAGGTCAGTCTGGCTGGAACCGCTGAAGGTGACCGACCCGCTGGAATTCTGCGTGAAAGTGACGGTCCCCAGGGAGGCATTGCTGCCCGACAGTGTGCCGGCGCTGGCCGTGAAGGTCACCGACAGGGTGTTGGTGGCGTCGGCGTCGCTGACATTCACCCCGGTCACCGTTGTCGCCACATCCTCCGTCGCCGACAGGGTGGAGGAGGGGACGGTGTTGACGGGGCTGTTATTGGCGGCCGCCGCGACGGACACATTGATCGTATCGCTGTCGCTGCCACCCAGCCCGTCGCTGCTGCTGACGGCGATGCTGGTGCTGCCCGCCGTCGCCGGCGTGTAGGTGACGGCGGCCAGGGCCGTATTCACCGCCGACACCGTGCCCGTCAGCACCAGCGTGCCCGTCCCCGAACCGGTGCCCGTGCCCGAGGTGAAGCGGCCGTTGCTGGTGGTCAGCGTTACGGTCATGGACGACACGTCGCTGTCGGAAATCGAAATCAGGTTGGAACCCGACAGGGCCAGCGCCGTGCCCACCTGGGCGGCCACGCTGGCGGGCAGGGTGTTGATGGGGGCCTGGTTGGCGGCTACGGAGATGTTGAAGGTATCGACATCCGACAGATTGCCGCTGTCGGTTGTTTCCATGCGGATGGTGGCCGTGCCCGCAGCCGATCCGGTGAAGGTCAGGCTGTCCAGCACCGTGCGCAGGTTGGCGGCGACGCTGCCGGAACTGGCCGACAGGGTCACCGTGCCCGTGCCGTTATTGCTGACCGTGACCCCGCTGATGCCCGTGACCGACAGCGTGCCGCTGCTGGCGGTCAGGACGACACTCATGGAATTGTCCTGGGTCGTGTCGGCAATGGACAGGCCCGTGATGGCGCGGGCCAGACCTTGCGTGGCGGAAAGCGTCGTGGTGGGGACGGTATTGACGGGGGCGACGTTCTGATCGGGCGGAACCAGGGCCATGTCTTGCTCACCGGAAAATGGATTTTGACGACGAATGGGGGCTGGGGAAGGGGCGCGCCCCTGCCTCAGCCCGTGCCGAAATTGCTGTCCGTCAGGCTGGTGACACCGACCAGGGTCAATGTCGCCGTACTGTCGATGGTGATGATGGTGTTGCCGCCGCTGATCGCGATGGACAGGCTGGCATCGCCGCGCGCGATGCCGCCCTTGATGGTCAGGATATCATCCGCCGTGAAGCCGCTGATCGTGTCATTGCCGTCCCCGGTCGCCCAGCGGATGACATTGGCGCCGTCGCCGATATCGATCGTGTCATTGCCTTCGCCGCCATCGATGAAGTCATCGCCGCCACCGGCATTGATCGTGTCATTGCCGGCGCGACCCAGGATGCCGTCCCCATCGACGGTGCCGTTGATGGCTTCACCCAGGATGGTGCCATAAATGTACTGGCCACTGGTCGACAGGGTCGTGGCCACGCTTTCGATGGCGACGCGCACGAACTGGTCGCCGAACTGCAACGCTTCGATCCCGGTCAGCGTATCGGTGCCATCATTGCCGTTGCTGGTATTATTATCGGTCACCGTGAAGGTGCCGCCCGCCGCGGTGATCGAATAGTCGGCGAAATTGCCGCCATAGACCGCGACATCCACGCCGGACGCGTTGGCGCCGCCATCGATCGTGTCGTTGCCGGCCCCACCCTGGATGACATCGGCCCCGCTGCCGCCGCTCAACAGGTCATTGCCGGCCCGGCCGTCGATATAATCGTTGCCGGTGCTGCCGCTGACCGTGTCGCCCAGCACCTCTGTGCCGATATAGGTGCGGTTGTCGCTGGAGACATAGGTGGTCAGACGGGCATAGCTGTCGTTGAAGCTCAAGGCTTCGACATTCGTCACCTGAAGGGTGGTGCTGCCCACCGTCACCTGGAAGCTGGTGCCGGACACCAGGCTGATCGACGCATCCGACAGGTTGGCATTGATGCGCACCGTATCGTCGCCGCTGCCGCCGTCGATGGTGTCATTGCCGCCCTGGCTGTCGAAATAGTCGGCCACGCTGCCGCTGCTGCCGGTCAGGCTGTCGGCGAACTGCGTGCCCTGGATATAGGCCGTCAGCCCGTCGCCGGCCAGGATGGTCTGGGCGGCAACGCGGACAAAGCCATCGTTGAAGCTGAGACCCTCCACATTGGTCAGGGTGTCGGTGCCCTCGCTGCCGCCGACGCTGTTATTGTCGGTGACCGTCACGGTGCCGCCAGCGCGGGTGATGGTGTAATCGGCCATGTTGCCGTCGAACCGGGCAATGTCGATAAATACCGTGCCGCCGCTGCCCGTGCCGTCGGCCCCGCCATCGATCACATCATTGCCGGACCCGCCGAACAGGTAATCGCCGCCGGACCCGCCGGCCAGCGTGTCATTGCCAGCCCCACCATCGACATTGTCATTGCCCGTGCCCGCCAGACTGGACAGGTCATCGGCGAATTGCGTGCCGTTGATCGACCGGTTTCCGTCCGTGCCCGCATAGGTGACGGGTGTCAGGCGGATATATTGGTCGGTGAAGGACAGCGCCTCGATATTGGTCAGCGTGTAGACATTGCCGCCGCTGGCATAGGTCCAGCCGCCGCCACCGCTGGACAGGCTGGCCGCATTATAGGTGAGGTCCAGCGACACCGTGTCGGTGCCGGCCCCGCCATCGATACTGTCCGCGCCGGCGCCGGGGCGGAAGAAGTCCGACCCGGTGGTCCCGGTCAGGCTGTCATTGAAGCGCGTGCCTTCAACAGAACGTGACCCGTCCTGATTGGTGCTGGTCTGCACCGTGACGCGGACGAAACCGTCATCCTTGAAGCTCAACGCCTCGATCCCGGTCAGCGTATCGGTGCCCTCGTCGCCATCGGCGGCATTATTGTCGGTCACCGTGACGGTGTCACCGGACCGGGTGATGGTGTAATCGCTGAAATTGCCGGCATAGCGGGCGACATCGGCCAGGCTGTTGCCGCTGCCATCGCTGCCGTCGGTGCCGCCATCAATGATGTCGTTGCCGGCCCCGCCTTCGACATAATCGCCGCCGGCCCCGCCCACCATGCTGTCGGCGCCCTTGTTGCCGCGCAGGTAATCATTGCCGGTGCCGCCGGTCAGGGTTTCGGCGAAATCGGTGCCGTCGAGGAACCTGTTGCCGTTGGCATCGATGGATTCGAACGCCGCCAGCCGGACATAGCCGTCGGTGAAGCCCACGCTTTCGATGTTGGTCAGGACCGATGTGACGCTGCCGACGGTGACATTCACATTGGCGCCGCTGCGGGTGATGGTGGCGTTGGCGATCGCGGTGTTGAAGAAGACATTGTCCTCTCCCGCCCCGCCATCGATCGTGTCCGCCCCGCCGACACTGCTGAAACTGTCGCGGTTGGCCGTTCCCGACATGTTGTCGGCGAACAGCGTGCCTTCGACATAGGTGGAGCCGTCCTGGTTGGTATTGCTCTGCGGCACCAGCCGGACAAAGCCCATATCCTTGAAGCTCAGCGCCTCGATCCCCGTCAGGGTATCGGTGCCGTCATCGCCGTCCGTGCCCGGCTGGTTGTCGGTGACCGTGAAGGTCAGGACATTGCCGACCAGGGCGGAACTGATCATGTAGCTGGCGAAATTGCCCTCGTACCGGGCGGTATCGATCAGGACGCTGTTATTCTGGCCCGTGCCGTCGGCACCGCCCTGGATGGTGTCATTGCCCTGACCGCCCAGGAAATAATCGCCGCCGGCCCCGCCGATCAGCAGGTCATTGCCGTCCCGCCCATTCAGGTAGTCATTGCCCGTCCCGCCCGTGATGCTGTCGCCAAAGGCATCGGTGCCATCAAAGGAGGTGCCGGCCGGTCCCGTGAAGCTGGCCACCGTCAGGCGGACATAGGCGTCGGTGAAGGACAGCCCCTCGACATCGACCAGCCGGTCGGTGCCATAGGTACTGGTGGACAGGGTCATGCTGCCATCACCGTTGCGGATGATGCTATAGCCTGCCGCCCGCGTCTGGTTCAGGACGACAGCGTCGTCACCGGCCCCACCGTCCAGCGTGTCATTGCCGGCGCCGCCGTTCAGCTGATCCTGGCCGTCGCCGCCCAGCAGACTGTCATTGCCGCCACCGCCGACCAGATTGTCATTGCCGCCCAGGCCGCTGATCGTGTCGTCGCCATCGCCGCCCGCCAGATATTCGGCATTGGTCGTGCCGGCCAGGGTCAGGTTGCTGGAAGAGGTGATGTCCGAACCCGACAGGCGCAGGTTGGCCGCCGCCACGCCCGTGCCCAGATCGATCGTCAGGTCGGCCCCGGCGATGCTGTCCAGCCCGATATGCAGGCGGGTGACGCCATTGACGATTTCCGCCTGTATCCCGCCCGACAGCAAGGACGCGCCATTCCCGCTGCCGACACCCGTGCCGGTGAAGGTCAGACCCTCCACACTGATCCGGTCGCCAGGGCCGAAATCGGCGATGCGGTCGATGCCCTGGGCCAGCAGACCCGTGCCATTGGCCGGATCACGGGCCAGATACAGGAACGTGTCGTTGCCGCTGCCGCCCGACAGGCTGTCATTGCCGCCCAGGCCGACGATGGTTTCGGCACTCAACCCGCCCTGGATTGTGTCGGCGAACTGGCTGCCCCGCACCTCGATCCGTTCGATCTGGCTCAGGCTGTCGGTGGCATTGCCGACCTGGACGAAACTGCCGGAAATACGCAGCACCACGCCGCCCGAGGCACCCTCGGACAGGTCGTAACTGGCCGTGTCCTCACCCGATCCGCCCACCAGCGTATCGGACCCCGCCCCGCCAGCCAGCGTGTCATCACCATCGCCGCCGGCCAGGCTGTCATTGCCCTCACCGCCCCGCAGCAGGTCGTTGCCGGCCCCGCCGGACAGGCTGTCGGCCCCGCCCAGGCCCGACAAAAGGTCAGACAGGGCGCTGCCCGTGATCGTGTCGGCAAAGCTGGTGCCGGTGACGCCGATCCCTTCGATATTCAGCAGCGTGTCGGTGCCGCCGCGCCCGTCGGCCAGACTGCCGCTGCTGCCCGTGGTGATGGCGGCGGCGGAGAAACTGATGCCGGCGGTCAGGCCCAGATCATCGAAACGATAGGCGACAAGGTCATTGCCGGCCCCGCCATCGATGCTGTCATTGCCGGCCCCGCCGACTGCCGTGTCATTGCCACCCAGCCCCAGGATCGTGTCGTTGCCGGCCCCGCCGCTCAGGCTGTCATTGCCCGTCGTGCCGGACAGGCTCTGCGGCAGGGCACTGCGCAGGATCAGCCCGCTGCCGCCGGTCACCGCCAGATCACCGGCGCTCAGCGTCAGGCCCGACAGGGTGATGACCGTATCGGCCCCCGCCACTGTGTCCAGCCCGATGGAGATCAGCGTATTGCCGCCGCTGGTCGCCACCCGCACATCGCCTGACAGCAGCCCCGTGGTGGGGCCGGCGGCCGGTGTGGTCAGGCTGACCCCGTCGATGCGCAGCAGGTCGGGGCCGGAGAAATCGGTGATGATGTCGTTGCCGGGGCTGCTGCCATAATGCATGCCGATGACGAATATGTCCGCGCCGTCGCCGCCGGTCAGGATGTCGTTGCCGACACCACCCGACAAAGTGTCGTTGCCGGCGCCGCCGTTCAGCAGGTCAGCACCATATTCGCCGATCAGAAGATCATTGCCGGCCCCACCATTCAGCGTATTGCCGCTGGGATCAGCCCACCAGGACCAGCTGTTCTCGGTGCCCGCCACCAGGGTGTCATTGCCGTCGCCGCCATCGATGATGTCGCTGTCCATGCCCCCGGTCAGGGTATCATCGCCGTTGCCGCCGCTGATCGTATCAGCCCCGCCGCCGGCCTGGATGAAATCGTTGCCGTTGCCCCCGTTCAGGCTGTCATCGCCGAACCCGCCGCTCAGGCTGTCATTGCCGTCACCGCCATACAGCGTGTCATTGCCGCCACCGCCCAGCAGGCTGTCATTGCCTGCACCGCCGTCCACCAGATCATTGCCATAGCCGGCATCGATCCTGTCATTTCCGTCCAGGCCGGAGACCGTGTCGTGGCCGGACAGAAGCTTGATCACGTCATTGCCCGTGCCGCCGGTCAGGGACTGTGATGCCGCCCGGCCGCTGGCCAGGAAGACCCCATCGCCCTCCAGGACGAAATCGCTCACCTGATAGCTGCCGGAAATATCCACCGCCCACAGGTTGGCACCGCTGGACGATGATCGAAAATGCAGCCGGGTCATCCCGTTGCCCAGCGCCTCCACCTGCACACCGGTGCCGGTAGCGCTATAGGGGGTGATGGGGGGGAAGCCGTTTCCGAACTCTTCATCCTTTGGATAGACGATCAGGTCCTCCGCGCTGAAGTCGGCGATGGTGTCGATGCCACCTGATCCGTCAGACATGGTCGTAAAGACGTCGACGCCGGCACCGCCAGACATCAAATCATTGCCGTGGCCGCCCTTGACCGTATCGTTGCCGGCACCCCCCAGCAGGGTGGCTCCGAGTGGGGAGAGGTATATGGCCCCGTCGGATACATTGGCATTGACCTGATCGTCGCCATCGCCACCGTCGATCAGATCGGCGCCGACCGCGCCGTCAAGGCGGTCATTGCCGACACCACCCATGATGGTGTCGTTTCCATTGCTGCCCTTGACGCTGTCATTGCCGGCCCCGCCGTCCAGGCTGCTGCCACCCCAGCCTTCGATGGTGTCATCCCCGGCGCCGCCCAGGATAGTGCCTCTGCTGCTGACGCTGAAGACATCGTCGTTACCGTCGCCGGCATCGATAAAGTCCACACCGCCCCAGTTGGAAATACTGTCATTGCCGGCGCCGGCATAGATCGTGTCATTGTTGGAGCCGCCAGACAGCGTGTCATTGCCGTCCCCACCGTCCAGCCAGTTGTTCCCCCCGTCACCGCCACCCAGAAAGTCATTGCCGGCATTGCCATAAAGGCTGTCATTGCCATAGCCGCCATACAGCGTGTCATTGCCGCCGCCCCCGGCGATGGCATCGTCGCCATTGGTACCGGATCGCAGATCATTGCCATCGCCCAGACTTTGCGCCGGCGCGATATTATCGGCGGTCAGGCTGGTGGCGGTGACGTTCGACAGGCGCAGAAGGGTGGTGACGTTTGTTCCGGTTCCCGTGCCGTCGCTGTCCAGGCGCAGCACCGTGTCCGCGCCATCCTGCACGAAGCTGAGATAGCCGAGAGCCAACGGATCGCCGCCACTATATCCGGTGACACCGGCCATGGCCTGACTGAACAGGATGACGTCGCCCGACGCACCCGCCGTGAAGTCGGTGACGACAATGCCGCTGGCATACCGGTTCAGGGTGATCTGGTCGCGGCCGGCGCCGCCGATGATTGTGGCGGCCTGGCTGGGCAGGACGAAGACATCATCGCCATCCCCGCCCAGCAGCGTGTCACCAGCGCCATAGCCGACCAGCGTATCGTTGCCCGCCCCGCCGGACAGGATATCGGCACCGTCGCTCCCCGGGACGGAGGTGGGATCGGCCCACAGCGCATAAATCAGGTCGTCGCCATCGCCCCCATCCAGGGTGTCGGCAGCCAGGTGGCCGGAAAGCGTGTCGTTGCCAGCACCGCCGATGATGTTGTCGTTGCCGCTGCCGCCGACAATCGTGTCGTTGCCGGCGCCACCATCAAGGGTTACCGTTCCGCTGTCGCTCTTCAGCAGTGTGTCGTTGCCATCACCGCCAAGCAGCGTGGCCCCGCCGCTGCCGCTATATTGCAGCGTGTCATTGCCGCTGCCGCCATCCAGCAGGTCGGCGCCGTTATAGCTGTTCAGCCAGTCATTTCCGTCGCCGCCCAGCAATGTGTCGGGCTGACTGTTGCTGGCAAAGTCATAAATCTGGTCATTGCCGTTGCCGCCAAGAAGGCTGTCAGAGCCCTCACCGCCCGAAATCCAGTCATTGCCTTCCAGACCCAGGATCGTGTCGTTCCCCGCACCGCCCGTCAGGCTGTCATTGCCCGTGGTCCCGGTCAGGGACATACCGGTGGCGTTGATTTCGGGTGTGAAGTTGGCGCTGGTCAGGCTGCTGGCGGTGACGCCCTGCAACCGCATCAGGGTGATGGGGGTCTGGCTTCCGCTGGACCCGTCGCGATCATAGATCACCAGCGTGTCGGACCCGGTCTGCAGCAGTTGCAGATAGCCCTGCGCGGTCAAGCTGCCGCCGCCGAAATCCGCGATGCCGGAGACCAGGGCGCTGACATCGATCACGTCGCCGCCGGACCCGGCCGTGAAGTCGGTGATGACCGCGATGCCGGACCGGGGGAAGGCGCTGTCATAGGTGGCGAGATAGGTGTCGCGGCCGGCACCGCCGGTGATGGTGGCCGCCGCGGGGACCAGCCGGATCACATCATTGCCGTCGCCGGCATCGATGGTTTCGCCATAGCCGGAACTGTGGATCGTATCGTTGCCGGCCCCGCCCTCCAGCAGTCCGACACCGCCCGCCAGCAGGGTATCGTTGCCGGCCCCGCCCTGCAAAGTGCCGGCCCCGTCAAGGTAATCGTCGCCCGATCCGCCCTGCAAAAGATCGCTGCCACCCAGGCCTGACATGAAATCGTCGCCATCGCCGCCGATCAGGATGTCATTGCCGCTGCCGCCACGCAGACTGTCAAAGCCGGCCCCGCCATCAAGCGTGCCATTGCCGGTCAGGTAATCGTTCCCGGATCCACCCTGCAGCAGGTCGGCGCCGTCCCCGCCCCACAATTGGTCATTGCCGTCCCCGCCGATCAGCGTGTCGTTACCAGCCTCGCCGTAAAGAATGTCGTTGCCCGACCCGCCATCCAGGCTGTCATTGCCATAGCTGCCCGACAGTGTGTCATTGCCGTCCAGCCCCAGGATCGTGTCGTTGCCAAGCCAGCCCGTCAGGTTATCCGCCCCCGTCGTCCCGGTCAGCGATACACCCGTTGCGGCCGTGCCGCCCGTGGGGCTGTATGGGGGGCTGAAATTGTCGGTGGTCAGGCTGGTCGCGGTGACATTCTGCAAACGCAGCAGGGCCGTGGGGGCATAGCCCGTGCCGGTGCCGTCGCGGTCATAGATGACCAGCGTGTCGGTGTCGGTCTGCAGCAGTTG
>CALRTC020000042.1:0-37706 GCA_943371025.1 Hydrogenophaga intermedia
TCCGCCGCTGGACCCGCCGGGCGTGAAGCCGGGGCGCAGCGGGTTCTGGGTGCGGCCGAACCAGACATTGTCCGTCGTCGCCCCCAGCGCCCCTTCATGCATATTGACCGTGCCCAGCAGGATGGCCCCGGCCGCGCGCAGCCGTGCCACGCAGTCGGCGTCCTGATCGGCGATGCGGTCGCGATAGGCGCCGATGCCGGCATGCCAGAAGGCCCCCTGGATGGCGATATTGGCCTTGACCGCGATGGGCACCCCGTCCAGGTCCGACAGCGGGTTCCCGGCCATCCAGCGCGCGGCCGATGCCTGCGCGGCCACGCACGCGCTGTCGGCCAGCACCTGCGTATAGGCCCTGATCTGCCCGTCCAGGGCGGCAATCCGGTCCAGATAATGCCGCGTCACGGCCACGGGATCGGTCGCCCCCTGGCGGTAGAGCGGGGCCAGGCCGGATGCGCCAAGGCGGGGGGGGAGGGGGGCGTGGGGCATGGGGGGCTCGGGGGCTGGGGGGAGGGGCGGTGGTGTTCAGGACAATCCTATCGGGTAAACCTCCCGTCATCCCGGCTTATGCCCAGAGGCGCTAAGTTGGCCCCTTGGAATAAGGTGCCTTCCCCGCGAAAGCGGGGATCCAGGGGCCAAGGGCACTGAAGCGCTGGCTCCTGTGGCCCCTAGACCCCCGCTTTCGCGGGGGAGGCACGAATGTGCGAGAGTTGAAGGGGTGCCCCTGTGCTTATCATCGGGTGACGCTAGAGGGGACGGACCTCCCCCCCCACCCTCACTTCTTGAACCGCTCATCAATCAACCGGATGGGCTTCTGGCGCACGTCGATCTGAGTCAGGGCGGCGGTGGCGCGGTGGTCGACCAGTTCCACGCCCACCTCGATCCCGATCTTCTGCTTCAACACGGCGCGGCAGCGTTCGGCCACGCCCTGGCGGTCATTGCCGGCGGCCGTGGTTTCGGCCACGACGATGAATTCGTCACGGCCCGCCGCATCGCGCACGGCCTTGCAGATATATTCGCCGGCCACACCCTCCACGCCGTTCAGCATGGGGCCGATGGCCTGCGGGAAGATATTGATGCCGCGGATCTTCACCATATTGTCCGACCGGCCCAGGAACCCCTCGATCCGCTTGAACTGCACGCCGATGCTGGACGCGCCCGTGCGCACCTGCGTTACGTCATGAGTGTTGAAGCGGATGATGGGGTGGATATCGTCCTTGTAGATGCAGGTGACGATCATGTCGCCAAGTGCCCCATCGGGCACGGGCGCGCCCGTGTCGATGTCGCAGACTTCCAGATATTGGGCGTCTTCCATGACATAAAGCCCGTCACGGTCCGGCCCTTCGCCGGCGATACAGCCCGTGTCGCCCACGCCGTACCAGTCAAAGCATTCCGCCCCGCCCCAGGCCGCAGACAGGCCCGCCTTGTCCTCCTTGCCCAGATGGCCGGAGATCATGCGGATATTCAGGTCGCGCACGGGGTCGATGCCATTCTCCCGCGCCACCTCGGCCAGCTTCTTGATGTAGTCGGAGAAGCCGACGATCACCGTCGCCCCGAATTCCTTCATCAGCTGCACCTGCTGCACCGACCGCGTCTCCACGCCCGTGCCGGCCGACATGAAGATGGACGAGGTCCAGTGCAGCACGCTTTCGCGCACATAATGGCCGCCATTGATCATGCCATGGCCATAGACGGAATGGACCACATCGTCCGGGCGCAGGCCCTGAAACCGGTAGAGGCGGCCCAGCAGCAGGTTCTGTGCCTCGCGCCCCTTGGCGCCGAACAGCAGGACCTGGGGCTTTCCTGTCGTGCCGCTGGTGGTGTGGAAGACGACGGGCGGGCGCTGCCCGGCGGGATAGCTGGAAAAGCCGGAGAAATCGCCAAAGGGCGGCGCGATTTCCAGGCTGGCCATGATGTCCGACTTGTCAAAGGTCGGCAGGCGGGGCAGATCCTCGATGGAGCGGATGTCGCCTACCTCGATCCCTTCCTTGCCCCACAGGCGCTGATAGAAGGGCGTGGCCCAGGCGCGGGCCACGCAGCGCATGAACAGGCGGCTCTGGTGGGCCGTCAGTTCGTCCCGGCTGGTTTGTGTCGCAAAGCGGACGAAATCGTCACCGATGGGATGGTCGCGCTGCAACGCGTTCCAGTCGACGGCGTTGAAATAGGTCTGATGCCCATCCATGGGTGAAACTCCTGTCATATCAACCGGGAAGGCCGCTGGCGCGGCGCAGAAGTGCGGCCATGTCGGCCTGTCCCTCAAGATTGTCGATGGCCTGGATCAGCGGGTCGGCCAGGGCGGTGGCGCCAGCGAAATCCAGACAGGCGCGGAACTTGCGCAGATGCTGTTCGCGCGACAGCGGTGTCGTCGGGCTGCCCAGCTGGCTGTCGATGCGGGCGAAGACGCGGCGCCCGTCGGTCAGCCGCGCCTCCGCCACGGCGGGCACAAAGGCGGCGGGGTCGGGATTGGCATCCACGACCACGCTGATCTTCGATCCTAGCGCATGCAGGCTGGGGTCGGTCAGGCGCGAAGGCGTGAAATCGGCCAGGCCCACGGTACCGCGCGTCAGCACCACGGCCCCCAGCCAGGCAAAGCACAGCCTTGCGTAATTGGCCGTCATCGCCGCCGGATATGCTGGCAGCGCACGGCCGACCAGCCGGTGGATCAGCGGCGGGGCGGTATAGGTCAGGCTTTCCAGATTGGCGGGCGACACGCCATGATCGCGCATCAGCGCCTGGGTGGCGACGATGGCGCCATGGGCGGCGCGGCCCGTGGGGAAGGGCTTGTGGCTGACCTCCGCGATACGCCAGTCCTGGCCCAGCCGTTCCAGCAGCGGCGGCAGATCGGTCGCCGTTTCGAACAGGGCCAGATAGCCGAACGGGCCGTCGACGCTGCCATCGGTGCCGGGCACGCCGGCGATGGCCAGATCGATGGCCATCAGGCTGGCCTGGGCGGCGTGTGCGACCTGCAAAGGCAGGCCCGGCTTGCCCTCCACATGCGCCTGCATGGTGCCGGATGCGAAGGCCAGCGCATGGCCGAACGCGCTGACCGTTGTGGCGACGTCCAGCCGGCGCAGGCGGGCAATGGCGGCGACACAGCCGAAGATGCCGGCCGTGGCCGGGCGGAAGAATTTCAGAGGGCTGGTCACGGCCAGGCCCAGCGTGGCGGCGATATCCACGCCGGCCGCCATGGATGCCCCGAATTCCGCCCCCGTCACCGGCGCCTTCTGGCGCGCCGTATCGGCCATCAGGGCCGACAGCACCGTGGCCAGCGGATGCACGACAGCGCCTTCATGCACGCAGTCAAATTCCTGGCAATGGAACTGATAGGCGTTGATGAAGGCGGCCTGCGGGGCCGATACGCGGATGGCCCGGCCCAGCACGGGGGCGGGACCTGTCGCGGCCCAGCCCAGGGCCGATGCCGCCACTTCCTCCGCAAACGGCGCCTTGGACCCGGCGATGCCGACGCCAGCCGTATCCAGCAGGAAGATGCGGACGGCGTCGCGTGCCGGTTCCGGCAGGGTCACCCATTCAACGGACAGCGCGTGCCGCGCAAATTTCTCAGACGCCTTCATGACAAACCCCGCAGCGGCAAGACCGGCCAATGGCGCGGGATCGGCCCATTGTCGGCCAGCGCCAGGCATTCCGTCACAAGGGTGTCCATGTCCGTCGCCGCCATCCCGCCGGCCAGCATCAATGCGCGGGCCTTGGCGATGGTGCGGTCATCGGGCAATGGATTCTCCGGATCGCCCAGCGCATCGGGCTGTTCGCGGACCAGCAGCGTGCCGTCGGCCAGCGTCAGCGCCACCCGCGCCCCGAAATGGTTCGGATAGGCGCTGTTGTAAGGCTCGCCAACCGTGACCTTCACCCTTGCCCGCAGGGTGGCGGCGGCATCATCCCGGATGGCGGGCGGATCGAAGGCCGACAGGGGCGGCGGCCCGCCCAGCAGGGTGACGGCCACGCTGTGCTGCAGGGAGAATTTCGCCTCGATCACCGATTGCGGGTCGGGCCGGTCGCAGAAGCGCAGGGCATCGCCATAGGTCTGCACGGCCACGCCCGCCACCTCCCGCAGGGTCAGCCCGTCACGCCCCAGCTTATCCAGCAGGGCCAGACAGGCGTCGATGACGGGATGGACATGGCGGCAGGCGGGCCAGGGCTTCAGGCTGATATCATCCAGGCACCAGCCGGCAGGCGTGACGCCGGCCAGCAGGGCGGTGGGATCGGAGCCCGGTGCCGTGGCCGCGAACAGACCCTCCGCCCCTTCCAGGATGCGGGCGGGACCGCGCAGGCCGGTCTGGGCCAGTTTTGCCGCCAGATAGCCGTCGCCCGCCGCCTGGGCATTATGCACCTGTTTGGCGTTCGATCGCGGGTCGTTGCGGGTTTCCCACAGCCCGCCCGTGCGCGTCGCGGCCAGGGCCATGGACTGGGCCAGCCCGTCGCGGTCCAGGCCCAGCACCGACGCCACGGCGGCGGCGGCACCGATCGTGCCGCAACTGGCGGTCGTGTGCCAGACGCGGTAATGCGCATCGCCCAGGGCCCGGCCCAGCCGCACCATCGCCTCATACCCGCGCACGATACCATCCAGCAGGGTGGCCGTATCGGCGCCCGTGGCCTGGGCTGCCGCCAGGGCGGCCGGGATGATGACGGGGCCGGGATGCAGGCGGGCGCGCTTGTCCACATCATCCATTTCAAAAATATTGCCGAGCGCGCCGTTATAGCGCGCGGCCGCTTCGGCCGGTGCACCGGCGCCATGGCCAATGACCATGCAGGGGCCTGTTGCCCCGTCCAGCAGGGCCGCCGCCAGTTGCGCTGCCACGGGCGTTGCCGCCCCGATGATGGCGCAGCCCGCCCAATCCAGCAGATGCAGCGCCGCCCGCCGCCGCAGCCGGGCCGTGACGGGGCGGGACAGGTGATCGGCCAATGACAAGACAAGGCTCATGACAATGCTCTCGACCCTGGATCGCGGTGCGGGCGCGGCCCTTAATATGTCCGGACATAATATCTCTATCACGCCCTTTCCGACGGGGGAAGCGCTTGCGGCACCCGCCTGTGAATTTTCGCTGCCCCCGGCCAAGGGGTGGATAGGCCGCCCGTCGGACTTGACGGGGTGACCGCTCCCATGTCCTTGATCGCGCCGGGTTTCCATTACCCCAGGGGAGCATCATATTGGCAACCGGTACGGTGCCGCGTTACCAGCAGATCGCCCAGATGCTGCGCGCGGCCATCACCAACGGGACCTACAAGGTCGGCGACCTGTTGCCGACGGAGCAGGACCTGTGCGCCACCCATGACATTTCCCGCCACACGGCGCGCGACGCGCTGCGCCTGCTGACGGAGGCCGGCCTGGTCACGCGCAAGCGCCGGGCGGGCACCGTGGTGGCAGCCGCGGCCGAGCCGGCCTTGTTCGTGCAGCCGCTGGGGGGATTTCAGGATCTGCTGCAATATGCCCGCGACGCCCGGCTGACCATCATGGCCTATGGTCCCGCCCCGGCTGACGGCATGGTCCGGCCGCTGAAGCTGGACGCGGCCGGCTGGATGGAACTGCGCGGGCAGCGGGGCAACGGGGCCAAGACGGTGGGCCTGACGCGCGTGCTTATCCGCCGCGACTGCGCCCCCAGCCAGGCGGAGATCGAGGCGCAGCCGACCATCGCCGATGCCATTGAGGGGCGTTTCGGCATCCACGCCACCCGCATCGACCAGCAGATCAGCGCCATGGTGCTGGACACCAATCTGGCCGGCATCCTGGGCAGCGAGGCGGGGGCGGCAGCCTTGCTGACCCGCCGGCTGTACCATGACGCGCAGGGCACCCTGTTCCTGGCCAGCGAAACCGTCCACCCGGCCGACCGTTTCGTCTATTCGATGAGCTTCAATCGGGAGCGGGAATAGGGGGGGGCGGGGAGACGCCATTCTGGCGAGGACAGGGTTGGGAGGTGCTTTCGCCGTGGTGATTAAGGTGCCTCCCCCGCGAAAGCGGGGGTCCAGGGGCCACCAGGAACTACGCTTCGGTGCCCTTGGCCCCTGGATCCCCGCTTTCGCGGGGAAGGCAGGAGGGGGCAAGTCGCCACCTTCGCGCCTATGGGCGACAAGCCGGGATGCCGGGGTGGAAGACGGGACAAGGGCGAGCCCCCCACCCCTCAATGTTCCACGCGGCGTTCCAGGGTCCAGTCCCAACGGCGCGTCGGCACCTGCTCCACCGGTTCGGGTGCGGCCGTGCCCTTCCAGTCGGCATAGGTCTCGCCGATCTCGCGCGCGGCGGCCTTCAGGTCGGGCAGGTAGCGGCTGGTGAAGACCTGTTCGGTCACGGCCTTGTCCATGAAACGCATGCCGACAACGCCCAGCAGGTTGGTGCCGCTATAGATGGGCACGGCCGCAGACGACTCGCCGCGGAACTGGCGGATGGAAATGGCGTAGCCGGCCTTGCGGATATTGCCCAGCATCTTTTCGATCAGGTCGCGCTGGCGCCCCGCGCCCTCCATCTCGCCGCCGGAACCCAGCGCGATATCCAGCAGGGCGGCGCGCTGCGGGGCGGGGCTGAAGGCCAGATAGGTGCGGCCCGAGGCGCTGTTCAGCAGCGGCAGGCGCACGCCGGCATTATAGCGTTCCAGCGCCAGCGGGCTCTGCTTGTCCGTCGTGTGGCGGACCAGCATGCCATTGCCCTGGTTCGTGCTGATCGACACGGGCCAGACCAGCTTCTGGCCCAGCTGGGCCAGGATCGGCTGGGCCACGTCGGCCACCCAGGCTTCGTCGTCGTACCCGTCCGACAGGCCGCGGACCAGCACGGTCAGGCGGTAGCGGTCGTCCGATCCGTCACGCACCGCGTAACCGGCCGAACACAGGGTTTCCAGCACCCGATAGGCCGTCGTCCGCGGCAGATCGATGGCATTGGCCACATCGGTGACCGACACGCCATTGCGGCTGTTCAGCACCTGAAGCACATCCAGAACCCGGAGCATGGCCCTGACGGGCTTGATCTTGTCCATTCCCGAAAACTCCCGTCCCGATATCTGCGCACTTAAGAACCGTGCACTTAGCGCATCGATCATGCCGGTGAAATCAAACTGTAACCGCAGAATATGCGCGTATGTCCACCTGTCGGATAGTCGTGATGAACGAATGCGCTGAAACCCCCGGCAAAGCCCCGTTTTTGGGCAGGGGCGCGCCCATTTCATGTCCGACAGCCGGACAAATCGCGCGTAAATGCCTGCTAGGATTACATTTTTTCCAATGGCCGTCCACGTCCGCCGTGTGGACAGGCAAAAGTCCCCGCCTGTACCGGCCCCGGCCCCACGCGGCGTAATGGCCCCAACGCCGACGATGGATCGGCGCCCGGAATTAAGCTGCGAAGGCTTCCACGCCCATGAGCAAAGCAAGAATCACAATTGTCGGCGGCGGTATCGGTGGCTTCACCGCGGCCCTTGCCCTGCGGTCCCAGGGTTTCGCGGTCACACTGCTGGAAGCCGCACCGGCCTTTGGCGAGGTCGGCGCCGGCGTCACTTTGTCGCCCAATGCCATGCGAGGCTATGTGCATCTGGGGCTGGCGGAGCAGATCGCGGCCGCCGGGGTGGAACCAGCGCGTCAGCGTATCCAGCATTGGCAGGATGGCCGCATCCTGCGGGTCATGGACCGGTCGGACATGCGCGCCCGCCATGGTGCACCTTACGTCTATATCCACCGCGCCGACCTGCATGCCATCCTGGTGGAGGCGGCGGAAAAGGCGGGTGCCCAACTTTTCACCAACGCTGCCGCCGTGGCGGTGGACGGGTCGACTGTCATCCTGGCCGATGGAAGGCGAATCGAGGGCGATCTGGTGGTCGGCGCCGATGGGGTGAAGTCGGTGGTGCGCCAGCTATTCGAACCGGCCAAGGCGCATTTCACGGGCCATGTCGCCTGGCGCGCCCTGGCACCGGCCGAAGGGGTGCTGGCCGAACTGGCAGCCTATCCCGGCATGCATATCGGCCCCAACCGCATGGTCGTGCGCTATCCTGTGCGCGGGTCCAAGATCCTGAACATGGTGTTCTTCGCCCGCCAGTCGGGCTGGGAGCAGGATGGTTGGACCATCCCGGCTCTGCGCAGCGATCTGGAAGCCACCTATGAAGGCTGGGCCCCGGAAATTCAGGCCATGATCGCCGCTGTGCCGGAAGGCCGCTGCTACAAGTGGGCGATCAATGCCCGCCAGCCTTTGTCCACCTGGATCAAGGATGACAAGGTGGCGCTGCTGGGCGATGCCGCCCATGCCATGACCCCCTTCATGGGCCAGGGCGCGGCCTGCGCCATCGAAGACGCCATCGTGCTGTCCCGTGCGCTGGCCGCGTCGGGCAGCATCGGCGAAGCGCTGACGCGCTACATGGCCGCCCGCCATGAACGCGCCACCTTCATCCAGCAGGAATCCAACGCCAACGCCGACCGGCTGCAGACCACCAACACCGAATATTTCGGGACGGAGAATTTCCGCAACGAGGATTCGCTGGGTCTGCTGGACTATGATTGCCGCACCGTGCCGGTGTGATGGGGGCGTCCTTGTTGTGCCGGTAATGAGCGCAGGTGAGAAGGTTCGCTTGACCGAAATGACCCTTACTCCCGTCATCCCGGCGAAAGCCGGGACCCAGGGGCCAAGCGCCCGACCTGTCGGCAGCGTCAATCGATGTGGCGCTGAGGGTTGGTCTTGTGACCCTGGGTCCCGGCTTTCGCCGGGATGACGGGAAATAGCGTTGTCAGTGCTTGTTTGCGTTGCCTCCCCATCCCCCCACCCGCCCCAGAGTAACCGCCCATGTCCCCCACCGCCCTGCCGTTTGATGGTCACACCATCTCCCCCGCCACCCAGGCTTTCCTGACGGAAAGGCACGGGTTGCTGATCGACGGGGACTGGGTTCCGTCGCGGTCGGGTGCGACCCTGGACAGTCATGATCCGGCGACCGGCCTGTATCTGGCCAGCGTCGCGTCGGGTGGGGCGGCCGATATTGATGCGGCCGTGGCGGCGGCAACCCGCGCCTTCAACGGCCCCTGGTCGCGGCTGAAGGCGCGGGAGCGGGCGGGGCTGATGGTCCGGCTGGCCCGCCTGCTGGAACGCGATGCGGAATTCTTCACGGAGCTGGAGATCCTGGACAATGGCATGCCGCGCTTCATCGCGGCCCTGACCGTGTCCAACTGCGTGGAGATGTATGAATATTACGCCAGCGCCATCCTGCGCATCGAAGGTGTGACCACCACGCCGCCGCCGCATGTCACGGCCGATGCCGAAGCCCTGACCTATACGTTGCGTGAACCGGTGGGCGTGGTCGGGCTGATCGTGCCCTGGAACGTACCCGTCTCCACCCTGACGCTGAAGCTGGCCCCGGCCCTGGCGGCGGGTTGCACTGTGGTGATCAAGCCGGCGGAGGAGACGCCGCTGTCGGCCCTGGCGCTCGGCCGGCTGATCCAGGAGGCGGGGTTCCCGGCCGGCGTGGTCAATATCGTCAACGGACCGGGGGAAACGGCGGGGGCCGCCCTGTCCGCCCATCCGCATCTGGACAAGATCAGCTTCACCGGATCGACGGAGGTGGGGCGCAAGATCGTGCAGGCGGCGACCGGCAATCTGAAGAAGGTCTCCCTGGAACTGGGCGGCAAGTCGCCGGTCGTGGTCATGCCCGACGCCGATCTGGACCTGGCCGGCCCCGGCGTGTCCATGGCCACCTTCTTCCTGCAGGGCCAGAACTGCATGGCCGGCACCCGCATCTTCGCCCATGCCTCCATCCATGATGAGCTGGTGGAACGCATGGTGGCCTTTGCCGGCTTCTTCAAGCTGGGCCATGGGCTGGACCCGGCCAACAATTTCGGGCCGCTGATCAGCGCTGGCCATGCGTCGCGCGTGCGGTCCCATATCGACCGGGCGCTGTCCGACGGGGCCGTGCTGGCCACGGGCGGGGTGCGGCTGGAGCGGCCGGGCCAATTCCTGCCGCCCACCATCCTGACGGGCGTGTCGACCGACATGGCCGTGTTCCGGGACGAGATCTTCGGCCCCGTCATGGCCGTGCATCGGTTTGAGACGACGGATGTGGAAGCCATCGCGGCCATGGCCAATGACAGCGTCTATGGCCTGTCGGGTTCTGTCTGGACGCGCAGCCTGTCGACCGCGCACAAGCTGGTGTCGCGCATCCGGTCGGGCCAGGTGTCGATCAACTGCCACGGCGCCATTGCCACCAACATTCCGTTCGGCGGCTACAAGCAATCCGGCTGGGGCCGCGAATTCGGCCGCGAAGGGTTGGACGCATATCTGGAGACGAAGGCGGTCACGGCAAGGCTGTGAGGGAATTGGCTCTGCCTTCCTCTCTCTTCTGTCACCCCGGCGGAAGCCGGGGCCCAGCGTGAGGCGCGGTCAGCGCCGATATGACTCTTATCGCGGCAGACGCCGCTATACTGGGCCCCGGCTTTCGCCGGGGTGACGGTAGTGGGAAGACAATCCCGTAATTGTCTGCGAGAGCCCCGCTCACTTCACCGCCAGCTTGACCGGCCCCTGATCCGTCACCCGCGCCTTCAGCGCCTTCAGCGACGCCGCATCGCCACCCGCATAGGCGCGCATGAAATCGACCGACACGGCGGCGGCCGTGGTGATTTCCTTTTCCAGCTTGGGGCCGGGCAGTTCCGGGCGGCAGATGGCGCCGCCGAAATAATGGTCCACCCCGTCCAGCACCAAGGCATAGCGGTCCCCCCCTTCCTTGGCATCGTCAAAGGCCAGCAGGTGGCTGCGCCAGTCGGCATTGCCACCGGGCGGCACATCCTTGTCGCCGGTCTGGATCAGGGCGGGCACGGCCAAGGCCGCGAAATCGCCCTTGTTGATGAAGCCCATGCCGGCACCGGGGGGAGAGAAGGCGACGACGGCCTGTACCCGCGGATCGCGCAGCGGCGTCTTCACCTCCGGCGGTACCCCCACGGTGCCGCCGCCCAGGCAGAGCGCCACCAGCCCGCCATAGGAATGCCCGGCGGCGATATAGGGGCCGTTCAGCTGGTCGGCCAGGGCCCGCACATCCTCGATCCGCGCCGACCAGCTGGCCAGGCCCGGAAAGCTGTTGCGGTCGGGATGGTCGGTTGAATCCACATGCAGCGGGGCATAGACGGCATAGCCAGCCTTCACCCAGGCATCGATCAGCGGCTGATATTTCCAGGGCGCGGACATCGCCCCGTGGGAGAACAGGATGCGGCCTGCTGGGTTGCCCGCTGGTTTCCAGACGCTGACAGAGACAGCGCGTCCCGCCGGGGTTTTCACGGTCAGGCCGGGGGCGGGCTGGGCGCGCACGGGCAATGCTGCCACGGCACCCAGCGCGGTCATGGACAGCAGCAATGAACGGCGGGACAGCAGGGCCATGGGGATGCTCCGGGTTGGGGGGAAATTGGGTTTGTCTGGTTTAAACGGAACCAACCATTTCCCGTCATCCCGGCGAAAGCCGGGACCCAGGGGCCCAAAGCCCGCCCTTTCAGCTGCATTGAGCCATGCTGCGCTGAGGTTCGATCCTGTGACCCCTGGGTCCCGGCTTTCGCCGGGATGACGGAAGAAAGGCTTCACCGTAAAACTGACGGTCTTTAATGGCGATCCGATTGGCCCAATGCCCTTCCCCGTCATCGTAGGGCGGGGAAGGGCAAAGCGTCACCCTCACGCCGCGACGTGGCGCAGCTTCACCGGGGCCTTGGGGGCCGGCAGGCCGGTTTCGGCCAGGCTGTTGGCGCGCAGCGTGTCGATGTCGGGACCGAAATTGAACACTTCCGTCACCGGACCGCGTTCCGCCCGCATCTTCGCCCGCAGCGCCTCCGTGGCGGCCGCATCGACCTTGCCGTCGACCAGCACTACGCCATAGCGCCGGGCCCCTTCGGCCGTGACCAGGCCGCGCTCCAGCTCCACCTCCAGCAGCGCAGGCTCGCGCAGCAGCGGGTCGCCCCAGCCGCCGCCACCCCAGGTGATGAAGTGCAGCAGGTCGCCTTCTTCCACCGTCAGGTTTTCCAGCTTGTTGCCCACCACCGTCTGGGTGCCGTCCGGCTTTTCCAGGATCTTGCGGGCCCGCGCGCCGGGTTCGCCGCCATTCACGCCCCAGGGCGGGGTGAACCAGCGGTCATCATGGATGGCGATGGTGCCAGCCGCCAGGAAACGGTAGGTCATGATGATGCCGTTGCCGCCGCGATGCAGGCCTGCCCCGCCGCTGTCGGCCACCGTTTCATAGCGTTCGATGACCAGCGGGAAATACCGCTCCAGGAACTCGTTGGGCACATTGGTGAAGCCGGGGAACAGCGAATGCCCGTCCGGCCCGTCGCCCAGCGGACGACCCGGAATGCCGCCGAACCCGATCTGGAACAGCTGGAACCAGCGGCCCTTGGCATCATAGCCGGAGAAGAACAGGTGCGGGGAGGAGGAGAAGCCGGCCGCATTCAGGAATTCCGGCGTCTTCTGGCCCAAGAGCCCGCCCATGATGTCGAACAGGCGGCCCAGCGCATGGGTACGGCCCGACAAGGCTGCCGGGAATTTCGGCTTCAGCAGGGAGCCTTCGGGGATCTTCACCCGGATCAGGTCGTAATAGCCGTCATTGAACAGCACCTGCGGGTCGAAGACCATGATCATGTAGATGCCGAAGAACATCTTCAGCATGTTTTCATTCAGGAAGAAATTGATCGAGGCCTGGCTCTGCGGGTCGGTGCCGTCGAAATCCAGCACCACGATGTCGCCTTCGCGATGCATGGTGCAGCGGATCTTGTAGGGGCCATAGCCCATGCCGTCATCGCAGATATAATCCTCGAAGCTGACCTTCTCCTCGCTGATGGAGCTGGCGATCAGCTGCTTCATGGCGCGGTAATTGCGGGCCAGCAGCTCGTCCGTGGCGGCGGCAAAGACATCGTCGCCAAACCGCTCGCACATCTCCACCACGCGCCGTGCCGCCACGCGGCAGGACGCGATCAGGGCGTTCAGATCGGCCGTACACCAGTCCGGCTTGCGCGTCTGGGCCATGATCAGCTTGATCAGGTCCCCATTATAGACGCCCTTGGAATAGATCTTCACGGGCGGGATGCGCACGCCTTCCTCAAAGATCGAGGTGGCGTCGATGGGCATGGAGCCCACGACCTTGCCGCCAATGTCGGACTGATGCCCGAACATGGAGGTATAGGCGATCAGGCGGCCATCCTTGAACACGGGCAACAGCACCAGCCAGTCATTCAGATGGCTGATGGCGCCGCCGACCGAATAGGGGTCGGACAGCAGGATCATGTCGCCTTCTTCGACCGTGCCCTCGAACCCTTCCAGGAAGGGCCCGATATAGGAGCCGAACTGCCCCACCACCATCTGGCCAGTGCGGTCGGCGATCAGGGGGAAGGCGTCGCCCTGTTCGCGGATGCCGGGCGACATGGCCGTGCGCACCAGCGTCGCATCCATCTCAATACGGGCATTGCGCAGGGCGTTTTCGATGACCTCAAGCGTCACCGGGTCGATGCTGACCTTGTTGAAGGGGGTGTTGTTGGTCTGGATGATAGTCGCGGTCATGGACACTCTCCCCTTCAGCGCGGGTTGATCAGGATGTTGCCAACGCGGTCGACCAGGCCGTCACAGCCGGCCTCGATCAGCGTCGTGCTGTCCATTTCGATGACGATGGCGGGACCCGGGATCAGGTCGCCGGCCTTCAGCTTGGCCCGGTCATAGATGACGGCCGGCACCATCCTGCCATCCATCCACAGCTCATGATCGCGGATCTTGGCCGCGATCGGGTCGCCATTGCCCTTGGGCAGTTCGGCGGCCGGCAGGTCCAGCACGGGGCCCAGCGCCACGGCGCGCAGATTCACCAGCTCATGTGGGGACGGCATGTTGAAGGTGAACAGGCGGTGATGCTCCTCATCAAAGCGCTTGGTCACGCCGACCAGGCCGTCACGGCGCAGCGTTTCGGGATCGATGGACAGCGGCACCTCGAAGGCCTGGCCTTCGTACCGCACGTCGATCTCGAACAGGCTGGTAATGTCCTCGTCCTTGATGCCTTCGGCCTTCAGCTCGTCGCGGGTCTGCTTGGCCATGGATTCCAGCAGGTCCAGCACGTCGCTTTCCTGCGTCTCATCAAAGCGGCGGGAGAAGGACCGCGCCGTTTCGGTGCGCATGCGCGTCGTGGCATCGCCAAGCGCGCACAGCACGCCGGGAGAGACGGGGGAGATGGCGGGCCAGGAGCCCATCAGCCGGGCCACGGCATTGACATGCAGCGGGCCCGCACCACCAAAGCCCATGACGGCGAAGTCACGCGGATCATAGCCCTGCTGGACGGAGATCATGCGCAGCGCGCCGAACATGTTCTCGTTCACAATGTCGATGATGCCGCGGGCGGCGGCATAAAGATCAATGCCCAGCGTATCGGCGATGGTCTGCACCGCCTTCTTCGCACCCTCACGGTCCAGCTTGAAGGTGCCGCCCAACAGGGCCTCTGGCAGATAGCCCAGCACGACATTGGCGTCGGTCACGGTCGGCAGCGTGCCGCCCTTGCCATAGGCCACGGGGCCCGGCACGGCACCGGCCGATTGCGGGCCGACACGCAGCGCCTTGGTCAGTTCCGGCACATAGGCGATGGAGCCGCCGCCGGCACCCACCGTCTTCACGTCCAGCGAGGAGGCGCGGACGGCCAGATGGCCGACTTCCGTCGTGCGCACGCGGCGCGGGTCCAGATTTTCGATCAGGGCCACGTCGGTGGAGGTACCACCCACATCCAGGGTCAGGATGTTGCGGATGCCGGAATTGGCGCCCACCCACAGGGCCCCCGTCACGCCGCCGGCCGGACCCGACATCAGCAGGGAGACGGGATGCTCCTCCGACTTTTCCGAGGACATCAGCCCGCCATCGGAGCGCAGCAGCGACAGGGAGCCGGCAAAGCCGCTCGACTTCAGCTTCTCGCGCAGATTGCGGACATAGCGGCCGACGATGGGGCGGACCGACGCATTGGCCACCGTGGTCAGCGTGCGCTCATATTCCTGCATTTCCGGCAGGACTTCATGGGACAGCGACACGGGCACGCCGGGCAGGATCTCGGCCGCCAGTTCGCCCACGCGCTTCTCGTGTGCGCCATTCAGATAGGCGTTGATCAGGGAGACGGTGACCGCCTCCACGCCCTTATCCTTCAGCCGCAGCAGGGCGGTGCGGATATTGGCTTCGTCAATGGGGCGCAGCTCGTTGCCATGGGCATCCATGCGACCCTTGATCTCGACCGTGTTCTCCAGCCGGGCCAGCGGTTCCGGCTTCGGCCAGACGATCCAGCCGGCCAGACCGCCCGGCACGAAGGAGCGCGCGATCTGCATGATCTGACGGTATCCTTCCGTCACGATCAGGCCGACCTTGGCACCCTTGCCTTCCAGCACGGCATTGGTGGCGACCGTGGTGCCGTGCAGGAAGAATTCCACATCGGCCGGCGTGATCCCTGCCTTTTCGCAGATGACGGTGACGCCGTTCAGGATGCCGACGGAGCTGTCCGCCGGGGTGGACGGGGTCTTGTGCCGCCAGAAGGCGCCCGTCGTATCATTGAACAGCAGCAGGTCGGTGAAGGTACCCCCCACATCGACGCCCAAACGGTAACCCATCGCATCCCCCTTGTTCTGGAAGCGTGAAATTCGTTGATTTCCTGATAGCGGAATAAGGGGGCCGTATCCTTTGGGGGGCGAAGTGTTGACCGCTGTGCGGATGTTGGGGCGGCTTACCGACCCGCCTTCAGCACGCGATCAATGAAGGGCATGGCGCTGGCCAGGGCCGTGTCGCCGCAATCCGGCGGCATCATGTGCCCGCATCCCGGCAGCACGATCAGCTGCTTGTCCGGTCCGGGCAGCAGCGTCATGGCCGCCTGCGCATGCTCCAGCCCCACCTCATGGTCGTTCGCCCCCCAGAGCAGCAGGGTCGACAGGCGGATGGTCTTCAGGTCGTCCACCGTCCGGGCCAGCGGCGGCGGCACGGGCTTTGTCGGCATGCGCAGGGCGCGGTTGTTCAGGTCGGTCCATTCCTGCACCAGGGCCGGCGTGACCTTGGCCTTGTCTTCGATATTGGCCAGCAGGATCTGCCGCCAGAATTCCGGCTTGTGATAGCCCTTGTGCGTCGCATCCTCCGCCACGGCCTGCTGCAATTCCGGCGGCGCCTTGGACAGGTCGAACTTGACGGGGCCGACGGCGGCATTGCCGACAATCTGGGCCACCACCTTGTCGGGATGCAGGGCGGCATAGGCCACACCCGCGACGGCGCCGCTGGAGGTGGAAACCACCATGAACCGGTCGACGCCCAGCCGCTGCGTCAGGGTGTCGATGACATGGAAAGTGTCGTCGATGCTGTAATTATCCTTGCCCGCCGGTCCGGACAGGCCGGCGGGCGCCATGTCGAACCGGATGACGCGGTACTGTTTCTTCAGTTCCGCGGCCCAGCCGTTCCATTGCCGCAGGCTGGCATAGGAACCATGGATCAGCAGGATCGCCGGCCCCTTGCCCTCGTCCACATAATGGATGGGGGTGCCATCGACATCCATGAAACGAGAGTTGGGCAGCGCATATTGCGCCCGCAGGGCGTCGTCGCCGGTCAGGGGCGGGGCGGGCTGGGCCTGGGCATAAGCTGCACCGGACGCCAACAGGGCCATCCCGATGCCGACCAAAATCCGTCGCGACCGTCCCAGACCCATGTCACGCTCCCCCTTGCTGGTTGAAATGGGTGCCGATAGTCAGTCCAGGCGGACCACGACCTTGCCGAAGACGCCGGCATCGGCCGCCGCATAGGCCTGTTCCATCTCGCCCGCGTCAAACACCCGGTCGATGACGGGGGTGATGGCGTGGCGGGACAGGAAATCGGTGACCGCCTGTTGATCAGCGCGGCTGCCCACGGCCACGGCGGCGACGGTCTTGACGCCCATCACCAGATCGGCCGCCGCGATGTCGCCGCCGAACCCGTCCAGACCGCCGACCAGCGCAATGCGCCCGCCCGCCGCCGTGCCGCGGATCGACCGGGCCAGGGTGCCGGCCCCGCCCAGTTCCAGCACATGATGGACGCCGCCACCCGTCAGGCGCAGCACCTCCTTGTCCCAGTCGGGATGGGTCTTGTAATTGACGGTTTCGGTCGCCCCCATGGCCCGCACCTTGTCCAGCTTGGCGTCGCTGGAACTGATCACCAGCACCTTGGCCCCGGCCGCCGCGGCGATCTGCAGCCCGTACAGTGCCACCCCGCCCGTGCCCTGGATCAGCACCCAGTCGCCAGCGCCCACGCCCGACAGGGCCGACCAGGCAGTGACGGCCGCACAGGGGATGGTGGCGGCCTGTGCGAAGCTCCACCCTACCGGGGCCGGCACCACGCCCGTTTCGGACAAAAGCACATGGTCGGCGAAGACACCGGCCCCGCCGGCACCCAGGGCAGAGGCGAAGGCCGCGAAACTGATGCGCCCGCCGGGCCAGTTCTGGAAAAAGGCGGAACAGACGCGGTCACCTGCCTTGACCGAGGTGACGCCATCGCCCACGGCCACCACCTCACCCGCGGCATCTGATCCGGGAACGAAATGATTGGCGCCATTGACTGGGTAGAAACCGTTCTTGACCATGATGTCGCGACGGTTGATCGACACGGCCCGCACGCGCACCAGCACCTCGCCCGGACCCGGTTGCGGGATCGGCACCTGTTCGGTACGCAGGCGGAATGATTGTCCCTCGGCGGACAGCAGGAAACGGCGGCTGGTCATGGCATCTTCCTTTGGGGCGGTCACGGCATTGGCGGCCTGGGCATGGGCCAGCAGGGCGGCGACGAAGGCGGGGGCCTGGCGTTCGGGGGCGGCGATCCCGGCCGGGCCGATCAGGCCCACGGGAATGCCGGGATGGTTGGCCGCGACGCGCGGCAGCATGAAGGACAGGGGATCGTCAAAGGCCTGGACCACGCGCACCGAACAGGCGACCCGCGCCAGGGTGGCCGCGAAATCCTGGGCGAAGATGGCGTCGAAGGCCTGATTGCGGCCCTGCGGACTGCCGAGCGCGCCCAGGAATTCCCGATGCACCAGGGCGGGATCGTAATCCCAGTAGAAGGACCGGATGATCTTCCAGGTGTCGGTGGCATAGACACCGTCGCTGTCCACGGGCGGGGCGGCGCCGATATCGGCTCGGCTTTTCGCCCGTTCCGCCGCATCGGCATGCAGCACGCCCGACAGGGTCAGCGATCGGGCGCGCGATGCGGCCAGCAGCGCCAGTTCCACGGCGAAATGCGTGCCGGTATGGTGGGCGGCCAGATGGAAATCAGCGATGCCCAGGGCGTCAATTGCGTCCAGGAACCAGCGCGCATAATCGGCGGCGGACGGGCTGCCGTCGGGCTGGAAGCTCTGCCCGAAGCCCGGCGTGTCGAAGGCGATGGCGCTGCGGCCCCGCGCCGCCAGCAGGGTCAGCATGGCGGCGAAGCTGCCGCCATCAACGGGCGTCCGGTGCAGCAGGATGAAGGGGATGCCCGTCCCCTGCACGCGCCAAAGATGCAACTGCCCGGCCGGAATGTCGGCATAGGCTTTACGGATCAGGGACATCCTTTATCCTTTCCGGGGTGCGGCGGTCACTCCGCCGCCGCCGACCCCGTTTCACGCTTCAGGATGGTGATCAGTGCCTTCTGCCGCTCCGGGTCGGTGACATTGCCGGACGAGATGACCATGGAGGTGCCGGGGGCAAACGCGTCGGGATTGTTCAGGAACCGGGCCAGCGTCTCATCCGTCCAGGTTTCGCCCTTGGCGCCATGAGCCGCCAGCCCCTCGCCATAGGGGAAGTTGGGCACCGACGCGATGCGCTGGCCCATGATGCCGTACAGGTTGGGGCCGACCATGTGGGCGCCGCCCTTGTTCATGGTGTGGCAGAAGGTGCACCATTTGAAGGTCTCGGCCCGCACCTGCCGTTCGAACTCCGTCTCCGGCGGCAGCTTTTCCACAATGACCGGCGCATCGTGGGAAGTGACGCCGGCCGCTGCTGCCACCGTCTGGCCCTGGGCGAAGGGGGAGACGCGGAACAGCGCGTGCGGGCCATAGAGACCGACGCCGACCAGGGCCAACAGGGCGATGGCGGCGGGCACGATGCCGCGGAAGCCGGCCTCATGCGTGCGGCTCTTGCGGCCACGGCGGACCAGCAGGGCAATGCCCCAGATGGCGGCGCAGATGGCCAGGAACGTGGCGACGGTGCCCGGCCCCTTCTCATACGACTTGAAGGTCGACATGGCGAAGACGGACACGGTGAAGGACAGCAGCACCATCAGGCCATAGCCGCGCGGGAAGGCCGCGATCAGGCCCTTGCCATGGCGGAACAGGAACCAGGCGGCCGACAGCAGCACCACCAGCTTCAGCAGCATCTGGCTGGTGGCCAGGGCGGAATGGAAATAGCCGGTGAACAGCCAGACATCCCGGTTTTCCCCCATCAGCGCCGGCAAGGCGGGCAGGGGGCCCAGATGCAGGCCCATCCCATGGCTCCACACCACCAGCACACCCAGGATGGGGGTAATGAAGAAGATCAGATAGGTCGTCAGGACCAGACCCATGGCCCAGGCGCGTGCCCGCGGCGGCAGCAGGGGCAAAGGCTGTGGCGGGCGACCCCTGGCCCATTGCCACAGGCGCGTGGCCGCCAGCAGGAAAAGCGCCGTGCCGATCAGATAATGCCAGCCGCGCAGTTCCTCCCGCAGCGGATTGGCCTTGTCGGTGCGCGGCAGGATGGTGGTCAGGACATCCTGGGCCAGGACCAGCGCCGGCAGCGCATAATCCAGGAGTTTCTCACGCAATCCCGCGCTGTTCTGCTGGTCCATATCCCGTCCCTGTCTTCTGTCATTGATCGAATGTGGCGGGGGTTCATTGTCCGACAGGAACCGTGGTCGGCGCCCAGTCCAACGTTGTCCCGTGCTGATCCTGATTTGGACATCACATGAATATTTGAAAAAAACAAAGGAGGCGCCCGTCCGCCATCCATGGGATGGACGAACGGGAGCCCCCTGTGATCGGCGTCAGATCTTTTCCAGGATTTCCATGGCGGCGGCTTCGCCCGTCTCCATGGCGCTTTCCATGCCATGTTCCAGGCGGCGCAGATGCTCGCCCGCGAAATGGATGCGGCCGGCGGGCTTGCCCATGTCGGCGGCAAAGCGCTTCACCTGGCCCGGCGCATAGAAATGCTTGTTGCCGCCCACGAACGGGTTGCGACCCCAGCTGTAGCCGACCTTGTATTCCAGGGCGCCGGCCATGCTGGGCCGGATGCGGGCCAGTTCGGCCAGCACCAGTTCAACCTGCTTGGACGTGTCGCGATCGTCCCAGCGGGTGGCGCCGTCGCCATTGACCCAGACGATCATGGTATCGATGGCGCCCGTCTTGGCATTCTTCAGGGCGAAGGCGCGTTCGAAGGAACAATTGCTCCAGATCGACGGCGGCAGCCCGTCCTTTTCCCAATAGGGCTTCTTGATCTTGAAATGGAACTGCGTCGTGGCCGAATAGCGCGCACCGGCCACGGCATCGGCCTGGGCGTCGGGCAGGCCCGGCGTGAAGCGGATGCGGGCAACGGCGCTGAACGGGGCGGCCATCACCAGGAAGCGGCTGGTCAACACTTCGCCGCTGGCCAGCGTGACCTTGACCTTGTCGCCGGTCTGGTCCACGGCGACGACGGGGCTGTTCAGGCGGACCGGATTCTTCAGCGCGGCGGCCATGGCCTTGGGCAGCATGTCCGACCCGCCGACGATATAGGAGCGGTCAGCCACCAGGGTGGCACCACCATATTGCGGCTTGTTGGGGTCCTTGAAGCCTTCGATCTGGGCACGCGCCATGTCGCGGAAGATGGACAGGGCCGACACGCCTTCCAGGCTGGCGCCGTTCAGGTCGATATCCGCCAGACGGATAGCGGCTTCCGACACGCCCTTGGACCGCATCAGCTCGGCCGCGGAGATGTCATAGACCATGTTTTCGGGCTGCAGCCAGGCATTGGTCTGGTTGAAGGGCAGCCAGTCATGCATCAGGCGGTTTTGCAGAATATAGGGCAGGAAGTCGCGTTCCTTGCCGCGCGTCTGGTTGGCGGCGGACTTGGACCAGTCGGTCGGCAGCACGGTGTTGCCATCGACATGGATGACGAAATCGGTGCCCTTGGCGCCATCGGTGGTCAGGCCGACATTCAGGCGCGTGCAGGCGTCGCGCACGCGGCCATACAGCGCGCCGACCTCGCTGGCGCCCAGTTCGGCCTGATAGCCTTCGGCGCGGCCCGTGCGCAGGCGGCCGCCGACGCGGTCGGACGCTTCCACGACCTGCACGCTCAGGCCCTGGCCTTCCAGGATGGAGGCGGCGTTCAGGCCGGCAAGACCGGCACCCACGACAAGGATATCGACTTCGGTCGGCCCGGCGGCCCAGCCGCGGGAACCGATGATCAGCGGGGCGGCGGCCATGAGGCCCCCCACCACGGCGCGACGGGACAGGAGCGGGGAAGCGAATTTGCTGGTCATGGCGCCCGATCTTCCAAACTTGGCAAAAAGGGATTCCCCCCGGGCAGGGCCCAGGGGGAACATTCACGCGTCCAATCAGAACTTGGCCGAGGCCGTGACGCCGAAGCGCCGGCCCTCACCATGGTACACTTCCATGATGCGCTGCGTGCTGACGGAATAGTTGCGCGGCTGCTGGATGACGTTGGCGTTATATTCCTCGTTGGTCAGGTTGGTGACCCAACCGGCGATGGAATAGGTCTCGCTTTCCAGGGCCAGACGCAGGTTGGTCAGCGTGCGCTCACCAAAGGACGTGACGTTCAGGCTGTTGGTGTAGGAAGGGCCCGTATAGTTCACGTCCACGCGGCCGGACAGGGTCCAGTCCGTGGAAACCGGCACATCGGCGGTGGCATGCAGATTATACTGCAGCTTGACCGAACGGGCCGGACGGTGATCCTCAATGGACGCCTGGATGCCACGGCCGGGGATCGTGACCAGGGTGCAGACCGTGGACGGGTTGCCGCACTGGGACGAATAGGCCGGGTCATAGGCGCCGCTGCCGAACTTCGGATCGGAATAGGTGACCGAACCGCCGACGGAGACGATGTCGGTGGCCTTGATCTCGGTCTGCACCTCGAAGCCGTTCGTCTTCATATCGCCGGCATTCATGATGATGGCCTGCGCGACCGTAGCATTGGGCGAGAAGGTGGAGAGCTGCAGGTTGGTCCAGTTCACGCGGTAGACCGACGCGTTCAGCATGACGCGGCGATCGAACAGCCAGGACTTCACGCCCGCTTCATAGGTCCAGTTCTCTTCCTCGTCGAAGGTCTTTTCCGCATCGGTCAGACCGGCCAGCGAGTTGAACCCGCCCGAGCGCACGCCCTTGGCAGCCGACGCGAACAGGAAGATATCATCCGACGCCTTGTAATCGACCGTGAAGCGCGGCGTGAAGCTCTTGAACTCACCCCGGAACGGCTGGCCAGCAACGCAGGGACCGAAGGCGTTGAAATAGGTCATCACGCAACGGTCGGTCTTGTTGTCGATATTGTAGCGGCCTTCGGCCGACACACGCAGACCGTCGATGACCTCATACCCCAGGGAGCCGAACACCGAACGGGTGATGTTCTGCTTGTAATTGTGGTTGGCCAGACGCTGGCTGACGGTCGGGTCGAAGATCAGGCCGGGATTGGCCAGAGAAGCCAGCGGGCCCGTGCCGACCGCGTTGCCCGGCAGGATCTGGACCAGACGCTCGTTGGTGGCCAGACCCGGGGCGCTGGTGCCAGCATAGGTCTTGTTGTCGACGTTGGACTGGAAGAAGAACAGGCCGCCCAGCCACTGCAGGCGGTTGCTGTCGGGCGACTGGATGCGCAGTTCCTGGCTCTTGGTCAGCACCTGGTCGGTGCTGTTCAGCATGGAATTGGCGCGGACCGTACGCGTATAGGTGCCGGTGGCGGCACCGCAGGTGCTGCCGACGGTACAGACACCGTACAGCGCGCCGTTGCCGTAGATATCGGCATCGTTGACGCCCGACACTTCCGACGCGGAGATGCCGCTGACGCTGACGATCGAGAAATCCTCGAACTCATATTCCAGTTCCAGCGCACCCTGGCGGGCCTTGGAATAGCTTTCCGGCAGGGTGCTGGTGACGTCGATCGGCAGATTGGTCGGGATGCTGCCGCAATACAGCATATAGGCCTGGGTCGGCGCGTTGAAGGCGCCGCAATTGTGGCTGGACAGCGGGTTCAGCGACAGGCCCGGCATCTCCGACGTCGTCTTCATGGCAAAGCCGGTGAAGGTGGCCGTGAAATTCTCGGTCGGCGTGAACAGGATCGAACCGGAGACGCCGCGCTTCTCGTACCCGCCCAGCTTGTCCTGCGGGTTGAAGGCGTTCTCGAACTCGCCATCATAGGTCTGATAGGCGGCGGAGATGGAGGCCGCCAGCTTGTCCTCGATGATCGGCTTGGACAGCGAGACCTTGCCGCGATAATCGCCATTATTGCCGATGGTGACGGAGGCCTTGCCTTCCGCGTCGCGACCCGGACGGGCCGTGGTGATGCCGACGGCACCGGCGAAGGTGGAGCGGCCATAAAGGGCGCTCTGCGGACCCTTCACCACGTCCAGCTGGGCGACATCCACGACCGACAGGATGTCGGCGGCGTTGCGGCTGGTCTGATAGATGCCGTCGATGAACACACCGACATTGGCTTCCACGTTCAGATCGGTGGAGGAGTTGGCGGGTGCCAGGCCGCGCACGAAGATATTGGTGAAGGTGCCGCCGGTGATGTTGCTCACCGTGATGCCGGGCGTGGTGTTGCCCAGATCGGTCAGGCTGTTGACGTTCTTTTCCGCCAGATCGTTGGCTGTCAGGGCCTGGATGGCGATGGGAACGGTCTGGATGTCTTCCTTGCGCTTGCGCGCGGTGACGATGATCTCTTCCAGCGTCAGTTCACCCTCAGCGGCATAGGCCAGGACGGGAACAGAAGCGGAGATCACGAAGGAGCCGACCATGGCGGAGGTGGTCAGGGCGAGAAACTTGGAACGGTACATGAAGCCCCCTTGGATTCTTCGATCGTTTCGAACGGCTTATTTTTCCGGCGCCAAGTTCCCGTTTTTTGGCGGCTGTGCTTTATTTGTCGGGTCACACGAACTACTCTTCGGGACCACGAACTGAATTGGCCTACAGCCTTTTGGCCGGACATATGCCAGTCCGTTCAGCTAATTCCTTTGCTGAACTTTCCTCAACAGAGCCATCGTTTCTATCCACGTAGCGGATAAAAAAGCCCGCCGGCAGCGTGTGCTGCCGGCGGGCCGTCCGTCATCCATTCGCAGGTCGGAAGGGTCAGAACTTGTAGCTGACCGTGGCGCCGATGCTGCGCAGGTCGGGCAGCAGCACCACCGGCTGACGACCCAGCGTATTGAGGATCAGCGAGGACTGGGCCAGCAGCGGCGTCTTGTCGTTGAACAGGTTGCGCACCCACAGCGAACCCTCGATCTGATCGCGGATCAGACCAACCTTGGCGTTCACCACGGTGCGGCCCTTCACGTAGCCCAGGTCGGGGGTGGTGAAGCCGTTCTTGCGGGAGTTGTACTGCAGATCGGTGCGGACATAGCCCGCCAGTTCGTCGGTCAGGGCCGTTTCATACTGCACGCTGGCATTGATCAGATGCTTGGCCTGACGCGGCAGCATGTTGCCGGACACGTCGTAATTCGTGCGGTAGCTGGGGTAGGAGCGAAGCGAGCCGTCCAGCGCATTGACGAACTTCGAATCGGCCAGTGAGTAGGAGCCCTGGAGCGTCAGCCCGTCCACCGGCTTGGCCACGACTTCCAGCTCGAAGCCCTTGCTGCGGCCCGTGCCCGCATTCTTGGTCAGGAAGATGGTGGGCGACACGGCGGACGGGTTGGTGATCTGGATGCCATCCATCTCCACATCGAACAGCGACAGGTTCAGGCGCAGCTTGCGGCCCATCAGGTCGCTCTTGACGCCAACCTCGTAGGTCCAGTTGAACTCCGGCCCGAAGGGCAGCTCGTCGGCGGTGGGGGCCGACGCGTTGAAGCCGCCGGCCTTGGCCCCGCGCGCGGCCGAGGCATAGAACATCAGCCCGTCATCGGCCTTGTAGTTCAGGGTGAAGCGCGGCGTCAGGTACTTGAACGTCGTATCCGTCTTCACGGTGCTGGTGGCCAGATACTGGAACAGGGTCTTCTTTTCCGAGGTATGGCGCAGCTCGGCCCGCGCCGTCACTGTGTCATCGAACGTGTATTCGACGGCGCCGAAGGCAGCGTAGGTGCTGGTCTCCTTGCGGTTGCGGGAGAAGTAGGCGGAGAAGAAGCTTTCCTGCAGCGTGGCATTGGGCAGGGCCTTCAGCCCGGCCGCCAGGGAGACAGCCCCGACGGAGGTCAGGCGCGCACCCGTCGGCACCGGCGTGGTGTCGATGGCATAGGGCGCGTCGGTGTTCAGGCGGTAGCCGTAATAGCTGACGCCGGCCAGCCATTGCAGCGGGCTGTCATTGTTGGATTCGATGCGGAATTCCTGGCTGACATCGAAGCTGTCGCCGCCCGATCCCTGGATGGTGGTCAGGTTGACCGTGCCCGTCTGGCCGCTGGGCAGGACATAGGCGAAGGGCACGCCCTTGTACTGGCGGTCCAGATCGGTCCAGGTCCGCGTCTTCAACGTGTTGTAGCCGGACAGCGAGGTCAGGCGGACATCGCCCACATCCTGGGTCATGTTCAGGCTGGACCGCGTGGTGACGCGATGCGTGCCCTGGGCGCGGGTGTCATAGCCGGAGAAATCCGGGTCTTCCACGGTCGGATAGGCGCCGCACCAGGAGCCCATCGCACCGGAGATCAGCTGGCAATTACCGGCGAAAATGATCTGCGGCGAGGGGCCGACATCGTCCTTGGCGTAATAGCTGTTCAGGTTGGCTTCAAAGCCGCTGTCCAGCACCAGCCGCAGCCCGCCCGAAGCAAAGCGCGATTCATAGCCGCCGATGCGCAGATCGCTGTCGCCATAGGACCCGTTCCACTGGTCATAGGCGGCGCCCACGCGGGCGAACAGGATATCTTCCACCAGCGGCCCGGACAGCGATCCCTTGGCCCCGAAACGCCCATTGTCGCCCACCGTGACGGACGCGCCGCCGGCCGGCGTGTCGGACGGCTTCTTGGTGATGTAGTTGATGGAGCCGGCATAGGAGTTGCGGCCATAAAGGGCGCTCTGCGGGCCCTTCACCACTTCGATGCGTTCGACATCCAGCAGGCTGCCATCGATGCCGTCGCGGCCGGAGACATAGACGCCGTCGATGAAGACCGGCACATTATTCTCGTCATCCGAACGCGAGACCTGGGACAGGCCGCGCACCACGGGGGTGGTCGTGGTCTTGCCGCCCGTGCTGTCAAGCTGCAGGCCCGCGGTGTTGCCGGCCAGGCTGGCAATGTCGACGATGCCCGCGCGCTCGATCTCCTTCTCCGTCACGGCGGAGATGGACAGCGGCACTTCCTGCAAGGTCTCGGCGCGCAGACGCGCGGTCACCACGATCTCTTCCAGGATCAGGCTGTCGGTGGCCGGGGCCTCCTTCTGGGCCTGGGCCTGGGCCAGGGCCGGTGTGCAGGCAAGGGCAGCCAGACAGACGCCGCCCAGCAGCTTCGCGGAACTCCACATTGTAACCCCCTGTGTTGTCGGCGCCCGTGCCTTCATTGCCGCGGCGCACCTAATGGTTAGGCCGACAATGGATTGGAGGATGGTTGCGGTTAATCGCCCAGTATATTGCTGTCCACTGTGTGGTCATCCATGTATTGTCCGGACATAAGTAGGAATAAACCGATCGAACATCTATTTTTTGCAAATAAACAAGGGCAGCCACTCAGGGTGGCTGCCCTTGCAAAGACTTACATTATTTATGCGTGAAGGCAATCAGCTGGCACGGGTCATGATTTCGATTGCTGCGCGCTCACCGCTTTCCATGGCCGATTCCATGCCGAAATCGTTGCGGCGGGTATGTTCGCCGGCGAAATGCATGACTTCCCAGGGTTCCAGCATGGTGCGGGCAAAGGCGTTGATCTGACCCGGCGCCAGGCTGAAGCCGCAGCCCAGCTGTAACGGGTCGGCGGCCCAATCCTTGTAGGTATTGACCCGCACCTTGCCGGCCGACGCCGGGCGCAGGCGGGCCAGTTCGGCCAGCAGGAAGGGCACGGCCTGATCGGGCCCGCGCTTGGTGATGTCCCGCGCCACGGTGCCGACCAGCACGATCATGGCCCGGTGGGGGCCCGTGCCCTTATGATTGTCGATGCCCCAGAACATGCCGAGCGGCCCGTCGGTGGAGAAGCTGGGCGGCAACCCGTCTTCCAGCCAGAACGGATCGACGGTCAGATAGAGCCGCGCCGTGTTGGCATAGGGCATGGTGGCGATGGCCTGGGCGGCACTGGGGCCGGGCGGGCCGGAGATTTTCACCTTGCGCAGCACGGTGAAGGGAATGGCGGAGATGATGAAGCGGCCGCGATAGCGGCTGCCATCGGCGCAGGTGACGGAACCGCCGGTGCGCGACAGCTCGATATGCATTACCTTCTTGTTCAGACGCACGGCATCGCCCAGCGGCTTGGCCATGGCCAGCGGCAGTTGATGGCAGCCGCCCTCGATATTGGAGGTGGAGGTCAGGCCGTTGACGATATTGCGGTTATGGCCCTCACCGAACGGGTGGTCCTTGTGCGATTCCGTGGCCGCCTCCGTCCCGAAGCGGCGATCCAGGGCGCCGCGCGTCTCCTCCTGCCACATGCGCAGGACGGAGGTGTCGTCGATGCTGATGCCGGGCGTGGACAGGGCGGCCAGTTCGATGGCCTGCTCGCTATGCCCCTTCTGGCGCAGCAGCGTGCGCAGGCTGACATCGTACTCGGCGAATTTCGGGTCCAGCCAATCGTCGATATTCTTCAGCGGATTATATTTGCCGACCAGCCGCGATCCCATCATCAGCGGCGGGATGGAACGTTCCTCCCCTTCGGTCCTGTTCAGCGGGTGGGTGGCCCAGGTGGCATTGTCGATCCAGCTGTCCTTGTAATGGGCGCCGAATTTCAGCAGGTCGCGATCTTCCGGGATCAGCTTCAGCCCGTGGCGCCAGCAGGCGTCGATGACGCGGGCATAGGAGCGGCCGACCTGGCTGGCGCCCACATCGATGGAGCCGTCAACGGTCTTGTGCGACCGCACACGGCCGCCGACCTGATTGTTGGCGTCCAGCACGACGACCTTGAAACCCTGTTCGGTCAAGAGATTGGCGGCGTTCAGGCCCGACAGGCCGGCACCGATGATGACCACATCGGCCTTCTCCTCGGCGGCCAGCGCCACACGGGGCAACAGCCCCATGGCGGCCGACGTCGCCAGAAACCCGCGTCTCGTAAACATGACCCGTAACCCCTGTGCTGTTCTTGATTGGCGCGCGCGGTTTGCGGGAAGAAACGGGCAGGCTTCTTCCGCCCTGTCTGTGCGACCGCTATTTTCGCTTCTGCTGGTTTCCTTATGCCGTCAGCATCGGTCGGATCGGGAACGATTTGGCCCCCTTGTCCACTTGATGGACAGGGCCCCTCATGGCAGGGGCGCTGGCCGTTAACGGGACTATCGTTGTCCCCTTCCGTCTTTCCGGGGTGACTGATGAAACCGATCGCTTCCCTGCTTATGGCTGCGTTCCTGCTGGCCAGTGTGGCCCCCGGCGCCCTGGCCGCCGATGGGGTGCAGCCCTTTGCGCAGCAGACCCCGCCCGCCGCCCCCGATTATGCCAGGCCTGAAAGCTGGGCCGCGAAGCCCGACGCAGCCGGCGTCAGCGCCCTGTTCCCGCCCGGCGCCGAAGCGGGCCGGTTGGGGCCGGATGTGGACGTCTTCTACGTCCATCCCACGACCTATAAAAGCAAGGATCGCTGGAACCAGGACATTGCCGACGCCAAGACCAACGCCTGGACCGATGCCAGTGTGGTCATGCGCCAGGGCGGCGTGTTCAACGCCTGCTGCCGCATCTACGCCCCGCGCTACCGTCAGGCCTCCACCCTGTCCTTCACGGCCATGGATGGCGATGGCGGCAAGGCCTTCGATCTGGCCTATGGGGATGTGGAACGCGCCTTCGACTATTATATCCAGCATCTGAACAAGGGCCGGCCCTTCATCCTGGCCGGGCACAGCCAGGGGTCGCGACACCTGCAGACCCTGTTGGAAAAGCGCATCGACGGTACCAAGCTGGTCGGCCGCATGGTCGCCGCCTATGTCGTGGGTGTGAACCTGTCGGAAGGCGATTTCGGCAAGGCGTATCAGAGCATCGGCATCTGCCGGAAGCCCGACAGTACCCATTGCGTGGCGGCCTGGAACGCCACCCTGCCGGAACTGAACATCGCCATGGTCAGCGCCATGGCGGAAAAGCGCTATGTCGACCGGTTCGGTGATGATCCCGGCAAGCGCATCCTGTGCATCAACCCGGTGACCTTTGACATCGACAAGCCGGATTCAACGGCCGATCAGGCCCGCGGCAGTGTGCCGGGTGCCCCGGCCGAAGGCCCGATGCAGGCCCTGCGTGCCAAATCGGTGTCGGCCAGCTGCCATGACGGCACTCTGACCGTGCGCCCGTCCGCCGATCTGGACCTGACGCCGCTGCCCGGCGGGTCGATGCATTATCATGATTACGGCCTGTTCTATGCCGATATCCGCGCCAATGTCCGGGTCCGGATCGACGCTTTCCTGAAGGAAGGGAAATAAGCCCTTGGCGGTGGGAGACGCCTGCGTTTCCTACCGCCCCTCCAGCCGCGGCCGGCCCCGGCGCGACGGCTTCACCAGCCCGTCGCGGTTCAGCAGGGCCAGCGCGGCGCTGGCCGTGCCCCGACAGACGCCGTACTGGGCGGCCACGCCTTTTTGCGTGGTGGGGACGCTGGCAGCGGCGGTCAGTTCACCGCGCAACAGCATGTAAAGCCGGTAATAGGCAGGGATCATCATCACGACTTCCGGGATGCCGGCCGTGTCGTTCAGGCTCTGTCGCAGGATGGTGTGGTCGAGCGTGATCTGCATGGGGTCGTGGAAAGGGAAGATGCCTTGAGAAAGAAAATTCCGCCACCCCGGTTGCCCGGAGTGACGGAGAGGAGGGAGGAGGCAAAAGTCGGAAAGGAACAAGGAACCGTTACTGCTGGGCGATCTCCTCGATCGCCTTGTTGAAGCGCTCCTTGGTGTCGGCCTCGGCCGCCTCGCGCGCTTCCTTGCGCATCAGATAGAACAGCCGGTCCATGAAATCCTGGCGCCAGGCTTCGCGGGCTTCCAGCGCTTCCTGATCCAGGGTCAGCGTCTCGATCCCGGCGGCCAGATCCAGGCCCGTGGTCTTGGCATAGCGTTCGACGCTGTCCAGACGGTCGTGCAGGACCGACACTTCATTGGCCAGCACCAGGATCATCGACATGGCCTGATCCAGGCCCGGCGCGTCATAGAATTGCGGGCGCTTGCCCTTGGCGTCCTTGATGACGTGGGGACGTTCGGCGGTGCTGGTCATCAGGCGGCATCCTTGACGGCGATATTGTTCTGCTTTTGGGCGATGAAGACTTCCCAGCCGCCGCCCGGCGCATATTCGCCGGCGGCGAATTCGCGTTCGGCCACGGCGCTGGCGGCATCCTGGCTGTAGCCGGCGGCGTCTTGGGCTGCAAATTCCATCACGGCCATGGGGGCCGTGTCGAACTTGGCCTGGGCCCGGTCGAACCCGGCCTTCTCGGCCAGATCGAACTGGTTCATGTCGCGCATGGCGCCCCAGAACGGCTCGTTATTGTACCAGGTCTCGTTATCCAGGATGAACTGGGTGAACGGGTCCATCAGGTCGAACGGCGGCAGGTCGGCATGGATCATCAACCCGCCCGGCGCCAGCAGGCGATGGCATTCCTTGAAGATGCGCGGCATGGCCTTGCCGCTGGTCTCATGCAGCAGGATATGGCTGACCACCAGATCGAAATGACCGTCGGGGAAACGGGTTTCCTCCGCATTCATCTGGGCGAAATTCACTTCCAGACCCAGGCCGGCGGCGCGCGCATGGGCATAGCGCACGACGGGCGCCCCCACATCGATGCCCCAGACCTCGGCGTCGGGGAACATTTCCTTGTAGGGCAGGGTGGCGTGGCCGACCGTGCAGCCCATGTCCAGAATGCGCTTGGGCTTGAAGTCGGGCATGCGGCGCTGCAGATAGTTGCAGACCGACCGGCCCATATCGTCGTTCAGCGGGCCCATATAGCCCATGGCGTAGAGATAGACGCCACGGTCATACAGCGCACCGACGGAGATATCGTCCTTGGTGACTTCCGTGGTGTAGCCGCCCGGCATGCAGTGGATATCCACGGCCGTGACATAGCGCGGCGGCACGAAGCCTTCCGGAATATCCAGCTTGGCCTTGGTCTTGGCCGACAGCTCGGCGGCCTTTTCGTTCAGTTCCGGCAGCTCGCGGTCGACCGTGACATTGGTCGCTTCCCAGAGCAGTTCCTGGGCGATGCGGTTGGCGGCGGCGTAATGCTGGAAATACAGCTCGCGGACCATGCAGGACCGGATATCGCGCCGGTCGGCGGGGCTGCGGCCATGTTCACGCTCGAACGCCGGGGCGACGCGGTTCTTATAGACCGGGGTCAGGCCGGGCAGCAGCTTCTGCTGGATGAAGTTCTTGAAACTCTTGGTAAATTCCTGGCGTGCCGCCTCGTCGTGATTGGCGGATGGCAGCACCGGATGAGGCTGCTGTTGGAAAGTATTCAGCATGACCGCTCCCTGTTCGGCGTGGGTTGCTTTTGCCTGTATTGGAAGGGTCGGCGCCGCCGATGGCAAAGGGCCGGAAAGCAGATGTCCACCTGATGGTTGAATCCGCGCGCCATGGTTTCCAGGGCGAATTTTTCCATGCCACGGTGCCGGCCGACAGATGCGGCGGCGGGACCGCGTGGAAGACGGCCCCCGTCATCTTCGAACAGGGAGACAAGGCATTATGAGCGGACCTGAATTGACGCGGCGGGAAAGCCTGGGTCTGGCGGCCATTGCCGCCGCCGTGGGCGCCGTCGGCTTGCGTGGCCCGGAAGCACAGGCGGCAACGGCTGTCCCGTCCTTCACCACCAAGATCGACTTCAAGGATCCCAAGTGGAACCGGGACAGCTATGTCCGCCTTGACGCCGATATCGATCCGAACAAGGAAAAGATCGGCTGGTTCCGGGGCAATGTCTATGGCGTCCGCGACAATGAGCCGGTGCGCACCCTGTTCGTGCTGGACGGGTTCAGTTTTGTCCGCACCAAGCGCCTGGAAGACGGTTCCTATCGCCGCATGCTGCGCGAGATCGGCTTCTACCGCGATGCCAAGACCGGCGAGGTGATGAAGACCTGGCACAATCCCTATACGAACGAGGATGTGCGCGTCGTCCCCATCGCCAACGATCCCTATAATTACACGATCAGCGAATTCAAGCCGACGCCGCCGACCTATGGCGGCCTGAACAAGGACAAGCCGGCGCCGGAGCCGTTCCTGCTGGACTGGCGCTTTGGCCCGGATGATACGGTGATCCTGACCACTGACATTCACCTGTTCTACCCCAACGCCCTGCAGCCCGATAAATGGCCGCGCGAATCCGCCGGCGCCTTCAATCGCGTGTCGGAGCTGTTCACCTATGTGATCAAGCGCAAGGATCTGGAAAACCCGAAGCTGACCCATGTGAAGGCCGTCGGTTCCTGGTCGCGCATCACGCCCTGGCTGCCCTGGATGCTGATGGGTCAGGCGCCCGGCCATATCAGCTATTTCTGCTCCTTCGGTGCCTATGACAGCATCGACCAGATCCCGGCCGACATCCGTGAACTGGCGCGTGCCATGGACCCGAAATGGCTGGCCTCCCCGACGGAGGATTACGGCCCGTCGCTGTCCAGCATCGAGAATTACGCCCGGTTCCAGACGCCGGCCCCCGTGCCGGCCGGCTGGACCCCGCCGCAGCCCCCGCCGCCGCGCACCCTGCCGCCGATGCCGCCGAAGTAAGCCTGAGCCCATGCCGGCGGAGGGGGGAAGCCTGCTCCGCCGGTGGTTTTTTGGGGGAGCTTCGGGAAGTACCCTTAGGCCCCTCCTGCCGTCATTCCCGCCTGCGCGGGAATGACGGTTATGGGGTTGGAAAGACAGAAGACGTTTCTGGGCCGATCCCAAGCACTTTGCATTTTGGTGTCCCCCACCCCCCAAGAAGGACCACCCATGACCGCCGTGACCGATAGCGCCCCCCGTTCCGCCGGCCAGTTGGGGCTGCTGGCCCAGGTGGGCTATGGGGCGGGGCAGGTGGCGGGGCAGGTGTTCCGCGATGTGCCGTCGCTGCTGCTGCTGTTCTTCATGACCACGGTGCTGGGGATCGAGCCGGCGCTGGCCGGGGCGGCCATCTTCGTGCCCAAGCTGGTCTGGGGCGTCAGCTGCGACCTGGCCGTGGGCATTCTGTCCGACCGGCTGAAACACAGGATCAACCGGCGCTGGTGGTTGCTGGCCGGTGTGGTCGGGTCGCCGGCGGCCTTCCTGCTGCTGTTCCATGTGCCCGACATCCCCAATGCGGGCCGTGTGGCCTATGTCGCCGCCGCCTTCAGCCTGTATATGGCCGTGTTCGCCAGCTTCTCCGTTCCCTATCTGGCCATTGCCGGCGAACTGTCGGATGACCCGCATCAGCGCACGGTGCTGATGGCCTGGCGGCTGGTGTTCACGGCGGCCGGCGTGCTGGTCGGGGGCACCGTGGCCCCCTATGTCGTGCAATATCTGGGCGGCGGGCAGCCGGGATATGAGGGCATGTCGCAGGTTCTGGCCGTCATCTGTCCGCTGTCGCTGCTGATCGCCTTTTTCGGCGCCGGCCGTGCCGCGCGACAGGCGGCGCGCGATCCAGCCCCGGCGCACCGGCGGCTGTCGGCGGGTGACGCGATGCGCGTGCTGCTGGCCCCGCGCTTTTCCATCCTGCTGTCCTCCAATCTTTTGCAGCTTATCGGGTCGGGCATGGCCTACGCCTCGATGCTGTATTTCCTGTCCTACAATATGGGACGGACGGATGCGTTGCAGCTGATCGGCGGGCTGGTGGCCATTGCCTGTGCCGCCATCATCGTGGCCCAGCCGCTATGGGTGGCGCTGGCCAGGCGGGTGGGCAAGAAGCCGGTCTATATCCTGTCCGCCATCGGCTATGCGGCCACATATCTGGTCTGGTCGCAATGCGCCGGTGCCGGTACCGTGGCCGCCTATGGCCTGTGTTTTACGGCCGCCTTCTTCAATTCCGGCTGGGCGCTGCTGTCCTTTTCCATGATGTCGGACATTGCGGGCGAGGATCGGGCCCATGCCGGGCTTTATTCGGCCGCCTGGATCGCGGTGGACAAGATCGGCTTTGCGCTGGGCGGCACGCTGCTGGTGGGGCTGGTCCTGTCCGGTTTCGGCTTTGATGCGGCGGCGGCCATGACGGGCGGGGCGCAGCCGCAAAGTGCCCTGACCGGCGTCATGCTGGCCTTCGGGGTGCTGCCCGGTCTATTCAACCTGACAGCGGCGGCCTTGTTCGCCCGCTTTGGCCGTTCCTGATCGGAAAGACACGAGAGCAGATGCAAGCGCAAGCAGAGGAATTCCGGCGCGGCTGGCGGCTGGTGCTGGCGGCGGCGACAGGGGTGGGGCTGGGCATCACGGGCCTGACCTTCTATACGCTGGGCATCTTCATCGGGCCATTGACGCAGGAATTCGGCTGGTCGCGCACGGCACTGGCCAGCGCCACCATCCTGACCACGCTGACCACCCTGTTCCTGGGGCCCGTGGTCGGCCGCCTGACCGACCGGTTCGGCGGGCGGGCCGTGGGCCTGACCTCCCTGGTCGGGCTGGCGGCGGGGCTGGCCGGGCTCAGCCTGATCGGGGCCGATCTCTGGACCTTCTATCTGGCCTTTGGCTGCGCCATGGTGCTGGGTGCCGGCACCTTGCCCATCGTCTGGACCCGCGCCGTCAATGCCGGGTTCGACAAGGCGCGCGGCATGGCGCTGGGCCTGACCCTGACGGGTACGGGCCTGTGCGCCATCCTGGCCCCGCCCTATGTGCAGTGGCTGATCGCCGACCATGGCTGGCGCATGGCCTATCTGGGTCTGGCGGGGCTTGTGCTGGTGCTGGGCGTGCCCGTGGTCTGGACCCTGTTCCATGAAATCGGCGGGCCGGCTCACCAGCAGAGCGTTGCCCAGGCCCCGCGTCCCGGCTTCACGGCCGCCAGGGCGCGTAGGATGCGGCAATTCTGGATGCTGGGCATCGGCTTCCTGTTCGCCTCCTTCTCCGTTTCTGCCCTGATCGTGCATCTGGTGCCGATGCTGGCCGGCGGCGGGATGGAACGGGCCACAGCCGTGTGGGTGGCCAGCCTGCTGGGCTTTGCCATCATTGCCGGGCGGCTGGGCATCGGCCTGCTGGTCGACCGGTTCCACGCGCCGTTCGTGGCCTTTGCCGTGCTGGCCGTGGCATCGGTGGCCAGCTTCATGCTGCTGGGGGCCGGCCCCGGCCTGACCATCGCCATGCCAGCCGTCATCCTGATCGGGCTGGCCGCGGGGGCGGAGGTGGATCTGGTCGCCTATCTGGCCAGCCGCTATTTCGGCCTGCGCCAATATGGCGAGATCTATGGCATGCAACTGGGCTTCTTCGCCGCCGGTGCCGGGCTGGGGCCCATGGGTGTGGGGCGGCTGTTCGACCTGACTGGCAGTTATACGGTCGGCCTGATGGCCTGTGCTGTCGGGTTCGTCGTGGGGGCCATCCTGATCGCGGCTCTGGGCCGGTATCCGGAACGGTTCGACGATTGAAGGCAAGGCCTGTCCGCTGTCCGGACAGCGGACATCTCCACCCCTCTGTCCCGGCGGCGATGCTGGCAATCTGGCGCCCGATCCACATTACCCCGGAAAGCCCGCGCCATGCCCGACAGCAGCCTGACCCCGTCCGATCTTCTGCCCCGCCTGCGTGCGCTGCTGGGCGACGGGGCGGTGGTGACCGATGCGGACAGCCTGGATTTCTATGGTCATGATGTCCACAGCCAAGGTGCCCCGCTGCTGGCCGTCATCCGGCCGGCAACGCGCGACGCCCTGGTCGATGCGCTGAAGGCGGCGTATGCGGCGGGCGTGGCCGTGGTGCCGCGTGGCGGCGGCATGTCCTATTCCAACGGCTATCTGGCGCCGGCCGCCGGGTCGATCCTGGTCGATACCAGCGGCCTGGACCGGATCGTCGAGATCAATGCGGGCGACATGTATGTCGTGGTGGAATCGGGCGTGACCTGGGCCGCCCTGGATGCGGCGCTGGCCCCGCTGGGGCTGCGCACGCCCTTCTGGGGTCCCTTCTCCGGCATCCGGGCCACGGTCGGCGGCACCATGTCCCAGAACGCCGTGACCTATGGCACCGGCACCTATGGTTCCGCTGTTGACAGCGCGCTGGGGGTGGAAGTGGCGCTGGCCGATGGCAGGGTCGTGCGCACCGGGTCCTGGGCGCAGGAAAATTCCGTGCCCTTCTTCCGCCATTACGGGCCGGACCTGACGGGCCTGTTCGGTGGTGATGCCGGCGCGTTCGGCATCAAGACCGCCATCTCCCTGCGGCTGGTGCGCCGCCGGCCCATCAATACCGGCATCTCCTTCGGCTTCGCCGATTTCGACGGGCTGCTGGGGGCCATGGCGGCCGTGGCGCGTGAAGGGGTGGCGTCGGAAGCCTTCGGCCTGGACCCGTTCCTGCAAAAGCAGCGCCTGGGCATGGGCGATCTGAAATCCGACCTGAAGATGCTGCTGGCCGTGGGCCGGGCCGGGCGCGGGCCCATCGAATCCCTGGTGCAGATGGCCAAGATCGTCATTGCCGGGCGCGGCTTCCTGGACGGGATCAACTATTCCGCCCATTACACGGTCGACGCCTTCGACAAGGAGGAGGAGCGGTCGATGCTGCGCCGCATCCGTGCGGCGGCCGGGCCCTTCGGCAAGGAGATCGAGAACTCCATGCCGACCCTGGTCCGTGCCTACCCGTTCCCGCCGCTGAACCATATTCTGGGGCCGAAGGGTGAGCGCTGGGTGCCGGTCCATGGCATCCTGCCTTTCAGCCGTGTCGCCGCCTTCCGCGCCGACCTGGAAAAGCTTTATGAGGGGCACGCGGCGGCGATGGCCAAGCACAAGGTACTGGCCGCCGCCATGTTCTCCACCATCGCCACCAACGGCTTCCTTTATGAACTGGCCTTCTATTGGGAGGATGAGCGGACGCCGTTCCATGACCGCATCCTGGAACCGTCGGCCGTGACCAGCCTGCCCCGCTATCCGGCCAATCCGGAAGGGGCCGCCCTGATGGACCAGCTGAAGGCCGAATGCGTGGCGCTCTATAATCGTCATGGTGCCGCGCACCTGCAGGTGGGCAAGCTCTATCCCGTCACCCGGTCCATGAACCCGGCCACGCGCGATCTGCTGGGCGGGGTCAAGGGTCTGGTCGATGGCGGGCGGACCATGAATCCCGGTGGGCTGGGGCTGTAAGGGCGGGTGCAGCCCCCGCCTTTGCCAATAAAAAACCCCCGCCCGGTCACCCTGGCGGGGGTTTTCGCGTTTTGGAAGGTGCCTGCCTTACTTGGCGGCGATGGTCACCGTGACCGTGTCGGCATAATCGCCGGCGATATACTGGTCGGAGGCGGCCACCGTGACCTTCAGGTCGGACTTCTTGCCGAACTGGGCGGTGGCGCGGTCGACGACGGCCTGGCTGGTCAGGGCGCCGCTGAAGCTGTCATAGGCGACATTGTAGTTGATGGTGAAATTGCCGCTCTTCAGCTTGCCGGCATTGGCCGAGGCCAGCGTGATGCGGTAGCCGGAGCCGGAATTGCAGGTTTCGGTGACGGA
>CALRTC020000043.1:0-35572 GCA_943371025.1 Hydrogenophaga intermedia
ACAGCCGACGACGCTCCGTACCCGTCAAAACCTCCACCCGCTGATAAGCCATCACGTTTGCCACTCGTTTGCGTCCGCGCTATCGCGCTTACGCAAACACTCCCAGCTACCGACCACCAAACACAAGGCGCCTCACACCGGAAGCGTACTTTATGAGTTTACTGCCTAAGGAAGAAGGGAGGTGGCGACGCACCCCCCTCTCCCGTCCCGGCTTTCCCGCAACCGACCGACAAGGTGTTTCCCGGCAACCATATCAAACTGTTTAACAACCTCCTCGAACGAACCGGCCTCAAGCTGGACCGTGACGGCAAACCGCGCACGGCCTACAGCTTGCGGCACACCTATATTTGCATGCGCCTCATGGAAAACGCGGACATCTACCAGATCGCCAAGAACTGCCGAACCAGCGTCGAGATGATCGAGAAGCACTATGCTATCCATCTCAAACACACACTGGATACGTCGGCCATCAACGTGATGAAGCCGAAGGCGGCGAAACGGAAGAAGCGGAAGACGGCAGCAGCCAGCAAAGCCACTTCACCCAACGATGACCTGTAACCCCTTTTTCCGAACCGCCCGCCGGTTCGGTGGCGCACCCCTCGCGGGTGCGCCCTTTGGGGCTTGGCCCCGTTCCTTGGCCTTGGGCCTCTTTTAGAAGCATGTTTTGCATTTATCTCCTTCTTTAGAATGCTTAAAAGCGTATATGTTTTTGGTTGATATGGTTGTTGCAATAATCATGAGAAAGTGGAGCGTTGAAATGAACCTTCCTCTGGTAGAGGTATATGAGAGAGTCTACGAAAATTGGATTATGAGGGACGCAAGCAAAGAAGAGATGATGGTGTCTTACCAGAAGAGTGGGAGATTTGAACCGTATGTAAAAGATAGATTGGCTAACACAGTCTCCAATCCCATTGAGGCGGCGACTTATATACTGAGTGTCGGAGCTGACAATGGTCTGGGGGGGGTGTAAACGAATCGCTCGATTCTAATGCTAATTTCTCCCAATGGCGTAAGTCCATGCCTTCAAGAACTCCGGGGGAACTATCTAATTATAGAAACCGGTTTCCACGATACGACGCTGCCTTGGTCGATACAGAAATTAACAACATTGGGGCTCTCCTGACCGACGGTCAGTATCTTTTCCATGGTGGAGCATGGAAAAGTGGCCAGCAGTTGATTACCAGTGCGCCGTTTTCAACGTCCTTATGCCCTCAAGTGGCCCTCCGAAACGCAGAACATAGAGGAAAGGCCTATGATGCTGGCCGGATCGATCTTTTTGCCTTGCGAGTCATAAACCCTAAGACGAATGTATTTGTGTATCGCCGGCGTGGGGCGGACATGGGTCATGAAAACGAAGTTTTATTTGCTTCAGGGGCGACGTTGACACTTCGCCATCAGACCATCATTAAAAGTAATTACAGGGTTGGCAAGGTTGTTGACGCTGGAAGACTTGTGGAGAAAGAGGTTCCTGCTTCTGTGTTGGAGATCGACATTTCTTAATCGCAGAGATGTTTAAACTGTGCCGCTCAATTGCTCGGCTTGCCTAGAACCTTTCATGTGACGGGGATCGTGGATCACGGTATGAGCAGGCGTCTACGGCCCTCGGAGCATGTTCATGCGCGCCGTGTTCGCTGCCGCTCTACTCTTTCCATTCTGGCTGGATGCGCGCGCCTAAGCCAGACATCACGCTGGCCACATGGAACATGAGGTGGCTGACCGACGGGCGGCCGAGGTCAACGGGCCGAACCCTGACCCGCGCTGCGCCATCACTGCCCCTTGTCGGTGGTGCTGGCTGGGAACTGAAGGCAGTCAGATCATTTTATTGGTGGGCTGGTCGATACCCTCAGTGTAGGCCGGTCTTACCCGCCGCGCCTTCCTGTCCACCCCGGCCCGCTCCATTCGCGTGCGCTCCCGTGTTAGGGGGGACAGGTGCGGCTTCATCGCCGGGTTGTTGATGACCGTCCTTCGGGACATCCACCATCAAACCAAAGGAGATGACCATGACCACCCATTCCAACCACAGCAGTAAAGCCCCCGTGTACCTGGCACATACCGTGCGCAAGGTTGGCAAGGAAAGCTACTGGACGAAGATCGGCGCGGTGTTCCCGCACGGTGACGGCAGCGGGCTGACGTTGATCCTTGATGCACTGCCGATTGACGGGCGCGTGGTGCTGCGGGCACCGAAGGAGGAGGCAGAGGCGTAACCCACACTCAGCATCTTGCAAGAGCGGGCACCACAAGAAGAGTGGTGCCCGTTAAGGGCTAGCTGCGTTCGAAATGGTTTGTGCTCATTGAAAAATGCTGTATTTCCTTATCTCAAATGACGATTAAAGCTCTATAGTACAGCTAGTGCGGGAGTCGATGCCACCCGCCAGATTGGGCGTATTGTAAAGTCGGGGAATGATGAGCACGATGCTTCCAAAACGGATGGTTTCGAAGAGCAAGTTTTCGATGTTCATGCGGACGCTTTGCGACCGTGAGCTCTACCTCTCGTTATTTTCGAACAACCCTTCGGCCTTGGACGCTTCCGGAATTCCAGTGCCTCTCAAGTCGCGGCCGGGCGTGCAATTGATCACTAACTCGGGCCGGGAATTTGAATATGAACAGTTTGATCTGCTCCTCAATGCTGTCCCGGCGCATGTTATTCACAAAAGCGCGGGGCGTACAGGGATCGATCTCAATGAAGCGTTAGCGAAGGCGAAGGGCCCTTCGCTCATTCTTCAGCCGGAGCTTGAACCGGAAGAATTTCGAGACTTCGCGCTGTCAACGTTGGGCGTATCGACCGCCTCTCTTAAGCTGATTCCCCAATTGTCTGGGCTTCGGCCCGACATATTGTTTGTAGATACGCGCCAAGACACGGACTACGAAATTTTGCCGGATGGATCGCGGCGACTCGTAGCAGCCGATGACCTGCGGACGCCCCTCAGCGTTATCGATCTCAAGAACATCACAGAAGCTAACGCAAGCTACTCTGCCGAGGTCTGCTTATACGCCATCTTTCTGGCTAGCTGGCTACATTCGAAGGGCTCAGTTTTCAAGGACCGTTACTTCATATCTGACCGCATTTTCCTATGGCGACATACGGAGATGCCGACTTTCACTGAAATCATGAAGAAGAAGGACGGTGGGGAGGTCACGGCTCGGCTGCAAGCGCTCCGGAGCGACCTCAACGACGGACTTGTGAACTACCTCGTCTATATGCCCAGCGTCCGAAAGTTCTTCGTCGAGGACCTCCCTCGTGTTATCGCGACCGGCGATGGACAGGGATGGGCTGCTCTCGACTATCATGTGAACCCGAAGTGTGGGGCCTGCGATTGGCTTGGAAATCGGTCATGGCTGTCGCCGGATGACCACGTGTTCTTCGACAAGGACCCTACTAAGTATTGTTTTCAGGGCGCAGAGTCCTCCGATCACCTCTGCAAAATGCCAACCCTGAGTAGGGGGGCGTCCCGCGTTCTAAAAGATGGTGGCCACCCCGAGGTTGGCAAGCTCGTGGGTATCCAACCCAATGCAACCGTTCTCCGTGGCCACACTCTCCTGAAGAAAGATCGCGCTCAAATCGGCTCGCGCGCGGAGTCCATCGCGACGGGCAATGTGACGGTCGATCAGGTGTCCAAGGTAGGTGGCTTGGCGAAGTACCTTGGAGCAGAGTTCGACATCGTGGTGAATTTTGACCCTGGGTCTGGCTTCCTGACAGGTGTTGCCCTTCGGGGGACCCTGTTTGCCCCTTACGGGCAGAAATTTCAGAGGGCAGATGGTGAGGCCCAATCCATCCGCCCATTGGGCGAAGCCGCATTCGTAGTCTCGAAAGACAATGCAGTGGCTGAGTGGGCTGCGCTCAACTCGTTTATTGAACGCCTCGCGACGTGGATCGCCGACGCAAAGAAGGTCTTCGACGACCACGGTATGGGGCCGCTGAGGACACAAATCTGCTTCTGGGAGCTTCGGCAATATACCGAGCTCTGCAATGCTTTTGGTCGTCACCTGCTGGACATTCTTCAGTTGTCTGGTCGGTCGCAGCGAGCACTGGCATGGATATTCCCCGCTGAGGAGTTGATGGAGAAGGCAGAGCAGATTTGTCCCAACATCGTCTTCATCAAGGATATCGTCACTGCTTCGGTCCGACTGCCTCAACGCTTCGCTGTTACGCTTCTCGGGACTGCGGAGGCGTATCACCACGACCGTCTAACGCCGCGAAAGATCGACAGCTACTACGTTGAGCCGCTCGGAAATGGCATTCCACGAGAGCGCATATTCGAAATTTGGAAGTCCCCAACGGGTACAGTTCGAATGTTTGGAAAGCCAGTTAGCGTGTTCGAGGCAGTCGAGCGCTACGGTGCTGTGCTCAAGGCTCACGCTTGGGCGATGTCAAGCATTGCCGCGCGGTTGCGAATGGACCTTAAGAACTGCATTTCGGGGAACGCCCCAGAGCTCTCGATGTCGATCCCAACTGGCCAAACCGGCGTTGCTTATGACTCGAAGCTTTGGGAGAGGTGGGCAAGCGTGTCTGCTGCCGTTGCCAAAACCGAAGGGCTGCACACCCTTATCGCACGGCCGGAATGGCTTGAAGCCGCCTACCAAGCCGTGATCCTCGAGGCAGTGATAACGGACCTTGGCGGCAATCGCTACGAGTTCGCCGTCAGCGCAGATTCGACCGAGGCGAAGATCGAAGAAGGTGATTTCTGCACCATCGGCATCGTCAGTCATCCGGGCTTCCCCCTAAAAAACGCAAAGACGCTTGGCGTTGGGCTGGACGACTACACGCCGATGCACCGGGTTATCTCGGCGAAGATTGAGAGCTTTGACCGAGCCTCCGCACGGATCACCGTGAGATTGGAGCCATCCTGGCGAGGGGTCGCGCAGGCATTTCAGGCCGTCATAGCCAGCGGTTTGGTCCCGATCGGGAGTGAGCCAATCTACCTCTTGCCGACCATGCCGTTTGATGACTACGAACAAACCAGAGAAGTGCTCATCGAAATCGGCGATCCATGCGTTGCTAAGCCATCGGCGGAAGCGAAGCTGGCGATGGGGCATAGCGCGGCAAAGAAGATTCCAAAAGGTACGGGCGCCACCTCGCCGGTGGCGCGCGTCTTGTGGGAAGGCGATGCGGTCGCCAAGGCACTTGTGCGCACGGATGAGCAGATTGACAAGCTTGTCGTCTTTGCAAAAAACGCGAACGCCCATCCGCTCAACGAAAGCCAGGTGGACGCCGTCCGCGTCTGTGGTCAACGACAGCTGTCAATCATCTGGGGGCCGCCTGGCACAGGCAAGACAGACACTCTGGTGGCTATGCTGCACGCAATGGTCCGCGAGGGACCTACTCGCAAAATCCTGATCACAGGCCCGAACTACCGCACTGTCGAAGAACTTTCCGGTCGACTACTGAGGAATCTGGAAGCAGATGGGGCCGCGGCAGGAGACTTCTTTTGGCTCTACTCCAAGAGCCGCACGCCGAAGGACGTTTCGAGCTCCAATCCTAATCTCGTAGCCACCGCAGCGACGTTGGATTCCAGCGGAGGATTCGACGACATTCAAACAAGCATCAGCGATGCTCAACGCACAACAATCATCTCGACGACCGCTCACATGGTGCTGCGGCTCACAAAAGCCGTCGGTCAGAGCGGCTCAGCGTTGGACGAAGTGTTTGATGTGATCGTGCTGGATGAGAGTTCCCAAATCCCGGTGACTCTTGCGATCAAGCCGCTCGCCGCGATGAAGGTCAATGCTCAGGTGATTGTCGCTGGCGACCATAAGCAAATGCCGCCGATCCAGAATCTTGATCCGCCAAAGGGGGCTGAGTACCTCGTCGACAGCATCCAGACCTACCTAATCAAGAGATTTGGCATCGTCCAGCAACCGCTCTTAGTGAACTATCGTTCCAATCAAGATTTGGTCGACTACGCTCGGTCAATCGGCTACCCCGCAAAACTAGCAGCTGCGTCACCAAAGAAAGACCTTTCAGTTCTCACTCCCCTTGATGTGGTGGCGAAAATGCTACCCGCTACGTTGCCGCAGTCCGAGGCATACGCCGAACTTCTCCGTCCGGAGCGCCGAGTTACGGCGCTCATCCATGATGACCCGACATCTTCTCAGGCGAACGATCTGGAAGCCGGCATAGTGGCAGGGCTGGCCTTCATTGCGCGGCACGCAATGGCTAAAGACCTCGATACGGGCGATGGGACAAGCGGCGAAGCCTTCACCGATGAGACCTTTTTCGAATTCGGGATTGGTATCGTCACGCCACATAAAGCGCAGAAGGCCCTTGTCGTTCGTAAACTCACGGAGCTCTTCCCATCAGCTAAACCTGAATTGGTGTTCAGCGCGGTTGACACGGTGGAGCGCTTTCAGGGCGGCGAGCGCAACCTTATCATCGTGTCCTACGGTGTAGGCGACACGGATATTATCGAAGGAGAGGAGCAGTTCCTGCTCCAACTTGAACGAACCAACGTTGCGGTATCGCGCGCCAAGGCAAAGTGTGTTGTGCTTATGCCGAAGTCGCTCGCCTACCACCTGCCAACTGATCAGAAAGCCGCAGACACCTCGGTCGCACTCAAGTCCTATCTGGAAGAATTTTGCAGCCAACGGTTGGCCGTTAATGTTCAAGATGCCGCAGGAGTCTGGAGATCTGCGGAGATGCGCTGGCACTAGGCGCGGATGGCGTGGAAGTCGAACTCTTTGGCGGGGTTTGACTCACTCCCCATCTGGTCTGCTTGTCGTTTTCCGGCGGCTGACGTTTTGGCATTCCTGACGGAAATCAGCTTCCAACCGCCCGCTTCATCAAGAGAAGCCTTCAGAATTTGGCGAGGATCGCTTTTGACTGATGGAATAGCTCCAAACCTGACATAGAGATGGGCCTTGTCCTCAGAGGCCTTCAGGACGTTCCGCCAGACCTTCGCGAGATCGGCAATAAATGCGTCCGGCCCTGCGTGGCTAATCTGCTGGCTATTGCCATAGTCGATCTCTGCGGGGCCTCCCAGGAACCAGTTCCGGAGCCACTGGTCTTCAACATAAGTTGTCATGCCGTAGTATGGGGGCGACGTGACCGTCACTGTCGCATTTCGTACCCGGCGATATGAAGCTGCCAAGCGCGCATCGCCGCACTTGATATCAGTTAGATTGCCTGGGGAAGGCATATCCAGATCGGGTATGCGTGTCAGTTTCTTCTCAAGCACCTTGAGAACGGAAACGACAGGAGGCTTCATGCCTCGATCTCGCCAAAAGCGAACGGAGTAGTCTGGCTTAGATGCAAAGGTCCGAGGCATCTGGTTGGAAAAGTAACTTGCGTTGCCACTCACATTCATTGGTCCGTGTAGGCAGCCGAGCGCTGCCGCGCGGAGGATTGCGGCAGCATGAGTTCGAGGCGCTCTGAGAAGGCCCTCGCGCAGGGCGCAGACCTCTAGCAGAGTTGATGGGGCAAACCCCTGCCGGAAGAATTCAGTATCTGGAACGTCACTTGGCGTAGTAGCCAAAAGCTTGCTTGCGAGGCCCAGAACAGTATCAGCTTTCGCGCTGGCCACTTTTGCTTGAGCAATTGATGCAGCGATCAAAGATGTATCCAGTCCGTAAGATCGCAGGTCGAACTTACGAGCAGCATAGATAGTCGTTCCGCGTCCGCAAAATGGATCGAGTATGACTGGATTTTCGTGACGATATTTTTTGATAATCCCAATCGGATACTCGAGTGGAAACATGGTGTAGTAAGGACAGATGGCGTTGAACGCGTAGTCCTTATTATATGCGAGCGCTGATTTCATCTAATCCCAACCGATCCGATCATAGATTAGACCAACGAGGCCAGACTTTGAAGGCCTTTTCGCTCGCGGTGCACAATTCCAAAGGCCCGTGTTTTCACAAAAATTGAACTGAACCCGCGCTGCGGTCGGTTTGCTGGCTGTTGCAAAACGGCTCCGGCCTTCGGGCTGATGATGCTCGAAGCTCCTGTAAATAGCCCATCAAAGCCGGTTTGACCATACAGGCAGCCAAGGGGGAGCGATATGGTCCAAACTGTCAGGGCGTTTGCCCGTCAGCATAATCAGCGCCTTGATGCAAAGCGTGCATCCCCCGCCCACGGGCGGGGCCGGGCTGTCGTGAACCGAACCCGCTTGGGCGGTTTCGGCCATGCGGCTTCCATCCCTGATGCGGTCATGCCGCCGCAGACGCGGCTATAGGGGGGAGGCCGAGGGGTGCCGCCCCTTCATCTCCCCCGAAGGCAAATAGACAGGGCCGTGGCTCGCGTTGCTGCGCCCGCACCAACCCTGTCGATTTGCCTTCTCCCCCTCCCATCCCCGCGTTCGCCACGGGGCAGAAGTGCAGCAGCAGCGGCTGCGCACTTCGTTTGCCAAAGGGGATTGAGCCATGACCACCGACACCCGCCAGAATGTCTATACCCGTGTCACCGACAGCATCATTGCCGCCATTGAGGCGGGGGCTGGGGATTTTAAGATGCCGTGGCACACCCAAGGCAACCTTGCCCGGCCCTTCAATGTGAGCAGCGGCAGGCCATACCGGGGCATCAACACGGTGGCGCTGTGGGTGGCGGCACAGGCCACCGGGTATGCCTCGCCCATCTGGGGAACCTATAAGCAGTGGCAGGAGAAAGGGGCGCAGGTTCGCAAGGGGGAGAAGGCTTCCACCGTCGTGTTCTGGAAAGTCAGCGACCCGGCCAGCCGTGACGCGGAAAGCCAGAACGAGGACAGCGACCAGCCCCATGCCCGCGTGTTCGCCCGTGCGTATTGCGTGTTCAACGCCCAGCAGGTGGAGGGATGGGAAGCACCCGCCATGCCCGCCTTGCCGCAGGCGGCACGCATTGCCCATGCGGAAGGGTTCTTTGCTGCCCTTGGTGCGACCATCAAGGAAGGTGGAGCGCGGGCCTGCTACATCCCCAGCAAGGACGAAATCCATCTTCCCGCCTTTGCCGCGTTTCAGGATGCGGTTTCCTATTACGCCGTGCTTGCCCATGAGGCGACCCACTGGACGGCGCATGCCAGCCGTTGCGCCCGTGACCTGAAAGGCCGTTTCGGTTCGGAAAGCTATGCCGCCGAGGAACTGGTTGCCGAGTTGGGCGCGGCGTTCCTGTGCAGTGACTTGGCACTGACCCCGGAGCCCCGGCCCGACCATGCCGCCTACATCGCGTCGTGGCTGAAAGTGCTGCGCAGCGACCCGCGCGCCATCTTCACCGCCGCCGCGAAGGCCCAAGCCGCCGCTGACTGGATGCACGCCCGCCAGCCACAGGCCATGGCTGCCTGATTTTTCATTTTTCTAACCAAACCCTTTGAAGGAGAAGACCATGACCACCACCATCACCACCCATCCGGCCATCATCACCATTCCCCTGAACAAGCTGGTGCCTTCCGCCGCCAATGCGCGGCGCACCGGGCAGAAGATGGGGGTTGCCGCCTTGGCGGCTTCCATCGCCGCCCACGGGCTGCAACAGAACCTCAATGTGCGGCTTGCGCCCAGCGGGCGTTATGAGGTGGTAGCAGGCAACCGCCGCCTTGCCGCGTTGAAGAAGCTGGCCAAGGCAAAGGCGCTGGCCAAGGATGCACCCATTCCGTGCCGGGTGCTGGCCGAGGGCGACGACCCCACCGAAATCAGCCTGGCCGAAAACACCCTGCGCGAGCCGATGCACCCCGACGATGAATGCCGCGCCTTCCTCGCACTGGCCGAGGAAAAGGGCATGGCCATCGACGACATCGCCGCCCGGTTCGGCACCAGCCCCGCCATCGTGCGCCAGCGCCTGAAATTGGCCCGCGTTTCCCCTTCGTTGCGCGCCCGCTTCCGCAACGGGGAAATCACCATGGCGCACATGATGGCGCTGGCCATCAGCGACGACCACGCCGCGCAGGAACAGGCATGGGAGAACCTGCCCGACTGGAACCGCGAACCCTATTTGCTGAAACAGGCCCTCACCCATGAGGCCGTGCCGCTCACCGACAAGCTGGCCGTGCTGGTGGGTGTTGCCGCCTATGAGGCGGCAGGCGGCAGCATCATCCGCGATTTGTTCGACGCGGAGGATGAAGGCTATATGGCCGACCGGGCGCTGGTGCAGCGGCTTGCCGCCGCCATCATGGCCGACGAGGTGGCAGCGGTGCAGGCCGAGGGCTGGAAATGGGTTATCCCCGAGATACAGCCCGACTACAGCACCCGTTACACCCGCGTCTATCCGCGCCCGGATGGCGACCGCCTCGCCTATGCCCCGGAAGACATGGCAAAGGCCGGGGCGCGGGTGCGGCTGGAACATGATGGCACCTTGCGCATCGAGCGCGGGCTGGTGCATCCCGACGATGCCGAGCCGCAGGCCGAGTCGGCAGGGCAGCGGGCGAAGGACAACACCGCGCTGCCCGCATCCATGGTGGCAGACCTGACCGCCCACCGCACCGCTGCGCTGCGGCTGGAATTGTCGCGCAATCCCGCCGTGGCGCTCGCGGCCACGGTGCAGGCGCTGGCCTTGCCGCTGTTCTATGCGGGTTCGCGTTCCTGCCTTGCCATCCGCTGCGAGAGCGAGCGGCTGAACCGCCACGCGAAGATGCTGGACGATTGCCCCGCCCATGATGCCATGGAGGCCGAGCGCGAGCGGTGGGGCGACCGGCTGCCCGGTGACGCCGCCGACCTGTTCGGCTGGTGCCTTGCCCAGCCGCAGGACGTGCTGCTTGACCTGCTGGCCTTCCTTGCCGCGTGCAGCGTCAACGCCGTGCAGGTGAAGGGCGATAGCCCCACCAGCGACCGCCTGACCCATGCCGACCAGCTTGCCAGCGCGGTTGCGCTCGACATGCGGGCGCATTGGGAACCGACCGTGCGCGGGTTCTTTGGCCGGGTGACGAAGCCCATGTTGGGCAAGATGATGGCCGATGCGGGCGTATCGCCCAGCCGCCCGCTGGAAGGCCTGCCGAAGATGGTGGCCGCTGCGGTCGCTGGCCTTGCGCTGACAGGGGCAGGCTGGTTGCCGGAGGTGCTGAGGACACCCATGCCGCAAGGCGGCACCCGCCACGCCGAGGCAGCGTGACGAACCGGTTGGCGGGCCGATGGCCCGCCAACCGCTTTGGATGTGGGGTTGAATTCAAATGGATGGTGGGCAGCCGAGTGCCGCTGGTGGCGTGATAGGCTGGAATCTTCCAGTTGTCTCTTCAGCAATTATTACTCATCATTCAGCGGCAGAAGGCTGCCGTTGGATGTCGTTTGCGCGCAAAGGTATTCCGCTGCTGCCTCCTATGTGTAGTTATATGCTTCGATGAGGAATTAGCATGTCGCATTGCCACCATTGTGGAAAGGTACTGGGTGAAGAAGCCACGCGCCGTCGGGTCAAGACGGGTGAATCAAAGACTGCAAATGGGAATACGGTGGTACATAAAAGTGATGTTTTCATGCACCCAGATTGTGCCGCCGTACATGACAAGCAGGAATTCATGAAGTTCTTGTTCGGCTTCGCGGTGGTCGTGGTTGGCCTCGCAGTTTTGTATTTTCATAAATAGGGGCGTCGTTCGGAACTCCACAGTCTTATGGAGGCCACCATGAACCCAAACATCGACCACATGCATTGGGTTGCCGAAGGTGTTCGGCGTTATGGGCATTATGCCCTTGGCGGGCTGGCCGCCATTTGCCTGATGTCCGGCAACTATACGCCGCTCATGGAAAGCGCCACCCAGCGCTATCTGGAAAGCGAAGGCAAGGCCCTGTGGCAGCTCGAAGAGCGCGCGACTGCCGCCCGTACCGCCTTGCAGCAGGTGGTGGCCGAGGTGGAGCAGGCCCTTCGGGAAGCGGAAGAGCGCAGCCGCCAGCAGTTGGCGGCATTGATTCAGGCCGTACAGGAACAGCAGCGCCTTCAGGAAGAACGCGAACGGCAGGCACAGAGGCAGGCCGATTACCGGCAATCCTATACCCAGAATCTGGCTGCCTTTAACGGTATCGTGGCCCGCTACCGTCAGGATTTAGAGATGATGGCAGCGGTCGCGTCCGTGGTTGAGGCTGGAGCAGAAGAGAGGGTCAGGGCACCGGGCTTCTTCAATAATGCCTCGGTGACGGTGGCAGAAGTGTCGAGCTTCGAGCCTTGCCGCAACCCATCCAGTGTGGAAATGTTGTGGAATCTCGATCATGTGCGCCGCCACAACCTGTTTGCCTGTCTCGTCTACTACGCCTCTGGCACCAGCGGTGGCGGGGGCCACCCCATCCATCGGCACGCTATTTCGCTGATCTTTGCCAGGATAAATTCCACAGCCGACGAAATGCCCATTCCAAACATCTTCCTGTACCACTGGTACTCGAAAATCGTGGATGCCGCCAATCGGGGGAACTACGTTCCCTACCCATCGTCGCTTTTCTCAGGGGAAAGGCTGTCGAACAGCATTCTGGAAGACGTGGATGCGGGCTTTTTGGCGCTGATGAACGCGAAAGCGACCAATGCCGAAATCCTACGGCTGCGGGATGTTGTGCATCCTGACATGGTAAAGCTGTCATCGCTGGCCGGGGAGATGCGGATTGCCTGTCAGGAGCTGGGCATTTCGCCTTGCATCCCGCCTGTCATCCGCTTCTAGCAGTTTTGCCGCCGCCGAACGCGCGGGCCACAAGATACATGCAGCCAAACGCCAGCGTCACCAGCATGGCCGGGCGGAACCCGAGGGGGAGCACCAGCCGGTCAGAACGGGAGAACGCTTCCATGTCGCGGGAAAACTCGGCGGCATAGGGCGATGCCCCCGTGATGAAGGCATAGAGCGCGCCGATGCCGGGTTCATCGCCGCTGAGGCTGTTGCTGATGGCGAGATAGCCGAGGGCAACCCACGGGATGGCCCAATATTCCACGGCAAGCAGCGCCAGATATACAAGGCAGACGATGGCCCCACGGGTGCCGATGTAGTGCAGGCCATCGGCATAGACGCCGCTGTTACCGGTGCGCGCGCCCGTTCGCACCAGAAACAGCGTGAAGAAAATCACGAAGACGATGGCAAACCCGGTTTCGCCCGACCCAGCCACCGCAGCCACGAAATTCAGCACCGGCTTTACTGCTGCAAGGATCGTGCTGACGATTTCACCAAACCAAGTTTCGCTGATGACGATGTTGCCGTCCTCACTTGCCATGACTACCCCCGCCAGCAATGCCGTTCATGCCAATCACATTACGAGAATATCGCCATAGTCGAAAGTGCCAATGGGATGGTATAAATGGCAGAATACACGTCAAGGCATAGAGCGCTTCCATCGGGCGATATAAAGGGGGGTGTGATGGCTGCCAAACCTGTAGCGCCGGTGGACGGCGGCAAGGCTGTTCACGTTGGTATTGCCGAGAATCGTTTCCATGGCCCTTTGTCGAAGCTCTACGAAGGGCCGATGAACGACATCCGGCATAAGCTGGTGGAAGAAGGCTGGTACGGACGGCAGGTCACCGGGGATTACAAGGAGCCGACGCTTTCGCCCAAGCCGGAGGCCCCGGCAACCCCAGAGCCCAGCACCAAGCCGGAGCCGGGCATCCATGGCACCGGCCCAACCATCATCGAGGCGGATTTTCGGGCGGTCTATGGTGAGCCGCTGAATCCGGTTGAAGCGCCGACGATTGAGCCGCCCAAGGTGGAGCCGCCCGCCAACGAGGGGCCGCGCATTGACCCCTGATCGACGCGCGCGGCCCATGACGCCCGCCACCCACCCGGTTCCCTATCACGCCGACCTCGACACGCCCTTGCTCGCCTTCGGCAAGGGCGATGTGTGGCGCATCCGGGATGCGGCGGAGGCCGTCGCCATCTTCGGTGCGCCGGGGTCGGGGAAGTCGTCGGGCAGCGGGCGGGCGCTGGCTATGGCCTATTTGCAGGCGGGCATGGGCGGCCTGGTGCTGTGCGCCAAGCCGGGCGAGGCCGACCGGTGGCGGGACTATGCGCAGGCATGCGGGCGGCAGGATGACCTTATCATCATGGATGGCGACGGTGGGGAGAGGTTCAACATCCTCTCCTACGCCGTCGCCACGCTGGCGGGGCCGGGCTACGAGAACAACCTCGTCGCCTTGATGGAGCGCGCGGCGGAGGCGGCACGGGTGGCCACAGCAAGGCCGCGCAGGGCGGCAGCGGGGACGGTGGGCGCTATTATTACGACACCGCCGGGCGGTGGCTGAAAAGCGCCTTTCCGCTGCTGCTGGCAGCCTACGGCGAAGTGTCGATGAAGTCGCTGTACGACATGATCCGCGACACGCCATCCAGCCCGCAGGCGGTGCTGGACGAGCGCGACCGGGTGATGCGGCTGGAACAGGCGAAGATCCAGCGCGTCATGGAGAGCGACCTTGACGATCCCGGCAAATACCGGGCGCTCGAAGAACTGCGCCGCCGCCAGTTCGACGACATCGGCATCTTCTCGCTCAAAACCGTGTGCCTTGCCGCCGCCGCCATCGAGGCCAAGGCCGCCGCGCTTGGCCTCGACCCCGCCAGCCTGCCCGCGTCGGTGGATTTGGCATTGCACGCCGAAGTCTGGACCGACGAGATACCGGCCAGCGATGCGCGTGAGCGCGGCATCGTCGGCGCGATCATCAAGAACCTCACCGGGGACTTCGCCACCGGCAAACTGCGCCAGCTCTTTTGCGAGGATACAACCGTCGTGCCGGAGATGGCGCGGGAAGGGAAAATCATCGTGCTGGACCTGCCAGTGCTGCGCCACGGGCCGACGGCCATCGTTGCGCAGGCGATGGTGAAATACCTGTTCGGGCAAGCCCTCCAGCGCCAGAAGGTGACCGCCACCACCCGCCCGGTGTTCCTGTTCGCCGACGAGGCGCAATTCTTCCTCAACAGTGGCGATGACGACCTGTTGAGCACGGCGCGCGAGGCGCGCCTGTGCGTCGTCTATCTCACGCAGGACCTGCCCACCTATTACGCCCGGCTGGGCCGCGATGCGGAGCATCGGGCCGACGCCATCCTGTCGAAATTCGGCACGCGGATTTTCCACGCCAACACGTCGCGGCAGACGAACGAGGCCGCCGCCGAGATCATCGGGCGGGAACATCAGGAGGAGATCGTGCTGACCACCAGCGACGGCAACGAGCGGCGCGGCGGTGGCCATCGGCACGACGAGGCCGGGTCTTACGATGGCAGCAAAGGCCAAAGCCAGTCGGAAAGCCGCGCCCGGCAGTACCGGTACGAATACGCCATCCCGCCGGACGCTTTCGCGTGGCGGCTGCGTACCGGCGGGCCGAAAAACAAATTCAAGGTGGACGCCATCCTGATCCGCAACGGCGTGACATGGAAGGCCACGGGCAGGCACTGGATACAAGCGGAGTTCAGCCAGCAATGAACGCGGTGATGCCCTTCCGGTGGCTGTGGTATCTGGTGCGGCTGGCGTTCTGTAGCGCCTATGCCGTGGTGGCGTTTTTCAGCAAGCCAGGGGCGCGCTGGATCGTGGTGGCGGTGCTGGCCATTGCGGCATGGCTGTTGTTCCCATGGGTGCAACAGGGCGTGCATTGGGTTGCCGTCTGGTTCAACGGCAACGACCGGCCCGAAACCATCTTATGGCTGGTCATGCTTGCCCTGTCGGCGCTGTGGCTGGCCTGTCTGGCGGCATGGATACCGGGCCGGTGGGCGCTGCTGATCCTGCTGCTGTTGGCATGGTGGCTGTGCATCGACCGCGACGGGCGTGCATGGGTGCTGGCCACCAGCGCCCAGACCGGCCATCTAGGCCTTTATGCCGCGCTGATCGGGGCGGTGCTGGCGGCCTTGTGGGTGGCGCTTTGGGCACTGGCGAAAATCTTGGCGCTGGTGCTGGGGACCTTTCCGCCGCCCGCGTGGCCACTGCGTCCCCGTCCGGTGTTGAAGGCGAAGAACCGCGTCATCACCCCGGCCCCGGTGGCACTGGCCGTGCCGCGTTTGCGGCGAACGGTGTCGAACACGCCCTACGATATGCGCATGGCCTTGCCGCGTGATGTGGCGACATTGCTGATAACGCGTCGGTGATGGCGTTTCGCCCTTCCAAAGACGGAGGGGGCCAAGGAAATCATGCCAATAGCTGGGCAGCCGATGCAGGCGCGATCATCGCCGGTGTTCCCTGCCAGTCTCCTTGGTCGCCGGTTTCGTACCGAAGTGTGGCCGGGTTCCTTATACCCGGCGCGGGGGACGTATCCATCCCCGGCCCGCTCCATTCGCTGCGCTCCCGTGTTGGGGAGGACACGTCCCCCTGTATCGCCGGGTTGTCAGGAACCGTCCTTCGGGACGGAAACCATCAACCAAGGAGACTGACATGAAACAGACAACCACCGCCAACACCCCGGCAATGCCCCTGTACAACGCCTATCACGTGGCCGAGGCCGCCAACGGCAAACGCTGGATACGCATCGGGACGGTGTTCGCCCATGAAGACGGCCAAGGGGCCAATCTCATCCTCGATGCACTGCCCTTCAATTTCGATGGCCGGGTGGTGCTGCGCACCCCGAAATCCGAATAGGGTGACGTACCGGGGCGGTGATCCATCGCCCCGGTACAGACTGCCGGGGACCAAGACGGCAGCCGACCGAAGCGCGGCCCCTAGGAAGACGGTGCGCCATCCGGCCTGACAGCCGGGGCAGCTCCATCATCGGGAAGCGGGGGTAATTCCGGGAACAGCGCGCGGTCGTGCGGGCGGGTGACATATTCATCGGCCAGCCGATGCAATACCTTGGCGAACTCGCTTTCGCGGTTCTTTTCCCAATGTTCGAGCGCCAGCGCGCCGATGAGGATTTTGCGCCGAGTGTCGGCTTTGCGCTCGGCCTCGCGCTGCTGCGCTTCGGCGGCTTTCTTCTGTTCAAGCAACTGCTGAATCTGCTGTTCAATGCCCTTGATCTTGTCTATGGGTTTCTGACGCGCCATGGAACCTCCCGCTGGTGCAAGGTGAGAATGACCGCCGATCAGGCGAAATCCACCTTACCATGACATGCCGTTTGGTGAATGTCGGAAGCCCGTGCTATCATCCCAAGCAAGGCGAAGGGCGCACTTAGTCATTCCTTTGGAATGAGTGCGGCCTCCCGGCGGGAAAAAGCGATGGCAATATATCATTGCAGCGCAAGCACCATAGGCCGGAGTCGCGGGCGCAGTATTGTGGCCGCCGCTGCTTATCGTGCCGGGATTGCCCTCACCGACCAGCGCACCGGCTTAGTGCATGATTTCACGCGCAAGCGCGGCATCCTGCATGCCGAGATCATGGCCCCTTTGGGTTCCCCCGCATGGGCCACCGACCGCGCCAAACTGTGGAATGCGGCGGAACTGGCCGAGGACAAGAGCACCCGCCGCGCCACCGCCACCACGGGCCGCGAGTTCTGTCTTGCCCTGCCACATGAACTCACACGCCCGCAGCGGTTGGCGCTGGTGCGGGCGTTCGCCCGGTACATGGTCGATACGTATGGCGTCGTGGTAGACTTCGCCTTGCACGCCCCCGACCGTCGCAGCGACGACCGGAACTTTCACGCCCATATCCTCATCACCGACCGCCGCATGACCGATGCCGGTTTCGGGGAAAAGGTGCGCGAGTTGAACATTGCCAATGGTGGCAAGAAGAACGTGTGCGCCATCCGCAAGGCATGGGCCGACATCACCAACCGCCATTTGGAAATGGCTTGCATCGACACGCGCATCGACCATCGCAGCTACGAAGCGCAATGGATCGACCGCGAGGCCACCCAGCATCTGGGCCCCTCCGCATCGGCCATGGAGCGGCGTGGTGAAAAGTCGGATATTGGTGATGCCAATCGGGCCGCGCAGGCACGCAATCAGGAGCGCGCCGCTGTTGAGGCGGCCACCCTCGACGCCGAGCGGGAACAGCATCAGGAGGAAGTGAAGCGGAAGGCGCAGGCGGAATCCAAAGCCGAGGATGCGGCGGCCCGTACCTACGACCCCGCCAGCATCCTCACGGCCCTGACGGAACGCCGCGCCACCTTCAGCGAGGCGGAGCTGAACGCCCTGTTGCGCCGCACGATCCCGCTGGAGAGTGACCGCGCCCATCTCTGCAAAGCGGTCCTTGCCTTGCCCGAACTGGTGCCGCTGACGGAACGCGGGGGCGGACCCGTTATCCGTTTCACCAGCAGGACCGTATTGCTGCGGGAGAGAGCGGCGCTGGACTTTGCCCGGCAGCGCATCGCCGACAAAGGCTTCGGCCTTGCCGACGAAACCCGCGTGGCGATCATGGAGCGCGGGGAGTTCGGCCCGACCCGTCCCGAACAGTACCTTGCCTTCCGGCGTGCGACCGGCCCGGAAGCGCTTGCCATGATCGCGGGCCAGGCCGGAACCGGCAAGAGCTACACCATGGCCGCCATCCGGCAAGCCTATGAGGCGGAAGGTGCGCGCGTCATCGGCCTGTCCTTCACCAACAAGGTGATACAGGACATGAAGCGAGATGGCTTCCGGGAGGTGCGCACCGTCACCGGGGCCATGCAGGATGTCTTTCGCCAGCGGGCACGGTGGGACCATCGCACGGTGCTGATGGTGGACGAAGCATCCATGCTTTCCACCCGCGACATGCTGGGGCTGTTGATGGCCGCCAACCATGCCGGAGCCAAGCTGGTGCTGGTGGGCGACGACCGCCAGCTCGCCAGTGCCTACCTGCATGGCGGCTTGTTCGGTGCGCTGCGTGAGCACCATGGGGACGTGGTTTCCGAACTGTCGGAGATCCACCGTATCCGCGACCATGCCCCGGATGCCAGCGGCCAGCGCCGGGCGTTTAATGCCATGCACGGAGGCCGGTTCCGTGAGGCGCTGGACATCTTCGACCGGCAGGGCTTCATCCAATGGTCGGATACGCAGGACGAGGCCCGTGCGGCGCTGGCGAAGCAGTATGCCGCCGACCTGACGGCGCAGCCGCAGGCACGGCGCTTCGCCTTCACCCACACGAACGCCGACGCCAAGGCCGTGAATCAGGCGCTACGCGAGGTTCACCGGGCGCGCGGCATGCTGGGGCCGGATCATGCCTTGCCCGTGCAGGGCGGTTCGACCGTCTTTGCCGTGGGCGACCGTATCCAGCTCACCGGCAGCGCCTACCGCAAGGCCGACCGGCAAGCCGGGCTGGCCAACGGCGTCGTGGGCACCATCCGCCTCATTGAGGGGATGAACCTCACCATCGCCCTCGACGCCCGGAAAGAGGAGCCGCCGCGCCTGCTGTCCTTCACGGTGGGCGAGAACCAGCAGGCCGGAGAGTTCAATGCCTTCCAGCACGGTTACGCTGGCACGGTGTATAAGGGCCAGGGGGCGACCGTAGACATTTCCTATCGCCTGCATGGCGGCAGTGAGGGGGCGGCCACCTCCTATGTCGGAGCCAGCCGCCATGCCGACACCATGCACCTCTTCGCCAGCCGTGAAACGGTGCGCGGCGCAGGCCCGTGGATGGGCATGCAAGGTGGGCTGGACGGGTTGACGGAAGCGCAGCGCCAGCAGGCAGAAAAGGCGTTCGCCCGTTGGGCACCCGCCCATCCCGAAACTGCCGAGCGCCGGGGCCTTGCCGGGTACGTCACCTATGTGCAGGGGCAATGGACGGAGGACAAGGCCCGCGATAACGACCTCAACCAACTCGCCCGCCAGATGGGGCGACCGGATGAATGCCGCGCGGCGATCCAGTTCCAGCCGGTGGAGCCGCCGGCGGACAAGACGGCCCCGCCTGCTGCGCCGTTTGCCCCCAGTGAGCCCCCCAGCCGCTACAGCCCGGCATTCCGCCGCGTGGTGGACGCCTTCGACCTGATGCATCGCCGGACCGTCCGACAGGCCGCCGCCGATATGCGGGCCGCTGCCGATGAGGATGCGGAATCCGGTGGCCGATGGGATCGGATGCGCGCTTTCTGGCGGAACCGGATGGGGCACGCGCCGGACAGCCCGGCACCCCCACGGCCAGACACCAAAGCTCAACCGGGAGTTGATGACAACACCCGTCAGACGGGATATAATGCCAAACCGTCGCATGACCCGAAGCCCAGACCCGGCGGCATCGACCCATGAGCAGCAACATCTATAAAGACATCATCCGCCAGCGCGAAACCGCCCCCCAGGGGCAGGCCGAAGCGGCATTGCCGCCGCCCGCCGATGGCGAGTACGTGGCCTTCCGCAGCGGCAGCCGCGTCCAGATGGGCTTCACCCTCTACCGTGCCACCGGCGACATGGACGGCTTCCTGTACCACAACCTCGACAACCTAGCCCTACGCCGGGCCAGCGGGGCCGAGTTCCTGACCTTCACCCATCGCGGCAAAGCCGTCACCATGCAGGGGCGCGGCCTGAAAGCCGTGATACAGGCCATCATGAGCCACACGCTCATGGAGTTGTACGAGCACGATGGCAAGGTGGTGGGGATGGATGAGCCGGTGATTGAGCGGGTGCAGGTGGCGGAGGTGCAGAAGACCAATCAGATAGAGCCACGCTAATGTTTGTTTAGCTTCTAATCCCGTGGAGCAACCCGCATCCGCCCCGCCCGGTAGTGCGTGCGGAATGCCTCTGCGATCTGGTTAAAGAACCGGGGTGGCAGGAACCCGTAAGCATGGCGTCCGGTTCCGGGTATCAGGCGCAGGTCGTAGCCGGGCCATTCAAAGCGGTTGCCTTCATTCACCATCACCCACGACCGTTCATCATCCAGCCCAAGATGGGTTTTAACCGGCGGTGGGATTTCCACGGCATCACCAGCGTTCGCGGGTGGGGTGTGCGTGATTGGCAGGACGGTGACCATCACCGCGCCATCCGCCTCGCGGACGGTGGAAACCACAATAACGCTCGGTCGGTTCTTGCGCCCTTCGTCCCGTCCGGCATCATGCTCATGATGCCATAGGTAGGAGTAGGAAATGACAAGGCCTGCCTCAGGATCGGGAATGCTCATGCGTCAACCGCTTATTTCGGGTCGAGCAGCGCATCCAGATGCGCATGGCGTTCATCCATGCGGGCCGCGCCGATGGCCTCCGCTTCCGCTTCGGACAGTTCGACCGTAGCGAAGCTGCGGCGCTGCGCTTTGAAGCGCTGGAACGCCTCATATTCTTCCGGTGCCACAAAGTATCCGGTGATCCGCCCATGGCTGGAAACGGCGACCGTTTCCCGCTGGACGACCATGCGATAGTGGCCAAAATTCCGGGTGAACTCAGACGCGGGAATCGTGGTTGTCATCTGCATAAACACTCCCATTTAAACGCAATATACAGCAAATGCGAAAAATACGCAAGTTTTGTTAAATCCTCCCTGAGTCATTGGAGGGACAATCGGCATCGAAGTAAGCTGGTGACACTGATTGCCCGAACGAAACGCTGTTAAACGTCGGATAAACGTCAGTTATCCCGCTGATAGGTGCTCAATGCAGCGCCGAGCCCGACCCATGCGCTCGGGTTACCCACTCGATGCCGGGCCACGGTTGCGAGATTGTTCTGCATGTATTGCTGGAGCGCTGCTACGCACCCCGTACCAGAGGCAGATGGCATGGTTCCAGTCATCGAAAATAAAAATTAACCAATACATGCTATGGTGACTAAATATTTCAAAAGAGATTTGCCATGGATGTTCAGAATAGCGACATAAAAGCCCGCCAACGCTTGGCTGCGTACCTGAACCGTTTCCATCAATTGGCCATTGCCATTGAGAAGAACAACGAAGCGATTTCCTATATCCTGTCGCCCGACGACAAAGCCGCGCGGCTGGACGAGATTGAGCAGCAGCGTAATGGCCTGTCGAAGGTCTTTGCCGAGGGCATGGCCGCCATGGCGCAGGTTCCCTTGCCGGTGACGCCGGAAGCGCTGGACGAGATCGAACGGCAGTTGGAGGCCCAGGAGGCCAAGGTGCTACCGCTTGCCGAGCTTGCCCATATGGTCGTCCGGCACATGTACCGCACCAAAACCTCGGCGCAGCGCCGCGACCAGGCCATCCGATACCTGAAATACCTGCATCGGCTCCAATGGTGGTTGGACAGCATGGCCAAGCACGGTGCTTCCGACGTTGCACGTTCAGGTGCCGGCGATGCGTCGGTGACCGTTGCCGACACGGTGCAGAAACTGCACCAGCTTCTGGGCGAACACACCCAAGCCATTCAGGCGGTATTGGGCAATCCGGCCGCCATGGTCTCGGAGAAGGAGATCCGGGCTTGGTTCGGGGAGATGCGCCGCATCACCTTGCAGTTTGTTTTCCATGTGGTGCCGACTGTCTTCCCAGATGGGTATGGCGCAACGGTGGTAGCCTCTACCCCGTCCGCCAATAAGCCGGATGTATCGCGGCCTTGGGTCGTAAAACAGGGCGCACACCCTACGCTGCAATAGCGTAAGGAAAGCAGTAAATAGCCCCCAAATATCGAAAACATTCCCAATAATATCAATACGGTGTAAATTTTGACGCCTGTTAGTAAATATTTAAACAATTAATACTATTGTAAAATCATAGCCACGTTACTTGTTAACGCCACACAGAGGGCGATTAATTGAACAGGATGGTTAATGACGCTCTCGCAAGAAGATGTACTTCGCCAGTTGGCGGAGGCGGTGAAAGCCGACGGACTGCCATGGACGCCCAGCGGCAAGGCTGAGGAAGACCGTGCGCCCGTAGCGAAGGAACGCCCCGAACTCGATCTTGGTACGATCCCCGAAGGCATGGCCGACGAAGCCGAACGCCTGAAGGATGAATACCGCCGCGGCCTCATCGGCGCGACCGCCGCCCGCCAGCTCTTCAATGCCAAAGTGCAGGAGCGGAAGGTCGAGGATGCCCACCTGATTCACGATGCCCACGAAGCTGAAAGTAAGCAGGAGATGTGGGGCTATATCGAAAAAGCGATGGAAGCCGCTGACGAGGCAATGTCGGAGCTTGACCCATACCTCACCGACGAAGAACGCCAGAAGCGGGCGGAACTCGACAAGGCGGTGGAGAATGCCGAAACCGAAGAAGAGCGCGCCGCCGCCGCCCGACGCAGGCTGGAATACGACTTAATCCTCGCTGACCGCGCCAAGGACCGTGGCGCAGACCCAGCGGTGGTAGACGCCGCCAAGAATGACATTCGCAAGGGCCTCGACACGCTGAACCGCTTGCAAGAGAAGTTGGTGATGGAAAACCCGGCCTATTCAGCAGAGCAGAAGGAAGCGCTGATTGCCTCGATGCGTGAGAAAAACAATAAACTTGCGGACGCTGGAGATATGGGGCCAATACGAGATTCCATCCAAACGGCGCAGAAGCAACTGGAAAGCATGCGGTATGATATACCGTCCCACATAGCCGACCAACTCGCTCCCATGATGGAAGCCGCCCCTGCTGGCTTTCGTGTGGAAGAGGCTAGTGTGGCCGAATCCCAAAACCCCGCCAGCACCACAGGGGTACAAAGGGGCAACGCTACAGTATTCGAGCTCTAGCGTTGAGACTGGACGTTCTGCGCCACTTGTCTATCTCGATTTAGCAAATGGATACCCAGATTATCCCCGCTGCGCGCTGATTGGTCGAGCCGGATGTCTCGGTTGCGGAATACTTTTTCAGCATTGGCGGCTACCTCGGCGAGCGTTTCCGTGGGCGCGGGTAACGGTGCGCCTGGGTTCTTGTAGGCATCCATCACCCGTTTGGTGAACGCCACGTCGAAGGCGACGCCTGGCACCAGGGTCAACTGCTGGCCATTGGTCAGGGGGATTGACACTTTTCCAGTTTGCTCACCGACACCCGGCTTGTGCAGGGTTTGCAGGTAAAGGTTCACGGCCATTTCGGCGTTAGCGCGACTGGGCTGAATGCCCTTGTCCTTGGCGATGGCCTTGTACGGTTCCAGCAACCCTTTATCGGGCCGGTCGTAGAGAGCATCGGGTTGACGCCCTGCGGCGGCAATCTCTTGCAGCTTCTTTTCATGCCCTGCACTCACTTCAAGCACGCGCATGCAAAACTCGTTCACATCCCACCCTTCATCAGGTATGCCCGACAACTCCCGGCGTTCATCCACCCTCTGAGCTACGGCTCCGGACATGCAATTAGTGCGGTTTACATAATAGAGGCCCGGTAGCGACTCTGCCACGAAATCCATAGCAGCGTTGCCAGTCAATTTCTGCGATCCTGCCTGTGCGACCTGATCTACTTTTTTCGCGGTGCTGGCCATAACGAATCTCCAATTATCTGTGCGTGAAATAGTTTTTGGCTCTACATCCTTCTTACCAAGCCCATTACTTATGTGTGTGACAGTTTGGAGAAGATTAATTTTTGGTAAATTTTGAATGGGTTGCGCGAAGCCATCCACAGCGGCAAGGCCCGCCGGGGCCACAAAAACAGCACCGAAAACGCAGCCAGCCATCGCCAGCCGCCAGATGGACGGGGACATTCGATAAACTCCACCCTGTAGATGAACTGTCCGTATAGCCTGCGTTCAGGCGCTTCCGGCCAAGTCAAACACCGCCGGATGATGACACCGCGCAACAGTATCGGCAATTTTGCTGCCGGATTTACTCTGACTCACATGGTTTTTCTGGACAGGATGACCACCCTGTATTTTGCATGGGTGGCAGCGGCGGCGGATATGCTCACGCGCGGAAAAGCCCGTGCAACCCTATTGCCGATTTTGTTGCACGCCAGCAGGGAGGGCGGAACCATGGCACAGCAGGCCGCAGGTGACTGGCAGGTATACGATGCCGCCGGACGGCGCAAATACCTCAACGAAGCCGAGGTGCGACGCTTCCTGAGTGCCGCCGACCGGCTTCCCGACAGCAAACGACTGTTGTGTTATGTGCTGGCCTATACGGGGTGCCGCATCTCCGAAGCGCTGGCCCTCACCCGCCCGCAGATCGACCCGGTGGAGGGCGTGGTGCTCACCACCCTGAAACGCCGCCGCACGGTGCATCGCCGGGTGCCGCTGCCGCCATTCCTGTTGCAGCAGTTGCGGGCGATGCCGGTAGGCGACGATGGCCGCTTGTGGCATGTCCACCGTGTCACGGCATGGCGCTTCATCGCGCAGGCGATGGCGCAGGCGGGCATCACCGGCAGCATGGCGACCATCCGGGGCCTGCGCCATGCGTTCGGTGTGCGCTGCGCCACCCGCGCTGTGCCGCCCAGCCTGATCCAGCGTTGGATGGGCCATGCCAGCCTGCGCATGACGATGGTCTATATCGACGCCATGGGCAGCGAAGAACGCGCCTTCGCCCGGCGGGTATGGTGGACGGCAGGCCCGCGCGAGGCAGCGCCCACGATGGCAGTTTATCCGCCCCCGCCCCACGCCGCAGGTGGCAAAGGGCAACAGCGGCGGCAGATGCAGCACGACCTCGACGCCCTGCGCCGCGAGAACGACCGCTACCGCCAGGCCATCCACGGCTTCCTTGCCAACGTCCCTCTGTCAGGCGGGGCAGCGGCGGTTTCGGCGGGCGTATGCTGAGATGCGCGGAGATGGTGCTCTATTATGGGAGCTACATCCAACTCGCCGCATTGGTGCTGTTGCTGGCGTTGCTGGTGCGCGACGAGTTCCGCGCATGGCGACACCGCAACAGGCGGTGATTCCTCGCTGCCCTGCTGGGCAGGGGCAGCCGGGGCGCTCATGAAGAGCGCCACACGGCCACCAGTTGGGAGATGGCCGCGATCAAGCTGGCCGATGCGTTGAGGATGAGGGCGAATTCCGTCAGGGTCATGATGTTCCTCCTTGGTTCCCCGCGCGTCATTGCGCGATGGTGCGGAGGATTCAGCGGCCACGCTGTCGGGCAGTCACAGGCCGCCCCAGCGCCGTTCACGGGGCGATGCTGCACAAGCCAAAGGCACGGAAGCAAGCCGCCTTGCCAGCCCAACACGGGCCGCTTTCTTCGGCCCGCCATCCGTAAATGATGAAGGTGATAACTTCATGATGGAATAAAATCCATTACAGGTTATGCTTAATCGCAGGAGACATGCTTAGAAAGTTAAAAATATGGCCGTACCAAGCTATATCGCATGGATTGCCGATACCGAAGAAGTCATTGAGACTGCTGATGGAATGGAGATCGAGGTATGGGAGCTAAATCATGTAAAGAATTCATCTATATTGAGTGATTGGGCTAGGCATTTTAGGCAGCACTATTGCAAAGATGCTGATCTAAAAGATTTGGTTTCGGGAACGGGGCTTACAAGCTCAGAGTTTCTAACTTCAATTAAATTCCCAGATGCGACCAAAGCGCCAGGGCCGAGCACACGTGCCGGCGATTTTGGAGAAATTCTCGTAGCAGATTTCGTTGAATATGTTCTTGGCTATTGGTGCCCGCGTGAGGGTAGATATGAGAATAGAGACAATAGAAGCGTACCATCGAACGGCTGCGACATTCTCGGCTTTAAGTTTGCGGACGATGAATCATGGAGCAAAGACGATGAGTTATTCCTCTTGGAGTCTAAAGTAAGCTTGACGCCGACTAAGAAAAACAGAATGCAGCAGGCCATCGATGGATCAGTAAAGGATATGACTCGTGAGGCTATGTCCCTAAATGCGATTAAGCAGCGTCTTCTGAGAATAAACTATGGTGATGCGCTTAAGGTGCAACGGTTTCAGAGTATAAATGATCGACCATTCAGAAGAATTAGTGGGGCTGCCGCTATTCTTGAAGAAGGTGTTATGAAATCCATGAAGATCGAAGAGTCCGACTGTTCAGAACATCCCAATGCTGACAATCTTCGTCTAATTATAATAAAGGGCGTGTCTCTAATGAGTCTCATGCAGGAACTCTATGTGAGGGCTGCCAATGAGGCCTAGGAGAGCTACCCTTCAAGCGCTAGCTGCTATTCGCGCGACCGCTAAAATGTACGAATTTAAGGTAGCTTCCGAAGATTTTGTGGAGCTTCGTACAGATCCCAACTCCATCTTTGCGTTAGCAGTAGGCATTCTTGGTGATGCCGCAGCAGCAATTGCAGACCAATTCACCAATGGCAGAGAAGGACCGGTTAAACCTGGAACATGGGAGGTCAGAGATGGGACCATTACTGAGATGGTTCAATTTTCTGCGACATTCTTCGATGCATATCTTGAAGCACGTTTGGATGAAGAACTTACCCACGAATTCTCCCTGCTTTGCGCCTCCTCCTACTATCTTTCAAATAGTGTTGGTAGTGCACTTGTGGTTGCCCGTCGCTCAGAGGCACCAAGCCTTGATTTAGGACATGGGCTAGCTCGACTTGCTTATGCAATTCTTCGTAGTGAATTTGAGCCCGTCGTAGGCGACTACGTTCATGCTGATTTCGCAACACGTTTATTAGCGGCATTGCGTCGGCATTTCAGTTTGGAAGGTGATGCTGACGAGATAAGGATGATTTGCGCCGAACTTCGGAAAGTGGCGTATAACAATGGATCAGCACGAGAGCTTTTGTACGCCGATATCGTAACCGCGCTATTGGCCGGTAAACTAGGGAACTCAGCACGCACCCTATTGCCACCAGCATCTGGCTTATCATTAGAAGACTGGACTTTTGCACTGCGGAAGCAGCACTTCCCAAAGGAACTATGGCCGGCTCAACAGCGGATATGTGAAGCGGGTCTTTTACGGGGGTGTTCGGCAGTCGTTCAGATGCCAACCAGTGCGGGTAAGACCCGTGGCACCGAACTTATTATACGTTCTGCATTCTTATCCGGTAGAGCGACCCTCGCGGTCATCGTCGCACCATTCCGCTCACTTTGTCATGATATCAGATCCGATTTAGTAACTGCGTTCGCCGGCGAAGACATAGTATTGGACGAGGTATCTGATGCATTTATTTTCGACATCGATATTAATGAAATGCTCAATCAGAAGTCAGTCCTCGTTGTGACACCAGAAAAAATGCTGTATATGTTGCGTCTGGCTCCAGATTTTGGTGAGAAGATTGGGCTTATTATTTATGACGAGGGTCATCAGTTTGAAGGTTTTACGCGTGGCCCCACTTATGAGCTTCTCTTATCTTCACTGCGTATGTCTCTTGCTCCCGAAGCACAGGTCGTCCTGATTTCAGCGGTCATCGGCAACGCAGGTCAGATTGCTGAATGGCTTATCCGCGATAAGGAAGCCGTCGTCAGCGGCGACGGACTGTTGCCAACACCCAAGAGCATCGCATTCGCTAGCTGGCAGCATGAGCGCGGTTGGCTGCGTTATGTAAGCCCAGATAACCCTGAAGCAGAAGAGTTCTTTGTCCCTCGGATCATTCAGTCACTTCCTTTGGAGCTTAAAGGTCGTGAACGAAAGCAACGCGCATTTCCAAGCCGTGATGAAAGCGGTGAAATAGGTCTCTATCTCGGACTTCATCTTGTTGAGAATGGAAGTGTTGCAGTGTTTTGTGGCACGAAGGAAACTGTAGTCAGCTTATGTAAACGCGTTGCTGATATTTTCGACCGCAGCGTAGATTTGAGTAAGCCAGTGGAAGTTTCAGAGATAGAAGAAATTCGAAAGCTTACTAGACTTGCGCGTCTCAATTTAGGAAATGACAATAGTGCTACGACAGCGGCAAACTATGGTGTGCTTGCTCATCACGGTAATACTCCGCACGGTCTCAGACTTGCAATTGAGCATGCTATGAAGGTAGGGCACGCGAAGTTCGTCATTTGTACATCGACCCTAGCTCAAGGCGTTAACTTTCCAATTAGATATTTGATTGTAACGGCCACTCAACAAGGAGGTGAGAAGATCAAAGTTCGAGACTTTCATAATTTGATGGGCCGTGCTGGTCGGGCCGGTATGCATACGGAGGGAAGCGTGATTTTTTCTGCTCCCTCCATCTATGACGAACGCAAAGTACAGGATCAGAATTGGCGATGGCGTGCTGCGAAGAATCTTTTAGATCCTGAAAACTCAGAGCCTTCACGTAGCAGTATATTGGATATGTTTGCTAGCTATGAGCAAAAATATCCGTCTATTGTTCTGGAAATTAGCGTCGAATGGTTGGATCTTGCTTTCGCTGATCGAGTTACTATTGAAGAAATAGTGAAAGGGGTGATGGAAAAGCACCCTTTAGTGGATGAGGCGGATTTCCGAAAGTTTGTAGCGGGTCGCGCGCGTGCTGTTCAGAGTATCGCTGCATATCTTGCTGCATATGTGGATTTTGATGGTGACCAAGCAGGTGAGAGAATTGACGAACTTGCCAGAAATACGCTTGCCTACCATCTTGCGGATGAGCAGACGCAAAAGAAACTGTTGGAAGTCTTTCGGATAACTGCTGCTGCGATTGAGGCAGGCGGAGATGCTGACTTCAGAGCACTCATTCGGAAGTCTCCTTTGCCGCCTGCGGATGTGCTTGAACTCAGGGATTGGATTACAGGCAATCTAGCCACCCTTTCGGCTGCTGCGGAGGCTGGTGAACTTCTTGAAGTCTTATTTAACCGAGCGCAAAGGTACGTTGGTGCAAAGCCTTTTGCGTCGCTGTCAAACCCAAATCTCCTGCTGCCGACTCTTAGGCGCTGGATTGAGGGGAAGTCATTTCACGAGCTATGTGCAGATCTAGTAGAAGCGAAAGCGAGATTCGGCCGAAACACTCCAACTGCCGAGCACGTTGTCGCGCTGTGTGAGAACGGCTTTGGCTTCGACCTGGCGATGGTCGTAGCCTCGATAGCTGACCTTATCGAGCCACAAGATGTCGAGCTATTTGAGCTAATAGTGGAGTTACAGCGACAGATTAAGCATGGACTAAATCACCCGGCGGCACTGGCGTTCTTCGAGGCGGGATTTACTGACCGTGTTGTGGCGCAGGCGCTTGCCGAAGAATTCGAAAGTGTCACTGACCGTGCCGGAGTACGCAGGGTTTGCCGAAGACACGCAAACAATATACGTAACGTGCTGAATGAGTTCCCGTCCTACTTCCTGGCTATCGTTGACGAGTTTCAATCCAGCTAACGAGCAGGCAATAGCTAAGAGCCCAGCTTGGATGGAGAGCATCCGGCCATCTCAAAAAATAGCTTCGCATTCAAGGTGGAGGCGTGCTACATGCTGCCTCCCGATTAGGGCACTTTTGGTGTTCGGCGGGGAATTAGGGCAGAACTCTAGGGCAGAATCTAGGGCACTTGTCTTGATAGAGTTGGAAAGAGTTGGTAAAAAGCTAGGCAAATCAAGCTGACGCGGGGTGGAGCAGCCCGGTAGCTCGTCAGGCTCATAACCTGAAGGCCGCAGGTTCAAATCCTGCCCCCGCATCCAAAAAACACCCGCTAAGCCAAAAGCTTAGCGGGTGTTGCCGTTTCTGGGTCATGGAAGCAGGTCAAAGCCTGGAAGCATAGCGGAAGCAGATGGCCGGAAATGGACGCCAGCTCCGCGCCCTGCGAGCACCCTCGCCACATGGCCCACACGGGATGCCACTCCGTCCAAGGCAGGGCGACAGGGTGTGTGGGGTGATGCATCCCGTAATCTGAGGCTCACCCCAGCAGTCCCTTACTCACTATCGTCACTCCCCGGTGGAACTATTGGCTGCCTCATCCGCAGCCTCTTCCAACCGATTCAGAACCGCGTCGCGCCCGGCACTTATCAGGTCGAGACTGCTTGCCGTGCCGCTGGCCAGATGCACGCTGTCTTCAGGGGACGCCGTGCCACGCAAACGCTTCAACAACCTGTCGATCCGTTCGGCCAGCCGGGCGCGGCTGACGATATCCAGGGTCGCGGTAATGGCACCCGGAATGGCCAGGACCAGCGCGGCGATGGCGACCGGGTCACCGCGTTGAAGGCCCCGCGGTTCCTGTAGTGAGCACCGCTCCGCGGAAGTAGCCAGGGCTTCAGCAACAAATGCTTCGATCTCGGTGGCAAGCGCCTCGGCATTGGGGCCTGCAATGGTGAAGATGATGCTCATTCCGCTGCCTTTCTGATGGCTTCTTGGATGTTCCGGATTTGTTCAACCTGCTGCGTGTGGCCCAGAATGGCGAATGCATCCGCCGCTTGATCAAATACATGCAGAGCCGCCTCCAACGCCCCGGCCCCTGCCAAAATCTGACCGAACAGGAAACCGACAAAAGCAATGCCGTCGGCACGCCCAATCTGCTGGTTAAGGTCGAAGCTCTCTTTGACCTCCTCCACAATTGTTGCCGCTTCCCCCGATTGCAGGCCGCCGCGCTGAATACGTATCTGGGCACAGCAAAAGCGGATATGGGCGCGGCTTTCCAGGTCCTGCAACTGGTGAGCAACTGGCAGGCGTTCGTCGATATGGATGCGCAGGGCCTCGTCGGTCTGTCCGCGTGCCTCTAGGATGTCGGCGATCTGGCCCATGGTCACCGCGCGCGAGCGCACGTCACCCAGTTGCCCGAACCGTTCACTGGCTTCGCGCAACAGGCCCTCGGCCCCTTCGACGTCGCCGGTCTGGATCAGGCGCACACCGCGATCATATAGGATAGTGGCAGCAGAGTGCGGATCGACCCCTGTCATCGTGACCGCCCGTGCCAGGAAAGCGTCCTGATCGGGCCCTTGGCCAAGCCGTTCGGCACATTCCGCACCCAGTCGCAGCAGCGACAGGCCGGGCGGGGTCCCAGATTGGTCGAGCAGACCAACGGCATTCTGTACCATCTGCAACACCGGCTCTGCTTGATGCGCGGCGTCAAACAAGTAACGGCCACCGGCGCTGACCGACGCTTGTATGATGTCTGGCGGACCTTCAGCCCGCAACGCCAAATCGGCAAGGGCGGCGGCCTGGGCTGTTGCAGACAATTGGCCGTCGTCATTTGACCAGGCGTTGTAGAGCTCGCCCACCACCTGAGCGGCAAGAAGTTTCTGTTCGTCCACAGACAGGGCCGTGACCAGCGGTCGGGCCAGCGGGTTTACAGCCCCATCGGGCCGGTCGTCGGGTCCGGGATAGCGGTCGATCAGTCCCAGCCCCTGAAGCCGTTCCACCGCCGGTCCAGGATCGGCGATCCCCGCCGCGCGCCCGGCCAATTCGAGAATGTTCAGTGGTACTGCCACGGGGAACAATGTCGCCGCGCGAAGCTGAACCTGCTCGGTCGGCGTCAACATCGCCTTAAATGCCTCCAGAGACACCCGTTTGAAGAACTCTTGCGCAGCGCTGTCATCCACCGGCACGCTGCCACCGTTCAGATAGCTTTCCACTGCCAATACCGCCTTGGTCGCGGCATCTTGACCGGCGGCGCGATCACGAATCGTCAGCAACGGCCGGGTCAGAATTTCCTGCAAGCCAGGATTACCGCCGGCCGCTGCGCGGATGCGCCGCTCCAGTCCGTCCAGTTCGAGATCAGCCCCCGGCATGCGCAGCCGCCCGTTCAGACGGGCAGCTGTGCGCATCTGTTTGGTTCGCTGCACATCGTCCATCGGCGGCAGCGCAATCATACTGAGCCGCGATGCCAGATCATCCCCCTGTGCGCCCGTCAGTGCAAACCTGTACCGGCTGGTGATCAGCAATCGAGATGCCGTTTCGCGGCCAGCATGGCTAAAGGCGGCGATCACCGCAGCGATAACAGCACCATCAGCAGGGGTCTTGAACGGGGTTGCCTGCTCCCCCGGTTTCGGGTCAGCCAGGATTCGTTCCAGATCGTCAATGATCAGCAGGATCGGGCGGCTGCCACCATGGCCACTGAACGGCCCTTTCAACAGCATTTGCAGCACCAGTTTCAAAGCTGCCGGATTGTTGATGATCTCCGTCTCATATTCCCGGTTGATCGCAAGCTGCTGATCCTCCGGCAACGCATCGACCAGTGTCTGGAAAACCGTGTGGGCATCATAGCGTTCGAACACCACCAAAGTTCTATGATTGTCCAAACGACTGGCAATCCGTTCGGCTAGGCTGGATTTGCCCAGATTGCCCATTCCCTGTATCAGAATGCCGGCCGTGCCATTGTTCCAGGCCCGCATTGCCGCTTGGATGGAGCGGCGGCGGCCGACGAACTGCTCGGCCGTTGCCACGGGTACCCGCCCCTTGGCCTTGTCGAGAAAGACCTTGTCAGCGGCGTTGCGGTGAACCGGTCGGGTTCGGTTGCCCGGCATGCAAAGAGGACCGCCACCGCGAGGGCCCAACCAGACACGAGCCAGATGCCAGTGGGCGCCATTCGCCGCCAGCACGGCATGGCGGGCGACGGCGGCGGCGTAAGTCACCGAACGCCCGCCCGCGAGTTCGCGATAGAACGGTTCGGTAAAATGGATGGCTTCGCTGTCCAAGACCGAGCCGTCCCAACCAACGGCGTTGGCGACGCCCGCTGTGATCAGGGCTTGAACAAAACTCGTCGCGCTGGCGCCCGGCCGCTCCGCCGTTCTGCAAGCAGACAGAAACACCAGTCGGGGCATCTGGTTCTCATCGCCAAGAAGGGTGCACAGACGATCCGCATCCACCGGGTCGAGGGCACCCTCTTCAGTTTCCAGTGCCAAGTATGGGCCGGTCCTTCCCAAATCGCCGTGACAGGTGAGATGGAGTGCTTCCCAGCGTCGCGATTTCTTCAGGCGCAGGGCCAATCCCGCAGCGCTGCCGCTCTCTTCAATCACCAGATGGGCGTTAAGGCCGCGACCGGCATTGAGAAAGGCCACTTCCTCGCGTTCATAATCAAGGACGTGCGGGCCTTCGACCTCCGCCGCCATGAACAGGGTCGCAAGGTCGCCATATTCGGGCGCTTCATGCGGCTCTGCCTGGCCCAGTCGGCGGGCGACCAGAAACGGTCGGTGGTCCGCGGCCAAGAAACGCCCGCCGGGTGCCAACAATTCCCATGGAACGTTGAGCAGAAGTTGCGCAGCCTCACCCCCGTTGAGATCGGCCCCAATCTCCAGGGAAACCGGCCCGGGACGACCCAAGCACCCATCAAGCCAGCCATCACCCTGGTTCAGTAGGGCCGCAATCTCTTGGCCGATCACCATCAATGTGTCGGGCTGCCGGGCCTGCACCGCACGACTATAGGCGTCAGCCCACCCTTTCAGGCGCGCAAGTCCATCAGATGAAAGAGGCTTGCGGGTAACGGCCGATCCATCCAGGCAAAGCAGGTCATCTCCCACCAGACGGATAATGATCTGAGCCATATTTCCTCTCGCACCCCGAAATTGCATGATAATGGCCACGCGGAGGGGATACGGAAAAATCTTGCCACCGGACAACCATGAGGGGAGTTTATCGGATTCCGTGGTTGAACTCTATCAGACTCTGGAAACTTTCATAGTTCATGGTGACAGTGATTGCTTGCCAGGCATGCAATGAACAACCGACGCATGCTACCAGCTCGTTTTGTCTGCCTCGTTATAACGTGCGGTCGAAACCCGACCGTCCGCTCCCGGCCCCATTCCGGTCCCTGTTCGGGCGTCCGTGCTGCGCTCGGGGACGCGCAGCAACGGGGCATTGGAGGGGGCTCAAGCGTTCTGGGTTTGGAAGCTTGCCCAGCTATGGACACTCTGCCGCCGCGCACTGTTCATCATCAACAAACCGACAGCGCCTCGCCGCCTTCTGCCGGCTAGCTTCAAACCGGTCAGGATCATTGCGGATGTGGCTGCGGATGGCCTTTGCGGCGGCTTCGGAAATCATGTCTGGGTCGGCGGGCAAGTCTGCGGCGACCGAGTAGGCGGCAGCCAATCCCTGCATCTGGGCAATGAGAACCTGCTGCTGCTGTTTGCGCTTCACCTCCTTGATCACCCCCGGTTCAGCGCCCGTCGTCATCTCGAACAGGTCATCGTCAACCGTGTGGCGTGCAGCTGCCCACAGCGGATGATCCGGCCAGCGGCACCGCTCGCTGTCGGAGGTGTTGGGGATCGTGTAGCGGATATCGGCCAGTGCGTGGGCATAGAGGTCGGCAATCTTGGTGTCGAGATGATCCCACTTGGTGATGCCCCACCGGTCCTTCAGGTGGTCCTTGCCGGCCCGCAGTTCCAGACGCCAGACCCGTTCCTTGCCACCCAGCGGGGGCAGGTTTTGGCGGGTGCGGGCGGCGTTCCAATGTGACCACCATTCCACCTTCTGCTTCTGCCGAACTTCCCTCGACTTCTCATAGAGGATCACTTGTCGGCCCGGCATCTTTCCGCAGGTGATGGAGGTGTAGCGGCCCGATACGCCATGCATGGCGATGCCGCCATCATCGTCATGGTCGGCCCGACTGGTATGGGAGTGCATGACAAAGGCGGTCGGGTCGAGCATGAAGGCATCGCCCGTCGCGACCTCGATATCCGATGCCAGGAAATCCAGGCAGTAATCCACGCGGGAGATGGAGGCGTCCTGCACCGTTGCGCTAATTGCGGATAGGAACCGGTACATCTCCGCCCGCACGCCTCCAAGCCCCAGCGAAGCAAGGCTGTTGGCATGGTTGGAGACGCGGATATTCCAGTTCTTGGGGTTCTGGTTACGGCTGAAGAACCAGATCGCGCCGGTCGGGCCGGTGTCACAGCGAAAGGCATAACCGCCTTTGGCTCCGCTTTCCGCAACGTGCATGGCCTCTCCCTGCCATTCCAGCAGCACTGCCGCCCGGGTGTCTGTCGCCTCGACCTTTGCTTGTTCTAACCGTTCCACCATGGCTTGGGGGATACAGCCTCGAAAGGTCACGTCGAGATTGTCGAAATTCCAGTAGAATGGTTTCAGGCTCATGGGTCGGTGCCCTCTTGTCTGCGGTTCTAGAGGGGGGTGCTACAAGGACCCCCCTCTTGGCCCAATGGCAGGCCTTGTTATCGGTTTGGTGCCCGCTGACGCGGGCTGGCTTTGGGTTTGGCCCTGCGGGCCCGTGGCCGCTTTTGTTTTGGGGCCGGGGAGGGGGCGTTCGGCCCCTCTGGCAACCGGGGTGCCCGTGGCAGGCGGGGCAGGGGGGCGGTTCGGTGATATGGAAAAGGGGGCGGATG
>CALRTC020000044.1:0-34301 GCA_943371025.1 Hydrogenophaga intermedia
TCGATCACGGCCAGTGTGTTGAAGAAGCTGGCCGACATCCCCAATATCGTCGCCGTGAAGGAAAGCGCGCCCGATCCGCGCCGCTTCACCGACCTGATCAATGAATTCGGCGACCGTTACGTGCTGATGGCCGGGCTGGATGATGTGGCCCTGGAGGGCATGATCCTGGGCGCCCATGGCTGGGTGTCGGGCCTGACCAGCGCCTTCCCGCAGGAAAGCGTCGCCCTGATCGCCGCCCTGCAGAAGGGCGATATCGAGGAGGCGCGGCGGATCTATCGCTGGTTCATGCCGCTGCTGCATCTGGATGCTGAACATGATCTGGTGCAGTCGATCAAGCTGGCCGAACAGATCATGGGCCGCGGCTCCGAACGCGTCCGCCTGCCCCGCCTGCCGCTGGCCGGTGCGCGCCGCCAGCAGGTCATCGACATGGTTGAAAAGGCCGCCGCAACCCGGCCCGTCGGGCCGAAAAAGTAATAAAGTATCAGGACGGCGCCCCGGTCGGGCGCCGTCCCTCATTGCCGAAAACCCTGTCATGTCAGCAAATTGATAGGACCTGTCGGGTATACATGGTAATAGAATAAAGTATTCGGGGCTGCTGGAAATGGGTGTGTGATGAGTTTGGTGATCCGAACCCTTTCCGGTCAGGTGGTGGACATCATCCGCGATCGTATCCTGACGGGTCAGGTCGCCCCCAACATCCCCATCCGCCAGGACACGCTGGCCGCCGAATTGGGCATCAGCAAGATCCCCCTGCGCGAAGCCCTGGCCCGCCTGGAACAGGACGGGCTGATCTATTCCCAGCCCAACCGTGGCTATGTCGTCCGCGCCATGACGGCGGCGGAACTGGAAGAGATTTACGCCCTGCGCCTGAAACTGGAACCCGACGCCGTGGCCGCCGGTGCCGCTGGCGCGACGGAGGCCGAACGTGCGGCGGCCGTGGAAGCGCTGCGCCGCTTCAAGGAGAAGGCGGAAACCAGCAAGGTCAGCGGCGGCCCGCATAACCGCGCCTTCCACATGGCCCTGATCAACCCCTGCCATCAGCGCCTGACGGCGGAATTCCTGGAACGGCTGCATGTGCTGGCCGACCGCTATGTCTGCAAGCACCTGGAACCGCTGGGCCGCGACACCCGCGCCGATCTGGAACATGACCAGATGCTGGAAGCCTGGCTGGCCCGCGACAGCACCCGCGCCGCCGACCTGACCCGCCAGCATATCCAGGCCACGCTGGAAGATCTGCGCCAGCAGCTGGGGTGAGGGTCAGGGTTTCCTTATCAGTTCCCGGAGTTTTTGGGCGTTGGCCACCTGTTCCTGGATGGCGGGTTCGGTTGCGGTGCCGAAGCGTGTGAGAACGTCGTCATAGACAGCGATCGCCGCCTCGCCACGATTCAATGTGCCGAGTGTAATTCCCTTGTTCACAAGCGCCCCGGCGACCTGTTCCCGGATCGCGGGCTCGGTGGCGGTGCTGAAGCGGGCCAGGAGATCATCGTAGGCACGGATCGCCTCCTCACTGCGGCCCAGTGTGCCGAGCCTGTAGCCCTTGTTCCGAAGCGCCACGGCGACCTGTTCCCGGATCGCGGGCTCGGGGACGGTGCTGAAGCGGGCCAGGAGATCATCGTAGACACGGATCTCCTCCTCACTGCGGCCCAGTGTGCCGAGGGCAAATCCCTTGTTCACAAGTGCCGCGGCGACCTGTTCCCGGATCGCGGGCTCGGGGACGGTGCTGAAGCGGGCCAGGAGATCATCGTAGGCACGGATCGCCTCCTCACTGCGGCCCAGTGTGCCGAGGGCAACTCCCTTGTTCCGAAGCGCCTTGGCGACCTGTTCCCGGATCGCGGGCTCGGTGGCGGTGCCGAAGCGGGCCAGGAGATCATCGTAGGCACGGATCTCCTCCTCACTGCGACCCAGTGTGCCGAGCCTGTAGCCCTTGTTCACAAGTGCGACGGCGACCTGTTCCCGGATCACTGGCTCGGTTGCGGCGCCGAAGCGGGCCAGGAGATCATCGTAGACACGGATCTCCTCCTCACTGCGGCCCAGTGTGCCGAGGGCAACTCCCTTGTTCCGAAGCACCTTGGCGACCTGTTCCCGGATCGCGGGCTCGGTTGCGGTGCCAAACCGCGAAACCACATCTTCATAGCCGGCGATCTCTTCCTCGCGACGGCCCATGGTGCCGAGCGTATAGGCCTTGCCGAAAAGGGCAGATACCAGTTCCGTTCGCGTATCTGCTGTCGTCGGACGGGGCAGCAGGTCAATAGCCCTTGAGCAGCTGTTCAAGGAATCGTCAAGCTGACCAAGCTCGCGTTCGGCGACAGCGGCCCGAAGCCAGGCCTTGGCTTGCTTCAAACCATCCGGGCCGGCGGCACCGATGGCCCGGCGCGCGCAGAACAGGGCGCCGGCCGGGTCTGCGGGCTTGGTCTCATATAAGGAATCGTTGGCACTCTTCATCCAGAAGTCGAAGCCGGGATCGGGTGACGGCGCCCCTTTTACGCCCTTATCGTCTTTCGGCGTATAATCCAGGGCCGACTCCGGATTTGCGTCTGGATTGGTCGACCGCTGATGGTCACGCAGGAAGCCGGCAAGATGCTTCTCCAGAATATCATCGAAGTCGTCGATACCCGAATAGGCCTTGAAGAGATATTTCCGACCACTTTCAATTTTCGCTTTGAAATCCAGAACCTTCTGTAACTGCTGCCCTGGATCCTTCAATTGAGCGTCATCGACCTTCTTGAAGAAGAGCATAATGTTGCGGATCTTTCCCTCTTCATAGAGTTTTTCCGCGACATGCCACTCCTCTTCTGTGCCGGACGTATAGTCCGGCCCGCTGGACGTGCCCCAACGGTTATGCAGCACGAAGACCGCGAAGTCGCATTGGCGCAAGTCCTCGTTGATCAATTCCTGTGGCCGACCGGCGCTGGGCAGCGTCTCCTCCCAGCCGACAGGGTGATAGAGCGCGCCGTTGGGCTCCGCATGCTTCTCCGTGAAGGAAAGAAGCCGCGTCCGGAAGCGCTCACGTTCCTGTTCCAGCCCACCCGGCGAGGCAATGAAAATACGATACTGCGTCAAGGTGCGGGGCACGGTTCAACCTCATATGCCGCCCGCATGTTGGGCAGGAATGGATGGAGCCATCATCATCCAAGAGGATAAGGCCTTGGCATATTTCCTGTAAAGATGGTGATATCTAGTGGATTGTTCACCAATATTGAGGTGCTGTCACCCATCGGGCGTGGTCATCCCCACCCGCCATGCCCCCTGGCAGCACCCAGGCCTTGGTGATACATGCGGATGCATCCGCCCCGTCGCCGTCACCCCGCGGGAACCCGCATGCAGCCGACATCGTCACCCTCGCCCCAAACCACCTCCCACCCCGCCGAGGAGGATTGGAGCCTGATCGGGCGGCTGGCCCCGCCGGGATTGCGGGTGGAGACGGTGGCGCGCACTGATCTGCTGGCGCGCATGCTGGGGCCGGCGGCCTCGCCGCTGCTGCTGGTCATTTCCCCGCCCGGCTTCGGCAAGACCACACTGCTGACCCAGCTGTGGCAGACCGTGCGCCAGGGGCCGGACAGTGCGGCCGCCTGGCTGACCCTGGACGAGGATGACAGCGAGGTGACGCGCTTTGTCGCCCATCTGATCCTGGCCGTGGCTCAGGCGGGGCTGGAACTGGGGTCCCTGCCGCGCGTGGCCGAACAGCAGCTGTCCCAGGCCGACACCGACACCACGCTGTTGAGCCTGCTGCATTTCATCCAGCGCGCGCCACGGCGCCTGACCCTGATCCTGGACGATCTGCACCGGGTGAAATCGGCCGATGTCGACCGGGTGCTGGAACGGCTGGTGCGCCAGGCGGGGCCGCATTTCAATCTGGTGATCAGCGGGCGGGAACGGCCGCGCATCGCCATGGCGGGGATGGAGGCACGCGGCCTGGTCACCAGCCTGGAGGCGGCCGACCTGCGCCTGACGGCAGCCCAGATGGTGGCCCTGTTCCCGGCCGATCTGGCCCCGGCGGACCTTGAATTGCTGCATGCGCGGACGGAAGGCTGGCCCGTCGCCATCCAGCTGGCCAAGCTGTGGCTGGAACGGGGCGGCGACCGGCGGCAGCTGATATCGGGATTTTCCGGCCGCACGGTGGAGGTGGCGCGGTACCTGCTGGAACAGGTGCTGGGCGATCTGGAACCGGAACTGGCGGATTTCCTGGTGGAGACCGCCATCCTGGAACGGTTCGACGGCGATCTGGCCGATGCCGTGCGCGGGCGGGACGACAGCCACGCCCTGCTGGCCCGTCTGGCCCGGCTGGATGCACTGCTGGTGCCGCTGGATGGCGGGCGGGAATGGTTTCGGTATCACCATATGTTCGCCGATTACCTGCGCCAGCGGCTGTTGCAGCGCGGGTCGGGCGGCATGAATGAACTGCACCGCCGTGCCGCCCGCCATCTGGCGGCCCAGGGCCAGACGCTGGACGCCGTGCGCCACGCGCAGAAGGGTGGCGATCTGGCCCAGGCCATCGATCTGGTGGCCGCGGCCGGCGGCTGGCGCATCATCCTGGGCGGCGGCATCGGCTTTGCCCGCAACCTGCTGACCAATTTCAGCGATGATATCGTGCAGACCTCCCCCGTCCTGCTGCTGACCCAGGGCTATCTGCATATGAAGCTGGGCGACCTGGAACAGGCGCGCCGGCTGGTGGATCAGGCGGCCATCCTGGGCGGCGACGATACAAGACATGATCAGCGCGTCGTGGAGGCGCTGTTGCGCACCTATGCCGATCAGGTGGACGATCCGGCCTGGCGCGCCGCCCTGACGGCCGATATCGCCGCCTTGCCGGCGGGCGACGCCCTGGGCCGCGCCACGCTGCGCGCCGCCGCCGCGGTGGCCGATCTGGGCACCGCCGATTTCGCCATGGCCGAACGCGAAAGCCGGCGGGGACGGGCGGAGATGCAGGCCGCCGGGTCCGTCCTGGGGGCGACATATTTCGCCTTCCATCTGGCGCAGAGCCATTTCTATCGCGGCCAGGTGGGCGAGGCGGAGCGCATCCTGCGCGATGCCATGGTGACGGCCGAGGCCTATTACGGCGCCGACAGCGCGCTGCGTGCCATCGGCTCCTGCCTGCTGGGCCATATCCAGTATTGGCGCAATGATCTGCCCGAAGCGCAGGGCTGGATCACGGCCGCCCTGGACGCCATCGAGACGCATGATGGCTGGATGGATGTCTATGCCGTGGCCTATCGCACGGCCATGGCCCTGGATTTAACGCAAGGTCGTCGGGCGGCGGCGCAGGCCGTGCTGGACCATGCCGAAGCCAATGCCGGCAAGCGCGGCCTGTCCGGCCTGTCGGCGCTGGCCGCCGCCTGGAAGCTGGACCTGCTGCTGTCGGTGGGGGCGGGGGAGGAGGCGGATGCCTGGGTGCGTCAGGCCCGGCTGGAGGAAAAGCAGCGCCGCGCCCAGGCACCCGGCGACTGGCGCCTGTCCATGGCGCTGGGCACGGCGCTGGCGCAATGGCATCTGGCGGCGGGCCGGGCGGCAGCCGCGCTGAAATTCCTGCCCGGTCTGCGCGCCGCCTGCGCCGCGCGGGACCGACGGTTCGATCAGGCCCGCCTGGACGTGCTGATCGCGGCCGCCTGTCAGCAGCGCGGCGACCAGGGGGAGGCGGCGGGCCACCTGTCCAATGCCCTGGACCTGATCGTGGCGGAACGGCTGCCGCGTCTGCTGCTGGACCTGGCGGTGCCCATGGAGCCGCTGCTGCAACTGGGTCTGGCGGGGGCCGCGGGGGCGGGGGACGGGCGGGCGGAACTGCTGTCCGGCCTGCTGGACAGCCCGGCGGCAGAAGAGGGCGCGACCGGCGCCGATGGCATGAGCGCGCGCGAACTGGCCGTGCTGCAGCAGCTTTGCCAGGGCCATTCCAACAAGCTGATCAGCTGGCATCTGGGCCTGTCGGAGAATACCGTGAAATTCCATCTGAAGCGCATCTTCGCCAAGCTGGACGTCACCTCGCGCGCCGATGCCATCGCCGCCGCGACCCAGCGCGGGCTGGTCCGGGGCTGACCGGCGCCGACCCGGCATCGCCCTTTCCCGACCCGTTCCTGCTACCCATCACCATCCCCGACCCTACCCCCGGCCCCTGTCGCTGGCCGGGCGACCCTTCGTCATCATCGGCATCAGGAACCCAATCAGCAGGGAGCGGCGCGATGCGCATAGGGGTGGATGTCGGGGGCACGAATACCGACGCCGTGATCATTCACGAAGGCAAGGTGATCGCGGCCCTGAAGACACCGACCACGGATGATGTCGGGACGGGCGTGGTGCTGGCCATCCGCGGCGTGCTGGCCCAGGCCGGGGTGCCGCCGGGCGCCATCACCCAGGTCACCATCGGCACCACCCATTTCACCAATGCCTTCATCGAACGGCGGCGGTTGATGGAGGTGGCGGTGCTGCGCCTGTCGCTGCCGTCCAACACCTCTGTCCGGCCCATGATCGACTGGCCGTCGGACCTGACCGCGGTCATCGGCAATCATATCTATTGGGCCCATGGCGGGTATGAATTTGACGGGCGGGAAATCGCCCCCTTCGATGCGGGCGAGATCGTGGATGCGGCCCGCGACATCCAGCGCAAGGGCCTGCGCCATGTCGCCATTTCCTGCGCCTTCTCCCCCATCAATGACGCGATGGAACAGAAGGCGGCCGCCATCCTGCGCGACCTGATCCCCGATGTGCATATCACCCTGTCCAGCGAGGTCGGCCGCATGGGCATTATCGAGCGGGAAAATGCCGCCATCATGAATGCGGCGCTCTCTTCCATGTCGGGCCATGTGGTGGGGGCCTTCCGCTCGGCCCTGCAGAAACTGTCGATTTCCTGCCCCTTCTATATCAGCCAGAATGACGGGACCATCATGGCGGCCGACCATGTGGAACGGTTCCCCGTGCTGACCTTCGCCTCGGGCCTGACCAATTCCATGCGCGGCGCGGCCTGGCTGTCGGGGTTGCAGGATGCCATCGTCGTCGATATTGGCGGCACCACCACCGATGTCGGCGTGCTGGCCCATGGCTATCCGCGCGAAACCTCCATGGCCATCGATGTGGGCGGGGTGCGCACCAATTTCCGCATGCCCGACCTTCATTCCATCGGTCTGGGCGGCGGCAGTCTGGTCGTGCGCCAGCCGGACGGGTCCGTGACCGTCGGCCCGCGCAGTGTGGGCTATGACCTGATCACCAAGGGGCTGGTGTTTGGCGGCGACATCCTGACCGCCACCGACATCGCCGTGGCCGCTGGCCGGCCCGACATCGGCAATGCGTCCGCCGTCGCCGGGCTGGACCGGGCCCTGGTCGGCCAAGCCGTGGATGTGATCCACGCCATGGTGGAGGCCGCCATCGACCGCATGAAGACCAGCGCCACGGCCGTGCCCGTCATCCTGGTGGGGGGCGGCGGCGTGCTGGTGTCGCGCCCGCTGGCCGGGGTGTCGGAGCTGCACATCCCCGAACATGCCGGTGTGGCCAACGCCATCGGTGCCGCCATGGCCCAGGTGGGCGGGGAGGCCGACCGCATCCATTTCTATGACCGCGTAGGCCGTGACGCCGCCTTGGAAAGTGCCAAGGCCGAGGCGGTGGACGCCGCCGTCAGTGCCGGCGCCGATCCGGCCACGGTGCGGGTGATGGAGGTGGAAGAAACCCCTGTCGCCTACATGCCCGGCAACGCCATGCGCGTGCGCGCCAAGGCCGTGGGCGAACTGGCGACGGGGGCGGGGTGAGGGGGGGACATCTGCTGATTTTATCCGTCATCCCGGCGAAAGCCGGGACCCAGGGGCCAGGCGCCCGACCTCTCAGCAGCTTTGATCGACGCAGCGTCGACGGTTGCCCCTGTGGCCCCTGGGTCCCGGCTTTCGCCGGGATGACGGGAGAAGAGAGCACGTCCCCCCCACCCCCCAACCCTCCGCACAGCACAGCGCCGCCCCCTTCAGGAGCAAACCATGCAGATCACCATCAACGACCTGATCGATTTCACCCGCGGTGCGGCCTTTCTGGGCACGGGCGGGGGTGGGGACCCCTATGTCGGTCGCCTGCTGCTGAAGCAGGAAATGGAAAACGGCCGTACCATCACCATCGTCAAGCCGACAGACGTGGCCGACGACGCCCTGGTCATCCCCATCGCCGCCATCGGCGCCCCGTCGGTGATGCTGGAACGCGCGCCCAAGATCGAGGCGCTGGAAACGGCGCTGGCCAAGCTGGAAGGGTTGCTGGGCCGCAAGGCAGATGCCCTGACCTGCATCGAAAGCGGCGGCATCAATGCCACCCTGCCGCTGATCCTGGCCGCGCGCACCGGCCTGCCCATTGTCGATGCCGATGGCATGGGCCGGGCCTTTCCCGAATTGCAGATGGTGACCTTCAACATCTATGGGCTGAAGGCCTCGCCCTTCGTCATGACCAATGACCGCTGTGAAAGCGTGACGTTCGAGGTGGAAAGCAACCATTTCGCCGAACAGCTGGCCCGGTCCACCGTCATGGCCATGGCCGGCGCCGCGCATCTGGCGATATACCCGATGTCGGGCGCGGACCTGAAGGCGGCGGGCGTGCCCGGCACCCTGACGCTCGCGCTGGATATCGGCCGGGCCATTGCCGAGGCGCGGCGCGGCCGGGCCGACCCGGTGCAGGGGCTGCTGGATTTCCTGCGCACCATGCCCGAACCGCGCCATGCCAGCGTACTGGCCGAAGGCAAGGTGGTGGACATCAAGCGGGAAACCCGCGACGGCTTCAATTTCGGCCGGGTGCTGGTGCAGCCCTTCGGCGATCCGGACGGGGTGCCGACGGAGATCGTCTTCCGCAACGAATATCTGACGGTCAAGCGCGGGGACGATTTCCTGTGCATGGTGCCGGACCTTGTCTGCGTGCTGGACGCGGAATCGGCCGAACCCATCACCACTGAAACCCTGAAATACGGGGCGCGGGTCAAGGTGGTGGGCGTCAGCGTGCCGCCCGTCATGCGCACGGATGCGGCGCTCGCCACCTTCGGCCCTCGCGCGTTTGGCATCGACAGCGACTATCTGCCGATCGAGGGGTTGGTGGGGTGAGGGGGGAGTGCTTAAGTTTAAGGTGAAGTGTCCCTTTCCCGTCATCCCGGCGAAAGCCGGGACCCAGGGGCCACAGGATTAATCCTCGCAGCGGCGTCGATGGAAGCAGCTGCAAGGTCGGGCTTTGGGCCCCTGGGTCCCGGCTTTCGCCGGGATGACGGAGAGAAAATGACCCAGAGCAAACGACACAGGCCCTGACCGGTCCTCGGGGCCACCACCCACCCACCCGTCGCTACCCGTCAGGGGGCCGGGCACTACCCACCCCCCGCTTTGACGGTGGGGCGGATGTTTCGGGAAGATGACACTGGATAGCGGCAAAGTTCAGACGCCTGCCGGACACCACACGTCAAGATGTGGATTGGCCCTGACACCAAAGCCGCCAAACAAACTGAACAGAGCATGGGGATGCACATGGGACGGTTTCAAATGCAGCGGCGCCTGATGCAGCGCGTACTCACCGGCTCGCTGGCCGGCCTGGCCCTGGTGGTGCCGGCCATGGCCGAGGACGGGCTGGTGCTGGAAGAAATCATCGTGACGGCACAGAAGCGGGCGGAGAAGCTGCAGGAGGTGCCGGTTTCCGTCACCGCCTTCTCCGCCGCCGCCATCGAGGATGCGGGCATCAAGACGGCCGAGGATTTCATCTCGCTGTCGCCCAATATCCGCATGGTGCAGTCCTTCACGGTCGGCAACAGCTTCGTCACCGTACGCGGCATCTCCCAGATCAACAACAACGACCCGTCCGTGGCCGTGGTGGTTGACGGCGTGCCGCAGGCCAACCAGAAGCAGCTGACCCAGCAATTCTTCGACATCGAACGGATCGAAGTGCTGAAGGGCCCGCAGGGCGCGCTCTATGGCCGCAACTCCATCGGCGGTGCCATCAACATCATCACCCGCCAGCCCAAGGACAAGATGGAGGGCTCGGCGGAGATCGGTTACGGCAATGGCGACACTTGGTCGGCCACGGCCGCCGTGGGTGGCCCCATCGTGCAGGACAAGCTGCTGTTCCGCGCCGCCGCCAGCTATCAGAACAGCGACGGCCTGATCACCAACACCTTCCTGAATAAGAAGGCCGATGCCTACGAGGACAAGACGGGCCGCCTGCAGGCGACCTGGCTGGCCACGGAAAACATCTCCGTCGATGCCCGCGCGTCCCTGTCGCGCACCGATGGCGGCGCCGTGCTCTATAGCCAGTTCGGCACGACGGGCCTGTCGAACGCCACCTATATCAAGCCGAACGAGAATGTCCTGGGCGAAAGCTCCCGCGACATGGACGATTTCTCGCTGAAGATCGACTGGGATTTCGGCCCCGCGGCCCTGACCGCCATCACCGCCTACAGCACGGTGACGGAAAGCTATCGCGGCGATCTGGACTTCTCCTCGGCCAAGGTGCTGGGCCAGGGCCAGGATCTGGACGTCGACATGCTGAGCCAGGAGGTTCGCCTGACCTCCCCCAGCGACCAGCCCTTCCGCTGGATCACCGGCGCCTATTACCTGCACACCAACCGCGACCTGAAGACCACCGTCTTCCTGGACAATAATGGCACCATCGCCGGCTTCACCCCGCTGCTGGTGTTCGGTGATGAAAGCAATTCCAACGACGCCTATGCCATCTTCGGCCAGGGCGCCTTTGATCTGACGGAAAAGCTGGAATTGTCGGCGGCCCTGCGCTTTGACGCCGATGACCGCGAACAGACCGATTTGCTGCGCAACAAGGCCGTGCGCGACAAGGTCTTCACCAAGTGGCAGCCGAAATTCACCGCCAAGTACAAGTGGACCGACGCGGTGATGACCTACGCGACATATTCGACCGGCTTCCGGTCCGGCGGCTTCAACGCGCCCACGGTCACGCCCGCGATCTTCGCCAAGGAAACCACGACCAATTACGAGGCCGGGTTCAAGGCGACGCTGGCCGATGGCCGTCTGGTGCTGAACGGCTCCGCCTTCCATACCAAGTTGAAGAACGCGCAGATCTTCAAGGTCGATCTGGTGGCCGGTGCGCAGATCATCGACAATGTGCGCAGCGCCAATCTGAACGGCCTGGAACTGGAAGCGCAGGCGCGTCTGGCCCGCGGCTGGGACCTGTTCGGCGGCCTGGGCGTGACCGACAGCGAAATCAAGAATTTCGACGGCAGCAAGTCCTATATCGGCAACCAGTTGCCGAACAACACCAAGTTCACGCTGAATGCCGGCAGCCAGTACAAGTTTGACATCACGGACGAGGTCGAGGGCATGTTGCGCTTCGACATCGATCACCGCGGCAAGCAGTATTATACGGCCGACAATATCGACTATCGCAAGTCGATCACGCTGGTCGACCTGCGCGCCGGCGTCAATTACCAGAACTGGTCGCTGACGGCCTATGTCAAGAACCTGACCGACAAGCAGTATTTCAGCGAATATGCCGATGCCAAATGGTCCGGCTCGGCCACCGGCCAGGACCTGGGCCAGCTTTCGCGTCCCCGCACCTATGGCGTCACGGCCAAGGCGCGGTTCTGATTTGAGTTACCCCTCAGACTGCTGAACTGCACCCCCCGCCCGGTTTCGGGCGGGGGATTTTTTTGCCCGACAGCCTATGCCAGCACCGACCGGTCGATCTCCGCGATGCTGCTGGTGCCGGTCAGGGCCATGGCCACACGCATCTCCTTGGCGAACAATTCCAGCAATTGCGCCACGCCCGCCTCCCCACCTGCTGCCAGGGCATAAAGCCAGGCACGGCCCAGCAGCACGCCCTTTGCCCCCAGCGCCAGCATGCGCACCACGTCCAGGCCGGACCGCACGCCGCCATCGGCCAGCACGGTCAGCCGGTCGCCCACGGCATCGGCGATGGCGGGAAGGGCGCGGGCGGATGACATGACCCCGTCCAGCTGCCGTCCGCCATGGTTGGAGACGACAATGCCGTCTGCCCCGATATCGGCGGCGGCGCGGGCATCGTCAGGGTCCAGGATGCCTTTGATGATCAAGGGCCCGTCCCAGCCCTGGCGGATCCAGTCCAGATCGGCCCAGCAGATGGACGGATCGAAATTGGCCCCCAGCCAGCCCATATAATCATTCATGCCGCTTTTGGCGCCCAGCACCGGTTCCAGGTTGCCCAGCTTGTGCGGGCGCCCCAGCAGGCCGACATCCCAGGCCCAGCCGGGATGGGTCATGGCCTGCCACACCCGGCGCAGCGGCGCGTGGGGGCCGGACATGCCGGAATGGGCATCACGATACCGCGCCCCCGGCACGGGCATGTCGACCGTGAAGACCAGGGCCTTGGCGCCTTGCGCCTTGGCCGTGGCCAGCAGGTCGCGCATGAAACCCCGGTCGCGGATGACATACAGCTGGAACCAGAGCGGCCCGTCGGTCCCCGCCGCCACTTCGGTCAGCGAACAGAGCGAGACGGTGGACAGGGTGAAGGGCAGGCCGGCCTTGTTGGCGGCGCGGGCGGCCTGCACCTCTCCCCGTCGCCGGTACATGCCGGAAATGCCCACAGGTCCCAGGGCGACGGGCATGCTGAAATCCTGCCCGAACAGGCGCGTACCCAGGCTGATGTCGCTGACATCGCGCAGCACCCGCTGACGCAGGGCGATGCCGGACAGGTCCGACACATTGCGGCGCAGCGTCTCCTCCGCATTCGCCCCGCCATCGGCATAGTCGAACAGGAACCGCGGCAACCGCCGCCGCGCCGCTTCACGGAAATCCTGAGGGGAGGAGATGATCATGATGGGTTCCGGTGGGGGAGGGGGAGGGGGGTGAAGGACTAGGGCTTACTCTTTCCGTCATCCCGGCGAAAGCCGGGACCCAGGAGCCAGAGGCCCGACCTGTCGGCAGCGGCCACGGACGCCATATCGACGCTTGATCCCGTGGCCCCTAGGTCCCGGCTTGCGCCGGGATGACGGGGAAAGTGCTTCAATGTCGGCGGGACGATGACAATTTTCAGAATCCTACACTGCCAGCCGCTGATTGCCACGCACCGACAGCTTCCGCGCGTGCCCGCCGGGCACGCGCAGCGTCACATGCTGCGTCGCCGGCTCGATCCCGACCAGGGCCTTTGGCCTGCCCGTCCGGTCGGTGATCAACCGTGCGGCCCCGCCCTCAATCCGGGCCACGGGCTTGCCCGACAGGGTCAGGTCGGCGCCTTTGCCGTCATAGGTCACAACCGCCGACCCGCCGCCATCCAGGGGCAAGGACAGCCGCGCGCCCTTGGCCGCGCGGTGGGCGGGGCGGATGTTCCAGTACAGGTCGTCGGGCGTTTCGACCACGCCCAGCAGCCGCCACGTATAATCGATCATCACCAGCGCCGTGGGGGAATAATCGGGCCGATCCTCCCCGCCCGTGAAGGCGCCCGTCATCGGGTCCAGCTGCTGGCGGAACGTCATGTCGGCCATGATCGCCTTACACCAGGCCTCCATCATGGCGGTGAATTCCGCCGCCCGGCCGTAATGGTCCATCCAGCGTCCGGCCCGCAGCGCCGTCAGCCCCTGTGACGCCCCGCCCCAGCTATTGGCCGGGATGGGCCGGACGAAGGCGGGATCGTCCATGGCGATGGAAGACAGCGGGTAGGGACCCCAGAAGGCCTTGGGATTGTGCAGTTGCCGTTCCCAGATCGTGTCGAACAGGGCCTGATCGGGCACATGTTCGCCGCAGACGCGGGAAATGACATCCGACCGCACGCGCACGAACTTTCCCTCCGCGTCCAGGTCATAGAAGGCGGCATCGTCCGCCACATAAAGCCGCGACAGGATCAGGCCGCGCAGGGCCTCGGCCTGTTCGGTCCAGCGGTCGGCCTCGCCCCCCTTGCCCAGCGCACGCGCCATGTCAGCCATGGCGCGGCGGGCACCGACCATGGTGGCCGACAGGTCGGGGCACAGGCGCGGCAGGCCGGCAATGTCGTGGTGGCGGCGCGCATCCTTGTTGGGACACTGGTTGGGCATGCCTGCCCAGCGGGGGCTGTTATCATGGCCGGTATCATAGGTGCAGAACCCTTCCACCAGCCCCGTGCCGCGCGTGTTGCGGTGGCGCATCAGCCAGCCATCCCAGGCGGCACAGGCGCGGTAGGCTGTCTCCAGCAGTTCCGCATCGCCCGTGGCGCGGGCCAGTTCCCAGGCGGTGGCGGCGATGGGCACCACCATCTGGATCTGGCCGAAGCCGGTTTCCGTCACCTTGTTGTTGGCGGGCAACTGGCCGTCGGCGCGCTGCAGCTCAAAGAAGGTCAGGTGGCTGTCGCGGGCCACATCGGGGCGGAATTTACGATAGGCGAGCGCCTCATGCGGGCCGCATTCCTGCCAGATGCCGCGATAGACCGACCCTTCGATCAGCACGGGCCGGCTGATATAGGGCATGGTCTGGACATTGGCCGCCAGCACGGCCAGCGCCTTGTCATAGGCGGCCTGCCATCCGGCGTCGGATGTTGTGAAGCGCGGGGCATCGGCGCGGGCGTGCTCCTGTGCCAAAGACGGATGGGCCAGGGTCAGGGCGGCGGCACCGGCCAGGACGCTGCGGCGACTTAAATTCACACTCATCGCGTCACCTCCACCTGCAGCCAGTCGATATCGACATGGCCGCCGGCCTGGCGCTTGTTGAAACTGAACAGGGCGGGGCGGGAGCCCTTCCACCAGGAAAGCCGCGCCAGTTGGATGGGCTCGCCCATGTTGGCGAAGCTGTCGCCGTCATTCAGGCTGTAGGCATAGCGGACCTTCTGGTCCGGGGTCACCGTCGCCCGGAACTGGATGAAGGTCGGGGCCACAACGGGGCCGGGTGTCTCCACCCCCTGGTCGGCCAGCGTGATGCGGGTGACCCCGCCATCGCGCACCAGCCCGATCCAGCTTGGCCGCACGCCGAACAGCGACAGGCCCGCCCGCTGCCCGTCGGCCAGTCCCGACGCATCCAACCGCGCCGTGATCCGGCTTTCCGGGCCCTGCAGGATCTGGGTCAAGGTATTGCGCGCGGTGGTCAGATGGTCGGCCCGACCGGCGGCAAGGCGCAGGAAGCCCGGCCGCGCCGACAGGCTCCACGCCCGATCATCGGGATTATGGTTCCAGGACCATTGCGGACCCAGTGTCGCGGTCGTGAACTCGTCACTGTCCTGCAACCGGTCGCGCGTGGGGGCGGACCCGGTGTCGGGCAGCGCATGGGTCGCCACCGGCTGCCCGCCATAGGTGCCGGCGATACGGTCGCCCATCACGGGCCAGCCATCGATCCATTCCACGGGCTGCAGGTGCACGATGCGGCCGAAGGCGCCAGTGCTGTTGAAATGCGCGAACCAGCTTTGGCCCGACGGGGTTTCCACCCAGCCGCCCTGGTGCGGTCCTTCCAGCGCGGTCGTGCCCTGGCTCAACACCACCTGCGCCTCGTAAGGCCCGTGGATGTTGCGCGACCGCAGGGCCACCTGTGCGCCCTTTTCCACCCCGCCGAAGGGGGCCAGGATGATGTACCAGCCGTCGCGCTTGTACAGTTTCGGCCCTTCCAGGATGGGCAGCTTTTCCTTGTCCTGGACGATGATGGTGCCGTCATCCAGCACGCTTTTCCCGTCGGGCGCCATGCGGTGCAGGATCAGGGGCCCGGCCCCCACCACCGAATGCACCAGCCAGGCCGTGCCATCTTCATCCCAGAAGGGGCAGGGGTCCTCCAGCTTGGGCCGGTCGATGACCTTCACCGGTGGGGTCCACGGCCCTTCCGCCTTCTCCGCCGTCGCCATGAACACGCCCTCATCCGGCGTGGCCCAATAGACATAGAAGCGGCCGGCATGGTGGCGGATGGACGGGGCCCAGACGCCAGAGGCATAGCGGGTGCCGCCCACGGGCTTGGATCTGGTATCGTCCAGTTGGAACGGCCCCGGCATGTCATAGGCGGGGTCGAAGGGCAGCCGGGGCAGGACATGGCCGACGAGGGTCCAATGCACCAGATCGCGAGAGCGCAGCACGGGGATGCCCGGCGACAGGTGGAAGCTGGACGCCACCATATAATAATCCGACCCCACCCGGATCAGGTCCGGGTCGGAATAATCGGCGTAAAGGATGGGGTTGGCATAGGTCGCTTGTGCGGCCGGCACGGACGGGGGCAGCAGCAACAGGGCGGCCAGGGCCAGGGAAAACCGCATCCGCATGCCCTATGCCCCCAGTGAATTGCCATAGCCGATGATGATGGTGGCGCCGATCAGCAGGGCCACGCCCGTCCAGACCAGCCGCCGCACCCCCGGCCGCGCATCCTTCCATTCCCGGAAGGCAAAACCCCATAGCGTGCCGAAAATGATGATGGAGGCCATGTGCAGGGTCCAGGAGGAGAAGCCATAGGCCCCCATCTGGCTTTCACCCATGGTGTAGAAGAAGAACTGGAAATACCAGGCGGCCCCGGCCAGCGCGCAGAGCAGGAAATTGGCCAGCAAGGGCGGTGCCTCCCGGCCGCCATCGCTGGACCGGCCCAGCCATTGCCCGGCACTGCCATTGCGGATGATCAGGATGCCGCACCAGACGGCATTGGTGATCAACCCGCCGAACATCACCAGACACAGCACCGGCAACCCGGTCCACAGCGGGCCGGTGCCCGCCGCCGCCGACAGCGCCTTCACCGGTTCCCCCGCCGCCAGCCCGAAGGCAAAGCAGGACGACATGATGCCGGAGAAGATGGCGACCGCAATGCCCTTCACAAAGTCGAACTCCGCCACGGCTGCCTTCTTCTGATCCTGCGACAAGGCCGCATCCTTGCGGGCACCGGCCAGCGCCACGGTGGCGATGCCGGCACAGGTGACGGCCAGACCCAGCAGGATGATGCGCCCGCTGGCACTGTCCAGCAGCTTGGCCGCGAAATCGCCCTGAAACAGCGGCGGGATCAGGGTGCCGAAGACGGTACAGAGGCCCAGCACCACCGCCATGCCCAGCGACAGGCCCAGATAGCGCATGGTCAAGCCATAGGTCAGACCGCCGAACCCCCACAGCATGCCGAAGAAGACGGGCCAGAGCAGGGTCGGCGTGGGCGTCTGCGCCAGCACGCCCAGCAGGTCGCTGGTCTGCACCGATGCGAAGAACCAGGGCGCGATCAGCCAGGAAACCAGCCCGCCCGTCAGCCAGTAGATCTCCCACGACCAGCGGCGCACGCCGCGATAGGGGACATAGAAGCTGGCCGATGACAGGCCGCCCAGCCAATGGAAGACGACGCCCAGCAGGGGATTGGCATTCATGGCGTTTCTCCCGTCGGCAGGGACAGGCCCAGCCGGTAGATGCGGTTGGCATTGCCGGCGAACAGGGCGCGGCGGTCGGCAGGGGACAGGTCGGACATTGCGTCGGCCAGCGCGTCCATGGTCACATCGAACGGCGCGAACAGCCGGTCGGTGGGAAAATCGCTGGCCAGCATGGTGCGGTCGGGCCCGAACAGGTCGATCACCTCCCGCGCCCGGTCGCGGGCGGCGCGCGCATCGAAGGGGCGGAAAGCGAAGCCCAGGCCCGACAGCTTCACCGACACTTGCGGCAGGGCCGCGAGCGCCGCCATCCCGTCGCGCCATGCCGCCCGTCCGGCCGCGTCCAGATCCACGCCCATGCCGGCATGGTTGATGATGACGGGCACAGTGGGATGGCGGGCGATCAGACGGGCCAGCGTGGGGAACTGCCCCGGATAGGCCTGCAGGTCAAAGGACAGGCCGTATTTTTCCAGCAGCGCGAAGCCGCGCGCGAAGGCGTCATCGCCTGTGATGTCGCGGGCCGTATAGGTGCGGCCCGGATCGGGGTGCCAGTTGACGATATGGCGCACCCCGCGCACGCGCGGTCGGGACGCGAGCGCGGCCAGCAGCCCCTCCACATCGGGGGCATCCAGCGCGGCGCAGGCGATCATGGCCGTGGGCAGCCCGTCGCCATCGGCCAGTTTGTTCAGCCAGTCGGTTTCCGCCAGCGACTGGGCGGGGCCGGCGCCGGCTTCCACATGCACCACCCCGATGGGCTTCCACCGCCCGGCCTCCGCCCGGTAATGGGCGGGCAGGTAGGTCGCGGCAATGGCGCTGACATCGCCATTGGGCCCGGTATCGCTGAAGGGCGGTGACAACCAGTCATAGCGCAGATGCGCCAGGTCCCAGAAATGGACATGGGCATCGATGAAGGGCAATTCTGCCACGTCTCTGTTTCCTCCCTGGCGCTGCCTTTCTTGGGTGGGCGGCGTCCTTGGTTTTTGGGTGGGTGCGGGTTGGCTGTCTTCTTTTTCTCTTTCGCGCGCCCTCTCCCTCTCTCCGTCATCCCGCCGAAAGCCGGGACCCAGCGTGAGGCGCGGTTAGCGCCGATATGACTCTTATCGCGGCAGACGCCGCTATACTGGGCCCCGGCTTTCGCCGGGGTGACGGGAGAGAGCAAGAGAGAGAGGGTGAGAGAGCGTAAGCCGCCCCCCCTCAATACGTCGTCCGCCCCCCCGACGTATCGAAGGTCGACGCGGTGGTGAAGCTGCACTCCTCCGATGCCATGAAACAGATCATGGCCGTGCTTTCCGCCACCTGGCCCAGCCGGCCCATGGGGATGCGGGAGCGCATATAGTCAATCTGGCTTTGCGGAAGCTGATCCAGGATGGGGCTGTCGAAGGTGGCAGGCGTGATGGCGTTGACGATGACGCCCTTGGTCGCCAGTTCCTTGCCCAGCGACTTGGTAAAGCCGATCACCCCGGCCTTGGACGCGGAATAGGCCGACGCGTTGGGGTTGCCCTCCTTGCCGGCCACAGACGCCACATTGACGATGCGGCCATAGCCATTGGCGATCAGGTGCGGCACCAATGCGCGGCAGCAATAGAAGATGCCGTTCAGATTGATGTCGACCGTGCGCCGCCAGCTGTCGATGGGGAATTCATGCACGGGCACCGTGGCCCCGGTGATGCCGGCCGAACAGACCAGGATATCGACCTGGCCCAGGGCCGCGACCGTCGATGCCGCGGCGGCGGCGACCGCGTCGGGGTCGGACACGTCCAAGGCCTCGGCATGGTCGGCGCCGATCTCCCGGCGGGCCTGGTCGACCTGTTCAGCATTCAGGTCCCAAAGGGCGGCACGGCCGCCCTCTGCGATGATGCGGCGCGCCACGTCCAGTCCCAGGCCGGACGCGGCACCGGTGACAATGGCGGTCCGCCCGGCGAACCGCCCTGCGAACACGCTCATGCCGATACCCCCGCCGGGTCGAAGGGGATGACAATCTGCTGCTGCACGCCCAGCTTTTCGATGCCCAGGCGCATGGTATCGCCGGCCTTCAGGAAGATCGGTGACGGCTTCTGCCCCATGCCCACGCCGGGCGGGGTGCCCGTGGTGATCAGGTCGCCCGGTTCCAGGGTGATGAAGCGGCTGATATAGGCGACCAACTGGCGGATGGTGAAGATCATGGTGCGGCTGTTGCCGTCCTGCACACGCTTGCCGTTTACCTCCAGCCACATAGACAGGTTCTGTGGGTCACCCACCTCGTCCGCCGTCACCACCCAGGGGCCGACGGGGCCGAACGTGTCGCAGCCCTTGCCCTTGTCCCAGGTGCCGCCGCGTTCGATCTGGAACTCGCGCTCCGACACGTCATTGATCAGGACATAGCCCGCGACATGGTCCAGGGCGTCGGCTTCCTCGACATAGCGCGCCGTCTTGCCGATGACGACGCCCAGCTCCACCTCCCAATCGGTCTTGACCGACCCTTTGGGCAGCATGACCGGGTCGTTGGGGCCGTTCAGGCAGCTGATGGCCTTGGTGAACAGAACCGGCTCGGCGGGGATGGGCAGGTTGCTTTCCGCCGCATGGTCGGCGAAATTCAGCCCCACGGCGATGAATTTGCGCACGCCATTGATGGGGATGCCGTAACGCGGGCTGCCCTCGACCACGGGCAGGCTGGCCGGGTCGATGGCGGCGATGGCGGCCAGACCCGCCGGGGTCAGGCTGTCGGGCGTGATGTCGGCGATATGGCCGGACAGGTCGCGCAAATTGCCCTGCGCATCCACCAGGCCCGGCTTTTCCGAACCACGGGAACCAAATCGGCAAAGTTTCATGATCTGTCTCTCAATGCGTGTAGGGGCGGTGCATCGGGATGTCGCGGTTCAGCTCAACCCCGAAGCCCGGCTGATCCAGGGCGGAAAGCTTGATCCGGCCATTCTGCGGCACCGGTTCGCCCAGCAATTGCGGGGCGAACATGGGCACCACCTCTGTGGGACCGGGATGCATCATCAGGAACTCGGCAAAGGGCGAGTTATGGCGGGTGATGACGAAGTGATAGGAATAGACCGATGACCCGTGCGGCACGACCATCTTGCCACGCGCATCGGCCAGCGCGGAGATTTTCAGCAGTTCGGTGATGCCGCCGCACCAGCCCACATCGGGCTGGATGATGTCGCAGCATTCCATCTCCAGCAGCATGCGGAAGCCCCAGCGCGTGGCCTCATGCTCGCCCGTGGTCACCAGAAGCCCGGCCGGCACCTTGCGCTTCAGCTCGGCATAGCCCCAGTAATCGTCGGGGCTGATCGCCTCCTCGATCCATTTCAGGCCGCATTCATGCCAGGCGCGGTGCGCCAGCCGGGTGGCGTAATCCACGTCCAGCGCCATCCAGCAATCATACATCAGCCAGAAATCGGGCCCGACCTTGGCCCGCATGTCGGCCAGCAGCGCGATATTCTTCTGCAACCCCTCCAGCCCTTCCGCCGGGCCATGGTGCAGGGGCAGCTTGCCGCCGATGAAGCCCATCTCCTTGGCCAGATCGGGCCGGGCGCCCGTGGCGTAGAATTGCAGCTCGTCCCGCACGGCCCCGCCCAGCAGCTGGTGCACCGGCTCGCCCCGCAGCTTGCCCAGCAGGTCCCACAGCGCCAGGTCGACGCCGGAAATGGCGTTCACCACCAGCCCCTTGCGCCCATAATACTGAGTGGAGAAATACATCTGGTCCCAGATCTTCTCATATTCGGCCGGGTTACGGCCTTCCAGGAAGCGGGCCAGATGCTTTTCCACGATATAGGCCGCAGGCTCCCCACCCGTGGTCACGGCAAAGCCCACCGTGCCATCCTCGGCCTCGATCTCCACCACCAGCGTGCCCAGCACATTGATGCCGAAGCTCTGCCGGCTCTGCCGGTATTCGGGATAACGCGACATGGGCGTGGCGATATGGTCGTCGATCCAGTGGCCGGCGCCCTGATCATGGTAATCGGCGCCGCCGCCACGCACGGTGAAGGCCCGGACATGCTTGATACGGGATAAAGTCATAAAGTTTCGACCCGGAACGGGGCCTCCCTGGCGATTAACCCGCGTTGGAATTCCCAACATGTGGTATCGTGTGGCTTGTGCTGGGACAAGTGATCCTTACGGAAGCGCTTGTCATCCGGATTGTTCCACATTATAGGAAAGCATGCTAATAAATGGGACGACATCCGTCAAATGCTGAATCGGCCGAAAGCGCATCCGGGGCCAAGACGCCATCGGGCAGCCAGACCCTGCTGCGGGGGCTGGACGTGATCGAGGCGGTGGTGGATGGGCCGATCTCGCTGGCCGATCTGTCGGCCCGGCTGGGGCTGACGCGGTCGACGACGCATCGGCTGGCCCAGGCCCTGATCGACCGGCGCTATCTGACCTTCACGCCGCGCCTGGGCTATCAGTCGGGGCCGAAGCTGCTGGAACTGGGCTTTCTGGCCCGGTCGCAGATCGACATCGTGCAGATGGCGCGCCCGCATCTGGAACGGCTGGCGGCGGAAACGGAGGATACGGTGCATCTGGGGGTGGTCGATGGCGACCGCGCGCTGTACCTTGACAAGATCCCCGGAAGGCGGCGGGTGGAAATCAGCAGCCGGGTGGGCGACCGCCACCCGCTGACCTCCACCGGCATGGGCAAGGCGCTGCTGCTGGATGATGGCCCGGCACGCTGGAAGCAATTGTTCGACCTGGACCAGTCGGCGGCCCGCATCAAGGCCGATTACGCCGTCTGGCAGGACCGCATGCACCGCTATGTCGATGGCGGCTACGCCTTTGATTTGCAGGAGAATGAGGATTTGATCCGCTGCGTCGCCGCCCCTATCCGCGACGCTTCGGGCCGGATCGTGGCCGCCTTCAGCGTATCGAGTGCTGCGCAATATATGAGCGACGAACGCATGGCCGCCCTGACCCGGGACGTGCGGGCCGTGGCCGCGGAAATCAGTGGCGAGCTGGGCTGGTCGGAGCGGGCAAAGGCGCCCGATGCGCGTTCCCGGTGACCGGACCCGGTCACCGGGCCTCAATCGCCGGCGCCCACATCCGTGGGCTTGGCTTCACGCGGCACGTGCCGCGCGGCGGCGGTCGCCGCCGTGCCATCACCTGATGCGTACCACGCATCAGGTGATGGCCAGGACCGATGATGAACCAGGAGGAACCATAAGGTGCGGTTGCTGGATGACAAGGTGGTGCTGATCACGGGCGGTTCGGCCGGCATCGGCCGGGCGGCGGCACTGGCGGCGGCGCGGCATGGGGCCGATGTGGCCGTGCTGGACCTGCGCGATGGCCCGGCCATGGACAGCCTGCTGGCGGAGATCCAGGCGCTGGGCCGCCGTGCCATCGCCGTGCAGGGCGACGTTGCCGATGCCGACAGCGCGAAGCGCTTCGTCGCGGCCGCCGTCGACGCCCTGGGCGGGGTCGATGTCTTTGTCAGCAATGCCGGCATCTGCCCCTTTCATGGCTTCCTGGACATGCCGGCATCCACCTTCGAACGCACCATGCGCGTCAATCTACACGGCGCCTATTACATGGTGCAGGCAGCCGCCAACCGCATGGTGGAGCAGGGGCGGGGGGGCGCCATCATCGCCGTCTCCTCCATCTCCGCCCTGGTCGGGGGGGAGTTTCAGACCCATTACACGCCGACCAAGGCGGGGGTGCATTCGCTGATGCAATCGGCCGCCATCGCGCTGGGCCGGCACGGCATCCGCTGCAATTCCGTGCTGCCGGGCACCATCCTGACCGACATCAACAAGGATGACCTGGCCGACGCCGACAAGCGCCGCTATATGGAAAGCCGTGTGCCGCTGGGCCGCCTGGGCGAGCCGGACGACCTGGCCGGGCCCATCATCTTCCTGGCCTCCGACATGGCCCGTTACGTCACGGGTGCGGCGCTGCTGGTCGATGGCGGCATGTTCGTGAACCTGCAATAGCCGGCGAAGCGGCGATCCGATGGCGGGGCACCGCCAATGCGTGTTCACATGGACGTGCGGCGGGGTTGATCTTGCTGCTGCGCGGGAAAATCCCGATGCGGGGTATTTGTCGGCCAGATCGCGCTGATCCCGCGCTGGCCTTCCCGCCGGTCCAACTGCACGATCACATCCACGACGCTGCGCGCGTAGGCGATCGTATCCTGGACCGACAGGTTGAAGCCTGTCTGCATCACCATCAGGGCCAGCTGCTGCAGGGCACCCGTCGGGCTGTTGGCATGGATGGTGCTGACCGAGCCTGGATGGCCGGTATTGACGGCGCGCAGGAAGCTGACCGCCTCCTCCCCCCGCAATTCGCCCAGGACGATCCGGTCCGGCCGCAGGCGCAGGGCTGCCTGCAACAGGTCGTTGGCGGTCACCCGCGCCTCCCCCATCTCTCCCTTCACGGCGACAAGACCCAGGGCGTTGGGGGCGGACAGGCTGATCTCCGGCGTGTCTTCCACCACCACCAGACGTTCCTGTTCGGGCATCTGCCGCAGCAGCGCGTTCAGAAAGGTGGTCTTGCCGGTGGAGGTGCCGCCGCTGACCAGGATGGTGCGCCGGGCCTTGATGGCGGCGGTCAGATAGGCGGCCGGGTCCTGCATCGGGTCACGCCCGCGCCAGCCATCATCCGAGGTGGGCGACAGGGCCGCATAGGCCGACAGCGGCACATCGACCAGCCGGTGACGACGGATGGCCAGTGCCCAGTGTCCGCGCGTGGCCGACGGCGCCACGAACTGCACCCGCGCGCCATCGGGCAGGCGACCCGACAGCAGCGGCTGGTTGCGGTTGATCCCCTGGTTGGACAGGCGGGCCACCTGTTCGGCCAGCCGGCGCAGCAGCTGGTCATCTATACGCGGGTCCATATGGCGGACCATGCCTTCGCCCGCCCGCTCCGCCCAGACCTCACCGGGTCGGTTCACCATGATCTCCGTCACCAGCGCATCGCCCAGCAACGGCTGAAACGGGGCCAGATATTCGGCCAGATAGACGGCCTCATTCAGGATGGCGACACTGGCATTCATGACCGGCCTCCGCTGGTGGAAACAAGCGAGAAGTCCAGGTCGCGGGCCACGAAGACCCGGATGGGCTGGCCCTGGTCGATGCGGATGGTGGGCGGGATCTGGCTGTCGCGCTGGGCCGCCACGCCCGCCGCCGACTGTGATCCCGACAGGACCAGGGCGGCATTGCCGATGGCCGACAGGGCACCGACGACCGACAGCATGGTGGCCGACCCGAACCGTTCCACGAAATGCGTGTCCACATCGCCGGACAGGCCGGACTTGCCATCCTGACTGATGGCGGGTGATGCCAGCGCCACCGATACGCCATCAGGCCGGATCAGGCGGGTCCACAGCACATAAACCCGCTTCTGCCCCGCCTGCAGCCCGGATTTATACTGCCCGATCAGGCGGGAGGTACGGGGAACCAGCACGCGGCTGCCGTCGAACGACCGCACATCCTGGCTGACCAATGCCCGGACATAGCCGGGAAGGTCGCTGTCGATGGCGGTTTCCAGCACGGCCGGAATGAAAGCACCCTGTGCCACCGTCGTTGATGGCGCGATGGCATGGATGGCACTGGCCGTATCCACCCCGCCATTGCCGACGCGCATGGCAAAGGCTTCATTCTCCGACAGGGCGGCCGGGGCAGCGGGGGCCGCTGCGGTCGCGGTGGGGGTGGCGGGGGGCGCCGTCGGCGCCACCGGTGCGGTGGCCGGCGCCGGGACCGACATGTCGAAGACCATGACGGGGGCGGCCAGACGCTGCGGGTCCGGGGCGCGGACGGGAAGTGCTGCCGGTGCCACCGCCACCGGTGCGGGGGCCGGTGGCGGGACCGGCAAGGCGGCCACCGGTGCCGGCGGGACGGGCGGGGCCGGCACGGGCGCGGGCTCCGCCACAGGCTGCCGTGCCTGGTTCAAACCCCAGAAGGTGAGACCACCCAGGACCAGGACACAGGCCATGCCGGCGGCCAGACCCGGACTGCCCCCGCTGCGGCGGTCGGCCACGGTCGGGTAATGGGTGCGGCCGGCCAGGACCAGGGCACCCGTCGACATGGACAGGCGGGGATCGTCACTGACACGGACGGGGTCGGCTTTGACGCTCATCACTGGGTCCTTTCCGCGGTCTGGGTGACGGGGATCAGGCTGGCCGTGCGCTTGCCATTGCGCAGGGTGATGTGATGCGGCACGCCATCCAGCACGATCAGGTCATTGCGCAGGGCGTAATTGGCGGGACCTTCGACCCCGTCCGGACCGGCGACCAGGATGGCCGGCACCTCGGCCCCGGTCTCCCAACGCAGATAGGTTGAATGGCCGTCATCAAACACCTGGGCGGGCAGCATCTTTTCCGGGCCCGCCTTCTCCCACGCGAAGTTCAGGTCGCCGGGCAGGGGGGCCGGTATCTGCGCGGTTTCCGACGGGGCCGGACCATCGGTGATGTCGGGCGGCGGGGCCGCTGCCACCACGGCAGCCGGCGGGGGCAGGGGCCTGGGATAGCTGAAGCGCATGACATAAAGCGGCCCGCCCTTGCCCGCCGTCGTCAGGTCGAACAGATAGGTGCGACGGTCGGTGACCACCGTCATGTTGGTGCGGCTGTCAGGCAGGATCGGCTTCAGGAACAGCAGGTCGGCGCGCCGGTTGGGCGTGACCTGCCAGCCGGCGCTGTCACCGATGGCCACATTCTCGATCCGCTCCCCCGCCTCAAACTGGATCGTCGTCTGGATGCCGGCGCGGCCGGGCACGGTGACGACGGCAGCCTCGTCATATTCCTTCCAGAGAATGCGGCTGTCGGCAAAGCAGGGCGTGGTGGTCAGCAGGGCCGCCAGCAGCGGCAGGGTCAGCAGACGCTTGGTCATGATCGGGCTCCTTTCACGGACGGGCGGCGGAAACGCTGGCCCAGGCCCGTGGCGTGGCGGCTATGCAGCGCGGCGGCGGGGTTCTGACGGGCGGCACTGCCCGGCGGGATCAGACCACCCGGCGGCGCCATGGCGGCGACACGGGGGCCGGTCTGAAAGGAATTTCGGGTCAGCAGGGCCGCACCCGACAGGGCCGCGGCGGCGCTGCTCTGGGCGTTGGCGCTGACGCGGGCAGCAGCAGGGGGCGGGGCGGGGGCCAGGGTGGCACTGGCGCGGGCGGACCCTGCCTGACCGCGCACTGCGTCGGGCTGTCCATGCAGGTTCAACCGCCAGCCCGCCGTCAGCGCCGCCGCCATCCGCAGAACCAGCAGCATCAGCAGGCTGAACACACCGGCACCCAGCAGCACCGACACGGCCAGTTCCGGCGTCGGGGTCCCGCCCGCCATGGAAAGGTCCGACAGCATGGGCGCAATCAGGGCCAAGGCGCCGGTCCCCACCAGAACGGTCAGCAGCGGCACGATGGCAAACAGGCTGGCGGCGCGCAGCCAGCCTTCGAACAGGCCGCTGGTCGCCCGGAACAGGGCCAGCACAATGAAGACCGGCCCCAGCGCCAGCAGGGCCGCCAGCGCGATCTTGGAGGCCACCAGCACGCCCACCGTGCCGAACAGCAGCAGCAGCGACGCAATCCACAGCAAATCGGCCGGGCGCATACCGGCCAGCAGGGTGGGTTTTTCCCCGCCCGCCACGGCCGTTTGCCTTGCGGCGTCCAGAACCAGCTGAAACAGCTGATCCAGACGATCGGCGAACAGCGACGGGGCGGACCCGCGCGTACCGGCCAGCAGCGAGGCCAGATGGTCGGGCGCGCCCACCAGCAGGTTCCACACCACCTGATGGTAAGCCGCCCAGGAGGTGGCGAAACAAAGCACCAGACCCAGCCCCATCATGCGCGGGGTCAGGCTGGACAGGCCCACACCCGTCCGGCCCGTCAGCATCCGCAGCGCCATCAGGGCGACATAGAGCGTCAGCAGCAGGGTCAGCGCCTGGCCCAACGCGCCATCGGGACCCAGCAGGGTGGAGAATGCCTTTTCCGTGGTCTGGGCGGCCAGGCAGTCGACGGCGCGCAACGCACCGGCGACGCCGCCCTGGCCATCCAGGCTGGAAAATCCGGGGCAAGCCTGGGTCGTCATTCCGCCGCCAGCCTTTCCACACCCGGCAGGTCCGTGGCGCCGGGCCAGGGCGTGCCCGTCAGGCGGGGGTACCAGCGGGCGGGATCGTCGCCCGTGCTGGCGCGGATCATGTCCAGGCGGCGGACATTCGCCTCCCGCCCCGACAGGACCAGCAGCATATCGTTCATGCCGCCCAGATCCAGGCGCGGCACGATGGAATGGTTGGCATGGCGAACCAGGAAGCAGCGCCCATGCGCCGGCAATCCCCGGATCAGGTCCAGTTCATGCGCCGACAGGCCGAACCCGGCACAGTAATCATCGTCGCGCGCCTTGGGATTGGGCATGAAGATCATGGTGGATGTCTGTTCGACAATGGCGCTGGCGATGCGGCTGTCCAGTGCGTCACGCGCCGACTGGGTGGCGAAGCCGACAATGGCGTTGCGCTTGCGCAGGGTTTTCAGCCAGTCGCGGATGCGGGCGGCAAAGACGGGATCGTCCAGCGCCTTCCAGCCTTCATCGATCAGGATCATGGACGGATCGCCGTCCAGGCGCTCGTCAATGCGGTGGAACAGATACATCATGGCGGGCGTGCGTAAGCCAGGCACATCCAGCAGCGCCGTCATGTCGAAGCCCAGGACACGCGCCTCCAGATCCAGCCGGTCGTCGGCATTGTCGAACAGCCAGGCATGTTCGCCGCCACCGATCCAGGGCGACAGACGGCTGGCCAGGTCGCCCGGGCTGGGCCGGGTGGCGCCCGACAGCAGTTCCCGGAAATACCGCAGACGGCGCAGATGCGGGGCATGGTCGAAGCAGGCATCGACGGCATCGGCAATCGCCGCCTCTTCCTCCGGCCCGTCCGCCTTCAGCAGGCAGGCCAGCCACAGGCGCAGGAAGGCGCGGTTGACCGGGCTGTCGGGCAGCTGCAGCGGGTTCATGCCGGACGGTTCCCCCGGCAGCAGGCGGCTGTAATGCCCGCCGATCCCGCGCAGGAAAATCTCGGCCCCGCGGTCCTTATCAAAGAAGATGGTGCGCGGCTTGAACTTCTGCGCCTGGGCGGCCAGGAAGTTCAGCACCACCGTCTTGCCGGACCCCGACGGGCCGATGATGGTGAAATTGCCCAGATCGCCTTCATGGAAGTTGAAGAAATAGGGCGTGGCACTTGTCGTTTCGAACATCGCCACGGCGTCGCCCCAATGGTTGCCGTCGGCACTGCCCAGGGGGAAGCCGTGCAGCGAGAGAAATCCGGCGGCATTGGCCGTGGAGATCAGGGCGCGGCGGACCAGGAAGCGCTCATTGCCGGGGAACTGCCCCCAAAACAGCGGCTCCAGATTCACATCCTCGCGTACCGCAATGGCCCCGATATCCGACAGGGCGGCGCCGGCCAGGGCGATGGCATCGTCCAGTAATGTCAGGTCATCGGCCCGCACCAGCAGACCCAGATGATGATCCCCGAACCCGACCTGCCCCGCCGACAGCGCATCACGCGCGGCCAGCATCTCCGCCCGCTCGGTCACCGTCTCCTCATCCGTCGCGCGGTGGCGGCGCAGCGCCAAATCCATGCGTTCGCGCGCCGTCTGCCGGTCCACCGGAGCGAAGCTTTCCGTCAGGGTCAGTTCGACGGGCAGGCGCAGGATATTGTCCAGCAGGCCCGCACGGGTGGCGTCGGGATAGTCCTTCACCGACAGGCCGGCGGCCACTTGCCGGCCCTGCGGGCCTGCCAGTTCCAGCGCATCGACGCCGAAACTGACGCGGGAATAGGGGATGTGCCGGCCGATATCGGTGCCCGGGGGCGGCAGCAGCACGGGTCGCATCTCCCCATTATAGAGCGCCGACAGCAGTTCCAGCATTTCCGAGCACGGCCCATGGGCGGTGTCATAGGTGCCCAGCGCACGGGCGCCATAGGGTTCCAGACCCGCCAGCAGGGCCGTCACGGCGGCATCCAGGGCACGGCGTTCCGCGTCCAGACGCTGGGCCGACCGGCCGCGCGACAGGATACGGTCCAGCAGCCCCGCCTTGCCGCGCGCCGGGCGGCGCAGGATGGTCAGGAACTGTTCATTGATGAACAGCCGGCGGTCGGACAGCCGCTCCTGCCAGCGCCGGTCGATCAGGCCGGCCAGCGGGCTGTCGAAACTGGCGGTCAGTTCCGGCTGGATGCGGCGGCGGATGACATGGTGATAGATGACATGCCGCGCATCCAGGGCGGACCGCAGCATCACCTCGCGCACGGCCAGCCGGTGGTTCAGCGCCTCTGAATCCTCCGTTTCAAACGGCAGACCCGCGATATGGATAGTGCGCAGCAGCGAGCCGTCGCGCAGCAGCAGGCAGCCATCCGCCAGCAATGCCTTGTAGGGCAGCCGGTCCCCGGCGCTGGCTTCACGGCCGGCCCAGGAAGCGGGACCTTTCCATGTCGGCATGGGTTTTCTCCGTCGGGATAAAGGGGAATACCAATCTGCTGAAGGCCTTTCCTTCGGCAGATTGGAGGCTGGCGACTGCCAGCCCGGCGCCCATGCGTCGAAAGCCAAGCCGCCGGATGGCGGCGCACGGCGTCTGAGGGCGCGCGCACTCACGCCCCATAGGAATTGCAGCGCCAGCGCTTCCAGTTGGCGACACGCGGGCAGGTGGTGACCTTGGTCAGCCACAGGTCGAAAATGCGGGGTTCGCGCAGGCAGGCCAGATATCCGGCGGCATGGATGGCCAGGGCGACCGGCAGGGCCAGGAAGGACCGCGTGACCAGAAACGCCTCCGTCGTCACCAGCAGGTTGATGACGAAGAAATTATAGGTCACGCCGGCAAACATCTGTGGCCTTGTCAGGGCGCGGAACACCGGGGCACGGTTCAGCATCGGCAACCCCTTCAGCGCGCGACGGATGTCGTCGCCTGGATGCCCGACACGATGGCCCCGGCCCCGAACAGGATGAAACAGCCTAGCACCACGGTCGCCCCGAAGCGCCAGTTCATCCGGCCGGTCAGCATCAGGAAGCCCACCGCCGCTACCGCCATCACGGCAATTGTCGTGGCGACATTGCCCATCAGGGTTCCCTGCATCCAGGACAGGGCGGCAACAATGGGACCGGCCCCCTTGGGATCGCTGCCGGCATTCTGTGCCAGGGCCGCAGGGGCCGTCAGCAGCAGGGGCGCCAGCGCCGCCAGGGTTCGTTTCAGGACACGCATGCTTTTCTCCCTTGGTATGGCTCAGGACCGGGACCAAGGGATAGGGGACGGGCTTTGCCGGCATATGTCGGGACGATGGAAGCCCGCGCCATGTTGTGTCAGGCGCATTGCAGCAGGGGGCAAAACGGTTCGCCCGCTGCAACATGCTGCAACAATCCGACATGGGGCGGAGATTTTCGGCTCGTACAGAGAAGGTCACGACGCCATAATCGGAATATGGACCTGATGACCCGCATATTGATCGTGGATGATGATCCGGGCCTGCGCGGCCTGATCTCCACCTTCCTGGACCGGCACGGCTACCGGACAGACACGGCCGGCAATCCGCAGGAAATGCGGGCTAAGCTGGCCGCCGAAACCTACGACCTGATCGTCCTGGACGTGATGATGCCGCAGGAGGACGGGCTGACGGCGCTGAAGGGGCTGGTGGCCGGCGGCGGCCCGCCCGTGATCATGCTCTCGGCCGTGGGTGGCGATGTCGACCGCATCGTCGGCCTGGAAATGGGGGCGGAGGATTACATGGAGAAGCCATGCAATCCGCGCGAATTGCTGGCCCGTATCCGCACCGTCCTGCGCCGCAGCCGGGGTGCCGCCGCTGTTCCGGAGCCTGTGCCGGCCGCCACCGCGGCCCCACCGCCCGCGCAGGATAACTGGATCGGCTTCGCCGGCTGGCGCATGCAGCCCGACAGCCGCATGGTGTCGGCCCCATCGGGCCAGGATGTCACCCTGTCGGACGCAGAGTTCCGCCTGCTGCGCGCGCTGGTCGACCATCCGCGCCGCGTGCTGACCCGCGACCAGTTGCTGGATTTCGCGCATGGCGAAAGTGCCGATCATTTCGACCGTGCCATCGACGTGCAGATCAGCCGCCTGCGCCGCAAACTGGCGGCCGCCGATGACAGTGCCGAACTGATCCGCACCGTCCGCAATGAGGGCTATATGTTCGTGCCCGCCGTCACGCGATAGGGATTGCGGCATTCCCGCCACACCCCGGCAGCATCGCAAAACGGATCGCCGACATAATTTTTCAGGCGACATATTATGTCGGGACCAGGCAGGCCTGTGACATATGCCTGACATTTCCGGGCAACATCGACCTTTCATCCCTTGAACCGCGAACGGCGGTGCCCCCGTCGGACACCCCCGAAACGGAGATAGAGATGAGCGAACAGCATATCGAAGATCATGACCGTGGTCTGCTCTTCGACCTGGAAACCCTGAACGCCAAGATCCTGGAACGCCGCCGCGCCCTGTCGCTGCTGGGCGGTGCGGGTCTGGTGGCGCTGCTGACCGGCTGCGGCGGCGGTGGCGGGTCGGACAGCACCAGCACGACCACGACGACCGGCACGACCACGACGGGGAGCACCGGGAGCACGGGAAGCACAGGCGGCACGAGCACGGGCGGTTCCTGTGTGGACTATGCCACCGAGACCAATGGCCCCTATCCCGCCGATGGCACCAACACTTCCAGCGGTTCCACCTCCAATGTGCTGACCTCATCCGGTGTCATCCGTTCCGACATCCGGTCCAGCTTCATCAGTTCCACGACCCAGGCCACGGGCGTGCCATTCACGCTGACCATCACCTTGCAGAACGCCACAGGCTGCACGCCCTTGTCGGGCTATGCGATCTATATCTGGCACTGCAACAATACCGGCCAGTATTCGCTCTATGATCTGCCGACCGAAAGCTATCTGCGTGGCGTGCAGATCTCCGACAGCAATGGCCAGGTGACATTCACCACCATCGTGCCCGGCTGCTATGATGGTCGTTATCCGCACATCCATTTCGAAGTGTTCACCAGCCAGGCCGCAGCGACATCGGGAACCGGCCGCACGGCGGCGCTGATCTCGCAATTCGCCGTCCCGGGCGATGTCTGTTCCACGGTCTATGCGGCTGGCGGCTATGGCACCAGCGCCAATGCGCTCAGCCGCATCTCCCTGTCCAGCGACAATGTCTTCGGCGACAACACCGCAGCGCAGATTGCGGCGCAGACCATCGCCATGACCGGCAGTGTCAGTGCCGGTTATACGGGCACGGTGACGGTCGGCGTCTGATGCCATCGGTCATGAATGATGACCGATGGTACGGCGGCGACTGCCGCCGCGCGGCCCGTGCCAACGGATGTTGGCGCCGGCGATTGAGGGGCGGGAAAGATTGACCATCGGGCAAGATTTCCCGCCGCTGGCATGATGCCGGGGGCTGGCGGCGTGCCCTCTTCGCAAGGGCGGGCCGCCAGCCTATCCTGTTGCTGACTTCCTGGCAGAAGGTGGCTGCGCTGTTCACGATTCCCAACCCTCTGGCCGGCCGGCCCCTGTTCGTGCGCATCTTCATGCTGATGCTGGCGGGTGTGCTGCTGGCCCAGGCGCTGAATTTCCTGCTGCTGCTGGCCTCTCCCATGCCACCGCCCACCCAGCATATGCTGGCCGGCGTGGCGGAAAGCCTGCGATCGGGTATCGCCGCACCGGGGTTCGAGGTCACGACCACCAGCAAGGCGCCGCCCAATGCCGGCCCGGCCGAAAGGCTGCGCGCCAACCGGCGCTGGCTGGTGCAGGCGCTGGGAGAGCATGAAAGTCTGATCCGCCTGGAACTGCGCGGACCCGGCGATGGCGATGGGCGGGGGCCGGGACCACGCGACTTCTCCGACAACCCGGAGGGCAGGCGGCCCCCGCCCCCCCAGAATGATCGGCCACCCCCACCGGACGGGCGCTTCAAGGGCCCGCCGCCCGGAGACGGACCGGGCGGTCCGGGGCCCGGAGACGGACCGGGCGGTCCCATGGAGCGCGACGATGCCATCATGGGCGATTTCGCCGCCGCCCTGAAGCTGCCCAGCGGTGAATGGCGCATCGTGCAGCCGGCCGGGGGCGGCCTGCGGGGCTGGTATCTGCGCATGCTCTACTGGCTGATCGCCGGCCTGGGGGTTGTGGTGCCCCTGGCCTGGTGGCTGGCCCGCTGGCTGGCGGGACCCATTGCGATGTTCGCCCGCGCCGCCGAGCAGCTTGGACGCGACCCTGGCGCTCCCGCCCTGACCACCAGCGTCGGCCCCCCGGAAGTGCGCGCCGCCGCCGCGGCTTTCAACCAGATGCAGGAAAGGCTGCGCCGTTACGTGGAAGACCGAACCATGATGGTCGCGGCAATCGCCCATGATCTGCGCACGCCGCTGGCCCGGCTGGCCTTCCGGCTGGAGGAAGCGCCCGATGCCGTTCGCGAAGCCGCAGCCAGCGATATCGCGGAAATGCGGGAAATGATTGCGGCCACGCTCTCCTTCGTAAAGGACCTGTCACAGCCCGTGGCACGCAGCACCATCGACCTGCGGGCCCTGATACAGCACCTGACCCAGGCCAGCCGCCAGATGGGGGAACCCGTCAGCGACGGACCCATGCAGCCGGCCTGGATCGAGGGGGACCCGTCCGGCGTCGCCCGCATGCTGGACAACCTGATCGGCAACGCCGTCACCTATGGCCGTTCGGCATTGGTGTGTCTGACCATGGAGAAGGACAGCGCCGTGATCGAGGTGCTGGACGAAGGACCGGGCATTCCCGCCCCCCTGCTGGAACGCGTGTTCGAGCCGTTTTTCCGGCTGGAACCATCCCGCAGCCGCCACACGGGTGGAATGGGTCTGGGCCTGGCCAGCGCGCGCGCCGTTGCACGGGCCCATGGCGGCGACCTGACACTCAGCAACCGCCCGGAAGGCGGCTTGCGCGCAAAGGTTATCCTGCCCGCCAGCAGCGTCGCCCCAGGAAGATAAATCACGGCAATTTGCACGGCTTTCTGAGTGTAGAACCCACCCACCTACAAAGTTTGACGCGCTAAGTTAAATTATGGAAATACCCGGAGCGGTTTTGGGTATGTAAGGGACGTAAACGATGTTGAAATTCTGGTACATCCGGGTACGTCGTGGACATAGATATCCGTAGTGTCCACGATGGTTAGCATGCGCGACCGAGGACCGGCGCGCGGCGCCTCA
>CALRTC020000045.1:0-33283 GCA_943371025.1 Hydrogenophaga intermedia
CATCCTCGACAATCTCTCCAGCCACAAAAGCGAGAAGGCCAAGGCCATCCTCGATGAGCGCGGTGCCTGGTTCCTCTTCCTGCCTCCATACAGCCCGGACCTCAACCCCATCGAGATGGCCTTCGCAAAGCTCAAGGCCCATCTCCGACGCATCGGCGCAAGAACCATCGATGATCTCTGGAAAGCTATCGGAAACATCTGCGACCTATACGAACCAGACGAATGCTGGAACTATCTCAAAGCCGCTGGATATGCGTACAACTAAACGCTCGATGCTCTAATTTCGAGGGCGATGTTTATCGAAACTGTTCCAGCATCGCCTCCGCCCCCTTGTTGATGCCCGTTTCAGCGGCATCTAGTGAACCAAAGGTGGCACCGATATTCATCGAGTTGGGATATTGCTTGGTGATGAAGGCCTCCAGCAACCGCAGGTCCGATGCATCGTAGATTTCTGTGGCGTAGATCACTGATCCGGTCATCGTCCCCTCCCCCCCTCGAAAGGATTGGACGCCGTTATATAGCCCGCCCGCGATATCAAAGCGGGACAGCGGGCCCAGAACCGGTGTTGTCGTGCTGGCACCGGTCAGCGTCAGCTTGATGCGCAGCGTATCCGGCCCCGGCTGATTGGTCAGCCGAAAGCGTTTCGACAGTTCGTCACTGAACCGCCGGTGCATATAATCGGCCAGGGATATCCGCTCCGCCTGTGACAGATCCCCGAACTGCGCGTCCAGCCCACCATAAAGCGATACCGGGTCCAGGATCACATATCGATAGGGGCGCCAATCGACGCCGGTTTCATAAATGTAAGGAACGCGCGGGTCCCCTTCCGGCCCTGCGGGCCGCATGTAGCCGGTGGAGGCAAGTCCAGCGTACGGTAGGGGGTCGGGGCTGGCGCACCCGGTCAGGGCAAGGCACAATGCCAGCCCCACGATGGTCCAGGGCATCCGCATACGATGTCTCCTAAAAGTAAAAGCCCTTTGACCAGGCATCAGAAGTGGTAGCGGATACCAACGGTCCCGGAGAGGTTGGACAGTTCCGGTTCGAAATTTCCGTTCAATCCGACCCCAGCGGCTGCATATTTCAGGCCGCTGATCTGGCTGTAACGGGCCCCCACCTCCAGCACCAGCTGGGGCGAAAGGCGCAGGCCGACGCCGGCATCCATATGCCACATCAGGCCCCAATCCTTGCCATCGACACTGATATTGGTGCGGGTCAGGCTGTTTGCGCCAGACAAGCGGGTTTCCACCCGTGCGGCACCGCCGCCGGCGCCGATATAGGGCACGATCATGTCGGTAACGGGGATATCCAGATAGCCGGCGATGCTCATGCCTAGGGCGCGGGTGCGGCCATCGCCGCGGAAACCGGCGGTGCCGAAGTCAGACGATTTCAGATCATTGCCGAAATAGACGGCACTCTGTTCCAGCCTGAAGCCGCCGAAATCGTAACCGCCACCGATCTGGCCGGTGACGCCGACCTTGTATTTGCCATCCTTGGGGAAGGAAGATGAAATCTCATCCAGGTCCAGCTTCTGCTTGGGCGTGATGCTACCGCCGCCACGGACAGCGGCATAGAAGCCGGTGCTGTCCGGCCTTTGCTGGGCATCGGCGACGCCGGCGACGACCATCAGGGCCAGACCGGCCAACAGAAGGGGACGGGTAAGATACGACATGGAACAACCTCGCTTGAATGCGGCGGCCGGGAAGGCCGGCGTCAGCGAAGGGAATGCCCGCTCTGTGTGGATGCCGATGCCAGGATCGATGGAGGAATTGTGGAGAGGGCCCTCCATAATCCATCCATCAGCATCTATTATGGATGATGCCCATCAGGAGGAGGGCACCCGATGGGCAGAATATTGATTGTCGAGGATGAGGAGGAAATCGCCGATCTCCTGGCCGCCTATGTCGAAAAGGCCGGGTTCGAGGTCGGGCGTGCCCGCAATGTGAGCGATGCCATCCGTGATCACGCGCGGCTGCGGCCCGATCTGGTGCTGCTGGATATCGGGCTGCCCGGCGGTGACGGGCTGGAGGTGCTGACCAGCATCCGCCGCCGTTTCGATACACCCATCATTATGGTCACCGCCCATGATGACGACGTGAGCAAGCTTGGCAGCCTGCGTATCGGCGCCGACGATTATGTCGTCAAACCCTTTAACCCGTCGGAGGTGATCGAGCGTATCCGCGCCGTATTGCGCCGGGTGCAGGGGGTGGTGGGCCGCCGCACGCTCAATGTCGGCCCGCTGATGATTGAACTGGATGCCTGTATCGCGCTCTACCGACTGGATGAGGATAATCAGGAGGTGCGGCTACCTCTGACCCCGACCGAGTTCAAGATACTGGCCCATATGGCGCGCCAGCCGCGCCGCGCCTTTTCGCGCGCTGAACTGCTGGAGGCCGTGGCCCCGGAGAGCGAGGCCTATGACCGGGTGATTGACAGCCACCTGTCCAAACTGCGCCAGAAACTTTCTGCCGTTGGCTGTGCCGATATGATCGAGCCGGTGCGCGGCCTTGGATATCGCCTATGGTCCGCGCAATGAACCGGATCGTCAGCCGCCTACTGATGCTGGCGGGGTTGACGACGCTGATCACCATGGCGGTGGGGTTGGTGATCTATTATCTGTCCACCTATTATCAGTGGCACAGCATCATCAGCCACATGCCGCCCAAGGCGCAGGCTGAACTGCAACAACTGACCGAAGCGGGCCAGCGGGGCAGCGACCGCTATTTCGAACTTTATGAACGGTATGGCGGCGACCTGCCGGGTGTCACCGACCTGAGCATGATCAGTGTGATCGGCTTCGTTTCCATTTTGACCGGCGGTTGCGTGGCGGTGATCCTGGCCCGGCGGATCAGCCGGCCCATAGCCGATGTCGCCCGCGCCGCCGCCCGCGTTTCCGCGGGTGACCGTTCGGCGCGGGTGGATCGGGGTGGCGTTTCGGGCGAAATCGGGGAGTTGGTGGACAGTTTCAACCGCATGGCCGCCGAAATCCAGGCTTATGAACGTGAACGCACGGTGCTGACCGCGGGCATCGCGCATGAACTGCGCACGCCCCTGACCATTCTGAAGGGGCGCCTGCATGGCTTGGCGGACGGGGTGATCGATCCCGCCATCGGTGAGGCACACCGGCTGTTGCGGCAGGTGGAGCAATTGTCGCGTCTGGTGGAGGATCTGCGCACCCTGGCCCATGCCGATGCCGACGAACTGGGCCTCGACCAGCGCCGCCTGCGGATCGATCAGGTGTTGCATATGGCGGTGGCCGATCTGAGGGCATCGGCTGAACAGGCGGGCGTGACAATAGTTGAGGATTACCAGCCGCTGCGGGTCAAGGGCGATCCCGTCCGGCTGACCCAGGTTTTCAACAATTTGTTGACCAATGCCATCAAACACGCGCCCCGCGATACACCCGTGACAGTTAAAGTGCGGCAGCAAGGCCACTGGGTGCTGGCAGAGGTGCTGGATGAAGGGGCCGGCTTCTCGCCAGAGGAAGAGGAGCGATTATTCATCCCCTTCTGGCGCGGTGCCGCGGACAAGCGCCTGGGCCGGCCTGGCAGTGGTATGGGCTTGGCCCTGGCCGCCAAACTGACCGAAGCCCATGGTGGGCGTATCACCGCCCGCAATCGGGCCGACCGGTCCGGTGCCTGCTTTACCGTCTGGCTTCCATTGCTTTTAGAGCCTAATCCGAAAGTAATTTAAGCAATATCAATGGGTTGGATTGGCCGCGTTCCCTATCGCTGATTCGGGGGGGGGCGCCAAAAAGCTGCGCATCCCCGTTGGACTGATACCATCCCTGCGCTTCATGCCTGTAACGGCTTTGCTTTACCAAGCGACTTGACCGACGCGGAATACATCATTTCCTGAATCGCTGCTTCCGCCTGCGCCGACTGTGGGGCGCCCCCACAAATGGCCGCTATGCAGGACCGGAGTATATCCCCGGTCCTGGACGTTGCGAACTGGGCAAGGGCCATCATCTCGCGCAAGACTTGAATACTGTTGTGAAAATCAGCGGGGGGTTCCCGTTGGTTCCGGTGTGCGCGGCTGGATCGGGGTGGTCTGCCAGGATAGCAGCTTCCACATCCCCCCTTCTTGCGCATAGACGCCAGTATACCGCCCGCTAATGCGTCGGTCGGCGCCTACGGTTAGCTCAATCGTGCCGTGGGTGATGCCCACATCACCGCGCAGTTCGACAGCGCGATCGGTCAGCACAATATCGCGATGACGGATCTTTCCGGCCTCCAGATCCGCCAGGAAGTCGTCCTTCGCCTGAACAGCACCATTGGCATGGATATAGGTGGCGGTGGGGGCGAGGAGGGCGGCAACGGTCTTCGTATCACGGGCGACCTGGGCGTCAAGCCGTGCTGCTTCCGCCGCCATGATCGCTGATTGCTGTGTTCCCTGGCCATGGGCGGGCATAAGCAGGCCTGACATGAAAATAGCCAGGATGGCGACGCCAAAACGCCGCCCGTTGCGAGGTAAGTTGTTGGTTGTTTTTTTGGGGAACGCAAAGTTGTGCATGGTTTCCAGCCCTATCAGATTTAGACGAAATTGTTGTTAGCCTATGGAGTAGTCAGGGATCGTCATTGTGGCAAGGCCATCAGCCTTGCGTTCACACAAAACGAATGTTCCAGACGATGAAACTAATCACCCCCTCGTGTGCCGTTGCCGCCATGTTCGCCAGGCCGGCGGAAGTCCGGCCGGAACAGGAAGACCGGCCTTGTTTCGAAAGAACGGACGATCCCTGGGTTGAGAAATCAAAATTCGTGAACCTGCCCATGGGACATCGCCTCATTAGGGGAGACAGATCTCATGACTTTCAAATTGACGGCTCTTGCAGGGGCCAGCCTGTGCACCATCGGTTTCGCCACCTGCCAACCCGCGATGGCACAAACCCCGCCCGCGCCGGCGGCCCCCGCTGCTGCCATGGAGGAACTGGAGGAAATCATCGTCACCGGCTCCCGCGTCATCAGAAGCGGGGACAATAGTCCGACGCCGGTGACCGTGGTGGCCATCGATGATATCCTGGCCACCAAGCCGACCACGGTGTTTGAAGCACTGAACGAGCTTCCGGTCTTCTCCGGCTCGCGCGGACAGACCTTCAATCCGGCGCAGCCCAACCGCAGCAACAACAATATCGCGGCCCTCAATCTGCGCAACATTGGCCCGACCCGTACGCTGGTGCTGTTCGACGGGATGCGCGTTCCGGCGACCACGACCGACGGGCTGGTTGACACCAACATGATCCCGCAATTGCTGCTGAAGCGTGTGGATGTGGTGTCGGGCGGTGCCTCGGCCGTCTATGGTTCCGATGCCGTTTCCGGTGTTGTGAACTTCGTGACGGATAGTGATTTTAACGGCGTGAAGGCACAGGGGCAGTTCGGCACCTCGGAGAAGGGCGACGCCGATGCCTATGATGTCGGCATCGCCTATGGCCAGGACGTGCTTAACGACCGTGGCCATATCCAGTTCAGCTATCAGTATCGCAAGGATGACGGCCTAGCCTATCGTACCGACCGGCCGTTGGGCGATGATCGTTGGACCTTACAGGGCCAGGGCATCCAGACCGATCCCTATTATCTGGTGGCCGGTGCCACCATCGCCTCGCATACGTTCGGCGGCCGTATCAATGGCGGCGTGCTGAACGGTTTGCGCTTTGCGGAAAACGGCACTCTTGTACCGTTCGTCAACGGTACGGCGACCAGCAATGCCGCTATCCAGATCGGCGGCGATGGTTCCTACCACGATGCCTCGCTGAAGGCGGGGCTGGAGATGCACCAGGCCTATGGTCGGTTCGACTATGACCTCACGGACACCATCCACGGTTTTGTCCAGGCCACTTATTCGGAAAACACGACCAGCAGCGGCTTCCAGTACAGCCAGCTCAACAATTATACGTTCAGTGCCAGCAATGCCTTCCTGAACCCGGCGATCCGCTCGCAACTGGCCGCCGCCAACCAGACGACGTTCCGCATGCAGCGCATGCTGCGGGACTTTGACCGTCTGAACAATGACAACAAGGCCACGCAATATTTCATCAATTCCGGCCTTGAGGGTGATTTCGGCGACAATTATAGCTGGAAGGTCGGCTATTCGCGGGCCGAGACCAAGCAGTTCGGCCGGCAGAACGCCAATATTAATCTGGGCCGCCTGGCCGCCGCCCTGGATGCTGTGGTTGATCCCGCGACCGGACGCACGGTCTGCAATGTCTCGCTGACCAATTCGTCGGCCTATCCGGGCTGTGTCCCGCTGAACCTGTTCGGTGAAGGGAACGCTGATCCGGCGGCCGTTGCCTATGTCATGGGCCAGACCTCGTTCGAGGCGGTCAATGCCATGGACGATGCAATGTTCAGTGTCGGCGGCTCCCCCTTCAGCACCTGGGCGGGGGAGGTGACCGTGGCACTTTCCGGCGAATTCCGCCGCAACAGCCTGACCTATACTGCCAGCGACGAGCCGACAGAGCGGGCGAGTTGCACTGGTATCCGGTTCAACTGCACCGCCGCTACGCTGGAATGGATCAACTCTCCCATTGCCAGCATCCCCGGCAAGGTGGAGGAAACGGTGGGTGAGGGCGCCATCGAGGCCAATGTGCCGCTGTTGGCCGATCTTGATTTCGCCAAGGCCCTCAATCTCAACCTTGCCGCCCGCCACACGGTCTATGATACGGCTGGCAAGGCCGACACTTGGAAGGTGGGTGGTGATTGGCAGGTCAATGACGTGCTGCGCTTCCGCGGCACCATCTCCCGTGATATCCGCGCCCCCACCCTGTACGATCTGTTCGAACCGCAATCGACGGCGCGCAATACCTACCTGGACCTGCTGACCGGCCTGTCGGTTGAGGCCGATGTCATCCGTGGCGGCAATCCGGATCTGGTGCCTGAAAAGGCATTGACCAAGACGCTGGGCTTTGTGGTCAAGCCGAACAGCGATTTCTCCATCGCGCTGGACTGGTTTGACATCAAGATCACGGATGCGATCACTGCCATCCAGGGCAACGATCAGGCGGTACAGCGTGTCTGTTACGCCAGCGGCGGCACCTCGTCGGCCTGTTCCTTCCAGGTCCGGCCCAATGGTTATAGCAGCACGGCCGCCTCCAATGTCGTCACGGCCTGGCGTCAGCAGATGCTGAACTATGCCGAGCAGCGTACCAAGGGCGCTGACCTGGAGGTCAATTACGCCACCGACCTGAATGATCGCAGCCTGAACCTGCGTCTGTTCGGGACGTATCAGCCCAAGATGACTTATATCACGCCCGGCTTCCCGACCGAGGAGATGGCCGGTGTGGCCTATGCCTCTGGCAACAAGATGGCGGTTCCGAAATGGCGCTTCACGGCCACCGCCGTTTATGAACCGATCGACGATCTGACGACCACCCTGTCCTATCGTTGGCGCAGCAGCCTGAAGCATGCTCCGGCAGAATATTTCAACTCGCCGGATATCGACGCGGCCGGCTATGTCAACCTGAACCTGAATTATCGCCTCCGGGTTGGCGAGAGCCAGACGGCAGATCTGTTCTTCAATGTTCAGAACCTGTTCGACAAGGAACCGGAACCCGGTGCCTTCTTTGGGTCAAACACCGCTCCCGGTCTCTATGGTGGCTATGTGATCGGTGATGATCCTGTGGGCCGCTATTTCACCAGCGGTGTGCGCTACCGTTTCTGATCGGCCATCGCCCCGGAACCAACCCTGGTTCCGGGGCTTTTCCATTCGAGCAAGGGGAGATGCCCCATGTCATTCAAAGGCCGACTGGCCGCCATGGCTTTATCACTGACGGTGTGGACCATCGTCCCCCATCCGACGATGGCCAAGGATCAAGGGCTGAGGGTTGGCAGTGCCAAGGTCGATATCACACCGCCGATCAACGAACTGGCCCCGCCCTTCACCAGTATCAATGATCCGGTATTTGCGCGTGTGGTGTTGATCGATAACGGTGCAGCGCGATCCGTTCTGGTCATCCTGGACGTGCCCACCATTGCAGCGCCGATCGCGGCCGAACTGGTGCGTGACATCGCCAAGGCGGCGCGGATCAACGAATCCCATGTTCTGCTGGGCACGTCACATACCCATAACGTCATGCGTGTCGATTATGACGGACCGTCGATCATTCCGGGATCGACCAAGCTGGTGGAACGGGTGAAGGCCGCCACGGCCAAGGCCGTGAAGGAGGCAGAGGCATCATTGCAGCCGGCCCGTGTCGGCGTTGGCAGGGGCGACATGAACCTGATCGCCAACCGCAATGAATGGTTCCCGGCCCAGAGCCGGTTTATCGACGGTATCGACCGTGACCGTACCCAACAGATCAACAGCAAGGTCGGCGTCATCGCCTTCCAGGATATGCAAGGCAAGCCGCTGGCCTTCATCATCAATTATGCGGTGGAACCGGTCTTGATGGACAATATCAAGACAGAGATCAGCGGCGACCTGCCGGGAGCCGTTTCCCGGTACATTGAGGGGCGCCTGGGGGACAAGGTTGTTGCCATGTTCACCATCGGCGCTGCGGGCACCCCGCTCTATCGGTCCCATCCCGATCCCGATTATGGCCAGTCCGATCCGCGGGCCATCATGTCCGCCTATGGTACACTGTTGGGGGAGGAAGTGATTGAGACGGCCCGTGCCATCCGTGACTTCAAATCCGACATCATGGTCGGGGCCGGGCGCGACCAGCTGACCTGCCCCGGCAAGCGGACGACCCCGCTTAACCTGCGCAAGATGTGCGCACATGAGCCGGGATCGACTCTACCTGCCTGCAACTTCACCACCACCGATGCCGCACCTGTCAGCCTGTCGATGGGGGCCTTGAAGATCGGGGACGTCACCATGGTCCAGACGGACGCCAATGTGACACCGGCCTTGGGCGCGAAGCTGGAGAAATTGTCGCCGGCCAGCAATACCTGGGTGGTGGCGCTGACTTTTGGTCCCATGCGCTTTGTGGTGGATGAGGCCGCATACCCGCTGAACACCTACGAAGCAACGGCCAGTTGGGCGAAGGCGGGCTGTGCGGAGGCCGGCTATCTGGATAAGGGACTGAGCCTGATCGACCGCGTGGCCGGCAGCGTTCGTAGATAACGATGGGGCGGCACTCCGCCCGTGCCGCCCTCACCGCAAATCCCGTGAGCAAGGCTGTGGCCGGTGATTGGCGGGATGTCCGCTGCCCTGTGGAGGAGTGGTCATCCCCCAGCCAGTCGTTGGCGCAGCCAGGCGTGGGCCGGATCATGCTGCTGCCGTTCGTGCCAGACGGCGATCTTGGTGAAGCCAGCGACCGGCAACGGGGCAGGGCGTGTGACGATGCCGGCCTTGTCACGGCTCAGGCGTTGCGGCACAAGGGCAATCATGTCCGACTGCCGGACGAGTTCGATCAGCACCAAAAAGCTGGGAACAGTTGCAATCACCTGCCGCGTTCGTCCCAGCTGGGCCAGCGCATGGTCGGTGGCGCCACTGAAACGCGTGCCATCATGTGACATGATGGCGTGGTCCAGGGCGCAAAACCGGTCCAGGTCCAACGCATCGGCTGCCGGATGCCCCTCCCTCAGAATGCAGATATAGCTTTCATCGAACAGGCGGCGGGCCCGCAGCGTCTCTGGCGCCATTTCCGGTGTCACCAGCGCCAGATCCAGCAGGCCGGCCTCCAACTGGGCGGGGAAGGCACGCGTGTCCACCGGCTGGACCGCCACGCGAAGACCGGACGCTTCCGTTCGCAGAACCCGCAGAAGGGGAAGGATCACGGCAGTCTGGGCGTAATCGGTCGCCGCGATCCGCACGGTTGCCTGGATGGTGGCCGGATCGAAGGCGGCCGGCTGCAACAGCGTTTCGATTTCGGCCAACATCCGCCTCACGGGTGCCGCCAGTGCTTCCGCGCGCGGCGTGGGCAGGACACCGCGTTGGGTACGCAGGAACAGCGGGTCCCCGAACACATCGCGCAAACGGGCCAGCATGCCGCTGACGGCGGGCTGGCTCAACCCCAGCCGATCCGCCGCGCGCGTGACCGAACGTGTTTCGATCAGCGCATCCAACGCCTTCAGCAAGTTCAGATCCAGGCTGCTGATATCGTTCATTCTGATATCTGAAATATAAATCGCCAATTTTAATTATGACACGTTCCGGCCTATCTATCCAGCATCAGGCGGCCCGGAATGGTCGGGCCACCTCGTCGAAGGAACCCCACCATGTCCGATATCATTTGGCCCGCCGGCTATGTTCCCGGTTTCACGGATAATTATGTCTCTAACGAAGTGATCGTAGCCGGCCTGACCGCAGCGGATATCTGGCCGTTTCTGGCCATACCGTCACGCTGGCCGGACTATTATGCCAATGCCGCCGATGTTGAAATCCATGATGGCAAGGGCCCGGAACTGGGGCTGGGCGACAGCTTCTTCTTCCGTACCTTCGGTTTCCCCGTGCCGGCCAAGGTGGTGGAATGCGTACCGCCAGTACCGGGTCAGGCGGCCCGTATCGCCTGGCACGGCTGGGCGGGGGAGGTCGGGGCCCCGGATCGGCTGGATGTGCATCATGCCTGGCTGATCGAAGACCTGTCGGCGGGGCGCGTGCGCATCCTGACACAGGAAACCCAGAACGGCGCCCCCGCCCGCGAACTGGCGGCCGCGCGACCCAATCCCATGATCAATGGTCACCAGGATTGGCTGAACGGACTTGTCGCGGCGGCCCGCCAGGCCAGGGCCTGACTGGATCAGGGGGGATTGCCCCCCCTGATCCAGTTGGTGCTTGTCAGGGAATGAAAGCGTAGGGCTTGAAGAAGTCCGCCCCTGCCCAGATCGGCGACGGGCCGGTAAACAAGGCTGGGGCCCGTTGATAGCTCTCGGGCTTGTTGGGATCGCCCTTGCCGTCATAGCGGGCGATTTCCGGATAGGGGAAGATGGGGCGGGCACGATCGACAACCGGCCCGGCCGTCGGCATCGGGCCCATGCCCGGCGGCGGCCCGCCCGCGCCGTTCGGGCGCGGTCCATTCGGCGGCGGGCCGCCGGCCCCCCCCGGGCCTATGCCGCGTGGTGTTTCGGCAGCGCCAAAGCCACGGCCCTGCTGCGCCATTTTCTTGTCCAGCGGCTGCTGACGGGCCAGGACCATATCGGGGGCCTGTCCCCCTTCCACCCAGGTCATGATGGGCGTCAGCAGGTCGATATGGCTCGGCCCCTCGCCATTGCCGCAATGGCGAACGCCTGGCAACAGGTACAGACGCTCGAAACCGGCCGCCTTCTCCTTGCCCATCTGGGCCTGAACCGCCTCATGATAGGCGACAGTGTTCAGGGGCGAGATATGTTCATCTGCCCAGCCATGCCAGAGGATCAGCTTGCCGCCGGCCTTCTGAAACCCGGACAGGTCTGGGTTGGTGGCGTCATAAAGCGGGTGCAGGGCGCGCAGCCGGTCCAGGGTCGCCTTGTCGAAAGTGAAGTTGGCAAGGGTGAAGCTGGCCGGCGGGTTCTGCGGGAATATCACATTGCGGATGGCGTCCAGGGCGATGCGTTCGCTGAACGGGGCTTGATTGGCGTCACGCGGTACGAAAACGCCTGCCCAGGCCAGTTCTGAACCGGGTTGCGGACTGCCCGCGACAAGCCTCTCCCCGTTGGCCGGGTCACGCGGTCCATCATAGAGGGCGCGCAGGGCCGCGGCTTCGGTTGCCGACAGGCAATCCGTTCCTTTTTGCGCCGGATTATCTTTGCAGATCAGGGGCTTTTCATCCACCCGACACAGGCGCGGTTCGCTGATCAACGCATCCTTCTGCCCGTCCAACTCATCGCACTGGGCCAGGACAGCCTTGTGAATAAGGGACAGCCGGTCGGCGGTGAGAATGGGCTTGCCATCATTGCCGGTATTGGCACGCGCCAGCCAGGCATGGTGCAGACTGTTCTGCACCTGGAAGATCAGGGCAGGGGCCCCAGCAATGATGCCGTTGAAATCCTCTGGGTAGCGCTGCGCCTCCATCAGCGCTTCACGCCCGCCATCGGAACAGCCGCTGAAATAGGAGAAGGCGGCCGCTTGCCCATAATAGGCCCGGATCAGCTTCTTCGCCGCCACAGCGGTCAGATGCACGGCGCGGTGGGCGAAATCGGAACGCTTCTGCGGGTCGGCACCGAACTCACCGCCACCGCCCTGATGGCCCATATCGGTAGAGGCGAGCACGAAGCTGCCCGCACCCAACGGCGCACAGCCATCCGCCGCACCGACATTCAGCGAGATGCGGCCGCACAAACCACCGCAGCCCACCTGCAGGTATCGTTGGTTCCAGCCCTGCACCGGCAGGGTCACCTTGAAGCCGATGGTGGGGGATAGATTGCCCTCCACCGTGCATGTCGGTGCGCTGCCATTGCTGCTTTCCGCCGCCGCCGTCACCGTGCTGCCCGGCCCGCCGATATCGGTCAGGTCTACATCCTTCAAGGCCGTGCAAGACGATGCCGGTTTCACCAGCGGCAATGCCGCCGGCCCGGGGCCGGCGGCATCAGCAAGGGTTGGGATCGGCAGCAGCGCCAGGGCCAGTGCCCAGGTCCAGATTTTCATCCTGTCAACTCCTTGGCGTCACAGCAACGCCAGCAACGTGAACGGCGTGGCGGCCAGGGCATAGAGAACCCAGCGGGGACGATAGGTCAGAAGGGCGGCCAGGATCGTCCCGCTGATGGCGGTAGTACCGAACCACAGGACCAATCCATTTTCCCATCCCCAGCCTTTCACGCCGATGGCGGCCGAACCTAGCAGCAGCGCATAGCCTGCCAGCCGCACCGGCCATCGCCAGCGTGCCGCCAGGGGCTGTTTGGTGACCTGGGTTTCGTGCCGGTCCATGGTCAGGGCCATCAGCACGAACCCGGCATAGGCGGTCATCAACAGGGTGATGAACATCATCGCTTTGGTCTCTCCTATTCCGCCGTGGCGGTGGCCGTCACCACCGACGCTTGCGGCTTCGCCCGGCCCGGCTTCTGCTTAGGCTGGTGGTGCTGCACCTTCCAGGCGGCATAGGCCATCATCAGCCCCGTCAGCAGCACCGTACCGTCAAAACCCACCAGCAGCCAGCGGCCGGCAAACAGGCTGTTGATCAGGTTATAGGGCGTGGTCAGCCCGTTCAGTACCGGCAGCAAGCAGAACAGGGCTGCCGCCGCCGCAAGCTGTTCGATCCAGGCCTTCTTCAATGGCCGCACCAGAGGATGCACAAAGGTCAACAGCCAGACCAGGAAGAAGACATTGATCTCCCATTCCGCACGGCCGGGTATGCCCGCCGGGATCAGGCGGTTCGCCCAGAAATGGGCGGCGATGGCCACCGGCATGCCGGCAACGGCCCCGACATTCAGGTGGGCCACCAGCTTCTGCCCGAATGGCACCTCTGCCCCCCGCAATTGGGCCGCGCGCTTCACCGACCACAAGACCAGACCCGTGGCCACCATCAGCGTGCCCCCGATCCCGGCCAGGAAAAACACCCAGCGCAGCACGGGTTCGGCGAAACGGGCCCGGTGCAGACTGTTCAGGGAGGCGGAAACCGCGCGAACCACTGTGCGATCCGGTGTACCGATGCTTTCCAACAATGTGCCTGTGCGCGCATCGAACCGCATCCGCGTCGTGCCACCGCCGCCGCCTTCCAGGATGCTGGCAATATGCAGGGGGGCGAATTCCAACACTGGCTTGGGGCCCGTCGGGTTGTTGATGGTGAAGCGGCCCACGGGCTGGCCCCAGGCCTGCTCGGCGGCGGCAATCATGGGGGCGAGCGGGGCGAAGCTGCCCGCACCGGCGGGGGCAGCGGTGTCTACCCCTTCGGCCCGGCGACGACCGCCACCGCCACGGGCGCGGCCTTCCCCTTCTTCCTCCCCGTCCATTTCCATCATGGGCGGGCGCTGACCACCGCGCATCGCCTCCTGCGACCCGCCGCCGGGGGCGGCTGCGACCTGTGCAGCCGGGGCTCCACCGCCGCCGCCGCCACGGCCTTGTATCCCAACCGCCATATTGCCCCACGGCATCAGTGTGCCGGCCAGCAGGATCAGGCCCGAATAAGTGATCATGATATGGAAGGGCAGCGACAGCACTGCCAACACATTATGCCCATCCAGCCAGGAGCGTTGGCCCTTGGCGGGACGGAAGGTGAAGAAGTCCGTGAAGATCTTCTTGTGCGTGATGATGCCGGTAATGATGGCCACGAACATCGCCATGGTGGCGATCCCCACGATCCACCGGCCCCAGCCACGGGGCAGGGCATGCAGTTCATAATGGAAATGATAAAGGAATTCCCCGCCTGACGTCTCCCGCGGGGTCAGCAGTTCCCCGGTTCCTGCATCCATGAGTCGGCTGGGGCCACCGCGACCACCACCACCGCCGCCGCCCTGACCCGCCCCCTGTTCACGCCAGGACAGGCGTACCGCATCGTTGCGGTCGCTGGGCAGGCTCACGGACCAGCTGGTGGCGTTGGGGGCCAGCGCTGCCACCTTGGCCAGTGCGCGTTCCGCCGTCTGTTCATCGGGGACCGAGCCATGCAGCTCCGGCTGCATCCACCAGGTAATCTCTTCCCGGAAAAAGGAATAGGTCCCGGTCAGGAAGACCGCGAACAGCAACCAGCCCAGCAGCAGACCGGACCAGCCATGCAGCCAGGAATTAACCTGTCGGAAGCCCTGTTTCATCGCATCACCTCAACGGAAGGCCAGGAAAAGAGCACCGAACAGGGCAGCCGGCACGGCAACGCCGATCCAGGCGCGCCAATGGCTGGCCGCTGCATAGGCCCAGATGATGGCGGCGGTGTAGACCAGGAACGCGGCCAACGTGCCGGTTTGGGCGGCATCCGCCTTCTCCCCTGGCAGGCAAACGGCCAGACAGGCCGCGCACAGGGCGGACATGCCATAGCCGGCAAAGACACCGGCTATGGTCCTGGAGATCATATCAATACGGGGTTTCGCATCCGTCCCGGCCCTGGCTTTGGCCGATGCGGTGGGGGTTGCGACCGTCATCTCCACTCTCCCTCAAGAACGGGTCATGGCAAAGCGCAGGGCCGGCGGAAGCGATGCCGCCAGCGCCTGACCATGCGATAGGCCGGGGAATTCCATGAGTTGTACGCGCATGACTGGAAAAGCCTGCAACCGCACCGCCAATTTGGGAGCGGCATCGGTTGGAAATTCAGCCCTGCCGGGCGGTGGGGGGCGTGCGGGGTCTGCCGCGCGGCTACGGGCTTCCGCGCCGCCCAGCGTGATCAGAAGTCGAGCCGCCGCCCCCTGGAAACGCTGTTCCTCGGTCAGGATAAAGCCGTCCTGCCACCATATCGCGGGGCTGGCCGCGATGTAGGTCTGGAAATCCGCCGACCGGGTGAACAGGCTGTGCAAAACCAGCAATCCGCCGTAGGAATGGCCCCAGAGAGCCTGGGCCTTGGCGTCAACCGCAGCCAGCCTTGCCACCCTTGGTTTGATCTCCCGCGAGATCAGATCCAGGAACAGGTCGGCCCCGCCGCCGCGTCGGCCGCGCTCCGGGTTCTCCCAGGTCTCACCCTCCGCATTGGTGGGTGGGGTATAGTCAAAGGCGCGTGCCACCACATCAAAGCGAAGCGGCGTTTCGTAGCCAATGGCAACCAGCAGCGGTGGGCCCGTCCGGTCCAGTTCAGCCAGCAGCGCCTCATCCAGCGTACCCAGGGCGGCATTGCCATCCAGCATGTAGAAGGCCGGATATCCGGCCGCCGGGGCCGGGCGGTTGGGGATGCCGAGTATGATCCTGTAGTGCCGTTTGCTGTCCTGTGACCAGAGATTGAAACGCTGGAAGCGGTAAAAGGCCGATCCCGTGTCGGCGATGGTGGGCTCCATCGGGCGCGACAGGTCCGGCTGGGCCATGGCCCCCGGAACCGCCAACAGCGTGGCAATGCCACCCATGGCCAACCGTCGGTTGATCAGAAGGTCCAGTCTCATCATGTCGCCCCCCTTGAAGGCGATGGGCGCCCGGCCGGAACCGGGCGCCGCACAACCAATCAGAAGGAGGCCGTAACGCTGACCGTGTAGGCACGGCCCGGCTCGTTATAAGTGTTGGCACCCGCCGCAGACTGGGTATCCAGCCGGTACAGGCGCTTGTCGAACAGGTTGCTGATACCGGCGGCAAGACGATAATTGTCATTGAACCGGTAATTGGCATTGATACCGAACAGGGAATAGGCACCGCGCTTATCCAGCGCCACCCCGGTAACAGCAGCGCCCTGACCGCTCAGGCGACGCGGCTTCTGCCGACCATAATTGGTCATGGAGAACAGCAGGTCCAACTGCTCTGTGGCCGCCCAGTCCAGGGTGGTGTTCAGCGTATAGGCCGGAATAATGGAAAGCGGTTCGTTGTTTTCCTTATTCTTGCTCTCCGTCATGTAGGTGGCATTGGTGTTGAGCGAGAGCGTCTCGGCCAGCGGTACCAGGATGTTGCCTTCCCAACCGGCCACGACAGCCTTAGGCACATTGGTCCACTGGAACAACTGGGCCGTGGTGGCACCGGGAACCCGCCCGACAGGCTCCATGCCAGCCTGGATCTTATCCTTGTAGTCATTGTGGAAATAGGTGGCGCTGGCCGTCCAGCCCTCGTCATTGCTGAAGAACAGGCCGATTTCCTTGTTGATGCTGGTTTCCGGATTCAGATCGTCATTACCCAGGACATAGCAACCGCCCCCCAGGTTGGGATAGTTCACCGGGCAGCCATTGCCGTTGGTGCGGTAGATATAGTTGGGGTTGGACTGATACAGGTTCGGCGCCTTGAAGGCCCGGGCGATACCACCCTTGACCTGCAGCCCCTCAGCCAGATCGTAGGAGGCGTTCAGCGACGGGCTCCAGTTATTCCCGAACTGCGTATGATGGTCAAAGCGCACGCCGGGCGTCAGCATGAAGGTGGGCGTCACCGCCATGTTGGCTTCGATAAAGCCGGCGGCCGTGTTGGCATCGGCCTTGCCACTGCGTCCGGTATTGCTGATGCCGGGAATGCTGCCAGCAGTCACGCTCTGGCTCATGGCGAACGGATCGTTCAGTTCCTCACGGCGGAACTCGGCCCCCGTCGTTACCACCATCTCAAGCGGCGCGGACAGCGGGATGTTCAACTCGCCGCTGGCATTGTAATTGTTCAGCTTGGACGTGGCGAAGGTGCTGGTGGTGTTGATATTGCCTTCTACACCACCGGCCAGACCTTCCTGAAGGCGGGTATTGTCCGTGTGTTCGTATTGGAACCAAACCTTCGAGGTGGCCCAATCCCACTCGCCCTTGTGGGTCAGGGCGGCATTGGTGCGCTTCATGATATTGGTTTCGGCACCTTCTTCGGCCAACCCGTCGGTTATGGTTGAACCGGCACCCAGCGCGCGGTCACCCGCATAGATGTTGCCCTGGCGGGAGAAACCGGCCTCAGCCTCCAGCACCTGCTTTGGATTCAACTGCCAGCGCACCAGGCCGTTGATATCCTTGTTCTCGACGCCTTCCCGCCCGGCTGGCGGATTGGCGGTCGCCGCCGTTCCGGCAGCGGCGCGGTTGATATCGGGATCGTCGCCATCGGTCTTGTTGTAATTGCCGAACAGGCGGAAGGACAAGCTGTCCGTAAGCGGGCCGCGCAGATTGAAATTGATGCGCTTGCTGTCACCCTCATCGCTGCTTTCAGGCTGGTTGGTCGACAGCGTCACAGAGCCCGCCATCTTGTCGGTCGGGGCCTTGGTGATGATGTTCACCACGCCGCCGCTGGCACCCGAGCCGTAGCGGGCGGCGGCCGGGCCGCGGATGACCTCGATCCGCTCGACTTCCTCTGCCGGCACCCAATTGGTGTCGCCACGGGTATTGCGCTCGCCGCTGCGTCCCATCTTGACGGCGTTGCGCGACTGGACCGGCTTGCCGTCGATCAGGATCAGGGTGTTTTCAGGTCCCATCCCGCGCAGGTCGATCTGGCGGTTATTGCCATATTGGCCCGACGAGCTGTTGCCCGTCAGATTCACACCGGGCATGCGGCGAATGATTTCCGACAGGTCATTGGCAGGCGGGCGCTTGGCGATGTCGTCCGCCGTGATGACCGACACGCCGGGCGCCTGCTTCAACTCCTGCTCGGCGGTATCGACGACTGACAGGGTGGGCAGAACATAGGCACCATCGCCAGTCGCAGCGGGATCGGCCGCCGGCTTCTCCTGGGCGAATGATCCTATGGGCAATGCCACCAGTACTAACCCCATGGCTGTGGCACAGCGACCCGAAACCGACCTGGCGAGCATCAATCAAATCCTCCGGCAAATGCCCCCGCTGCCCCACTCTCTGGGTTCGCGGCAGGGGCCGACATGGATTGGCGGTTGGGCTTACCCTTCATTTCCTCGGTCAAGCCAAGGTGAGTGGTGAAGCGCCGCTGCCAACGAATGCATTGCAAATGAGATCGATTCTCAAATGCACCCATGGCTTATGCGATGGCGCTGGTTTCAGGCAACCAAGTGATTGCGCATATCTATCCTGCAATAAATGAATAAAAATGAGGCGATAGTGTGTGATGGCCGCCTGATGGGCAATTCATCGAGAATTTTCACAAATGGACAAACTTTGACATGAATTGAAATATGCAAAATTGATCACTGATAGCGTGTTTCTTATCACCCAAGACAGAGACCTTCGTGTCGTGAGCGGAACCTGTATTCGAACCGCGGCATCCATGTCTCCCTCGGTCGCCGCAGTTTCCACATGTCACCCATGCCAAAAACAGTCTAGCATTGATGATAATAAGAATCATTCTTATCCAATCTGGATTGGGGAGCTATGTTGGGGATGCTTGAACAGCGGCTGTGGGAAACGAGGAACCTGGGCCTTGGCACTTGGCGTTCGTCGCAGGCGCCCCGCCTTACCTCGATCGGCATCGTAATTGTGGTGCATCTGGCTGTCATTGCGGTCTTCACGATGCAGCGGCGACAGCCGCTCGCGGTCATGGAAGCGCCGTTGCAGGTTGCCATGATCGACGCACCAGCAGTCGAACCGGCAGCGGCGCCGGCCCCTGTCAGCAGTGCCAGTCCCGACCTGGTGCGCCCACCACTTCCGCAATTGCCATTGCCAAGCATCGTTTTGGACAGGGCGATCACGCTTCCTGCGACGCAAGGGGAGGCTTCCACGATGGCCGAAACGGCTTCCCCCGGCGCACCGGCAGCCCTCACGCCGCCTGCCAATCCGCCCGCCGCCAGCAAGTCCGCCGGGCCATCGCCGCATTATATGTCGACCCTGATGGCCCATTTGAACCGCAAGAAGCGTTATCCGGCCGCGGCCCGCAAACTGCGTCAGCATGGTATCGTCCATGTCCGGTTTCGCATGAATCGTGCCGGGCGTCTGCTGATGGCCAGGCTCGAGGCCGCTACCCGCCATTCGCTGCTGAACGAGGAGGCATTGGCCTTGCTGGAGCGTGCCATACCGTTGCCGATGCTGCCCGACGATATGCCGGACAGCATCGAGTTGGTGGTTCCGATCGAGTTTTCACTCTCAGCCGATCATTGAAGTGGGCTACCAGGCCGGCTGGGTGGCGTAGAAACGCTTCCAGAAGTCGGCTCGTTCCGGGCTGGACACCGGGATCGGGCGGAAATTGTCGCCCAGTTCCATCACCTGTGGCACCTGCGCGCTATAGGCCGGCCATTCCGGCAGGCCCGGTGCATTGGGGTCGCCCTTCTTGATGATATTGGCCCAGTAGGACGACATGACATCCGCAATATGCCGATCATCGGCGGTCCAGGGTTTGTCCAGCCTGTCCAGGCTGTTGAACACATAGGGAATTTCGGAGCCGTGATAGGCACCGCGGCTCGCCTGTGTCGGACCCGGGACCGCATGGGTCCAGAAATAGGTATGAACCGGAACCTTGTTGGCCTTGGTCCACAAGGTGCCCCACATCCAGGTGGAGATGCGTGAATTATCGCGCGCGGCTATGTTGTTCTGCCGTGCTGCCTCGTCATCATTCGTGGCGGGGTAGAGTTTCAGGAATTCATCCGCCAGCGGCCCGAACTTGCGCTTTGCCGCTGCCTGGAACTGGGGCAGCGTTACGCTGGTCTGCGGCATGCCGGGACGGGGTGGGGTTGTGCTGGCCCGGATGGCAGGCACGGCCGTTTCGGGTACGGCGCCCGTCTCGTCCTTGTTGTTGCCGGCAACATATTTCACCTTGTTCTGCGTGCCCGATTGGTAGGTGTCCCAATAGGATTGCGGAATGACCCAGCCATCAATCACGGGGCGGAACAGGGGCGGCTTGCCGTCGCTGCCCGTCTCCACGCCGGCATCAATGGTGTTGGAGCCCTCAATCAGGGTCTGCCATGGGAGCTGCCGCAGCTCGGCCAGCGTCTTCGTGCCATATTTTGCAATATAGGCACTTCCCGCCTTCTCGGCGGCGTCCTTGGCACGCCAGGAGACAGACAGGTAACGCAGTTCCGTATCGCGCGGATACCGGGCATGGCTCTGTCCGATGCTGGCCCGGAACAGGCCGGTGGCCAGCGGCGACATGGACAGGAACCCTACCGAGCCGGCACCCGCAGATTGTCCGCCGATCGTCACCTGTTCCGGGTCACCGCCAAAGGCCGCGATGTTGCGCTTCACCCATTGCAGGGCGGCGATATCGTCCAGCAGCCCGTAATTGCCCGAGGCGTTGTGCCCAGACTCCCGGCTCAGCTCCGGGGTCGCCAGGAAGCCCAGCACGCCGAGCCGGTAATTCAAGGTCACGACGACCACACCCTTGGCGGCTAGGACCTCGCCATCGAATTCCGGGTTCGCACCCGTGCCGCCGATGAAGCCGCCACCATAGATCCAGACATAGACGGGGCGCTTCTGCTTGCTTCCCGGTTGGGCGCCGGTCCAGATATTCAGCGTCAGGCAATCCTCGCTTTGCGGCAGGCCACCAGCCATGTCGCCGCCGGGCTGCGGGCAGGCGGGACCGAAACTGTCTGCCTTGCGCACACCATCCCAGGCCAGGGGGGCTGCCGGTGCCCGCCAGCGCAAGTCACCGACTGGCGGTGCGGCATAGGGGATGCCGCGATAGACGGCGATGTCCGGATTACGGCCGGTGGCCCCGGTCAGCAGACCTGTCTCCACCGTCACCGGTGTGGTGGTGGCGGCAATGCCGGCCTTCTGCGACGGACCGGCCGCATAGCCCACCAGATCACCACTGGCCAGCACATGGCCCCGCATGGCGTCCTGCAGGGCGGCGAACGTAACCTCTCCGGACAGGGTCAACAAGGTGTCCAGCGCCACGACCTGGAAATGATAGGCATGGCGGCGTGTATCATGCGGGTGAGGGCCGGCATATCCGGCGACAGGACCATGCACATTGGGGCCGAAACCGGCCCCCTCAGGGGCGGTCAGGTGGCCGGGCGTCAGGGACAGGGTGTTGGCCGGAATATTGTACAAGGTCAGATGGATGCTGGTGCCGGCGTCAGCTGATCTTTCCTGTCCGCGCGTCCCTTGCATAACCACGACATAGGAGCGGGTTCCAGCCGGTCCCTTTGACCAGGTCAGGCCGGGGAACAGGTTCTCACCGTACTGTGTGGCGGACAGGGGCAGGTCGCCACCCTGGACGAAACCCGGGCTTGTCACCGTCAGCTTGGTCGAAGCCGGCAGGGCATTGACCAGCAATTGCCGGTCGTGACCGACACTGCCCGGCATCGGCTGCGCCAGAGCACCGGAGACGGAGATGGCCAGCAGACAGGTGGAGAGAAGGGCGCGGCGGCCCGTGGTGAAGCGCATCGTCATGTCCTCATTCATCCACCGGAACGGCCACCGAAGCGGCCGGGCTTTGCCAGCCAGGCGTCGATATAGTCATAGGTGGTTTTTTGCGTATCGCCGAATTCGCCGGGCTGATGCTCACAGGCTTTGCAGGTATCGAACAGGTGGGTGGCCCCATCGACAAAAGCGATGGTCTTGTCCAGGCTTTGCGCCCGTTCATAGATGGTTTCGGCGGCCAGGAACTCCCAATGGCCTGTCATGCCCATGACCAGCAGCGGCGCCGTCACCCCCTGCACATTGCCGGGCGGGCTGGCATAGGTGGACGTCCAGTCGATGCCCTGGACACCACTTTCATCATAGCTGAAGTCGGGCAGGGTGCGCACGGCATAGCTGTTGAGGTAGTTGCGTACCGTCGTCTTCAGCGCCCCCTTGATCAGGGAGGGGGAGTTGTTGCGGGTGTTTTCCGGCACCCGGACAGTCTTTACGATCCCGGTCGTCACACGACCGCCGGGATGGATCAGGGGCCAGGGTTTGCGGGTCTGCGACATCAGGCGGACATCCTGGGCGAACAGCTTGTTGTTGCTGCCCAGCAGGATGGCGCCCGGAACCACAAAGGGCGCATCATCGGTGAATGGCCCTTTGCCCGCCTGAATGTCGGCCAGCGCCGTTTGCGCCTTGGCGATCAGTGCGTTGTTCCGCTGCCCGGCGGCCGTCAGGAATTTACCCGTGAATTCCGGGCTGTAGCTGGAGCCCGACGGGGTGAAGCCATTGGCCGGGTTGAACATGTCCAGCGCCGGATCCAGGGCCATCCCCGCCGTTTCGTCCTTCACAGCGGGGTCCAGGCTGAACAGCGTCATCGCGCCCAGGCCCCAATTGCTGTCGATCAGCATCAAGCCGTCGGCGGCCGGCAGACCAGCAAGGCTGTCAGGGCATTTCCAGATCTTCTCTGCCGACTGGCAAATCCCGGTCCCTTTCTCGGCGATGAGCTGATAGGCGCTCATGACCGTGCCGCCGCCGCTATGGCCCAGCAGCACGACATGTTTCACGCCGGGATGACGCCGCAGCCAGGTCACACCTTCCTTCGCCTCCAGCAACACCTGATCCAGCATGCCGTCATTGGAGATGCCGGATTTGCTGCTGCTGTTATTGGCGCAGAGGACGCGATAGCCCCGTTGCGACAGCTCTGTGCAGCCGGGAAAGCTCAGGTAATCAGCGGCGGAATGCATGATGAAAATGGCGGTTTCGGCCTTGGGGCCGATCACCGCCGGTTCATACAGCACTCCGGGGACGCCCCGCGCCAGTTGCACGAAGCTGGTTCGGGGGGAATGCGCCGTCTGCGCTGGTGCCTGCTGGATACCCAGCAGGACCAGCGCCGACAGGGCGGCAACCGACGACAAGGTGCGTAACACGGACATGGTGGCTTCCTGTCGACAATACATGGCCGGGGATCAGCCCCGGATGCGGAAGCCGATCAGGAAGGCGCGGCCCGTGGGATCGTCGGAGAATTCGAATGACTGGCCGGCAGAAGTGGTGCCGCTGTAATAGCCGCTGAGCGGTGGGGCGGCGTCGAACACGTTGGTGACCGACAGGTAGATCGAACTGCTATTGATCTTCCAGGCTGAGCCGGTGTCATAGGTGAAGGTCAGGTTGGTGGTGCCGTAGGGGCTGACATGCGGGTCGGCGAAGACCTGGCTGTCGACCCCGCTGCGCTTGAAGGCGTTGCGCCAGCGCTGGAACACATCCACCTTGAACTCGTCGGTCGCCTGATAGCTGAGGAAGGCCGACAGCTGAACGCTTGGGCTGGGCATCAGGCCGTTCTGGCCCCAGCCGGCACCACCCTGGTCGATGGTGGCGATACCGGGCTGTTCGTAATAGATATGCGGCTGGTAGTTTGCCATGACGCGCAGGCCCAGCGGCCGGTCGAACAACTCCGTGCTGTACCCGAACTCTGCATCCAGGCCCCAGGTGCGCACCCGCGCGATGTTCTGGGGCTTGTTATAGAAAGCGGTCACGGTGCCGGCGGCGTTGCGCTGGATCAGTGCGCAATAGGGCGAGGTGCCGTTGCTGCCATAACAGGCATTCTGGATCGCCGCGTTGAAGCCCTGCACGATGGTGATCGCGTCATTCACAACGGTCTTGTAGTAATCCAGCGTGAAGGTGGCGCCGGGCAGGAATTCCGGTGCATAGACGGCGCCAATCGTATGCGTCCGCCCGACCTCCGCCGACAGATCCTTGTTGCCGTCATTGACTGACGGCACGAACACAGTGGTGTTGGTCAGTGTGTCGACGAAATTGCCATTGATGATGGTCGTCGGCTGGAACAGATCATAAAGGGTTGGCGCGCGGATATCGCGGGAGACAGTGCCGCGGAACTTCAGCGCATCATCCACTTCCCAGACGCCGCCAACCTTCCAGGTGCCGTAGCTTCCACTGGTGCTGTAATCGGTGTAGCGGGCGGCGCCGTTCAGGTTCAGGGCCTTCACAAGGGCCATGTCGGCCAGCAGCGGCACCTCGACCTCGATCGCCCCTTCCTTCACGCTCTGCGTGACCTTGCCGCTGCGTGGGAAGGTGGTCGGATACAGCGTTGTCGTGGCCGTGCAATTATAGCGCAGGCCGGCACAGTTCGCGAGATCGGTGGGCGAGGCGGTACTGGCCGCATCGAAGGAGATGCGCCGCGCCTCACCCGACAGTGCCACATTGACCGGCCCTGCCCAATTGTCGAACAGCGAGCCGGAAATGGCGAAATCGCCGGCATCCATCTTGGTATGGGTCAGGAAATTCACACTGCCCAGCACGTAATCCAGGGCCTGCTGGCTGGAGGAAGTGGGGCCGAACAGGTTCAGCGGTACGCAGCCGGCATAGAAGGCGTTGGTCAAGCTGGCCTGGCAGACGATGCTGCCGGTTGCCGGATTGACTACGGCATCAAGGGCGGCCGACAGGCGTTGGGCATTGGGCAGATTGTTGACGGTGGTGTCCAGGCGGGAACTGCCATGGCGGTAGCTGGCGTTCCAGTTCAACCCGCCCAGGTCACCCTCCAGGCCCGTGACATAGTAATATTGCTCGGTCTTGGCGACGGCTTCCAGGCGCGGCGCGTCCTGCCAGATCTTGTTCATGGTGAAGGTCGTCCGGCCCGCCGCCGCGAAGGCATTGCGATATTCGGCTGACAGGAACGGATTGGCGGCGTTGATGGTCAGGCCCGTCAACTGGTTCCAGCCGGTATAGCCGGTATTTTCCTTCAGATTGGCCGAGGCCTGGGCGAAGAAATGCACATTCTCGGTCAGGTCGTAGTCCAGGCGTCCGAAAAGCTGCGTTCCCTCCGACGGGGAAACCATTGAGCTGTTCTGATAGGCGCCGTCGCCGCCGATCTGACAGCAGCTTGACCCGGTGCTGGTGCCACGGTCGAAGGTGGTCAACACGCCATTGGTTTCGAAATGCTGACCATTGTACAGGCCGGCCGACGTGATCAGGCCACCGAAGCTGAAGGTACGCAGACGCACGTCGCTGTTCAGGACAAAGGGATTGGCGGCCGTGCCGGCCCCTTGCAGTGCGACCAGATTGTTCCAGTCGCGGTCATAGGCGCGATTCAGGATACCGTCATTCTCACGGCGCTGCACGCTGGCCTCGAAATGGCCATTGCTGCCGATATCGAAGCCGAAGGCGGCGGCGACATTGCGGTTCTTGGCATCCCCTTCCTGCGACACGCCGGTTTCGGCGTTGGCCTGGAAGCCGTTGAAATTGCGGTTCAGGACATAGTTGACGACGCCGGAGACGGCGTCCGACCCGTAGACTGCCGATACACCACCCGTCACCACGTCCACGCGCTTGATCAGCGCCTGCGGGATCAGGTCGACATCGACAGCGGAGTTGTAGAGCGTCGGGGCCACCCGATGCCCGTCGAACAGAACCAGCGTGCGATAGGCGCCCAGATTGCGCAAGTTCAGCACATTGGCATTGCCGTTGCCACCCTGCACGCCGGTGGCGTTGCTGCCAGGGTTGCTGAAAGAGTTACGGGAGCCGGAGAAGACCGGGAGGTTGTTCAGCGCATCAGAGATCGACCCCGAGGGCGCCGCCGCGAACAAGGCACTGCTATCGATTGTGGTCAGTGGTGTCGGACTGGCCGAGCCGTCCTTGATCACGCGGGAGCCGGTGACGACGATCTCTTCCAATGCCAGCGTGTCGTCGCTGGACTGGGTGCCGACGGCGCCATTTGTGCTGTTGGCGGTCTGCGCGATGGCCGGATATGACAGGCAAAGCGCGCTTGCACCAAGCAGCAGCTTACGCAGGAATGTCGAGGACTTCATGGCGTTTCTTCCCGGCTATTTTTCTGAACCTGCGGTTCCGGTATGCCCGATGGGGGCAACAGTCCGCATGGATTTGATGCTTCTATTCATCGTTTGCATGCATTGGTGTTCAGGGGGGGATTGGTTTTGGGGCGCGATGAATAAGTTCTGGGTGTCCTGGTCCGCGGCAGGCCGGGTGGTTGTCTTTCGCGACCAAGGGTGGCCTTCATGCTTGGTCACCTTTAATCAATCGCGGGAAACCCAACTCCAATGGCCCGCCCGCGGGTGGGGGCGCTACTTTGATTGACGGGCGAGCCTCACGGGGTTGTCTTTGGAAGGTGGCGTTGAATGCAATGTGTCGATGTTCGGATGCGGGATGGCGTATGTCCCACATGGCTGCATAAGCCCGAGGGCGAGGGAGCATGGCCCGCGGTCATTCTCTACATGGATGGGCCTGGCATCCGCCCCGCCTTGCACCGGATGGCCCGTCGATTGGCCAGCACCGGATATGTCGTGCTGCTTCCTGACCTGTTCTATCGAAGCGGCGCTTATGAACCGGTCGATCCCAAGGTGACCTTCACCGATCCCGTCCTGCGGCAGGCCCATCGCGAAAAATATATGGCCCCCGCCACGCCGCGGGCTGTCATGGCTGACACCGAGGCGTTGCTGGCCTTCATGGCGACGCGGATGGAGATCGCGTCCGGTCCGATCGGTGTCGTTGGCTATTGCATGGGCGGGCGACTGGCCCTGATTGCCGCAGGTACCTTTCCGGATCGGATTGCGGCGGCGGCATCCTATCATGGTGGCGGACTGGCCAATGATACGCCCGGCAGCCCGCATCTGCTGGCGCCCCGGATCAGGGCCCGTGTCTACGTTGCCGGCGCCATCGAAGATGCGAATTTTGACGACGATCAGAAGCAGCGACTGGCGGAGGCGTTGGCCGCGGCTGGTGTTGACCATGTGGTGGAAACCCGTCCAGCCCGACATGGCTGGGTGCCCGACGATACCCATGTCCACGACCCGGCAGAAGCCGAACATCATTGGCAGACATTGTTGGCTTTGCTCGGGCGAAGTCTTCACAACGCAGAATGATCAAAAAATAAAACGGGGGGAATGATGACTGGTCAAAGGATCGGTGCGCCGTGGCGTGCCGGACTGCTGTCCATTTTGGTTCTGGCGGGGCCGGCGGCGGCGCAACCCTGTGAGGGGACCGACTTCTATATCGGTACGCAGGGAAGCGGTCCGGGCCAGGGTGTCTTTGCCGCTCGGCTGGATGAGAAGCAGGGGAGCCTCTGTCTGGTCGGGCTGGCAGCCGAACTGGAACGACCGACCTGGGTCGAAGCCCACCCGACCCGGCCCCTGCTCTATGCCGCCAGCGATGACAAGGCCGGGAACGAGACGCGGGGCCGCGTCATCGTGCTGCGCCCTGGCGCGGATGGCGAACGTATGGCGGCCATTTCCAGTGCCGATTCCGGGGGGGCCGGCGCCACCCATCTGACCTTTGATGCCAAGGGCAAGGCCATCTTCACCGCGAATTTCCGATCAGGTACCGCAGGCGTTCTGCCCGTGGCGTCGGACGGTACCGTTTCGGTGCCGACATCCACGGTGCAGAATGTCGGCACAGGACCGAAGCCGCGTCAGACATCGCCCCATGCCCATGGCGTGGCTCTGGATCCCGGCGGCAAGTACCTGTTTGTGCCCGACCTGGGGGCGGATAGGCTGTTCGTCTATCGATATGAGGCAGGTCAAGGCACCCTGGCTCCCGCAAAGGAATCGTCGGTCAGCCTTCCACCCGGCACCGGTCCCCGCCATGTCGCGCTGCACCCCAAGGGGCGCTATGTCTATCTGATGTCGGAGTTCAGCCCGGTCATCTGGGTATACCGGCAGGAACCGAAGACCGGCGGCCTGACGCTGCTGCAATCCATTGCCACTGGAACGGATGACGAAGCCGATACAGTTAAGGGGGCAGAGATCGCCATCAGCCCTGATGGGCGTTTCGTCTACACTTCCACGCGCGGGGAGGACACGATCGGCGTCTACGCTGTCCGCCGCGATGGCACACTGCGGGAGGTGCAGCGTGTGCCAAGCGGCGGCAAGCTGCCTTGGTCCTTCCGACTGCATCCCAAGGGCAAATGGCTGCTGGTTGCCAATCAGGGCAGCAATAGCGTAACCCTGTTGCGCCGCGATACACGTAGCGGAAAACTGGAACCCGCCGGTACCCCCCTGTCCGTCAACCTGCCGACCAGCGTGGCCTTCCTGACGCGCTGATGGTGACGTGTGTCATGCGGCGTCCCGCCTGGCTGCCAGGATGCTTCGCGTGCTGACCCGGGATTTCACCAGACTGATAAAATCCTTGTGCAGCGCTGTCGGGAGCCAGTCCGCACGGGTGGTGATGCCAATGGTGGGGCAGGGCAGCGCCTGCTCTATTGGCATCCGAACCAGCAGGCTTTCATATTGCAGTTCATAAGCGGTCATCAGCGTCAGCCTGTCGCTGCCGGCCACCAGATGGCGAATGACGGGAAGGGCGCTGGTGACGATGGGGGTACGCGGTTTCGGACCGCCCGCGAACAGACCATCAAAGCAGTTACGCCGGTTCGATCCCGGCGTTCCCACCACCCACTCATACCGGATCAGGTCGGCATTGGACACGCGCCCATGTTCGAGCAACGGATGGCCGCGCCGCCCTACGACCTCGTACGGGGTTTCGGCCACGGTCTGGCTGACCAGATCGTCGCCCATGGTCTCCTGCGTCAGGCCGACGACGAGGTCGACCTTGCCCTCACGCAGGCGCTGCATCATCTCCGATGCGCTTTCATTGGCGATGCGCACATCCACCTTGGGCTGGCTGGCCAGGAATTCGTCCAGCACGGACGCCAGCAAAACGCTGCCCCCGAAAGGCAGGGCGCCGATCGTGATGCGGCTCTCGCCCATGTCGCGCGCCACATCGATCTCGTTGATGGCCCAGTCAATTTCCTGTAAAGCCAAGCTCATGCGACGACCGCAGGCCATACCGGCTGGGGTGACCATCACCCCCTCGGCTGAGCGATAGAAGATAGTCTTTCGCAGATTGCCTTCCAGGTCGCGGGCGGCGCGTTGCAATGACGCCTCGGTGATCTGCAGAGCATGTGACGCGGCGGCAAAGGTCCCATGTTCGATCAGGGCCACCAGACTACGCACCTGCGACCGGGTCAGGCGATGCACTACCGCGTCGGCCCCCACCCGCCCGCCGGGAACCTCCAGTTCGAACAGTGCATCAACCAACTGCTTGAACATGCGGATGACACGCCGGTACAGGATATCTCCCGCAGCGGTCAGGTAACTGCCGCTGGCCCGGCGTTCGAACAGTTCGACCCCGATCAGTTGTTCGAGTTTCGCCAGGGCCTGGGTTACCGCAGGCTGTGACAGGTTGCACTCTTCCGATCCCCGGCGAACGCTGTTCAGGCGGCCGACACTTTCGAACAGACGCAGTTGGCGAAAGCTGATCGTATCCAGTCGTTGGGACAATGTCTCTTGCATGTTTTTGTCCTCCCTGAATGTCACCATATTGAATTTCTTATAGGGTGGGAACGCATTTTCGATGCTGCGCTGCGGCATCCGGAAAGGGGCGGAAACCTTGTTCTCACCCTCGCTTCTTCATAGGGGGTGATGTTCCCACATTGGCGGAATTCCGGGGGTTGATAGAGGTTAACTCCTTGTAGTCACGTAAGTTTCCGATGGAAGATGTCGCCAGAATTCTACGGCGCTTGGATCGATCGGTCGCCATGGCTTTTGCCGCGCTGCCATATACGCTCTGCAAAAAACTTATCACTCTCTTCACTCTTCCTGGGGGGCTCCGGGAATGAAGCCGGCGTAAGCCAGAGCCGGTAAACGGGAACGACATTCCCAGGGGAGCGACCATGTCCGTATCCGGTGAAATGATCCTGGCCGGCCGTCCGACGCGGGGCGAAGGGGCAGCATTCGCAGCCAGCAATCCCACATCGGGTGCGATCATCGCGCCGGATTTTCCGACGGCGACGCGTGATGATCTGGATCGCGCCTGTGCTGCGGCGGATGATGCCTTCGTGTCCTTCCGTGCCCTGGGACCGGCCAATCGTGCCTTGTTTCTGGACCGGATCGCAGACGAACTGGCCGGTGATGCGGCCGCCATCGTGGAACGCGCCATGGCCGAAACCGGGCTGCCCCGTCCCCGGCTGGAGGGCGAGCTGGGCCGCACGATGAACCAGCTGCGGCTGTTCGGCCGCGTCCTGCGGGAAGGTGCCTACCTGGATGTGCGGATCGACAAGGCTCTGCCGGACCGCACCCCACCCCGTCCGGACATCCGCCTGTCCATGGTGCCTGTCGGTCCCGTTGCCGTGTTCGGCGCATCGAATTTCCCGCTGGCCTTTTCCGTCGCTGGCGGGGATACGGCCTCGGCACTGGCCGCCGGCTGCCCCGTGGTGGTAAAGGCGCATTCATCCCATCCCGGCACGTCCGAATTGGCGGCCAAGGCGGTGGCCCGGGCGGTGGCGGCCTGTGGTCTGCCCGGTGGGGTCTTCTCCATGCTGTTTGGCAACGGCGCGGATATTGGGGCCGGGCTGGTCGCCGATCCGCGGATCCAGGCCGTGGGCTTTACCGGGTCACGGGCGGGTGGAACCGCGCTGATGGCCATTGCCCAGGCCCGGCCGCAACCCATCCCCGTCTATGCGGAAATGAGTTCCATCAATCCGGTGCTGCTGCTGCCGGGCGCCTTGGCCCGACGGGGTGCCGCCATCGGCACGGCCTTCGTCGCCGCTCTGACCCTTGGTGCGGGGCAGTTCTGCACCAATCCCGGCCTGCTTCTGGCCGTGGAAGGGGAGGGACTGGAGGCGTTCGCATCCAGCGCGGTAGCGGCGATCAGCGCCTCTGCACCCGCCACCATGTTGAACCAAGGCATCCACCGTGCCTATTGCTCCGGCGTGCGTCGTCTGTCCGACCATCCGGCCGTCACGCCGCTGGCCCTGGGCACGGCGGGGGAAGGGTGGGTGTCCTGCACGGCACTGTTCTCCGTGGCCGCCCGTGACTTTCTTGGCCATCCGGAACTTCACGAGGAGGTGTTCGGCCCCTGTTCGCTGCTGGTTCGCTGCCGTGATGCGATGGAACTGCGGACCGTGCTGGCGACCTTGGAAGGGCAGTTGACCATCGCCATCCATGCCGATGGGGACGAAGACCAGGCGCTGGCTGCCCGCCTGCTGCCGCTGATCGAACGGAAGGCAGGGCGCATCCTGTTCGACGGTTTCGGCACGGGGGTGGAGGTCTGCGACGCCATGGTGCATGGCGGGCCGTTCCCGGCCACCAGCGATGTGCGCTCGACCTCTGTGGGTTCGTTGGCCATCGCGCGTTTCCTGCGGCCCGTTTGTTACCAGAACACGCCGGACGCCCTGCTGCCGGCGGAACTGCGCGATGGCAACCCGCTGAACCTGCCCCGCACCTGTCGCTGATTGAAAATGTGCCGGGCACGACAGGAACTCTGCCCGGCGAATTGACGCTTGCCCCCCTGCCGGCGCGACAATGGCGTCAAGAAATTCGAACTGATCATACCCATGCTTTAGGGAGTGAACCCGTGACCGAGAAATTGCCGCTGACTTTCGCCGTTGCCGAGATGCCGCACACATCCGCTGTGCGCAACGGGTCCATCCAGGTTGATGGTGTGGAAGGCAAGTACCTGACCATCCATCCCCAGATTGCCGCCTTCCGCCGCATGGTCCGTGATGTCGAATTTGACGTGTGCGAACTGGCGCCCACCACCTACATCATCGCCCGCGCCTATGGCGCGCCCTTCGTGGCCCTGCCGATCTTCGTGCTTCGCAAATTCCACCATTCGGGCCTGCTGGTCCGTCCTGATGCCGGCATCCGGGAGCCGAAGGATCTGGAAGGCCGCAAGGTGGGCGTGCGCGCCTATTCGGTTACCACCGGCGTCTGGACGCGTCAGGCCCTGATGGAGGATCTGGGCGTCGACTGCTCCAAGGTCACCTGGGTCGTTGATGACGAGGAGCATGTCACGCAGTTGAAGCTGCCCGCCAATGTCGAACATGTGCGCGAAGGCAGTTCGCTTTATGACATGATCAATGCCGGTGAACTGTCGGCCGGCTTTGGCGGCAATGCCGGTATCGGCCGCACCGGCAACCCCACCAGCGGCTGGAAGGAAGTGGAGGTCGATTATCCCGACCTGCTGCCCAATGCCGAGGAACTGGAATGGGATTTCTATCGCCGGACGGGTGTTTATCCCATGCATGGCACCCTGGTGGTCCGCGAAAGCGTACTGAAAGAAAATCCCTGGGTGGCCAAGGCCATCTATGAGGCGTTCGACGAAGCCAAGCAGGGCTGGCTGGCAAAGCTGAACAGCGGGGAGGCCAACAGCGCCTCCGACAAGCGCTACCGCAAGCTTCAACAGCTTGTCGGCAATGACCCGCTGCCTTATGGCATCGATGCTAATATCAAGACCATTCAGGCGCTGGAGGAAACGGCCTTCAAACAGGGGCTGACCCCGCGCCGCATGTCCATCGATGAACTGTTCTTCGATCCGGCCAAGGTGTGATCCCTCTCCCTCACGGCTGGCACTGGGTCCGCTGGCACCGCTGGCGGACCCGCTTTTCCCGAGAATGGTCTCACGACAAGTCTTATACGGCACAGGTCAATATCAATGTGTGGCTGCCGCTCGGCTACGCTATCTAATTGATTAGAAAAGATTTGGCTGTCTGGTGCCCGCGCTGGAAATCAAGGAGTTCCCATGATCATTGATTGCCATGGCCATTTCACCACGGTGCCTCAGTCCTTTCGTGACTGGCGGTCGCGCCAGGTGGAATTCGCCGACGATCCAGTAAACGCACCCAAGATCGCCGACTGCATCGTCACGGATGAGCAGATCCATGAAGGGGTTGGCGGCGGGCAGTTGCGCCTGCAAAAGGAACGCGGCAGCGACCTCACCCTGTTCTCGCCCATCGCCGGCCTGATGAGCCATCATCTGGGCAATGAGCGCACCAGCCTGGAATGGGCGGAGGTGTCGAACAATCTGGTGCGCCGCGTCTGCGACATCTACCCGGACAATTTCGTGCCGGTCTGCCAGTTGCCGCAATCGCCGCTGGCCCCGCCGAAGAATTCGATCCCCGAGCTGCGCCGTTGTGTGGAGCAGATGGGTTTCGTCGGCTGCAACCTGAACCCCGATCCCACGGGTGGTTATTGGACCGGCAAGCCGGTGACCGACCGGGAATGGTATCCGCTCTATGAGGTGCTGTGCGAATTGGACGTGCCGGCCATGATCCATGTGGCCGCCTCGTGCAACCCCAATTTCCATGGCACCGGCGCCCATTACCTGAATGCCGACACCTCGGTCTTCATGCAGCTCTTGCAGGCCGACCTGTTCAAGGATTTCCC
>CALRTC020000046.1:0-31993 GCA_943371025.1 Hydrogenophaga intermedia
GATCAGCCGGATCAGGCGCTCGGTGCTTTCCTGGGCGATGTCGGTCAATTGGCGCGCTTCGGCCGGCAGGAGGCCGAACATGTCGGAATTGACCATGCCCAGCGACGCGCGGATGGCGGTCAGCGGCGTGCGCAGTTCGTGGCTGACCGTGGAAATGAATTCCGACTTCAGCCGGTCCATCTCCTTCAGATGCGCAATGTCATTGGCGATCCCCAGGAAGCCCTGGATCTCCCCATTGCCATCGCGGATGGCCGTGACCGACAGCAGCACGGGGACATGGCGGCCGTCGCGCGTGACATAGGTCCATTCGCGCTGGTCCGGCTTGCCGTCGCGCGCGCGGTGGACGAAGACTTCGAACGGGTCCGGCACGGGCTTGCCGCGCGCCGCGACCAGCTTGGCCAGCGCCTCCGCCACTTCCCCCTTCTCGTGGAACAGCTTGGGCGTCTCCCGACCGATCAGCTCCTCTGCCCGGTAGCCCAGCATCCGTTCGGCCCCGCGGTTGAAGGCCCGGATGGTGCCGTCGGGTGCGGTCGCGACGATGGCATTGTCGGCGCTGTCGACGATGGCCTGCAATTCCGCCGTCAGGCGGCGCATCTCATTCTCTGCCTGTTTGCGGGCCGTGATCACCTCGGTGAACATGACGATGCCGCCGATGGAGCCGTCGACATCATGCCAGGGATGGATTTCCCACCGGACCCAGTTGACGGACCCGTCGGCCCGGACAAAGCGGTCTTCGTCGGCGGCGGCGCGTTCCCCCATCAGGCAGCGACGGTGAATGGCGCGCCAGCGCTCGTCGATCTCCGGAAAGACGTCGTAATGCGACAGGCCGGTGATATCGCGGTCGCCCAGCCCGTAATCCTTCAGCCAGCGCCGGCTGACCGCGACATAGCGCATCTGGTTGTCCAGCATGGCGATGGCGGTGGGCGCGTGGCGGATGAACAGATCCAGCAGATGCTCGCGCCGGCGCAGGGTTTCGGCCAGGGACTGTCCGGCCAGATGCACGGCGCGGAAGGCCGAGGCTGCCCGCGCCAGGTCCCCCACCTCGTCCCCGCGGGAAATGTCCGGCATGTCCATGTCGGTCTGCCCGCGCGCGATCTGCTCGAATACGGAGGTCAGCTGTCCCAGCGGCCGCAGCACGCGCCAATGCACGATCAGCAGGGCGGCCGCGCCGATGACCATGACCAGCATGCACAGCATGATGCCCCGCGTCACCTCGGCCATGGCCGCCTGCGCCAGATCGCGGGCACGCAGTTCCGTCACCTGCAGCGACGCGGCCTGGACGGCCATCATCGCCTCCACCCCCGTGGTGGCGATGGCGAACCATTCCTCCGCCAGCATCGGGTCGCGCTGGCCCGCCAGCACGCGTTCCATGGCGCGGCGGCGCTGTGGTTCGACGCGGTTGGCCAGCAGACTGTCGGCGGCCCCCACGGCCAGACGCACCGGGGCCATGCCCCCGTCGCTCTGTGCGGCCAGCTGGCGCACATTCTCCCAGGCCAGGTTGAACCGGGTCTCCGCTTCGGCAAGCCCGGCCTGGCTGCCGGGATCGGAACCGCGGATCAGGGCACCGGCCAGCAGGGCGCGGACGCGGCCCGCCTGCTCCATGGCGGCCCAGGCGGCGTTGCGCAGCGGCGTCTGGGCCGCGATATCGGCATCCTTGATGGGGGCGCTGTCGATGAGGGCCTGATTGATCAGACGGACCTGATCGATGACGCCGGTCATGCTGCCGAACCAGCGTTCGGCCAGGCCCGCCGGTCGCTGTTCCGGGCTCAGCAGCAAGGCCGCGTCCACCTCTGCCCGAAGCCGGGTCAGGGTGCGACGGACGGGAGCGATGGCCGACAGCAGCGTGTCGCTGCCCTGGGGTGCCGCGACGGGTTGCCGAAGCTGGGTTTCCAGCTGGTTCAGCCGGTCGTCGGTCCGGCGTCGGATGTCACCAAGGCTGAACAGCCGGTTGCTGCGCGGGAGCATCAGCAGCACATAGGTGCTGCCCCGTTCCATGGCCATCGCACTGCCGATCTCCACCAGCCGGCCATTGGCCTGATCGGCAGCCAGATAGCGCTCGGCGGCCTGCTTGCCCTCCCAGTCTTCCGACAGGTCGATCATGGCAAGCGCCACCAGGGCGCCGGCCATCACAAGCAGCAGCAGGGGAATCAATACGCGCAGACGCATCGCCGGCTGTTTCCGCTTGGCAGGCAAAAAAGGGGGGCCGCCCGTGCAGACACCCGCCCCATTGCCCCGACGATGACGCAATCAAAGCGCGCAGGCCAGTCCCAAGCGGCCATCCTATCCCAAAGCACTTCGCCATGGGCGGGACGCCGCCGTATCACCGGTCATGAATCATGACCGGTGATCAGGATTCATGACCCTCAGGCGTCGGGCGTCGCCGTACCTTCTGTCGTGCTTCAGGACAGATGGTATTATTCCAGATAGCCGTCCACTTCGGCGGCGGCGCGTTCCAGCGGCCAGTTCAGACGTTCGATGATCTCGTCGATTGCATCTTCGGGCGACAGCGATCCGCGTCCCACCCGTTCCAGGATGGCGTCCAGGACGGCCTCCTCCTTCGGGCTGGGGCGTCCATAGGGCTTCAAAATCTCAAGAATGCTGCTCATCGCGCTTGTCGGTTCCCGATGCCGGTGCCGGGCATGCCGGCGGATGGCGCAGATTATACGGTTGCGCCGGGAATTGGCTAGGAAGTTCGGGGTCAGGGGCTGCCCAGGTCCATCAGGTCCGGTGCCTCCTCCGCCAGGCGTCGGGAAAGGGCCTCCACCCGCGCCAGCAGACCATCCTCCAGCCGGGCGGCCACCTCCGTCTCCTCCCGCAGTTCGATCAGGCGCTTCATCCAGCGCTGAAGCACGAACCGGGTACCGATGGGCATGTGGCCGATATTGTCGACCATCCGCTTCAGCCGGGGTTCGACGGCCACCAGCTGCAGGGTCCACAGACCGGTTGTAAGATGGGAGAGTTGTTCTTCCACCTGCATGCGCCGTTCATGGTCCAGCCGGGTGGTATTGGCCTCCAGCACCGAGATGAAGGCGGCCACGGCTTCGAAGGCGGGACCCAATTCCTTGAATTGTTTCAAGGCGGTGGTGACGTCGGGCGGCGGGGCCAGGGCCTCGCAGCGGCTGCGCAGCCGGCCCAGATCCTCCTGCAGAAGCGACAGTTGCAGGCGGATGGTCCGGTCGTCGGCGGGTTTCTGCATTTGGATAAGTACCTCCGCCGAAAGGTATAAACCGAATCGCCGGTCTGTTCAGCGCCGAAATTGCATTGGGCTCTTCATGATCCTTGATCAATATTGGTGGCCGCGGATCGCACCCCTGTTGCCGCTCCGCAGTTGCAGCGCGGCAACTATGACGATTTTGCGGTAACACGCCCGGGGGCTCCCGTCATCCGCCCCAGGACCAAGCCGGCGGACAAGGTTTCCGCACCCTTAAATTATTTTAGTATTATCAATAAGTTATGGAGAGTTTCCGCGAATGTCGTCGCCGCCGTCGGTCCGCGGCCCAGCCGTCGGCGGCCGGGCCGCGGCGATTTTCAGCGGACTTGAACGTAAGAAGCCTCTCGCAACGCGAAAAAGAAGTGGTATAAGGCACAACAGTCCAACCTCTGGGGAATTTACCAAATGAAAAAGGAACTCCTGGCCCTGACGTTTGCGGTCGCCCTGGCAGTCGTGCCGGGTATGGCCAATGCGCAGAGCACTTCCGCCCCGGCCGCCGCCCCGGCTGCCACGGGCAGCGCTGCGGGTGCTGGCGCTTCCGGTGTCGCCCTGGGTTCCCTGGGCACTGTCGCTGTTGTTGGCGCCGTTGCCGTTGCCGGCATCGTGGCGGCCGCTTCTGGCGGTGGTGACGAAGAAGTCGTCAATCCGGGTCCCGGCCCCGGCACGCAGACCACGCCGACCTCGACCAGCACGACCACCAGCTCTCGCTGAGTCGCGCGTTAGGGTTCGCACCAAGAGGCTGTGGACTTATTGGACGTTCAAAAGGGCCCCCGGCATCGTCGGGGGCCCTTTTCATTTGCATTGTCCCTCAGGCGCCGGGAGACCGCCGGCCTTGGGGTATTCGCACTGTCCCTCAGCCGGCGGGCTTGGTGATCTCGATATTCACCGGTTCGGTCCGGTCATGGATGTGCTGACGGGATTTCCAGCAGAAGCCGGTTTCCGCCTCGATCCAGTAATCATTCTCCCAGGGCTTCAGGCCGCCGGCTGTCACCTGCTCACGCAGGTGGGTCAAGGTCACGGGCCGGTCCAGAATCGTCACCGTTTCCGTTCCCATCAGCGTGACCCGGCCCTTCACCGGCAGCTCGAACAGGCCCGCCGCCTGGATATCGACATGGCGCACCCAGTCCTTGCCCACCAGATCGCGCAGATCGGGCACCCTGTCGCCGACGAAGCGGGTCCGCGACAGGTCGCCGGGCAGGCCCACGGTCTGCACCAGGAACGGGCCGCGCGTCACCAGCACCTGGCGTGACTGGCTATAATAATAATGTGCCCCATTTTGGCCGATTTCACCCAACACCATGAAGGCCTTGTTGCCACCTTCCAGCCAGGCCAGGATCGACGCATAGGGCAGTTCGTCCGCTTGCGCGCGGGTCACCGGTGCATCGCCACCAAAGCCGCCGACCGCCGCCACAGTTGCCCAATAAGGAGATTCGGTGTTAACCAGGGCACATCCAGGCAGGATGCCGGCTGGCAACGTGCTGGCAGCGAGAAGGCCCAGACAGCGGCGGCGGCTCATGCGCGCCTGTTCGTCTCTGGGGTCGCAACTGGGAAGAGTCATGGAGAACTCGATGCGTCGTGTGTTCAGGGAAGCCGTCGCCGGACGGCGCCTGCGGTCCGGTCTAGCATGGGCAGCCCTGCTTGTCAGTGCCGCGATGCCCGCCTGGGCTCAGACCATCGAACTGCCGGACGGTGTTGTCGACCTGCAGCGCCTGCAGGGGCAGCGCGGTAACGCCGATGGCTCCTATATGTCCCCCAGCACGCTGGATCGGGCCCGGACGGGCCGGAACGACGGGACCCAGGGGCTGGACGGGCGCGGCAGCACCAATGACCGGTTCGATGTGCGCGACCCGGCGGACGACCTGTCGGGCCAGCCGTCGCGGACGGCGCGCCAGCCCTCGTCGCTGGAACAGCAATATGCGCTGCGCACGGGCCGCAAGCTGGAGCAGATCGGCTATGACTGGCGCAACGAGACGCGGCTTCTGTCCCCCGGCCTGCTGAACGGCGCCGTACCCGACGATTATGTCCTGGGCATCGGCGACGAGCTGGTGGTGACCCTGCGCGGCCAGGTCAACAGCACCATCGCCGTGCGTGTGGACCGCGAGGGGCGCATCGTGCTGCCGAACATGGCGCCGGTGCCCGCCGCCGGGCGCCGCTTCGATGATTTCCGCTCCGACCTGTCGGCGCAGGCGCAGGCGGCCTTCCTGCAGACCGATATCTTCGTGTCGGTCGGATCCGTGCGGTCCATCGGCGTTCTGGTCACGGGCGAGGTGAAGTCGCCCGGCCGCTATACGCTGACCAGCTTCTCCAGCCTGATCGACGCCCTGGGCCAGGCCGAGGGCGTGCGCAAGTCGGGCAGCCTGCGTCATGTGAAGATCAAGCGCTTCGGCAAGCCGGACCAGACGGTCGATCTCTACGACGTGTTCCTGGGCGGGGGCAGCGTCGGCGACCTGCGCCTGTCGGATGGCGACCAGATCAACGTCCCCTCCATCGGCGAGACGGTGGCGGTGGAAGGCGATGTCATCCGTCCCGGCATCTATGAACTGCGCGCCGGCCAGACGACGGTCGACGCCGTGTTGAAGCTGGCCGGCGGGGCACAGCGCGCCCGCGGCAACCGCATCGAGATTCTGCGTCTGGACAAGTCCGGCCGTGACCAGACCCTGGGCAACCAGGGCGACAGTGCCAAGGTGATGGCCAGCGATGTGATCCGGGTGGAGCTGCCGCGCGATGCCGTGGCCCTGGAAGGTGCCACGCAGCGGCCGGGCGGCCGGGGTCTGGGTCAGGCCAAGACCCTGCGCGATCTGCTGAACGAACCCTATGTGCTGACCGCCAACCCCTATCTGCCGCTGGCGGTGATCGATACCGAGGATCCGCAGACCCGGCAGCGCAAGTTCGTGCCCGTCGACCTGCAGCGCGTGCTGGACGGCAGCATGAATGTCAACCTGCGCGAACGCGACCGGGTGATCTTCCTGTCGCAGAATGATATCCGCTATCTGGGGTCGGCCGACGTGCAGGCGGTGCTGCGCGGGGAACAGCCGCCCAGCCTGAAGCTGGCCGTCGACAACCGCCTGTCGGCCGAAAGGCTGGCTACGGGCGGGGTGGGCGAGGCAGCCCTGACCCAGGGTACTGCCAATGCCGGCAGCCGGACCGCCAGGGCTGCCGCCGCGCGCGGCGCCGGTGCCGATCCGTCGGCGACCGGACAGCCGGCACCCCGCGGCAGCAGCGAGGATTGGAATGGCCGGCGCGAGCGTCTGGAGGACCTGGATCTCTATGGCCGCGATCTGGCCGACAGTTCCGCGCCCCGGCGCCTGATCGGCACCTATCCCGATGCGTCGGCGCCCGGCGGCGTGCGCCTGATCGAATCCGAAATCGAATGCGGCGGCCTGCAGACACTGGCGGCGCTGGCGTCGGAAGGGTTGCAGCAACGCTATGCCGTGGCCCTGCGCTCCGGCGCCCGCCGTGCCGCGGACACGGCCGTGATCGACGTGCGGGCCTGTCCGCGCGTCTTCCACCGCCATCCCGATCTGCTGCCCTTCCTGTTGGAATATGCCGTGTCGCTGGAAGGCGAGGTGCGCGCACCCGGCGTCTATCCCGTCGTGCCCGGCGCCAAGGCCGAAAGCCTGCTGCGCGCCGTCGGCGGCGTGACCCTGGATGCCGATGGCGACGCCGTGGAGATGACGGGCAGCGACGGCAAGCGCGTGTCCGACATGTCGCTGCGCCAGTTGTCGCAGAGCACGCTTAATCCCGGTGACGTGATCCGTGTCGCCAGCCGCGTGTCCCAGCGCGAGGTCGGCGTGATTCGGGTCAGTGGCGAGGTGGTGCGGCCGGGCCGTTACGATATCCGGCGCGGGGAGCGTCTGTCGGAGCTGCTGAAGCGTGTCGATGGTCTGACGCCGGAAGCCTACCCCTATGGCGCCGTGTTCACCCGCGATCGCGTGCGGCTGGCGGAGGAGGCGGGCTATCGCCGTGCCGCCCTGGAACTGGAACAGTCGATCCCCAGCGTTCTGGCCCAGGCCGCGGGCAGCGAAGCGGAGCAGGCGCGTCAGGCGCTGCCCTTCCTGCAAGGGCTGATCAACAGCCTGCGCAGCACGCGGGCCGTGGGCCGCGTGGTGGTGGAGGTCGACCCCACCGTGCTGTCGGCCCGTCCGGAACTGGATTTCGTGCTGGAGCCGGGCGACGAACTGATCATCCCCAAGCGTCCGTCGCATGTGACCGTGTCGGGCGAGGTGCTGAACCCCAGCTCCGTCATGTTCAAGAGCGGGCTGACCGCGCGCGACTATATCCGCATGTCGGGCGGCGAGACGCCGGCGGCCGAGGCATCCAACGCCTTCGTCATCTATCCCAACGGGGAGTCGGAGCCGCTGCGGCTGGGCCGCTTCAGCGATGGCAGCGTGCCGATCCCGCCGGGCTCGACGATCGTCATGCCGCGTGATCCGCAGCCGTTCAACTTCCTGACCACCACCCGCACGGTCGTGTCACTGTTGAGCGATCTGGCCCTGTCGGCGGCGTCGCTGGCCGTGATCTCCCGTAACTGATGGAATGGACGCGGATTGTGAGCAGGCAGCGTTTCGGGACGACGGCAACGGCCGCCCTGGCCCTGGCCGCGTTGGCGGCTCCCGTGGCGCATGGCCAGGAAAATCCATTCCTGCCCTGGCGCCCGCCGGAATCGGTCAATGATTTCGGCGGCACGGGACTGTTCCAGACGCCCATCGCACGGGCGGCGGAAGACGGGCAGGCCTATGCCGGCTTCACCTATGTCTGGCCCTATTCGCGCTATTTCATCACGGTGCAGGGACTGCCCTGGCTGGAAGCGACGCTGCGTTACACCAGCGTCGCCAACCGCTATTACGGCCCGATCGATTTTTCGGGCACGCAGTCCTACAAGGACCGCGGCATCGACGTGAAGGTCCGTCTGGTCAAGGGCGATGCCACCTGGCCCAATATCGCCGTCGGTCTGCGCGACATTGCCGGAACCGGTCTTTTCGGGTCCGAATATATCGTTGCCGATCAGACCTTCGGTGATTTCGATGTCTCGCTGGGCATGGGCTGGGGCAACATGGGATCGGCGGGGCATTTCCGCAATCCGTTCAGCCTGATCTCCAAAAAGTTCGACAATCGCAGCGGCAGCTACACGGCCGGCGGCGGTGCCCTGTCCACGGATTTCTTCCGGGGCCGGAACGTCGCCTTGTTCGGTGGTGTCAGTTGGCAGACGCCGCTGGATGGGCTGCGCCTGAAGCTGGAATATGATCCCAACGACTATCAGCACGAACCCCTGGAAAACCAGCTGAAACAGGACCTGCCGATCAATGTCGGCCTGGACTACAAGCCCTGGGACTGGCTGCAGGTGGGAACGGCACTGGAGCGGGGCAACCGCGCCATGGTTCGTTTCGTCATGACATCGAATTTCCACACGGCCAAGGGGCCAGGCAAGATTGATGCGCCGCCACCGCCGCTGATGCAGTCGGCGTCGGTGCCGGCAACGGCCGTGGGGCCCACCCCGGCACCGGTCCCCGCCGCGGGCGGGGAAGAGGCGGTGCGTACGGGCCTGGGTCGGCAGGCGGCCCTGGACGGGCTGGCGCTGCAGCATTTCGGCCGCATCGGCGGGGAGATCCAGATCACGGTTGCCGGGTCGCCCCTGCGCGACGGCAATGCCGTCGCCTATGATCTGGCCCACCGTGCCGTGGAACTGGCCCCCGATTTCACCGGCAAGGTCCGCGTCACCCGCGTGGAATATAACCTGCCCTGGATGGTCTTCACCTATGACGCGGCGAGCCTGCGCGCGGGCTCGCCCCTGCCGGTTTCCCAGGCGCCCAAGGCCCCGGCCAGGGACCGGGGGCAGCCGCCGGCCGAGGCGGTGCGCAAGGAACTGGGCGAGCAGCTGAAGAAGCAGGGCTTCTTCCTGCAGGCCGCCGATTACCGGTCGCCGAAAGTGACGATTTTTGTCGGCAACGGCCGTTACCGGCAGACGCCCAAGGCCATCGGCCGCGCGGCCCGGACGGCGGCCGGCGTGCTGCCGGGCGATTATCAGGAGATCGAGGTCGTCTTTGTCGATAATGGCATGGAGATGCTGTCGGCCACGATCTATCGCTCGGACCTGGAACAGGCGCTGTCACCGCATGGCGGGTCGATCGAGGAAGCCTGGTTGCGCACGCGCATTGAACGGCCGACCATGAGCATGGACGAGGCGAGCCATCCGGAGCCGGCGCGTTTCCCGGGCTTCGGCTGGAACATCCGCCCGGCCTTCCGCCAGACGCTGGGCCGGCCCGAATCCTTCATCCTCTATCAGGCCTGGGTCCGCGTGAATGGCAGCGTCGTTCTGGCGCCCGGCCTGAACATGTCCGGCGGCGTCGGCATCGATGTCGATAATAATTTCGACAAGATGCGCATCCCGTCCGACAGTCTGCTGCCGCATGTCCGGTCCGACATCAAGAACTACCTGCAGGAGGGGACAACCGCGATGACCCACCTGCAGGCCGACTATACCCGCCGCATCGCCACCGACACCTATGCCCGCGTCTATGGCGGGTATCTGGAGGAGATGTTCGGCGGTGTCGGCAGCGAAGTCCTGTACAAGCCGTTCGGCAGCGACTGGGCCATCGGCCTGGACGTGGCCTGGGCCAAGCAGCGCGACTATAACCAATGGTTCAAGTTCCGGGACTATGATGTCGTGACCGGTCACCTGACCGGCTACTATCATTACGAACCGATGGGGGTTGACGCCCGGCTGAAGGTCGGTCGCTATCTGGCCGGCGACAAGGGGGCCACCCTCGAATTGTCGCGGACCTTCGACAGCGGGATCACCGTTGGTGCCTTTGCCACCGTCACCGATGTCTCTGCGAAGGAGTTCGGGGAGGGTCGCTTCGATAAGGGCATCTATTTTGTCATTCCGCTGGATAATCTCTATGTGAAATCGACGCGGGGCAGCCTGGGCTGGCTCTGGCGGCCGCTGACGCGCGATGGCGGCCAGACCTTGAGCAACCGCCGCGCGCTGATCGGCCAGCTGGAGACGGCTGACGGGTCGAAGCTGCGGCGTGACTGGAATCTGCTATTGGATTGATCGGCGCGTTTTGCCGTCTGCTATCTGGAACATTGTAATGGCACTGAGCGAGAATTGGCCTGAGACCGACCTGGAAGTCCTTGGCGCGTGTCCGGTCTGCACGTCGTCGTCGCGCGAGTGCCTTCTGACGGGCCTTCACGATATGGCGTTCCTGGTGGCGCCGGGGCGGTGGACCCTGTGGCGCTGCGGCGCCTGCGGCTGCGCCTATCTTGACCCGCGCCCGGATGCCGCCTCCATCGTGCGGGCCTATGAGCGCTACTACACGCATGATGACGAGCGCATGGATGGTCTGGTGCCGACGGGGCGTCTGGATCTGCGCACGCGGGTGACGGTGGGCTTGCGCAATTCCTGGCTGTCGCGGCGCTATGGCGTGCGGCTGGGCGGGGCCTGGCCCCTGGGCTGGCTGCTGGCCGGCCTGTTCGCGGAGCGCCGCCGCCGCGTGGATTACCTGATCAGGCAGGTTCCGCCGACCGGTGGCCGGGAACGGACCCTGCTTGATGCCGGCTGCGGCAGCGGCTATTTCGTCAAGGTGGCTCAGCAGCTGGGCTACAAGGCAGTGGGGCTGGATTTCGACAGCGCCGCGGTGGCCCAGGGCCGGGCCGCCGGCCTGGATATCCGCCAGGGCGCCCTGCCGGGCACGGGCCTGTCCCCGGCGAGCTTCGATTACATCACCGTCTCCCATGTGCTGGAGCATCTGCACGACCCTGTGGGCGCCCTGCGGGAGTTCATGGAACTGCTGAAGCCGGGCGGATGCCTCTGGATCACCCAGCCCAATCTGGGGTCCTGCGGCTTCAGGGAGTTCGGGGGGGCCTGGCGCGGGCTGGAACCGCCCCGTCATCTGACGCTGTTCGATGCGCCGGGGCTGATGCAGCTGCTGGGCTCGCTGGGTTATGCCGACATCACGCTGGAACAGGCTGTGCCGGTGGCGGAATTCTATTACCGGCAAAGCCTGAGCCAGAAGCTCGGGTTCGATCCCTATGCGCCGGGCCCGACGCCCGGCTGGGATGCGCAATGGGCCGCCAAGGTCGCCGCTGCCGACCGGGCCGCCGCCGCCGATCCCGCCCTTTCTGAAAATCTGACGATCCGCGCGTGGAAGCCGGCGTGATCCGGCTATCCTTGCGACGGGTGGGGTGAAATCTTGTCGGAATCCGGTCTTAAGAAGAATTTCATCTTCACTGTCGTCGGCATGGCCGTGCCGGTGCTTGTCTCGCTGCTGACCATCCCGCTGTACATCCGGTCGATCGGCGAGGAACGCTATGGCGTGCTGTCCATCGTCTGGCTGCTGCTGGGCTATTTCGGCTTTCTGGACATGGGCCTGTCGCGCGCGTCGGCCAATGCTCTGGCGCGTCTGCGCGATGCCGGGGTGGAAGAGCGGCGGCGCGTCTTCTCCACCTCGCTCTATCTCAACCTCGCCATGGGCGTGGTCGGCGGGCTGCTGATCTTCACGGCCGGCGGCTACATGTTCCGGACGCATTTCAATCTGTCGCCCGCCCTGTGGGAGGAGCTGCGCACGGGCATGCCCTGGGTGGCGGCCATGCTGCCCATGGCCCTGCTGACGGGGGTCGCCTATGGCGTGCTGGAATCGCGGGAGCGGTTCCTGGCCGTCAACCTGATGCAGATGACGGGATCGGCCGCGGGCCAGGTCATTCCGGCCCTGTGCGCGGTCTATGTCGACAACAGCCTGGCCACGGTCATTCCCGTGGCCTTCGCGGTGCGGTTTCTGACCGCTGTCCAGGTGTTCTGGCATCTGGGCCGGACGGAGAAGCTGGGCTTTGGCGGATTTGACCGGACCTGGGGCCGGGAACTGTTCCGGTATGGTGCGTGGGTCAGCGTCACCAACATTGTCGGGCCGATCCTCACCTCGCTCGACCAGTTCCTGATCGGGTCGAAGCTGGGGCCTGCCGCCGTGTCGCATTACTCGATCCCCATGAATCTGATGACCCGGGTCCAGATCATCGCCGCGGCGCTGTCGCGGGCGGTGTTTCCCCGCCTGTCCCGCTATGGCGGGGAGGAGGCGCGCGATCTGGCCGAACGTGCCATCACCTCCCTGGCCTTCCTGTTCGGGGCGGCCTGCATCGGCACGCTGTTTATCGTGAAGCCCTTCCTGACCCTGTGGATTTCCGCGGAATTCGCGGCCATCGCGGCGCCGATCGCCCTGATTCTGCTGTCCGGTGCCTGGATCAATGGGCTGGCCTTCGTGGCCCTGTCGCTGTTGCAGGGGCGCGGCCGGCCCGACCTGTCGGCGAAGCTGCACCTGATGGAGCTGTTGCCCTTCGTCCTGGTGCTGTGGTTCCTGATCGACCGTTTCGGGCTGGCGGGGGCCGCGACGGCGTGGGTGCTGCGCGTAACGGCCGATGCGCTGCTGATGTTCCATCTGGCGGGGCTGCACTGGCGGCGCCTGCTGCCGCTGCTGCCGGCCGCGGTTCTGCTGGTGGTGGCGCAACTTGTTGCAGGCTACGTCCCGCTCGACACCGTAACGTCCGTCATCATCGGCGTGATCGCCGGGACGGTGATGCTGGCGACGGGGCTGCTGCTGGATGCCGGATTGCGTGACGGCGCGCAGATGGTGCTGCGGCGCCTGCGCCGGATATGAGGGATGGGCGTGGTGAAGATTGATGTGTTGCTGGCGACCTATAACGGGGAACGCTATCTGCCCGCCCAGCTGGCCTCCCTGGCGGCGCAGACGAATGAGAGTTTCCGCATCCTGGCCCGTGATGACGGGTCCGGCGACGGTACGCTGGCCCTGCTGCGGCAATGGCAGGAGCGCCATCCCGGACGGATGGAGGTTGTGCCGACCGACAGCCCCACCGGGTCGGCATCGGGCAATTTCGGTTGTCTGATGGCGGCCAGCGACGCCGACTACATCCTGTTTGCCGATCAGGATGATATCTGGCATCGGGAAAAGGTGGAGCGGACGGTGGCCGCGCTGATGGCGGCGGAGGCAGGGCAGGGGACGCGTGACCGCCCCGTCATGGCGGTCTGTGATCTGGCGGGCATCGATGGCGACGGCGCCCCGCTGTTTCCAAGTTTCCGCAACCGCCAGGGCATGGACATGGCGCGGGATCTGCGCCTGCCGCGGCTGTTGCTTCACAATGTCGTGACCGGTTGCGCCATGGGGGTCAACCGGGCCTGCCTGACGCGCGCCTTGCCGATCCCCGCCGAAGCCTACATGCACGACTGGTGGCTGGCGCTGGTCTGCGCCGCCCTGGGCGACATCCATGTCATGCCCGAGGCGCTGATCGATTACCGGCTGCACAGCGCCAACGTTGTCGGAGCGCAACGACCCAGCCTTTGGGCGTCCTTCACCCGATCCATGCGCCGCCTCGACCCGCGGGCGAACCGGGATCGCTATCGCGCCTGGCTGACCCGGCTCCATGCCCAGGCGGCGGTCCTTGCCGCCCGCAGCGCCCCGATCCTGTCCCCTGCGGAGGCGGCCACATTGCAGGCCTTCGTGACCCTGCGCGACCGCCCCTGGCCGGTCCGGGTGGCGATTGCAGTGCGGTATGGATTCCGTCTGCCGCTGCCGTGGCAGACCCTGGGGCTGCTCCTCCGGCTGTGACAGGCGACGCGTCGACGGCCATTTCGTCGCGTCGCCAGAATCACCTGCGCTTCGTCGCGCGCTATGACGGGAACCGGCCGATTCTGCCGGTGTGCCGTTTCGGACCGGGCAAGTGGGCAGCTTTTGCCTAACAGTGTTGCATTTGTGCCAGGAAGTGGCGGCTTTTCCATAAATCCTTACAAAACAATATGTTAGGCAATCGTCTTAATCAAATTTATCTGCACAGCGAACCCATGTTAAAGAGTTGGTGAACTTTTTCCGCCCCCCATTGGATTCCCTTCGCATTTGCTGCTTGCATCGTACGGGTAGCTCGCATAAAGAACCTAACGACGCATAACTTGTGAGGAGCGTTTCAGGGGCATGGTGTGGCCGAGCAAAATGTCTTCAGTCAGCTTTTTGCCTGTGCGTGCCGCCCCGTTTTCGGCGGATGCCAACGTTTTTACCAACCCTTTGCGGGCGGATTCCCGTCTGCAAATAGGCTCTTTGGCTCGCCGCATGCCATTTTCCTCAAACGATCCTAACATCGGTTAAGCGCGACCAAGCCTACCCACGGAGATCTTAGATGGCTGCTCCCTCTCCTCTCGTTTTTAACGAAACCTACTACCTGGCGCACAATCCGGATGTCGCCGCTGCCGTGAAGGCTGGCGCGTACACGTCCGGTCTGGCGCACTGGCAGGCCTTTGGGCAGTTCGAGGACCGGCCTGCCACGCCCTATTTCGACTGGCAGGTTTATCGCGACAGCAACCCGGATCTGGTTGAGGCTGGCCTGACCACGAAGGCCGCGCTGACTCAGCACTTCAACAATTACGGCTACGCTGAATCCCGCCTGTTCCTGCCCACGACCCTGTTCAACGCCGAAATCTATGCGGCGCAGAACCCGGATCTGGCGGCTGCCGGGATCACCAGCGCCGTTGATCTGGAGATGCACTTCCTGCGCAGCGGCCGTTACGAAGGCCGTATCGCGGTTGCTGGCTTCGACCCGGTCGCCTACATCAACGCCAACACCGACCTGAAGGCCGTTCTGAACGCCGGCGGCACGCTGGGCGGCTTCGGTCTGGCCGACATTTCCAAGGCTGGCTGGTTCCACTACCTGAACTGGGGCATCACCGAGGGCCGCACGGTCCCGACCCCGAATCCGACGGTTGGCATCACCGCCGCTTCCGCCACCGTGGCGGAAGGCGCTGCCCAGACCTTCACCGTCACCCTGTCGGTTCCGCTGCTGACGGACACGACCTACACGTTCAACGTGACGGGCGACACCAAGTCCGGCGCCCTGAACGCGGCCTCGGCCGGTGACTTCACCGCCGTGACCGGCACTGTCACCATCCCGGCCGGCTCGACCAGCGCCACCTTCACCGTCACGGCCACGGCCGATGGCGTGACCGAAGGCCTGGAAGGCTACAAGGTCACCCTGTTCGACAGCAGCCTGAACACGGTCCAGACCAGCGCGGCCGTCGGCATCACCGACAGCGCCGCCCCGGTCACCTCGCAGACCTTCACGCTGACCACCGGTGCCGATGCCGGCACGGGCTTCAGCGGCAACACCGCGAACGACACGTTCATCGCCGCCTACAATTTCTCCGGTACGACGACGGATACCACGTCGACGACCCTGACCGCGGGCGACAACCTGAACGGCGGCGCCGGCGTTGACACGCTGACCATCGCCATCTCCGGCACGTCCACGTCGGGCGCCGGCTCGGTGACGCCGACCCTGAGCGGCATCGAAAAGGTGCTGGTGACCAACTCGGCCGCCTCGGGCAGCTCCGCCACGTTCGACATGTCCCTGACCGACAGCTCGCTGACCAATGTCGGCGTCACCTCGTCGGTCAATGCCAGTTCCAACGTGACCTTCAGCGGTCTGACCAAGCTGGTCGCCGTTGAAGCCAAGGGCGCTGGCAATCTGGCCGTGAACTTCGCCGCTGGCGTTGTTTCCGGCACGGGCGACAGCCTGTCCCTGGCTGTCAATGGCGTGGGTTCCTCGGGCGCTCTGGCGACCTTCGATGCCAATGGCATCGAGACGCTGAACGTCACGACGGCCTCTGGCGCCGCCTACCTGAAGCTGGGCACGAACGCCACCACCGGCACCGCCACCGTCAACCTGACGGGCTCCCAGGCCGTCACCCTGGATCTGGGTGCTGGCACGGGCGTGAAGACGGTCAACGCCGCCGCCAGCTCGGCCGGCGTTTCCATCTCGGGCATCGGCGCCGCGACTGTCACCCTGACGGGTGGTGCTGGCAACGACACGTTCGACTTCACCTCGGGTGCTGCTTCCTCGTTCAACGCCTCGGGTACCGGCACGGGTATCCTGGACGTGGTGGCTGGCGGTTCGGGCACCGATACGCTGATCATCACCTCCACCGGCACCCTCGCCGATGCCGCCTTCACGAACGTCACGTCCGTTGAAGTGCTGAAGGTTGCTTCCGGCGGCGGTTCGGGCATCACCCTGGATGCCAAGGCCCAGGCTGCCGGCATCGCCACCGTGACCGAGGTGGGTACGGGCGATCTGAACCTGACGATCGGTTCCGGCTACACCGGCACCGTCTCCGTCAACTTGGCCACGGGGCTTTTCACCACGGGTGTTGCTACCGGTCTTGCCGACTCGATCGTCGTCACGGCGTCGGGCAGCGCGAACCTGGTTGTGAACGCCAGCGCCAATGTGTTCGCCAATGGCAACACGATCACGATCACCGGCTCCACGGGCACCGGCACGACCGATACCCTGGTCCTGACGGCCAATGGCTCCACGGGCACGGGCACCGGTTCCGATGCTGGTGCGTCGCTGGGCAGCACCGTCACGAACCTGGACACGATCACGATCGCCACGGGTTCCACGGCCACGGCCGGCATCTACCTGGAACTGGACGCGGCCAACGTCGCTTCGGGCAAGACCCTGGCGGTCAATGCTTCCGCTCTGGCTTCGGGTGCGGCGTTCCTGTTCGACGGTGGTGACATCATCTCCACGGCGAAGCTGGCCGTGACCGGTGGCGCTGGCAATGACAGCATCACGGGTGGTGCGGGCGCTGACACCCTGCTGGGTGGCGCTGGCAACGACACGATCGATGCTTCCACGGGCGGCAATGACAGCCTGGCTGGCGGTGACGGCAACGACACCTTCCGTCTGGGTACCAGCCTGACCTCCGGTGACACGATCGATGGCGGCAGCGGCACCGACACGCTGGTTATCACCAGCACCGGTGTGACCTCGGCTGATCTGGTCAATGTGACGAACGTCGAGAACCTGGTGTTCTCGGGCGACGCCACGCTGAACTCCCCGATCCAGTTCTCCTCCTTCGACCTGAGCCAGTCCTCCACGGGCAACGTGCTGACCCTGGCCTCCGGCTACACGGGCGCCACCACGGTGACCCTGGGTTCCGGCGACACGGTGCTGAACACGGGCGCTGGCGTTGACCTGGTCGTCAACATTACGACGTCTGGCTATGGCACCGGCACGGGCAATGTCATCACCAGCACGACGGGTGCCTCCGTCACGCTGAACCTGACGACCACCTCGGGCTTCACGAGCACCAACATCATCGCCGCCGGCAGCAACATCGATCGTATCGTTGTTGGTGACGCGGGTGATGCGGCCTCGGGCACGGGTGTTGCCGGCAGCGATGCCAGCATCACGCTGGCTGGCAGCTACAACAACTCGATCGTCGTCGACGCTTCGGCGCTGGATGCCGGCACGGTGACCTCCGGCACCGGCAATGCCGACTTCGAAAACCTGACGCTGGACGCTTCCAACCTGACCTCCGGCTACACGCTGACGGCCACGGGTGGTGCGGGTGCCGACACGATCACGGGTGGTGCGGGTAACGACACTGTCTGGGGCGGTTCGGGCAACGACGTCATCAATGGCGGCGCTGGCAATGACAGCCTGGTGGGCGATGCCGGTGACGACTCGATCACGGCCGGCGCTGGCTTCGACAACGTCTCCGGTGGCGACGGCAACGACACGTTCGTGTTCAGCTCCAGCTTCGACGGCAACGACACCGTCGCCGGCGGTTCGGGCACCGACACGCTGTCGCTGGAGCAGGGTACGGGCGGCGTCGGCGATCTGGCGTTCCTGAACGTCACGAGCGTTGAGCGTCTGAGCCTGGGCACCGGCAGCGGCACGGTTACGCTGGACACCCGCGCTCAGACCGCTGGTCTGACCACGGTCGTTCTCGCCACGGGTGCCAACACCCAGAACGTGAACGCGGCTGGCTACACCTCTGGCGTTGCGTTCATCGCGACCGGCAATACGGCTGATGTGACCATCAGCGGCGGCGCCGGCAACGACACCTTCACCTTCAACGGCGCTGCCGGCCTGACGGCCACGGACGTTGTTGTCGGCGGTTCGGGCACCGACATCGTCTACCTGTCCAATGGTACGGGTTCGGGTACGGCGGCAACGGGTGTCATCGGCGTCGGCGTCACCGGTGTTGAGACCATCGCTGTCAGCGACACGGCCACGGGCACCGGCAGCACCGGCACCGTCACCCTGACCATCGGCACCGGCTATACCGGTGGCGCCCTGACCGTCGACGCCTCGGCGCTGAACGGCACGGGTGAGACCTTCACCTTCACGAACAGCGGCAACAAGGCCGTTACCGTGACGGGTGGTGCGGCCGCCGATACCCTGACCAGCGTTGGTACGGGTGCGGAGACCTTCTCCGGTGGTTCCGGCGATGACACCGTGTCGGCTGGCGCCGGCAACGACGTCATCGACGGTGGCGCTGGCGCCGACGTCCTGACGGGCGGCGCTGGTGTGGACACGATCACGGGTGGTGCTGGTAACGACACGTTCGTGATCACTTCCGGTGACTCCTCCTCCACCGGTGTCGACGTCATCGCCGACTTCAGCTCGGGCGACGTCATCCGTCTGGATGTGGCCCTGTCCTCCGGTTCCAAGATCGATGCTACGTTCAAGGGCGCTGCGGCTTCCTACTCCGAGGCTCTGTCGCTGCTGACCGGCACGACCGGCACCAATGCCGGCCAGTATGTGTTCGTCACCGGCTCCTCGCAGCTGGTGGTTGACATCGACGGCAACGGCCTGATCCAGGGCAACGACCTGTATGTCAACCTGCAGGGCGCGACCGGCCTGACGACCAGCTCGCTGGTTCTGAATGCCTCGGGTTCCGGTGACAACATCTCCGTCACGGGCGGCGCCGGCAACGACACTGTCACCCTGAACGGCGCTGCCACGGGCTTCACCGGCAGCTTCGGCTCCGGCGACGATACCCTGATCATCAGCTCCACGGCTGCGGTCACCGGTACGTTCTCCGGTGGCACTGGCACCGACACGCTGACCTTCGCCAGCGGCTCGGTCGTCGCTTCGACCATCACGCTGAACGCCGTCGAAAACGTGACGGTCGCTTCGGGTGGTACCGGTACGGCCAACCTGGCTTCGGGCGCTTCCGTCACGGCCACGGTTGCTTCCGGTGGTTCCCTGTTCCTGGTCGGTTCGTCGGGTGCGGAGACGATCACGCTGGCCGGTACCGGTTCGGTGTCCGTGACCGATACGGCCGGTGGTCTGACGGTTTCCGGTACGACGGGTAATGACACCCTGACCATCGGCGCCGGCTCGACCCTGACCTTCGTCGATAATGGCGGCACCGGGACCCTGTCCGGCTCCACCGGCACGGAGACGGTCACGGTCAGCGGCACGAGCACGTCGATCCTGGTGTTTGACAGCTCGGGTCTGTTCACCCTGACGACGACGACCGGTGCCGATACCGTCGGCTTCTCCGGTACCAGCGCCAACGCGTCCGGCAGCTTCTCGCTGGGCGACGGCAATGACAGCCTGCTGTTCTCCGGTACGGGCGGCGCGAAGGTGACGGTTGACGGTGGTTCGGGTACCGATACGCTGACGTTCGGTTCCACCGGCCTGACCGGCAGCATCACCAACGTGGAAACGGTCGTCGGTTCGTCGGGCGTGGACACGCTGGTGCTGACGAACTCCGGTGCTGACTCGATCCTGGTCGGCGGCACGGGCGGCACGGGCATCACCTGGGCGACGATCACCTCCGGTGACACGATCGACCTGGTGTCCGGCAGCGGCGTCGACACCGTGACCTTCGGCACCGGCTTCACCGGCACCGGCGGTCTGACGGGTCTGGCCATCAGCAACTTCGATGCTGGTGCGTCGGGTACGGGTGACGTGCTGGACTTCAGCAGCCTGGGTCTGGCCAACAGCGGCGTCGTCGGCTCCGGTTCGGCCTCGGCCGTTCAGGGCGGCTCTGCCGCAGACGTTGCGGTCGGCACCTCCGGCTTCGCCTTCGTGACGGTTGCGGGCGGCACGCTGTCCAACACCAACTTCACGACGACGGCGTCGGCTTCCAACGGCCAGATCTACATCGGCGACTCTTCCGCCCATGTGATCTTCGCCGCCACGGATGCGACCAGCACCACCGTGAACGTTTACCTGGTTGATGCCGATGCCAATGGCACGGCGGGTACGATCGACGCGACGGAAGTCCGTCTGATCGGCACCATCAGCCTGATCACCGGTGATAACATCAACACCTTCACGACCACCGCCTACACGGTCATCTAATGACCGCTGGTGTGAACAGCACCAAGCGTTGGTAAGTACCTCCGCCGCCCCCTCACCGGGGCGGCGGATTTTTTTTAAGGGTAGACATTGAAATGGCGCAGAAGCCCCTGGCGCCATTCGGGGAAACGTTTAGATGCACGCTTTTCTTCCCACCGAAGATTTCACGCTGACCACCAATCGCTTTTCCCGCCACTATCTGGGGGGCCTTCCAAAGGATCAGGTGCAGGTTGAACGTCTGATTGTCGATATCGGCGGTGAAAGCGACATCCTGCGCAAGGCGATGGAAGAGGATTACCGCAAGCGGCATCCGGTCGAGGTGGTGGTGGATGCGGGCGAAGGTGCGGAGCAAAGCGCCCCCGGGTCATCCGGAGCGGCCCCCCTTCCCGATGACGCGCCCAAGGTCAATGCCGTGGCCGAAGGCATGCTGCTGAACTGGTCGGGGCTGCCCATGCGCCTGGGCCGGCTGTCCTCCCGTTATGTGGCCGAAGGCGGGATGCACCTGCATGCGCCGGAAGGCGAAGTTCTGTCAGGGCAGCTGGCCGCGCTGAAGGCGCGCAATCCGGCCAAGCGGCATTTCCGACTGGCCGTGGTCAATGCCTTCGGCACCAATCTGGGCGACTGTATCCTGGGCATGACGGCCTTCCGGTACATCGCCAAATATCTCCAGCAGCATCTGCCCAGCTTCACCATCGATCTGCTGCTGGGCGCCAATTCCGGCCTGACCAATTTCGACATTGCCGGGCATGAAAGCTGGGTGGGCGAACAGCTGCTGCTGGGCCCGACCTTGCAGGAATTCGCCCGCTATGATGCCTATTTCGACATTACGGGCCTGATCTCCCTGCCGCGCATTACCGAAATGCCCATCGGCGACTGGTACCTGTGGTGGAACGGGCTGGACCCGGCCACGGTGCCCGCGCATGAGAAGCGCAATGTGCTGTACCACCCCTGGCCGGTCTGGACAGAGGTGACCAAGCTGCTGTCCGGCATCAAGGGCACGAAGATATTCTTCAATCCCAAGGCCAGCGTGCCGTTGCGCACCTTCGCCGAGGAACATCAGGCCAAGTTCCTGAAGACCCTACTGAAGCTGGCGCCAGATGTGACCGTGATCGTCGATCGCGAGATCAACCTGAACCATCCGCGCCTAGTCAATCTGTCGAAGGAGCTGAATTCAGCCACGAAATTCGGTGCGCTGGTGGCCCAGATGGATGGCGTCATCACGGTCGACAGCTTCGCCATCCATGCCGCCGATTGCGCCAGCGTTCCCACGGTCGGGCTGTTTGCGTCGATCGATCCCTATTCTTATCCGTTCTATATCCATCACAAGGGCATGCTGATCCCCGGCGGTGAGAACCTTCCCGCCTATAAGCGGTTCAAGACCAATACCGACGAGGAGTGGGCGGAGATCAAGGGTGTCTATACCGATGCCTGGGCGCAGCTTGATCCCAAGGTGGTCTGGGAACAGCTGCAGGCGCTGATGGCGGCGCGGGCGTCCAAGCCCGCACACCCGGGCACGCGGATGGTCAATGGCCCGCACACGCCTAAGCGTTATGTGATGACGCCCGCAGGCCGCACCCTGCCGCACGAGACCACGCCGGAATTCTGGTCGCGGGCGCAGAACCGCATGCTGGAGATCGCCCGGTCCCTGGTCAAGCCGCGCGGCCAGGCGGTGATGTGCTGCCCCGGGCAGAGCCACTTGCCGGTCAGCATCGCCGGCCTGCTGGGCCGCGAGGGCATCCTGCATGTGATCGAGCCGCGCCCCGAACGCCAGCAGCTGATCGCCATGGACATTCTGGACAAATCCACCGGCACCAGCGTGGAGTGGTATCAGCGCATGCCGGCCAAGGAGGGGAATTACAGCGTCCCGCGGGAAGAGCCGCTGAACGAGACCAATCCCGCGGTCTGGCCCGGCAGCCGTGTGCGACGCCCCTGTACGCCGCTCAGCATCGACAGCCTTGAGCTGAAATATCTCAACTGCCTGATCCTGTCGTCACCAACCCCGTTCCGGGTGGCGTTGGACTCGGCGCTGGTGACGCTGGAGCGGACGCGCGCCGGCGTCCTGTGCGGACCCGTCGGCACGCTGGCCGAGGTCCGCGAGATCGGCACCCTGCTGGCGCCCTTGAAATATCAGTGCTGGCTGGAGCAGCTGGAGCCGGGTAAATCGGAAGCGTCGCTTCTGCTGATCCTGCCGGACACGATCAAGGTTCAGGGGCTGAAGCGCGTCGACCTGCAGTGATTTCCCACACCGGATCCCATTCAAGGAGCCTACCCATGTCCAACAGCTGGACGGATATTCCGCAACTGCCCGTCGCCTGGGGCGAGGTCTTCGACAAATGGACCATCCTGGTGATCAAGGAGGCGCGTATCGGCGATCCGGAGAAGATGCGCAACGTGCAGCGCGAGCGGATCGAGATCGAGAAGGTGGTCGGTGACCGCGCCCGTTTTCCGGCCGGGCTGGATGCGCTGGTCGATGCGCTGCACGACATCAACTCCCAGCTCTGGGACATCGAGGACGGCAAGCGCCGCTGCGAGCGGGAAAAGACCTTCGGTGAGGAATTCATCCAGCTGGCCCGTCACGTCTACATGAAGAATGACGAACGCGCGCGCATCAAGAAGGACATCAATCTGCTGCTGGGCAGCGCCATCGTCGAGGAAAAGTCCTACAAGCCCTATTGAGGCTTGCAGGACCCGTGATGCAGCCGGGGAGCTGGGGTTTGACGCGCAACGCCGCCATTTACTTCCATCCGGAAGGGTTCGACACCAGCAGTCCCAAGCTGATGGGGCGGCACGCGGCGGGCGAGGGATTCCTGAAAGGCTGGGTCCGGCATGCGGACGTTGACCGTCTGCATTGCTATGCCAGCCATCGCGAGCATGGGGAAAGCTTTGCCCGCATGGTCGCCGGCCATGGCTGGACCGGGCCCGTCGTCTGGCACCCCTGGACGCGGCCCGGCGATCTGGCCCGCGTCGGCAATCTGTTCCTGCCTGGTCCCAATCTGGGGGATCAGGCCTGGATCCGCCGCCGTCGCGGCCAGACGGGCGGCTATTCCCTGGTCGGGATTACCCACACCACCGCGTCGGCCGGTGCCTTGGATAATATCGGCGACCTGCTGACGGCACCGGTGGATGAGGGCGATGCCCTGATCTGCACATCCGAAGCGGTACGGACCATGGTGGTCCGCACGCTGGAGGATCAGGGCCTTTATCTGGCCGAGCGCCTGGGCCTGCCCGCCAAGCAGCCCATCCGGCTGCCGCAACTGCCCATCATTCCCCTGGGTGTGGACTGTGACCGGTTCGTTGCGGTTCCGGAACAGCGCCGGTCCTGGCGCAGCCGTCTGGGCATCGCCGCACAGGATGTGGTGGTGCTGTTCGTGGGCCGCCTCAGTTTCCATGCCAAGGCGCATCCCATCGCCATGTACAAGGCGCTGCAGGCAGCGCTGCCCGCCCTGCCGGCCGGGGCGCGGCTGCATCTGGTGGAAGCCGGCTGGTACGGCAATGACGCCATCCGCAACGCCTATGTCGCCGCCACGGCGGAACATTGCCCTGATATCGTCTGGCACGCGCTGGACGGGCGGCAGGCGGATGTCCGTGACGGGATCTGGCACGCGGCCGACATCTTCTGTTCACTGTCCGACAATATCCAGGAAACCTTCGGGCTGACGCCGCTGGAGGCCATGGCCGCCGGCCTGCCCTGCGTGGTGTCCGACTGGAACGGCTACAAGGAAACGGTGCGGCACGGCATCGACGGGATGCGGATACCCACCTGGATGGTGACAGAGGGGCTGGGCCAGGATTTCAGCGACCGCCACGCCATCGGCCTGGATACCTATGACCAGTATTGCGGCAGCTCCTGCCAGTTCGTGGCCGTCGATATCGAGGCCACGACCCAGGCCTTCCGCAGCCTGATCGCCGATGCCGACCTGCGCCGCCGGATGGGGGAGGCGGGCCGGGCCCATTGCCGCGAACGCTATGACTGGAAAGTGGTCATCGCCGCCTATCAGGATCTGTTCGCCGAGCTGGCGGGCCGCCGTGCGGCGTTGGGGGAGACGGGCCGCGGCCGGCCCGGATCATGGCCGTTGCGCCCCGATCCCTTCCGGTCGTTCAGCCATTACCCGACGCATCTGATCGGACCCGAAACGATCCTGTCTTCCGTCGACAAGGTGGATGCCGCGGCGCTGGACCTGATCCTGGCTTCGGGCATGGTCACCTATGCACAGCCGGTCCTGAACCCGCGCGCGGAACTGCTGTGGATACTGGAGCAGGTTGGCGCCGCCGGGTCGATGACGGTGTCCCGGCTGTTGCCCCTGGTTGACCCGGCGCGTCTGGGCCACCACATGCGGGCCCTGGCCTTCCTGGCAAAGTATGGTCTGATCCGGCTCTCCGGCGATCATCTGCCCACAGGATCATGACGAGATGAATGTCCTTTTCGTTCACCAGAATTTCCCTGGTCAGTTCAAACATCTGGCCGCGGCCATGGCGGCTGCCGGCCATTATGTCGTGGGCCTGTGCATCACCGGCCAGCCGGTTACCGGTGTGAATTGCATCACCTACAAGCCGACACGCGGCACGACGGCCAATATTCATCCCTGGGCGGTCGACACCGAGACCAAGATCATCCGCGGCGAGGCCTGCGCCGATGCGGCCGAACGGCTGAAGAAGCAGGGATTCGTCCCCGATGTCATCGTCGGCCACCCCGGCTGGGGCGAGATGATGTTCCTGCGCGACATCTGGCCGGCGGCGCCGCAGCTGCATTTCCTGGAATTCTTCTACAATCCCACCGACACGGATGTGGGCTTCGATCCGGAATTCGCCGTATCGCAATGGCGCACCACGGCGCGGGTCCGGGCCAAGAATGGTTGCGGCCTGATCAACCTGATCGGCATGGATGCGGCCTACAGCCCCACCCACTGGCAGAAATCCAGCTATCCGCAGCCGTTCCAGCACCTGATCAATGTCATCCATGACGGGATCGACACCGATGCCCTGACGCCGGGCAGCCAGGTGGAGGCGCGTCTGGCCGGCACCGACACGGTGCTGAAGCCGGGGATGGAGATCGTCACCTTCGTCAACCGCAACCTGGAACCCTATCGCGGCTATCACAGCTTCATGCGGGCCCTGCCGCGGTTGCAGGCGCTGCGCCCCGACGCCCATTTCCTGATCGTCGGGGGCGATGGCGTTTCCTATGGTGCACCGGCGCCGGAAGGCAAGTCCTGGAAGGATATCTACCTGACCGAACAGGGCGACCGCATCGACCGGTCGCGCGTGACCTTCCTGGGCAATGTCAGCTATCCGAACTTTGTCAATCTGCTGCGACTCAGCGCGGTGCATGTCTATCTGACCTACCCGTTCGTGCTGAGCTGGTCGATGCTGGAGGCCATGAGCTGCGGCGCCCTGGTGGTGGGCAGCCGCACGCCCCCCGTGGAAGAGGTGATCGAGCATGGGCGCAACGGCCTGCTGGTCGATTTCTTCGATTATGATGCCATTGCCGACATGGTGGCGGAGGGGCTGGCGCATCCCGACCGTTATCAGGGGATACGCCAGGCGGCGCGCCAGACCATCATCGACCATTATGATCTGCGCCGCCATTGCCTGCCCCGGCAGATGCAGCTGATCGAAGGGCTGCGGCGGTGACCCGGCCCCGCCGGAATAGAGGTTGCCAGACCGACCGCCGCCTCCGTACCCTGGGGTTCGGGTCGTTCAACTGGGTTCATCCGGTGGAAAGGCCGTCCAGGTTCCAGGTGGCACATGCAGCATATCACCGCGACGGCCATTGATATCCGCTTCGTGCCGGAAGAGGATCGGCTGCTGCTGACCTTGCGGTCGGAGGAAGCGGCCATCGATCTGTTTCTGACACGGCGGCTGACGCGCCTGATGCTGGCCGGCATCGTGGAGCTGCTGATGCGCAGCAATCGCGACCTGACGCGCACCCCTGTCGATTTCCGCAATGATGTGCTGCTGTTCGAACATATGGCGGCGGCCAGTTCCTGGGACCGTCAGCGGTCGCCCGACGATACGGCCGACGGCGCCGGCCCCGCCCGGCCGGACGCCGGTGCGCCACCCCGGCCGAAGGCCACGGATCGGCTGCTGGTGACCAAGCTGGACATGAACATCCGCGATGGCGGAATCGGCTTCCTGTTCCATGAAGGTGATGCGCTGAAGGCCGAAATCACCTTCCCCCGCGACAAGGTGCATCAGTTCCTGTCGGTCCTGCTGGAGCGGACGGTGGAGGCACAATGGGACCTGCAGGAGCTGTATTGGTTGCACAAACGCACGCACATTATTATTCCCGAAGGGGTACAGTTGAGTTGATCGGGTTCCGATGGGGAGGGGTTGCAACCATATCAAGATGCACCCTGCACGATGCTCCCCTGTGACTTCAGCGACTCACTGATGTTGATCCACACTATGTCCCGGCGTTACAATGCGGCCGCGTTGGGCTTTAGTGGCCCCGCGCTGGTGAAGGCGCCCTCGATTTGTCAGGCAGGCGATCCCTATGAAAATTCCTGTACCCAACCGCTCCGCCGGCGCCGTGTCGCCCCTGCGCCAGGCGTTGCAGCAAAGTGCGCGCGCCTTTGCCTTCGTCGGGGTGTTCAGTTTCTTCGTCAATCTGCTGACATTGGCGTCGCCGATCTACATGCTGCAGGTCTATGACCGGGTGCTGACGGCGCGCAGCGAGGCGACGCTGCTGTATCTCAGCCTGGTCATCGGCGGGATGATGGTCGTGTCCGCGGCGCTGGAGGTGATCCGGTCGCGTGTGCTGGTCCGCGTCAGCGGCAAGCTGGAACAGAAGCTGGGCGGTCGTGTCTTCGACAGCATCTTCGCCCTGAACCTGCGCAGCCCTGCCGCCAACCGCAGCCAGGCGCTGCGCGACCTGGACAATCTGCGCCAGTTCATCACCTCGCAGGGGCCGTTCGCCTTCTTCGATGCGCCCTGGGCGCCGGTCTTCATCGGCATCGTCTTCGTGCTGCACCCGCTGCTGGGCGTTCTGGCCCTGGGCGGTGCTGCCGTGTTGTTCGCACTGGCCTTTGCCCAGGAAGCGGCGACGAAGAAGCCCCTGTCGGAAGCCAATGGCCATGCGCTGCGGGCCAGTGCCTTTGCCGAGGCCAGCCTGAAGAACAGTGAAGTCCTGGCCGCCATGGGCATGCTGCCCGGCATCCGCAAGCGCTGGCGCGCCAGCCAGGACCGGGCCCTGATGCTGCAGGCGCTGGCGTCGGACAATGCCGGCGCCATCCAGGCCGCCACCAAATTCGTCCGCGTCGCCTTGCAGTCGGCCATCCTGGGTCTTGGCGCCTATCTGGCGCTGGAGGGTGAATTGTCGCCCGGCTCGATGATCGCCAGCTCGATCATCATGGGCCGCGGTCTGGCCCCGGTGGAACAGGCCATCGGTTCCTGGCGCCAGTTCGTCAGCGCCCGTGGCGCCTATGCCCGCCTGAACGAGCTGCTGCGCAGCTTCGGGGGGCATCAGGAAACCATGTCGCTGCCGGCCCCGGAAGGGCGGCTGGCCGTGGAACGCGTGGTGGCCGTGCCGCCCGGCGGCACCAACCCGACGGTGAAGGGGGTCAGTTTCGCCCTGGAACCCGGCGAGGCGCTGGCCCTGGTCGGTCCCAGTGCTGCCGGCAAGTCGACCCTGGCCCGGCTGCTGGTCGGTGTCTGGGCGCCGCACAGCGGGTCCGTGCGTCTGGACGGCGCCGATGTGTTCGCCTGGGATCACGAGGATCTGGGGCCGCATATCGGCTACCTGCCGCAGGATGTGGAAATTTTCGACGGGTCCATCAAGGACAATATCGCGCGCTTCGGCGATGTCGATCCCGTCAAGGTCGTGGAAGCCGCCCAGCTGGCCGGCGTGCATGAAATGATCCTGCGCCTGCCGCAGGGTTATGACACGGTCATCGGGCCGGGCGGCATCGCCCTGTCGGGCGGTCAGCGCCAGCGTCTGGGTCTGGCCCGCGCCGTCTATGGCAACCCGCGCTTCCTGGTGCTGGACGAACCCAATTCCAATCTCGACAGCGAAGGCGAGGCGGCGTTGGTCCAGGGGCTGGCCAAGCTGAAGGAGCGCAAGGCCACGGTCATCCTCATTTCCCACCGCCCGTCGATCATGAACCATGTCGACAAGATCCTGGTCCTGCGCGACGGTCTGGTGGAGATGTTCGGGCCCAAGCAGGACGTGCTGGCCCGCCTGACCCGTCCGGTTGCCCAGCCGCAGCAGGTTGCCGCGGCAGGTCAACCGGCCCAGATCGCCCCCACGGCGGGCGGCAAGGGCGCCTGATCTCCGGTTGCTGGTTGTACCAAGCAGAAAGTCTTCAAAATGCTCCAACTTCTGACCGGCAAAAAAGCAGGCGGCGTTCCGGCGGTTCCGGCCGAGGGCGGCGCCATCATCATCCCGACGGATGAGATGCCCGTGGTCCGTTCCGGCCTGGCGCTGATCGCCGTCGCCTTCGGCGGCATCCTGCTCTGGTCCTTCCTGGCCCCCATCGCCAAGGGCGTCGTCGCCCCCGGCACCATCGTGGTCGACAGCAACCGCAAGACCATCGCCAACCTGGAAGGCGGCATCGTCGCCGAAATCCTGGTGCGTGACGGTGACCATGTGAAGGCCGGCGACGTGCTGCTGCGCCTGGACGAGGTGACGTCGCAGGCCCAGCGCGATGTGCTTTTCGGCCAGTTCCTGACGGCCAAGGCCATGGAGGCCCGGTTCATCGCGGAACGCGACGGCGCCAAGACCATCAGCTTCCCGGTGGAATTGCAGGGCACCAGCGAGAATGGCCGCTTTGCGGCCATCCGCGCGTCCGAAGAAGAGGTGTTCAAGGCCCGGCGGGACGCCCTGGCCGGCCAGCTTTCCATCTATGAACAGCGCATCAAGCAGCTGGACGAGCAGATGAAGGGGCTGGAGGCGCAGGTCAACGCCAATACCCAGCAGATCGACCTGATCGACAATGAGCTGGAAGGTCTTCAGCAGCTGTTCGAGAAGGGCTATGCCTCCAAGACCCGTCTGCTGCAATTGCAGCGGGAGCGGGCGGAGCTGGACGGTAATCGCGGCAACTACATGTCGGAGATTTCCAAGTCCAAGCAGGCGGTGGGCGAAGCCCGGCTGCAGATCCTGCAGATCCGCAAGAATTTTGAAGAGGATGTGGCCAAGGGGCTGCAGGAAGCCAAGGCCCGCATCTTCGACCTGCAGGACCGTCTGACCAGCGCCAATGACCAGCTGGCCCGGCGCGAGGTGAAGTCTCCGTCGGACGGCTTCATCGTCGGTTCCCGCGTGCATACCGTGGGGGGCATCGTGCGCGCCGGCGACCCGCTGCTGGAACTGGTGCCCGACAAGGACGAACTGATCATCGAGGCGCAGGTATCGCCCATCGATATCGATGTCGTGCAGGTCGGTATGCAGTCGGAAATCCGGTTCTCCGCCCTGTCGCAGCGGCATGTCCCGACCCTGGTGGGGACGGTCCTGGGCGTATCGGCCGATGCCGCGGTCGATCAGCGCGGGGCACGCTACTACGTGGCCCGGGTGCGGGTCGATGAGAAGGAGCTGGTGAAGCTGGACGGGCAGAAGCTGGTACCCGGCATGCCGGCTGAAGTGTTGATGAAGGCGGGCGAGCATTCCATCATCGCCTATCTGATGATGCCGCTGGCGGATGGCTTCTTCCGCGCCTTCAAGGAGATGTAAGTCCTGGTTCCCCTGACACCGACGACGGCAAGCCCGTCCGGCATGATCTGGCGTTTGCAGGCGGCCCCGCGCGACCTTGCGCGGGGCCTTGTCGCCTGTGGCCTGTCACCGAACTGCCTGATCGTGCCCGATGCGACCTGGACGGAGCTGGTGCCCGACGCCGCCTATGTCGAATGCCCGACCTTCTTTCTGGAAGACAAGGGGGGCTTCGTGGCGCTGCTGTCCTTCTTCGTCACCAATGCGCTGAAATTCCGCATCTATGCCCGCGCCGGCATCGGTGAGGCGGAAGGGCTGCTGATGGCCTATCCGCGTCTGGACGATGCCACGCTGCTGATGCTGCGCCGCTTCGACCGGCGATCGGCTGAGCAGATGCAGCTGCTCTGGCGGCGGCTGGAGGAATTCCTGGGCCGGATCGCCGATGGCTCGCTGCTGGACGAGCCGGATGATTTCGACGGGCCGGCCGGGCCGATCGTCAACCCGCGCGCCTGATACCAATGCCGGAAAGTGCCGACCTGTGGTCGGCACTTTCCGGCCCCTCAAACGCCGGGCGGCCCGCATCCGCGGGCCTTGGCTTCGCGGGCACGAGCCCGCGCGGCCGCCGTCGCGGCCGATACCAGGGCCAGAAGTCAGAACTTTCCGGCCCTGGTATGATACCACCGGTCATGAATTATGGCCCTTGGCCTTATCGATGTTCCACCGCCGGCCGGCCACCATGCCAGGCCAGCGTCAGCATCACGGCCAGCCAGGGGATGAATTCCGCGAAGATGCGGATTTCATCGATATTGCCGACCAGCAGCATGCCGCCCAGATAGGGGAGGAAGGCCCAGCCCATCCAGGCGAAGGGCTGGCGTCCCAAGGCCACCAGGGCACGCGGCGCCAGCAGCCAGAGGAAGCCGAACGCCCCCAGGCAGGCATAGACCCCGCCTTCCCAGATGCGCAGGTTCCGCCAGAGACGCAGCACCCCCGGCTCATGGTAGAAGGAAACGGCCCCGCCCTGAAAACCGTGCAGGTGCCAGACCAGGGCCTTGACCGCCACCGCGCCCACAAACAGCAGGGCGGCCCGCCCGATGATGGCGGGTGTGAGGCCCGACAGGCGCCAAAACCCATCACCCTTGCTGCCACCCCAATGGTAAAGCGCGTAGAACAGCGCCGACAGGGCCGCCGTCTCCCGATTCCAGGCCCCGATCAGCGTCACGACCAGCAGCGATTTGAAGCGATCGCAGACAATGCAATAAAGCGCCAGCGACATGACGGCCAGGGAGACGATGTCGTAGGAAAACCAGAACCGGTGCCGTGGGCTGATGATGAAGGTGTAGAAGGCCTGCCAGATGAACAGCCCATAGGCCAGCCAGGCCGCAGCACGGCTGCCCGTCAGGGTCACGGCCGTCAGCGGAATGGTGATGCTGGCGATCAGGAAGGCCAATGCCTCGATCCCCATGAACATCATGGTGACCTTGGCGGAATCGGCGGGAATTCGCGCGATCCCGGCCAGCCAGCCGACAATGTCCGCCACCATCACCCGCCCGCCGATCGGCAGCGCCACCGTGCCATTCAGCCAGTCCGCCGCCGGAATGGTCAGCATGGGTGTGGCCCGGTGCAGATAGATGAAGGAACCCCAGATCAGGATGCCGATGGCCAGGATCTCCGGTGTCACGCCCCTGGTCTGCAAGGCTGCCCACCAGCCCTTCAGTCGCGACATCGCCTTTCCTTTCCTGACCATCCAGTTGCCGGCCGTGCCGCCCTCGCCGACAGGTTGCCGCTGCCGGCCTGCCCTTGCAACGAATTATACGTATTTGCATGGATCAGAACCTACGGCCCTGATCCATGCAGCCCTTGTATGTCGGGTGGGGCCGAACCGTGCGATGGTTTGGCCATCGGCGGGTGAGTCTGTTACGCCCTTTTTCCACTGAGTTCGGGCTTGAGATGAGGCCCCCGCCGCTTTGCCGCGTAGAGACTGTACGGTATCGGAGGCC
>CALRTC020000047.1:0-27744 GCA_943371025.1 Hydrogenophaga intermedia
GAAGGCCTTTGCAGACAGGCTTAAGGAAAATGGCAAGGCACCCAAAGCCATCCTGGTTGCCGTCGCCAGAAAGCTCCTGGTCATCGCCTATGGCGTCCTGAAAACACGAAAACCATTCCAACCCGCTTGACTGCCAACACGGTATCTCAGGCGCCGCTTGCCGCCAGCCGGCGGCTTGGCATAACACCGCCCTGCCCCGGAGCCTATTTCTGTGCCGCGATCAGGGTCAGTTCCTCACTGATCATCTCCGCCGTGCCCTTCAGATCGTCCAGGTAACGGTCAAGGGCGGCTTCCACCTTCATGGCCGAGGCGAAAAAGATCATGGTCATGGCCGCCTTGAAATGGTCGCCCAGGAAGATGGGCACGGCCACGGACGCGGTCTTGCCGGGGGTCAGATTGTGGTGGTTGCGGCCCTGCACGGCATAGCCCTGGGTGCGGATGCGCTCCACATTCAGGCCGGCGCGCGCGGCTTTCAGATATTCAGGGTCAACCTCCTGCGCCACCTTCATCCAGCGCAGCAGCGTCTCCCGCTCCTCGTCCGGGGTATAGGCCATGGACAGCTTGCCGGACGCGCTGTCCAGCACGGGCAGGGTGAAGCCCGGATAATAGCGTTCGAAGGTCAGGGCCGTGTTGGCATGGGTGCTGTCGCGCAGCATCATGTTCCGGCCTACGCGCACGGCGATGGAGATGGGCCAGCCGATGCGGCGGGTCAACGACACGATATGCGGCCGCGCCACCTCCACCAGCCGGTCATCATCCTGGAACCCATAGGCCAGCGACTGCACCATGGCGGTGGGGCGATAGCGCTTGCGGTCCGGCTCCTGCTCCACCAGCCCTTCATAGACCAGGGTCTGCACCAGCCGGCAGGCGGTGGGATAGGGCACTTCGGCCGACCGCGCGATTTCCATCATGGTCAGGGAGCCCTGACGGTTGATGGCCTTCAACGCCGCGATGGCCCGGCTGATCGCCCGGATCGGTACCCCTTTTTCCATTCGCCCGTTCCCCCTGCCGAATGTTGCAGGAAGATGGTGCCAATGTTACCGGTCATTGGTCGCAGAAAGCCTGCGCGGCTGTCCAACAGGCGGATAGATGGGGCATTTTCCCATCAGCCGCCCGGGACCCCGGCCATCAGCGGGCCAGGACGCGCGCCGCGTCCTTGGTCGTGGACACCGCGTTGGTGACCCGGCCGATGCTGTCATTGATGGCGTTCAGGTTGCGCGTCACCGTCTCCACCGCACTGGCGGTCGTCTGCATGTTGGAAGACATGTCGCGGGTGACCGCGCTCTGCTCCTCCACGGCGGCGGCCGTGGCCGAGACATATTCGCGCACATTGGTCACGGCGGAGCGGATCTCCTGCAACGCGGTCACCATGTCGCCGGACAGGGACTGGATGCCGGCAATCTCCTCCGAGATTTTCTGGGTGGCGTTGGCCGACTGGTTGGCCAGGTTCTTCACCTCCGTCGCCACCACGGCAAAGCCGCGCCCGGCCTCTCCCGCCCGCGCCGCCTCGATGGTGGCGTTCAGCGCCAGCAGGTTGATCTGTCCGGCGATGGCGCGGATGACATCAACCACGCCTTCCATCGACCGGGCGACATCATCCAGGCGGCGGGCGGCCTGGTCGGCCCGGCTGGCCACCTCCACGGCACCATCGGTGGCACCGCGTGACTGCACCATGCTCTGGGAGATTTCACTGATCGAGGCGGCCAGCTCTTCCGCGCTGGACGCCATCATCTGCACCGCGGCCGATGTCTGGTTGGCGGCCGTGCTGGCACTGGTGGTCTCCCGCGTCGAATGGTCGACGGCATGGTCGATCTCACCGAAATTGCGGTCGATCAGGTCTTTCAGATTGGCCAGCATCTCCATCTGGGTCGTGATGTCGGTGGCAAACTTGACCACCTTCAGCGGCTTGCCGCTGGGGTCCAGGATGGGGTTGTAGGAGGCTTCGATCCAGACGACCTTGCCCCCCTTGCCGATGCGCTTGAACTGCCGGGCCTGATATTCGCCGTTCCGCAGGGCCTTCCAGAAGGCGGCATAGTCCGACCCGCCGCGCTCCGCATGCTCTACGAACATGCTGTGATGCTGGCCCTTGATCTCGTCCAGCCGGTAGCCGAGCGTCTTCAGGAAATTGTCATTGGCCCAGACGATCTGGCCATCCAGCGTGAATTCGATGACGGCCTGCGACTTGCGGATGGCCTCCAGCTGGCCCAGCATGTTGGCATGCTCCAGCGCCTTGGCGGTGATGTCCGTGGCATATTTCACCACCTTCACCACCTTGCCGTCCTTGTCCAGGATGGGGTTGTAGGAGGCCTCGATCCAGACGACCTTGCCATCTCTGCCGATGCGCTTGAACTGCCGGGCCTGATATTCGCCGCGGCGCAGGGCCTGCCAGAAGGCGGCATAGTCGGGGCTGTTGCGTTCGGCCGGCTCCACGAACATGCTGTGATTCTTGCCGCGCACTTCCGCCAGCGAATAGCCCATGACCTTCAGGAAATTCTCGTTGGCATCCAGGATCGTCCCGTCCGGACTGAACGAAATTACCGCCTGGGAGCGATCCAAGGCGGCAAGGATTTGACCTGAATCGTCACGCTGCCGCAGAAGTCCGAACATCATCCCACACCTCCCCACACCCGAATTCACAGATGGTCGCCAAATCGCCCTGGCCATTAACCACCATTAGCAGCAACCGTTTGCATCGCGAAGACGCTGTCTTATGCCCAAAGGAATAGGGCATACGGATGCACATATCCAGTCATTGATGGTTAATAAGCATCAGGGAGGGAAGTGCAACTTCCGTATCAGGTGGATTTATTCTACCTGGGATTTCCGTTCTGGATAAAGACGGCACTCACGACGGCCCTGACACCGGGAGCATGAACGAGAACGGGGCCGCCCGGTCATGAAGGCGGCCCCGTCGGACTCGTTATACACTCGTTATACCTTGTGCCATCGATCACAACCGATCAACGAGCTTCAGTCGCCAGCGCCGCCATCCGGCGGCTAGATGGCCTATTTTGCCCACTTCTTCTCAAACGCCCAGACATCCTCGAACCCGATCAGGGAACAGAATTCCTTGAAATTGAACAGGGGCACGTCGGGCGACAGGCTGGTGCCCGTCTGCTTCAGGTTCAGCAGGGCCGCTTCCATGGCCGCCGCCGCCGCCAGGCTGGTCATGGCCGGGAAGATGGACAGGGCATAGCCCAGGCCCTGCAAGGTCTTGGCATCACGGATGGGGGTCAGGCCGCCATCGGCCATGTTGGCCATCATCGGCCGGTCGACCGACGCGGTGACGATGCGGGCTTCCTCGTCGCTGGTCAGCGCTTCGGGGAACAGGATGTCGGCGGCGGGAATGACGCGCTTGCCCGGCGTGTGGCCGCACTTCTTGGGGAATTCCTGATCTTCGATCTGGATGGCGGTGATGCCCGCCTGTTCGCAGGCGCGCACCGTGTGATGCACATTCAGCAGCCCGCCAAAGCCCGTATCGGCATCGGGCAGGCCATAGGCCGAGGCGACGGTCCAGTAACCGCTGCCATAGATGACGTCGAAGCCGATCTTGTTGGCGACGACGGCGGCGATCATGTCCTGGATGCCGGGGGCATGAACAAGGACGGGGCCGCCCCCTTTTGAGGCGGCCCCGGCGGACCCGACAACGGAAAATATGGGTGCAAACCAGATCCCGGTGAGTTTTGCTTACCGGGATCTGGTTTGGAGGCGGCGGTAGCCGTGCCCTTATCGCGCCAGAATGCGGGCCGCGTCCTTGGTCGTGGACACCGCGTTGGTGACCTTGGCGATACTGTCATTGATTGCGCTGAGGTTCCGCATCACCGTATCCACGGCCCCGGCCGTCGTCTGCATGTTGGAGGACATGTCGCGGGTGACCGCACTTTGTTCCTCCACAGCCGCCGCCGTGGCGGAGACATATTCGCGCACATTGCCCACGGCACTGCGGATTTCCTGCAACGCCCCCACCATGTCACCGGACAGCGCCTGGATGCCCGCAATCTCTTCTGAGATTTTCTGGGTGGCGTTGGCCGATTGGTTGGCCAGGTTCTTGACCTCCGTCGCAACCACGGCGAAGCCGCGGCCCGCATCGCCGGCCCGCGCCGCCTCGATGGTGGCGTTCAGTGCCAGCAGGTTGATCTGTCCGGCGATGGTGCGGATGACGTCGACCACCCCTTCCATCGACCGTGCCACCTCGTCCAGCCGGCGGGCGGCCTGGTCGGCCCGCCCGGCGATCTCCACCGCCCCGTCTGTGGCGCCACGCGACTGCACCATGCTCTGGGAGATTTCACTGATGGAGGCGGCCAGTTCTTCGGCACTCGACGCCATCATCTGCACGGCCGACGATGTCTGGCTGGCCGCCGTGCTGGCGCTGGTCGCCTCACGGGTGGATTGACCGACAGCGTCGTCGATCTCGCCGAAATTCCGGTCGATCAGGGTTTTCAGGCTGGCCAGCATCTCCATCTGGGCGGTGATGTCGGTGGCATATTTCACCACCTTCAGCGGCTTGCCGCTGGGGTCCAGGATCGGGTTGTAGCTGGCTTCGATCCAGACGACCTTGCCGCCCTTGCCAATACGCTTGAACTGCCTTGCCTGATATTCGCCCCGGCGCAGCGCTTCCCAGAAGGCCTTGTATTCCACACCGCTGCGTTCGGCCGGTTCGACGAACAGGCTGTGATGCTGGCCCTTGATCTCGTCCAGCCTGTAGCCAAGCGTCTTCAGGAAATTGTCATTGGCCCACTGGATCTGCCCGTCCAGAGCGAATTCGATGACGGCCTGGGATTTGCGGATGGCCTCCACCTGACCCAGCAGGTTGGCGTGCTCCAGCGTCTTGGCCGTGATGTCAGTGGCATATTTCACCACCTTCTTCACCTGTCCGTCCTGGTCCAGGATCGGGTTATAGGAGGCCTCGATCCAGACGACCTTGTCTTCCTTGCCGATGCGCTTGAACTGTTTTGCCTGATATTCGCCGCGGCGCAGGGTCTGCCAGAAAGCGGTATAATCGGCGCTGTTGCGTTCGGCCGGTTCCACGAACAGGCTGTGATGCTTGCCGCGTACTTCCGCCAGCGAATAGCCCATCACCTTCAGGAAATTCTGGTTGGCCTCCAGGATCGTCCCGTCCGGGCTGAAAGCGATCACCGCCTGGGAGCGGTCTAGAGCGGCAAGAACCTGTCCGGCATCATCGCGCCCCTTCAACATACGCAACATCGCAGCACCCCTTCATATTAGAATAGTTCTGTCGCCGAACAAATCGCACTCGATCGCGCATTTTTACAATGTTAGCGTTCACTCCGTCAAGTTATTGAAGATTTATTAACTATTCTATATTCTATACTTTTGGAATACACACAAAATTGTGCAGCCTATACACAGAATCTATACCCCTCGCCCGGCGTCACGTCGACGCGGCGGAAAATTTTCTCATGTATATCAATTATTTATAATGTTTCGCTGTTGGTTAATGTGGCTGAAACAAAAAAGGCCGCCCCGGGGCGGGGGCGGCCTTCACTATCAGACATAGCAAAGAATCGGACCGGGGCTCTACTTCGCCCACTTCTTCTCAAACGCCCACACATCCTCGAACCCGATCAGGGAACAGAATTCCTTGAAATTGAACAGGGGCACGTCGGGCGACAGGCTGGTGCCCGTCTGCTTCAGGTTCAGCAGGGCCGCTTCCATGGCCGCCGCCGCCGCCAGGCTGGTCATCGCCGGGAAGATGGACAGGGCATAGCCCAGGCCTTCCAGCGTCTTGGCATCGCGGATGGGGGTCAGGCCGCCATCGGCCATGTTGGCCATCATCGGCCGGTCGACGGACGCGGTGACGATGCGCGCTTCCTCGTCGCTGGTCAGCGCCTCGGGGAACAGGATGTCGGCGCCGGCTTCGGCATAAAGCTTCATGCGATGCAGCACACCTTCCAGCCCTTCGCTCTGGCGGGCGTCGGTGCGGGCGATGATCAGGAAATTCTCATCATTGCGGGCCTCCACAGCGACGCGGATCTTTTCCGCCATGTCGGCGGCGGGAATGACGCGCTTGCCCGGCGTGTGGCCGCACTTCTTGGGGAATTCCTGATCTTCGATCTGGATGGCGGTGATGCCCGCCTGTTCGTAGGCGCGCACCGTGTGATGCACATTCAGCAGCCCGCCAAAGCCCGTATCGGCATCGGCGATGACGGCGGCGTTGCTGGTGCGGACCAGGGTCGCCATACGGTCCACCATCTGCGTCACCGACGCGATGCCGGCATCGGGCAGGCCATAGGCCGACGCGACGGTCCAATAGCCGCTGCCATAGATGATGTCGAAGCCGACCTTGTTGGCGATGACGGCGGCGATCATGTCCTGGATGCCGGGGGCGGAGATGAACTGACGGGCCGCCAGCTTCTGACGCAGGATGGGGTTGGCCATGGAATGGTGCCTTCGGGTTGGTCTGATGGGTTTGAATTGGTGTGAAGGGGCCACCCCCCGTCACGCCTGCGCTGTGCCGGCGTCCGCCTATCGGACAAGCCAGGGGAAGCGCTGGCTGCGTTCGGTTTCGAACCGGGTGATGTCGGTCCCGCGCGTGTTCAGGATGGTCATCACCTCGTCCCAGCCATTCAGCAGCGCATCGCGCCTGGCCGGATCGATGGCGATGGCGACGGCGGACCCGTCGGGCCGGATGATGTGCCGGGCCTCCAGATCGACATGCAGCATCGCGCCGGCCTCGGCATCGGCCAGAAGGGCGGCATGCGTGCCCTCGTCCACCGTCACGGGCAACATGCCGTTGCGGTAGCAGTTGCCGCGGAAGATATCGCCGAAGCTGGGGGCGATGATGCAGCGGATGCCCTGGTCCAGCAGCGCCCAGGGCGCCTGCTCGCGGCTCGACCCGCAGCCGAAATTATGCCCGGCAACCAGGATGCCGGCCTGCCGCCAGGGATCGCGGTTCAGCACGAATTCCGCCACCTCCCGCCCCTGCCCGTCAAACCGCCGGTCATGGAAGGCGTAACGGCCCAGCCCCTTCTTCTCCGTAATGGTCAGGAAGCGGGCGGGATAGATGATGTCCGTGTCGATATCCGCCTCGTTGAAGGGGGCGGCGATGGCGGACAGGCGGATGAACGGGTCCATGATCGTATCCTTGTTGTTCTTTCGGGCACCGAGGTGGGGCTCCCTATTCACAATCTGTCGTCATCCCGGCGCAAGCCGGGACCCAGGGGCCACAGGGTCACCATCGACGCAACGTGGACCGACGCAGCTTGAAGGTCGAGCTTTGGGCCCCTGGGTCCCGGCTTTCGCCGGGATGACGGTAAAGAAGGTTAAGAATAAAGAGAGCGGCGCTTACAAAAAATCCCGCGGATCGGCGATGTGCCCGGCAACGGCCGATGCCGCCGCCATGGCCGGGCCCATCAAATGCGTGCGGGCACCCTGGCCCTGGCGACCTTCGAAATTACGGTTGGATGTGCTGGCACAGCGGGCACCCGGCGGCAGCCGGTCGTCATTCATGGCCACGCACAGCGAACAGCCGGGATCGCGCCATTCAAAGCCGGCCTGGCGGAAGATGGCGTCCAGCCCTTCGGCTTCCGCCTGCTTCTTCACGGCATGCGATCCGGGCACGGCCAGGGCCTGGGTCACGCAGGCGGCCAGTGTGCGGCCCGTCAGCACGCGGGCGGCGATGCGCAGATCCTCGATCCGGCCATTGGTGCAGGACCCGATGAAGACATGGCTGATGGGGATTTCGGTCAGGGCCATGCCCGGTTCCAGCCCCATATAGGCCAGGGCCTTGGCCGTCTTGGCCGCCTGTTCGCCGTCAAGGCCCGCCGGGTCGGGCACGCGGCCCGTGATGTCGGCCACCTGATCCGGGCTGGTGCCCCAACTGACCTGCGGGACCAGGGCGGTGGCGTCGATCTCCACCTCCCGGTCAAAGATCGCCCCTTCATCACTGGGCAGGGTGCGCCAATAGGCGACCGCCGCATCCCAGTCCGCGCCCTGCGGGGCCAGCGGCCTTCCCGTCAGCCAGGCAAAGGTCACCTCGTCGGGGCTGACCAGGCCCGTGCGACTGCCGGCCTCGATGCTCATGTTACACAGCGTCATGCGCCCTTCCATGGACAGGGCGCGGATGGCGGGGCCGGCATATTCAATGGCATGGCCGATGGCGCCATTGCTGCCCAGCCGGCCCACCACGGCCAGGATGATGTCCTTGGCCCCCACACCCGGCGGCAGATCGCCGCGCACCGTGACGCGCAGGGTCTTGGCGCGCGGCATCCGCAGGGTCTGGGTGGCCAGCACGCTTTCGCATTCGCCCGACCCGATGCCGAAGGCCAGCGCGCCAAAGGCGCCATGCGTGGCCGTGTGGCTGTCGCCGCAGACCAGTGTCAGGCCCGGCAGGGTGAAACCCTGTTCCGGCCCCGTCACATGCACGATGCCCTGGCGCGGATCACCCAGGCCCAGCATGTCGATGCCGAATTCCCGCGCGTTGCGTTCCAGCAGTTCCACCTGGGCGCGGGCCTGCGGATCGGCGATGGGCCGGTCACGGTGACGGGTGGGCACGGAATGGTCGGCCACGGCCAGATGGGCGCCGGGATTGCGCACGCGCAGCCCCTTTTCCCGCAGACCCGCGAAGGCCTGGGGGCTGCTGACCTCGTGCAGCATCTGCCGGTCGATATAAAGCAGGCTGACGCCATTGCCTTCATCCGCCACGACATGGCTGGACCAGAGTTTCTCATACAGCGTCGACGCCATTGCCCGTCCCCACCCCCGGAAAGTTCCTTGCCATGCCATAATGTATTATAGTTATATCATTATACGCAATCAGCCGACCCCCGGTGACCGCCTTGCGGACAGGGGCCGGGTTCGGGCACGCCGCCTTTCCGGTTACGGGTCTAGGCTGCGGCCCCGGTATCGATCCTAGCATCAGAATGGGGAACAGGAATGCCGGACGGGTCATCGGGTATCGCGGGTACGGTCACCGGGTTGAAGGCGGCACTGGCCGCCATTGTGGGGGCCGACGCCGTCCATGACGACGCGGAGACGCTGCGCCTTTTCGGCTGCGACATCTGGAGCGAGAGCAAGGAGCCCGTGGCCCTGGTCGTGGCGCCGGACAATCTGGACCAGCTGTCGCAGACCGTGGCCCTGCTGCACCGGGCCGGGGCCGCCATCGCACCCCGCGGGGCGGGCATGAGCTATACCAGTGGCTTCATTCCGGCCGTGGGTGGCACCGTGTCGCTGGACATGCGTCGCATGAACCGGGTCATCGACCTGCGCCCTGACGACATGGTGGTGACGGTGGAAGCCGGCTGCACCTGGATCGCGCTGAACGAGGCGCTGGCCAGGCACGGGCTGCGCACCCCCTTCTTCGGCCCCATGTCGGGCCTGACCTCCACCATCGGCGGCGGCGTGTCACAGCTGAACGCCATGCTGGGCGCCGGCCATTACGGCACCAGCAGCGAAAGCGTGGTGGCCATGACCGTGGTGCTGGGCGATGGGCAGGTGCTGCGCACCGGGGCCCGCGGGGCCGATGGCGACAGCCCCTTCTACCGGCATTTCGGGCCCGACCTGACGGGCATTTTCTGCGGTGATTGCGGTGCCTTCGGCGTGAAGGCCCAGATCACCCTGCGTCTGATGCAGATCCCCAAGGCCGAAGACTACGCCTCCTTCGAATTCCCCACGGGTCCGGACATGCTGCGCGCCATGGCCGCCATGGCGCGGGCCGGTGTCGGCGCGGAAATGTGCGCCTTTGACCCTGGCCTGACCAAGGTGCGCATGCAGCGCGCATCGATGACCGGCGACGTGAAGGCGCTGGGGGCGGTGATCACACGGCAGAAATCGCTGCTGCGCGGGCTGTGGGAGGCGTTCCGGGTGGCCAAGGCCGGCCGCAGCTTCGTCAGCCTGGACAGCTATCCGCTGCATATCAATGCCGAAGGAAGGTCGGCTGAAGCCGTGGCCCAGGACATGGCCACCGCCCGGCGCATCGCGGCGGAGAATAACGGGGTGGAAGTGGCGAACACCATCGCCAAGGTCATCCGCGCCCTGCCCTTCCCGCCGCTGAACAGCGCCCTGGGCCCGGCGGGCCAGCGCTGGATCCCCATCCATGGCCAGATATCCCTGTCCAAGGCGCCTGCCCTGTTCGAGGCTTTGCAGGCCGTGTTCGCCAGCATGGAAGCAGAATTCACCAAGCACGGCATCATGACGGGCTATCTGTTCACGTCCATGTCGACCAACGCCCTGATCCTGGAACCGGTGATCTACTGGCCGGAAAAGCGCCTGGCGTCGCATTATGCCGCGCTGGAGCCCGAACATATGGCCCGCCTGCCCGATCTTCCGGACAATCCGGAAGCGACGGCCGTGGTGACGGCGGCGCGCAAGCGCCTGATCGCCACCTTTCGCAGCTTCGGCTGCGGTCATTTCCAGGCCGGCCGCTCCTACCCCTATCGCGACAGCCGGGATGGGGCCAGCCGCATGCTGCTGGACGCCATCAAGGATGCGGTCGATCCGGGCCGCGTGCTGAACCCCGGCGTGCTGGGCTTTGAGATCAAGGGAAAGAACTGACAGCATGACCGGCACTTACCAGGCGCTGCGCCTGACGCGCTTCGCCGACAGTTTCCGCAATGGCATCGATACGGTGACGGAGCCGCTGCGCGATCCCGGCCCCGGCGAGATCCGCGTGCGCAACCATTTCTGTGGCGTCAACGGCATCTTCGACACCCAGATCGCCCGCAACGCCGTCGATTACATCCGCATCCCGCTGCCCACCTATACGGGCGTGGAAGCGGTGGGCGTGGTGGAAGCCGTGGGTGAGGACGTGAGCGGGTTTGTGGTCGGTGATGCCGCCGCCACCAACCGTTTCACCGGTGGCTACCGGGAAGCCAATATCGGCCCCGCCGGCCAGTTCATCAAAGTGCCGGCCGCCAGCCGGGATTATCTGGCCCTGGCCTCGACCGGTGTGTCGGCCTTCCTGGCGCTGGAACATGTCGGCGGCATCCGCGATGGGGAGACGGTGGCCATTTCCGCTGCCGCCGGGGGCTTGGGCCATTTCCTGGTACAGCTGGCCAAGCGGCGGGGCGCGCATGTCGTCGCCGTCTGCGGCGGTGGGGCGAAGGTTGATTTCGTCCGATCCCTGGGGGCGGACCGCGTCATCGACTATCGGTCGGAAGACGTGGCGACGGTGCTGGCGGCCGAATACCGCAACAAGCTGAACCTGGCCGTCGACACCGTCAGCGGCGGCATCTTCGACGCCTTCCTGGACAATCTGGCGCCCCTGGGCCGTGTCGTCGTGGCGGGAGCGGCCGGCGATCTGGATGGCAAACCAGAGATCGTCACGGCGCCGCGCGTGGGCAACAAGCTCTATTACAAGGGCGCGTCGGTGCGCGGATTCATGAATGGTTTGCTGACCGACCTGTGGCCAGCGGCACGGGAAACCCTGTTCGGTCTGTATGACCAGGGCAAGATCGCCGTCACGTTCGACGATGTGCCCTTCAAGGGTCTGGCCCAGATCCCCGACGCGGTGGAGCGTCTGCTGTCCGGCCGATCCATGGGCAAGGTCGTCGTCGATCTGCGTGATTGAACAGCAAAGCGAAGGATCACCCAACCATGAGCAACAATCTGGCCGATCTGCGCCGCGACATGCCGCTGCTGGCCCGCAATGAAGGGATCTGGGAGGGCTGGTATCGCTATTATGACGCCGCCACCGGCAAGCTGACGGACCAGCACCGGTCCCGCCTGATCTGCCGGTTCAAGGAGGATGGCCCCTACCCCTATCACCAGAGCAATCATTATTTCTGGGAAGACGGGCGCACGGAGCTGCGCGACTTCCCGGCCTCTTACGCCGATGGGCGCATCTGGTGGGACAATGACCTGATCACCGGCTGGGCCGCGGCCATGAAGCCGGATGATTTCAACCGCTCCACCTGCCTGAACTGGACCCGCAAGGGCGAGCCGGACCTTTATCTTTACGAGATGATCCAGATGTCCGACTGCGGTCAGTTCCGCTCGCGCACCTGGCACTGGTTCAAGGCCGGCCGCTGCTTCCAGCGCACGCTGATCGACGAGGTGTTCGTGACGCGCGACTGGCAGAATTTCAGCGAAGCCGGCGCCCCCAACAACTGACCCGCAGGAAACGGCCATGGCGTTCGAGTTCTCCGTTCCCGTCCTGGTGGCGGGTGGTGGGGCCGCGGGTGCCGTGGCCGCGCTGGCCGCCCGTGCCGCCGGCGCGGACGTGCTGCTGATCGAAGCAGACGCCACGCCACACGGCACCACGTCGATGTCCCAGGGCCTGCTCTGTGCCGCCGGGACCAGGGCCCAGGCCGCGCAAGGGGTGGAGGACAGCGCCGACCTGCTCTATGCCGATATCCTGGCCAAGACGCGCAGCCAGACCGACCCGGTTCTGGCCCGCGCCGTGGCCGACCATGCCGGCCCGACGCTGGACTGGCTGGTGGAGGCGCAGGGCCTGCCCTATACGCTGGACCTGCGCTTCAAGGCATCCTTCGGCCATTCCCGCCTGCGCGTCCATGGCTGGCCGGGACATAGCGGGGGCGATACGCTGCTGTTCCTGCACCAGCGGCTGGGGGAAACCGGCGTCGATGTGATCTATGAGGCGCGGCTGGTCGAACTGGTATCCGACGAGGATGGCCGCGTGGCTGGCGTCATCATCGAACGCCCGGATGGCAGCCGGGAGGGTATCGGCTGCGACACCCTGATCCTGGCCACGGGCGGTTTCGCCGCCAATCCGGAGATGGTAGCCCGGTACATTCCCGAGGCCGCCCAGGCCTATAGCCACAGCCATGAACGCAGCGACGGGACGGGCATCCGGTTGGGGGCGGCCCTGGGCGGCGATCTGGCCGACATGGGGTCGTATCAGGGCTATGGCATGCTGACCGACCCGCAAGGCGTGACCCTGCCGCCCGGCTTCATCCTGGAAGGCGGGTTCCTGGTCAACCGCGATGGGGACCGGTTCGTGGACGAGACGGTCGATATTTCCGGCATTGTGCATCCCGTCCTGGCCCAGCCGGACGGCCGCGCCTGGGTGATCTTCGATGCGCGGATCGAGGCGGATTGCGCCCATATTCCCGAAGCCATGCAGCTTTTTGACCTGAACGCCGCTCGTCAGGCGCCTGACATCGCGGCCCTGGCCGCCGCGATCGGGGCCGATCCGGTGCGGCTGGCCGCCAGTCTGGACGATGCCAGGGAAGCGCACCGCGAAGGCCGGGCCGACAGCACGGGCCGACATTGGCCCGCCGCGCCGCCCGCCGCCCCCTTCCGCGCCTTCCGGCTGAAAGGTGCGCTGTACCATACGCAAGGCGGGTTGCGCACCGATGCCGACGGCCATGTGCTGCGCGCCGATGGGACCAAGCTGCCCAACCTGTTCGCCTGCGGCGGGGCCGCGCGCTGTGTCTCCGGCCCGTCCTGCTGGGGCTATCTGCCGGCCATGGGCATCGCCGCGTCGATGACGCTGGGAAGGCTGGCCGGCATGGCGGCGGCGCGGATGGTTGTGGCCCCGTGACCAGACGGACTTAGCACGAAGACACATTCCGGGGCATGATCGGCCGAACGCCCGGCCATGGCCCCCAGCCCCCAAGAACGAGGAATCCCCCCGATGCGTATCACCGCCGCCATCCTGGACCAGATCGGCCAGCCCGGCCCCTATGCCGAAACCAGGCCGCTGCGCCTGGCAGAGGTGGAGCTGGCGCCGCCGCGCGCGGGTGAGCTGCTGGTCCGCATCGATGCCGCCGGCCTCTGCCATTCCGACCTGTCGGTGATCAATGGCGACCGCCCCCGCCCCACCCCCATGGCGCTGGGGCACGAGGCGACGGGCACGGTGCTGGAAACGGGCGATCCCGACAGCGACTTCAAGCCCGGCGACAAGGTGGTGCTGGCCTTCTTGCCCGCCTGCGGCCAGTGCCCGTCCTGCGGGGCCGGTGAGGGTTATCTGTGCCAACCCGGCGCCACGGCCAATGGCGAGGGGCGGCTGCTGCGCGGCGGTCACCGGCTGGCAGAAACCAATGGGGAGAAGATTTATCACCATCTGGGCGTCTCGGCCTTTGCCACCCATGCCGTCATCGACCAGCGCTCCGCCGTGAAGATCCCATCCGACATCGCGCCCGAAATCGCGGCCCTGTTCGGCTGCGCCGTCCTGACGGGCGTGGGCGCCGTCATGAACACGGCGCAGGTGCGGCCGGGCGAAAGCCTGGTGGTCTATGGGCTGGGCGGGGTCGGCCTGTCGGCGCTGCTGGGCGGGGTGGCGGCCGGGGCCAACCCGATCATCGCTGTCGATCCCGTGGCGGAAAAGCGGGCGCTGGCCCTGGAACTGGGTGCCGCGGCGGCCGTGGCCCCGGCCGATGCGCCGGCCGCCATCGCCGACCTGACGGGTGGACGCGGCGCCGATGTCGCCATCGAAACCGCCGGCAAGGCCGTGGTCCTGGCCGCCGCCTACAAGGCCACGCGCCGCGGCGGCCGCACCGTCACCGTGGGCCTGCCCAACCCGTCGGAGCTGCTGTCCTTCCCGGCCGTGTCGCTGGTGGCGGAAGGCAAGATTCTGCAGGGCTCCTACATGGGTTCCTCCATCCCGTCGCGTGACATCCCGCGCTATATCGCCCTGTGGCGGGCGGGACGGCTGCCCGTGCATCGGCTGTTGAGCGGCACCGCACCTTTGTCGGAGATCAACCGGCTGATGGACGAGCTGGCCGCCGGCCGCGTGATCCGACAGGTCGTCCTGCCCTGACAGCCTGCCCCCCCCTCTGTCCTGCCATCCTGTCAGCGCCCTTTCCGATTCCGATCGGAAAGGGCGTTTTGCATGGATGTCTTTGACGGTCGAGCCGGACGGGGGAGAAATCTATAGATGAGAATCCCGCCACGAATCCGCCAATGAAAGACATTCGGTTGCATATATTATTATGCAACCGAATACTACAATATAGATTTCCGGGCCAATTCAATAAATCACAGATAATATTGCGCAAGACGGATAATTACGCTAATTACGATCGGTCATTTCCCATCGGAAGAGATCGACATGTTCGACATTGGTACGGCGACCCTGGAAATTTTCACCCCCCATGTCGGGACAGTGTTCAACCTGGAACATCCGGAGCAGAGTGAGAATTTCACGCTGGTCGAAGCGAAACCGCTGAAATCTTACGATCACCCGAACAAGAAGCGGGACCCGTTTTCCCTGTTCTTCCAGGGCAGTCGCACCGACCTTCAGTTCAACCAGCAGATCCTGCCTTTGCAGCATCCGGCCCTGGGGCTGGTTGAAATCTTCATCGTGCCCATCGCGCGCAACGACAATGGCACGTTTCAGTATCAGGCTGTGTTCAACTGATTGAAAAAGCAGGGAAGCGCTGCAGCGCTTCCCTGCTCACCAACCGGATCAGGTTGCTTCCCATTCCAGAAGCCAATAAGGCCCGGTCTGGCTGATGTCGCGGAAACCCATGCGGTTATAAAGCCGCTTGGCCGGGTTTTCCTGTTCGACATGGATGCTGACCTTCTTGCCCTCCGACCGCGCCTCCGACTGGACAGCAGCCAGGAAAGCCTGGCCTATGCCCTGGCCCCGGACCTCGGGCAGCAGGGCAATATCCACCACCCGCAGGTCGGTGGCATGACCACGATCCAGCAGCAGCCGGCCGATCGGCCGGCCCTGCTGTTCGATGATCATGAAGTCGGAGCGGGTGTAATAGGTGGTGTAATGGCGATGCTGCTTGCTGTACTGGTCCTCCAGAAAGGCCAGGCGCATGGCGTCGTCCCATTGTTCGACCCGCTGCACTTCCTGCCAGCGGATCGACACGTAAAGGCGCGTCAGGAACCCGTAATCCTCCTGAGCCTGCGGGCGCAGCGTCACCCCCAGTGACACAAGCAAGGCCGGCACGGCGAAGGGCCGCCGTGCCGACATGTCTGCTGTCATGGACACGCCATTGCTCATGACCTGACCGGATAATCGCCGTACATGCAGATGCAGAAATTCATCGCCAGGTAAGGCTGCCGGTTTTCATGCGGCCCGCTGCTGCCGAACGACCCGACCATCTGGGGCGACATTGTGGTGTCATAGGTATCGGTGTTGGTGAAATCGTTCTGCTTGAGCGTGCGCCCCAACCGCGATCCGGAGGCAAGGTTATTGTCCAACTGCGCCGCGCTTGGAATAGCGGCATTCAGCGTATGCTGATGATTTGGCATCTGGCCGTAAGTCAACGTCACGTTCGGAGCACCGAACGTCTTGCCGAACACGCGGTTGGTCAAACCTGTCCCCTGCCCCGACTGGCACACCGCACTGCCCATCAGGTTGGGCAGCTTGAAGGTGTTGACGCCATCACCCCCGAACTGAATGCCCAGGACGCTGTAAAGCACCTGATACTGCTGGAGTTGCACGGTCTGGCCATTGCACTGAGCCCAGTTCTGCGGCGCAAAGCTGAAGCCGAAAATCCGGATCTCTCCAAAAAAGGCGTCCATTCTCGGATCTCCCTTAGTTCGTCCGCGTGGGGTAATTACCCATGATAGCCATGATGAAGCTGATCGCGGTTGTGGTCATCACGTTGGCGTGCGGCTGGCTGCCGCCCTCAGCACCGACTGCCTTCACATCGAAGGCCACACCGGCAAGCGTGGTGGACGGAACTGTTGTGTAAAGCCCCGTGATGCCGGCCGTCGCATTCGGCTGTACCGTGCCATACAGCGTCGACGGACCCGGCACGATCGCCGTCGCCGGGCTGTTGCAGGCATAAACGGCATGCGTATGCGCCGGCATCTCCGCGGCGGTCAGCGTGTGGTATTCCTCACCACCGGACTGGCCGATCACGCGCGGGGTCAAAGGCGGATTGGTCGTGGTGTTGGTACCCTGCCCCACGGGAACACGCCCCTTGAAGTCCGGCACCTTGAAAGTGGTGACCCCGTCACCGCCATAGGTCGTGCCAATCAGCGAAAACAGAGCCTCATACTGGTTGACATTCAAAGACTGGCCGTCGCAGAAAATCCAGTTCTCTGGATTATAACTGCCGGCAAACATGCGTATTTCGCCAAGGAAACAATCAGACATTCTACGACCCTCCTGTTCTTTGTTTCCTGGCGGTCATTGCCGCGGCGGGAAAATACCTGACGTGGCGATGCAGAAATTTGTAACGACGAAGGGCTGCATATTGTTATGCGCCCCATTGGCTCCTGAGGTCGAAAAAGTGTCAGCGCTCAGTTGCACAGCCGGGCCCGCTGACGCGGTGCTGTAGATGTTCACCGTCGCCCCGCCGGTGCCGATGCCAACCTTGGCCGGCAGGCTGCTTTTCGCATTGCCGGCATTTCCCGCCGTCTGGCCCAAGGCATTTACGGAATGCTCATGCGGGGGGAAGTTCGTCGCCGTCAGCGTCACGACTTCCGCACCACCGACATTGCCATAACTATAGTGGATTCCATCGGACCCCACCCCCACATGGATCGGCGTCCGTCCCTGCAGATTGGGCAGATTGAAGATTGTGCTGCCGTTACCGCCGAAGGTCTGCCCCAGCAACGCATTCAACGCCGCATTCTGCTGAGCCTGCATCGACGCACCGTTGCACAGCGCCCAGCCTTGCGGCGCCCAGGACCACGGAAAAATACGAATCTCACCCAAAAAGGGATCCATGCTTGCCTCCCAGGATTGTCCCAAACCCAATGTGCTCAGATGGCCGAGTTTGATTTTAGGTTGTGCTTATGGAATTATCAACACATCCGATTGCTCAAGTCATATAGAAAATTTTTAGTAGTGGTTCGTGATAGTGGCATGACGTCATAGAACTTCCGCACGACAGCCGGGTCCAGGCGGAATCTCTCCCGTCGCCGGCGTCCGTTCCGCACCACCGGCATCCGCCGCACGGATTGACAGCCCCTGATTGCATGTTAAAATGCGCAGTGTTTCTCAGATATTTTTCAGCAGGTTTGCGATGAACGCCCCCGCCAATAACGAAGAACTGGCACGTCCGACCGGGGAAGGCAGGGCCTTGCGCACTTGGTCTGCGCCTGTGCTGACGGTCGGATCGGTCGGTGAGGTGACGCGCAGCGGCGATACCTCGTCCAACAATGACGGCTCGTCCAACTATGCCCCATCGTAATGATGCGGGCCGGTTTCGCTGCTGCTCAAGGCCGCAATGGCGGGACATTTCTACCTTTTAAGGACCTGATGGCGTAAGGACCTGATGACCGATTTCGCCGGGTTGATATGCTGGACCGGCGGTGGGACCTCTTCCCGGGGGGAACTCCAGGGGGAACAAAGTCTCCTTGATGCCTTTCGGCGCCTTCCCGGATATGGTCCGGCGGTTGTCGATCACGCAGCCCGCGCCTTCGTTATCTTCTGCCAGTCGGCGGCCGTGCCGGAAGACGGCCATGAACAGCGGCCTGTTGCGGCTGGTGCTGTCATTTCCTGCTTTGATGGTCGTGTGGATGGGCGGGAAGACCTGGCCCGGCGCCTGGACCTGTCGTCAGGATCAATCCCCGACATGGAATTCGCCCTGGCAGCGTTCCAGCGTTGGGGAGCCGACGCCCCGTGCCAGTTGCTGGGGGAGTTTTCCTGGGCGGTCTGGGATAGCGATGCGGGCCGGCTGGTTCTTGCCCGCGATGTGTCGGCGTCACGAGGCCTTTATTGCTATCGGGATGGGCGCCAGGTCGCCTTTGCCACCAGCCTGCGGACATTGCTTTGTCTGCCTGGTGTCCAGCCGGAGATTGATGAACAGGGCCTGGCGGAACTGCTCACCCTGATGTCGGGTCGGCAGGGGCGAACCGTTTACCGCAATGTCCGGCATGTGATGCCGGGCACGACTCTGATTATCGGGCCGGACAGCCAGCGACAGGTTGACAATTGGCAACCCGAATCCCGCCCGGTCCCCCGCAATCCGATGGAATGCGCAGAGGCTGCCCGGGCGCTGTTCGATACCGCCCTGCGCGACCGTCTGCGGACCGTCGGAAAAGTGGCGGTTTCTCTCAGCGGCGGACTCGATTCTTCCATCATTGCGGGTGCCGCTGCCAAACTGCGGGGCACGGACACGATCCACGGCTTTGCCCTGGTCCCGCCCCCCAATGTGCCGCTGGTGGTTGCGAAGACCTGGGCGCCGGACGGACGACCGCAACTGCAGGCACTGGAACGCCACCATGAAAACCTGCGAATCGACTATATCGAGCCGGCCCCGGACCCGATTGATGCCGATCCGACCCCGTTGTTCGTGGCGACGGGACAGGCCTCACTTCTCGCCCCCAATCTGGGCTGGTATCTCGCGGCCTGGCGTGCCGCCGCCGCCGCCGGGGCGCGGACCCTTTTCACGGGCGAGGATGGGGAGATGTCCATCGCCCATTACGGTTCCCTGCACAGGGTCGTCCGCCAGGGGGGCATCTGGCACGCATTGCGGGAATCCTGGAATCTGTCGCGTCGCAATGGCGGGGGCCTGCGTCGCAACCTTGACACGGCCTTTCTTGACGGCCGTCTGGCGGTGCTTCGCTGGAAGGGCCAGAGACCCGGCAACTGGGGCTTCATCAGTGCGATCCATCCCGATCTGGCCGCGTCGACAGGGATCCGGGAAAGTCTGATCGCAGAAAAGGTGCCTGGCGGCTATCGGCACAGGCGGCCGGGCTATGCCGAAGCGTTCAGCATCTATCTGCGCCGACGCGGCGGAATGGTGAGCAACATCGACGCCTTGCGGGCGCTGACGGGCCTCAGCCAAACCTGTCCGTTTGCGGACCGGCGGGTGCTGGAATTCTGCTTTTCCCTGCCGGAATCCATGTTCGTCCGCGACGGGCAATTCCGTTGGCTGGCCCGCACGGCATTCCGCGATGTGCTGCCCGCCGCGATACGCGATAACGCGACAAAGGCCGCACAAAACCCGGAATGGTTCCATAATCTTTGTCTGCGGCGCCCCCAGCTCTATGAACAACTGGACCGTATCGAAGAATCGGCCCTGGCCAGCCAGGCATTGGATATCCCGCGGCTGCGGGCGCTGCTGGACCGCTGGCCGGCCACGGCCGAAGCGGCGGGAGCGGCAGGCCCTGCCTATCGGTCCATTCTGATCCGGGGGATGCATATCGGGTCTTTCCTGCGCTGGATCGACAGATCCAACGGCCCGGCCGCGGCTGATGCATCCCGTTAGAGCGTATTTCCGGTGACCGCAAACACGCTCCAGCTTTCAATTCCTCAAGCGCTTAGCACCTGATACCAGGTTGCGGTGAGTGGAACTCACCGCAACCTGGTTGGCGCGTTGAGCGCCCGCGCGCCCATGCGCGCGTGAGCCAAGCCGCCGGATGGCGGCGCCCGGCGCGTGAGGGCTGCAGGGATCAGGACCGTAGGTTCTGATCCATGCAAATAGGTATGAAGGGGCATGAAAGGAAAACCGCTCTAAAGATACCCCAGATCCTTCATGACGCCACGGTGCGCGGCTTCGACCATGGCGATCTGTGCGGCCGACAATGTGTCGCGCCAGCCCCCGGCCACACCGCGACGGAAGAACCGTATATCCGCCCCCACCTTCTCCCGGAAACCGAAACGCGCCTCCGCATCGCGCAGGACGTCGAAGCGGGTGGCGGCCGCGGCCTTGGCGACATGCTCCATCGATGGCTGCCACCCCAGATGATGCGCCGCGTCTGACAGGGCGGTCACGGGATCGGCCAGCATATCCTCATATCGCAGAAGCAGCCGCCGGATCGGGGCGTCCAGCCAGCTCCGGACATTTCCGCTCCAGGTCAACAGCCTTTGCGGCACCTTGGGCGATCCGTAATTCCCGCCGCGCCCCAGCGTGGCATCCTCATTATTCATGAAGGCAATGGCCTCATCGATCCCGAAGGCGAAATGATGGGCCAGTGAAACCGCCACGTCCCGCGGATCACGCACGATGCAGATGGCACCCGCCGTCAGCTCTGGCGGGAACAGGGGCCTGCCCCCCACCAGCATCCATGCCTCATGCACCTTGCGGACTTGCGGCCTGCCCAGCCACGCCGCCTCCAGCCGGAAAAAATCCGGCATCAGAAGCTGGACTTCAGACGGGGTCAGATCGGCCGTATCGACATCGATGATCTCGTCAATGGCCGCCCGGTCCACCGTGATGGGGGCGAAAAGTTCGGTAGAGGTAAAATCAGGGGGCGCGCCGCCGCGGGCCAGACTGGCGAGCGAAAGCCGCAGCCAGGTGTTCCCGGATTTGGGGTAGGAGGCAAGCCAGTGATAGCAGGTCATCCCGGCAGGCCCCTGCCGGCGGCCGTGTGGCGAGCCGCGATCTGCGTGACCATCGCATCAATCTGCGTCATATCCATCAACCGTGACAGGCGGATGCTGGGCACGGCCGCAAGACGCAGGAGGGATGCCATGAAAGCCTCCCGCCGGCCCATGCGGAAGGCAGCCATACGCCGGTATCCGGCTTCCACCAGCGCTTCCACGGCCGCCCCCCCGCGCAACCGCTCCTCCCCCTCATGCAGCCGGTCCTTGGCGGTCCGCAGATGATAGATGGCGCCCAGGGGCAGGGGTGCCTGCCGGAAGCCGTCCTTGATCGGCAGCAGGTACTTCTCAATCTCCGGGCGGATGCGATCCAGTCCCTGAAACGGGATATGCATGCCCTCCAGGGAATCCCGCCACAGCTTGATCCGCGGGAAGGAGGGCAGGACAACAGGGCCCCCGGGGGCGTTCAAATCCAGGACCGTGATGTCATCCGCCAGAACGGGATGGCCGTGACGCAGGAAGGCGGCGGTGAGGGTCGATTTGCCAGCACCGGAATGGCCCGCGAAGGCGATGGCCTTTCCACCGATCTCGACACAACCCGCATGCAGCGGCAGCAGACCCCGCTGATGGCACAGATATCCAAAGACACTGCCCAGCAGGAACAGACGAATGGCCGCAGCACTGGCATCGGGTTCTGGCCGCACGGTGACGCGCCGCCCCGCCTCCACCAGATAGGTGGCTGTGCCGGGGATGGTGTAAAGACAGGTGCCATCCCGCGCCGTCCGCAGGACGGGCCCGTCATGCAGGAGCGCCTCCAGATGATCGGGCACGTCCCCGATCATGATTTCTATATCCGGCGGATGATCCTCGCCGCTCCAGGGCAGCAGTTCCGGCAGCGGCAGCTCGGAGGCGACACGCAGGCCGCACAGAGCATAAGTCATCATGATCATCCAAAGAGGGGCCCCGGAAGGGCGCGGGCGGCATGGCAACGGGGTCAGGGATCGTATTTCACCGTTTCCGGGAAAAGCCGCCGCCCGCCGGTAAGCTGAAGATAGCTGTTGTCACCGATCCTGTAGGCCTGCCGGATCCACATCAACAGACCCTGTGCCCGGGTCAGAAGCGGCTTGGCCGACGGGACAACGGCGATCCGCGAGAGCAGCCCGCGCTCCACCGCGGCCAGCGCCTTGGGAAACTCATACTTGTCGGACGGACCACAATGCATCTCGTACTCGGTGCAGCCCCGCTTGATGGAAAGGGGGGTCCGCTCCAGGCAACCTTTGGCGGCCAGGGCCTCTTCGACCTCACGATAGATCATACGGGCCTGCTCCAGGCCGTTCGCATAGAAATAGGCGCCGTAGACATCCGTCGAATAGGGCGCGTCAATGTCCGGCTGGAACTTGGAAGCATATGGCTTGTCGACGGTGGCATCATGGACGGCGACCAGATCGGTCACCTGTCGCGGACTGACCTTGACCTTGTAGCAATTCTGGCACGACCACGGCACCTGCGCACGTTCATAGACATGTTCGAACAGGAACAGCAATTTGCGGCACGGATAGGGCCAGACCACCTTGTTATAGATTGTACGGTTGTTCGGGCGCTGGTCCGCCGGCATGACATAGGTGCCGTCGGCCGCAAGGCCCAGCCGACCCGTTGCCGCCGCCCGCTCCAGATTCTCGCCGACGGTGTGGCGACCGACACGATAGGACAGGCAATCGGCGTCCGCGTCCGGGCCAACAACGCTTGCGCAAACCGGAGAGGTGCTGTCGCCGGCGTCCGGATCAGCCAATGTCGATGAGCCCATGCTCTGCCATCCTCAACAAGAGCGCCGACACATCCCGTTCGATAATCTCGCGGTCGGCCGCGTAGCTCTGCGACAGGCCGGCGACCAGCTCACCGACCGTCATCGGCTCCTCCAGACGCTGCCAGATATCGGTACCGATCGCATCCAGACCGTAATACAGGCCATTCTCCATATCCATCATGACCACCTCGCCCTCCACCTCGGTGGACAGGACCGGCGGCCGCCTCACGATGCGGGCATTCTGCGCAATGGGAGAGGGCAATTTCTCGGTCACTCTTGTCACTCGCTCGGGTCAGATGGCCGTTAAGAATACGGAACAAACGCAGATAGGCAAGTGGTTCGCCCCGGCGGCCGGTACGGCATGATGGTCGACTGCCGCTGCTTTCCCCCTGTTCCCAGGTCGCGCACCGGGCAGGGGAGTGCCAGGAGAAGCGGTACCTGTGCGCCCCGGAACAAGTTGTGCTACTGCTATTCCGGGCAGGACAAGACAGCTCAAGGTGGTAGGGATGGAAGACGGTTACGTCCGGGACATCGAATATGTGCCGGGATTTTACCCTTATCAGGCCCCGGCCCATCTGGACACCATCTGCCTGCTGAACGGCCTGGCGCCGCCCGATCGCGGTGCCGCTTTCACCTGGTGCGAACTGGGCTGTGGCCAGGGGTTGACCGCCAACCTGATTGCCGCTGCCTATCCGGACGCCACCATCCACGGCATCGACTACCTGCCGCCCCATATCGACCATGCCCGCGCCATGGCGGAAGGGGCAGGCATCACCAACGCCATTTTCCACCCCAGCTCCATCGCCGACATGGCAGATGACCCCTCTCTGCCACTGTTCGATTATATCACCCTGCATGGTGTCTACAGCTGGGTCGGCCCGTCGGTGCAGGCCGACATTGTCCGGTTCCTGGAACGGCGGTTGAAGCCGGGCGGCGTGGTGCTGGTCAGTTATAACAGCCTTCCCGGCTGGCGGCGGATCGCGCCCTTGCAGCGGCTGTTGCGCGCCCATGCCGAAGCGGCGGACACGCGCATTCCCAGCGACCGGCGCGTGCGCGACGCCCTGGCCTTTGCCCAGGCGCTGAAGGCGGCGGGGGCCGGGGGGCTGGCAGATACCGACATGGATGCCGTCGCAGCCCCGCTGCCCGGCCGGTCGGAGGCACAGCACGCCGTCTATCTGGCCCATGAATATCTGAATGCCGACTGGCGGCCCCTGCTGCATGGCGATGTGGCAAAGGATTTTGCAGAAGCGGGCCTTTCCTATGTCGGTTCGGCGCGGCCCTTTCACAATGTCCCGGATATGATCCTGACCGGTGAACAGCGCGCCCTGCTGGACGGTATCGCCGACGCCACGACACGGGAAAGCCTGGTCGACTATTGCACCCAGACGATGCTGCGCTATGACATTTACGGTCGCGGATTGCGGGTCCTCAGCGCTGAAGAGCGCAATGCCGGCCTGCGGGCGGTGCGGCTGGCCCTGATCAATCTGGCCGTTCCCCTGCCGCATCAGATCAACACGCCCAGCCGCAGCCTGGTGCTGGAACCGCCCGTCTTCGGCCCCATCCTGGACGCCCTGGCCCAGGGGGTCTGCACCATCGGGGCGCTGCTGGACCTGCCGGCGCTGCAGGGCCGGACGGATGTGCCGACGCCGGCCGACCTGCTGGTGATCCTAACAGGCTGTGAATTCGCCTGGGCATGCGATCGCACGCCGGGCGAAGCGACGCCCGCGATGCGGGAGTTCAACCGTCTGCAGGCGGTCGAAACCCTGGAGGGCCGGCACGCCGTTGCCGCCTTTGCCGCCGCTGCGGGTCTGGGCGTGGCCGTAGAACCAGCGGGTGCCGCCCTGTACCTGCTGCTGGAGGAAGGGGAGGACATCCCGGCGGCGGCGCTGCCCGCAAGGATCATGCAGCGGCTGGGCGAGGATGGCCCCATGATGGCGACCATGGGTCCAGCGGAACTTCAGGCCATGGCCGCCCGTCGCATCCAGTTGACACAGGCGGCCGAAGGCTCGATCCGTCTGCTGCCGGAATTCTGGCGCCGCCTCGGTTGCCGATAGGGGACGGATATGGCAGGCATCCTGCACGGGCGACCATGGTGGATCGCGGTTCGGTTGGAAGCCACAGGCGCCCTGCTGCTGGCGGCGCTGCTGGTCCATGTCCTGCCTTTGCGCGTCACCCGGCGCTGGTTCGGCACGATGGTGGCGCCGGACCTGTCCGGCACGACGACAACCGCGCCGCCGGTCACCGGCCGCGCACAGGATATCGGCCGGCGCCTGCGCTGGACGGCCGACCATCTGCCCTGGACCAGCACCTGTCTGGTCCGCGCCGTCGCCCTGGGGCTGCTGCTGAAACGCCGCGGCATCAAGGGCTGGTCGATCCGGTTTGGCGTGTCCAAGACGGGCGGGGTGCTGGCCGCCCATGCCTGGATGATGATGGGGGCGGACATTCTGATCGGTGGAGAGGAAGCAGCCAGTTTCGTACCCCTGGCCGATCTGGGCACCCCCAAACCGGTGGGGACGCGGCGGGATGGCTGATCAGGAACCCCGCCTTCCGGCCGATGGGCAGACGCGGACGACGGCCGCCCGGTATTTCCTGTCCCTGATGATCCGCCGGACGGACCGGCGCAGGCTGGCCATGGTTCTGGGCCTGACGCTGGCCGGGTCGGTCGCGGAGGGGGCGGGGCTGCTGCTGCTGGTTCCTGTGCTGGACATGATCGGGGTGAACGGGGGTGCCCCACCGGCAGCCCGCCCCCTGTTGCTGGGGCTGGGCCTTTACCTGCTGCTGGTCATTCTGGGGGCGGCCGTGGTGGGCGTGCGCAACGTCGTCAGCGATGGCCAGCGCAACGTCTTTGTCGACCGGCTGCGCGCGGACCTGCATGCCGCCCTGCTGCACGTATCCTGGCCGGTCTTCCAGTCGCTGCGCAGCACGGATGTCAAACAGATCATGACCGGCGAAGTGGGGCGCCTGGCCAATTGTTACAATGCGGTGGTCAATCTGGCTGTGACGCTGCTGACCTTGCCGGCCTTGCTGCTTGCCGCCCTGCTGATCTCCCCCTCCCTGACGCTGGCCACCCTGGTGGTTTCGCTGCTGGCGCTGCTGCTGCTGCGCCATATCGGGAAAAGCGGTTTCGATATCGGCCGGCACCTGGGGCGGGCGCATCAGGACATGATGGCCGATCTGACCGACGATCTGGCGGGACTGCGCATCATCAGGACCTTCGGGGCGGAAGCGGTCCGGCAGGATAATCTGGCCCGCCGCTTCGCCGATCTGCGCCGGCTCCAGGCCCGGCATACGCGCATCCAGGCCTATGAACAGGCGGCCCTGCTGATCGTTGCCGCGACCCTGGCCGCCGCGGCCGTCATCGTGTCCACCCTCTGGCTGCACCAGGATCTGGGCAGCGCCCTGGCGGTCATCCTGGCCTTTGCCAGGCTGGCCCAGCGTGGCCTGGGGGGATTGCGGGTCTGGCGGCAACTGGAAAATGGTCTGCCCGCCGTCCTTCAGTATCAGGCGATGCTGACCCGGCTGCGCGCCGGAGCCGAACCGGCCATCATCGGCGAGGCGCTGCCGGTCTTCAGCCGCACCCTGTCCTTTCGCGGGGTCGGGCTGCGCACGGCCGACGGGCGGCAGGCGCTGGACGGGGTGGATTTCGATCTTCCCTTCGGCGCGCTTCTGGCCATCACCGGCCCCTCGGGCGCCGGGAAATCGACCCTGGCGGATCTGGCGGCCGGGCTGACCGCCCCCTCCAGCGGCAGCCTATCGGTGGACGGGGTGGAGCTGACGCCCGGCCTGCGTCCGACCTGGCGGCGTCAGGTGGCGGTGGTACCGCAGGACCCGTTCCTGTTCCACGACACGATCCGGGCCAATCTGCTGCTGGCTGCCCCCGATGCCGGCGAGGCGGAATTGTGGGCGGCGCTGGAGGAAGCGGCCGCGGCCGATTTCGTACGCGGCCTGCCGCAGGGACTGGATACGGTCGTGGGCGACCGCGGCAGCGCCGTGTCGGGCGGAGAGCGCCAGCGCCTGGCCCGGGCCCGCGCCCTGCTGCGCCAGCCCCGCCTGCTGATCCTGGACGAGGCGACGTCGGCGTTGGATGCCGGGTCGGAGTCCCTGGTGCTGCAGGCGCTTGACCGGTTGCGCCACCGCACCACCATCCTGGCCGTCACCCATCGCGACCAGACCCGCCGCGCCGCCGACCAGGTGCTGGAACTGGATGCCGGGCGGGTGGCCGGCAGCGGGCCGCCCTGACCGGCACTCGCGGCGCGGGCCGGACCTTTGGTTGCAGCGGGAAAACCAAGCTCCGTTGCATATTCCAACATTTTTGCAGAATTCAACATGCATTGTGCATATTTTGCAAATCTCAATACGTCAACAGTGTGTAAATACATCCGAAACAGCGCAGAATCCCTCAATTTTCGGGCTTCAACCGCGGACTGGCACGGTGTCTGCAATCCTTGGTTCGCATGACGGCGATAACGCCGCACGAAACCGAGCTGTTGGAGACCGACATGACCAAGTTCTTCGCCAAGGCCGCCGCCGCCGCCCTGATCGCCGCCGCCGCTGCCTCCCCCGCCCTGGCCCAGAACGCGTCGGGCACCATCCAGCTGAAGGGCAATGTCGCGCTGTCCTGCACCATCGCGGTCCAGGATCTGGGCCAGTCCCTGTCGCTGAAGGCCGGCGAGACCAACAAGACGGTCGGCTCCGTCACCGAAACCTGCAATTCCGGCTCCGGCTACCGCATCACGCTGGCCTCGGCCAATGCCGGCAAGCTGAAGAGCGGCAATTTCACCATCAACTACAATGTCGCCTATGACAGCTTCAGCGGCGCCCTGACCAGCCAGGCCGTCGT
>CALRTC020000048.1:0-22715 GCA_943371025.1 Hydrogenophaga intermedia
GCGGTCGGGGTCACCCAGTCGGCGATCACCACAAGCGTGGCCAGCCTGGAAAAGCAGATCGGCTATGCGATCTTCTACCGGACGCCGCGCGGGTCTTTCCTGACGGCGGAGGGGCGCGATTTCATCGACCGCGCCTCGCGGCTGGTCGATGATACGCGCGAATTGCTGCGCCGGCCCACGGAACAGGACCGGGACTATGCCGGTACGCTGCGCATCGGGGTTGGCCCCGCCTCGCTGGAATGGCGCCTGCTGGCCCCCCTGGCGCTGCTGCTGAAACGCCATCCCGGCATCAAGGTTGATGTCAGCGGATCGACGTTTGAGCGCACGGTGCAGTTGCTGCGGGCCGGCACGGTCGACGTCGCCCTGGGGTTCGATGCAGCCTATGCCGACTGGCCGGATATCCACCGGGAGACGATCCGCGCTGTCCGTTCCGTCAACTTCGTGCGCAAGGGGCACCCGTTGCTGGAACGGCCCGCGATAACAGCGGCCGATCTGGCTGAATTCGACTTTGTCAGCCCTTCTGACGGCCGCCCCTATGGCGTGGCCGTCCGCAAGATCTACGAGGATGCCAATATCGAATGGCACAAGCGGGTGCATGTCGTGGATTACTTCCCGCTGGTCCGACAGATCGTGGCCCAGACGAACGCCATTGGCGTCACCACGGAATTCTTCGCCGGCACCCCGGCTTTCCGGACGGATTTCGTCGCGCTGGATGACATGAACCTGCTGCCCCCTTCCACCATGTGCTGTGCCGTTCGCAAGCGTTGGGAGCCAAAGCCCATGGTGCGCGCCTTCATCCGCGCCGTGAAGGAAACGCAGGGGTGACGTCGGTCCCCTGTACGGTGCCCGCGCGCTAGGCCGGATAGAAGGTCTGTCCGCTGGCCGCCATCTCCCACAGTTGCTGGGTCGGCGCGAACCGGTCGCCATGCTGTGCGGCCAACCGGTCCAGCGTTTCCACCACGGCCTTTATCCCGACATTGTCCATGTGGCTGAACGGTCCGCCCGTATGTGCCGCGAAACCCCAGCCGAAGATGGCGCCGATATCGCCATCGTCGGGCGTCGACAGCACCCCTTCCTCCAGACAGCGCGCGCATTCGATCAACTGCCGGTAAAGCAGGCGTCGGCGCACCTGGTCGGCTGACGGTTGTTCGGCAGCGGGATGGAAATGCTGGGCCAGACCGGGCCAAAGGCGCTTTGATCCGCCATCGGCGGGATATTCGTAATAGCCGCGGCCATTCTTGCGTCCCCGCCGATCCAGTTCGATCACCATCTTTTCCAGTGCACCGTCGGCGGCACTGGGCCGGTAGGCCGCGCCCAGGGCCTCGCGCGTCGCCTGCATGACCTTGAGGCCCAGTTCGATCGAAACCTCGTCTGAAACGGCCAGCGGCCCCACGGGCATGCCCAGCTGCCGGCCCATATTCTCGATCAGAGCTGGATTGATGCCCTCGGCCAGCATCTGTGTGCCTTCCCCCACATATGTGGAGAAGCAGCGAGAGGTGTAGAAGCCCCGGCTGTCATTGACGACGATGGGCGTCTTGCGGATCTGGGCGATGAAATCCAGCGCCTTGGCCAACGCCCTGTCACCGGTCTGCGGGCCCAGGATCACCTCCACCAACGGCATGCGCTCAACGGGGGAGAAGAAATGGATGCCGATGAAATTCTCCGGCTTCGACCAGGCCCGGGCCAGCGTGCCGATGGGCAGGGTGGAGGTGTTGGAACCGAAGATCGTTTCGGGGCCCAGCACTGCTTCCACCTGGCGCGTCACCTCGGCCTTGATGCCGGGATCTTCGAATACAGCTTCAATCACAAAATCCGATCCGTCCAGGGCGGCGAAATCCGTGGCGGGGGTGATGCGGGCCAGGGTCTGGGCCATCTGTTCGTCTGTCATGCCGCCCTTGGCCACGCGGGTCGCCAGTTCGGCATGCACATGCGCCTTGCCCTTGTCGGCGGCCGCCCTGTCACGGTCCAACAGCACGACTTCCATCCCGGCCAGGGCCGCCACGGCGGCGATGCCGGCCCCCATCATGCCGGCGCCCAGCATGGCCAGCCGGCGCGTGGGGGCAGGGGCCTCGGCGGCCGGTCGCCGGGCGCCGCGTTCGGCCGCCTGCTTGTTCACAAACAGGGTGCGGACCATGGAACGGGCCTGGGGATCGGCCAGAACCCTGGCGAAATATTTGGATTCCACGCCGATGGCCCGGTCCATGGGCAGTTGCAGCCCTTCATAGACGGCCGACAGCAGGGCTGCTGGCCCGTGGATATTGTGCTGGGTCTGTTTCACCATCATCGGCACGGCGCCGATGAAATTCTGCACAAAGGCCGGGTTCATGGCCCCGGCCCCGCCCGGAACCTTGAAACCCTTGCGGTCCCAGGGCTGGGTATGTGCTGTGGGATTGGCCATGACCCAGGCCCGTGCAGCGGCCAGCGCGGTACCCTTCGGCACCACCGCGTCCAGCAGCTTCAGCGCCAGCCCTTCCGCCGGGCGGAACAGCTTGCCCTGCAACATATGGGTCAGGGCCGCCTGCACCCCGATCAGGCGCGGCAGGCGCTGCGTTCCACCGCCGCCGGGGATCAGTCCCAGCAGGCATTCCGGCAGGCCAAGCTGCGTCTTGGGATCGTCGCCGGCGACGCGGTAATGACAGGCCAGCGCCAGTTCGAACCCGCCGCCCAGGCAGGCCCCTTCAATGGCGCAGGCCACAGGCTTCCCGCCGGTTTCCAGCCGGCGCAGCAGGCTGTTCAGCACGAAAACCCGTTCAAACAGGCCGCCCAGGCTGCCATCACCCCCGGTCAGCAAGGCCTCCATGGCCTTCAGGTCCATGCCGGCCATAAAGCCGCTTTGCTTGCCTGAGGTGATGACAACACCCTTCACGCTGTCATCACTATCGATCCGGTCAAGCAGGACGGCCAAGTCAGACAGGAAGGCAGCACCGATCACGTTCATCGACTGGCCCGGAACATCGATGGTCAGGGTGGCGATGCCATCCCCGTTCAAGGCGTAACGGATGGATTGGGTCATGATGGGGTCTCCGTTACGGGGATGTCAGACGCGTTCGATGATGGCGCCGGTGCCCATGCCGGCGGCGACGCACAGGCAGACCAGCGCCCTCTGCCGGCCCGTGCGTTCCAACTCGTCCAAGGCAGTGCCCAGGATCATGGCGCCGGTGGCGCCCAGCGGGTGGCCCATGGCGATGGCCCCGCCATTGACATTCACTCGGCTGGGATCAAGGTCCAGCGCCTGGATGGTGCGCAGCACGACACTGGCAAAGGCCTCGTTGATCTCCCACAGGTCGATATCGGCGACGGACAGGCCGCTTCGGTCCAGCAGCTTGCGCGCAATATGTTCAGGCCCGGTCAGCATGATGGTCGGCTCCGACCCGATGGAGCCCATGGCACAGATGCGCGCGCGGGGCCGCAGGCCAAGCCGCTGTCCCGCCCGCTGCGAGCCCACCAGCACGGCCGCGGCCCCGTCGACGATGCCGGAACTGTTGCCGGCATGATGGACATGGTCGATCCGCTCCACCGTCGGATAGCGCAGCAGCGCCACGGCGTCGAAGCCGGGCATTTTCCGGCCCATCTCCTCGAAGGCCGGTTTCAGGGTACCCAACGCCTGCAGGTCGGCATCCGGGCGCATATGTTCGTCATGGTCCAGCAGGACCTGCCCGATAATGTCGCGGATGGGCAGGATGGACCGGCTGAACCGCCCCTCGTCCCAGGCGCGTCTGGCGCGGCGCTGACTTTCGACGGCGAACGCATCGCAATCGGTCCGCGTGAAGCCGTGCAGCGTGGCCAGAAGGTCGGCGCCGATCCCCTGCGGCACGAAATAGGTCTGATAGGCGACGGCCGGGTCGCTGGCCAGCGCGCCGCCATCCGACATCATGGGTACGCGGCTCATGCTTTCCACGCCGCCGCCGACGGCCAGGTCCACTTCCCCGGCCATGACCTTGGCGGCCGCGATATTGACAGCCTCCAGCCCGGAGCCACAGAACCGGTTGACCTGCACGCCCGGCACGTCCTGGTGGTAGCCGGCCATCAGCGCCGCGATGCGGGCAATGTCGGCGCCTTGTTCACCCACGGGGGTGACGCAGCCCAGGATGACGTCTTCGATCTGCACGCTGTCGATACCGGTGCGGTCAGGCACCGCACGCAGCAGCTGGGCCGCCAGTGCCACCGGCGTCACCTCATGCAGGGCACCATCGGGCTTGCCACGCCCCCGCGGGCTGCGGACCGCGTCGTAGATATAGGCTTCCATGCCGCCTCCATGCAGGCCGGAGGGCATTCGCCCCCCGGTACCGTTTCTGTCAGTATTTGACGCTGAGCTGGATGCCATAGGTGCGCGGCGTACCGGTGTAGCGACGGACCACATCGGACAGACGGGCGACGTTGTTCCAGTAATATTCGTCGAACACATTATGGACGAACAGGGCTGCTGCCCAGCGATCATCATTGGCGGCAACGCCGAACCGCGCATCCACCAGTGTGTAGGCGTCGATCGCCAAGCGCTGGTCGCCACCGAAGCCGGCATTGGTGGCGCTGCGGTAGGTCACATTCAGACCCAGGATGCCATCCAGGCCGTCGCTGACCGGTGTGCGGTATTCCCCATCCGCGACAAGCTGGTATTTCGGGGTGTAGGGGAAGGCATTACCCTTGAAATCCGCTGCCACCCCCAGGATGGTGGAATTGACGAAGCTGTCCGTTACCTTGCTGTCCAGCCAGGTGCCGCCCAGGCTGAGCCGCAGATGCTCGACCGGATAGGCATTGACCTGGATTTCCGCACCCTTGATCCGTGATTTCGGGACATTCACCAGCCCCGGCAGATTGCCCAGGACCGTGGGGCGGCGCGCCAGAAGCTGTTTGTCATTATAGTCATAGTGGAACAGGGCACCGTTGGCATCCAAGGCACCGCGCACGATGGTTGCCTTGAAGCCGGCCTCATAGGCCATTACCGATTCCTGCGTGACGGGCGACAGGGTCGATGCCTCGATGGCCGGCAGGGTGGGGGCGCTGCCCGACTTGTAGCCCTTGCTGGCATTCACATAGAACAGGGTGCGCGGCAGCGGCTTCCAGTCCAGGCCCGCACGCCAGGACACGTTATCCTCGTTCAGCGATTTGCGCACCTCGTTGGGGGTGGCCGTGGCGTCCAGCGTGACGCATTGGTTGGCCTGCAAGGCGGCGATGGGCGACAGGCCGGCCCGGCCGCGCACGACATTGATCAGAACGCTGTAGGTGGCGGCCGAGGTGGCATCACCGCTGACGGCGCAGGAACGGTAATCCAGGTCGACCTTGGTGTAGCGCAGGCCGCCATGGGCCGTGATCTCGTCGGTCAGGTCCATGTCGATATTGCCGAACAAGGCCCTGTTGTCGAATTCCTGCCGGCCGCGCAGCCCGGAACTGAGCGTGCGCATGCCGGGGATGGTGGTGAAGGAACTGGTCGTATAGGGGAACTGGTACAGGCTGTTTTCGTCCGACTTTTCCTTGGCATAGCTGGCGCCGGCCACGATGATCGCCGGCCCGACTTCCCCCGTCAGACGCAGTTCCTGGGAGAAGGCTGACAGGCTGCCCCGGACATTGGTCAGCGACGCGCGCTGATCGGTGCCGTCCTGGTCGACAAGCTGGTCGACATCCATGTCGGAATAGGCGGTGATGGAAGTCACCTGGATTTTGTCGGTGATGTCCAGATCACCGCGCAGGGAGGCTTGGTAGAAGTCGTTGTCGCGCTTCAGCGACTGATCCGGGTCCCAGTCGGCGGCGCGGTTATTGTCGGGCGCCACGGGGTAATTGACGATAGTGGGGATGTTGCCGGTGGCGGACGGGGCGGAATAGACCCGTGCGATCAATTGCGCCGCCTGGGTGTCCGACTTGTCCTTGAAGCCGTTGACATTGACCGTGAATTTCAGGTCGTCGGACGGCGTCACATCCAGCAGCAGCCGGCCCTGGTAGAAGCGCTTGGCGCCCAGGCTGTCGTCGCGGGTGTAGCTTTCCTGCCAGTCGCCGCTGCGCACCGCGCGGGCCGACAGCCGCGCGGTCACGACATCACCCACCAGCGGGCCGCTGACATAGCCTGATGTCTCCAGGCTGTTGAAGCGGGCGACGCTGGCGGTCATGCCGGCGGCGACGTCATGCGTCGGCTTTGCTGCGATATAGTTGAGCGCGCCGCCTGTGGCGTTCTGGCCGAACAAGGTGCCCTGTGGCCCTTTCAGCACTTCCACGCGGGCCAGGTCCAGGGCGGCCCCCTGCGCCATGATGGAGAAAGGCAGGGGCACCTCGTCGGTATAGACGGCGACGCTGGGCTTGGCGCCCAGGGTGGTGTCGAAGAAGCCGACGCCGCGCAGCGTGAAGACCGGCGTGCCCGAACCGCTTTCCGTGAAGCTGAGGCCCGGCGTCACCTTGGCCAGATCTTCCACATCGGTGATGCCGCGCGCGGCCAGATCGTCACCGGTGATGGCCGTGATCGACATGGGCACGTCATTCAGCGACTGTTCGCGCTTCTGCGCCGTCACGATGATCTCTTCCAGCACGACGGCACTGTCCTGCCCGCCGGTGGTGGCCGGCGCCGGGGCCGCCTGGGCCATGGAGACGGACGGCCACAGGATGGAATTCAACGCCGTCGCCATCATCAGGACGGATCGGCGGGCATGGTTACGCTTCATCTCTTCCTCCCTTGACGCACCGCGGCCGGTTGCCCGCGATGCCACCGCCCTGGGGCCGTCGGCCGGCGGGCAGCTTGTTCATAAATTTGTTCCTGAGAGGAAAGGCGGCGGGCGGGTGATTGTAAAATTCAATTTCCTGGCCCTTTATTCCTGCAAGGAATGTTGCGCGTCTGCCGGCGGCCACCATGCGTTGGCGGAATGTTGCCATCCAAGAAGGAATTGCGGGTTGCTTCCCCGCTTCCCGTAAAAATCCGCAGCGGCGCCCTGAACGCGGGTGGCCCAACCACCCGTTGCTGTAATGCGTTCGAGGGAGAAGGCCGGATGAGCACCGATATTGCCGATGCGACACGGGCGTCGCTGTCCCGACCATTCCGGATGCTGATCGGGGATGATTGGTGCGAGGCGTCCGACGGCGCGCGCCTGGACGTCGTCAACCCCGCGGACGAACGGGTTTTTGCCACCATTCCCCTGGGCACGGCGGACGATATCGATCGGGCTGTCGCCGCCGCCCGCCGGGCGTTCGACAATGCGGTCTGGACCGGGCTGACGCCTGGCCGCCGCGCCCAGATCCTGTGGCGGGTCGGCGATCTGCTGGAAGCGCGCGCGCAGGAATTGGCCGAGCTTGAAACGCTGGATAATGGCAAGCCGGTCAGCGCAGCCCGCGCCGTGGACCTGCCCCTTGCCATTGGCGCCTTCCGCTACTGGTCGGGCTGGTGCACCAAGATCACGGGCGAGGCGCCGACCGTGGACATGCCGGGCAATTTCATGGCGATGACGCGGCGTGAGCCGGTGGGCGTGGTCGGCATCATCACGCCCTGGAACTTTCCCCTGGTTCAGGCCATCGTGAAGATCGCCCCGGCGCTGGCGGCCGGCTGCACGATGGTGGTGAAGCCGGCAGAGCAGACTTCGCTGACGCTGCTGCGGCTGGGGGAAGTGCTGTTGGAGGCGGGCGTGCCGCCGGGCGTGGTCAACTTTGTTTCAGGCCTGGGCAGCGTCACCGGTGCGGCACTGGCCGCGCATGGGGATGTCGACAAGATTTCCTTCACCGGCTCCACCCCCGTTGGCAAGACGCTTCTGACTGCGGCGCAGGGCAATCTGAAGCGCCTGACACTGGAACTGGGGGGCAAATCGCCGACGATCCTGATGGAAGATGGCGATCTGGATCGGGCCATTCCCAGCATTGCCGGGGGGATATTCCGTAACGCCGGTCAGATGTGCGCGGCGGGGTCACGGCTGCTGGTGGCGCGGCCGGTGGTGGATCGGGTGCTTGACGGGTTGGTGCAGCAGGCCCGCGCCCTGCGGATCGGCCCCGGCATCGACCCGGCGACCACGCTGGGTCCGCTGGTATCGGCGGCACAGCAGCGCCGCGTGCTGTCCTATATTGAGCAGGCGCGCCGCGAGGGGGCGGGTGTGGTGACCGGCGGGCATGCTGCCAGCGACCGGGGCTATTTCGTCGAACCCACCATCCTGCTTGACCCGGGTGCGGCGGCGACGGTGTCGCGGGAGGAGATTTTCGGACCGGTACTGGTGGTAACGCCCTATGACGATCCGGCCGATCTGGTCCGGCTTGCCAACGACACGGTCTATGGGCTGTCGGCCAATATCTGGACCCGGGATGTCAGCGCGGCCTACCGCCTGGCGCAGAAAATCAAGGCCGGCACGATTACCGTCAACAGCGGCATGATCGTCGGCCCGGCCCTGCCGTTCGGCGGGTTCAAGCAGTCGGGCTGGGGCCGTGAAGGCGGTGCCGAGGGGCTGGCCGCCTTCACCGAGACGAAAAGCATCATCACCGCGCTTTGATGACGGCTCCCGATGAACTGAATTCATCGGGAGCCGGTTCGGCGGCGATGACAAGTCAGCATGGCGTGGCCGCTGCTGACGGATACTATTTGATCTTGAACAGCCGCTCCGCATTGGTCTGGAAGAATTTCTTCTTCACTTCTAACGGCATGTCCATGGCGTCCAGGGCCATCACCTCTTCCACCGGGCATTGGTAGGGGTAGTCCATGGCGTAGAGCACGCGATCGTCGCCCATCACCTTCTGCGTGAACTTGATCGCCTCGTCCCAGGCCACGCCGGAATTGGTGATGTGGAAATGTTCGCGCAGATAGGTGGAGACCTTGCCCTTCTTCAAGGGCTTCATGCATTCGTACCGGCCCGTGCGCACGCCAGCCCCATGCATGAAATCCAGACGGTAAAGCCAGAAGGGCAGGGCCTCGCCCATATGGCCGATGATGATCTGCAATTTGGGGAACCGGTCCAGCGCGCCGGACGTAATCATGCGCAGCGCGTGCATGCCCGTCTCGACGCCAAAGCCGAAAATGGCCCCGTCCAGACCGGCTTCCAGCAGGGGGCCGATCATGGCGGCAGGCGGGGTGTTGGGATGGATATAGAGGGGGACATCCATCGCCTCGATGGCTTCCAGAACCTCGTGGAACTTGGGATTGTCCAGATACTCCCCCAGGATGTGGCTGTTGATCAGCACGCCGGACAGGCCCAGCTTGCTGATGGCGCGCTCCACCTCCCGCGCTGCCGCCTTGGGGTTCTGCGGCGCGCAGGCGGCCATGCCGCTGAAACGCGTGGGGTACTTGGCGATGGCTTCGGCCAGCCGGTCGTTTGCCGTCTCCGCGATCATCGTTGCGCGGTCGGCATTGCGGATGACGTTCGTGCCGGGTGCGGTCAGGCCCAGGATCTGCCGGTCGATGCCGCGTTCATCCATATGGGCGATACGCTGTTCGCCCAGATCCATCAGGGCATTGGCCACGAAACGCGGGCGTTCGGCCGGATGGTCCAGATAATAGCCGATCAGGCTGAGGAAGCCCGGATCGACATCCGGGGCCGCCAGTTCCTCCCGAAACGCCGCGATCAGTTCGGGCGTGGTGAAGGCTTCTTCGGTCGCGATGCGCAGATAACCCTGGGCGCCACCGGTCTTGGGCGTGGTCATGGGATTTGTCCCTATTTTCACAGCTGATGGATGGTCTTGGTGACAAGGCAGGCGGCCAGCCCCTCGGGCCCGTCCTCCGACCCGTGGCCACTTTCCTTCACGCCGCCAAAGGGCGCGTCGGGCGCGGCCAGCGCCGTGGTATTGATGCCCACCATGCCGGCCTCGATGGCGTCGCCGATCAGGTTGGCCCGGCGCGCATTCTCCGTGAAGGCAAAGGAAGCCAGGCCATAGGGCAGGCGGTTGGCCTGTTCCACGGCCTCATCAAGGGTGGCGAAGGGGGTGGTGACCACGATGGGGCCGAACGGTTCCTCGTTCATGATGCGGGCGCTGTTGGGCACATCGGACAGCACGGTCGGCTGCCAGAAGAAGCCCTTGCCCTCGATCCCTTCCCCACCCGTGCGGATGCGCGCACCATGGCTCACGGCATCCTTGATGAAGTCGGCGATGGCGGCCGGCCGGCGCGGATTGGCCATCGGACCCATATTGGTGTCCGGCAGCAACCCATCGCCCACCTTCATCTGCGACATCCGCCTGGCATAGGCTTCCACGAACCGGTCATGGATGCCTTCCTGGATATAGAAGCGGGTGGGGGAGACGCAGACCTGGCCGGCATTGCGGACCTTGGACCCGGCCAGCATCTCCACCGTCCGGTCGAAATCGCAATCATCGAAGATGATGACGGGCGCGTGCCCGCCCAGTTCCAGGGTGGTGACCTTCATCGTGTCGGCGCACAGCCGCATCAGATGCTTGCCGACCAATGTCGATCCCGTGAAGCTGAGCTTGCGGATGATCGGGCTGGCCAGCAGGTGGCGCGACACCTCGTCCGGGACACCGAAGACAAGCTGCACGACATCGGACGGGCAGCCGGCATCGATCAGCGCCTGGACCACGGCCATGGCCGATGCCGGGGCTTCTTCCGCAGGCTTCAGGATCACCGAACAGCCGGCCGCGATGGGCGCGCCCAGCTTGCGGCCGGGATTATGGATGGGGAAGTTCCAGGGGGCAAACGCTGCCACCGGTCCCACCGGCACCTTCATTACCAGGGAACGCGCCCCTGTCGGCCGCACCAGCACGCGGCCATAGACCCGCTTTGCCTCTTCGGCATAGAAATCGAACAGGCCGGCGCAGGCATATGCCTCGATCCTGGTTTCAGCGAAGGTCTTGCCTTCCTCCCGCGTGGCGTTGCGGGCGATGACATCGGCACGTTCGCGCAGCAACTGGGCCGCACCCCGCAGGACGCGGGCTCGTTCCTCGACCGGCGTCTTGCTCCAGGTGCGGAAACCACGGTCGGCGGCGGCCAGCGCCCGGTCCAGGTCGGCAGCACCAGCCAAGGGCACCTCACCCAGCACATCCCCGCTGGCCGGGTTGATGACGCTGTGGGTGCGGTCGGACCGCATGATCCACTCGCCATCGATATACATGCCGAGCTTCGGATACTCGGCGGAATTCTGGTCAACCAAGGTCGATCCCTTTCGATCGCGCGGGATAGCAGATCAGGCGGCGGTGGTCTGGGCCGGTGCCCAGTTGCCATGCAGGCCCATACGGATGCGGAAAGGCAGGCCGATCGTGGCGATGGGGCCGGCGGCCAGGTCCAGCGCCTTGAACAGCAGCAGGCGGGAGGCCTGCTCAATCAGCCGGTTTTCCAGCACCACGATGTAGCCGTCGCCTTCCTGGGTGGAGCCGGGACGCGGCACGAAGGCCGGTTCCTGGAGCGACGAGGTGGAGCCGACCCAATAGGTGTCGGTCTCGCCTGTTTCCAGGTCGATGCGGCCCAGCGTGTTCATCATCAGACCGGACGCGCTGCGCCCGCCCGGCAGGTCGACAGGCTTGCTCAGGTCCTGCACCAGCTGCCAGCCATAGCGGTTCTTCACCCCGGCGAAACGATCGTCGATGCGCGGGAATTCGCCCACCAGCTTGGCCAGCGGCGTCATCTGGATGTCGTCGCTGTTCGCACTCATGTCCACGGTCCAGCGCGTCATGGTCGCGGCCGCTTCCTGCGGCTGGAACGGCGCCCCTTCGGTGTCGGGGAAGAAGGGGAACATGTTGCCCTTGGCCATGGGCACGTCGAAATGCACCTTGCTGCCTTCCTCATGCGCATTCATGACGTGGCTGGCAAAGCAGGTGGGGGTGGAGAACCAACGGATATCCGCCGCTTCGCCATTGCGCGGCAGGATGCCCAGATGCACGGGGCGGCCGCGGTCGAAGCCGAAATGCGGCAGGCCGGCCTGCAGGCGTTCCCAAGACCCGACGATCGGAACGACGTGGAAGATCACGTAATTCTCGGTAAAGCCGAAATCATGCATCATGCAGTAATAGGGAATCTCGAACCAGACTTCCTTGGTGATTTTTCCTTCTGCATCAATGGCATAATAGACCATGTCGCGCGTACACAGCCCCTTGGCCGCATAGCCGAAGCTCAGCATCTCGCCCGTGCGCGGGTCGATCTTGGGATGGGCGGAGAAGGTCTGCGACAGCATCGTGCCGTCGAAATCATAGGTCGGGTCCAGCGTTTCCAGCGTTTCCGGATCCATGATGACGGGCGGGCTGTCCTCCTTCAGGGCGAACAGCTTGCCGGCATGGACGATGACATTGGTGTTGGCGGTGCCGCGCACCTCTCCCTTCACGCTTTCATCGTCGGTCAGCGGGTTGCGATAGGCGCCGAACAGGGCGTGGCCGGCCTTGCGTTCCAGCGTGAACTTGTCGGTACGGACCCAGCGCTGCTGCAGGGAGACATTGCCGTCCTTGAAGCGGAAGCGGGTGACCATGCCGTCGCCATTGAACCAGATATCGTCGCCGGCCAGCGGCGGGAATTGCGGGTCGGGCGCCACGCGGTAGAAGCTTCCATCCAGGTCGGCCGGCACCGCACCCGTCAGCACGGGCAGGTCATGGACAGTGGCCTCGACACCGGAGGGGGCGAAGAAACCCGTGAAATTGGGGGTGTTGGGAAACTTCATGATGTGCCTCGTGCAGAGAGCGTTTCATTCAGGACGGGTGCGGTCTCGGCCATGATGGCACGGGACGCGAGCCAGTAATGCAGGGCGGCCCAGGCATAGAGACCGATGCTGGACAACAGCGCGCTGCGCACCCCGATGGCCGAGGCATTCAGCCCTTCGCCGGCCGGGACGGCAGACGCGAATAAGTCGCTGAGCAGGCCCAGCAGCGGCGGCCCGAACCCGACCCCCACCAGGGTGGAGACGAAGAAATAGACGAAGGCCGCCGTCGTCCGCTGCTGTGGCGCCACCATGTTCTGGAAGGCGACCAGCGTGGGAACGGAATGGAAGAACAGGAACACGCCGCCGATGGTGATCAGGCTGACGGCCACCACTGGGTTGCCAACCGCATAGCCGGCCAGATAGAGCGGAATGCTGATGGCGATGCCGCAGAAGGGCAGCAGCGCGTACCAGCGCGCACCGCGCCGGGCGATGAAGTCGATGCCGAAGCCGCCCAGGCTCATCCCCGCCGTCGACGCCGTGGTGCTGAGGATCGCCACATAGAGCGCCGTGGTGGTCAAGGGCAGGCCATGGACGCGCATGAAGAAGGGGGCGGTGAAGGCGCCACCGGCGAACAGGGACATGCTGGTCAGCGCCAGCCCGGCCAGCATGTGGCGGAAGGCCGGCCGGCGGAACATCTGCGCGAACACCTCCCGCGTGCGAGGCGGCTCGGCCTTCACTGCCGGAGCGGGGGTTCCGGCCTGCCGGTCGCTCCATCCCCGCGGCGGATCGCGCAGCAGCAGCCGGAACAGCACGGCCACGATCAACCCCGGCGCACAGACCAGCATCAGGGCCACACGCCAGCCATGATCCTTGGCCAGCCAGGCCGCCACCACCGAGCCCAGCAAGGAACCGACGGGGGCGCCCAGACGCATGATGGTCAGGGCGAAACCACGTCGGTGCGGCGGGAAATGGTCACCGATCAGCGACGTGCTGGGCGCCTGCACCCCAGCTTCACCGATGCCCACACCGATGCGGCACAGGAACAGCGTCCAGACATTGGTCGCCATGCCGCACAGCAGGCTCATGACCGAAAAGACGGCCACGGAGACAGAGATGATGGTGACCCGGTCCCGCCGCTCCGCCAGCCGGGCGATGGGCAGGCCCAGGGTGGAATAAAGGATGGCGAAGGCCAGGCCGCCCAGCAGACCGAACTGGAAATCGGTCAGGCCCAGATCCTTCTTGATGGGTTCCGCCAGGGTCTGGACGATGACCCGGTCGACATAGGCGAAGGCGGCGACCAGCAGGATCAGGACCAGCAACATCGCGCGATAGGCACGCCCAAAGCTGGGTTCGGGAGCCGCTTTCGCGCTTTCAGGAGAAGTCATGGATGGCCCCGCTCTCTTTCCTGGGAAACGGGGAGGCCGTCCGGCCTCCCCGCGGCAGATCAGAAGGAGAAGCGGAAGCCGGCCTTGAAGGAGCGACCGATATTGTCATAGAGCACGGGATTGGTCACCCCGAAGCTGGACGGCAGATCGTTGGGCGGATCGCGGTCGAACAGGTTGTTCACGATGCCGTACACCTGCACCTTCGTGTCGTTGAAGGTCAGATCATACTGGGCATTCAGGTTGAACAGCCAATAGGAGCCGACATAATTGTCGCTGATACTGTTGGCCGCCGTCGGGCTGTAACCCGCTTCGTGCGGGCCGATCAGCGTGGCGTTGTAGACACCATGCGATACGTAGCGGCTTTGCACCGTGCCCGTGAAATCACCCAGCGAGTAGGTGGCGCTGAGCGTGCCGGTGAAGGTCGGCAGGCCCGACGGCTGCGAGGTGGGTGCCCCGTTCATGCCGGCGCGGTTGACCGAGGTGCCGGTGGCGTCGATCGTGATCAGGTCGAACAGATAGGTGCCGAGCGCCCGCAGGGTCAGGTCGCCTTCACCCAGATCGAACTTGTAGCGGGCTTCGATATCAACGCCGCGCGTGGTCAGGGTGTTGAGGTTCAGGTTGGCGTTGTTGACGCTGGTGATGGTGCCGGCGGCGTTGCGCGTGATCAGGGAGCAGAGATCGGTCGCACCGGCCTTGCAGCGGTTAATGATGACCTGACCGCCCAGCGTCGTGATGGCGCCGTCCAGCTTGATGTCGAAATAGTCGGCCGACAGTTGCAGACCGTCGATCGGCGTGACGACGGCACCTGCCGTCCAGGTCTTGGCAATTTCCGGCCGCAGCTTGGCATTGCCGCTCAACACCACGGAGGTCAGGGCGCTGCCGCCATTGTTGGGATCGGTCAGCAGCTGGAAGCTGGTGCTGGCCGGGGCGTAGAGTTCGAAGAAGTTGGGCGCGCGGATGTCACGCGACCGGGTGCCGCGCAGGCGCAAGAAATCCACCGGTTCCCAGGACAGACCGGCCTTCCAGCTCCAGACCGAGCCGCTGGTCGAATAGTCGGTCAGGCGCACGCCGCCATTGGCCGACAGGCTTTCGGCGAACGGCACGGATTTCAGCAGCGGCACGCCCAGTTCGGCATAGCCTTCCTTCACCTTGGTATTGGGGCCGGAAATGGACTGGCCGGAGCTGGTGATGAAGCGCAGAGCCGAGGAAATGGGGTCGGTGCTGCCGGCCACGCTTTCCACGCGATATTCCGCACCCGTCGCAAAGGACATGGGGCCGGCCGGCAGTTCCGCCACGGTGCCCTGCAGGTTCAGCGAGCCGACCTGCTGGATCAGATGCGTGTGCTGCCAGGCGGTGCCATAGGCATAGGCGACGGCTTCCTTGGAGAAGCGGTTCTCACCAAACAGATTCAGCGGCTTACACCCCGCCACCAGCGGATTGGTCGGCGTCGTCAGGGTCGAGCGGCAGACGATGTTGCCATTGGCCACCCCGTTCTGGAGCAGACCCTGATCCACCGCATCCACTGCGCGGGCGAAATTGTCGGTGATCTGGGTGTTGCGGGTTTCCTGCTCATAGTTGGTCCGGCCATACTGGTAATAGGCATCCCATTGCCAGTCGTCGGTAAGATCGCCCCGCGCACCGGTAACGACACGGTAGGTCTCGCGGCTGACTTCCGCGACAGGCGGCCCGATATCGTTCGACACGCGGCCGAAGGAGAAACTGGTCTGGTTGGCGGCCACCAGCTGTGACCGCAGGGCCGCCGGCAGATAGGCATTGTCGCGCTGGATGGTGATGTTGCCGGTATTGCGCGACGAAGCGCCGATCGTTTCCGCATCGGCCCGGCCATAGGACGCTTCCAGGAACACCTGGGTGCTGTCGGTCGCCTGATACTTGGCGTGCATCATGCTGGAGAAGCGCTCGACCGGAGCCACCAGCGGGAAGTTGTTGTAGAAGCCATTGACCGGATCGGCGCTGCCGCCGGACTGGAACAGGCCGCCATTGGAATAGGCGGGGCCGGTGGCGTAATAGGTGCCGTAATCATGGTTGAAATAGCTGCCATCGGGACGGAATTCGATCCCGCGCAGCACGCCGGTGGTGATCAGGCCGTTGAAGGACGATGTCGCCGTGCGGGCATTGGGCAGCAGGATGGTCCGCGCCAGGCCGTTCGTCTGCGGCGTGGGGTTGGAGATGGTGTTGTAGCTTTCCGCGCACCAGTCGCGGGTATAGCAATCGCCCACCCCCTTGTTGTTGGAATATTCGGCGCCGAAAACGACATGCCCGCGATCGCCGGCAAAATCGGTGCCGCCGGCCAGTGTCGCATAGACTTCGCGATTGTCGTCTTCCTGCGATATGCCATACTGCAGGCTGCCGCGCACGCCATCGAGATCGGTGTTCAGGATCACGTTGACGACGCCGGCAACCGCATCGGAGCCATAGGCTGCGGAGGCACCGCCGGTGACGACCTCGCTACGCTCGATCAGGGCGGTCGGGATCAGGTTTAGGTCGACGGAACCGGACGGCGAATTGCCGCTGCCGGCGATCGTGCTGGCGACAAACCGGCGGCCATTGACCAGCACCAGCGTGCGCTGGGCACCCAGGCCGCGCAGGTCGGCCAGGTTGGCGCCGGCATTGCTGGAGAAGATGCCGACCGTGGCCGGGGTCGATTGCGGCCGGAACGAGGGCAGGGTGTTCAGCATGTCGGCCACGCTGGCCACACCCTGGCGCTGCAGGTCGACCTCACCGACGACGGTCACGGGGGTCGGCGTCGTGAAGCCGGTAACGGGCAGGCGCGTACCGGTCACGACAACTTCTTCCAGTTGGTCCAGCGTCGAATGCGGATCGCTGGCACCGCCCTGGGGTGGGGCTGTATTGGCGGTTGCGGTCTGGGCCAGGGCGGCAAGGATCGCCACGGTGCTTGCACGGGCCAGCCAGTGCGGCAGTGAATGCCTCATTCGAAACTCCTCCCCCTTGCGATGCGCCGGCCGGGACGGACACGGGTCACATGCGCTTGTTGATTTATCAATGAGATTATTGATAGCTCAATGATATGGCGCTTGGCAATAGGTTGTTCGGGCAAATCGACCGGCATTCGCCTGAACATCTGCACATGGCTTGCAGCAAATGTCACCCGTGGAAGGGCAGTCAAGGACCATCGGTAAACATCCAGGAATATATTGTATTTATTCAATATTTTTGAGTGTCCGGGCGGTGTGGCATTGACAATGCCCGCCCATCGGTGGCGCCGTCCGCCAGGAGTTTTCCAATTGTGCGCCGCACAGTTTCTCTCCGCCAGGCCTTCTGCGGGACAAAAGCGGCCCTGCAGGAAGAAAGGGCAGCCATCGTCAAGAAACCGTGGGCGTTCAGCGCTTTGCGCATTGACAGTCAGACTTACATATTGATTCATCAACAAACACCATAAATCGAGGCGGACCGTCCCTGTTCCGGGGTATGTGCCTGACAGCACCGGCCGCCCGGAACACCGCCGCTGCGCATTCGCGGAGGGCGAAGGGGAGAGATCCGATGGAAGTCCGTTTTCCCGACATCCAGGCCTATCAGGGCTGGGCCAAGCCGCTGCGGCTGGAATCAACCGTCGACGCACTCGAAACGATCGAAGGCACGGTGCCGCCCGGGCTGGACGGCACCTGGTACCGGGCCGGGCCCGACCGGCAGTACCCGCCCATGCGGGGCACCGACATCTTCATCGATGGCGAGGGCATGGCGCATATGTTCCGCATCAAGGATGGCAGCGTCTCCTACCGCAGCCGCTGGGTGCGCAATGACCGTTTCATGGCCCAGGCCAAGGCGGGACGATCGCTGTTCGGCCTTTATCGCAACCGGTTCACCGATGATCCGTCGGTCAAGGGCGTCAGCGGCGGTACCGCCAACACCAATGTCATCTTCCATAATGGCCGTCTGCTGGTGCTGAAGGAGGATGACCTGCCGTTCGAGGTGGATCGCGACACGCTGGAGCCGGTGGGGCGCTATGATTATGGCGGTGCCATCCGGGCCACGTCGCTGACGGCGCATCCGAAATGGTATCCCGATGACGGCCGGCTGCTGACCTATGCCTATCAGGCGCGTGGTGATGGCACGCGCGATATCGTCTTCTACGATATTGACGATGACGGCCGCATCCTGGACGAAATCTGGTTCGAGATGCCCTATGCGTCGCTGGTCCATGATTTCGCCGTGACGCCCAACTGGGCCATCTTCCCGTTCATGCCGCTGATCACCGATGTTGAGAATCTGAAGCGCGGCGGCACCTTCTATGAATGGCATCCAGACGAGCAGGTGGTCGTGGCCCTGGTCAAGCGGGGCGGCAGGCGCGAGGATATCCGCTGGTTCCGCGGGCCGGCCGGGTGCCTGAGCCATATGATGAATGCCTGGGAAGACGGGGAGAGGGTCCATCTGGATGCCTGCTACTATGATGGCAACTGCTTCCCCTTCTTCCCTACGCCGGACGGGCAATATGTCGAAGGCTGTCCGCCCATCCTGTCCCGCCTGACGTTCGATCTGGCGGGTGAGGGCGACCATTTTGAACGCCGCGCCATCATCGCCATGCCCGGGGAGATGCCGCGCACCGACGACCGTTATCAGGGACTGGACTGCCGTCACGGCTTCCTGATCACCGGTCGTACCCCGGACGGATCGTCGGCCATCGGCCGCGTTGACCTGCATACGGGTGCTGTGACGCGCTGGCACCCTGGTCCCGGCGCCTCGGTCCATGAACCGCAATTCGTGCCGCGGGGACCGGACGCGCCGGAGGGGGATGGCTGGCTGCTGGTCATCGTCAACCGGCTGAACGCCAATCTCAGCGAACTGGTCATCCTGGACGCGCAGAATATCGAGGCGGGGCCGGTAGCCCGGCTTTACATGCCGATGCGGGTGCGCACCACCTTCCATGGCACCTGGGTGCCGGGTCCGGCGCTGCGCAGCCGGAAGCGCAATGACTGATATGCTTGACCGGTGAGGCGACCAATGCAAGTCGCCTCACCGGCTGGTTCAGGCCACAGCGGGGCGGCCGGCAGGGGCGCCTTCGCGGCGGATCGGCTTCAGCGTCAGCACCAGCAGCGCCACGACAACCGGGGGCACGGCAATCATGCTCAGCGTGACCGGCAGGGTGAAGGATGACGACAGGGCCATGCCACCGAACAGCGGGGCGATGATGCCGCCGATGCGCCCGGCACCGCCGGCCCAGCCCACGCCCGTGCTGCGCAGCGCCGTCGGATAGACCTGGGTCAGCAGCATGTTCAGCCCCGCCTGACCGCCCGACTGGCAGAAGCTCCAGCAGATCAGCAGCGCCACGAAGCCGGCTGTGCCGAAGGGTATATGACCCATCAGGATCAGGGTCGTTGCGATACCGATATAGTAGGCGGGGATCAGGCGCGTCGGGCCGATGCGGTCCATCAGGAAGCCGATGGTGACGGTACCGACCATGCCACCGACGAAGCCCGTCATGGAGACGATGGCGAAGCGCTGGATGGAAATGCCGCCCATTTCCTGGAAGAAGGTGGGCAGCCAGGCGGCCAGCAGCGCGATATTGCCCATGGACAGCACGCAGGCTGCGAACATGATGGCGCTGGTCCGGCCCCGTCCTTCGCGGAAGACATCGATGACATGAGCCTTCACGGCCTTGCCGCCGGTTTCCGCCGTCACGAAACGTTCTTCCCCGGACAGGGTGATCGACCGGTCGATCCAGCGGATGGTGCGGGCGATGGCCGGGTCCGCGGGATTGCGCCCCACGCAGTAGGTCAGCGATTCCGGCAGGAACAACGCCAGCAGCGGCACCAGCGCCAGCGGCATCAGCCCGCCCAGCCAGAAGCCGCTCTGCCAGCCATAATCCGGGATCAGCAGGGCCACGGCCGCACCGGCGGCACTGCCGGCGCTGTAGCCCGCGATGCCGATGGCGATGAACAGCGACCGCCAGCGCTTGGGCGTGAATTCCGCCAGCAGCGCCATGGTCGTGGGCACCACGCTGGCCAGAAACAGCCCTGACAGGCCGCGCAATATGGCCACCATCATCAGCGAGGTGGCAAACACCGTCAGCGTCGTCAGAATGCCGAAAATGATGAAGGCGATGATCAGCATCCGCTTGCGACCGTAATAGTCCGACAGCGGGCTGATGAAGAAGGCGCCCACGGCCAGCCCCGTCTGCTGAAGCACGAAGACCGTGGTCATGCTGGCGGGCGTGGCGCCGAAATCCTTGGCGATGGCCGGGGCGATCTTGCCCACCATGAAGATGTCGAACCCGTCGAAGAACATCGCCAGCGTGGCCAGCAACAGCACGATGCATTGTGGCAGGCCGATGCGGCGCTGGTCGATGAATGTCTGGACGTCGAATGCGGACATGCTGTTCCGCCCCTCCCTTAAGGGTGCCGGACCGCCGTCCGGCCTATGGTCTGTGATGGGGTGCCGGCTTCTGCGGGGTACGGCGGTCGCCGTCCTTTCCGACCGGTCTTTGAGGAATCATTATTATCCATTACGATGATTGCGCGCCAGCCTTCTTGGATGCATGTTCGAAAAATCACGGTTCCGGGCCATGCCAGCATCGCCAGAAGGCTGGAATAAGGTTGAACCATCAATTAACAATGAAATCGGGTCAGCGACCGCCCGCACTCTATCAGGATGAAAGACGACATATGACCAGGCAGGCCAGATCGGATGCGGACCCGGCCCGCAGCGAGGGGGAAGCCGAGGCAACGGGTGGAGACGACACGGCGCCCATGCGCACGAAGCTTGAATTGCCGGGATGGAACGTTCCACATCTGGAATTTTCCACCTTTCGCGTCACCCTGATCGCCAAGGTGATCGACCGGGTGACCATTCGGCGCCTGGCGGAACGCGGCGAACTGACCTATGCCGAATGGCGGGTGCTGGCCCGGCTTGGCACCATGCCGGACGGCGGCACCGTGGGCCAGGTGGCCGATCTGGCCTGGGTTGACAGGGCAGAGGTCAGCCGGGCCGCCCGCTCGCTGGAGGAGCGCGGATATACAAGACGGCGGGAGAATCCCAACGATCTGCGCACCCCCATCCTGTATCTGACCAAGGCCGGCATGAAGCTTTACAAGGCCACCTTGAAAGAACGCATCGCCTTTCATGAGTCGCTGCTGGCCGATCTATCGGCCGACGAAAGGGTCGTGCTGGACGATCTGCTGTCGCGCATCGGTGAGCGGTTGGCCCATCTGTTGAAGAATTGATTCTGCCTGCCGGTTGATTTTAAACCTTGTTGATTCGTCAATGTGAAAGATCATTGATTGATCAACGAGTCGGTGATATTTCTGCCCAGCTTCCGCCCGCCGCCGATGAATGCGCGGGCCATCTCCGGAAGGGGGAAACAATGGCCGAGACTTGTTGGCCCGATGGCGTTCCCGCGGTCATGCCCGCCGAGGATCGCGCCGAAATCACCGAACTGTTCGCCCGCTACGCCTGGGGCCTGGATCTGGCGGATGAGGAGCAGGTCCTGGACACCTTTGCGGAGGATGGGGAGTTCGACCATCTCTGGCAGGGCAAGGCCCAGGGTCGCGAGGCCATCCGCGAGCATCTGCGCGGCCTGTGGTATGACCGCCAGCATTGGTGGTTCGGGCGTCAGCACCTGTTCAACCATTTCATCATGGACCCGCGTCCGGAAGGGGCACGGGTACGCTGCTTCTTCCAGATCGTGCAATGGAATGCCGATTACGGCACCAACTTCATCTTCGGCATCGGCACGCGCGACGACCGGCTGGTCAAGCGTGACGGGCGCTGGAAATTCTATCGCCTGTTCGTCAATGCCTGGACCAAGGCGGACCAGGTGCCGTGGAAGGGTGAACGCACCATGGTGCCGCGCCCGTTCAATGCCCCGCCACCCGTGGATTGCCGCCCCTTCAGTGTGCAGTCGCAAGACCCGTGGTAAAGAAAGGGGCGGGCAGGATGTCCATTCATGATCGCGTCCGGGCGCTGGGCACGGAATTCTCAATATCGCAGATCCAGGCCTCCATCGCGCTGTTCGCGCCGATGCTGCCGCCCGTCGATGAGTCCTGGGTTCGCCGCGACCTGTCCTATGGACCCGACGCTCGACACCGGCTGGATCTGTTCGATGCGGGACAGGGGGAGGTGGGCGACCGTCCCATCCTGATCTTCCTGCATGGCGGTGGATTCGTTGGCGGTGACAAGGGCGCGCCGGGGGCACCGTTCTACAATAATGTCGGCGCCTGGGCGGCCGATCAGGGCTGGCTGGGCATCACCGCCACCTATCGGCTGGCGCCCACCCATCCCTGGCCGTCAGGAGCGGAGGATGTGGCCCGCTTGGTCAATTGGGTCAGGAGCCAGGCGCGGGCCTGGGGTGCGGACGCAAGCCGCATCGTGCTGATGGGACAGTCGGCCGGCGCGGCGCATGTCGCGTCTTATGTCGGCGGACAGGGATTTGCCGACGCGGCGGCTGCCTGCATCGCGGGGGCCATCATGCTGTCTGGTCTGTACGATGTGCCCAGCGCAGCGCGTAATCCGTATCAGGATGCCTATTTCGGCACCGACCCGGCCCGGTTCCCGGCGCAATCCAGCGTCGACGGGCTGGCGATGACGGCCGTACCCTGCCTGTTCACCGTATCAGAAAACGATCCGGCGGATTTCCAGCGTCAGGCGTCACTGCTGGTGGCCCGCCGGGTGGCGGCCACGGGCCGCTGGCCGGATTTCCACTGGCTGGAGGGGCACAATCATATCAGCCCCGTGCATCAGATCCGGTCGTCCGTGGATATGCTGGGGCCGGTTCTGGCGCGGTTTGTGGAAAGGGTGGCGGGGTAGGGGGCGCTGATCCGTGGGGGGGGGGGGGGGG
>CALRTC020000049.1:0-21024 GCA_943371025.1 Hydrogenophaga intermedia
AGGCACGGAAATGGTGATGCCCGGCGACAATATCCGCATCGGCGTGAAGCTGATCGCCCCGATCGCCATGGACGAAGGCCTGCGCTTCGCCATCCGTGAGGGCGGCCGCACCGTCGGCGCCGGCGTCGTGTCGAAGATCGTCAAGTAAGTCAGTAAGGCCAGCGGCGTGAGGCTTGCCTTGCACCGCTGACGGTCGGTGACCACCGACCCGGCACCCCAAGGTGCCGCAAGCCCAAGCCGCCGGAAGGCGGCGCCCGGCGCCTGAGGGACAGAGTGTAAGGATAGGGTCGCTGGTGACAGCGGCCCTTTTCCTTTTTTTAGGAAGGACTTGGCCTGTGATGGTCTGGCCTTTCCGGAATGCGGCGCGCGCAATGATCCCCTGCAACGCGTATCGATGATCGGTGCAAACTGGTTGTTGCGTTGCGGGCGCAACTGCGCTATCAACCCGCACTCCCCGGGACCGCTCGGGGCGACGGCGATGTTTTGTCGGCGGCGCTGAAAGCGGAACCCGTGGTGTAGGAGTGTAGCTCAATTGGTAGAGCACCGGTCTCCAAAACCGGGGGTTGGGGGTTCGAGCCCCTCCACTCCTGCCATCCCCTGAAAAGGGTGGCCCCCTGCCGAAGTCCGGTCCCAGCCGGTGCCAGTGCCAGGGTGACAAAGTTGGTATTCAGTTTTCAGGAATGATGGCCAGCGCCGCCATGGCAAAAACCAATCCCGCAGAATTCTTGCGCGAGGTCCGCCGTGAGGTCGCCAAGGTGACTTGGCCGACGCGGAAGGAGACGACCGTGTCCACCGCGATGGTGTTCATCATGGTGATCATGGCTTCGCTCTTCTTCTTGACGGTGGACCAGATCCTGCGATTTGGCATCCGCCTGATCCTTGGTATGGGGAGCTGACCATGGCGATGCGTTGGTACGTCGTCCACGTCTATTCCGGCTTCGAAAAGAAGGTCGCCCAGGCGATCCGAGAGAAGGCCGCGCAAAAAGGCCTGGAAGAAAAGTTTGGCGATATCCTGGTTCCGACCGAAGAGGTCGTCGAGGTTCGTCGCGGCACCAAGATCAATTCCGAGCGCAAGTTCTTCCCCGGCTATGTGCTGGTGAAGATGGAGCTTGAGGATGAGACTTGGCATCTGGTCAAGAATGCGCCGAAGGTGACCGGTTTCCTGGGTGGCGGCGGCAAGCCGCAGGCCATTTCGGAGACCGAGGCGCTGCGCATCATGAACCAGGTGCAGGAAGGTGTGGAGCGGCCCAAGCCTTCCATCACCTTCGAGGTGGGCGAGAATGTCCGGGTCACGGACGGTCCCTTCACCTCCTTCACCGGTCTGGTCGAGGAAGTGGACGAGGACAAGTCCCGCGTCAAGGTCGCGGTGTCGATTTTCGGCCGCGCCACTCCGGTGGAACTGGAATATACCCAGGTCGAGAAGATCTGACCCGTTTCCGGCCGCTGATCCGTCAGTGGCCGGCACCCGTGTGGGAGGTTCGCCCGAAAGTCCAAGGGTGGCCGCACCACGCAATCCCGTGACGCTTCGGCCCGGCCGTCGCGTCAGCTCATGAGGATCATCATGGCGAAGAAAATCGTCGGTTACATCAAGTTGCAGGTCCCGGCCGGCAAGGCCAACCCGAGCCCGCCGATCGGTCCGGCTCTGGGTCAGCGCGGCCTGAACATCATGGAATTCGTCAAGCAGTTCAATGCACGGACGGCGCAGCTGGAACAGGGCATGCCCATTCCGGTCGTGATCACCGCCTTTGGTGACCGCACGTTCACCTTCGTGACCAAGACCCCGCCGGTGACCTACTTCCTGAAGAAGGCCTCGGGCATCACCAAGGGCTCGTCCACGGTCGGCAAGTCCGCCACTGTCGGCAAGGTGACCACCGCTCAGGTGCGCGCCATTGCCGAGCAGAAGATGGTCGATCTGAACGCGAACGACGTTGAAGCCGCGATGAGCATGATCATCGGCTCCGCCCGTTCCATGGGTCTTGAAGTGGTGGAGGGCTGATCATGGCCATTGGTAAGCGTCTGAAGAAGGCCAACGCCAACGTTGACCGTGCCAAGTTCTATGTGCTGGGCGAAGCCGTCAGCACGGTGAAGGGCAACGCCACCGCCAAGTTCGACGAGACCGTCGAAATTGCGATGAACCTGGGCATCGATCCGCGTCACGCTGACCAGCAGGTCCGTGGCATGGTCGTGCTGCCGAACGGCACGGGCAAGACCGTCCGCGTCGCCGTGTTCGCCCGCGCTGCCAAGGCCGAGGAAGCCAAGGCCGCCGGTGCCGATCTGGTCGGCGCCGACGATCTGGCCGAACAGATCCTGGCCGGCAACATGGATTTCGACCGCTGCATCGCCACCCCGGACATGATGGGCGTGGTCGGCAAGCTGGGTAAGGTCCTGGGCCCCCGCGGCCTGATGCCGAACCCGAAGCTGGGCACCGTGACCCCGAACGTCGCCGAGGCCGTCAAGGCTGCCAAGGGCGGTTCGGTCGAGTTCCGCGCCGAGAAGACCGGTATCATCCATGCCGGCGTCGGCAAGGCCAGCTTCACGGCTGAAGCCCTGGAAGAGAACGTCAAGGCTTTCGTGTCGGCCATCAACCGCGCCAAGCCGGCCGGTGCCAAGGGCACCTATATCGAGAAGGTCTCGCTGTCCTCCTCGATGGGCCCGGGCCTGAAGCTGGATGTGCAGGCGCTGGTCGCCGCGCTGAACGCCTAAGTTCTGACGAGAGTTTCCCGTTCCGGTCTCGGCCGGAACGGGATCGGGCCTTCTTTAGGGAGGGCCCACCCTGTCCGAGACCGCCGTGCGCCGATGGGGCCCGCCCCTGACGCTTAATAGTCCAGCCGGCGCAGACAGGAGCAAAAGCATTGATACGCCAGGACGGCTTTCACCGGCCTGGACATGATGGCTTGAAGCTTCTGGGACAGGTAACCCCGTCTGGGCTGGTTCATCTGAACCGGCCTGGATGTGTTGTAACCGGGCGGAACAGCCTTCTGGCTGTCCTGTCCCAAATGGAGGCGAACCGTGGATCGTTCACAGAAGGAAGCTACGATCGCGGCCCTTAATCTTGAGCTGCAGTCGGCAGCCCTCGTCGTCGTGACCAAGCAGTCCGGCATGACGGTGGCTGAAGTAACCGACCTGCGCCGCAAGATGCGGGCTGCGGGTGCTAGCTACAAAGTGACCAAGAACTCGCTCGCCGTCATCGCCCTCAAGGGCACGCAGTTCGAGAAGACCGAAGGCCTGTTCAAGGGCCCGACCGCGATGGCCTGGTCCAAGGACCCGGTTGCAGCGGCCAAGGTCGCTATCGACTACGCCAAGACCAACGATAAGTTCAAGATCGTTGGTGGCTCCATCGGTGCCGTCACGCTGGACCCCGCGGGCGTTGATGCCCTGTCCAAGCTGCCGTCGCTGACGGAACTGCGTGCTGGCCTGCTCGGCATGATCCAGACCCCGGCGACCCGTATCGCTGGTGTTCTGCAGGCACCGGGTGGCCAAGTGGCCCGCGTTCTCGCGGCCTACGCCAAGAAGGACGAGGCGGCCTGAGCCGCATCTCAACGAAACATTTATCTAGTTCCCTTAGGAGAGCATCATGTCCAAGCTGGAAAAGCTGGTTGAAGAACTGTCGGCTCTGACCGTCCTGGAAGCCGCCGAACTGTCGAAGCTGCTGGAAGAGAAGTGGGGCGTTTCCGCCGCCGCTCCGGTCGCCGTTGCTGCCGCTCCGGCCGCCGCCGCTGCTGCCGCTCCGGTCGAAGAGCAGACCGAGTTCACCGTCGAGCTGGTTGACGGTGGCGACAAGAAGATCAACGTGATCAAGGAAGTCCGCGCCATCACCGGCCTGGGCCTGAAGGAAGCCAAGGACCTGGTCGAAGGCGCTCCGAAGGTCGTCAAGGAAGCCGTGTCGAAGGACGAGGCTGCCAAGATCAAGAAGCTGCTGGAAGACGCCGGCGCGAAGGTCGCCGTCAAGTAATAGTGGCGCTCGTCGCTGCATAAGAGGGCGCTGGACGGTGGTCCCCCGGGAGGGGGCCGCCGCCCGGCGTCGTCTGTCTTTTCTGGACCGGAATGGTCCGCTATTATGGCGGGCTTTTCCGGGACGGGTCCTGGAAGGGTCCGGAAGGGGTGGGGCGCTCCCCTGCTTCGGACGGGAAAAATCGAGGCAAATCCTGGCTTCTACCGGCAGCGGAAGCGGGATGCGCCGATGATGGCGACGCTGGTAAGCGACGATCCCGATGGGATTTTCGCCCGCGTCGATTCGTGTTTTGGGGCGACGGGTGACAGGCCCGTGGTTCCAAGTTGGGCATTGACCAGAGCGCGCACTGCACCGGGCGAGTTCACGAGAGGCACTCTATGGCCAAGTCGTTCACGGGACGTAAGCGTATCCGCAAGAGCTTCGGGCGTATTCCCGAGGTCACCCGCATGCCGAACCTCATCGAGGTTCAGCGCAGTTCCTACGACCATTTCCTGCAAATGGATGTGGCGCCGGAAAAGCGGGCGGTTCTCGGCCTTCAGGAAGTCTTCAAGTCGGTTTTTCCGATCAAGGACTTCTCCGAGCGCGCCGTGCTGGACTTCGTCCGGTATGAGCTTGAGCAGCCGAAATATGATGTCGAGGAATGCCAGCAGCGCGGCATGACGTTTGCCGCCCCGCTGAAGGTGACGCTGCGCCTCACCGTGTTCGACATTGATGAAGATACCGGCCTGCGGTCGATCCGCGACATCAAGGAGCAGGACGTCTACATGGGCGACATGCCCCTGATGACGGCCAACGGCACCTTCATCATCAATGGCACCGAGCGCGTGATCGTCAGCCAGATGCACCGCAGCCCCGGTGTGTTCTTCGACCACGACAAGGGCAAGACCCACAGCTCGGGCAAGTACCTGTTCGCCGCCCGCGTCATTCCCTATCGCGGCTCGTGGCTGGATTTCGAGTTCGATGCCAAGGACATTGTCTATGTCCGCATCGACCGCCGCCGCAAGCTGCCTGCCACCACGCTGCTGTACGCCCTGGACGGGGCGGACACGGAAACCGCGCGTGCCGCGCGCAAGGCGCAGGGCAAGGACCTGCAGCCTTACGAGGCGCAGGGCATGACCAAGGAGGAAATCCTTGGCGCCTTCTACGGTACCGTGACCTATACCCGTTCCGGCGCCGGTTGGAAGACGGCCTTCGACGCTGAGCGTCTGAAGGGCCAGAAGCTGACCACCGACCTGATCGATGCCCGCACGGGCGAGGTCCTGGCGACCCGTGAAACCAAGATGACCCCGCGCGTCGTGAAGCGCCTGGTCGAGCAGGGTCTGACGGAAGTTGCCGCGTCGGTCGAAGAGATCGTCGGCCGGTATCTGGCCGTTGACATCATCGACGAGAAGACGGGTGAGGTTCTGTACGAGGGTGGTGACGAGATCAGCAGCGCCGCGCTGGATCGTCTGGAAAAGCTGGGCGTGCAGGAACTGCCCGTCCTGGCCATCGACCATCTGAACGTCGGGCCCTATATCCGCAACACCATGGCTGCCGACCGCAACGCGAGCCGCGAGGACGCGCTGGTCGATATCTATCGCGTGATGCGCCCGGGTGAGCCGCCGACGCTGGAAAGCGCCGAGGCGCTGTTCCAGGGCCTGTTCTTCGACCAGGAACGCTACGATCTGTCGGCCGTGGGTCGCGTGAAGATGAACGCCCGTCTCAATTTCGAGACGGACGATCAGGTACGCGTGCTCCGCAAGGAAGACATCCTGAAGATCCTGAAGATCCTGGTGGAACTGAAGGATGGCCGCGGCGAGATCGACGATATCGACCATCTGGGCAACCGTCGCGTCCGCTCCGTCGGCGAACTGATGGAGAACCAGTACCGCGTCGGCCTGCTGCGCATGGAACGTGCGATCCGCGAGCGCATGAGCTCGGTCGAGATCGACACGGTCATGCCGCATGACCTGATCAACGCCAAGCCGGCCGCGGCCGCGGTGCGTGAATTCTTCGGCTCCTCGCAGCTGTCGCAGTTCATGGACCAGACGAACCCGCTGTCCGAAATCACGCACAAGCGTCGTCTCTCGGCCCTGGGGCCGGGCGGTCTGACGCGTGAGCGCGCGGGCTTCGAGGTCCGCGACGTTCACACCACCCACTATGGCCGCATCTGCCCGATTGAGACGCCGGAAGGCCCGAACATCGGTCTGATCAACAGCCTGGCCACCTATGCCCGCGTGAACCAGTACGGCTTCATCGAAAGCCCCTACCGCAAGGTGGTGGACCAGAAGGTGACGTCGGAAGTGGTGTACCTGTCGGCCATGGAAGAAGGCCGCTACATGGTGGCCCAGGCCAATGCGCCGTTGAGCGCGGATGGCAAGTTCGCCGAACTGCTGGTCTCCTGCCGCAAGGGTGGTGAATATCTGCTGGCGCGGCCCGACATGATCGACCTGATCGACGTGTCGCCCAAGCAGGTTGTGTCCGTCGCCGCGGCGCTGATCCCGTTCCTGGAGAACGACGACGCCAACCGCGCGCTGATGGGCTCCAACATGCAGCGTCAGGCCGTGCCGCTGATCAAGGCGGACAGCCCGCTGGTCGGTACCGGCATGGAAGCGACGGTGGCCCGTGATTCGGGCGTGACCATCGTTGCCCGCCGCGCCGGCATCGTCGACCAGGTGGACGCCACCCGTATCGTGGTCCGCGCGACCGAGAATACGGACCCGGCCGCCCCCGGCGTCGATCTCTACAACCTGCTGAAGTTCCAGCGTTCCAACCAGAACACCTGCATCAACCAGAAGCCGCTGGTGAAGGTGGGCGACCGGGTGATCAAGGGCGATATCATCGCCGATGGTCCCTCGACCGACCTGGGCGAGCTGGCCCTGGGCCGCAACGTGCTGGTCGCGTTCATGCCCTGGAATGGCTACAACTTCGAAGATTCGATCCTGATCTCCGAACGGATCGTGCGCGATGACGTCTTCACCTCGATCCATATCGAGGAATTCGAGGTCATGGCCCGCGATACCAAGCTGGGCCAGGAAGAAATCACCCGCGACATTCCGAATGTCGGCGAAGAGGCTCTGAAGAACCTCGACGAAGCCGGCATCGTCTATATCGGCGCCGAAGTCCGTCCGGGCGACATCCTGGTCGGCAAGGTCACGCCGAAGGGCGAAAGCCCGATGACGCCGGAAGAAAAGCTGCTGCGCGCCATCTTCGGCGAAAAGGCCTCTGACGTGCGCGACACGTCGCTGCGCCTGCCGCCGGGCGTGGTCGGTACGGTCGTGGAAGTGCGTGTGTTCAGCCGCCGTGGTGTGGACAAGGACGAGCGCGCGCTGGCCATCGAGCGGGCCGAGATCGAGAAGCTGGCCAAGGACCGCGACGACGAGAAGGGCATCCTGGAACGCTCCTTCTATACCCGTCTGAAGGAACTGCTGATCGGCCAGACCACCGTGTCGGGTCCGAAGGGCCTGAAGGGCGGCGAAGTGATCAACGCCGAGCTGCTGTCGGGCCTGACCCGCGGCCAGTGGCGCCACATCTCCGTCGCCGACGACCATGTGATGGAGTTCATCGAGCAGACCGGCAAGGTGTTTGACGAGAGCGTCCAGCGCCTGCAGGAGAAGTTCGAGAACAAGGTCGAGAAGCTGCAGCGCGGTGACGAGCTGCCGCCCGGCGTGATGAAGATGGTCAAGGTCTTCGTGGCTGTGAAGCGCAAGCTGCAGCCCGGTGACAAGATGGCCGGTCGTCACGGCAACAAGGGCGTCATCTCGCGCATCACCCCGATCGAAGACATGCCGTACCTGGAAGATGGCCGGAATGTCGACATCGTGCTGAATCCGCTGGGCGTGCCGTCGCGCATGAATGTCGGTCAGATCCTGGAAACCCATCTGGGTTGGGCTGCCGCCGGTCTGGGTCGCCAGATTGGCGAAATGCTGGACAAGATGCGGGCCCAGGCGACCGATGCGGCGCTGAAGTCCAAGACCCTGGATGAGCTGCGGGCCCGCCTGCGCCACATCTATGGTGAGGATGTCTATGGTGGCGACATCGCCGACATGGGCGATGCCGAGCTGATCGAGCTGGCCAACAACCTGCGTCGCGGCATTCCCTTCGCCACGCCCGTCTTCGACGGTGCGCGTGAAGAGGATATCTGCCGCATGCTGGAAGATGCCGGTATCGACCGGTCGGGCCAGATGCAGCTGATCGACGGCCGCACGGGTGAGCCGTTCGACCGCAAGGTCACCGTCGGCTACATCTACATGCTGAAGCTGCACCATCTGGTCGACGACAAGATCCACGCCCGCTCCATCGGCCCCTACAGCTTGGTCACCCAGCAGCCGCTGGGCGGTAAGGCGCAGTTCGGTGGTCAGCGCTTCGGTGAAATGGAAGTGTGGGCACTGGAAGCTTACGGTGCTGCCTATACGCTGCAGGAAATGCTGACGGTGAAGTCGGACGACGTGTCCGGCCGTACCAAGGTCTACGAAGCCATCGTCCGTGGCGACGACAACTTCGAAGCCGGCATTCCCGAGAGCTTCAACGTTCTGGTCAAGGAACTGCGTTCGCTGGGCCTGAATGTCGAGCTGAACGAGCGCGACTACTAAGGGCCGACAGGGTCGACAGGAGGCGGGTCATCCCCCGCCTCCTGTTCTCATCGTTTGACGAAGCCATGATCCCCAGGGGAGACGGCATATGAATACCGAATTGATGAACATCTTCGGCGCTCCGCAGGGCCCGCAGAGCTTCGACCAGATCCGCATCTCGATCGCCAGCCCGGAGCGCATCCGCTCCTGGTCGTTCGGCGAGATCAAGAAGCCTGAGACGATCAACTACCGGACCTTCAAGCCGGAGCGCGACGGCCTGTTCTGCGCCCGCATTTTCGGTCCGATCAAGGATTACGAGTGCTTGTGCGGCAAGTACAAGCGCATGAAGTATCGCGGCATCATCTGCGAAAAGTGCGGCGTGGAAGTGACCTTGTCCAAGGTCCGCCGCGAGCGCATGGGCCATATCGAACTGGCCTCGCCCGTTGCCCATATCTGGTTCCTGAAGTCGCTGCCGTCCCGTATCGGCCTGTTGCTGGACAACACGCTGAAGGATCTGGAGCGCGTCCTTTACTTCGAAAACTATGTCGTCATCGAGCCGGGCCTGACCGACCTGAAGCAGGGTCAGTTGCTGTCTGAAGATGAACTGATCGACCGCCAGGACAAGTTCGGCGAAGACGCCTTCACCGCCAAGATCGGTGCCGAGGCGCTGAAGGACATGCTGTCCTCGCTGGATCTGGTCTCGGAAAAGGCGAACTGCCGCGACGACCTGCGCGAGACCGCGTCGGAAGCCAAGCGCAAGAAGCTGGTCAAGCGTCTGAAGATGCTGGAAAGCTTCCTGGGCGAGCCGGTCGAGGTCGAGGATGTCGCCGCCTATGAGCGGTTCGAAGGCTATAAGGAGCGTATCGAGCTCGCCGACGCCCCGACCATCTACAAGACCTATCCGAACGCGACCCGTCCGGAATGGATGATCCTGGACGTGGTGCCGGTCATTCCGCCGGAACTGCGTCCGCTGGTCCCGCTGGATGGCGGCCGTTTCGCCACCTCCGACCTGAACGACCTGTATCGCCGCGTCATCAACCGCAATAATCGTCTGAAGCGGCTGATCGAGCTGAAGGCGCCGGACATCATCGTCCGTAACGAAAAGCGCATGCTGCAGGAGGCCGTCGACGCGCTGTTCGACAATGGCCGCCGTGGCCGCGTCATCACCGGCGCCAACAAGCGCCCCCTGAAGTCCATCAGCGACATGCTGAAGGGCAAGCAGGGCCGCTTCCGTCAGAACCTGCTGGGCAAGCGCGTCGACTACTCGGGCCGTTCGGTCATCGTGGTGGGTCCGGAGCTGAAGCTGCACCAGTGCGGCCTTCCCAAGAAGATGGCGCTGGAGCTGTTCAAGCCTTTCATCTACGCGAAGCTGGAACTGTACGGTCTGGCCTCCACCATCAAGGCTGCCAAGCGCATGGTGGAAAAGGAACGTCCCGAGGTGTGGGACATCCTGGAAGAGGTCATCCGCGAGCATCCCGTGATGCTGAACCGCGCGCCGACCCTGCACCGTCTGGGCATCCAGGCGTTCGAGCCGACCCTGATCGAAGGCAAGGCTATCCAACTGCACCCGCTGGTCTGCACGGCGTTCAACGCCGACTTCGACGGTGACCAGATGGCCGTGCACGTCCCGCTGAGCCTTGAGGCCCAGTTGGAAGCGCGCGTCCTGATGATGTCCACCAACAACATCCTGTCGCCCGCTTCCGGCCGTCCCATCATCGTGCCGTCCCAGGACATCATCCTGGGTCTCTATTACATCACGATGGAACTGCCGGGTGCCAAGGGCGAGGGCATGGCCTTCGGTTCCATCGGCGAGATCGAGCATGCACTGGCCGCGAAGGCGGTGACGCTGCATTCCAAGGTCGAAGCCCGCTATCACACGGTGGACGAGAACAACAAGCCGATCACCGTCCGTGTCAAGGCGACCCCCGGCCGCATGCTGCTGTCGGAGATCCTGCCGCGTCATCCGGCCATCAAGTTCGACCTGATCAACCGCCTTCTGACCAAGAAGGAAATCGGCAATATCATCGACATCGTCTACCGCCATTGCGGTCAGAAGGAGACGGTGATTTTCGCCGACCGGATGATGCGTCTGGGCTTCACCAACGCGTTCAAGGCCGGCATCTCCTTCGGCAAGGATGACATGGTCATCCCGGCCGAGAAGGAGACGCTGATCAAGGAAGCCCAGGACCGCGTGAAGGAGTTCGAACAGCAGTATCTGGACGGCCTGATCACCCAGGGCGAGAAGTACAACAAGGTCGTCGACGTCTGGTCGGAAACCACCGAAAAGGTGGCGACGGCCATGATGAAGGTGATCGAGCAGCCGCGCCCCGGTTACGGCGTGAACTCGGTCTATATGATGGCCCATTCCGGTGCCCGCGGTTCGCCGGCCCAGATCAAGCAGCTGGCCGGTATGCGCGGTCTGATGGCCAAGCCCTCGGGCGAAATCATCGAGACGCCGATCATCTCCAACTTCAAGGAAGGCCTGACCGTTCTGGAGTATTTCAACTCCACGCACGGTGCCCGTAAGGGTCTGGCCGATACGGCCTTGAAGACGGCGAACTCCGGTTACCTGACCCGTCGTCTGGTGGACGTGGCGCAGGACGCCATCATCACCGAGACGGATTGCGGTACCAAGGAAGGCCTGACCGTGAAGGCGGTGATTGATGGCGGCGACGTCATCGTTCCCCTGTCCGAGCGTATCCTGGGCCGTACCTCGACCGTCGACATCGTGCACCCGCTGTCGGGCGACCTGATCGTTCCGGCCGGCGAGCTGATCACCGAGCGGGAGATCGAGTTGATCGACCGCGCCGGCATCGACACGGTGCATATCCGCTCCGTGCTGACCTGCGAAACGCAGGATGGCGTGTGCGCCCACTGCTACGGCCGCGATCTGGCCCGTGGCACGCGGGTGAATATGGGCGAGGCCGTGGGCGTCATCGCCGCCCAGTCGATCGGTGAGCCCGGCACGCAGCTGACGATGCGTACCTTCCACATCGGTGGTGCGGCACAGCGCGGTGCGGAGCAGAGCTTCATCGAAGCGACGCTGGACGCCACCGTCATTGTCCGTAACCGCAACCTCGTGCTGAACAGCGAGGGTGTGCCGGTGGTGATGGGCCGCAACTGCGAACTGGCGCTGCTGGATGAGCAGGGCCGTGAGCGGGCCAAGCACCGCGTCCCCTATGGCGCCAAGCTGAACAAGGCGCTGGCTGTCGACGGCGCGCCGATCAAGCGCGGCGACCGTATGGCCGAATGGGACCCGTACACCCTGCCGATCCTGACCGAAAAGGAAGGTACGGCCACCTATGTCGATCTGGTGGAAGGCGTGTCCGTCCGCGAGGTCATGGACGAGGCCACCGGTATCTCGGCCAAGGTCGTGGTCGATTGGCGCCAGCAGCCGCGCGGTGCGGACCTGCGTCCGCGTGTGGCCTTGCTGGACGACAATGGCGATATGGTGAAGCTGCCGAACGGCGCGGAAGCCCGCTATTTCATGAGCGTGGATGCCATCCTGTCGGTGGAGAATGGTGCGAAGGTCCGGGCCGGTGACGTGCTGGCCCGTATCCCGCGCGAAAGCTCCAAGACGCGTGACATCACCGGCGGTCTGCCGCGCGTGGCCGAGCTGTTCGAAGCCCGCCGTCCGAAGGACTTCGCGATCATCGCGGAGATCGATGGCCGCGTGGAATTCGGCAAGGACTACAAGACCAAGCGCCGTATCGTCGTGAAGAGCGACGAGACGGGGGAAGAGCGCGAGTACCTGATCCCGAAGGGCAAGCACATCTCCGTGCAGGAGGGTGACTATGTCCAGAAGGGCGACAGCCTGATGGATGGCAGCCCCGTGCCGCACGACATCCTGTCGGTGATGGGTGTCGAGGCGCTGGCCAACTACCTCATCAATGAGATCCAGGACGTCTATCGTCTGCAGGGCGTGAAGATCAACGACAAGCACATCGAAGTGATCGTCCGCCAGATGCTGCAGAAGATCGAGGTCTCCGATCCCGGCGATACGACCCTGCTGATCGGCGATCAGGTCGATCGGGTGGAGTTCGAGCAGGAGAACCGCACCGTCCAGCAGCGGATCAAGGAAGGCGAGGTGGATCTGCGCTTCGCCGTCGGCAAGCCGGTTCTGCAGGGCATCACCAAGGCGTCGCTGCAGACCCGGTCCTTCATCTCCGCCGCGTCGTTCCAGGAAACGACCCGCGTCCTGACGGAAGCTGCCGTCCAGGGCAAGGTCGACAATCTGGAAGGCCTGAAGGAGAACGTGATCGTCGGCCGTCTGATCCCGGCCGGTACCGGTTCCGTGGTCAACCGTCTGAAGGCCATCGCTGCCGAGCGCGACCGCGCCCTGCAGATGGGCGAGGACGACGCGGCCGCGGCCCTGCCGCCGGAAGCCGCCGAGTAAAATCGGTAGCCTAAGTGCGCGTACGGAAAGGGCCGCCCTGGCAACGGGGCGGCCCTTTTTGCATTTCGGAGGTGGGGATGGACCGGGAGAATGTTCTGCGCGATATCCTGCGGGTCAATCACGCCGGGGAATATGGCGCAATCCGCATCTATCGCGCCCAGGCCGCCCTTTGCCGCGATCCGGCCATCCGCGCCTTTGTGCGGGGGACGGTGGAGGATGAAAGCCGGCATCTTCGCACTTTCAGGGACCTGATGCGTCATCGGGCCGTCCAGCCCTGCGGCGCGCTGCCTATATGGGGCATTGGTGGAACCGTGCTGGGCGGGCTGACCGGCCTGGCGGGACCGCGTGGGGTCCTGCTCTGCACCATCGCTGTGGAGCGCTGTGTCCATGCCCACCTGCAGGATCAGGTGCGCTGGTTGATCACCGGCCCGGAGGCGGTGGCCATCGCCGGCATCATGGCGGAGGAAGCGGCCCATGCAGACGACGCCCAGGCTCGCCTTGGACCGCTGGCCCGCATGGACACTATCTGGCTGCGCCTGATTGCCGTCATAACCTTCGCGATGATCTGGGCGTCGACCTACGGTGCCGCCGCCCGAATGCGGCGTGTGTTGCGGCAAGACGGCCTTGCCCCTTGGCAACGACCCCCGCCGCCGCCTAAATAGGCCGCGTGCGTAATCGAGGGAGCGGGCAATGGCATCGGGACGGCAGGCGGGCAGGGTTGGGCTGCTATTCGCGGCATTGGCCGGGGCGGGGGCGGCCAGTCTGGTCGGGTCGTTACTGCGTTCGCTGCCCATGGCGCCGGCCCTGGCGGCCGACCACGCCTGGCTTCTGATCGCGGCTCCCGTGCCGATTGGGGCCGTCGTGGCCGTGGCCCATATCTACTGGTTGCGGAGCCTGCTGTCCAAGGGGGCGGCGCGCCCGGGCGACACCGGTGCGCCAACCCGGACCCTGGTCCCGCCCGTGGAGGGAGAGGATGCCGGGGATGGGGAGAAGCCGCCGCGTTGGCGCCCGGTGATCCGCAACTGAGCGATGGCGATGAACCGTACTCAGCTTTCTTTGGCCCTGGACCGGATGGACCGGATCTATCCCAACGTGCTGCAACCGGACTATCGGGACGAGGTTCTGGGCGTGGGGCGGTCTTTCCCCCCGCTTTATCGCACGGCCAAACGGCTGGGCGATCTGCTGCACGCCCATCGCGGGCGCAAGCTGGGCCAGTTGGAGGAGGCGGTGGTGGCGGATGTCCGCCGCCTGCATGATGAACTGCGCGAGGGCGCGCAGAAGCTGCTGTCCGCCAAGGTCTGGATCGGCGACGAGTAGGACGCGATCAGACGCTGAAATTCACCGCGACGGAAATGCGGATGCCGTCCCCGCTATAGGGGGCGACGGAGTGCAGCAGCCAGGAGGGGAAGATGATGATCGACCCCGTCTCCGGATAGACGCGTTCCGCCAGGCCTGCGGAAAGATAGCCCTGGGCATTCACCTTCACAGTCGGCGCGTACATCATGGGCAGGGGTCCGCGCGGGTCGGTGAACTCGATACAGCCACCCAGGTCCGGCTTTCCGCCGATGCCGCCATCATCGACATAGGTGACGGCCGACCAATAGGCGCCGGGATGAAAATGGGCATGGTTGCCGTTGCCCCGGCGGTTGACATTGGCCCAGGCGGTGTGGGTCCAGGCCGGTGCCACCTTGCGCAACTGGCCATTGTCGACGACCAGTGTCACCTGGTTGATCATCTGCGTCAGGCCGTCGATCAGCGCTGCCCCGGCGTCCCCCGCCCAATCCAGGAAATTGTCGGTGGATTGCCAGCCGCCATCGTTGCTGTGCTGCACACCCTGCGGCGTCGCTGCCTCATGCGCCAGGATGGTGTCGCGCAGGCGCGTGATCAGTGGGGATTGGGCGCCCAGGCTGGCCCGGACCAGGGGGGTGGAGAACAGGGGGGTGATCTGCATGGCGACCGCGCGTGTGTATGCTTTTCAGGAAATCTAGCTCCAGCCACCTGCCACGCGCAAAGCCACAATCACCCGTCGGGGTTATTCCCCGAAAAATATGCGATACATCAAACGGCCGGGCAGCAGGGTGAAACCGCCCGTGATCAGCAGGGCCAGAACATAGACGCGGATCATGGTCCGCCTGTGCCGGGCGATGTCTCCCTTCCGCGCCAGACGGATGGCCTGCCAGAGCGCGACCAGCACCAGCACCGAGAGAAGATGAATGGGACTGAACGCGCCGATGATGCGCAGTTCATGAATGCCGAAGGACGACAATGCCACCACGGCCATTGCCAGAACCCAGGCCCAGCCCACCACCCGATGGGTCGTAGTGCCCTTGGGCATGGCAAACTGGATCCCGCCCAACAGGATGGCGGCACCGGCCAGCACGGCATGGGCCTGGATCAGTGGACTGGCATTCAGGAAAAGATCAACCCCGTTGGACATCATCGCTCCCGTCACGCGGGTCAGCGGATGACACTGCCCCACAAATCATATTCGTCGGCTTCCTCGATGCGCACCCGCACCATGTCGCCGACCTTAACCATATCCTCGCCGTTCAAGTAAACAGCGCCGTCAATTTCCGGCGCGTCGGCCCAGGACCGGCCGATGGCCCCGTCCTCATCCACCTCGTCGATCAGCACATCCATTTCGCGGCCGATCTTTGCGGCAAAACGCTTGGCGCTGATTTCCTGCTGGTGGGCCATCAGTCGGTTCCAGCGCTCCTCCTGCACCTCCTTCGGCACGGCGCCCGGCAGCTCGTTGGCCGGGGCACCGTCCACGGGTTCGTACTTGAAGCAGCCCAGCCGGTCGATCTGCGCTTCGGTCAGCCAATCCAGCAGATACTGGAAGTCCTGCTCCGTTTCGCCGGGGAAGCCGACAATGAAGGTAGAGCGCAGGGTCAGATCGGGGCAGCCCTGGCGCCACATCTTGATCCGGTCCAGCACCTTGTCGGTGTTGGCCGGGCGCTTCATGGCCTTCAGAACGTTGGGGGCCGCATGCTGGAAGGGGATGTCCAGATAGGGCAGCACCTTGCCCTCTGCCATCAGGCCGATGACCTCGTCCACATGCGGATAGGGGTAGACATAATGTAGGCGGATCCAGGCGCCCAGGTCGCCCAGTTCGCGGGCCAGGTCGATGAACTTGGCGCGGACCTGCCGGCCCTTCCACTTGCTTTCAGCATAGCGGGTGTCCATGCCATAGGCCGACGTGTCCTGGCTGACCACCAGGATCTCCTTCACGCCGGCCTTCACCAGCGCCTCTGCCTCGGCCAGCACCATGTTGGCGGGGCGGGAGACCAGGTCGCCGCGGATGGACGGGATGATGCAGAAGGTGCAGCGGTTGTTGCAGCCCTCGGAGATCTTCAGATAGGCGTAATGGCGCGGCGTCAGGCGCAGGCCCTGTGGGGGCACGACATCCAGGTAGGGATCGTGGCGCGGCGGCACCACGTCATGCACGGCGCTCACCACCTGCTCATATTGGTGCGGACCGGTGACGGCCAGCACATTCGGGTGGCTCTGCCGGATCAGGCTCTCTTCCTTGCCCAGGCATCCCGTGACGATGACCTTGCCGTTTTCCTTGATGGCCTCACCGATGGCTTCCAGGCTTTCGGCCTTGGCGCTGTCCAGGAAGCCGCAGGTATTGACAAGCACGACATCGGCCCCGTCATAGGAACCGGAAATCTCATACCCTTCCGAGCGCAGCTTGGTCAGGATGCGTTCGCTGTCCACCAGGGCCTTGGGACAGCCGAGGGAGACGATACCGACCTTGGGGGCGGCGGCCGGGGTATGGGTCTGCTTGGTCATGATGGGCCAGAGTCCTTGAAAACAAGCGGCCTATATAAGGCCGGGAGCGGCTTCAGGCCAGTGGCGGCGCAAGCATGGCGGGGTGGCGATTGGTGGCGTTTGGCGCGGTGCCGGTGGCGTAGGGGCGCGATTCGGCATAGGGTAGGGACAAGAGCGCCCTTATCAGGGATCAGGCGATGGCGATTGCGGTCTAACGGGACGCGCCACAGCGTATGAGCATTGAGGAGTTCCTGGCCTGGGACTCGGGCGATGATCTGCGCTACGAATTGGTGAGGGGCTAGCCGGTGGCGCAGTCGGCGCTATCGACAAATCATGCCAGGATCACGGCCAATCTCAGCATGGCCATCGGTGCCCGCTTGCGTTCGGCTGGTCGGCCTTGCGTCCCCGAATCCGGCGGCGGTGCTCTGCGCATCGATAAGCGCTGGACCGTCCGGGCCCCTGATCTTCTCGTCCGCTGTGGTCCCGACCGGCGGTCGGCCACAGCACCGTTCCTGGTCATCGAAGTGCTTTCGCCCAGCAATTCCGCTCGCGAAATGGCCTTTAAGCGCGATGATTACGCCGTGGCCGGCGTCCAACAGGTGCTGGAAGTGGAGCAATCGGCGGCAGAGGCTTGGCTGCATAACCGGCAGGGTGACCGTTGGGTTGTCGAAACGATTCAGGAACTAAGCGCCTCGATTGCCCTGGACAGCATCGGCATCACCCTCCCCATGGCTGAGATTTACGAGGATGTCGAACTGACACCCCCGTCGGACGGCCCGCGGCGCACAGAGCCTGCGGCGGCGTAACCACCCGGCCCAGCCCTGCGGAGTCCGGAGGGCCAGGATGCAAGGGAAACGTGGCGGAAGCCCTAGGGTCGCGCTTGACGGCTCACGGACTCATCCATATAGTCCGCCAACCTATTTCGGGGGGGCAGGCTGTAGCCCGCCCTCGTGGCGTCTAGACGCTGTCCCCACTGTTGGCTTCATGCGCTTACCCATCAGGGACGTTGGCCAGCTCCAAGGAACCTCCCCGGAACAGTCGATAGCCGCACCCGAGTCCTTGTTCGGACGGCGTATGGAAATCTCCCGCACGGAGCTTGCTGCTTCGTATGCGGGTGTTTTTCGTCGTCGTCATGGGGTTGGTGGTGCGACCGGTTTGGAATGACATCCCCGAACGGGGATATAGAAAAGGCGAAGGGCGTTCATGCCGACGATCAGTCAGTTGATCCGCAAGCCGCGGGCTCCGTTGGTGGCCCGGGACAAGGTGCCGGCCCTGCAGGAGTGCCCGCAGAAGCGTGGCGTCTGCACCCGCGTTTACACCACCACCCCGAAGAAGCCGAACTCGGCGCTGCGTAAGGTTGCCCGTGTGCGCCTGACGAACGGCTACGAAGTCATCAGCTACATTCCCGGTGAAGGTCACAACCTCCAGGAACACTCGGTCGTCATGATCCGTGGTGGCCGCGTGAAGGATCTTCCCGGTGTGCGTTACCACATCATCCGCGGCACGCTCGATACGCAGGGCGTGAAGGACCGCAAGCAGCGTCGTTCCAAGTACGGCGCGAAGCGGCCCAAGTAAGGAGAGCGAGCAATGTCCCGTCGTCGTAAAGCCGACAAGCGCGAAGTTCTGCCCGATGCCAAGTTCGGCGACATCGTGCTGACGAAGTTCATGAACTGCCTGATGTACGACGGCAAGAAGTCGGTGGCTGAGTCCATCGTCTATGGCGCCCTGGATCGTATCGAGGCGAAGACGAAGCAGGACGCCCTGCAGCTCTTCCATGACGCCCTGAATAACGTCCGTCCGTATCTGGAAGTTCGTTCCCGCCGCGTTGGCGGTGCGACGTACCAGGTTCCGGTGGAAGTGCGTTCCGACCGTGCGCAGGCCCTGGCGATCCGCTGGATCATCGGTGCCGCCCGCAACCGTTCGGAAAACACCATGACCGAGCGTCTGTCGGGTGAGCTGCTGGATGCCGCGCAGCAGCGCGGTACGGCCGTGAAGAAGCGTGAAGACACGCATCGCATGGCCGAAGCCAACAAGGCCTTCTCGCACTACCGCTGGTAAGTTCCTACGAACCACGCACGGCGAAGCCCCAATCCATGGCCCGGTCCCATCCCATCCACTCCTATCGGAATATCGGCATTGCCGCGCATATCGATGCCGGCAAGACGACGACGACGGAGCGGATTCTCTTCTATACCGGGAAGTCCTATCGCATCGGCGAGGTCGACAACGGCACCGCCACGATGGACTGGATGGAACAGGAGCAGGAGCGGGGCATCACCATCACGTCGGCGGCGACGACCTGCTTCTGGAAGGATCACCGCATCAACATCATCGACACGCCTGGGCATGTCGACTTCACCATCGAAGTCGAACGTTCCCTGCGGGTTCTGGATGGTGCGGTGGCTCTGTTCGATGCGGTGTCGGGTGTGGAGCCGCAGTCGGAGACGGTGTGGCGGCAGGCGGATCGGTACCGTGTGCCGCGCATCTGCTTTGTGAATAAGATGGACCGCGTCGGCGCGGACCTTCTGACCACGGTCGGCATGATCCGGGATCGGCTTGGTGCCAATCCCGCGCTCGTGCAACTGCCGCTGGGCGTGGAAGCCGGGTTCAAAGGTGTCATCGACCTGATCGACATGGTTGCGATCGTCTGGTCCGACGACATGCTGGGCGCCCGGTTCGAGCGTGTTGAGATTCCCGCCGACCTGCTGGAAGAGGCGAAGCGCCACCGCGCGACGCTGGTCGAGCAGGCGGTGGAGATGGAGGAAGCGGCGACAGATGCCTTCCTGTCCGGCCAGGAGCCGGATGCGACGGAACTTCGCCGCTTGATCCGCAAGGGTACCATCGGGCTGAAGCTCGTGCCGGTGCTGTGCGGGTCGGCCTTCAAGAACAAGGGCGTGCAGCCGATGCTGGACGCTGTTGTCGATTATCTGCCGTCGCCGGCGGATGTCGGTGACACTCAAGCCCTGACGCCGTCGGGCGAACCGGTCAGCCGGCCCGCCACTGACGAGGCGCCTTTTGCGGCGTTGGCGTTCAAGGTGATGAACGATCCGTTCGCGGGGTCCCTGACCTTCGCCCGAATCTATTCCGGCACGCTGCGCCAGGACGCCATCATGGCCAATCCGGGCAAGCAGCTGGAGGAGAAAGCTGGTCGCATGCTGTTGATGCATGCCAACAGCCGGGAGGAGATCGAGGAGGCTCATGCGGGCGACATCGTCGCATTCGCCTCTCTGGAGGGGACGGCGACGGGGGACACGCTGTGTGATCCGGCGCATCCGGTTCTTCTGGAACGGATGGAATTCCCCGAGCCGGTGATCGAGGTGGTGGTCGAGCCGCAGACGCAGGCCGATCATGACCGGATGGCGGTGGCACTCGGGCGCCTGGCGGCTGAGGATCCTTCCTTCCGGGTGGGCCGCGATCCCGAATCGGGTCAAGCTGTGCTGCGGGGGATGGGTGAACTCCATCTGGAGATCATTGTCGACCGCATGCGGCGGGAATTCAGGGTGGATGCCGCGGTGGGCCGGCCGAAGGTGGCCTATCGCGAGACGGTGACTGCCCGCGGTGAAGTTGATTACACGCATCGGCGCCAGTTGGGGGTCGTCGGCCAATTCGCCCGCGTCAAGCTGGTGGTGGAGCCGTCGGATGCCGGACCGGGGTTGGGATTCGTGAACAAGGTCGGGGCAGATACGCTGCCCAAGGAATTTGTCACGGGTGTGCAGAAGGGGCTTGAGGCAGCCAGAACCTCGGGTGTCATCGCCGGTTATCCGGTGGTGGGTGTCCGGGTCGAGCTGGTCGATGGCGCCTTCCACGATGTGGATAGCTCCGCGCAGGCGTTTGAAATCGCCGCGCGGGCGGCATTGCGGGAAGGGCTGGCCAAGGCTCGCCCCGTCCTGCTGGAGCCCGTGATGAAGGTCGAGGTGGTGACCCCGGAGGAATATCTGGGGGATATCATCGGCGACCTGAACAGCCGCCGGGGGCAGATCACCGGCATGGACCAGCGCGGCAACGCCCGCCTGATCGATGCCCGGGTGCCGCTCTCGACGATGTTCGGTTATGTGAACAATCTCCGGTCCATCAGTCAGGGCCGGGCACAGTACTCGATGAAGTTTGACCGTTATGAACAGGCGCCGCACGCCATCGCTGACGAACTGCGCAGCAAAGTGGCATGAACACGGTCGTCAACCGATTGAAATGAGGACGGAAAATCATGGCTAAGGCAAAGTTTGAGCGGACGAAGCCGCACTGCAACATCGGCACGATCGGTCACGTCGACCATGGCAAGACGTCTCTGACGGCGGCCATCACGAAGGTTCTGGCCGAGAAGGGCGGCGCCACGTTCACGGCTTACGACCAGA
>CALRTC020000050.1:0-19721 GCA_943371025.1 Hydrogenophaga intermedia
ATGGCCACACGCTGGCGCTGGCCGCCCGACAGCTGGTTGGGATAGCGGCCGGCCAGCGGCCGCAACTGCACCAGCTCCAGCAGGTCGTGAACGCGGGTGCGGATGGCCTCTTCCGTCATGCGCGGCTTGCGCCGCGCGACGCGCAGCCCGAAGGCCACATTTTCGAACACGCTCATGTGCCGGAACAGGGCGTAGTGCTGAAAGACGAAGCCGACGCGGCGGGCATGCGGCTCCGACACGGTAGCATCCTCGCCTTCGATCAGCAGTTTGCCCTCGTCGGCATAGTCCAGACCGCCGATCATGCGCAGCAGCGTGGTCTTGCCCGACCCCGACGGCCCCAGCAGGGCCATCAGTTCACCGGACTGGATGTCCAGGTCGATGCCATCCACGGCCGCGAAGCCGCCGAAGCGCTTGGTCAGTTTCTCAATGGTGATGCTCATGGGTCTGTTCCCGTCAATGCCGGCGCGCGGCAGCGGCCAGTTCGGCGCCGTGACGCCATTCCAGCACGGACTTCGCGATCAGCGTCACCAGGGCCAGGATGGCCAGAAGCGAGGCGACGGCGAAGGCGGCGACGAAATTATATTCGTTGTACAGAATCTCGACATGCAGGGGCATGGTGTTGGTTTCGCCCCGGATATGGCCGGACACCACGCTGACGGCGCCGAATTCACCCATGGCGCGGGCATTGCACAACAATACGCCATAGAGCAGGCCCCAGCGGATGTTGGGCAGGGTGACACGGCGGAAGGTTTGCCAGCCGCTGGCGCCCAGCGTGATGGCCGCCTCCTCCTCCTCCACGCCCTGGGCCTGCATCAGCGGGATCAGTTCCCGCGCCACGAAGGGGAAGGTGATGAACATGGTGGCCAGCACCAGGCCCGGCACGGCAAAGACGATCTGGATGCCATGGTCGCGCAGGAAGGGGCCGATCACGCCATGCGCGCCGAACAGCAGCACATAGACTAGACCCGAAATGACCGGGCTGACGGAGAAGGGCAGGTCGATCAGGGTCAGCAGCAGCGACTTGCCCGGGAATTTGTGCTTGGCGATGGCCCAGGCCGCAGCGATGCCGAACACGATATTCACCGGCACAGCGATGACGGCCACGGTCATGGTCAGACGGATGGCGGCCAGCGCGTCCGGTTCGACCAGGGCTTCCAGATAGGCGCCGACGCCGCGCCGCAGCCCTTCCGTAAACACGGCGGCCAGCGGCAGCAGGATGAAAAAGCCCAGGAAACCCAGAGCGGCCGCCATGATCAGCGCCTTGACCCATAGCGGCTCTGCCAGTGTCACGCGCGATCGGGGAGAAGAGGAATGTCCGGCCATGTCAAACCCCCGCCCAGCGGCGTGACCAACGCTGCAACAGGTTGATGACCAGCAGCAGCACGAAGGACAGGATCAGCATGGCGATGCCGACCGATGCCGCCCCGGCGTAATTGAACTGTTCCAGCTTGATCACGATCAGCAACGGCGCGATTTCCGACACCATGGGCATATTGCCGGCGATGAAGATGACCGATCCATATTCGCCGACGGCGCGGGCCAGCGCCAGGGCGAAGCCCGTCATCAGGGCCGGCGTGATGACGGGCAGGATGACGCGGCTGAAGGTTTCAAAGCGCGTGGCGCCCAGACAGGCCGCCGCCTCCTCCAGCTCCGTATCCAGTTCCTCCAGCACGGGCTGGACGGTGCGCACGACGAAGGGCAGGCCGATGAAAGTCAAGGCAATGACGATGCCCAGCTGTGTATAGGCGACCTTGATGCCCAGCGGCGCCAGGAACTGCCCCACCCAGCCATTGGGTGCGTAGAGGGAGGTGAGCGCGATGCCGGCCACGGCGGTCGGCAGGGCGAAGGGAAGATCGACAATGGCGTCAACTACCCGCTTGCCCGGAAAATCGTACCGCACCAGCATCCAGGCCACGGCCAGACCGAACAGCACATTGATGGCGGCCGCCACGAAGGCTGCCCCGAAGGACAGGCGCAGGGCTGCCAGCACGCGCGGTTCCGTCACCTGGGTGATGAAGCCGGAAATGCCGATATCCCAGGGGCGCAGCAGCAGGGCGGCCAGCGGGATCAGCACGACCAGGGTCAGATGGGTCAGGGTGATGCCCATCGTCAGCCCAAATCCGGGAATGATGCTGCGCGGACGCCGACCCAGGAAGGGAAGGATGGACCGGGCGCTCATGGCAAAGCCCCCCTGGCGGTGGACGCGCGGGGGGACGCAAGGTGTTTCAGCAAACGCAAGACGTCGTTCCTGCCCATGACAACCCCTCCGACAAGGACGCCCCGTCGGCCGGGGGACGGGCCGACGGGGGCGGAGAGGTAAGGTAATGCAGTTGCGTACCGGTTACAAAGGCGCGCAAGCGAGGTTGGCCTGAATTTACTGACCGGGCTTGTAGATCTGGTCGAATACGCCGCCATCGGCAAAATGCGTCTTCTGCGCCACGGCCCAGCCGCCAAACTTGGTGATGTCGAACAGGGCCAGCTTGGGGAAGCGGTCGGCATATTTCTGGGCCAGCTGCGGCAGGCGCGGCCGGTAATAATGCTTGGCCACCAGTTCCTGGCCTTCCGGCGTGTAGAGATAGGTCAGGTAGGCCTCGGCCACCTTGCGGGTGCCCTTGCGGTCGACATTCTTGTCCAGCACGGCCACCGGCGGTTCGGCCAGGACAGAGACGGACGGAACCACAATCTCCAGCTTGTCGGCACCCAGCTCGTCGATGGCCAGGAAGGCCTCGTTCTCCCAGGCCAGCAGGACATCGCCGATGCCGCGCTGCACGAAGGTGGTGGTGGAGCCGCGGGCGCCGGTATCCAGCACCGGCACATTCTTATAGAGCTTGGTGACGAAATCCTTGCCCGCCTCATCGCTCCCGCCTGCCTTGTCGGCGGCATAGCCCCAGGCAGCCAGATAGTTCCAGCGCGCCCCGCCCGACGTCTTCGGGTTGGGCGTGATCACCTGCACGTCCGGCTTGATCAGATCGCCCCAGTCCTTGATGCCCTTGGGATTGCCCTTGCGGACCAGGAACACGATCGTGCTGGTGTAGGGCGTGGAATTATAGGGCAGCTTGGCCTGCCAGTCCTTGGACAGCAGCCCGGCATTCTCCGCGATGGCGTCGATATCCGATGCCAGCGCCAGCGTCACCACATCAGCATCCAGCCCGTCGATGACCGAGCGGGCCTGCTTGCCCGACCCGCCATGCGATGCCTTGATCTCCACCACTTCGCCGGTCTGTTCCTTCCAGTGCCTGGCGAAGGCCTCGTTATACTCCTTATAGAGTTCACGGGTCGGGTCGTAGGACACGTTCAGGATCTGGCCGGAGCCCCAGACGGGCGTCACGGCCAGTGTGGCCAGGGCGGCGGTGGTGAAGGCGACGCGTTTGAACCATTTCATGGTGGTCACTTCCTTCCAATTTTGGGCAGTGGCAGCCACGAAACGGGTTCGTGGCGCTTTAGCGTTTGGTGACGCGGCGCAAGCTGCGCGATCAAATTGCCGCGGCCGTCGGTCAATTCCTACCGGCGACATGGACTTTCAGCTACAATGATTTCACTGTCAATACGGAAATTAATACCAATCATAAATGTGGAATTCGACGAACGCACAAAATGGCTGAAAACCTGGGGTTTGCTGGAAACAGATCATTCCTGATCAATGGTTTGTGGGAAGAAATGAACCATGCCGGTCGACGCGTCCCTTTGTCTGCGTCGCGGGCAAAAGGGGGTGGGGCCGGCATTCACGGCCGGGAATCAGCCCTGCGATCGGGATCGTCTGGATAATCACAGAACCAGACTGTATTATCAGCCGCCGCGCTGCCAGACCTTGGTGACCAGGAAGTTCTTGGCCAGGAACTGGTAGGTCTTTTTCAGCCGCCCCTCGGTTTCCGGCTCCTTGTCGATGTCATGGCCGTCCCAGGTATCGATTATGTCATCCCAGAGCATGAGCGACGTGTGAAGCTCATCACGCATGCGGCGAATGAAGGCAACCTGCGCATCGAAGGTGCGCAGCATGGCCATGACCTCGGAAGTCTGGGCGTCAACCTGATCGAAAATATCATCGAAATTAGCGATCGGGGTCTTGGCCAGCGCCTGCATGCGGGCGACATCCGCAACGATCTGTCCATCGCCTTTGAAGGTGCGCTTGGCCTGATTGACCTTCGACATGATCTTCTGGACCTGCCCATAGCGATCGCGCAGCGCCTCGATATAGGATAGTTCACGGGCCAGATAGTCGACCTTGTCCACCATCTCCTGCTTGCGATCCTCAGGCAGGCCGAACTGTTTGGCCAGCTTGGCAAACGCCTCCTGAGCTTTCTGCTTGGTCTGCGGATCCTCAACGATCTGTTCCAGCTTGTAGCGGTCGGTGATCATCTCCTCCCGCCCCGTGATCCAGGAGACAAGCTGCAGGGTCAACCGGCCGCGGGCGATGGTCAGGTGCTTCTCATCAACGCGCCAGGAGGCCGAGCCATCCAGCAATTCACGGGGGATGCTGTCGCCGGGCCGGATCTCCTTGACGTATTTCAGCCCCTTCTCGACGGTACTCAACAGGCGCGCATCGTCGCTCTTGTCATCGATCTGGAAGCTTTCGCGCAGGGTCCGGAAAGGGATCTTGCCCCAGACATCGCCCAGATTGACATTGAAGACCGGGTCGTTGTTGTCCTTCGACAGCGCGAAATAACCGCCTGGCAGAGAGAAGACCTTGCTGGTGAACAGGAAATGGGTGCTCGGGCTGCCTTCCCGATTGTCCGGACCCTGGCCTTCCGTCTCGGAAATGTTGTTCGCAATATCCGACGCCATACTGGCTGGCCTGTCCCTTGGTTTTCCGGGGTGGGATTATAGCGGAAACACGCCCCATGGCGACATACAGGATATCATCTTAAGAAGATATTGACGCTGCATGCGGCTGTATGGCTGCAACGAAAGATGGGCGTTGCCGGCGTTTCCGTTGAAACTCAGTCACCCATCATCTTGGCGCTCTTGATCGCATCGCGCAGCAACACGCCCTTGCGCAGGATATTGTCGACGATACGGCCCTGGACCAGGCTGATACCGGCCTTTTCCGCGAACATCAGGCCGGCGACGGAACCACAGCGGGCCAGGATGAACCGGCAATTGCTCTGTGCACGGATCTTCTCGGCGAAGACCTCGTACTCGTGGTCCGACATCATCTCCATCTCGTCGGTCCAGAAGATCTTGGCGTAGTCGCACGCCATATATTCCAGGTCCATGTGTGTGACCCAGAAATCGTTCAGTCCGTCGATGCAGATCTGGTAACCCTTGGAGGAGGCGAAATCCACCACCTCCTTGTAGGTGTCGATATTCTCCACCAGGTCGGCCTTGTTGATCTCCAGCACGACATTGCCACGCAGATCGGCTGTCAGCCGCTCATCGAACTTCACGAACGACGCCGACATGATGGTTGACAGGTTCAGGTTCATGCCGATTCGGCGGCCGCGCAGGAAGTCGACACCGTAATTCAGTGCCTTCAGCACGGAATTGTCGAGATTGGCGGTGAAATAGCTGAAAAGCCACTTGTTGGCGGTGATGTCGTAGTTGGGCGACAACCGCTCTTCCAGGGCCTTGATCGCGATATACAGTTCGAAATATTCGAACTCGTTCTGGTCGGCGTTCTGGATGTTGACGACCGGCTGGTTCAGCATGAAGGGCGACAGGTCGAACATCTGCACGGCGCGTTCGATCTTGCCCAGTTCCTCCAGCGTGATCGGTGGCTTCGTCTCCGCCTTGGCGGCGTCGGCATTGGCTTCGCGCCCCAGCCCTTCGATGAAGCGGATGACGTTCACGAAGTTCAGCGACAATTCCATGATCGAATAGAGGCTGTCTTCCCCGTAGGGATTGCGCTTCGTCATGGATGTGCGCGACAGCATCAGCTTTTCGATCTTGGAACATACATCCGAGATCAGGGAGAACTTGATACCCTTGTAGAGGACGATGACGTCGTCGTTGGACAGGGAAAAAAGCTGCAGATAGGCCGACTGGTCCGCCGTCTCCTGCATCGCGCGCTTGATGGAGATCAGATCAAGCTGGCTCTTGTCCTTCAGCAGCGACATGTGCAGGTGGATCAGACGCAGGCCCTGTACCTCACGCTTGGCGCTCTGCAGCAGGGTCAGAAGTTTCTGGTCGTCATATTCCGGCTTTTCATTCATCGCGTTGGCAGACGAACGCTCGCCGGGCTTGACCCGGACCCAATCGCGTTTCGGTGCATTTGGCTGGCGATTCATGAAATTGCCCTTGCGCCCTTCTTCAGGCCGTTTCCCCCGGCCGCTGCCTGTTTACCATAAAATGATGGGCCGTCTGTGCCTTTCTGCCAACGGCTACATCCGAAAGGCATAAGGGCAACGCTTGCACCATCGGAGAAGTATACAAAATTTTATCTATCTCTCCTATGGTCATTTTCCAGCCAAGTGCATTTGGCCGCAAGATGACCGGGCGCATATAACGCCAATGATACGACGCTGCCGGCGCTGGCCGTCCGCATTGGCATTTTCTTTAGATATTTCAGGGGGATGGCTGGGGCGCCAGGATTCGAACCTGGGAATGGCGGTACCAAAAACCGCTGCCTTACCGCTTGGCGACGCCCCAACACCGGCCCGGATCATCGGGCGGCGCGCACCATAGTCAAAATCAATCCCGCACGCAACAGCATCAATGAACGGAAATCGCGGCTGGACCTTCCGGCTGCGCTGGCACTCACACTCTTTCGTGTTAGTCTGCGCGACACCCCCCAACCCCTTGTGGTGGAGAAAGCCGGACAGGGTCCGGAAAGCCAGCATGTCGTCATCCAAGCGTCCATTGCCCCGTCCCCGAATCGCCTCTCTTCTGCTGTCGGCGTTGCTGCTGGCTGTGGCCAACCCGCCGCATGCCGCCTGGGCGGAGCCGGTCAAGAAGCCGACCGTTACCAAGCCCACGGTGAAAAAGCCGTCGACCGCCGTCACGGCGCCCCGGGCACCGGCGAAACCGACCCTGTCGAAGTCCCGCTCGAAGGCGCCCGTCGTGGCGGGTGCCGCAGCCGGTGCGGCGGCCCTGGCGCTGGGAACCAGTGTGGCCCCGGCGCTGCCGGCTGCGGCACCGCCGGAACAACGTGAACTGGAAGCCAAGGCGCGACAGGGCGACATCGAGGCCCAGATGGGCCTGGCCGAGGCGCTGACGTCCGAAACGCCGACCAACCCACAGGATATCCGGCGCGCCGTCTACTGGTACGGTCAGGCGGCAGCCAAGGGCGACGCGGATGCGTGCTGGACCCTGGCTGAACTGTTTCGCGGCGACCTGGGCATTCCGGAGGATATGGAGCAGGCAGCTGTCTGGTACACCAAGGCCGCGCAACTGGGCCATGCTGAAGCCGCTTTCGACCTGGGCCTGCTCTACACCGAAGGCGACGGGGTGGAGCGCAATACCGGCCTGGCCGCACGCTGGTTCGAACTGGCGGCCGATGCCGGCATTGCCCGCGCCCTGTTCATGCTGGGCACGCTTTATGAACAGGGTGTCGACGGCGCCCCTGATCTGGATGCCGCGCGGGCCTGGTACCGGCGGGCGCGGGACAGTGGCGATGCCGCCGCCGGGCAGGCCCTGCGTCGCCTGGATGCCGGCGGCCGCAATGTCGAGGTGGCCGAAGGTCCGCCGGCCGGCATGCTGGGCGGTCCGCCGGGCAGCGCCGTCGCCCGCCGGTCCAAGGCCCAGGCCTCGGGACAGTTGCCCGCCGATGACGCGGATGACGAGGCGGAGGAGGGCGGGGCTGTCCGTCAGGCCGGTGCCGCCACACCGATGGTCAGCGGTGCCGCCGCCGGTGCCCGGCCAGTGGCCAGCGCGGCACCTGTACCCGTGGATCAGGCCGGCGTTCGGGAAATCCAGGCACGGCTGATCAAGCTGGGCCTGCATCGCGGCAAGCCTGACGGGTTCCTGGGCAAACGCACCGTGGCGGCCATCCGGGCTTATCAGAAATCGGTGGGTCTGCCCGTCGACGGCAAGGCCAGCCAGGCGCTGCTGAAGCGCCTTCGCCAGGGCTGAGAGCGGGACCGATACCGGGGCGGAGAAGGTGGGGTGGGCGCCGGGCCCCCCCGGCTTAATATTGTTTGAACCGGTCCAGCAGCCGGTCGATATAGTCGCGCTCCGCCTTGGGCCGGTTCTGCTCGCCCGCCCGGCGGCGCAGTTCCTCCAGGATTTCCCGCGCGCGCTGCATGTCGGCCCCGGCCGGGATCTTCACTTCTTCGCCGTTCAGTGTGCCGTTGCCTTGCAGGGGGCGGCCCAGCGGGTCGCGGCCCTGCTGCCGGCCCGACTGGGTCCGCTGGCCGCCGGCCTGTCCGGGGTTGGCGCGGGCCATCTGTTCCTGCATCGACTTCATGGTCTGCTGGATCTGCTCCAGCGCCTCCCCCTGTGCGGCCACGGCCTGATCGGGAGCACCGTCCTGCAGGGCTTCGGTGGCCTGCTTCATCGCACGCTCGGCCCGCCCCAGGGGGCGGGGGATATCCCCGCCGATTTCGCCCAGCCGGCGCATGATGTCGCCCAGTTCGCCACGCAGTTCCTCCTGCGTTGCGGCCAGGGGGGCCGTGTCCTTGTTGGCGCCCTTGCCGGGCTGGGCCTGGCCATCTCCGGGGCGGCGGCCCTGCCGGTGGGGGGCGGACAGGCCCGGCAACTGGTTGGGCGGCAGCTCCTCGGCATTGCCGGCCTGTTCCTGCTGCTGCTGGAACGTGTCATCCATCAATTGCTGCTGCTGCTTCTGCAGCTCCCGCAGCTTCTGTGTCAGTTCCGCCAGGGCCTGGCCCTGCTGGTTGGCCTTTTCATCGGTGGGCTGCGGCTGGCCGTTCTGCAAATTCTCCATCATCTGCTGAAGCTGCGACAGCATCTGGCGGGCGGCTTCCTGGTTGCCGGACTGGGCCAGATCGCGCATCTGGCGGACCAGATCCTCCACCTCCTCCCGGGTCATGGTCTGGCTGTTCGGGTCGGCCGGACCGGGCTGCTGCTGCGATTGCGGGCCCTGCGGCTGCTGGGCGGCCTGCTGTTCCAGCGCATCCATGAATTCGCGCATGGCCTGTTCCAGGCGCTGCATGGCGCGGTCCACTTCCTCCGCCGGGGCGTTACGGTCCAACGCCTCCATCAGCGCCTTCTGCGCATCGCGCAGTTCCCGCTCCGCCAGCGACAGGTTGCCATCTTCGATCCGCAGCGCCACGTCCCACAGCATGGCAACGGTCGTTGCCACGGTGTCGGAGGCACTGTTCAGCATCAGCCGGCCGATGGCGCTGCGCAGGGTCAGAAAGGCCACCGGGTCGCCGCCATAGCTGTCCAGCTTCACCGACAGGTCGTTCAGCGCGCGCGCCACCAGCGGCCGCACGGCGTCCCCCATCAGGATCAATTGCTTGCGCTGGTTGATGATGGCCTTGGCCACCGGATGGGTGAAGGGCCGTTCGGGCAGGACCATGGCCTTTTCCGCCGACAGCGAGGTCTGCCCGGCTCCATCCTGCGCGCGCAGGCGGATGGTCACGGGGAAGCCGGCCCAGGGATGGCCGCTCAGGTCATGGAAGCTGATGGCCGACACTTCCCGCTTGTTCCTGGCGGGCACGGGCAGGGTCAGGTCGATGGGGCTGCGGTCGATGGCGGCCGGGGTGTCGATGGAAAGCGTCACCGTGGCCGTCACGGCATGGATGCCGTAATCGTCGGCGCCCGTGTAATCGATGCGCACGGCGTGGCGTTCCGTCGCTTCCGGCGGGGTACGGAAGGCGATGCCCGGCGGTTGGTCGGGCACCAGCTTCACGGGCCAGGACGCCACCTCGCGCCCCGCCTGACGCACTGAAACGCCATCCCCTTCGGTCAGGGCCAGTTCCAGTTGATAGCCGCCGCCGGCCACGGGCTGGAATTCCGTATCCCCGCCATTGGCGCGCAGGTGCGGCGTGCCGAACCCACCGTCAAGCCGCACCACCAGCTTGGTGCCGGCCGGCAGGAAAATGGTGTCATCCGTCTTGTCCGCCGACTCCGCCGCGGGCTTCGGGCGCGTCAGGAACACGGGCGGCTGTCCGGTATAATCGGGCGGCGTGGCCCAGGCTTCCAGCCGCGATGGGGTCAGCAGCCCGCCCATGCCCAGCGGCGGGAACAGCGCGCCTGCCGTGCGCCCGCCCAGGTCGCCCCAGCCGACCGTCGCCCCCACCACCATCAGCAGTGCCGCCGCCACGCGCAGGGCCCAGGGGTCACGGGCGGGCAGGTCGCTGTCGGGTCCGGACAGGCGCAACTGCGCCGCCTGACGCCGGGCGCGTTCCTGCGCCAGCCGCCACAGCGCATGGGCCAGCGGATCACCGGCCCCGCCGGCGATCCCATCCTGCAACTGCGCCAGCGGGCGATGTTGCAGATGGCTGTCGCGTTCCAGGCGGCGGCGCGCCTGATCGTCGGTCGGCGGCGTGAACCCCTTCCAGCCGCGCCAGCCCAGCCAGCCGATGGCCCCCAGTGCAGCCAGCAGCAGCGGTGTGTGCAGCCAGATGGAGAGATGAATGAACAGGCCCGCCCAGGCGGCGGCCAGGAACGTGCCCAGCAGGGACAGTGGCTGCCAGAAGGCGCGCCACAATCCCTCCCACCACAGCAGGGCGCGGGCCGCCAGCAGGGGGCGGCTGCCGCTGTCGCCCGGCACGTCCGTCCGGGTTGCCGGCAGGGCACGGGTCGCACCCGGCCGATACCGGTCCATCAGACCCCGCAGACGCACCGCCAGCGGCCGCGCCGCCGCACGGGCGGCGGGGCGGGGGGCAGAGGGGCGGCGCGGGGTGGTACGGGACATCGGGATGGTCAATCCTGGTGAAGGGCCGCGTAAGCCTACCCCGCTTTCACCTGTTACGGGGAGAGCCAATCGGGCATGGATTCCAATGTCAGGCTATCCTCGAAGCTCGGGCGGCGACGCACCACCTCGAACCGGCTGCCAGACACCAGCACCTCGGCCACCAGGGGACGGGAATTATATGTCGAAGACATGGCGGCGCCATAGGCCCCGGCCGTCAGGAAGGCCAGCAGGTCGCCGGGTGCCACGGGCGGCATGGGCCGCAGGCGGGCGAAGGTGTCGCCCGTCTCGCACACGGGTCCCACGATGTCGGCATCGGCCAGCACGGCATCGGCCGCAGGCTCCGTCACGGGGATGATCGTATGCCATGCCTCGTACATGGCCGGGCGGACCAGATCGTTCATGGCGGCATCCAGGATCAGGAAGCGGCGGTGCAGCCCTTCCTTCACGAAGATGGTGCGCGCCAGCAGCAGGCCGGATGCGGCCACCAGCGACCGGCCCGGTTCCAGCGTGACATGGCAGCCCAGGTCCCCCACCGTTTCCGCGATGGCCTTGGCATAGGCGGGATAATCGGGGGCGGCATCTTCGGGCTTGTAGGGCACGCCCAGGCCACCGCCCAGGTCGATGCGCGTCAGCGGCACGCCGCCGGCCTTCAGGTCGCGCACCAGCCCCGCCAGCTTGCCGAATGCCTTGCGAAACGGCGTGGTCTTCAGCAATTGCGAGCCGATATGGACGGCGATGCCCACGGGGTTGATGCCGGGCAGTTCCAGGGCGCGGGCATAGGCGGGGCCGGCATGGGCGAAATCGATGCCGAACTTGTCCTCCTTGCGGCCCGTGGCGATCTTGCCATGGGTTTCGGCATCCACATCCGGGTTGATGCGGATGGCGATGGGGGCCACCACCCCCAGTTCCACCGCGACGGAAGACAGGACTTCCAGTTCCGGCAGGCTTTCCACATTGATCTGGTGGATGCCGGCCTTCAGCGCGGCCGCCAGTTCATCACGCGTCTTGCCCACGCCGGAGAACACGATCTTGTCGGCGGGGATGCCGGCGGCCAGCGCGCGGCGCATCTCCCCCACCGACACCACGTCGCCGCCGGCCCCCAGCTGGGCCAGGGTGCGGATGATTGCCAGATTGGAATTGGCCTTCAGCGCGTAGCAGATGGTGACATCCTGGCCGGCAAAGGCATCGGCATAGGCGCGCCAGGCGGCCGTCAGCCCCTCTGTCGTATAGACATAGGTCGGCGTGCCCACGGCCGCTGCGATGGCGGACAGGGCCACCCCTTCGGCATGAAGCTGACCGCCGGTGTAATGGAAGCCGGGAACGGGGAAGCAGGTCATTATTGGGGCTTCTCAGTCGAAGGGGAGGCGGGCTTCGGATCGGTATCCGGGTTGGGATAGGTCTTCGGCGGCGGGCTGCCCGGGGGCGCCTTGGGGAAGTGCGGTTTCATCCCGCAGCCGGCCAGGGCCAGCAGGGCGACGAACAGGGCGGCTTTGCGCATGGCGGCTCTCCTCTGCGGGGCGGACATCACAGGAAACGCGCCTTGGCGGCTTCCACCGCTTCACGCACGCGGGACGGCGCCGTGCCGCCGAAGCTGGTACGGCTGTTCACCGATGCTTCCAGGGTCAGCACGGCATAGACGGCGTCGGTGATGCCGGGATGCACTTCCTGCATCCTCACCAGCGGCACCTCGGCCAGACCGGTCCCGGCATTTTCCGCCAGCTTCACGATACGGCCCGTGATGTGGTGGGCATCGCGGAACGGCACGCCCAGGCTGCGGACCAGCCAGTCGGCCAGATCGGTGGCCGTGGGGAAGCCCGCCTCCACCGCGCGGCGCATGCTGGCCGGGTCCGGGGTCATGTCGCGGATCATGCCGGTGGTGGCGGCCAGACACAGGGCCAGCGTCTCATCGGCCATGAACACCGGCTCCTTGTCCTCCTGCATATCCTTGGAATAGGCCAGCGGCAGACCCTTCATCACGATCAGCAGCCCGTTCAGGGCGCCGATGACGCGGCCGACCTTGGCGCGCACCAGTTCGGCGGCATCCGGATTGCGCTTCTGCGGCATGATGGAACTGCCGGTGGTGAAGGCATCGGTCAGGCGGATGAACCGGAACTGGCTGGTACACCAGATCACGATCTCTTCGGCCAGACGCGACAGGTGGGTGCCGCAGATGCTGGCCGTGGCCAGATAATCCAGCGCGAAATCACGATCGGACACGGCGTCCAGCGAATTGGCCGTGGGCCGGTCGAAGCCAAGGGCCGCCGACGTCGCCGCGCGGTCGATGGGGTAGGGGGTGCCGGCCAGGGCGGCAGAGCCCAGCGGGCATTCGTTCAGCCGGGCGCGGGCGTCGCGCACGCGGGCGCGGTCACGGCCCAGCATTTCCACATAGGCCAGCAGATGATGGCCGAAGGTCACGGGCTGGGCCGTCTGCAAATGGGTGAAGCCCGGCATGATCAGGTCCGGAAACTGCCCCGCCCGGTCGATCAGGGCCGCCTGCAAGGCCTTCAAGTCGCCATCCAGCCGGTCGAACGCATCCCGCACCCACAGCTTGAAATCGGTCGCCACCTGATCATTGCGCGACCGCGCCGTGTGCAGGCGGCCCGCCGGTTCCCCGATGATCTCCTTCAGGCGGGATTCCACATTCATGTGGATATCCTCGTTCTCCACCGTGAAGGTGAAGCGGCCCTCGCGGATTTCGGCCGCCACCTGATCCAGCCCGGCCAGAATGGCGTCGCGGTCGGCCACCGTGATGATGCCCTGGGCCGCCAGCATGGTGGCATGCGCCTTCGATCCCGCAATATCCTGCGCCCACAGCTTCTGGTCAAAGCCGATGGAGGCGTTGATCTGCTGCATGATGGCGGCGGGACCGCTGGCGAATCGCCCGCCCCACAGCGCGTTGGCGTCGTTTGCGGTGGCGGCGGCGGGCTTCTGGCTGTCGGTCATCGTCGTTTACGTCGCTTTGCAGGGTTGACGGCGGGGCCGTCGGACACGAACTCTGTCGCCAGCCGAACTTTCACGCACGGCAGACCGGTTCCTGAAGAGGGCAGAATGGCGATTTTCCGACGTATCGCAACAATCGTGGCCGTGGGTACAGCAATTCTCGTAACGGGGGGCTGCGGCCAGAAGACGGAAAGTTCCGCGCCCGCCGCGCAGACCCCCGCCGCCATGCCCGTTTTCCAGGGGGAGGCGCGGCCCTTCGTGGCCAACCCCGACCGTCCGGCCCTGCCGCCCCTGACCATCACGGATAAGGATGGTCAGCCCGTCGATCTGGCCGCCTTCAAGGGCAAGGCCCTGCTGATCAATCTCTGGGCCACCTGGTGTGCTCCCTGCATCCGCGAAATGCCGGCGCTGGACCGGTTGCAGGCCGATATGGGCGGGGACAAGTTCCAGGTCCTCGCCATCTCCGTCGACCGCGGCGGGCTGAACGAGGTCGGACCCTTCTTTGAAAAGGCCGGCATCAAGTCCCTGCCGATATATCTGGACCAGAAGATGACCAGCATGAAGGCCTTCCCCCTGAAGGAAGGTCTGCCGCTTTCCATCCTGGTCGATGCCGAGGGACGGGAGATCGGCCGCCTAGCCGGTGCCGCGCATTGGGACGGGGCAGAGGCCAAGGCGCTGATCGGCTGGGCGATGCGGTAGGGACTTCTGTGATGGAATTTTCCCATCAAAGCCGCTATGATGATTTTATGGTCGATTGAGACCGGGCGTCGTCTGTGACGGCGGGCAAGGGCTTCGGGTTTCCGAAGCCTTTTTGCTTTCCAGGCTTTGCGGTACGTTATCGAAGCAATAATATTTTATTCCCATGCTGGGTCGGTCGGCTTCGTCTAACACGCAGTCGATCAATTTCCCTGCCTTTCGTAAGGCAGTGTAGGGCGGATAAGCGCCATCATGGCGGCCCTTGATAATCGGATATAGAACAAGGTCGGCTATCTGTGCGGCAGGATTATCTTTCTTAATAAAGTTTGGATTCTTGAACAGTATTTCTGAAAGGAAATTTCCATCAAGTGGATTATATAATCTTGAACGATTAGGATCGAAATGCGTACCGGCCTCTATCAGTCCATGATGATAAGAGCGAATATCCTGATCTTCACGTTTTCCTGTCTGCTCAATATAAACATTCAATTTGCGCCCATGTTTTGCCGCGAATTTGGCAGCCCGCTCTACCGTAATCACATATGCACTACGGCATAGCTTCCATCGATCCTTCCCGTATAGCTCGGCATAACGGGCATTGTAGCCTGGGCGATGGATACAACAGGCCATGACGTAGCCTTGAATGCCGCAAATGAACCGCGTCAAGTCGTCCAAGAATGGTTTCGCTCTTTCCGGATTGGCCCTCAGCCATCCAAAGTCACCCTTGCCTGTCCGTATCTTATGGGAATGCAAAGGGTAGGTTATGGCGTGGCGGTCAACAAATTTTTGGTATTCATCGCGAAGGCGTGAAAGCCCCTCGGCGGGAACAATGATGCCGCCGAGTGCGAAGCAGTCAATTCCGTCCGATCGCTCCACCGGAGGGCGGTAGTCTGGGAACCGGACACCGGAATCGTCCAGGTACAAATCAAATGAAGCTGTCTTCATGCCGACAGCTTCCCACAGATGGAATATATAGGCAAATATGCGCGGAAGATTTTGCCCTTACGCCGCCAGCCCCCGCGTCCCCAGCGCCGTCTCAGCCTGTGCCACCAGATCGGCCAAAATCTCGGCCACGGGCTGTTCCTTGGTCACCATGCCCACCGACTGGCCGGCCATCAGGGAGCCGTTTTCGACGTCGCCGTCGATGACCGCACGGCGGAGCGCGCCGGCCCAGTAATGTTCGATTTCCAGCTGGGCTTCCTTCTGGTCCAGTTCACCGGCATCGAACCGCGCGATGACTTCGCGCTGCTTGTCCATGAAGCGCTTGGTGCCTTCATTCTGCAGGGCGCGGACGGGGATGACGGGGAAGCGGCTGTCGAGTGCCACGGACGCTACCGCGTCGCGGGCGCTGCCGCGGATGAAGGCGGCCTTGAAATTGGGGTGCGCGCGGCATTCGCTGGCGCAGACGAAACGGGTGCCCAGCTGTACACCGGCGGCCCCCATCTCCAGGTAGGACACGATGGCCTCACCCCGGCCGATGCCGCCGGCCACGAAGACGGGCACGTCGCGGACCTCTGGCAGGATCTCCTGGGCCAGGACGGAGGTGGAGACGGGGCCGATATGACCGCCGGCCTCGCTGCCCTCGATGACGATGGCGTCGGCACCGGCGCGGATCAGGCGCTTGGCAATGACCAGGGCGGGGGCAAAGCACATGACGTTGGCCCCGCCATCCTTGGCCGCCTTGATGGCCGTGCCGGGGGGCAGGCCGCCGGCCAGCACGATATGGCCCACCTTCTCCTCCAGACAGACCTGGATCAGTTGATCCAGCTGCGGATGCAGGGTGATCAGGTTGACGCCGAAGGGCCTGGTGGTCAGGGCCTGCGCCGCCCTGATTTCCGCCCGCAGCAGGTCGGGCGACATGGAACCCGACGCGATGACACCGAAACCACCGGCATTGGAAATAGCGGCCACCAGATTGGCATCCGACACCCAGGTCATGGCCCCGCCCATGATGGCAAGCTCGGTGCCCAGGAAGTCACGACCACGGGACCAGAGCTGATCCAGGCGTTGGCGGGCGGTCATGCGGGTTGGTTCCTGTCTGTTCGGTTCATGCTTGGGCTTCCAACTACCGTCCGCCGTGACCGGTGGTCAAGGGGCCAGCAAAAGCAAAGCCCGGCCGGAGGGTCCGGCCGGGCTTAAAAGGTCGGCAAGGATAGGCGATCAGGCCTTGTCCAGACCATAGGCCGTGTGCAGGGAGCGCAGCGCCAGTTCGGTATATTCCTCGGCGATCAGCACGGAGACCTTGATCTCGCTGGTGGAGATGACCTGGATATTGATGCCGCGATCGGCCAGGGCCTTGAACATGCGCTGGGCGACACCGGCGTGGGACCGCATGCCGACGCCGATCACCGACACCTTCACGACATTGGCGTCAGAGACCAGGCGGCGATAGTTCAGCGTGTCCTTGGACTTTTCCAGCACCTGCACGGCGCGGTCCAGATCGGCCTTGCCCACGGTGAAGGTCATGTCGGTGGTGCGGCCATCCTCGGACACGTTCTGCACGATCATGTCGACATTGATGGCGGCGTCCGTCAGGGGCCCGAAGATGCGGGCGGCAACGCCCGGCTGGTCTTCCACGCCAATCAGGGTGATCTTCGCCTCGTCCCGGCTATAGGCGATGCCGCTGACCAGTTCCTGTTCCACGATTTCATCCTCGTCCACGACCAGGGTGCCGGGCAGTTCGGAGCCCGCCGCCTGTTCAAAGGTTGACAATACCTGCACCCGCACATGGTGCTTCATGGCCATTTCGACCGACCGCGTCTGCAGGACCTTGGCGCCCAGCGACGCCATTTCCAGCATTTCTTCATACGTGACGCGGTGCAGCTTGCGCGCCGCCTTCACGATGCGGGGATCGGTCGTATAGACGCCGTCGACATCGGTATAGATGTCGCAGCGGTCGGCCTTCAAGGCGGCGGCCAGCGCCACGGCCGACGTGTCGGAACCGCCGCGGCCCAGCGTGGCGATGCGGCCCTTTTCCGTCACGCCCTGGAAACCGGCGACGACGCCGACCACGCCCTGGGACATGTTCTGCGACAGGGTGTCAGTCTCGATCCGCTCGATCCGGGACTTGCCATGCGTCTCGTCGGCGATCAGCGGGATCTGCCAGCCCTGCCAGGAGCGGGCGGGGATGCCGATTTCCTGCAGCGCGATGGCCAGCAGACCGGACGTCACCTGTTCGCCCGAGGCGACGACGGCGTCATATTCGGCCTGATCATGCACCTTGGCGATCTGCTTGCAGTAATCGACCAGCTGATTGGTCACGCCCGACATGGCGGAGACGACGACGGCCACCTCATGCCCGGCATCGACCTCCTGTTTCACCTTTTTGGCGACATTCTTGATCCGCTCGATATCGCCGACCGAGGTGCCACCGAATTTCAGGACAAGCCGCGCCATAACGCCATTCCATCAAGGGTCAGGGTAATATTCGCAAAGGCTCCGGTGCCGGAGCGGGCTATCCATAACCCGCGTTTCCGGCCTTCGCAAGGCGCGCCCGTCGCACTGCACCCATGAAGGCATGGCGGCCGGGCACCCGTGCCACATTGACCCCGCGACAGGCCGCCCCAGCTTTGCTATGCCAGATGCCGCCCCAACCCGGGAGAGAGTAGCCATGAACGCCGCGACCGAAACGGCCCCGACCCCGGGCCAGACCCGAACCACCATCGACCCGGCCGAGATCGAGCGGTTCAGCCGCATCGCCGCCGAATGGTGGGACCCCACGGGCAAGTTCCGGCCGCTGCACAAGTTCAACCCCGTGCGGCTGGCCTGGTTGCGCGACACGATCTGCAAGGCCCATGGCCGCGACCCGCTGGCACCCCGTCCATTGGAAGGCCTGCGCATCATTGATGTCGGCTGCGGCGGCGGGTTGCTGTCGGAACCGCTGGCCCGGCTGGGCGCCAGCGTCACCGGCATTGATGCCGCGGAAAAGAATGTGAAGACGGCGGCTACCCATGCGGCGGAAACGGGGGTCGCGATCGATTACCGCACCGCCACGGCCGAAGATCTGGCCCGCGCCGGCGAACAGTTCGACGTGGTGCTGGCCATGGAGATCGTGGAGCATGTCGCCGATGTCGACCTGTTCCTGCGCGCCGTGTCGGCGCTGGCCCGGCCGGGTGGTCTGGTCTTCATGGCGACGCTGAACCGCACGACCAGGAGCTGGCTGTTCGGCATTGTCGCGGCCGAATATGTGCTGCGCTGGCTGCCGCGCGGCACCCATGACTGGAAGCGCTTTCTGAAGCCGTCGGAACTGACCGGCGCCTTACGCCGCGCGGGCGTGGCGGTGCGGGAACTGACGGGCGTCACCTACAACCCCGTCAGCGACAAGTTCAGTCTGGCATCCACGGACCTGGACGTGAATTACATGCTGTGGGGCGTGCGGGAATGAAAAGGGGGGGCTGGTTGCCCGGCCCCCCCCATTCGTGCTGATCCTGCGGTGGCCCCGGTCAGGCGGCCATGATCGTCTTCACGAACTGGTCGACCTCGGTGTTCAGCACGACAGACTGACGGGTCACGTCCGATGCCGTGCCTTCCACGGCGCTGGCCGCACCGCCGGTGTTGGCGGCGGCCTGGCTGACGCCCTGCACTGCATCGCAGACGGCCTGGGTACCGTTGGCCACTTCTTGCACCGTGCGCGAAATCTCGTTCGTGCTGGCCTGCTGTTCCTCGATGGCGGCGGCGAGCGCGGTCGTGATGGCCCCGATCTTGTCGATCGTATTGGCGATGCGGGCGATGGCGGTGACGGCTGCGGTTGTCTCACGCTGGATATTGGCGACCTGGGAGGTGATATCCTCTGTCGCCCTGCCGGTCTGTGTGGCCAGCGCCTTCACCTCCGACGCTACGACGGCAAAGCCCTTGCCGGCCTCACCGGCGCGCGCCGCCTCAATCGTGGCGTTCAGGGCCAGCAGGTTGGTCTGGGCGGCAATGCCCTGGATCAGGCCCACCACCTCTTCGATGCGGGTAGCGGCGCCCTGCAAACCATCCATGGTGCGGGTGGTTTCGCCGGCATCCTCCACGGCGCTGCGGGCGACATTGCTGGCCTCCACCACCTGACGGGCGATCTCGGCGATGGAGGCATTGATCTCTTCGGTGGCAGCGGCCACGCTCTGCACACCGGCGGCACTTTCGTCCGATGCATTGGCCACTTCCGCAGCCTGGGTCGCGGCGGCCTTGGCGGCACCCGTCAAGCCCTCCGCGCTGTCGCGCATATCCTGGGCCGATCGGGCCAACGCCGTCGATACCTCGCCCAGCTTTGATGCGAAGTCGTTGGTCAGCTTCTCCAGCCGGCGCTGGCGTTCCTCCTTGGCGGCCTGTTCGGCCTTCTGGGCGGCTT
>CALRTC020000051.1:0-12912 GCA_943371025.1 Hydrogenophaga intermedia
CCAGCGCCACTGTGCAGATGCACAATGCCATCCGTATGGTTCTCCACAAAATTATTCAGAACATTGCTTGACAGCCGTCGAACGTTGGTGAGATTTGTGACTTGCACAAAAATACCAACGAAAAGAAGCAAACAGGGAGGAGAAGCGAGAATGAACGGGTCCCATGCCGCGGGTTACCGCCGTTTGAAGGGTCTTGGGCTGCTGTCGGCGCTGCTGGGGGCCGTGTCCGGCCCGGCGCTGGCGCAGGCGACTGCCAGCAATGCCGCCGTCGATGACGGCCTGGTGCTGCAGGAGATTGTGGTGACGGCGCGCAAGAAGGCCGAAAGCCTGCAGGACGTGCCCATCGCGGTCACCGCCATTGATGGCGAGGCCCTGCGCGCCGCAGCCCTGACCGACATGTCCGATCTGGCCAGCCGCACGCCCAGCTTCACCTTTCAGCAGCAGAACGCGCTGGAGCAGGAGCTGTTCATCCGCGGCATCGGCACCGTCCGCCTGAACAGCGCCACGGCCGACCCGTCGGTCGGCGTGTTTCTGGACGAGGTTTATATCGGCCGTCGCGGCACGGCCACGCCGCCCATCTATGATCTGGAACGGGTGGAGGTGCTGCGCGGGCCGCAGGGCACGCTGTTCGGCAAGAATGTGGTCGGCGGCGCCATCAGCTTCATCACGGCCCGACCCAAGGAGACGACGGAACATTTCGCCTCCGTCAGCGCCGGCAATTATGGCGCCATCGCCAGCCAGGCCTATGTCACGGGGGCCCTGTCCGACACGGTGAAGGCGCGCCTGTCGCTCTATCAGAACCGCCATGACGGCTATGCCAAGAATATCGTGAACGGGCAGGAGCTGGAGGATCTGGACAGCTATGCCGGCCGTCTGTCGGTGCAGTTCGATCCCAACGAGGATCTGTCCATCCTGGTCGTGGCCGATTACAGCCATGATGATGGCGGCGGGTCCGCCCGCCATGCCGTGGACGATCCGACCAAGGCCACGCCCGGCTTCATCACGGCCAAGCTGAAATCGCAGGACCCACGCACCACCGAAACGCCCTATGACCAATATATGCGGCGCAATTCATCGGGCCTGACGGTGCGGGCCGATTATGAGCTGGATGGCCCGGTGCTCACATATCTGGGCTCGGTCCGCCGTGGCGATGCCGCCAACCGCTGGAGCCAGCCGGGTGCCGCCTCCCCGCCCTCGATCACCGACAGCGTCCTGACCCAGTCGGAAGATTATGTCGGCCTGACCCAGGAACTGCGCCTGGCGTCCGAACAGTCTGGGCCCTTCCGCTGGCTGGGCGGTCTCTATTTCCTGCGTGAGCGCACCAACCGCTCGTCGCGCAACACCGCCAATTCCTTCCTGCCCGGCGGTGCCGGCAGCACGCGGGACAGCCTGGATGGCGACAATATCTTCACCGCCACGGGCAAGGCCCCCAACTATGCCGCCTTTGGCGAGGTGGAATATGATCTGGCCAGCAACCTGACGGTTTCCGCCGGCCTGCGCTACACGATCGACCATAAGAGCTTTGATTCAGAGGCGCGCATCCTTTCGCTGGGCCCGGCGGGGATGACCAACACCCTGTCGCCGGCCCCGCTGCTGGCGCCCTATCATATCGATGTCGAACAGACCTGGCGGCGGCTGACCCCGCGCGTCCTGCTGGAATGGTCGCCGGAACAGGGCACCATGGTCTATGGCTCCGTCACCCGCGGCTTCAAGGGCGGCGGCTGGCAGGGCGCGGCGGCCGATGGCGCCACGGCCGCCATCGCCTATAACCCCGAAACGGCCATGAATTACGAAGCCGGCATCAAGACGGAGCTGTTCAACGACCGCGCCCGCTTCAACCTGGCCGCCTTCTATACCGACTTCAAGGATCTGCAGGTTGAACAGCTGGACGATGTCGCCCTGACCCTGGTGGTCGCCAATGCCGCGTCGGCCAAGATCAAGGGCGTGGAGGCGGAAGTGCAGGTGCAGGCCAGCCGCGAACTGTCCTTTGCCGCCTCCGGCTCCCTGCTGCACGCCCGCTATGGCAAGTACCTGGATGCGGCGCGCAAGCTGGACTTCACGGGCAACAAGATGCAGCGCACGCCCGATTACCAGTTCAGCGTCAGCGCCAATTACAGCGTCGATGTCGGCTCCAACATGAAGCTGGGCGCCAATGTCGCCTATACCTATCAGGACGAAATGTTCTGGGTGCCGGACAATACCAACCGCGAACCGGGCTACGGCCAGCTGGACGCCCGCGTCAGCCTGGGCCAGATCGACGGGTCCTGGCAGTTCACGCTCTATGGCAAGAACCTGACCGACAAGCTGTACCGCACGTCCATCATCCCGTTCGCGGGGGATGAGGTGTCGCTGTTCGGTGCCCCGCGCACCTATGGCGCGCGGCTGTCGACCCGGTTCTGACCGGTACCGGAGCGGCTTTCCAGCCAGTGGAAAGCCGCTCTACCCCTCACATTGCGGCAGGGTCACGCGGATGGTCAGGCCGGCGGGATCGCCGGGAATGGCGGTGATGGTGCCACCATGCATCTGCACCGCGCGCTGTGCGATGGACAGGCCCAGACCCAGGCCGGGAACGGCCTCGCTGCCTTCCAGGCGCTTGAACGGTTCAAAGATGCTGTCCAGCATGTCGGCCGGCACACCCGGTCCCTGGTCGCGGACGGTCAGCACCAGGGTGGGACCGCTGACCCGCGCCGTGATCCGCACCTCCGTCCCCGGTTCGGTGAATTTCACCGCGTTGCGCACGATATTCTCGAACGCGCGATACAGCATCTCCCCGCTGACCCAGCTGACAAAGGCGGGATCGGCGGTCAGGCTGACGCGGCAATCCTTGGCTGCCGCCTCGAAACTGGCATCCTCTGCGATGGCCCCCAGCAGTTCGATCAGGTCCACCCGCTCATAGGGCAGGTTGTGCTGCCCGGATTCCAGCCGGGCCAGCGTCAGCAGCTCCTCAATCAGCTCGTCCAGCCGTTCGCATTCCCGTTCGATGCGCGCCAGCATGCCGGCCTGCTGTTCGGGCGACTGGTGGACCAGACCGACGGCGGCGCGCAGCCGCGTCAGGGGGGAGCGCAATTCATGCGAAATGTCGTGCAGCAGCCGTCTTTGCGCGGCCAGCAACTGTTCAAGCTGGGCGGCCATCCGGTCAAACTCGCGCGCCACGTCCATGATCTCGTCCTTGCGCCACTGCATCAGGGGCAGCACACGGGTGGACAGCTTTCCCTTTGCCAGCGCGCGGGCGGCGTCGCCAAGCTGGCGCAGGGGGCGCGACAGATGCCAGGCGACGATGCCGGAAAAGATGATGCTGACCAGCGTGCCCACGGCAAAGGGCAAGCGGTGGCTGGGCTTGCGCAGGATGGGCGCCCGGCTTTCCAGCAGGGAACGGCTGCCATCCGGACCGGTCACGACCTGATACAGTTCCGTACGGTCCGGATTGACGGTTTCACCATCGGCCAGGGGGCGCAGGCTGAATTGCAGACCCTTGTGGGCGGCGTAATCGAGCAGGGGTCGGGCGGCATCGGCCCCCTGGTCGCCGACCACACCGACAATATTGGCAAACAGCGCCGACCGCATCCAGGTGCCACTGTCGGGCCCGACCCGTTCATTATATTCGAAAATGGCGAAGACCACCGTGAAGGACAGGTTCGTCGCCAGCCAGAAGCCCAGGAACAGTTTCCAGAACAGACGGCCGGGCTTCATGCGCTGACCAACTGATAGCCCTGGCCGCGCACGCTGACGATCCAGGATTGGTTGTCCCCGCGCAGCCCCAGCTTCTGCCGGATGCTGCTGATATGCACATCGATGCGCCGGTCGAACCGGGTCAAGGGCCGCCCCAGGGCGTTCAGCGACAATTGCTGCTTGCTGACCAGTTGGCCCGCATGGCGCACCAGTTCCTCCAGCAGCGAAAACTCTGTGCCCGTCAGTTCCAGGGGCTGGCCCTGCCACACGGCCGACCGGGTGGCGGGGTTCAGGACCAGGGCGCCACAGGTCAGGATCTCCGGCCCGGCACTGTCCGGTCGGCGCGTGCCCGTGCGGCGCAGGATGGCGCGCAGCCGTGCCACCAGTTCACCGGGCGAACTGGGCTTGGGCACATAATCATCAGCCCCCAGTTCCAGGCCCGCGATGCGGTCGACATTGTCGCCGCGCGCCGTCAGCAGCAGCACCGGCACCTCGCTGCGGGCCCGGATGCGGCGCAAGACCTCAATCCCCGACAGGCGCGGCATCATTACGTCCAGCACGATAATGTCGTAACGGCCGGACAGGGCTTCGGCCTCGCCCTGCTGGCCATCATGGGCGGCCTCTACGTCGAAGCCTTCGCGCGCCAGATATTCACCCAGCATCGCGGTCAGTTCACGGTCGTCATCGACAAGCAGCACGCGGGTCATTCTGGGGTCATCTGGCAAGCGGGTTCGGCCGGCACGTCCTTGTTGCGCCCGGCCGGCGGGTGGGGGACACCAACTTTACCCAACTTTACCCTTTCATAACCGCACTGAACATTCACCTGGGGTAAGAACACCACCATTCGTGGTGATATCATTCCCGCGGATTTCCGGCGCGTGATGGAATTGACGTTGATGAAAAGCCGTCTGGTTTGTTTGTTGGGTACGGGGCTGCTGCTGTCGGGCTGCACAATGGGGCCGGATTACCGGGCCCCGGCCCCCGCCGTCGCCCCCGGCTGGCAGGCGCCGCTGCCCCATGGCGGGCATGAACAGGCGCTGCTGGACTGGTGGGGGCAATTCAACGACCCGGTCCTGACCGACCTGCAGAAACGCGCCGAACAGAACAGCCCGACGCTGGATGCCGCACTCGCCCAGATCGACCGGGCGCGGGCGGCCCTGACCACGGGCCGGGCAGGCCTGTTCCCATCGGTCACCGCCAATGCGTCCGACACGCGGACACAGACGCCGGCCGGTACCGGCAGCGTCATCACCGAAACACAGCTGGGCCGGCTGGATGCCAGCTGGGAACTGGACCTGTTCGGCAAGGTGCGGCGCACTGGCGAAGCAGCCGAAGCCCGCGTCGAAGCCCGCACCGCCGACTGGGACAATGCCCGTGTCACCCTGGCGGCAGAGGTGGCGGATATTTACGTGCAATATCGGGGCTGCCGCCTGCTGTCGGACGCCGCCGACCGGCAGGCCGCGTCGCAGCGCGCCACGCTGGAGGCCGCGCGCATTGCGGGTCAGGCGGGCTTCACTGCGCCCGGCGACCTGTCCCTGTCGGACGCCAGCGCCGCCCAGGCCGCATCCCAGGCCACGCAGCAGCGCGGCGCCTGCGCCCTGCTGGTGAAAAGCCTGGTGTCGCTGTCCGGCATGGCCGAACCCGACCTGCGCACCTTGCTGGGCGATGGGGCGGCCCCGCTGCCCGTTCCGTCCGGCCTGTCCATCACCATGGTGCCGGCCGATCTGCTGCGCCAGCGTCCCGATCTGGCATCGCTGGAACGCGAAGTCGCCGCCACCAACGCAGAGATTGGCGTCGCAGAGGCCAACCGCCTGCCCAGCCTGAGCCTGACGGGCAGCATCGGCCTGACATCGGCCGGCAGCGGCACCAACAACACCTGGTCCTATGGGCCCGGCCTGTCGCTGCCCTTGTTCGATGCCGGACGGCGCGCGGCGGCCGTGGCCGATGCCGAAGCCGCCCATGCCAAAGCTGTCGCCACCTGGCGGGACAAGGTGCGCACCGTGGTGCTGGAGGTCGAACAGGCGCTGGTCAATCTGGACACCGCGCAAAAGCGCGACAGCGACGCCGCCCGTGCCGCCGACGGCTATCGCACGCATTTCCAGGCCGTGGATGCCGCCTGGAAGGCGGGCACGGCCAGCCTGCTGGACCGCGAACAGGCCTGGCGCAGCGCGCTGGACGCCGAGAATTCCCTGATAACGCTGCGCCAGGATCAGGTCCGGCGCTGGATCGCGCTGTACAAGGCGACCGGCGGCGGCTGGCGACTGGACGGCCAATGATGTTTCAGGACTGCGTCCCCGTTCCCGGTGATCGTGAACGATCCCCGGGCCTCAATCGCCGGCGCCGCCATCCGGCGGCTTGGCTACGCCGCACGCGCGGCACGGCGGCAGTCGCCGCCGTGCATGATCCCGACAAGTCAGGCTTGTCAGGATCATGTGTTTCCCCCAGCGGGTGGAGATTTCCCGTGACAGCACTTTCCCGTACCTCCCTGCTGGCCCTGACCGTGATGCTGTCCCTGACCGCCTGCAGCAAGGGACCCAATCAGGGGGCGACCGCCAAGCCCGTCAGCAGTCTGGCCGTGACCGTCGTCCAGGCCAGCCATGAGAGCTGGCCCCGCCTGCTGACGGCCAATGGTGCCATCACCGCCTGGCAGGAGGTGATCGTGGGCGCCCAGATCGGCGGTTTGCGCATCGACGCGCTGAAGGCCGATATCGGCGACAAGGTGAAGCGCGGCGATGTGCTGGCCCTGGTTGACGACGCCACCCTGCAGGCCGATGAAAAGCGGCTGTCGGCCGCCCTGGACAAGGCCAAAGCCGACCTGGAACGCGCCACGGCCGATGCCGAGCGCGCCGCCAAGGTGGGGCAGAGCGGGTCGCTGTCGGCCCAGCAGCAGGACCAGTACCGCATCGCCCGTCTGACGGCCAAGGCGGCGGCGGCGCAGGCGGCGGCGGACCTGGAAAATGCGCGGGTGAAGCTGCGCCAGGCGCGCATCGTCGCCGCCGATGACGGCACCATTTCCAGCCGCAGCGCGCTGCTGGGTCAGGTGCCCTCGGCCGGGACGGAGCTGTTCCGGCTGGTCCGCCAGGGCCAGATCGAATGGCGGGCCGAACTGGACAGCCGGCAACTGGCCCAGGCCCAGGCCGGGCAGAAGGCCGTGCTGACCCTGCCCGACGGGCAGAAGGTGGAAGGCAAGGTGCGCCTTGTCTCCCCCACCCTGGACAGCGGCACCAGCCGCGGCATCGTCTATGTCCGCCTGCCCGCCGACGGCCCGGCGCGGCCCGGCATGTATGCCAGCGGCCATCTGGAACTGCCGGCGACGGACGCGGTGACGGTGCCGGACACGGCCGTCATGCTGCGCGACGGGCGGGAGTTCATCTATCTGCTCCAGGACGACATGCATGTGCGCCAGATGCAGGTGAGTACGGGCCGGCGGCGCGACGGGCGGGTGGAAATCACCAGCACCCTGGACCCCAAGGCCCGCATCGTCGGCGGCGGCGGCGCCTTCCTGGCCGACGGGTCGGTGGTGCGGCTGGCTGATGACGCGAAAACCACGGACGGAAAGGCTGCGAAATGAACATTTCCGCCCTGTCCATCCGGCACCCGGTGCCGGCCGTCCTGCTGTTCATCCTGCTCTGCGTGCTGGGGCTGCTGGGGTTCCAGCGTCTGGGGGTGCAGAACTTCCCCGACATGGATTTCCCCGTCATCAATATCAGCGCCACGCTGGAAGGGGCCGCACCCGACCAGCTGGAAACAGAGGTGGCGCGCAAGATCGAGGATCAGCTGACCTCGCTGCGTCTGCTGGACCACATCACCACGACCATCAGTGACGGCAATGTCAACGTCTCCGTCAGCTTCACCATCGACAAGAACACCAACGAGGCGCTGGACGAGGTACGCAACGCGGTCGACGGCGCCATGCCCGACCTGCCGGCGGCGTTGAAGACCCCCGTCGTTTCCAAGATCACGGCCAGCAACGACGCCCTGGTCACCTATGAGGTGCGGTCAACCCGCATGGACGAGGAGGCCTTGTCCTGGTTCATCGACAATGACGTGGCCAAGGCCCTGCAATCGGTGAAGGGCGTGGCCAAGGTCGCCCGCATCGGCGGCGTGACGCGGGAGGTGCATGTCGACCTGTCGCCGACGCTGATGGCCGGGCTGGGCATCGCCGCAGCCGATGTCGCGTCGGGCCTGAAGGAGATGCAGAAGGACAATTCCGGCGGCCTGGGCGAGATTGGCACCCAGCGTCAGTCGCTGCGCACGCTGGCCGCCCTGGACGATCCGCAGGACCTGGGCCGTGTCACCGTGCCGCTGCCCGACGGGCGCACGGTGCGCCTGTCCGACATCGCCAATATCAGCGACGGTGTCGCCGAACGGTCCAGCCGCGCCTTTCGCGACGGCAAGCCCGTCATCGCCTTCAAGGTCACCCGTTCGCTGGGCTTCTCCGATGTCACCGTGGCGACGGAGGTGCGCGCGGCGGTGAAGAAATTCGCAGCCCAGCATCCGCTGGTAGAGGTGGAGGAGATCACCAACGGTGTCACCGCCATCATCAGCGATTATGAAGGCTCCCTGCATCTTCTCTATGAAGGGGCCGGGCTGGCCATCATCGTCGTCTGGTGGTTCCTGCGCGACTGGCGGGCCACACTGATTTCGGCCACGGCCCTGCCGCTGTCGATCATCCCCACCTTCGCCGTCATGTATCTGTGGGGATTCAGCCTGAATACAGTGACCCTGCTGTCGCTGGCCCTGGTCATCGGCATCCTGGTCGATGATGCGATTGTGGAGGTGGAGAATATTGCCCGCCACCTGCGCATGGGCAAAACACCCTATGAGGCGGCGATGGAGGCGGCGGACGAGATCGGGCTGGCCGTCATCGCCACCACCTTCACCCTGGTCGCCGTCTTCCTGCCCACGGCCTTCATGGGCGGCATTCCGGGCAAGATCTTCCGCGAATTCGGCATCACGGCGGCTGTCTCCGTGCTGGCGTCGCTGCTGGTGGCCCGCCTGCTGACGCCGATGATGGCCGCCTATTTCCTGAAGCCCAGCGACCATGCGGAGGTGGATGGGCCGATCATGCGCCGCTATCTGGACTGGGTGCATGCCTGCCTGGGCGGGCGCAAGCGCACGCTGGCGGCGGCCCTGTTGTTCCTGGTCGTGGCGCTGGGCCTGTCGCCGCTGCTGCCGTCGGGCTTCCTGCCCGCACAGGACAAGGGCCAGACCCGGGTCAGCCTGGAACTGCCGCCCGGCGGTACGCTGGACCGGACGACGGAGATCACGCATCAGGCGGCCGACCTGCTGAAGCAGATCCCGGAAGTGGTGCAGGTGTTCAGCTCCGTCGGCACGTCGGTCAGCGGCGGCGGCCTGATCAGCAGCAGCAGTGCCGATTTCGGGGCGGCCACCCTGACCGTCGACCTGCTGGCCCGCAGCGACCGCCACCGCAAGCAGAGCGAGGTGGAAGCCGACATGCGCGCCCTGCTGCGCACCCTGCCGGGCGTGCGCGTGTCTGTCGGCGGGGCCGGCAATGGGGAGAAGCTGGATCTGGTCCTGGCCGGCGATGATGGCGGGCAGGTGGAACGCACCGCCGCCACGGTGGAAAGCGAGATCCGCCAGCAGATCAAGGGCATCGGCAACGTCACCTCGTCCGCGTCATTGCAGCGGCCGGAGGTGCATTTCCGTCCCGACTATGCCCGCGCGGCAGCCCTGGGCGTGTCCAGCCAGGAAATTGCCGACATGCTGCGCGTGGCGACATATGGCCAATATTCATCGGCGCTGGCCAAGCTGAACCTGTCGCAGCGCCAGGTGGATATCCGCGTCCGCCTGGACCCGGCCGCGCGCATGGACCTGGACGCCATCGGCCAGTTGCGGGTGAAGGGCACCAATGGACAGGTGGCGCTGGCCTCGCTGGGGGAACTCACCATGGGCAGCGGCCCGTCGCAGATCCGCCGCCTGGACCGGTCGCGCAATGTCACCCTGTCGGTGGAACTGAACGGCCGCACCCTGGGCGAGGTGATGGCGGAGGTGCGGCGCCTGCCCACCATGGCCAACCTGCCGGCCGGCATCCGCATCGTCGAACAGGGCGAATTGCAGCGCATGGCCGAAATGATGGGCAGCTTCGGTCTGGCCATGGCCATCGGCATCTTCTGCATCTATGCCGTGCTGGTGCTGCTGTTCCATGATTTCCTGCAGCCCGTCACCATCCTGTCGGCGCTGCCCTTGTCGCTGGGCGGGGCCATCTTCGCGCTGCTGATCTGTAACATGAGCCTGTCGATGCCCACCGTCATCGGCCTGTTGATGCTGATGGGCATCGTGACCAAGAATTCCATCCTGCTGGTGGAATACGCCATCATGGCGCGGCGCGAACATGGCATGGGCCGGTATGAGGCGCTGATCGATGCCTGTCACAAACGCGCGCGCCCCATCCTGATGACCACCATCGCCATGGGGGCGGGCATGCTGCCCACCGCCTTGGGCATGGGGGCAGACCCCAGCTTCCGCCAGCCCATGGCCGTGGTGGTGATCGGTGGTCTGATCACCTCCACGGCGCTCAGTCTGCTGGTGGTGCCGGTCACCTTCACCTATGTCGATGATTTCGTCATCTGGCTGCGCCGGCTGTTCCACCGCCGCCCGGCGTGAAGGGTCACCCGAACGGCTTGTCGATGGAGGGCGAGGGCTGCGTGAACCACGCGGCCCCCGTCTCCGTCACATGGAAATGATCTTCCAGACGGATGCCGAACTGGTCGGGTACCACGATCATCGGCTCGTTGGAAAAGCACATGCCGGGGGCCAGCGGTGTCTTGTCGCCGCGCACCAGATAGGCCGCCTCATGGATCGACAGGCCGATGCCATGGCCCGTGCGGTGGGGCAGGCCGGGCAGGCGGTAATCGGGGCCCAGCCCGTGCGCTTCCAGCACACGGCGCGCGGCGGCGTCCACATCCTCGCACGCCACGCCGGGGCGCACGGCGTCGAAGGCGGCCTGCTGGGCTTCCTGCTCGATCGACCAGATGCGGCGATGGGCAGCCGTCGGCTCGCCATAGACATAGGTGCGGGTGATGTCGGAACTGTAGCCCTGGACCAGGCAGCCCGTGTCGATCAGCACCACATCGCCCTCGGCCAGCACGCTTTCCCCCGGCAGCCCGTGCGGGAAGGCGGTGGAGCGGCCGAACTGCACGATGCAGAAACTGTTGCCGGCAGCACCTAAGGCCCGGTGCGCCTGTTCGATGAAGCGCCGCACCTCCGTCGCGGTGATGCCGGGCGTCAGGATGCGGGCGGCGCGGCGCTGCACCTCCAGCGTCATCTGCTTGGCCTGGCGCATGGCCGCCAGCTCCGCCGGCGATTTCAGCATGCGGCAGCCATCGATGATGGGCGTGGCATCGACCAGACTGACCGACGGGGCGGCCTTGCGCAGCCGTTCGACCATGGTGAAGGCCATGGCCGGATCGACGGCCAGCGTGCCCACGCCGCGCTCGGCCAGGGCCGAGGCTACCAGCGCGAAGGGGCTTTCATGTTCCTGCCAGTCGCGCACCTGGGCGGAAATGGCCGTGTCGGCGGCCAGCGAGCCCAGTTCGAAGGTGGGGGAGAATAGCAGCGGGTCGCCCGACCGGGTCAGCAGCATGGCGACCAGCCGTTCCGAGGCGCCCCAGGGCACGCCCGCGAAATACAGCAGGCTGGCGCCGGCACCCACCAGCAGCGCGTCCGCCCCCATTTCCGCCATCAGGCGGCGGGCCTTGTCCAGCCGCGCCTCCCGCTCCGCCACGCTGATCGCGGGCGCCACATCGGCCCAGGGGCCAAGCGATGCCAGTTCGGCCGCAATGCTGGAGCCACCGATACCTGAACTCATGGGTTTGTTCCTTATCCGAAACGATCAAGGTCGAAGGGCGAAAGATCGAAGCCGGGTGCTGTGCCGGTGGCCAGGGCGGCAATGATCTCCCCCGTCACCGGACCCAGCGTCAGGCCCAGATGCTGATGCCCGAAAGCATAGAACAGATTGGCGGCCCGTTCGCTACGCCCGATGGCGGGTAGATAGTCGGGCAATGTCGGGCGGCTGCCCACCCATTCCCGGGCGGGAAGCGGGAAGGGCAGGCCCAGATCGCGCACACGGCCGCGCAGCCGCTCCCACTTTCCGGCATCGGGCGGGCTGTCGGGATGGCTGAATTCCACAAAGCTGGAACAGCGCAGATAATCGGCAAAGCGGGTGACGATCAGCGACCGATCCTCGAACACCAGCGGTGGCAGGCCGGCGGGCCAGCGGCCGGGTTCGGTATGCAGGTGATAGCCGCGCTCGGCAATCATGGGTACGGCATGGCCCATGCCTTCCATAAGCGGCCGGCTGAACACGCCGGCGGCCACGACCACGCCGTCGCCGGCCAGCAGGGTGCCATCGGCCAGCCGCACGCCGGCCTTGCCGTCGGTCACGGGCAGGTTCGTGGCCCGGCCACGCACGATCTGCCCGCCGCGCGCCAGCAACTTTTCCCGCATGGCCGCGAACAGCCTGTCATGGCTGTCGATATGACCGCTGCCCAGAAAGCGCACGGCCCCGGCCGGATCGCGGCCCAGCAGGGCGCGCAGCTCCGCCTTCTCATCCTGCTCAATGGGGCGCCAGCGCGTGGTGCCGGTATCGGCATGGGCCAGCCGGGCCAGCGCGGCGGCGGCGGTTTCGGGCGTGTCCCACAGGATATAATGTCCGTCCTGACGCAGCAGGCCCGGCCGTTCCAGCCCCGTCGCCAGCCGCTGCCAGGCCGGCATGGCCTGTGCCATCAACCCTTTCAGCGCCACAGTCCCGGCGCGGAACCGGCCGGGGCGCGATGCCAGCGCCAGCCGGATGCCAAAGGGCAGCCAGCGCTGGATATCGCGGATCGGCAGCGACAAGGCGTCATCGGCCGCCAGCAGCCGGCCCGGCACGCCACACAGGGTGGCGGGGCTGGCCAGCGGCTCCACCTGTTCCACGGCGATATGGCCGGCATTGCCCCAGGACGCAGGCGGCGTTTCCGGCGCTTCGTCCAGCAGGGTGACGGACAGGCCCCTTTCCTGAAGCGCCAGTGCGGTGGACAGGCCCAGGATGCCGGCCCCGATAATGATGAATTGCGGCATTGCATCGAAACTCCCTATGCAGGGCGCATGATATATCGTATACGATTGGGGACGCAATGGAGGAGTCACCATGCCTACGCTTTCGTGGAAGGGCGTCTATCCCGCCGCCACTACTCAGTTCGCCGAAGATTTGTCCGTCGATTATGACGCCACCGCCGCCGT
>CALRTC020000052.1:0-12295 GCA_943371025.1 Hydrogenophaga intermedia
CCGGGCTGGCCTTGCTGGCCATGTGGATGGATCAGGCGGCCATGCGCTTCGGCAAGGATGCCAATGACTTTGTGCAGGAATATCTGTCGACGAAGCTGAAGCCCGAACAGAAAGCCGAAAAGGCAAAGGGCGCCCCGACCGGGACGCCCTCTCCTGAACCGAAAACACCGTGACGCACTGGTGCAGGCCGCCGACCGGCGGCCCGCGGGCACATGCCCGCGCAAGCCAGGCCGCCGGATGGCGTCACCCGGCGCCAGAGGGCGCATGGCATCAGGCCAGCGCGCGCACGTCGGTCAGGTGACCCTTGATGGCGGCGGCGGCGGCCATGGCCGGGCTGACCAGATGGGTGCGGCCACCGGGGCCCTGACGGCTTTCGAAATTGCGGTTGGACGTGCTGGCGCAACGCTCACCCGGCTTCAGCTTGTCATCATTCATGGCCAGGCACATGGAGCAGCCGGGCTCCCGCCAGTCGAAACCGGCTTCGGTGAAGATGGTGTGCAGACCCTCTTCCTCGGCCTGCTTCTTCACCAGACCCGAACCGGGGACGACCATGGCATAGACGCCATCGGCCACTTTGCGGCCCTTGGCCACGTCGGCGGCGGCGCGCAGATCTTCGATGCGGCTGTTGGTGCAGGAACCGATGAACACCTTCTGCACCGGCACTTCCGACAGGGGCGTGCCCGGCGTCAGGCCCATATAGGCCAGCGAGCGTTCGACGGCCTTGGCCTTGTTCGGGTCCTTGAAATCGGCCGGGCTGGGCACGTTGGCCGTGATCGGGGCCACGTCTTCCGGGCTGGTGCCCCAGGTGACCAGCGGCACGATATCGGCGGCGTTCAGTTCCACGACCTTGTCATAGACGGCACCCTCGTCCGTCGGCAGGGTCTTCCAATAGTCGACGGCGCGGTCGAAATCGGCCCCCTGCGGCGCACGGTTGCGGCCACGCAGATAGTCGAAGGTCTTTTCATCCGGGGCGATCAGGCCGGCGCGGGCGCCGGCTTCGATGGCCATGTTGCAGACCGTCATGCGGCCTTCCATGGACAGGTCGCGGAACGCCTGACCGGCATATTCGATGACATAGCCGGTGCCGCCGGCCGTACCCAGCTTGCCGATGACGGCCAGCGTCAGGTCCTTGGCGGTGACGCCCGGCGGCAGGGCGCCATCGACCTTCACCAGCATGTTCTTCGACTTCTTGATCAGCAGCGTCTGCGTGGCCAGCACATGTTCCACGTCCGACGTGCCGATGCCGAAGGCCAGCGCGCCGAAGGCGCCATGCGTGGCCGTGTGGCTGTCACCGCAGACGATGGTCATGCCGGGCTGGGTCACACCCTGTTCGGGACCCACGACATGGACGATGCCCTGGCGGATATCGCTCATGTCGAAATATTCCACGCCGAATTCCTTGGCATTGATGGCCAGCTGTTCGACCTGGATGCGGCTTTCTTCGTTCTTGATGCCGGCCAGACGATCCTTGCTGGTCGGCACATTATGGTCGGCCACGGCCAGGGTCTTGGTGGGCTGACGCAGCTTGCGCCCGGCAATGCGCAGACCTTCAAAGGCCTGCGGGCTCGTCACCTCATGCACCAGATGCAGATCGATATACAGCACGGCGGTGCCGTCCTCCTGACGATGGACGGTATGGCTGTCGAAGATCTTGTCATAGAGGGTGCGGGCCATGGTCACTCACCTGGGGGTCAAGGATCGAACCGCAAAGACGGGGGTGGCTTTACGGTCACTTTGTTACGTGGTGGCGGAGCATAGCGACAGGACCCGGACACGGCAAGCGGCCCGCGACGATGCCCCGAACCGGCCTGTGCAAGGCAGCGTCAAAGGCGGCGCATGATTGGTAGGATTTGTACCAGTCTGGATACCCTGATGGCGCTTGTTGCCATCAGAAAGTGATGGCATGATCCGCCATCATGAAGGCCGTCCTGCTGATCCGCGAACGGGTTGTCTATCCCGATGGCAGTCTGGTTGAAATGCTGGTGTGGCGGGTACCCAGACCCGTGCCGTCGTCAACACATCTTTACAAATACAGCTTGGTCCACATCGTCAACGGTGTCCGCGTTCTGGGCTATGATAATGAACGCGGCAAGGGCGATCACCGGCATCTGGGCATGAATGAGGAACCGGTGAGTTTCGTCAGCCTGTCAGACCTGCTGGACCGGTTCGTAGCGGAAGTTGAAGCGATCAGGAGCAAGAGATGAAAAAGCAGCTTTTCGTCGGCGGCACCCTGCGCGATGCGGCCGCCCGCATAAAGGAGGCGGTCCGGCAGACCGAGGCGGGTGGCGTTCCGGAGATGCAGGACAATATCACCTTCCTGTCCTGGTCGGCGCTGGCGGGCGTGATGACGGACAAACGGCACGCATTGCTGCGCCACCTGCACCGGCAACCGGCGATCAGCATTCGGGCGCTGGCCCGCGATCTGGGGCGCGATTTCAAACGGGTGCATGCCGACGTGACAGCGCTGATGGCTGTTGGGCTGGTGGAGCGCGATGAAAAGGGCGGCCTGCATGCCGATTATGGCCGCATCGATGCCACTATCCTGTTGGATGACGACAAGGCGGCCTAATACTGATCTGCATTGATCAGAACCTGCGGTTCGGATCAATGCAGCCCTCAGGCGCCGGGCGCCGCCATCCGGCGGCTTGGCTTCACGCGACCATGGGGTCGCGGGCGCTCAATGCGCCAACCAAGCTACAATGAGTTTCACTCACCGCAGCTTGGCATAAGGGGGACCGAGAAGCGGTCATCATCCCTGGTCCAAAGTTTCACCCCCGCGGCAGCCGCGCCTCCGGTGTCGGCGGGTCCAGATCCTCGTACAGCGCCTGGGCTTCCGGCGCCGGTCCCCGCCGCGCCGCCAGTGCCTTGACCTTGATGACGCGGATATAGGGGCCCAGCGGGAAGGTCAGCACATCGCCCACCTTCACCGTCTGGCTGGCCTTCGACACGGGCGCGCCGCCCAGGCGCAGGGTGCCCGATCCCGCCAGCTTGGCCGCCTGGCTGCGTGTCTTCAGGAAGCGCGCGTACCACAGCCACTTGTCCAGGCGCAGCCGCCCCTTGGCGATATCGGCGGCATCCGACGGATCGGGGCTGGTGATATCCTGGTCGGCCATGGGGTCAGGCGGTCAGCGTACGGACAAGGAAGGGCAGGCTTTCATCCATGCGGTAATCGACCGAGGAATGATCGTCGGGGAATTCCTCGTACCGGTGGGGGATGCCCAGCTGGTCCAGGCGGCGGTGCAGGCGGCGGGCACCATGGACCAGATTATACTGGTCGCGGTCGCCGCAATCGATGAACAGGCCCTTCATGCTGCGCAAGGCGTCGCCATGGGTTTCCACCATGCGCACCGGGTCCCAGGCCAGCCAATGGTCCCAGCGTTCGGGAATGATCTCGCACGTATCCGCCGTCACGGGCAGGCGGATGCCCAGATAGTGGGACGGGTCGGGGTCATAGGTGGCGGCCATGCACAGGATCATCAGGACATGGGTGTCCTTGCCGTCGGTCTTGCGCGCCGTTTCAAAGGCATTCATGAACCGCTCGATGGATCCGCCATGGCGCGACAGGGTGCGCAGCACGCCCGGCATGTCGGGCAGGTAGCACAGCTCGAACCCCATATCCCCGGAATGGCAGGCGGCGGCGGCCCAGATGTCGGGACGCAGGAAGGCATGGGCCATGGCGCCATAGCCGCCGCTGCTTTTTCCGAAAATGGCCCGCCGGCCGGTGCCGCCACAGGCAAAGCGATCTTCGACGAAGGGCACCATCTCGTCGCACAGGAAATCCATCCAGCGGCCCAGGGACGCAGAATTGATATATTGGTTGCCGCCCAGCCGGGTGAAACAGTCCGGGAAGGCGACGACGGCTGGGGCCATGGCGCCGCTGTCGATCAGCCGGTCCAGCCGTTCGGGCAGGTTCTCCCCGAAATTCTTCCAGTTGGTATGGGCAGGACCGCCGGCCGTATAGCCGACAATATCGACCAGCAGCGGCAGGTCGCTTCCGTCATGCCCGGCCGGCACATAGACATGCACCTCTCGCGTGGTCGGATCGCCCAGCAGATTGCCTTCCAGGACCTTGCTGTCGATCGTCAGGCGATGAACGGTGCCGCGGGCGGCATGCGGGGAACGGCGCATGGGGTGTCGGGTCCGGCTTGTTGTCGTTATGCTTGTGGCCCGCATCTTGGCCCAGCCGGCATACTGCTTACAAGTCCGCGGCTACAGCCCGTCGACGGGCGGTGGCGGATTGGTCCCGGGTGCGAAACCCGATTGGCCCTCCCGCAGGCGCCATTCGTGCAGAGCCCAGATGACGGACGGAAAGGCCAGATCGTTCCAGGGAATGTCATCCCAGGCGAACATGCCCACCTCCAGGCTTTCCGGGCCGGGGGCGATGGCGGGATCGGCCAGCCGGGCGCGATAGATCATCTGCACCTGGCTGATGCGCGGGATGTTGTAGATGGCCAGCAGGGCATCGATGGCGATGCGCGCCGTTGCCTCCTCCCACGCCTCGCGCGCGGCGCCCGACTCGGTCGTCTCGTTCAGCTCCATATAGCCGGCGGGCAGGGTCCAGTAGCCCTTGCGCGGCTCGATGGCGCGGCGGCAGAGCAGGAACCGGCCCTGTTTGTCCGTCACCACCGCGCCGACGACGATCTTGGGGTTCTCATAGGCGATATAGTCGCAGTCGGGGCAGACCAGCCGTTCCCGATCTTCCCCTGCCGGCACCATGCGCAGGCGGGGTCCCCTGACAGGGACGGGGGATGCGGACGGGCGTATCGGCGGGGTCTGGGTCATGCATTCACCATGACGCCAACCGCCCGCTGCATCAAGCAGCGGTTCGGCGGCACAGGCCGACGGTGGCTATCCGGCAGACGCTGCCGCCACCTGTCACTGTGCGGGAGAAAGACAGTTCACTGAGGGCGAAAGCCTGCGACCGCTCTGCCTCAGCAGCCGCGCTTGCGGTCGCAGCCGGCCTTGGACGGCTTGGCAACGGGACCCTTGGCCGATGCCATGGCCACGCCGTCGCTGTCGCCACCGGCGTCGAACCGCTGCATCAGGCTGGCCACCACACCCTTGAACCGGCTCAGTTCCTTGCCTTCCAGGTTGCGGCCCGTCGGCACGGCGACCGACAGGGGGTTCACCTGCTGCCCGGCCTTCACGATCTCATAATGCAGATGGGCGCCGGTCGACCGCCCGGTCGTGCCGACATAGCCGATGACATCGCCCTGGCCCACGCGCACACCCTTGCGCATGCCCGCCCCGAATCGGGACATGTGGGCATAGGCGGTGGAGATATCGTTATTGTGGCGGATGCGGATATAGTTGCCGTATGACCCGTTGGGTCCCACCTCGTCCACCACACCGGCGCCGGCGGCGTAAATCGGGGTGCCCGTGGGGGCGGCGAAATCCACACCCTTGTGCATCTTGGAATAGCCCAGCACCGGGTGACGGCGCATGCCAAAGCCCGAGGACAGGCGCGCACCATCGATCGGCGTCTTCAGCAGGGCCTTGCGGATGGAGGAGCCCTGCGCGTTGAAGAACTCCGCCATCCCCTGCTCATCCTCGTAGCGGTAGATGGCCTGTTCCTTACCCGACAGGGTCAGGGAGGCGTAAAGGATCGTGCCGCCGCCGGCCGCGACCTCGCCATCTTCCGTCACCACCTGCTCGTACAGAATCTCGAACCGGTCGCCCGGCTGGATGTCGCGCTGGAAGTCGACATCATAGGAGTAGTTGCGGATCAGTTCCGTCAGCACATTCATGGGCACGCCGGCGGCGCGGCCCGATTCGAACAGCGAGGACCGGATTTCACCCTGCGCAGCCACGGCGCGGCGGTTCAGCTTCTTGGCGGTTTCGGCGGCCTGGAAGCGCACACCGTTGAAGCTGACCGAGACCGACCGCTCCACGGCCGGCTGGAATTCGAAGCCGATGAACTTGTCCTCACCACCCGTGCGGTCGAACACGACCTCCACGGGCTGGCCCGACTTCATGCGGCGGGGATCGTAGACGGCCTTCAAGGCCAGGATGGCCTCGTGCGCATTGGCCTGCGGCACGTCGGCATCCAGCAGCACCTGCATCAGGGTTTCGCCCCGGCCCAGATTGACCAGACGGCGTTCAACCGGATCGGCGGCCTTTTCCGTGTCGCCCCAGCCGTCGGCAACGACGGCTGGTCCCTGGATAGTGTCAAGGGCGGCAAGGGCAGGGCGATCATCGGCAACGCTGCCGGAGGCGGTGGAAAGAGAGGTGCTGTCGCGAAGGGTCGCGACGGTGACACCGCCCAGGGCAGCCAAGCCAATGGCAATGATCGCAAAACGCCTCAGCACCGATGACCCTCCATCCTGACGCTCCCCTCTGGTTCGACCCTTTGGTGCCGGCCTGTTCAATCCGGCGGATGTCGGCTGGAAGTGCTTCCCGCGTCACAGTCAATACGCCAACTTTGCGTAGTGAATGCATGGCGCGCAGGCGACCCGTGCTTCCAGCACCGATGTGCCCGGCGATAATCCTTATCCCGCATGCGGAATGCGAGCGAAAAGAAGCCGCATAAGCAAAAAAAAATGCTGGAAAAACGGGCAGCTTCCTGTTCCACGCCGCCGATCCGCGGGCATTGGCGACGGTGTGAAACATTAGGCACGTAAAGGTGGTGGGATCGGCCAGGTTCATTCACAGGTCCCAACTGTACATCCAGCTCATGGTTCAGCAGAAGGGCCGGTGGCCGCCGCCGCCGCGTGCCCTCCCGCCTTCGCCATTCTGTCGCGACAGCATTCATCAGCAGCAGGTGCCACGATCGGCATTGCGCGGGACGGGCGCATTCGTGTCACCCGGTTGTGACATCAAGGGTGTAGAGCCGGATGGCCGCTATCGCGTTGTCGCATGGCTAGTGTGACGAACCGCACATCGAACATCGTTCAAATTGGGTTAGACAGTTCTCACCGCGATGAACCGGCCGATCCTACGGAAGAGATCGCCGCCATCGCAATAACAAGTGAAAGGAACGCTGTTCCGACATTGCGCCTGATCTGGCGCCACAGATGAACTGTGTCTGTCTGAACCGCGAATGGAGAAAGAAATGTCCCGTATTGCTTCTGCCCTGCTTGGTGGTGTTGCCCTGGTCGCCGTTGGCGCCGCGCCGTCACTGGCGCAGTCGCCCTTCGACGGCGCTTATGTCGGCGTCTTCACCGGCTATACGAATGACGATGCTTCCGCCAAGTCCGGCACGGCCACGGCCGATTTCGACGCTGATGGCTGGCTGTATGGCGCTTATGCCGGCTATGGTCAGACCTTCGGCAAGATCTATCTGGGTGGCGAAGCCGAGATCGGCAGTGCCGACCTGAGCGGTTCCGGCACTGTTGCCGGCCTGCGGTCCAAGCTGGACACCAACGAGAGCTGGGGCCTGTCGGCCCGTGCCGGTTACCTGCTGAATGACGACGTGCTGCTCTATGGCCGTGCTGGCTGGCGGCGCACCAACTATGACGTCACGGTCGGCACCGGCACGGGCAAGGTGAAGGTCGGCGACAATCTGGATGGCTACCGTCTGGGCACCGGTCTGGAATATGCCGTGACCGACAATGTCCTGGCGCGTCTGGAATACGACTACACCAATTACAACGACACCAACTTCAAGCAGAACCAGATCCGCGTCGGCGTCGCCTACCGGTTCTGATCGCTCCCCCATCCCGGCCGTACGTCCCCACCAGACGGCCGGGATGATGGCGGGTCCAACCGCCCTCATCCGGACCCGCCAATACACCCCCGGCACCCTCCCCAGGTGCCGGGGGTTTTATTTTTGGCGCTTTCCTTGACCCAAGCCTCAACCCCGGCGGGCTATCGCGCGGTCGCCGACATAGGGGTTGGACTGGCGTTCGCGGCCGAAGCTGGACAGGCCGCCATGACCCGGCAGGAAGGTGATGTCATCACCCAGGGGGAACAGCTTTTCCCGGATGGAACGGATCAGATCATCCATGTTGCCGCCGGGGAAATCCGTACGGCCGATGGACCCTTCGAAGATCACGTCGCCGACCACGGCGAATCGCGACGGTTCGTGGAAGAACACGACATGGCCCGGCGTATGGCCGGGGCAATGGATGACCTGAAGCACCAGATCGCCGACGCTGACCGTATCACCCTCGACCAGCCAGCGGTCGGGCGTGAAGGGGCGGGCATAGGGCATGCCGTATCCGGCCCCATGTTCCTTCAGCGCCAGAATCCAGTAATTATCCTCAATCGCCGGCCCTTCGACCGGGACATGCAGTGCATCCTTCAGATCGGCCACGGCGGCGGCATGGTCGACATGGCCATGGGTGACCAGGATACGCTCCACGGTCAGGCCGTTCTTGGCCACCGCCTCCTTGATCTGCGCCACCCCGCCGCCGGGATCGATGACGGCGGCGCGCAGGGTGCGGGTACACCAGATGATGGAACAATTCTGCTGGAACGGCGTGACCGGGATGATCACTGCCTTCATCGGTGGGGTCGCACTCATCCCGTCATGCCTTCCGTCGCACGAATTTCAATGCCGTATGCGTGGGTGACACCCCGCACACCTTATTGTCAACAAGGCCCGCACCGCGTCCGGCCGCGAAAACATCATCCTGGGTGATGTCACGCCGGCCCTTGGGATAGACGACCCACAGCCCGGCCTTGGGCCCCAGGGTGGGGGCGATATCGGCCACGGCCGCCAGTTTGGCGGCCTGATCGGCAACCAGAAGGATAAGGTCGGCCCCGGCCCCGACATCGCCCGCCACCCCGGCCCGTGCCAGTTCGGCGGCCAGAACCGGGTCCGGTGTGCCGTAAAGGGCGACCGTCACCCCCGGCTTGATGCCCAGCTTGTCCAGCACTGCCCTTGGATTGCGGATGCGGTTCAGCCAGTCGGCAGCCTTCTTCGCCCCTAAGTCCAGGGACAGGCTGCCATCCGTCGTGGTCAGGACCAGGGCCTCGCCCACCTGTTCCACCGACAGCAGGTCGGCCAGCATCAGCTTCACCCGCACATCCCCGCGGAACAGCAGATGATCCGTTTCCAGCAGGGCCTTGCCCGGACTGGCCTTGCCCATCCAGGTGCCGGTGACGCTGGCCTCCTGTCCCATCGCACGCCCCCCTATATCCGTGCCGCCAGTTCCCCCAGGCCCTGGTCATGAATGCCCAACTCGGCCAGATGCGCGATCAGGCTGGTCAGGTAATCGACATTGCGGCCCGACTGCCCCACCCCCTGTCGGATCAGGGTCGCCGTGCCGTCCAGACCCAGCCGCCCGCAATATTGGGCATGGTTGGGGTCGGCTGTGAAGGTCAATGCCTGTACGTCGCCCTGTCCCGTGACGATGCGCAGGCGCCGGGGGATATAGACGCGGTAGGCCATTTCGCGTTGCCAGAGATAGGCCAGCACATCGGGTACCCGGTCGGCGGCGATGCGGTAGACCATGCCCCGGCACGATCCGCCGCGATCCAGCCCCAGCACGGCACCGGGCCGTTCCGGCGTGCCCCGATGCTGATGACTGTAGATACAGAAGCCGCGGTGATAACCACGCAGCAGACCTTCCCGCTTCTCAGCGAAATCGAAGCCCGGATTCCACATCAGCGATCCATAGGCGAAGACCCAGAGATCCGTGCCGGGTGGATGGTCGAAACCGGGGGTGCCGTCGGGGGTGTTGTCGGGGGCTGTGTCGGTCATTCCGGGTTGCCGATTCCATCTCGCAATCGCAAAATGGTAACGCAAGCCGATGCCGGGGAGAACCGCCCTTGATGCCGGCCTGCTCCCTTCTGGAGACGGACACAAGATGCTGCACCGATATCGTGCCCTGTTCCTGGCTCTGTCCGTGTTCATTCTGCTGCTGCTGGCTTACACGGCCTTCTGGGCCACGGCCGCGGCGCGCATGCGTACCCTGCTGGCCGACGCGCCGGGCCGGGCCATGATGGCGAAGGGCATCACGCTGGATCTGAAGGATGCTGTCGTGGAAGGCTTCCCCCTGCGGCTGACGGCGCGGTTGCCGGGCGTGCGGGCGCAATGGCCCAGCGGCACGGTGCTGACGACGGGTACGGTGGAGCTGACGGCCTGGGCCTGGTCGCCGCTGGAGATTGAACTGGCGTCCGAAGGACCATTAAGGCTGGATCTGGCGGGATCGGCACGCCATGCCCCGATCAGCGGCATGGCCGCCGGCCTGGGCGGCACGCTGGTCCTGGGCATGGACGGCAAGCCGAAGGAAGCGGCCGTGACCCTGGACAGGCCGCAGACGGGAGCGACGGAAAGTCTGGGCCCGCTGGTGGCGCGGGAACTGACCCTGTCCTGGCTGGCCCCGTCCAAGCCACCTGTCGGCCCCACCGACGGCCAAGGCATGATCAGTCTGCTGTTCAGCGATATCGATCTGCCCGGTGCCGTGCTGCCGCCGCTGAAGCCGCGTATCGAGCAACTGACTTTGTCGCTGGAACCGCGCGGGCCGATGCCGGCCAAACCCAGCGTGGAGACGATGACGGCCTGGCGCGATGGCGGCGGTACGCTGGAACTGCTGGCGTTTCACCTGATGTGGAGCGGGCTGGACCTGCGCGCCAACGCCACCCTGGCGCTGGATAGCCAGATGCAGCCGGAAGGGGCAGGGACGGCGCAGCTTTCCGGCGGCGAAGTGCTGATTGACATGCTGGCCCAGGCAGGTGCCATGAAGCCCGATCAGGCGACGGGTGTGAAGGCGGCCCTGGGGCTGTTGTCGAAGACCGGCGATGACGGGCGGCGCAACGTGTCCGTCCCTGTCACGCTTCAGAACCGTGAACTCTCCATCGGCCCGATGAAGGTGGCGGTCCTGCCCGTCATACCCTGGAACTGAAACGGGGCATCACTGCAATTCGGCCAGCCGCTCCGCCTCTTCCTGGGCGATCAGGGCCTCGATAACCTCGTCCATCTCACCCGCCATGAACCGGTCAATCTTGCCATACAGGGTCAGGTTGATGCGGTGGTCGGTGATGCGGCCTTGCGGGAAATTATAGGTGCGGATGCGTTCCGACCTGTCGCCGGAGCCGACCTGGCTCTTGCGATCGGCAGCACGCTCGTTCGCCAGACGCTGGCGCTCGGCCTCGTACAGGCGGGCGCGCAGCACCTTCAGGGCCTTGGCCTTGTTCTTGTGCTGGCTTTTCTCGTCCTGCTGGCTGACGACGATGCCGCTGGGCAGGTGGGTGATGCGCACGGCGCTGTCGGTCGTGTTCACCGACTGCCCGCCGGGGCCCGACGAGCGGAAGACATCGATGCGCAGGTCGCGCTCGTCGATATGGATGTCCACCTCCTCCGCCTCCGGCAGCACGGCAACGGTGGCGGCAGAGGTGTGGATACGGCCCTGCGTCTCCGTGGCCGGCACGCGCTGCACCCGGTGGACGCCGGACTCGAACTTCAGCCGGCGGAACACGCTGCGTCCCGTGATGGTGGCGCTGGCTTCCTTATAGCCGCCGATGCCCGTCTCGCTGACATCCATGGTCTCGAAGCGCCAGCCCTGGGATGCTGCATAGCGCTTGTACATCTCGAACAGCTCGGCCGCGAACAAGGCGGCCTCATCCCCGCCCGTGCCGGCGCGCACTTCCAGGATGGCGTTGCGCTCGTCCGCCTCATCCTTGGGCAGCAGGGACAGCAGGATACGGCGTTCCAGGTCGGGCAGGCGGCGCCTGGCTTCGGCCAGTTCTTCAACGGCCAGGTCGCGCATCTCGGCATCGTCGCCCTGGGCCATGGCCTCCAGATCGGCCATGTCGGCATGGGCGCGGCGCATCTCGTTGATGGCGGCGGCGACGGGTTCCAGTTCGGCATATTCCTGGCTGGCCTTGACGAAGGCGTCGCCCGTCAGCGCGCCCGAGGCCAGCCCGTCGCGCAGCTCATCGAACCGCAGCATCACCTTGGCCAGCGGTTCACCAAATCTCGCTTCAAAATCCGACAATGGGTCCGCCCGTTCGCGATCAACATGCCTTGGGCCGTGGATATAGGCGATAAGGCGTCCCCGGTCACCCCGGAATTGAAAAGCCCCCGCCCGGTTGCCCGGACGGGGGTGCAGGCTGGAACTGCCCGATGAAGCTCTTGGGATTACTTGGCGGCGATGGTCACCGTGACGGTGTCGGCATAATCGCCAGCGATATACTGGTCAGACGCGGCCACCGTGACCTTCAGGTCGGACTTCTTGCCGAACTGGGCGGTGGCGCGGTCAACGACGGCCTGGCTGGTCAGGGCGCCGCTGAAGCTGTCATAGGCGACATTGTAGTTGATGGTGAAATTGCCGCTCTTCAGCTTGCCGGCATTGGCCGAGGCCAGCGTGATGCGGTAGCCGGAGCCGGAATTGCAGGTTTCGGTGACGGA
>CALRTC020000053.1:0-10833 GCA_943371025.1 Hydrogenophaga intermedia
GAAAACGCGGCCACCGCGTCGGCAAGCGTCCGGATGCGAGAAAGAACATCAAGCTCAGCGGACATGGAAATCCCCCCAGATCACCCTGGGAGAACCGCATTGAAATCATTACAAAACAACACTCAAGCTGTCTTTGGTTGATAATGGCGCCGGACAATATGATCACTTTCGTGTCGGCACCCCTCCAAGGGAACGATCAGGCGCCAGGGGAGACGTTTGGCCAATGGAACCAGCCATTGATGGAGAGCCGGGCGTCGAGCGGATCATCAGCGTTGCAGGTGACACGCGTCACCTCATGCAGCCGGTCGGCGGGGAAGAAGAGCAAGGTGTTGCCGGCCGGAATGATGCGGGTGAAACCGCTTGCGTCATCGTCGAAAAGCAGAAGGTCACCGCCGCTATACCGGGTCGTCGGGCGCGTAATATAGTACAGATAGGTGAGGGCGCGGTTGGGTGTCCCAGGGCCGCTGTCACGGTGGATGCGGAAGAATTCCTGATCGGCGTGGCTTGTCACCTGCATCTCGATCTGTCCGCCGGCAAGGTCGGGGATGGCGAGGCGTCCCGGCAGGCCGGAGGCTTCCATGGCCGCCTGGATTCTGGGCAGCAGGAAAGCGCGCAGATCCTTGTCTGCCTTTGTCATTCTGGATGCACGATAATCCGGATCGATCCGGCTTCCCTCCTGGCTCACCACCCGCGATGTGGCCAGTCGGGGACGGTGGGCCGCCACCTGTTCCCACAGGGCCGCCAGATCGGCCGGGGACAGGAAATCGCTGATCCGCAGGAAAGGGACCGGTCCTCCCAGCGATACGGCCCCGTCCGGGTCGCCTTGCATCAGCCGGCTGAACATCGGCCCCCGAAGATCGGTTGGTTGGACCTCGGCATAGGCGGCATAGGCATCGGCCGCCGCCGCATGGTCGCCCAGTTCCCGCAGCTTCAGCGCCCGTGCCCACAGGGCCGACGCATCGCGGGGCACGCCGCGCAATCGTTCTTCGGCAGCCTTGAGGAAAAGACGCAGCATTTCCGGTTGCCGCAAGGCAGATGCCCGATCAGCCGGGGTTTGGGGCAGAGTCTTCATCGCTTGGCCTTCCGCCGATGATAGCAAGCCGGATCATGGTTTCGTCGGCAGGGGGATCGCGACCTTGCCGCCCGGGAGGAAAGGGTATCGGTTCATTTCCACCTTCAGCCTGTTCGTCGTCCCTTACCCTCTCCGGATGTCAAAGCCGCCGGCATTGTTTGCGTTAGTTGTGCATATAATACTGGAAGCGATTGATGCGCGCAGGGATAATCCGGCGGCCGCACCGGCCCCTTCCATACCATTCGCGCGACCATGGTTCATTGATGCAGGGCATTTATTGGATAGCCTCATACCCCCGGTCCGGCAACACATGGCTGCGCTCGATGCTGGACAGCTACGACCGTGGTGGACAACCGGTCGACATCAATAATATGCCGCTGCCAAGCCTGACGTATGATCGGGCGTTTGCCGACGAAGCCATGGGGCTGGCGATGGCGGACCTGACACCGTCGGAGGTGCTGGCCCTGCGCCCGGCGGTGATGCGGGCCGTGCGGGACCATTGCGACAGTCCGGTGATGCTGAAGACCCATGATATGCGCCTGATGCTGGCCGACGGAAATTGGCTGTTGCCGGCGGATGTCAGCCTGGGCGGGGTCTATCTGGTCCGCGACCCGCGGGATGTCGTGCTGTCGCTGGCAAGATTTCTGGATTGCGCCGTCGATGATGCGATCACCATCATGGGGACAAGCGGCCATATGCGGTCGATATCCGGCTCCCGGCAGGTGCTCCGGCTTGTCAGCCTGTGGGGAAGCTGGAGCGAGCATGCCGGCAGCTGGCTGTCGCCGGAGCCATTCGCGATCCATGTCGTCCGGTATGAGGATCTTCGCCGCGACCCGGCCCCGACCCTGCAAGGCATCCTACGCGCCTTGGGCCGGACGGTGGACGAGGGCAAGATCGCGGCGGCAGTCGCCGAAACCTCCTTGTCCATCCTGCGCCGGCAGGAGGAGGCCCATGGCTTCGTCGAACGGTGGGGGCCGAACCGGTTCTTCGGCTCGGGGCAGGTGGGCGGCTGGCGGCGCGCGCTCAGCCCCGAACAGGCGGCAAGAATCTGCCATGACCATGAACCCGTCATGCGACGGCTGGGATATCTGGACTGATGCCAATCTCCCTTGATCGTGACTGATCAAGGGAGATTTCATGCGCCATCAAACGCCGGGCCGGCGGTCGCCGGCCTATTGGTTGCTGCCGGTGGCCCAGCGGATATAGCGCCCCATATAGATGGCCCTGATGAACATGAAATTGTGCGACAGGCGCATCGCCCCGTGGGGCTGATCCGTCGATGGCCAATCGGCCAGCATCCGGCGCATGCGGGGCACATCCATCATGTCGGAAATCAGCGGGTGCTGGCTGAAACTGTCGAGATCGGCGGCAAAGGCGTCGAGCTGTGGCTGCAGCCGGTGGTTCCATTCCACATTCTGCTGTCCCGGCCTGGTTTCGTCGGTGATGCAGTCCGGTGCCCGGTCCGCCAGCAGCCGCCGGGCAAGGCTGCGGTTGCGGCCATCCAGGATGAATTGTTCGCGGGGGATGGCAAGGCAGAAATCCAGCAGATCGCAATCGGCAAAGACGTCGCGCATGTGCAGCCCGTGGATCGCCTCCAACGCCATGGCGTTGGGCAAGGCCATGGCGCGCCGGCGCTGGGTGAAATGGATGATCTGTTCGCGTGAACCGGCGCTGCGTTCCTGCATCGGCCCCTCCCCATGGTCGGAAAGGTAGTCGACAAGCCCGATGCGTTCCATCCAGTCCGGCCGGATCAGGCTGTGCCGGGTCAGGGCGGGCGGGCTTCCACGCCAGCGGCGCAGCCGGTAGAACAAGGCATCCGGGATCAGGGGGGACAGGAGATGGTGTCGCGCCATGGTCCAGGGGCTGCGCCCCCTATATCGCGCGACACGGCGCAGCAGCCGCAGCGCGGTGACGGGCCGCCCCTCGCGCAGCAGATCAGCAAAGCACAAGTGACCATCGTAGCTGAGGGTGAAATTGCCCATCGACCCCAGCAGCACCACGTCATGCCGTTTGCGGCGGATCTCCTCGAACGCCGTAGCCAGCCATCCGATCTGGTTGGCGATCAGGCTGGGCAGGCCGGTGATCAGGAACTGTTGTTCCAGGTTGGTCTCCAAGGGGGATGGACGGGCGCTGTGACACAGGGTGACATCCAGATTGGGCAGGCGGTCCGCCAAGGCCGCAACCTTGGGGCTTTCGTCCCCGTACCAGCCCGGACTGGGATTCAGCGACAATTCCGGTGGTGGAACGATCGCATAGGCGTGGACCTTTCGGTCCCCGGCCAGCCGGGCCGCCGTGGTCAGCATGGCCGTGCTGTCCAGTCCGCCGCTGGCCAGAAAGGCCGGAGCCGATGCGCCTTGCAACCGCCGGGTCACGGACCGGTCCAGCAACGCCTGCGCGGCCTCCAGATAGGCGCCATCGGAAGGAAGGTGGAGGCGGCGGTGGGGATCGGGCCGCCAGAGCGGCTGATACCGGCAGCCATCGGCATCGATGGTCAATTGGCCGCCCGGCAGCAGTTGCCGGACATCCTTGTAGACTGTCCGCGCCGGGTCACCGACCATGGATGTGAAGCGGGTCGTCAGATGCAGCGGGTCCAGGACGCGCGGAACCGCGGGGATCTGGTGCAGGATCGCTATCGTGGTGGCAAAATGGCAGAAGGGTCCGTCGCGGTGCCAGTAGAGCAGGCGGCCCGCCATGGGGGCAACGGCCAGGATCAGCCGGCGTTGACGGGGGTCCCAGTGGGCCAGGGCGAAATCGCCTGCCAGCCCCCCGAGACGATCCGGCCCATGCCGGGCGATCCAGTCGGCGGCGAGATCGACATCCGGCCGGACGGGATCACAGGCCAGATCACGGGCCAGCATCTCCCGGTCGAAAAGATAGCCGGTGAACAGCGTAACGCCGCCATTCGTATTCTGTGCCAGATGCAATGACGCCCGACCTGCGGGGTGCGGCAATGTCAGGAAACATCCATGATCATCACACAGGGCGGCACCCCCGCTGATTCGGGGCGGTGTATAGAGACGATCCGTCAATCCAGGGTCAAGACCATCATAGCCCAGGGCCACGGAGCCCCGCAGGTCCGCCAGACACCCCATTCAATCACGTCCGATCGTTGCGCGGTGCGGCGATCTTGGATGGATCAGGAGGCCGCGTCCGGTCCATTGCTATCAGGACCGGGATTGCCCATGGCGCCGGTAACCTCAGCCACGCTCATGGCGGTCAGCGTCTCCAGCGGAGCGACCCAGGCCAGCTTTGCAGCGTCGGGCTTTATCGATATATCCGAGGACTTATCCATTGGACGCGTATCCTGTCCTGAACCATGAAGCTATACACGTTTGAGGTGTATAGATTTTTGTTCGTGCTGTCAACTCAACCACCGGGCCGGCAGCCCGGCTATCCGCGGTTGACAGTGATTATAGGCGGGATCGGCTGTCAACATGGCAAAAAAGGTGTCGCCGGCGGCCCCTTGCCACCCAATGCTTTGCATCCATCACCGTCCTCCCTGCCTGTCATCCCGCAACCTATCGGGCTTGTCCGTCATGCGCCAGCGCCAGAACCCGATCGGCAAGATCGGGCAAGGCGGCCAGATCATCCAGCCGGCTCAACTGGACGATGGGTGCCACTTTGGCCAGTTCTGCCAGGGCCGACAGCATGGCGCCCTGATAGCCAAGGGCGATTCCCAGGCGCCGCCGGTGGATGAGGTCATAGCGCAATGCCGCCATGCCGCGCAGAACCTGTATGCCCGCTTCGGCCGGCAGGATGGTCCGGTGCAGCATGATGATCTGTCCCGGCGGCAGCGGTCCGGTCACGGCGTGTGGGATCGGTATCCGGAATTTGCCAAGGCCGGCGCGAACCGGTGCCAACTGGTCGGTGGCGATGGCAAGCCGGGTGGCGGCATCCTTCCACAGTTTCAGATAGGCGATGCAGGGGCGGATCACAGGGGCGCCGGGGCGCGAGACGTCCAGGGCGCACAGATCATCCGACAGCAAGGGATATCCGCGCGCCATCAATGCGGCCGCCAGGGTGGATTTGCCGAGGCCGCTGTCCCCCGCCAGCAGCACGGCCCGCCCATCGACCGCCACCGCGCTGGCATGCAGCGGGATCAGCCCGCGGCGCAGGCAGAGCACGGCAAGCACGGTGCCGAAGAAAAACAGCCGCACCTCCGCCGCATCGGGAGAGGTTTCCGGCGCTGTTTCAATCGTGACACGGTCGGCCCCGTCGATCCGGTAGCGAGCGACGCCGGGAACATCGAACCGCAGCGCGTTCTGCGTGAATTCGATGCGGGGACTGAATTGCAGCGCCCCATCGCCCAGGGCCGGTACCTGCCCCCGGAAGATCATGATATCCGGCGCGCGATCATCCCCCGTCCAGGGCGCCAGCTCAGGCAGCGTCAGTTCCGTCCGGACGCGCCAACCGAACAGGTCACCGTCAAGGTCGGGGGCTTGTGCCCCCTGCAAAGGGGTGGGGCTGGGCTGGACAAACATATCCGATCATGTGATATCATTACCAGTACTGCCGTATATACGTAAAATCACAACAGAAGATAGTGTAAAATGGGACATCTGGATAAAGAAGTTGGAATGATCAATTTAGGAAGCACGGTTTTTCGCAAGCCAAGTATCCTCCATGTCGATGTTCACATGGAGACTATCCTTCTAAGCGTGCACGATGGTATGTATTATAATTTTTCCTCTACGAGTCGTGATCTTTGGGCGCGACTTTCTGACCCGATCCGGGTTGATAAATTGTGTGCGGATCTTGCCGATGCCTATTCGGCGGATCTTGCCGATATCCAAATGGATACGCTGAAATTTCTGGCCCATCTTCACGGGCTGGACCTGATCGAGGCGTCCTGACGCCAGCCCCGGGCCGGCGTCATCGCGGATCAGCCGGCCCCGGCCCGGTCGGCCAGAGCCGCCCGCAGGTCGGCGATGGGGTCCCCCCAGTCCCCCCAGCGCCGTTGCCGGAACAGGCGCATGCCCGGATACCAGGGCGTATCGTCGCGACCATGCAGCCAGCGCCAGCACCCATCGAAGCGCGAGAGGAGCATCACGGGCACGCCCAGGCCGCCCGCCAAATGGGCGACGGAGGTGTCGACGGTGATGACAAGGTCCAACTGGCAGACCAGGGCGGCCGTATCGGCGAAATCCCGCACCCCTTCCATCCAGTCATGAATGGCAAAGGGGGCATCGGCCAGTTGGCTGGCCGGGGCGCCCATCTGCAGGTTCACGAACTCCACCCCCGGTACAGTCCCCAGCGGGGCCAGGATGGACAGGGACAGGCTACGCCGTTGATCGATGCCGGACGACGTCGGATCATGGGGGCGCGGATCCCCGGCCCAGACCAATCCCACCTTCAGGCCCGTCAGCCCCGCCAGACGCGCAGCCCAGGCCGCCCTGTCCGCCGGATCGGCGGCCAGATAGGGGGCCGGGGCCAAGATATGATCGGGCCGTACCCCGAACCGGTGGGGCAAGGACAGCAGCGGCACGCCATAGTCCCAATGGGCCTGATCGCCCTGCCATCCCGCTTCCACGACGGTAAGGCGGGGATCGGACACCTGGAACAGCCGCACCAGCGATGGCTGGGCCAACAGCCCCACCTGGGCGCCGCGGTCAGCCAGCAGCCGCGCATAGCGGAAAAAATGCAGGCTGTCGCCGTGCCCCTGTTCGCATTCCAGCAGGATGCGCTGGCCCGCCGGATCACCGCCGGGCCAGGAGGCAAGGTGCTCCAGGCCCGGCCAGCCGATCTGGCGGCCCGGATAGAGGTGCCGCTCCTCGTACAGCGCCCAGCCATTCTCCCAGTCGCCGGCGCGCAGCCGGTCGCAGGCCCGGATGAAGGGCAGGGCGGCATCCTTCGGGGCCAGTTCGATGGCACGGCGGAAATATTGGTCGCTGCGGTCGAAATCGCCGGCGAGTGAATATTGGGTCCCCATATTGGCATGGGGGGCGGCAAGGGTCGGGTCCAGCGCCAGCGCCCGGCTGAACGCGGCCTCCGCCTCGGTCAGCCGGCCCTGCGTCCGCAGGGCATTGCCCAGGTTCGACCAGGCACTGGCCATGTCGGGGTCCAGCGTCTCCAGGACATACCGCGCCACCGCCTCCGCTTCCTGTGAGCGGTTCAGGTTCTCCAGCATGTAGGATTGGTTGCTGAGGATGGCGCGATCGTCGGGGTAGAGCGCCGCCGCCTGCTCGTTCAGGGCCAGTGCGCTGTGAAAATCGCCAGCCTTGCCCCGCGCCACGGCCAGCAGGGCCAGCGCCCCCGGCACGGTTCCATTGACGCCAACCGCTTCCTCCAGGATCCGCGTGGCCTCCTCAATGCGTTCCTGGGGCAGCAGCACGCTCGCGTAGCTGACCAGCAGTTCCGCCAGCGCCGCACAGGTTGAATGGCCCGGAACCCGCTGGTTCACGATGCGCAGCGCTTCCAGGGCGCGCGGCAGCTGGTCGATGGCGATCAGGCTCAGGCCCAGTTCAGCCAGGGCGCCGGTCATGTCCGGACGCATGGCCGTGACACGCTCCAGGATATCGACCGCCTCGATCACGGCGCCGGACTCCCGCAGCAATGCGCCCAGCATGAACAGGGTGTCGGCATCCGCGGCACCGGCCGCATCCAGTTCACGCAGCATCACGATCGCGTCGGCCGTATTGCCGGCGATGCAAAGGGAACGGATGGTCTCCATCACTTCAAGCATGGCCATTTCTCACAGATGACAGTCAGACAGGGTGTGCGGGGTCACAGGCTGGCGGGGACCAGTCCATCCGGAAATGGGCGCCGACCGCTCCCGCCTTCTTGAAGCCCAATCGTTCATAAAGCCGCTGCGCGCCGAAATTGCCCTGCTCGACATGAAGGGAAACGGGAATATGCGCGCACGCGCCCTGGTCCAGGACGGCCTTGACCAGGGCGGTTCCGATACCCTGACCCTGATAATCCCTCAGCATGGCGATATCGATGATCCGCAGTTCCTTGGCGGTCCGCAGCAGACAGAGCCGGCCGGCCGGGGCTTCGCCCTGGACGACGATGCCCCAGGCCGCACCCGGATAATGGCCCCGGTAGTGACGGGTCTGCAGGTCGAACTGCTGATCAAGAAACAACGCCATGGCGGCATCGGGCCAGCCAAAGGCGCGCAGTTCAGGTGCCCGCCCTGCGGCGAACAATCGGCGCAGAAAGGCCGCGTCCCCGTCATCCTCCGCGCGCAAGACAATCCCCCGCGCCGCCAGCAAGGGCGGCACGGGGGGCAGGATGGTGGTGGTGGCCATCGGCTTTGCCGGTCAATTGGGATTGGGCATGAAGTTCCCGTCCCAGCAGATGCAGAAATTCAGGGGCAGGTAGGGCTGGTTGTTGTTATGGGGCGCCGCGACGCCCGACGGTCCGCCGCCCGTCAGTCCCAGCGCGTTCTGAGCGAAGGTATTGGAGGCGGCATTGGTGGACCAGAGATCATAGAGGATGGTAGCACCGCTGTTGCGCAACAGGCCCAGATAGGTTGTGGCATCGGGGGTCCCCACCTGGGTTACGCCCGCCACCGCGCCATACCCCTTTGCCACATGCGTATGAACTGGCATCTGCGCCTGGCTCAAGACGACGGCATTGGCCCCCCAAACGGCGCCAATCGTATAGCCACCCGGCGCATTCGGGGGGATTGTGCCGCCCACGTACTGGGAGGTCACGGCCCGGGCACGCAGGTCGGGCAGATTGAAATAATTTTGCCCGTCGCCGCCGAACCGGGGTCCGATTGTGGCATACAGGGCGGGATACTGTTGGATCATCAACTGGGACCCGTCGCAACCCAACCAGCCTTGGGGAACAAAGCCGAAGGCGAAGGCCCGGATCTCGCCGATATATGGATCTGCCATTGTTTCGCTCCTTCAGGGCTGGGGAAAGATGCCGATCGTGCAGATGATGTAATTCAGCACGATCGTCGGCATGGCATTCGAGTGGGGTTGGTTTCCGCCGCTTGCGCCAATCGCCGCCGGCGACAGGGACACGAGACTGCCCATGGTGCCGCCATTGGGCTTGGCATAGTTGGTGAATCCCGCCGGGGTGGCACCCAACAGGACGCCCGGCACCGGTATGGGCAGCGATCCGGTTGCCGACGTGACGTTGAGCGTATGGCTATGCGGGGGCAACTGTGCCTCGGTCAACGTCACCTGAAAGCTGCCGCCGGCGGCGCCAAGCGGGTAGGCTGCGACCATGGAGGGAGGAGGCGTGTTCGAACAGCCCACAGGCAACCTCATCTGCAGGTTCGGCAGATTGAAATTTGTGGTGCCATTGCCGCCATAGATCGTTCCAATAAGCGCAAAAAGTGCCTCATTGCCTTGAATGGGCATGGAGGCACCGTTACAGAGCGCCCAGCCTTCGGGAGCATAGCTGCCGCCGAACAGCCGGATCTGGCCGAGAAATGAATCCATTGTGGGTCTCCTTGGCACATGCTGCCAGATCAGGTGTCACTGCCGCGGCGGGTAAATGCCTTGTGCGCAGATGCAGGCCTGCACCGCCAGATAGGGTTGCCGGTTGTCATGGGGAGCCCCACCCCCGCTGGCGACGACGGAGGCCGGATTGATCGGGACCAATGTGCCCGGTGCGGTATAGACACCCGGCGGATTGGCCGCGGCGGACGGCGTGCCGCTGCCGCGTTGCGCGGTTGACAGCAGCGCGTTGGCGATGGCCGAACTATTGGGGGGATTGACCGTCGAAAAATAGAAGGGGTGATTATGTATCGGCATTTGTAACACGGTCAGGGCGACCGTTTCTGATCCACCCGCGCCGGCCGTGCCCATCGGTAACCACGTCGGCTGGTTGACGACACGGTGATTGACATCCCGCACATTTCCGTACCCGACCACGGTGCGGCCGCGTAAATCCGGCAGATTGAACTCCGTTGATCCATTACCGCCGAACGTAATCCCCAGCAGGGAATAAAGCGCCACGTTCTTCTGGATATTCAAGGCGCGCCCATCACAAGGCAGCCAATTATCTGGTAGCTTGTTAAAGGCGAAAAATGCGATTTCGCCGATGAATGCGTCAGTCATGCGAACCTCCCTTCACCGCTCCGCAGCGGGATAGCCACCGCTGTCGATCAGGCATCAGTCATATGACGTATTTTCTGTATATACGTAAAGTTGATTAGGTTGTTTTCTATTTTAATTTATTTGTTGACATATGACCAGATGCCACCCCGGATGCCGAAAAGACCATGGGCGTGTTAATTCGTTAAAGATACGCCGTTCCACGGCTTAACCCTTCCGGATGAGGGTCAATACCCGTCGGAGATCGGGCGGTGGACACGGAAGTGACAATAATGTCCGGTTCCGGCTGGGCGGCTGCCACGACGCGCTGTTGAATCTGATCATCGTGTCGTTGACGGTTCCGGTCCTGCTGATCGCAGGGCTGGCGCTGCTGTCGATCCGGCGCTGCGGGTTCGACATCGGCATGTCGTCGCTGGATCTGATGGCCGATCTGGCGGGCCTGCGCATTCTCAAGGTGTTTGGCGTGGAAGACGGCTCGTCGTTTCACTGTCGCCCGTCAGCTTCAGGCAGGCCGTGCCCGTATCAGGGGTCGCGGAGCAATGGAACAGCCAAAAGTTTCTGGAAGGGGTCACGACAGAGAAGGGGCGAAAAACCACGCCGCCATTATCAACCAAAGACAGCTTGAGTGTTGTTTTGTAATGATTTCAATGCGGTTCTCCCAGGGTGATCTGGGGGGATTTCCATGTCCGCTGAGCTTGATGTTCTTTCTCGCATCCGGACGCTTGCCGACGCGGTGGCCGCGTTTTC
>CALRTC020000054.1:0-10101 GCA_943371025.1 Hydrogenophaga intermedia
AGCAGCACGGGCGCCAATGTCGTCCTGGCTTCGGGCAACATCCTGCTGGCCGATGCCGTCAATGTCGGCAGCAACGCCCTGGTCAATAGCGGGGCCTCGGTCCGCCTGACCGGCCCGCTGTCCGTCACCGGCAATTACAGCCAGACGGCCGGTCGCCTGGACGTCAACGGCAATATCCTGTCGGTCAGCGGGGCGGCCAGCATCACCGGCGGTACGGTGGCGACCAGCCTGTCGGCCACCGGCAACTATCTGGCCGGGTCGCAACAGACCTTGGTGGCCGGCGGAACCGGGTCCAACTATACCGGTGTCGCCGTCAGCAACAGCCTGACCGGGCTGATCGCCAATGGCGCCACGTCGGGCACCAATCTGGTCTTGGGCTTTGCCAACAATTATGTCGGCGGCGCGCTGGACAACCTGACCAACAGCGGCAGCCTGAGTGCTGCGACCGCGCTTTACATCGCCAGCACCGGCAGCCTGGGCACGCTCAGCAACAGCGGCACCATCGCCGGCAACATCACCAACCTGTCGTCGCGCGATCTGCTGATCGCCGGCGGGTCGTCGGCAACGCCGGGCGTGTTGACGGGCCTGAACGGCTCTGTCGGGCGGATCACCAACCGCCTGTCGGATGTGCGCTTCGTGTCCGGCACCACCCAGTTGAACAGCGCCATCGATGTCGGCACCCACAATGTGGTCAATGCCGGGGCAACGCTGCTGGTCAACAGCGCCATCAGCATCACCGGCAGCTTCACGCAAAGTGCCGGTTCGCTGGTGTTCGGCATCGGCTCCGACAATGCCTATGGTTCCTTGCAGGTCAGCGGCACCTCTGCCCTGACCGCGGGCACAGTGACGCTGACGCCGGTGGCCGGTGCCGCCTTCACGTCGGGCGCGTCCTACACGATCGTGCGGTCGGGCGGCACCATCACCCTGGGCAACCTGACCTTCACGGCGGGTGGCTTCAATATCAGCCCCTCGGTCGTCTCCGCCGGCGGCTTCAACGACCTGATCGTCAAGCTGCAGTCCAACTTCACCGAAGTCGGCGTCGATACCGGTGGTGCCGCCGTCGGTACCGGCGCAGCACTGGACAAGATCGCGGCCATTGCCACCTCGACCAGCCCATCGGCCGCTGCCGTGCAGACCCAGGTGCTGACGCCGCTGTCGCAATTGTCGGAAGCCGAACAGCAGACCGCCATCACGCAGCTGTCGCCCAACCAGTTGACGCCGCAGCTGTCCGTGGTGCTGCCGGCCCCGGCATCGGCCGCCGTCGCCCAGCACCAGCAGCTGGCATCCAACGCCCTGCTCACCGGCGAACGCGGTCTGGCCGCCGGTTCGTCCAGCGAAAAGGGCGCCATCTGGGGCGAATTGCTGGGCAATAACGTGCGTCGTGATACGACCACGTCGGCCGCCGGCTACAAGGGCAACAGCGGTGGCCTGCTGACCGGCGTTGACTGGTTCGCCACGGAGGATCTGGCGGTCGGCATGGCCTTCAGCTGGATGCGCAGCAATACCGACGGCCGCGGGCCGATGACGGGCAGCTCCACCAAGATCAACTCCTACCAGCTGACATCCTATGCCAGCTGGCGGCCGGAATGGGCGGACAGCCGCCTGACGGTCGGCGGTCAGCTGGGCGCGGGCTACAACGACTTCAACCAGAAGCGCTATATCCTGTTCCTGAAGCGCGAAGCCCGGGCGAATTATGGCGGCGAGCAGTATCTGGGCAAGGCCGAGATCGGCTATGACATGTTCCGTCAGGGCGATACGGTGGTCACGCCGAAGCTGAGCCTGCGGGCCGTGCGGCTGGTCAACCACTCCTATGACGAAACCGGCGCCGATGTCGTCAACCTGAAAGTCGGCAGCGTGCGGACGGATGCGGTGACCCAGGAACTGGGCGTGCAGGCCAAGACGACGTTCGGCAGCTTCCTGGGGCCGACGACCGTCGATCTGGATGCCGGCTGGGTGCATGATTACCTGCACGGGCCGATCGCCACGACGGGCGTCCTGGCCGGTGTGACCTTCTCCAGCACCACCGAACGGCCGGCCGCCGACGGCGTGATCGTGCGGCTGGGCGCTACCGTTGCCCATAGCGACAGCGTCGACTTCCGGATCGAATATGGCGGGGAACTGCGCAGCAAGTATCTGAGCAACACGGTACTGGTACGGACGACCTTCCGCTTCTGATCCGGGTATCGGGACGAATGGCGCCGATGAAAGTGAACGAAGCCGCGGACCTGCCGATGCCCCATCGGCAGGTCCGTCGCCATGTCCGCGGCGTCCCGCCTATACCGATGCACTTGCCATATCGGCACAGTCGATGCATCTGATGCCTGGAAACGTGGCTATACTCCCGGAAATATCGCACACTGGACGGAAACGATGGTGGAATTGAACCCCTCTCACCGGAAACTGGTCTTGACCGTTCTGGGCATGGCGGCCGTCATCGGCGCGGCCGTCCTGTTGTCGGTCGCGGCTGGCCGGGGGCGCAAGCCGGCTGCACCGGCGACCGCACCCGCGGCTGAACAGCCCGCCAGTCAGGAGGCCGGTCCCCTGTGGGCCAAGGCCTGTGCCAAGAACCAGGACGGTGCCGACACCTGCTACGTCGAGCAGTTCGTCATCACCCAGCCGCAGAATGCCGTGCTGCTGCATGTGCGCATCGGCTATATCGGACCGCAGGGCATGCCGCGCCTGATCGTGGCAGCCCCGCCGGGTGTGTGGCTGCCGGGCGGCGTGACGCTGACACTGGACAAAAACAAGCCGATCTCGCTACCGTTCAACTCCTGTGACGGGGGCAGCTGCCTTGCCGCTGTGGAGATGGACCAGGATGCGCTCAAGCAATTCACGGCCGGCACCGTCCTGATGGCCCATTATGTTCTTGCCAATAACAGCCCGGTTGATGTCCCCGTCCGGATGACGGGCCTTTCCGACGCGCTGAAGACCGTTTCCGCCAAATAGGCTGCCTGTCCCATGAACAATACGCCCCCTCCGCAGCAGCAGATATCGATGGAACAGGCGCTGGCCCAGGCGCATGCGCACTGGAATGCCGGACAGGCTGATCAGGCCGAGCGGCTGTGCCAGCATGTCCTGGCCATCTGGCCGGGCCAGTCGGATGCCAGCCACCTGATGGGGCTGATGGCCCACGCCTATGGCAATCTGCCCGTCGCCATCGACCATCTGCAGCGCGCCTGTCAGGCACCGCGTGTGCCGGCCACCTATCTCAGCAATCTGGCGGAGATGTGCCGGCAGGCGGGACGGCTGGTCGAGGCCGAAGCGGCCGGGCGCCGGGCCATCGCCATCGACCACACGCTGGTCGCCGGATGGAACAATCTGGGCATCATCCTGCAGGAGGCCGGAAAGCTTGAGGAAAGCCTGACCTGCCTGGAACAGGTGGTGATGCTGAAGCCCGATTATGCCGAGGCGCAGAACAACCTGGGCAACACGTTGAAGCGTCTGGGCCGCCTGGATGATGCCCGCCGACATTACGAGGCGGCGCTGCGGCTGGTCCCCACCTATGCCGAAGCGTTGAGCAACCTGTCCAACCTGCTGACCGACATGGGCCAGCATGATCAGGCCGTTCTCAGCGCGCGGCAGGCGATCGAGATCAATCCCCGGCTGGCCGACGCCTATATCAATGCCGCCGCCGCGGAGCAGTCGCGCGGCAACGACGAGGAAACACTGCGCTGGATCGACAAGCTGCTGTCCTTCCAGCCGCAGCATGTCGGCGCCCTGGTCGTGCGCAGCGTGCCCCTGCGCCGCCTGGACCGGCTGGAGGAGGCGCTGGATACGGCCCGCCGCGCCGCGACCTTTGCGCCCGACAATGGCGAGGCGCTGGTGGCGCTGGGCGAGGCGTTGCAGGCGCTGGGCCGGACAAACGACGCCCTGGCCGCCTATGAGAAGGCGACGAAGCTGCCGGGACTGGCCCTGGAAAAGGCACTGGTCAATCGCGGCATCTGCCTGATGGAAATCGGGGACCGCGAAGGCGCCCGCGCGGCGTTCGAACAGGTGATTTCCAGTTTCCCGCGGTCGGTGTCGGCCTGGTTCAACCTGGCCGATCTGGTCACCTTCAAAGCCGGTGATCCGGCCATTGCCAGCATGGAGGCCCTGCTGGCCCCCGGCGGCATCGAGGTGCCGGGCGACCGCATCGCAATGCATTTCGCCCTGGGCAAGGTCCTGCTGGATACCGGCGAGATCGACCGCGCCTTCCGCTATCTCGCCGAGGGCAACCGGCTGAAACGCGCGACCATCAATTACAACGCGGATGACACCAGCCGCTGGATGCAGGCCATCGCCGCCGCCTTCCCGGCCACCGCCTTCGATCCGGCCGGTATGGCCGAGGCCGGGGCGGATGCCGACCTGCCGGTCTTTGTGGTGGGCATGCCGCGGTCGGGCACCACGCTGGTGGAACAGGTGCTGGCCACCCACAGCCAGGTGCAGGGCGGGGGCGAACTGTCCGCCTTGAGCCAGATTGTCGGGCGCATGGGCCCCTATCCGGCCATCATGGACCGCATCGGCCCCGCCGAACTGGCCGATATCAGCCGCCAATATCTGGGCAAGATCCGGCCGCAGGCCAATGGCCGGCGGCGGTTCGTGGACAAGATGCCGTCCAACTTCCTGTATGCCGGCCTGATCGCCAAGGCGATGCCCCAGGCCCGCATCATCCATGTCCGCCGCAACCCGGCCGATACGTGCCTGTCCTGCTATACCAAGCTGTTTACCCGCGAACAGCAGTTCGCCTATGACCTGACCGAGTTGGGCCGCTTCCATGAGGATTATGAGAGGCTGATGGCGCATTGGCGCGCCGTCCTGCCGCCCGACCGGTTCCTGGAAATCGATTACGAGGAACTGGTCAGCGATTTCGAGACGCAGGCCCGCCGGCTGATCGCCTTCCTGGGGCTGGAATGGGAACCGGCCTGCCTGGAATTCCACAAGACCCGCCGCATCATCCGCACGGCCAGCGTCAACCAGGCGCGCGAGCCGATCTTCACCGGCAGCGTCGGCCGGGCCCAGCGGTTTGCGCCCTATCTGGCGCCGCTGCTGGCGGCACTGGGCGTGCGTGAGCCGGCGGCAGCGGCAGAGCCCGTCGCCGAGGCCCCCGCCAAGCCCCGGCGCGCGCGCGCCAAGCCGAAGACCGACGCCGCACCGGAGGCATGAGGCGGCGCGGGGACTGGTTTTATCGGATGATGGCCGGCCTGATTGCGACCGGCATGCAGCAGAGATTATGCGATGGACCTTAAAGAGATCGAACAGAAGGCCCCGGCATTGCTGGCCGCCGGGCGCGGGGCGGAAGTGGAAGCGATGGTTGTGCCGCTTCTGTCCGGTGGCGGCGGCCCCGCCCCGCTCTGGGCCTTTCTGGCCCAGGCGCTGCGCGTCCAGTGCCGGATCGCCGAGGCGGCACGGGTGCAGGAAATGCTGGTCGATGCCCTGCCCGGCCATGTGTCCACCCGCTTCGATCTGGCGGAATCGCTGCTGGCGCTGGGGGAATATGAACGCGGCTGGCGCGAATACAGCTATCGCTACAGCCTGAACCACACCTATCGCATCGAGCGCAAGGTGCAGCTTCCCCGCTGGGACGGGCGGCCCATCCCCGGCAAGGTGCTGCTGATCCATGACGAACAGGGATATGGCGACACGTTCCAGTTCATGCGCATGGCGCCCTGGGCCAAGGCCCGCAGCGGCGCCCAGGTGATCCTGGAGGTCAATCACGAGACCCACAGTCTGGCAACCCGCATGGGCGGCTTCGACGCCCTGACCCTGCGCGGCGAGTTGCCGCCGGCCTTTGACCTGCATTGCGAGATGATGAGCCTGCCCATGGTGATGGGCCTGAAACTGTCGGACCTGCCGGGCACCATCCCGTATCTGTCGCCCGACCCGGCCCGCGTGCAGCATTGGCGCCAGCGTCTGGCCGGGGTCGGGGGGCTGAAAGTGGCGGTGGTCTGGGCCGGACGGCCCACCCATTTCAACGATGCCAACCGGTCGATGACCCTGGCCTCCCTGGCACCGCTGGCCCAGGAGGGGGTGACCTTCCTGTCCATCCAGAAGGGGCCGAGCGAGGGGGATGTGGCCAATCCGCCGCCCGGCATGAATATTATCGGCCTGAGCAGCGAGATCCGGGATTTCGAGGATACGGCCGCCATCCTGACCGTCGCCGACCTGCTGATCTCCGTCGACAGTTCGCCCGTGCATCTGGCGGGCGCCCTGGGCCGGCCGGCCTGGGTGATGCTGCCCTTCCTGCCCGACTGGCGCTGGCTGCTGAACCGGGAGGATACGCCCTGGTACCCGTCGGTGCGCCTGTTCCGCCAGCCCGCCTGGGGCGACTGGCCGGGGCTGGTACGCAAGGTGGCCGGGGCGCTGGCCGAATTGCGCGCCGCGGGACCGGGGAAGCGGCCGGCATGAACGGATGGGCCAACCGGCTGGTCCTGATGGCTCTGTTGGCCCTGTGGCTGCCCGGTTGTGCCCTGCAGGAACGCCAGGAACTGGCGCCGGCCCTGGCGGCGGCGGCCGGCTGGCGCTGGCAGAGCCTTCCGGCCGGACCCTTCGACCTGACCGCTGCCAGCCGTCCGGCACGGGTGGGGACCGGTGCTCCGCTGGTCGTCTATATCGAAGGGGACGGGCTGGCCTATCTCAACCCCACGCGGCCCGCGCAGGACCCCACGCCGGTCGACCCGCTGGCGCTGCGGCTGGCACTGGCCCATCCGGGCAACGGACCGGTCGCCTGGCTGGCCAGGCCCTGCCAATATGCGCCCCGGCAGCGTGGCTGCGACCCCGCCTATTGGACCGGTGCGCGATGGGCGCCGGAGGTGGTGGACAGTGCGGGGCTGGCGCTGGACCGGCTGAAGCAGGACAGCGGGGCGGATCGGCTGCTGCTGGTCGGCTATTCCGGGGGCGGTGCGCTGGCGGCCCTGCTGGCGGCGGGACGGTCCGACGTTTCGGGGCTGGTCACCATTGCCGCCAATCTGGATCTGGACAGCTGGGTGCGGGACCATCAGCTGTCGCCGCTGAGCCGGTCGCTGAACCCGGCGGACAGGGCCCCTTCCCTGGGTACCGTGCCGCAGATCCATATCAGGGGTGGGCGCGATGCCATTGTCGGCGGGGATGTGCTGCGGGCCTTCATGGCGCGGCTGCCGCCATCGACGCCGGCGCGGCTGCTGGAAATCCCGGATCAGGATCATGAATGCTGCTGGGCCGACCTGTGGCCGACGCTGAGCCGCGGGGCGGAATTCCAGACCCTGCCGGGCTGGCTGCCCCGACCCTGACCGGCGGCGTCACGCCGGGCGGCCGTCATCCTCCCGGCACAGGGCGGCAAAGCCCAGGGCCATGAAGGGCACCAGGTCGAACAGCACGCGCGTTTCCGACAGGACGCCAACGATCGGCAAGGACAGGACGATCAGGCCATGGGCCAGTCCCAGGCTGAGATAAGCGCGGCCAAACCGCCGGAACAACAGATAGGTCAGCGGCAGCGGCAACAGCAGCAGCATGACGATCAGGATGTTGAATTCCTGCGTCGGGTGAAGAAAGGCGTCCAGCAGATAATCGATATTCAGCTGGATATGGGGGTGGAAGCTGCGCCCGGCCAGTTCAGGCATACCGAACAGGTCCGGCCCGATCTCCCGCTTCAGCAAGGTCGTGCGCAGCAGCTGCGTCAGTGCGGCCCCACCCGCCAGGCAGGCAATGCCTGCCTGCAGCATGGGCCAGCGAAGCGGTGACCGGTTCAGGGCGACCGTCAGCAGCGGGTCCAGGATCATCCAGGCGGCGATGAAGAAGGCGCTTTCCCGGTTCAGGATCGACAGGGCGAACAGACCCGCCAGCCAGCGCCAGTCCTTCCCGGCCAGGACGAAATGGCAGAACAGGGTGAAGGTCAGCAACTCCCCGCCATCCCAGACATAATGCCAGCGGATATTGATCAGGACCATGCACAGGGCCTGGAACGACAGAAAGCCGATCCAGGCCGATTTCGCCCCATAGTGCCGGTGCCCCACCACCAGCATGGCCAGCCCGGCCAGAAAATAGACGGCGATGGTGTAAAGCATGTGGGCCGCCTCAAAACTGCCGGTCAGACCGGACAGCATCTCGACGACCCAGGGGCCGAACACCCGGCTCTGGAACACCTGCCAATGCGGCAGGCCATCCAGCACGCCCCGCGTGGCCGCAATGGAATCCTGATATTGGGGACCGATGATCCGGCCGATCATCCGGAACTGCGCCAGGGCAGCCAGCAGTGACGCCAGGACCCAGGAAACGCCATGCGTTTCAATGATCTGCCGAAATGGCTGACGCTCCACGCCTTACCCCCCGACCATGGGCCGTTATATCGGCAACCGCTGTGCCATCTGGCGTCATCCTGGCCTGCGGACAGAGCCAGGATGACGCCAATCCGGGGTATCATTGCAGGCCGCCCCAATCCAGCAATAACGCCGGCGCAAGCGACCCTGCCCGTCTTTTCAGGCAGGGCGGCGGGAAAAGTGTGCCCCGCGCCCTGGATCACAGATCGTCAAACTCCTCCAGCACCATCGGTTCGGCCAAGCACGGCATCACCTGCGGCACCAGTTCGCTGAACCAGGGTGTCGTGCAATGCACGTCGCGGAAATAATCCTGCGACGGGTGCTGTTCGATGGCGGCATAGGCGTGGTCGCGGCCGCGGATCTTCTTGAACAGATAGACCGACACGTCCGGCTGGTTGGCCAGGACCTTGTCGGTCAGGGCCGCCATGGCGGCGACGAACTGTGCCTCCATCTCCGGCTTCACGAACAGCTTGGCGACGATCGTGTACATGATTGCTCCGGTTGTTCTTATTGTCAGGCGGCGGCACCGGCGGCCAGTTCGGCCTCCAGCTGCTGGCGCAGCTTGTATTTCTGGATCTTGCTGGTCGACATGGGCCATTGCGTCACAAAGCGCACATGGCGCGGCACCTTGAAGCTGGAGATTTTGCCGCGGCAATAATCCAGCACCTCCGGCACCGTCAGGCTGGCGCCGGCATGCAGTTCGATGAAGGCGGCCGGCACCTCCACCAGACGCGGGTCAGGCGCGCCCACCACCTGACACAGTTTCACGGCCGGGTGCGAGCCGATGAAACTTTCGATCTCCGCGGCGGCGACATTCTCCCCGCCCACCTTCAGCATGTCCTTGGTGCGGCCATGGAACATGATGTTGCCGTCGCCATCCAGCGAGCCGACATCGCCCGTATGCAGCCAGCCACCCTTCAGCGTGTCGGCCGTCTTCACCGGGTCCTTGTAATAGCCGTCCAGCACGCCGGGGCTGCGCACCAGGATCTCCCCCTTCTCGCCCGGCCCCACATCCTCCCCATAGGCATTGATGATGCGCACCTGCACCCCCGGCAGGGGGCGGCCCAGGCGGGTGGTGCGGGTGGTATAGCTGTCATCCAGACTGCTGGTGCAGACGGTGCCCGCCGCTTCCGACAGGCCATAGGTGCCCACCTGCACGCAATTGGGCAGGGCCTTGGCCAGCATTTCCTTCATCGCGTCGGTCTGGATGGCGAGCGAGGAGTTCATCAGGCGGATGGCGGACAGGTCGGCCTGGGCGAAGCGCGGATGGTGGATCAGGTCCACCATGATGGGCGCAAAGCAAGGATATGTGGCCGTCACCCGGTATTGTTCCAGCATGTCGATGGCCGTGCCGGCATCGAAATGCTGCATCGACAGATAGGTGCCGCCCTTGGCGTAGATGGCGACCAGCGGCAGGATGGCGGCGATATGGAACAAGGGCAGCGGCGACCAGAACCGGTCGCGGTCGGTCAGTTCATAGCGTTCGGCCAGAGCCTGCGACGTGCGCACAATGGCCTCATGCGCGATCAGGCAGCCCTTGGGGTTGGACGTGGTGCCGGAAGTATAGAGGATCAGGCCCGTATCGCGCACCCGCACATGGGCGCGGCGTTCATGCACGGCATCCACCGGCACGCCGGCCGCCAGTTCCGCAAACCGCTCAGCCGTCACCGTGAAGGGCCGCCCGCCCGGCCCTAGCAGCACGATGGAACGCAGGCGCGGGCAGGATTGCAGCGACAGTTGCTCGGCATCTTTCTGGTCGGCCAGCCCCTCCAGCCCTTCGCGCAGGCGGTCAACCAGGTTCAACTGATCCGACACCTGCTCGGTGGTGATG
>CALRTC020000055.1:0-9568 GCA_943371025.1 Hydrogenophaga intermedia
GGCACGGGTGGCCTCCAGCCCGTCCATGCCCGGCATCTGCACATCCATCAGCACCAGGTCGTAATGCTGGCGCTGCACGGCGGCCAGGGCTGCGGCACCATCGACGGCGATGTCGACGCGGTGCCCGGCCCGTTCCAGGATGGCGCGGACCAGCAGCTGATTGACGGGCAGATCCTCGGCCACCAGTACATTCAGGGGGCGGCTGCCCTCCGCCCCCTCGCCGGCGCCCGGCGTGGGCAGGGCGGGGGCATTGCTGGGCGGTTCGGTGGGGCGCAGCGGGATTTCCACCCAGAACAGGCTGCCCCGGCCCACCTCGCTCTCCAGCCCGATGCTGCCCGCCATCAGCCCGACCAGACGGCGGCAGATGGCCAGACCCAGCCCCGTGCCGCCATAGCGCCGCGCCGTGGAGGCATCGGCCTGATGGAAGGGCTCAAACAGGCGCACCTGCCGCTCCGGGGCGATGCCGATGCCGGTATCCTCCACGCTGATGCGCAACCGGTCGCCCGCCGCACCGGGCCTGACGGCCGCCGTCAGGGACACGCTGCCCGCCTGGGTGAATTTGGTGGCATTGTTCAACAGGTTCAGCACGATCTGGCGCATGCGCGTGGGGTCCAGCAGCAGCCAGGGCGGCAGATCCGACGCCAGATCCACCTTCAGGGTCAGCCCCTTCTCCTGTGCCATGGGCCGCACCAGCTCCACGCAGGTTTGCAGCATCCCCACCGTGTCGGTGGGCATCTCCTCCAGCTCCAGATGACCCGCATCGATCTTGGAGAAATCCAGCACGTCATTGATGACGGCCAGCAGCGTGCGCCCGGCTTCGGCCTGCAGGCGGATATAGCGGCGGCGCTCGGTCTCCGGCAGGTCAGCCGTCAGCAGCAGGTCGGCAAAGCCGATCACGGCGTTCAGCGGCGTGCGCAGCTCATGGCTGACGGTGGCCAGGAAGTCGGTCTTGGCGCGGGCCGCCGCCTCCGCCTCCCGCCGGGCGGCCAGCAGCGCCTCCTCCTGCGCCGTCCGGTCGGTCACATCGCTCAGCGCCCCGAACAGGGCCACCGGCCGGCCGTCCGACCCGGTTTCGACAACACCGCGTGTCACCACATGGCGTATTTCCCCGGTCGGGCGGATGATGCGCAGGGCCATTTCATAGGAACTGCCCGTCTGCATGGCGGCCTGCACCAGTTCGCGCAGGCGGTCGCGATCCTCCGGATGATGGGCGGCCAGCGTGGCCTCCAGCGTCGGCACGAACCGGTCCTTGCGCAGCCCATGGATGCGATAGACCTCGTCCGACCAGGTCAGGCGGCGGGAACGGATCTCAAATCGCCAATGGCCGACCATGGCCACCTGCTCGGCCAGGCGCAGCAGACGGTTGGCCTCGGCAATATCGCGTGCCTGGGCCAGGCGCTTGCCCGACTCGCGCGACAGCATCCAGAACAGCACGATCAAGGCCGCGCTGGCGATTACGGCCGCAATCAGCGACCGGCCGGCCAGGCTCCACCAGGAATCCAGGATTTCATCGACGCTGCGCGCGACAATGGCGATCAGCGGATAGGAACGGATATGCCGGAAGGCCATGATCCGCCGCACGCCATCGATGGCGGACAGGTTGTCCGTCACCCCGTCGGACACCTGCAGCGCCTGCCTGATCAGGATTGTATCGGCCAGCGACTGCCCCAGGCCCACGGGCCGGTCCGGGCTGTCTTCACGCGATGACCGGGCGCGGATGATCCCGTCGGTGCCGACGATGGAAACGGCCCCATCCTGCCCCAGGTCCAGCCGGCGATAATAGCCCGACAGATAGAAGGGATCGACCGACAGCACGATGACGCCGTTGAAGGACCCGTCGGGCGCGTTCAGCCGCACGGACACGGGCAGGGCCCATTTGCCCGACAGCCGCCCGATGATGGGCATGCCGACATAGGCCTGACCGCTGTCCTGACGGACATGCACGGCAATATGCGGCCGGTCCAGATAATTGGTGATGCGCGCTTCCGGCCCCAGCCCCAGGGTGGAGGCGATCAGATAGCCGTCAGCGCCGACAATGGACATCTGCACTGTGAAACCCGCGGGCAGCGCGTGGCCGCCAACAAACTGGCTGGCATTGAACGCCGCAGGGTCGGCCTCGTATTGCTGCTTGGCTTCCCGCAGCAGATTGTCCACCGTGGACAATATCCAGAAGGACTGTTCCTCGAAGGCCAGCGCCAGATTGGCCACGTCACGCTTTGCCTGCGTCAGCGCGCGGTCGCGCTCCAACAGCAGCAATCCCCCCACCCCGGACCAGAGCAGGGCCAGGGCCAGGGTCAACGCGAGGACCAACTTCCTGGAAGCGAGCAACATCAACTCCCCTTTACCGGGGCAGAGTACTTCGAACAGCCCAATTGATTAACAAATGATCAAGGATAGCAGATGCGCGCAGAAGGTTAGGTCGGCCACGGCCATTACCCGCGCGCCATCGGTACGGCGCAAAATGCAGCTCCATCGCCGGCGGATATTTGCCACAGGGCTATCCGACGTCGGATGCGGTCGGGTATCGGATGGCGACGATCTCCAGCTCCTCCAGCCCGGCCGGCGTGCGGACAGGGACCACATCCCCTTCCCGCGCCTTCAGCAGCGCGCGGGCGATGGGGGAAACCCAGCTGATAAGGCCGGGCCCCATATCCGTTTCGTCGACGCCGACGATGGTCACGGTGTTTTCCGTGCCATCCTCACGCGCATAGGTGACGGTGGCGCCGAAGAACACCTGGTCACGGTGCTTCTGCTGAACGGGATCGACAACATTGGCGATTTCCAGACGCTTGGACAGGAACCGCATGCGCCGGTCGATCTCGCGCAGGCGCTTCTTGCCATAGATGTAATCGCCATTTTCCGACCGGTCGCCATTGCCGGCCGCCCAATGCACGATCTCCACCACCTTGGGCCGTTCGACCCGCAGCAGGTTCTGCAGCTCGGCCCGCATGCGCTCGAATCCCTGCGGGGTGATGTGGTTCTTGGCCCCGGCCGGCAAAGGGCGCGGATCATCGGCGCCGTCATCATCGTCGGCCGCCGCGTCCCGCGCATTCTCATTCACCCAGGCCTTGCTCATCCCACCCATCCCTGCTGAAAACCGGGTCCTGGTTTAGCGCGGATGGGCGGGTTTGGGAAAGGGGGCGCGGGGCAGCCTCACTCGGCGGCCTTGCGCCCGGCCTTGCCCGTCGCCTTGCGGGGACCGGCGGCCTCTGCCTCCACCGGGGCTGCCGCACCGTCGTCCCCCGCCACCAGGGCCGCATGTTCCTCGCGCAGGGCGTTGATGACACTGTTCCAGTCGCCCAGCGAGGTCTGGCGATGGATGCGGTGCTTGGGGTACCAGGGCGAACCGGTGGTGCCGATTTCCCAGCGCCAGTCGACGGCATGGGCCAGCAGCAGAGAGACCGGCGCGCCCATGGATCCGGCCAGATGGCCCACGCCCGTATCCACGGCCACGACATGGTCCAGATTGGCGATGACGGCGGCCGTGTCGATGAAATCGTTCAGGACCGGTGCCATGTCATGGATGCGATCCTTGAAGGCCAGCACATCGCCGGCGCGCGGACCGACCTGCAGCGAAATCCACTGCGCGTCGGGAATGGCGTCCAGAACCTGATGCAGCAGGGCCAGCGGCAAGGACCGGCGCGCATCTTCGGAATGCTGGGGCCGGCCGGCCCAGACGATGCCGATGCGGCGCCTGCCCTCCTGCCGGGGCGGCAGCAGGGTAGCGCCGCGCGCCACCTCCGCGTCCGACAGTTTCAGCCAGCCGGGCAGCAGCGGCAGGTCGGGCACGCGCAGCGACAGGAAATGCGCCAGGCTCAGCAGCGGGATATGATAGTCGAAATTCTCCTCCACCCCGTATTTGTGGGGATTGTCGGGGCGGGAGATGACGCGGAATCCGGGGCCGTCCAGGGCGGCGGCCAGCACCCGGACCAGCGGCGCGCTGACCTCCAGCACGATCTCCGCCGGGTTGTGGCGCTGGCCCAGGATGCGGGCCAGGGGCGCGAACTGGATGATGTCGCCGAAACCCTGTTCGCCCCAGACATAGATGCGCTTGCCCGTCAGGTCGTCACCACGCCATTGCGGGGCCGACAGCATGCGGCGCGGTTCGGGGAACTGGTCCCAGACCCAGCGCCATTCGTAATCGGCCCAGCCCTGGGCGTAATCGCCCTTGGCCAGGCAGGCCAGCGAATGGTTCCAGCGGGCCAGGGCATTGCCGGGTGCCAGCTTCAGCGCCACGGCCAGCGAGGCCGCGGTGGCATCGATGAAGCCCGCCGTGCGCAGCGCCTTATCCAGGGTCTGCAGCACCTCCTCCAGCCGTTCCAGGCGGCCTTCGGGCAGCCCCTCCGGCAGCATGGCCAGCGCCGCGCGCAGTTCGGGCAGCCGGTCACCCACTTCGCCCACAAGCTGCTGACCCAGATCGCGGGCTTCCGGCAGGATGCGGCCGAACAGAATGACACCGATGACCAGGGGGACAACCGCCTCACGCGCGCGGTTCATCCAGGCCAGACCCGTGCCCATGTTCACCCAGGCCGAATAATTCAGCGGCGACATGTGCAGGATGCGGCGATAGAGCGGCAGCGCATCTTCATGCTTGCCCTGGGTCTGCAGCATCACGGCCAGATTGACCATGGCGGCCACGGCGCGGGGCACGTCGCCCATGCGCTCGAACACCGTCCCCAGCGAACAGTAATAGAGCGGTTCCCCCGGTTCCAGGCGCTGGGCATGTTCGAACAGGCCGGCGGCCCGCATATTGTCGCCCTGGAAGGCGGCGATGACGCCCAGCTGGTGCAGGGCGGGTGCCGTCAGTTCCGGCCGTTCGGTCAGTTGCAGAAAGACCTGTCGGGCCTGATCCAGCTGGCCCGTGGACTGCAAATGCAGTCCCGTCGCGAAGGCCGGAACACGGCGACCGATTTCCAGCAGGACGGCCCCGCTGCGTTCGACGACGGGGATGGACATGTCGCCATTGTTACTGACGTTCATCTTGCTCATTGCCTTTGATGGGGGCCGACGTCATCTGGACCTGGGCGTAGACATCGCCGTCCCCACCGGTCGTGGCCACGGCAAAGGTCTGACCGGAGCCCGCGACCTGACCGCCACTCTGGCTGGCGGCGCCGTCGGTTGCAACCGTTGCACCGCCACCCGATGCGCCGCTGTCGCCGGTGCTCGTCGTGCCGCTGCCGGAACTGGAGGAGGAGGTGGTGGAGGAACTGCCGCTGCCTGTGCCGGTAGAGGTGGAGGTCGACGTCGAAGTGGTGGCCGTGCCGCCCGCCGCCGCGGTCACGGGGGCCGTCGTCGTGGCCACCGGGGCCGGAGCCGTCACGGTGGCCACGATGGGCGTGGGTGCCACGGTGATGGTCGGCACGACGGCGGAAACGACGATGCGCGACACGGTGCTGGTGGTCAGGGTGGCGGCGGGTGTCACCACCAGCTGACCGGTCTGGTACTGGATGGAATAGTTGGACAGACCCGTCCCCGTCGCTGCCGCGGCGGTGATGGTATAGGTGCCGGCCGCGGCCGCTGCCGGGCTGCCGGGGCTGGTCAGGGCCACCTGGGCCACCGTATCGCCGTTCAGCAGGCCGCTGGCGGTGAAGCCGGTCAGGGCCAGGTCGGTGCCCGACACCTTGGTGGCGTTGGCGGCCGCAATGGTCAGGCTGGCCGGCGTGACATTCAGCGACCCGTTCACATAGGAGATGGCGTAATTGCCGATCCCCGTGCCGGTGGCGGCCGACGCCGTCACGGCATAGCTGCCGACACCGGCCGTGGCGGCGCTGCCGGTGCTGGACAGGGCCACATTGCTGACGCTGTCGCCATTGACCAGACCGGATGCGGTGAAGCCCGTCAGGCTGGCGATACCGCCATAGACCTTGCTGGACGTCCCGGCCGCGATGGTCAGCGCCTTGGGCGTGACCGTCAGGGTACCGGCGGCATAGGTGATGGCATAGTTCGACAGGCCCGTGCCCGTGGCCGACCCCGCCGTCACGGCATAGGTGCCGACGCCGGCCGTGGCCGTGCTGCCGGTGCTGGACAGGGCCACATTGCTGATCCGGTCACCATTGACCAGACCGGCCGCGCTGTAGCCTGTCAGGCTGGCGGTGCCGCCATAGACCTTGCTGGCATTGCCCGCCACGACGGTCAGCGCGGCCTTGTTCACGGTCAGGGTGCCGTCGACATAACTGATAGTGTAGTTGTCCAGACCCGACCCGGACACGCCATTGCCCGTGATGGCATAGGTACCGGCCGCGGCCGTCACGGCGGCGCCCGCGCTGGACAGATCGACGCCCGTGACGCTGTCGCCATTGACCAGACCGGAAACGCTGTAGCCGTTCAGGCTGGCGCCCTGGCCATAGGTCTTGGCGACATTGCCGATGCTGATGGTCAGCGAGGCCGGGGTGACGTTCAGGCTGCCATTGGCATAGACGATGTTGTAATTGCCCAGGCCGGTGCCGGTGGCATCACTGACGCTGATACTGTACCGGCCGACCGGGGTCGTGGCGTCGATGGCAGATCCCGACAGGGTCGCGCCGGTGACGCTGTCGCCATTGACCAGGCCCGAGGTGCGGAACCCGGCCAGCCCGCTGCTGCCGCCGCTGCCATAGGTGCGGTTGACGTCATTGGCGGTGATGGTCAGCGTGGCCTGATCGACGGTCAGCGTGCCTTCCTGGTAGGTGACGCTGTAATTGCCCAAGGCCGACCCGGTGGCGCCGGAGGCGGTGACCCGGTAGCTGCCGACGCCGGCCATGGCATCGGAACCGGCGCTGACCAGGGTGACGCCATCCACCCGGTCGCCGTTCAGCAGGCCATTGGCGGTAAAGCCGGTGGGGTTGGCGCTGGTGCCATAGATCTTGGAGCTGTTGCCGGCGATGATGGTCAGCGCCGCCGGCGTCACGGCCAGCTGCCCTTCCACATAGGTGATGGAGTAATTGTTGACGCCCACGCCCGTGGCGCCGGCGGCCGTGATGGCATAGGTGCCGACGCCGGCCCTGGCGTCCTGACCGGTACTGGTCAGGCTGACGGCACTGATGCTGTCGCCATTGATCAGCCCCGACGCGCTGAAGCCGGTCAGCGCGCCGCTGCCGCCATAGACCTTGCTGGCGCTGGCGGCGGTGACGGTCAGCGGGGCCGGGGTGACGGTCAGGGTGCCGTTGACATAGGCAATGGCGTAATTCTCGATGCCGGACCCGACGGCGCCGCTGGCGGCGATGCCATAGGTGCCCACGCCGGCGCTGACGTCCAGACCCGTGCTGGTCAGCGTCACCGTGCTGAGACTGTCCCCGTCCAGCAGGCCCGACACGCTGAAGCCCGACAGGGTGGTGCTGGCGCCATACAGCTTGCTGGCATTGCCGGCCGTGACGGTCAGCACGGCCTTGCCCACGGTCAGCGAACCATCGGCATAGGTGATGCTGTAATTGTCCAGGCCGCTGCCCGTCGCCCCCGTGGCCCGGACGGCATAGGTGCCGATGGCAGCGTTGGCCGCCGCGCCGATGCTGTCCATGGTGACGGCGCCGATGCTGTCGCCATTGACCAGGCCCGACACGCTGAAGCTGGTCAGGCCGGCCTGTTCGCCATAGGCCTTGACATGATTGCCGGCCGTCACGGTCAGCGCCGCCTTGTCGACGGTCAGGGTGCCCGCGGCATAGGTGATGGTGTAGTTGGACAGGCCCGTGCCCGTCGCCCCGGACGCCGCGACGGTGTAGGTGCCGACGACGGCCGTCGCCACCGCGCCCTCGCTGCTCATGGTGATGGCGGTGACCCTGTCGCCATTGACCAGACCCGACGCGACATAATCGGTCAGCGGCGCCACACTGCCATAGATCTTGGTGGCATTGCCGGCCGTCACGGTCAGCGGGGCCGGATCGACCGTCAGGGTGCCATTGGCGTAGGTGATCGAATAGTTCGACAGGCCCGTGCCGGTCGCCCCGGACGCGCTGATCGTATAGAGGCCGACGGCGGCGGCCGCACCGCCACCCGCAGAGAGCAGGGTCAGGCCGCTGATCTTGTCGCCATTGACCAGACCCAGGCTGTCATAGCCCGTCAGGCTGGCGTTGCCGCCATAGGTCTTGGTGGTGTCGCTGGCCGTGATGGTCAGGGCGGCCGGGTTCACCGTCAGCGTGCTGCTGGTATAGGTGATGGAATAGTTCGACAGGCCGGTCCCCGTGGCCTCGGCGGCACTGATCGTGTAGCTGCCGACGCTGGCGGCGGTGCCGCTGCCCGTGGAGGACAGGGTCACACCGCTGATCACGTCGCTATTGACCAGGCCGTCGCTGGTATAGCCGGTCAGGTTCAGGCTGTCGCCATAGGTCTTGGTGGCCACGCTGGCCGCGATGGTCAGCGCCTTGGGCGAGACCGTCAGGGTACCCGTGGCATAGGTGATGGAATAGTTCGACAGGCCGGTCCCCGTGGCAGCACTGCCGCTGATCGTGTAGCTGCCGACCGACGCCGCCGTACCGGCACCGCTGCTGCTCAGGCTGACGGCGCTGATGCTGTCGCTGTTCAGCAGCCCGCTGCTGGTATAGCCCGTCAGGCTGGCGCTGGAGCCATAGGTCTTGGATGCGCCGCTGGCCGTAATGGTCAGGGCGGCCGGGTTCACCGTCAGGGTGCCCTCGGTATAGGTGATCGAATAGTTGGACAGGCCGGTCCCCGTCGCTCCGGCGGCACTGATCGTGTAGCTGCCGACGCTGGCGGTGGTGCCGCTGCCCGTGGAGGCCAGGGTCACGCCGCTGATCACATCACCATTGACCAGACCCGCACTGGTATAGCCGGTCAGGCTGACAGAATTGCCATAGGTCTTGGTGGCGCCACTGGCCGTGATGGTCAGGGCGGCCGGGTTCACCGTCAGGGTACCCTCGGTATAGGTGATCGAATAGTTGGACAGGCCGGTCCCCGTGGCTCCGGCGGCGCTGATCGTGTAGCTGCCGACGCTGGCGGTGGTGCCGCTGCCCGTGGAGGCCAGGGTCACACCGCTGATCACGTCACCATTGACCAGACCCGCACTGGTATAGCCCGTCAGGCTGACGGCATTGCCATAGGTCTTGGTGGCGCCACTGGCCGTGATGGTCAGGGCGGCCGGGTTCACCGTCAGCGTGCCCTCAGTATAGGTGATCGAATAGTTCGACAGGCCCGTACCCGTGGCACCAGACGCACTGATCGTATAACTGCCCACCGTTGCGGCCGTGCCGTCGCCCGTGCTGGTCAGGCTTACGGCACTGATGATGTCACCGTTGACCAGACCCGCACTGGTATAGCCGGTCAGGCTGGCGCTGGTGCCATAGGTCTTGGTCGCCCCCGACGCCGTGATGGTCAGCGCGGCCGGGTTCACCGTCAGCGTGCCATTGGCGTAGGTGATGGAATAGTTCGACAGGCCCGTGCCCGACGCACCCGACGCACTGATCGTGTAGCTGCCGGCATTGGCGGCCGTGCCCGTGCCGCTGCTGGCCAGCGTCACCCCGCTGATCACGTCGCCATTGACCAGACCCGCACTGGTATAGCCCGTCAGGCTGACAGAATTGCCATAGGTCTTGGTCGCCCCCGACGCCGTGATGGTCAGGGCGGCCGGGTTCACCGTCAGGGT
>CALRTC020000056.1:0-7036 GCA_943371025.1 Hydrogenophaga intermedia
GAAATCCAACAACACCAACGCCGCCCACAATGGGCGGCGTTCCCTTTTCCACCGGCTCAACGCCGGTCTGACGCGGGGTGGAGCAGCCCGGTAGCTCGTCAGGCTCATAACCTGAAGGCCGCAGGTTCAAATCCTGCCCCCGCATCCAATAAAGGCCAGCAATCCCAACGGGTTGCTGGCCTTTTTGCTGTCTGCGACGCGGAAGCGGCACCCAACGTGGAAGCACAGTGGAAGCGCGCGGCGACAATGTCCACGCTGTCACTTGCTCAAAAGGTCGGTCAGTCTGCGCCCTGCCTGGAGCTTGGCGAAGGTGGTGTAGCGCGGCCCCTGCATGGCGCCCTGCGGGGCGTCGGCGTAGGGAATGGGGCCGATGGGCTTGGCCTTTTCGGAGAAGATCAGTTTGAACTTTCCGTCCTCGCCATAGGGTTCGATCCGGGAGACCGGGGCGTAATGGGTGATGGCCGACACCGGTTGGGTCTGGTATCCGGCGATGTACTTGATCTTGTCCAGCATGCCGCCGGAAATCCGCACCGCGTACCAGCAATCTCCATCAAGGAACACCCGCTCAAACCCTTCCTTCTGTGCGGGCACGATGATCGTATCCGGCTCCGCTTTCCCCTTCTTCAGAGGAGCGGCCGATAGAGGGTCTATCGCGCGCGGGACCGCGACCGCCTTGGGTATTTCAAAGGCCCGTAACCCTACCAACGGGAGGATTTGAAGAATTTCCTTCAGGAATGCACGGGTGTCGGCCTTTTCAGCTTCACTCAGTGCAGGCTCTTGCGGAGAATTGCCATTGTCCAGATGGCAACGCTTCGCCTCCTTCGCCTGTTTCACCAGGGCATATTCCAGCCAGGTGACATGGGCACGGTTCAAGCCCCCGCTATTTGAGACGAACACCGCCCCCCATCCCCAGAAATCCTTTGTCGCATGATGGGTTTCGATCCGGTCGCGCACGCCATCGGCTTGGCCGATATAGAGGGTCGGCAAATCGTCATCCTCATTACCGTAACCCACGAGGATATAGATACCGGTTCGCTGCAATTCCGTTCGTCGGCGAGCCTCCTGCCAATGGGTGCGCGGGAAAACAATACCCAGGCCGGTCCAGTTCATGCGGTCGATCAGCCGAACACCTTCCGGGTCGCCGTCGGGTACGAAGATGCGGATGGTAAAGGGATCGCTCATTCGTGTTGCCTTAACCTTTGGGCGGGATGGGATGGTCTGACAGCGACGCGGAGCCTATCAGGTGCGGTTATGCTTCAACCGTTGCAGTTCCTGTGCGGGATCAAGTGGCATGCGGGGCGGGGCCGTTTCCCACATCAATTGCACCTCCTCCGGCGTCAACCCATAGGCAGCATTCACCATGTCGGACAGGCGACGCTCCAGGCGTAACAGTTCCGCCGCCGCTTCTCGCGCGGGCCGCACCGTTTCCCGATACTCGCGCTGCAATTCCCCAATATCCGCCGCCGTCAGCCGCCGCTTTTTGGGGAGAGCCGTCTTCACGGCTTGTACGAAGCCGGCTTCGTCAAGGTCGTGCGGGGTGAGAAGGGTACGGCCAAGCTTATCGAGTTCGAATTCATAGCGTAGCCAATCTTGAGTGTTTAGGCTGGCGTTAAGAACCTTCCTTCTGGCTTTATAGACAGCTGAGGGGATTTCTGGATCAATGCTTAGAGTGGGCGATAATGGAACTCTTTCCATGTAAATGCTCTTTAGTCTTAAAACTTCATCTTTGCCATGGATTGTTGTGTTCCATAGATAGTGCCAAATGATAGGGGAATTGAGATTTGAAAGTATTTCATTATAATTTGAATTTACAGGTAATATAAATCCCAGATCATTAACGTAGCATTTTTCGCTATCGAATAGAAAATTGCTGGACCAGCTCAGATCTGGCCAGATGATTTTCTGCTTGCTGAAATCATCATAATATGCACAAGGGCGCAGTTCCCACCAGAAGCGGCCCTTATCCTGCCGTTGCCGCAATTGTTGTTCATGTGGCTTGAAGTGCCGGTGCAGTGATGGATAGGTCCTTTTGAAGATACTTTCCGCCTGATCCGGGGACTTTTCTCCCGCCCACGGCCAAGTATGGTCGGCACTCGATTTCATCACGATCATGTAGAGACCGCTATCCGGTGCCGCCCAGCGCTTGATGTCCTGCCCCCGCAAATAGGGTTTGATGATCTCCGCACAGCCAGGGTCCTCCGCCACCAGCCGGTCGCGTGTGGTGGTGTCGATCAGGAAGGCCTCGTTGAAGCCGGTCTTGATTCCGTAGAGTGGCTTCACCCCGGCATAGTCGGCCAGCGGCACGCCGTTGCGGCGGATTTTGTCCAGCAGCGCCATGACGGCAGGCGGTTCCAGGGTCCAGCTTTCACGAGTAAAGCCCAGACGGGGCAGGGGGTAGGTTGCGGCCTCTACCACCGTCTCCAGCCCCTTTTCCGGGACGGCATCGCGGGGAATGACGCAAACGCCCGTCTCTACCGGTGGGGCATCGTCATTCGGCCGGCGCACAATCAGGACCGATGGGAAGACATCGGCATCGGGGAAGAAGCGCTTGGCATGGCCGAAATCGGCGATGAATTCTACCCATGCCGCCTCGGCGAAGAGGTCGCGCAATTCCTCTGCATAGCCGGCCTTCAGCCATTTGTTGGTGACGACATAGCCCATGCGCCCACCGGGCCGCAGCAGGCGCAAGCCCTGTTCATAGAAATAGACATAGAGATCGGCCACGCCATTGAAGGATACAAAGCCCGGCCGGGCCTGCAACAGGCTGCGCCGCCAGTTCGCCCATTTTTCAGTCAGGTCCCCCTCCAGCGGGCGGGACAGGGCCGGATCATCGGGCAGGGGTTTCAGGGCCGGTTTGATCTCGCCTAACAATTCCTGACGGACATAGGGCGGGTTGCCGATGATGGCGTCAAAGCCGCCTTCGGGCGTGTTGCTGGACAGGTTGCGCCAGATGTTGGGGAAGGCAATCTGCCAATGCAGGAATTGGTGCCGGGCCGCCACGTCACGGGCGTGACGCAGCAGATCATCCGCGATCAGACGGTGGCGGTCGCTGGCGCGCAAGGCCGGTTCCTCCCCCGCCTCTTCCGGCGGGTAGGGTGGCAATGCCGGCCACGCCTTGCGCAGTTTGGCCGATGCCAGTTCGGCCTTACCGGCGGCCAGATCGACAGGGTCGCCAAAGGCCCCTGACAGCGCCGTGTTCCAGGCGACAGCCCGGTCCCAGACGCGATGGTCGGCGCGTGCCTTGTCGATGATCTTGTCGGACTTTCCCGCCTTACGCAGTAGGGGGATGGCGACGGGTTCCTTGGCCGGCACCCCGTCCAGCACGCCCAACATCCGTTCCGCCGTCAGCAGGGAGAAGAAGGCGGCAACGGGGGCCGTGTCCTGTTCCACACTGTCAAAGGCGCGTTCGGATGCCGCCACCTCCGACAGGTCGCTGTCGTTGCTTTCCTCCACCCGCTTCATGCCTTCGGCGGCCCGCGCCACCTGCTGCATCAGGCCGGGTCGGAACAGGGCGCCGCGATCCTGCACCAGTTTCAGTACCGGCAGCGTCCAGGCACCCACCACGCTGTCGCCCCAGCGCAGATGGTGGTCCAGGAAGGACAAGGGGGCGCCCACCGTGAAGCTGTGCAGCCACAGCGACACCTTGGCCAGTTCCACCGCCATGCGGTTTTTGTCCACCCCATGCACCACCCGTTTCAGGATCATGCGGCGGACGATATGGCGGTCATCCAACTGATCCTGTTTCAGGGGCCAGCCATGGTGTTCGGCATTGTCGGCGATTTCCTGGCGGATACCGGCGATGCGGGCCGCCAGGGGAGAGGTGTAGGGTGCCCAGCCCACCTGTGCCGTCGCCTCATCCATGGCGGCTAGCACCTCGTCCGCCAGCCAATCGACCAGGGTGACCAGGAAATGGCCGGAGCCCATGGCGGGGTCGCAGATTTTCAGGTCCAGCATGGCACTGGCGGGATCGAGTGCTGCCAGCCGGGTTAACCGGTCGGCGACCGGGGCGGTATCGGATTTCAAGGCGGTGGCAAGGGTCGCGAACTTCTCACGCCGGTCGGCGACCAGGGGGCCGACCGCGCGGTGAATGACCAGGGTCACCAAATCTTCAGGCGTGTAATAGGAGCCGCTATCCTTGCGCGCCGTGGGGTCTGCATCGATAACCACGCTGCCATTGTCGGTCACACGCAGGCCATGTTCCAACAGGCCTTCATAGACGGAGCCCAATTGCTGCACCGACAGGTCGCGGTAATTGATGTATTTGGGCCGATCTTCCCCGATATGCAGGTGCGACAGGCGGAACAGCACGTCGGCCATCACGGCATCGGACAGACGCACCCGACCCAGGATGGGGGCGCGATCTGCGGCAAACAGGCCACCGTTGTACGGCGGGATACCCAGGTCATCATTGCCCTTGGCAATGGCAGCGAAAATATCCTCCAGCCGGCCCCAGATGACGCGGGTGGCATTGGTATAGGCCTTACCCGCTTGCCGTCGGTCGGCGATTTCCAGGCGCAACCGGGTCAGCGCCACTTCGGCATAGGGGCCGCTTTCATCGGGCAGCAGATTGCGGTCTTCTGCATATAGCACGAACAACAGCCGATAGAGCAGGATCAGGGCGTCGTGGCGCAGGGTGTCGAGATAGGTGGCATCAAGGTCCTGACCAGGGCGCCTATCGGCCGTGGCCAGCGCATTGACCAGTTGCGGGAACACCTCGTCAAAGACGGTTTTCGACAGGTCACGGGCAACCCGCTCTTCCCAGAACCGCCCCTGCTCAAGGGCCAAATGGTGGAAGGTGCGCCCGGCATCCATCGGCTGGAACGCGGAGCGGCCAAAGAACAGGATGAACAGACGCAAGGCATGGGCGCGGGCCTGTGCCGGGTCGGCGATAGCCAGGGACTGGCGGTCGACAAGGTCAAAATCGCGCAGGCCCAATACCGCGGGCAGGTCGATTTCAAAGAAGTCTTCTGCGACCGATACCGCACCCTGGAAATACAGGCGCCATTGTCCCCCGTTGGTCAGCATGCCCCAACGCAGCTTGCCTTGAGCCAGGTCCTCCACCCGACGCAGATAGCGCAGCATCTGTGAGGAAGGAACGCCGGTATCCTTGGCCCCGCCTTCACGGTCCAGCAGGCGGGCCCAACGCTTGGCCTCCACAATGCAGGCTCCGTGCTGAAAGCGCAGGTGCGGGTCCAATGCAGCGGCTGTCTTTTCCGCCGCTTCATCCAGGAAAAGCAAGGCATCGGGTACGTCATTGCGACCCTTGGCGGACAGGTTCTGCTGAATGCGGATCAGGTTCTCAGGCCAGCCGATGGCCTCCAGCGTCGGCCAGATCAGGTGCTTTTCGGTGTCGGCTTCCGTGGGCTGTTTCTTTGCCTGGATGCTGGCAAAGAGTTTACGCAAACCCTGTTCGATGGCGGCGACGGTGCCGCTATCCAATGCCTTCCAGGCGTCGGTTTCCTGAATGCCTTCGGCCAGGAAATCCCGCGTGAACAGACCGCCTCGGATCATCATCCATCCCCATCGAACCAGATAGATCAGAATTAGGGGAATTCGCCTCTAGATGGAACTGATTCGGTGGGGATGGTGTCAGTGCGGGGTAAGATGGCGATGCCGGGTTGCGCTGTTCAGCCGATGAACAGATAGCGTTTGGCCGACCTTGCCCGGCTGGCTTCGAACCGGTCGGGCGCGGTGCGTATGCCGACATGCACCATGGCCGCGACATCTGCGGCCAAGCGGTCGGGGTCGGCTTCCATATCAGCGACGATGGAGTAGGTTGCCGTCAGGCCCTGTATCTGCGCCTCCACCACCTGTCGCAACTGTTGCCGCTTTATGGCTTTGACCACGCCCGGTTCAGCGCCGGTGGTCATTTCGTGTAGGTCGTTGGCAACGGTGTGAGATGCCGCCTTCCACAGCGGATGATCCGGCCAGCGGTGCCGCTCGCTGTCGGATGGATTGGGGACCGTATAGCGGATATCCGCCAACGCGCGGGCGTAGAGGTCGCCCAGCCTGTTATCCAGGTCGGCCCATGTGCGGATGCCCCACCGGCCCTTCAGGTGCCTCTTGCCGGCCCGCAATTCCAGCCGCCAGATCGTTTCATCCCCGGCCAGCGGGGGCAGGTTCTGGCGGGTGCGGGCGGCGTTCCAATGGGACCACCATTCGCGCTTCTGCTTCTGCCGTACCTCCCGCGATTTCTCGTACAGGATCACTTGTCGGCCCGGCATCTTTCCGCAGGTGACGGACGTGTACCGGCCAGAGACGCCATGCATGGACATGCCGGCATCATCGTCATGGTCTGCCCGGCTGGTGTGGGAATGCATGACAAAGGCGGTGGGGTCGAGGGTGAAGGGCTGCCCCGTCGCGGTCTCAATATCCGATGCCAGGAAATCCAGGCAGTAATCCACGCGGGAGATGGAAGCGTCCCGCACGGTTGCTCCAATGGCGGACAGGAACCGGTACATTTCCGCCCGTACTCGCCCCAAACCCATGCATGCCAAGGCGTTGGACTTGGCGGAGACGCGGATACCCCAGTTGTCGGGCTTTTGGTTGCGGCTGAAAAACCATGTCATGCCGGTGGGGCCGGTGTCGCAGCGGAATGCATAGCCACCCTTGGCCCCGCTTTCGCCGACATGCATCGGTTCATCCTGCCATTCCAGCAGGACGGCGGCCTTGGCGGTGATAGCTTCGGCCTTGGCTTCCTCCAGCCGCTCTACCATGGCTTGCGGGATACGGCCCTGAAAGGTGACGTCCAGACCGTCGAAATTCCAATAGAAGGGTTTCAGGCTCATAGGTCGGTGCCCACTTGTCTGCGGTTCTAGAGGGGGGTGCTACAAGGACCCCCCTCTTGGCCCAATGGCAGGCCTTGTTATCGGTTTGGTGCCCGCTGTCGCGGGCTGGCTTTGGGTTTGGCCCTGCGGGCCCGTGGCCGCTTTTGTTTTGGGGCCGGGGAGGGGGCGTTCGGCCCCTCTGGCAACCGGGGTGCCCGTGGCAGGCGGGGCAGGGGGGCGGTTCGGTGATATGGAAAAGGGGGCGGATG
>CALRTC020000057.1:0-4925 GCA_943371025.1 Hydrogenophaga intermedia
CGGCTGATCAACGACCTGCTGGATATCGAAAAGATCGCGTCGGGCAAGATGCGGTTCGAGACGACGCCGCGCGCGCTTACCGACCTGCTGGAACAGACGATACGCGACAATGCCGTGCTGGCAGAGCGCGCGGACGTGCGTCTGCTGGCGGGGCCGGGTCTGGCGGCGGACAGCCGCACCGATGCGACCGTCACCGTCGATGCCGACCGCATCGTCCAGGCCTTCACCAACCTGATCAGCAATGCCGTGAAATTCTCCCCGGCCGGCGCCTCTGTCACCCTGTCGGTGGAAGACCGCCCGAACGGCATGGTGCGCGTATCCGTGGCGGACCGGGGTATCGGCATCGATCCGGATTTCCACGACCGCATCTTCCAGCGTTTCGCCCAGGCCGACGGCTCCGACAGCCGGGCCCGGGGTGGCACGGGCCTGGGGCTGGCCATCACGCGTGAGATCGTGGAACGCCATGGCGGCCGCATCGGCTTCGATACCGAACCCGGCCAGGGCACCTGCTTCCATATCGATCTGCCGCGCGCGGCGGGAGCAGCCGCGGTGCCCGCCATGGCCGGCGCGATGGTGCCCGGCCCGTCGCAGATCCTGGTCTGCGAGGATGATCCCGATATCGGCCGGCTGCTGTCCATGCTGCTGCGCCGGGCCGGATTCGTGCCGACGCTGGCGCCGACGGCGGGCGATGCCCTGGACCTGCTGGCAAAGCGGCCGTTTCAGGCCATGACCCTGGACCTGAACCTGCCGGACCTGCCGGGCATGGCCCTGTTCCGGGCCATCCGCGCCAATCCGGAAACACGCGACCTGCCCGTCATCGTGGTCACGGCCACGGGCGACGCCGAACGCGACGCGGTGGAAGGCGAGGCCATCGGCATCATCGACTGGCTGTCCAAACCCATCCATGAAGGCCGGCTGGTGACGGCCCTGCAACGGGCCGTGACGCCGCGCGACGGTCGTCGCCCCCGCCTGCTGCATGTCGAAGATGATGCCGACATCAGGGCCGTCGTCCGCCATCTGCTGTCAGAGCAGGCGGATGTCGTGACGGCGGCGACCGTCGCGGACGCGCTGCGCGAGGCCGGTGCGGGCTCGTTCGATGTCGGCATCATCGATATCGACATGCCGGACGGTTGCGGACTGGACGTGATCGCGCATCTGCGCGATCCGCAGGGCGGTCCCGTGCCCATCGTCGTCTTCACCGCCGCGGACGCCGGCGCCGTGCAGCACCGGCAGGTGGCGGCCACCCTGATCAAGTCGCGGGTCCGTAACGAGGAACTGGTTCAAACCATACGTGGCCTGATACAAAGACTGACCCCGGCCGGAGACGTCACCCGGCCGCCTGACGCTGTGGAGCCCCGATCATGATGCCTGCGCTGGACCGTATCCTCTATGTCGAGGATGAGGAGATGTTGCGCACGGTGACCAATCTGGCACTGACCCGCATCGGGCATTTCACCGTCGAACTGTGCGACAGCGGCACCAAGGCGGTGGAGACGGCCAGACGCTTTCGCCCCGACCTGATCATGCTGGACGTGATGATGCCGGTCATGGACGGGCCCGCCACCCTGCGCGCCCTGCAGGACGATCCGGAAACGGCCGCCATACCCGTCGTCTTCATCACAGCCAAGGTGCAGCCACGCGAAGTGGAGGCATTCCGTGCCCTGGGCGTCATCGACGTCATCGCCAAGCCGTTCGAGCCGATGACGCTGGCCAGCCAGGTCCGCGCCATCTGGGAACGCCACCACGCGGGTTGAGGTCGGGGAAAGGCTGGCCGGCGGTCAGACCTTCCTGCCGCCGGGATCAACCGGCTGACAGGATCGTCGCCGCCAGTCGCGCGGCCTGAACCCGGATGTCGGGCACGGCCGTGATCTCCCACAAGGTTCCCTTCATGATCGGCCCCATGGCGTAAAGGCCCGGCACCACGGCCCCGTCGCGCGACAGCACCCGCGCATCGCCATCGGTTTCCAGGCCCAGCCGCAAGGGATCGGTCCGCGCCAGCCCCTTATCCAGCAGCCCGCGCAGCAGCGGGTCGCGCGTGCCGGCAATATCGCCACCCGGCCCCACACAATTGATGGCATGCTGCACCGTCAGGGATTCGGCCATGTCCCGCCCCCGTGGGCGCAGACGCAGCGACAGGCCGTCGGTGCCCGCTTCCGCCAGCCGCTCCAGGCGGCCGGCCACCACGCGCAACCGCCCTGACGCCATCATGGCCCGCAGCCGGTCATCGACCGGCGGGGCCAGCCGGTGGCGATGCACATCCCACCAGGGCCGCAGATGCCGCAGGAAACGGGCCCGCACCGCGACGGGCAACCCGTGCCAATAGGCACCGGTGCCGCCGCGCAGACTGTCGATCACCGCGTGCCATGACCCGCCCGCCGCCGCGGCCGTGCGCACCGCCTCCCGCACGGATTTCAGCGACTGGGACAGGCTGGGGCCGATGGCGGGCGGGACGGGCGCAGCCCCGGCCCCCGGTCCGGCCGCCGCATGCCGCCGCGGCAGCAATCCCCGCCGCGACAGGGCCAGGATCGGTCCCCGGTGGCCCTGGTCGGACAGCGACAGCGCCACATCGACCATGGTCAGGCTGGTGCCCAGCAGCAGGACGCTGTCCATCTCTGCGATATGGCGCAGGGCGTTCGGCGCCCACGGATCGGTCTGGAAGCGGAATGATCCAAGCAGATCCTTGTCGACGCCCGGTGGCAGATCGGGCGGGAAATTGCCGACGGCGATGACGGCACCATCGACATCATAGCCCCGGCCCACGCCCGTGGTGAGGCGGAAACGTCCATCGTCCGACCGGACCAGCGCCACGGCATCGTCAGCGACCAGCACCAGACGCCCCACCGCGTCCGATCCCGTGGCCGCCTGGGCCAGCATGTCCTGCAGGTACTGCCCATAGGTGGCCCGCGCCACAAAGCCGGCCGGGTCGGCCATCTCGTTCCGGGAACGTAACCAGTCAATGAAATGACCCGGCTGGTCGGGAAATGCGCTCATATTGCCGGCGCGCACATTCAGCAGATGCGCACCATGGCGGGTGCTGTAGGCAACGCCCTTGCCGAAGCCCCGGGCGCGTTCCACCAGCAGCACGCGGGGTGCCGCATCCCCCGCCGCCAGCAGATGCAGGGCGACCAGCGCCCCGCTGAACCCCGCACCAAGAACGGCAATGGTCTGACGGCGGGGGCGGCTTTTCATGCGGGCTTCTCCGGGGCTCGAACTCCTACTTTGACAGTAGGGAATATCGGCGCGCTTTCGTCAAGCCGCTTGCCCTTGACCGTTTGATGACCAGGGCCCGCAGCGGCTCGTACCAGGTTGCGGAGAGTAGAACTGGTACCAAGGGGCATGGAACATGCCCGCGTAAGCCAAGCCGCCGGATGGCGGCGCCCGGCGATTGAGGCGCGGCATCATGCCAATCCGCCGAAGGCTTGACCTCTGGCGGATTGGAGGCCAGCGACCGCTGGCCCGCGGGCCCATGCCCGCGTAAGCCAAGCCGCCGGATGGCGGCGCCCGGCGACTGAGGGAGCACGCAATCAGATGACGAAATCCAGCGGATGGCTGAGCGAGCGGCGCCGGCGGGAGGCTTCGGCCAGGGTACAGCGGTCCAGCACCGTCGCCATGGCGTCGCGGGCCTTCAGCATGGCCCAGCGGATGACGCAGGTGGCTGCGTCCTCGCAATCGTCGCAGGGTTCGAAGCGCAGCCGGCTGGCGCAGCGGATGGGGGCCAGCGTGCCGTCAATGACGCGGATGATGTCACCGACCGACAGGTTTTCCGGCGCCCGGCCCAGGCGATAGCCGCCATGGCGTCCGCGTTGGCTTTGCAGCAGGCCGGCCTTGCGCAGATCCAGCAGGATGGCTTCCAGGAATTTCGCCGGAATATTCTCCGCCGACGCGATCTCCGCGATCTGGACCGTGGTCGCTTCCTCGTAATGGTCCGCCAGATGGATACAGGCGCGAAGGGCGTATTTAGCCCGCTGTGTCAGCATCGCGATTTGATTCCCGGCACGCAACAATGGGCCTTTTCATGGCCCTTCCCGGGGCGGATGGCAAGGGCTGCTTTTTGCGGGCCGCCCCTGCCCGGCCCGGTGCCGACCGTTGCGGCCCCTAATACCAGGTTGCGGTGAGTGGAACTCATCGCAACCTGGTTGGCGCGGTACGAGCGCCCGCGCGCGCATGCGCGCGTAAGCCAAGCCGCCGGATGGCGGCGCCCGGCGCATGAGGGCTGCATGGATCAGGACCGTAGGTTCTTATCCATGCAGATACGTATTAGATCGGCCACCATCACCTTCATCGGGGATCAGGTGTCGGCCTGCGCAGTATCCGGTGTCGGATCCACCCGCAGCAGCGCCGCCAGCCGCTCGCTGATGGCGTGGTCGGCCCGTTCACCGGCCGCCGCCAGCACGGCCAGCACCCGCGTGATGCCTTCACGCGGGGTACCGGCATCGATGGCCTGTTCCACCTCACGCGCGGCCGCGGACATTTCCATCAGGCCAAAATTGCCCGACAGGGAGATCATGGAATGGGCATGGGTGCGGATCGTGTCCAGCGGGGTGGTGGGGTCCAGCGCGGCGGCCAGCCGGCTGCGCAGGGTGGAGGCCAGCTCGATCATCATCGTGTGCAGGGCGCCCGCCCCCATCAACGCCTCCAGCTGGGCCTGCATTTCCGTGGAGATGACGTCGGGTGCCATGACCGGCGGCGGCGCACCGGCCACCGGCGGGGCATCGGCAACCGGCCCGCGCTCGTGCCGCGCCGACCCGATGCGCTGCGACCAGCGGGCCAGATTGGCCACCAGATGCTCGGCCTCGATCGGCTTGGCGATATGGTCGTTCATGCCGGCCTTGCGGCAGCGCTCCACCTCCGACGCCAGGGCGTTGGCGGTCAGGGCCACGATGGGGATACGACCGGCCACCGATGGCAGGGCCCGGATGGCACGG
>CALRTC020000058.1:0-4221 GCA_943371025.1 Hydrogenophaga intermedia
AGCTGCCCGTGACGGAACCGCTGCCACCATTGATCACCAGCGCCTTGTTCGACAGGTTGGTGATGTTGCCGCTGATGGCGCCGCTATTGTTCAGCGCCCCCAGATTACCCGTGGCGGCGATATAGACGGCCGTGGCCGCACTCAGGCTGGCGGTATTGTTGATGGCGGCCAGGCTGCCACCGACATAGTTGTTGGTGAAGGACATCAGCAGGCTGTTGCCCGACACGGTGCTGCTGGCGCCCAGGCCCGTCAGGCCGCCGACAACGATGCTGGCACCGCTGTAGCTGGACCCGGCGCCGCCAGCCACCAGCGTGCCGCCGCTGCCGACCAGATAATTGCCCGTGGCCGACAGGTTGGCGGCGATGGTGCCGCCGGTGATCTTGGCCGCCCCGCTGACCGCCAGGATATTGCTGCCGACATCCAGAACGCCGCTGGCCTGGCTGTAATTGCCGGTGACCGACACAGCACCCGACAGCTTCACCGACGCGCCGCTATTGACCAGGGCGTTGGTGCCGACATTGACCGCATCGCCCAGCAGGATGTTGCCCGACGACAGCACGACATTGGCGCCCGTGCTGCTGATGGTCCCGCCGGTGAAGCTGCCCGTGACGGAACCCGTGCCGCCATTGATGACCAGGGCGTTGGCGGACAGGTTGGTGATGTTGCCGTTGATGGTGCCGGTGTTATTCAGGGCGCCCAGGTTGCCGGTCGCGGCGATATAGACGGCCGTGGCCGCACTCAGGTTGCCACTATTGTTGATGGCCGACAGGCTGCCGCCGACATAGTCGTTGGTGACGGCCAGCACCAGATTGTTGCCCGACACCGTGCTGCCAGCCGCCAGACCGGTGATGCCGGCCGAAACCTTGGCGCCGTCATAGCTGGACCCGGCTCCGCCGGCGATCAGCGTGGCGCCCTGCGACCCGGCCAGATAATTGCTCGTGGCGTTCAGGTTGGACAGGATGGTGCCGCCGCTGACATTGGCCGCACCGCTGACCGACAGCACATTGCCGGCAAGGTTAAGGACGCCGCCGGTCTGGCTGTAATTGCCGGTGACATTCAGCGCACCGGCCAGCGTGACCGACGCCCCGCTATTGACCAGGGCCTTGCTGGCGACATTGACCGCGTCACCCAGCAGGATATTGCCCGACGCCAGCACGACATTGGCATTGGCGCTGCTGATCACCCCACCGGTGAAGCTGCCGGTGCCGCTGCTGGCGCCATTGATGACCAGGGCGTTGGCGGACAGGTTGGTGATATTGCCGCTGATGGTGCCGCTGTTGTTCAGCGCCCCCAGATTGCCGGTGGCGGCGATATAGACCGCCGTGGTCGCACTCAGGCTGCCGCTATTGTCGATGGAGGCCAGATTGCCGCCGACATAGTCGTTGCCGAAGGACAGCAGCAGATTGTTGCCGGAAACCGTGCTGCCGGCCTTCAGCCCCGTGACACCGTTGACCGAGACATTGGCGCCGGCATAGCTGGACCCGGCCCCGCCGGTCACCAGCGTGCCGCCGCTGCCGGCCAGATAATTGCCGGTCGACGACAGGTTGGCGGTGACCGCACCACCGCTGATATTGGCAGCCCCGCTGACCTGCAGGCCACCCGTGCCGCCGACGATCAGCGCGCCGCCGGTCTGGCTATAATTGCCGGTGACATTCAGCGCGTCGGCCAGCGTGACCGAGGCGCCACTATTGACCAGCGTGCCACCGCCGACATCGACCGCGTCGCCCAGCAGGATATTGCCCGACGACAGCACGACATTGGCTTTGGTGCTGCTGATCACGCCGCCCGTGAAGCTGCCGGTGCCGCTGCTGGCGCCGTTGATCACCAGGGCGTTGCCGGACAGGTTGGTGATATTGCCGTTGATGGTGCCGCTATTGTTCAGCGCCCCCAGGTTGCCGGTCGCGGCGATATAGACGGCCGTGGCCGCACTCAGGTTGCCACTATTGTTGATGGCTGACAGGTTGCCGCCGACATAGTCGTTGGTGACGGCCAGCACCAGATTGTTGCCCGACACCGTGCCGCCGGCCGCCAGACCGGTGACGCCGGCCGAGACATTGGCGCCGTCATAGCTGGACCCGGCCCCGCCGGCGATCAGCGTGGCCCCCTGCGACCCGGCCAGATAATTGCCCGTGGCGCTCAGGTTGGACAGGACGGTGCCGCCGCTGACATTGGCCGCACCGCTGACCGACAGCACATTGCCGGCAAGGTTCAGGACGCCGCCGGTCTGGTTGTAATTGCCGGTGACATTCAGCGCACCGGCCAGCGTGACCGACGCCCCGCTATTGACCAGGGCCTTGCTGTCGACATTGACCGCGTCACCCAGCAGGATATTGCCCGACGACAGCACGACATTGGCATTGCTGCTGCTGATCACACCGCCGGTGAACAGGCCCGCCGCGCTGCTGCCGCCATTGATCACCAGGTCCTTGCTGGACAGGTTGGTGATATTGCCGCTGATGGTGCCGCTGTTGTTCAGGGCCCCCAGATTGCCGGTGGCGGCGATATAGACCGCCGTGGCCGCACTCAGGCTGCCGGTATTGTCGATGGAGGCGAGACTGCCGCCGACATAATCATTGCTGAAGGACAACAGCAGGTTATTGCCGGACACCGTGCTGGCGGTCAGCAGGCCTTTCAGGCCGCTGATCGTGACCAGCGCGCCGGCATAGCTGGACCCGGCACCAGCCGTCACCAGCGTGCTTCCAACCCCGCCGACCAGGTAATTGCCGGTCGCCGACAGGCTGGCGGCGACGGTGCCGCCGCTGATATTGGCGGCCCCGCTGACCTGCAGGACCCCCGTGCCACCCACGATCAGCGCGCCGCTGCTCTGGGCATAATTGCCACTGACCGCCACCGGGCCGGACAGCAGGACAGACGCGCCGCTGTTGACCAGCGTGCCGCCGCCGACATTGACGCCGTCGCCCAGCAGGATATTGCCCGACGCCAGCACGACATTGGCATTGGTGCTGGTGATGTTGCCGCCGGTGAAGCTGCCGGTACCACTGCTGGCCCCGTTGATCACCAGCGCCTTGCTGGACAGGTTGGTGATGTTGCCGTTGATGGTGCCGCTGTTGTTCAGCGCCCCCAGGTTACCGGTCGCGGCGACATAGACGGCGGTGGCGGCACTCAGGCTGCCGGTATTGTTGATAGCCGACAGGCTGCCGCCGACATAATGGTTGGCGAAGGACAGCAGCAGGTTGTTGCCGCTGGTCGTGCCCTTGGCCGACAGGCCGGTGATGCTGGCCGAGACATTGACGCCGGCATAGCTGGACCCGGCGCCGCCGGCGATCAGCGTCGCGTTCTGCGCCCCGGCCAGGTAATTGCCCGTGGCCGCCAGGCTGGTGAGGATGGTGCCGCCGCTGACATTGGCCGCACCGCTGACCGAGAAGACATTGTTGCCGATGACCAGCTGGCCGGCCGTCTGGCTGAAATTGCCGGCGACATTCAGGGCCGCGGGCAGGTTGACGGTGGCGCCACTATTGACCAGCGTGCCGGAACCGACATCGACCGCGTCGGTCAGCAGGATGTTGCCCGACGACAGTACGACATTGGCACCGGTGCTGCTGATCGTGCCGCCGGTAAAGGCGCCGACAACCGTGCCGCTGCCGCCATTGATGACCAGGGCCTTGTCGGACAGGTTGGTAATGTTGCCATTGATGGTGCCGGTATTGTTCAGCGCCCCCAGATTGCCGGTGCTGGCGATATAGATCACCGTCGCGCTGCTGATGTTGCCGGTATTGTCCAGGGTGGGCAGATAGCCGCCGATGTAATTATTGCCGAACGAAACCAACAGGTTGTTGGAATCAACCACACGCTGCGCCAACAGGATGGGGATGGAGCCGAGCCCGGCGACATTGACGCCGTCATAGGTGGAACCGGCGCCGGCCGACACCAGCGTCTTGTAGGATCCGATCAGATAGGTGCCGGTGGTCGACAGGTTGCTCTGGATGGTGCCGCCGGTGATGCTGGCTGCCCCGTCGACATTCAGGATATTGCCGCCCAGATTGAGCTCGCCGGCCGTCTGACGGAACTTGCCGACCTGCAGGTCATTCTGCGCCGTGATCGTGGCGCCGCTATTGATCAGCGTGCCGGACCCGACATTGACGCGGTCATTCAGCAGCAGGCTGCCGGACGCCAGCACGACATTGCCCAGCGTGTTGGTGATGGTGCCGCCCGTCAGGGTGCCGACAGTGCCGCCGGTCCCGCCGGCGATGGTCAGATCGC
>CALRTC020000059.1:0-3258 GCA_943371025.1 Hydrogenophaga intermedia
TGGTCAGGTTGATGCGGATCGGCGGCACGCCCGGCCGCGGCTGCGGGATCACGGCGGGCGTCTCGGCCAGTTGCAACGGCACGCGGTTGGTCACGAAGTTGGCTTCTTCATAGACCTTGAAATGCTCGTTGAACTCGTGATTTCCCAACACGAACAGCGACAGACGCTCCTGCGGGACGCGCAGATAGTTCACGGGCGAGAAATTGTACAGGTCGCCGGCGCTGCTGGTCGTGCGGGTGCTGTTGAACGGCCGCGGCTTGCCATTGGCATCCCAGGTCAGGACCGTAGTGCCCTTGGCCAGACGACCGGACGGAGAGGTGGTCGAACCTGAATAAAGGATGGTCGGCACGCCATTGACCACGCCTTCGGTAATGGCCTGCTTGGAATAGTCACGGTCACCGGCCATCACCTCGTCGCGCTTGTTATATTCCGCGAACAGGGTCAGGTTCGACTTGCCGTCTTCGGAACCGGTGCCGATGGTCAGGTTGACATTGCGCTCCTTGCCGTCACCTTCCTTGGTCACGGCAAAACGGGTGGAGGCCTGGGCGCCACGGAAGCTGTCTTCAAGGATGAAGTTGACGACACCCGAAATGGCATCGGAGCCATAGACCGCGGATGCGCCACCCGTCAGCACCTGCACCTGCTTGACCAGGGCCGCCGGAATATTGTTCAGGTCGACGGTACCGGCGCCATTGGTCGGAATATAGCGACGGCCATTCACCAAGACCAGAGTACGCTGGGGACCAATGCCGCGCAGATCGACCGTGGCCGACCCGTTGCCGCCATTGTTGGAGGACGAACCCAACGCCGGAACAATCTGCGGCAGTTCATTCATTACGCTGTCGACAGTGGCGGCGCCGGCCTGCTCGAAGGAGGCGGCGTCAACAACCGTCACGGGGCTGGAACTGGTCAGTTCCGGACGCGCGATGCGTGAGCCCGTGACGACGATCTCGTCGAGCTGCAGCTCCTGCGCCATGGCGGTTCCGCTCATGACCATCGCTGCCCCCAACAGCAAGGCGGTACGCAACCCATTGATGTTATTGTTAAGTCCGATATTCATCTTAGCCTCTTCTCTGCTCCCTGTTCTGTCACCGCCGAAGCGTGCGGTGTGCGGAGACGCAAATAGAGGCACCACCCAAAGTCAATATTCAAATATTATGAATATAGCAGGTCCATTTCATAGATTAGAGCGCTATTTTTACAATTATATTTGCAAATTTACAATCATCTATATCTGATAAATTTCAAAACTCTGAAGAAAAAATGGCGGGCTCCGAGAAGCCCGCCATAGTGATGAAGCAGAGATGATGCTTCGGATCAGAACCTGACCGAAGCGGACATGAAGAACCGCTGCCCCAACGCGTCATAGGTGTTGGTGAAGCTGTTCTGCTGCGACCCGATCATGGTGTCGGGCAGCATCGGCGGCTGCTTGTCGAACAGGTTGGTCACGCCAGCCGACACCGTCACGCCTTCGACCACCTGATACGATCCGGACAGGTCGAACAGATTGTACGAACCGACCTTCGGATAGACCAGCGTTGCCGGGTCCGTGCCGAACAGAATGGCGTCGTTCTTCCACGAGCCGATGTAGTTCCACTGCAGGCTGGCCGTGATCGGGCCGCTCTGATAGGTGAAGGTGGTGGTGGCCTTCCACGTCGGGATCGGTTCACCGCAGATGTTCTGACCGCCGTACCCGGCGCACTTGTAGATCGTACCGTTCACGGCCGGCTGAACATCGAACTTGTCGCGGTAGGACAGGTCGCTCTTGACACGGAACTGGCCGTCACCATCGATGGTCAGGCTCTCCGGCAGATCCTGGCGCCAGGTGAAGCCAACGTCGACACCGGACGTCTTCAGGCCTGCATTGTTGACCGTCGGCACCTGGACCACGGCCAGATAGCCGTCGGCCGTGCGGGTGATGGCCTTGCAGGTGGAGCTCTGCAGGTTCTTGTTGGCAAAGCAATCCTTCACCACACCGGCCGCACCGCCGCCGAAGCCACCGATGGCGTCATCCAGCTTGATCTGCCACCAATCAACCGTGGCCGTCAGTTCCGGCAGGAACGACGGGGTCAGAACCGCGCCGATCGTCCAGGTGTGCGACTGTTCTTCCGTCAACTCGAAGCCGGCAACCGCGGAACCCTGGCTCAACTGCTGGAACTGAGTCGGGCGGGCGGAGTTGAAGGCAGCGGTCCCGGCGACGGCCGTCGGCACGCCCTGGCTGACGCAGAACGTCTTGTCATAGCCGGCAGCGGTGGACAGCAGGCAGGGATCGACCGTGGAATTCAGGGTCGGGAAGCCAACCTGACCGCCCTGGTACAGTTCCAGGACGTTCGGCGCGCGGATGGCCGACTGGAACTGGCCGCGGAAGCCGACATCCTTGATCGGCGACCATTCCAGGCCAGCCTTCCAGGTCTCGACCGAACCAACGGAGCTGTAGTCGGAATAACGGATGGCGCCTTCGGCCGACAGGTTCTCGAAGAAGGGCTGGTCGGTAACCAGGGGCACATAGATTTCGGCGAACCCTTCCCAGACGTCGAACTGACCGGACGATGACAGGGCCGGGTTGAAGCCCAGGATGTCGCCCGTACGGATGCTGTCATCCACGCGGTCGAAATACTTGTTCTTGCGCCATTCGCCACCGAAGGCGACACCGACATCGCCTGCCGGCAGTTCAAACAGGTTGCCGGTGACGGAACCGTTCCACACCTGCTGTTCGAATTCCTGGGCGCGGTTGGTGTCGGTGCGGATGTATTTGGCGGCAGCTTCGCTGATGCGGCCGGGACCGAAAATGTCGATCGGCACGCAGCCCTGGGCGCGGGCCGTGGCATCCACGCAGATGGCGTTGCCGGCGGCATCCTTGGTGGCGTTCAGCGCATGGCGCAGACGGGTCGAGGACACGTCGTTGCGCACGATCACGTCACGCGACACGCGGCCGAAGGTGAAATAGGTGTCGTAGCTGAAGCCGGCAAACAGGTCGCCCTTCACGCCGGTCGTGGTGTTGAAGGCGTTCTGATTGTTGTCCTGCTGGCGCGCACCCAGTTCCGTCATACGCCGGGACAGGGCATTGGCCGTGGTGATGGAGGCATAATCGGCGGCGGTGAAGCCGGCCGGCGCCACAAAGGTCGGGTCGGCCGACGCCGGGTACAACGCGCGCAACTGGGCGACCGTTTCGGCTGTCAGCAGCGGGTTGGTCAGGTTGATGCGGATCGGCGGCACGCCCGGCCGCGGCTGCGGGATCACGGCGGGCGTCTCGGCCAG
>CALRTC020000060.1:0-3075 GCA_943371025.1 Hydrogenophaga intermedia
CGGCGCTGGCCGGGTCGGTGGCGGATACGCGCGGCGTGGTCGTGCGCCCGTCGCTGCAGGGGCTGGGCGCGCCGCATGGCCGTTTCCATGAACGCGCCCTGATCGCCGGCCTGGACGCCGGGGCCACCCGCGCCCATGTTGCCCGCGCCGCCTTGCAGGGCATCGCCTTCCGGTTCAAGGAGATCGCGGCCACCATCGCCGCCACGCCGGGCCTGTCCGTGCCCGGCTATTTCCCCGTCGATGGCGGGGTGACGGCCAGCGACCCGCTGTTGCAGATGCAGGCCGACGCGCTGTGCCTGCCCGTCCGCCGCCATGGGGTGCGCGAAGCCACCGCCTATGGTGCGGCGATTGCAGCGGGGCTGGGTGTGGGGCTGCTGTCAGACAGCGACCTGCCCCGCTTCGCCCGCTATGACGCGGAATTCACGCCATCGGTTGGCGCAGACGAAGCCCAGGCCGCTTATGCGGCCTGGGCGGATGCGGCGGGGATTGCCCGCGGCTGATCAATCCTCCGCCGGTTTCAGCTCGGGCTGCCAGAAATGCAGCCAGCCCAGGGCCAGCAGGTAGGACACCGACACCAGCGCGAACATCGGCGCGTAGGAGCCGCCGGCCGCCAGCACCCAGCCGGCTGCCTGCAGGATCGCCATGCCCGCCAGATTGCCGCAGAGCGCCCCCAGCGAGATCACGGTGCCGATGCGGCCATGGGGCACGATGTCGGTGGCCGTGGCGAACAGGTTGACGGAGAAGCCCTGGTGAGCCGCCAGGGTCAGGCCCAGCAGCGCCACGGCCAGCCAGTAATTCTGGACCAGCAGCACCAGCGGCACGGGCAGGACCAGCAGGGCGCAGACAAGCAGGGTCAGCTTGCGCGCCCTGTTCAGGCTCATGCCTGCCGCCAGCAACCGGCCGGAGACATAGCCGCCGATGAGGGAGCCCGTGGCAGCAATGGCATAGATGGTGGCCAGCGGCACACCGAAGCTGCGCATGTCCAGCCCGAAGACGCGGGTGAACAGGTCCGGCATCCAGAACAGCAGAAACCACCAGACCTGATCGGAGAAGACCTTGGCCCCGCAGAAGGCCCAGGTGCGGCGGTCGGACAAGACGACGCGCCAGGGCACCCGGGCGCCGTTGGCCGTGGCCGCCGATGTGGGCGGGGTCCGGAAATAGGGATGGCGGGTCAGCGCCCACCAGGCCACCACCCAGATCAGGCCGGCCCCGCCCATGATGTAGAAGGCGGCCCGCCAGCCATGGGTCAGCGCGATCACCGGCACCAGCAACGGCGCCACGATGGCACCGACATTGCCGGCGGCATTGACGAAGCCCAGTGCCAGCGACCGTTCGCGCGCCTGGAACCAGACGGCGATGGTCTTGATGCCAGCGGGCGTTCCCAGTGCTTCCGTGGCGCCCAAGGCGGCCCGGACCACGGTGAATTCCGCCATACTGGTGGCCGTGCCATGCACCATGGCGGCCAGGCTCCACGACCCCACGGCGGTGGGATTGCCGACCCGCCAGCCCAGCCGGTCGATCAGACGCCCGGCGAAGATGAAGGCCACGGCCGCCGCGAACTGGAAGGTGGCGACCAGGAAGCCGTAATCGGCGTCGTTCCAGCCCAACTGCTGTTCCAGCATGGGTTTCAGCACGGCGATGATCTGCCGGTCGGTGTAATTCAGGATGCCCGCCAGCATGACAAGCGCCAGCAGCAGGGTGCGGTGAAGGCCGAAGCGCATGGGATGTCCTTGATCCTGGAGTGCCGGGATGAGGGTGGCGTTACGACACGTCCGCGATCTGACGGAACAGGCCTGCCCAGGCGCTGCCCTGACGGAAGAACAGGGGCGGTTTGCCCAACGGCGAAGCCACCGTGACCTCTTGCCCGCCTGCATGTACGGCACCCGTCCATACCTCCACCCAATCCGTGCCGGCGGGCAGATAGGGGGTCCAGCTTTCCGCGCCCGGCTGGATGACGGGCGCCACCAGCAGGTCGGGACCGTAGAGATAGCTTTCCTGCAGGGCGTAGGTGCGGACATCGTCCGGGAAATGCAGGAACAGCGGCCGCTGTACCGGCAGGCCCGTCGCCACCGCCGCCTCCGACAGGGCGCGCAGATAGGGCGCCATGTGGGTGTAGATGCGGGTCATGCGGGCGAAATGGGCCAGGATGGCCGGGTCTTCATCCACCTGCACATTGTCGCGCGGGCGGTTGCCCTCATGCCCGCGCATGACGGGGGTGAAGGCGGCCATTTCCGACCAGCGCATCACCAGTTCCGGCGTGCGCACATTGCCGAACAGGCTAGTGTAACCGCCGATATCGCTGTGGTGATAGGCGTTGCCCAGCAAGCCCGAGGACAGGGCGGCCGTGATGACGGTGCCGATGCCGTCATGCCGGCTGAAATCCACCGACTGATCACCGGCCCACAGCAGGGGGCAATGACGCTGCACGCCGCTATAGCCCGCGCGCATGAAGAAGACGGTGTCGCCCGTCTTGCCCCGGCTGGCGACCGCGCTTGCATTCACCTCTGCCCACAGAACGGGCCAGGCATTGTGGGCCAGCATGCCGGGCGTGCCATCGTGCAGGCGGACATCGGTGGGCAGATATTCGCCGAAATCGGCCATCCAGCCGGACAGGCCGAAATCCAGCATGTTCTGCCCGATCACCCGCTCGGCGAACCAGGCGGCGGCGGCCGGATTGGTGAAATCCACCACCCCGCAAAAGAACTCGCCGAAATCGACCAGATAGGTGTCGTCGCTGTCCAGTTTGCGGGCCAGATAGCCCGCCGCCTCGGCCTCTGGATAAAGGCTGCCATCGACGCAGAGATAGGGGTTCACATAGCCTAAGAACCGGATGCCGCGTTCCCGCAACTCCCCGATACGGCGGTCCAGATCGGGATAGCGGGCGGCGTTCCATTTCCAGTCCCAGAACAGCCGGTTGCCGAAGCTGGTGATGCGCAGGCCCACCCAGTCCTCACACCACAGGCCGGAGATGGCCACCCCGGCATCGGCATATTTCTCCAGCCTTGCGAAGCTGTTCGCCCCGTCCTTCAGGCCGATGATAGCGCCTTTCAGCACCCAGTCGGGCAAGGGCGGCTG